>CANLOV010000004.1 GCA_947492955.1 uncultured Cellulophaga sp. | reverse complement strand
GTAAGCGGAAATAGCGGAGCAAACTCAGGCTGGATAGTAACCGATGAGGAAGGTAAAATCTTAGGATTACCACCATACCCAGGCGCTGTAAACTTCGATGGAGCAGGAACAGGAACATGTCTGATCTGGCATATTAGTTATGCAGACGGATTAGAAGGCTTAGCACAAGGAAACAATGCTTTAACCGATTTAGCAGGATGTTATGATATCTCTAATGCTGTAAAAGTAGTACGTACACCAGTAGAAGAAGATGAGGATGATACAACGGCTAAAGTTTCTATATATCCAATGCCAACTAGTGATATTTTAAATATTTATTTAGGTAAGATAAAATCTAAAAAAATTAAAGCTTACTTATTTAATTTCGCAGGTCGTAATTTAACGCATAAAATGAGAAAAATGAATGATGGAATGTCTTATGATATTAGATCTATACCTAGTGGAATATATATTCTTAAAATTATTCATAATGGAAGAATTTATGTAAAAAAGGTAGTTATTAGGCACTAACATTTTACCAACATTTAATTTAATAGAACTGCCTTGTTTAATTACAAGGCAGTTTTTTTATAAGGATATATACTTTTGTTTAGCAAATACAATTAACTCATCAAAAAATAAAGTAAATTCTTTTTCAAAAGCATCGTAATGTTTTTCTAAATCTAAAATTGCGAAATTCATTTTAGATTTATTTTTTGTTCTTCGGTTCATACCATCTAGAACTCTTGTTATTCCTTCCATTTTAGAATAATTATATATCCAATTATCAGCTATCATATAAGGCATCATTCTTTTAACACCATCGGGTAATATGGCATAATTTTCTTCTAACAAATTATAAAAGTCATTAACATAATTAGCTAATGTCACATCAGAATATATATTCCAATTTTTAGCTAAATAATGATCATAGAAGATATCCACAATAATTCCGCTGTAATGACTATAATTTTCATGTAATCTTTTTGTGCTTTTTCTCACTATAGGGTGTGCATCAGTAAACGTATCTATTGCTCTGTGTAAAAAAATTCCCTTCTGTACTCTTTCTGGAAGGTGTTTGTATTTATTTCCTCGAATACTATCTGCTATAAAATTTCCTATAGTAATTTCATCATCATTAAAAGATAAATAAATATGGGCTAAAAAATTCATATAGTAGTTTTATGCTTCTTAAAGTCGAATTTACAAATTCAAAACATAAGAATTCATTGCAAGGTGTATATTTGCAAAAACTTTTTTTAATATATGACACTAATCAAATCTATTTCAGGAATAAGAGGTACTATAGGAGGTAACCCTGGAGAAAACTTAACTCCAATAGATGCAGTAAAATTTGCTGCATCATATGGTAAATGGCTAAAAGGATACTCTAAGAAAGAAAAATTAAAGGTAGTTATCGGTAGAGATGCTCGCTTATCTGGAGAAATGATTCAGAATTTAGTAGTTTCTACTTTAGTAGGGTTAGGAATAGATGTTATAGATTTAGATTTGTCTACTACACCAACAGTAGAAATAGCTGTTCCGTTAGAAAAAGCAGATGGCGGTATTATACTTACAGCAAGTCATAATCCAAAACAATGGAATGCTTTAAAATTATTAAATGAAAAAGGAGAATTTTTAAATGCTGCTGAAGGTGCTTTAATTTTAGAAATTGCAGAGAAAGAAGATTTTAATTTTTCTGAAGTAGATGATTTAGGGGTAATAATACGTAACGATTCTTATATAGATGTACATATTGATGAAGTATTAAATCTTTCTTTAGTTGATGCCGAAGTAATAAAAGCAGCAAAATTTAAAGTTGTGGTAGATGGTGTTAATTCTACAGGAGGTATAGCTATTCCTAAATTATTAGAAGAATTAGGTGTTGAAGTTGTAAAATTATATTGTGAGCCTACAGGACATTTTCCTCATAACCCCGAGCCTTTAAAGGAACATTTAGGAGATATTTGTGATTTGGTGGTAAAGGAAAAAGCAGATTTTGGTATTGTTGTAGATCCAGATGTAGATCGTTTAGCCTTTATTAGTAATGATGGTGAAATGTTTGGAGAAGAATATACATTGGTAGCTTGTGCAGATTATGTATTAGGAAAAACAAAAGGAAATACCGTTTCTAATTTATCTTCATCTAGAGCATTAAGAGATATTACCGAAAAACATGGAGGAGTTTATGAAGCTTCTGCTGTTGGGGAAGTAAATGTGGTTACTAAAATGAAAAATAATAATGCTGTTATAGGAGGAGAAGGTAATGGTGGTATTATTTACCCAGAAAGTCATTATGGTAGAGATTCACTAGTTGGTACTGCTTTATTTTTAATGTTAATGGCAGAAAAAGGAGGAACTGTTGCAGAATTACGTGCTAGTTACCCTAGCTATTTTATGAGTAAAAAGAAAATACAATTAACTCCTGAGTTAGATGTAGATGCGTTATTAGTTGCGATGGAAGAAAAATATAAAGATGAAGAAGTAACTACTATTGATGGCGTTAAAATAGATTTTGCAGAAAATTGGGTACACCTACGTAAATCTAATACAGAACCAATTATTAGAATTTACACAGAAGCTAAAAGTCAGGCAAAAGCTGATGGTTTAGCAGATAAAATTATAGAAGAAATAAAAGAAATTGCAGGGCTATAAATTTTATAGTATTAAAAATATAAAAGCTTCAATTATAATTAATTGAAGCTTTTTCTATTCTTTAGGCTCTTTTCCTCTGTGTTTCCATCTACGGTGTGTCCATAAATAATGTTCTGGCTTTTCTCTAATCTGTTGTTCTGTAAGTCTTAAGAAAGCATCTGTAATTTCATTCTTTTCAGTTTTTTTACCAGATTCAGTAATAGGAATAAGTTCTGCTTGGTAGTAACCGCGCCTTACTTTAGATACTTTTAAAAAAACAACGGCTAAATCTAATTTCCTGGCCATAGTTTCTACACCATTAAACACAGGTACTTTTATTCCCATAAATGGCGCCCAATATTGTGTTCTACTAACTTGTGGAGATTGATCACTTACTATTCCAAAAATCCCATTAATATTATTCATTTTATCCCTAACTACTGTTTTTACAGTTTCTTGCTGAGAAATTAAAGTAGTATTCCAACGAGCTCTTACACTTCTAATCCATTTATCAAAATACTTATTACCAATTCTTTGGTATACAGCATATCCCTTAGAGGTAACGTAGTTATTAATGCTAACATTCCATTCCCAATTTGCATAATGAGAACAAATAATTAAAATACTTTTTTCTTTTTCTAACGTTGTAAGAACTTCAATATTCTTAACATCGTATTTCTTTTTTACTGCATCTTTAGATAAGCTCATTGTTTTTACCATTTCCATAAACATATCACACATATGTTTATAAAAATTAATTCTAATATGTTTTATCTCATCTTCATGCTTATCAGGAAAAACTAATTTTAAATTATCAGTAACTACTTTTTTACGATAACCAACTATATGATAGGTTAGAAAGAAAAAAAATGAAGAAACACCATAAAATATTCTGTGCGGTAATATTGAAATTATCCATAGTAACGGATAAACTAAAATAAAAATAAGTAAATGCATTCTTTAAACTATGTGTAACAAATATAGCTATATTTGGAATTAAACATAAGTATTCTTTTATGAACATGCGCAAAGTTACAATTGCTTTAATGGCTATTAATGTATTAGTTTCTATTAAAGGTTTTAATGATTCTAGTTTTTTTAATCGTTATAAATTTAGTGTTAGTGGGATTTTAGCTGGACAAAAAGACCGTATGTTTTCTTCAGCATTTTTACATGTAGATTTTCCGCATTTGTTTTTTAATATGTTTACTTTATATTTTTTTGCAGATGTAGTTATTGATTGGTTTGGGCCAATTAAATTTATCATTATTTATTTAATGAGTTTGGCTGCGGGTAGTTTACTAGCATTATCTTTTCATAAAAATGAACCCTATTATAGTGCTGTGGGAGCTAGTGGAGCAGTAACAGGAGTTTTATATGCTGCAATATTATTACAACCACAAATGCAATTGGGAATTATGTTTATTCCAATTCCATTACCAGCTTATGTTATTGGTATAGGGTACTTGCTATATTCTATTTATGGGATGAAAAATCGGGTAGGTAATATTGGACACACCGCACATTTTGGAGGAGCCATTGGAGGGTATTTAACAACTTTGTTTTTTAACCCAAGCTTATTAATTACCGATACTTTAATGGTAATTTTACTAGCTATACCCATAATTATATTGTTTGCTTTAGAGAAGATGGGTAAAATATAATTAAGTTTAATCTTTAGTTTTTTGTAGGTTTTTTATCTTTAAAAATAGTATTTCATCGAAAAAGGAGGTGTTTTGTATACCTGAATACATTTTTTAACGTTTATTAGCAAGACCCAAACATTTAAAACCTACTTACTATGAAAAAAGTTACTTTACTTTTTGCATCAGTTTTATTATTTGCAATCTCTTGTAGTGATGAAACCACAGTTTTTTCTGAACCAGTTAATGATTTATCATTAGAATCTAATGAAAAAGTATTAACAGATGGTGTTTCTTTTGAAGCTTCTGGTGTATTAGATATTTTAGACGAGGCTACGCTTACGGGAAAAACATCAAAGGCAGAAGAACAAGCTGGAGATTATCCGCTTACATTAGTGGCACAAATTAATCCACCTAGTTTTTCAGGAGCAGAAAATTTAACGGCATCTCATATAGATGTAGATGGTAATTATGCTTATGTAGCTTATAATACAGTAGAAGATGGTTATGCAGGAGCAATAGATGTAATTAATATTAGCGACCCATATAATCCTAGAATTACATCTAGGCTTTACTATACCAATGCTGATATTAACTCTATTATTTATGATGATGGTTATGTATATGCTGTTGGTGGTGTAAATTCTGAACTTTCGGTAACTGCAACATCTAATTCTTTAGTAGCAAAAATATCAGCAATAAATGGAAGATTAGATACTAGTAATATTACTTATGGTTTTCAAGAAGGTTTTACTGCAACAGACGTTACAACAACAAATAATAAAATTTTAGTTACTAGTGGTAAAGATGGAACTGTGACAGCCTATGATAAGACTAATATTACAATTTTAAATGAAGCACTTTTCCCTGATTTAAGAGCTATTACAACTCAGGATGACAAAATTGCTGTTTTAGAAGCTACAACAGGGGTTGTAATATTAGATCAGGAATTTAATACAACCAAAGAAATAACAATCAATAGTGATTTTGGATTAGCTACTAAAAGAACACTTAGTTTCCATGATGAACACATTATAGTTGCAGAAGGAGCAAAAGGAGCTGGTGTTTATAATGCAACTAGCGGTGATTTTATAGAATATGTTCCTATTTTAATTAACCCTGATGGGGTTGATACTCAGGATATTGTTACTAATGCAGTTGCTACAAATGAAGAGGTTTTATTAATGGCTAATGGGGGTGCCGGTTTGTGTCTTGCTGAAGATAACGGAATTAATCCAGATTTAGTAGGTATTATAGCCTTAGATGGTTCTATAAATTATGTAGCATCAAAAGGAGACTATGTATTTGCTGCTTCAGGAAAAGCTGGGTTACAAATAATAAAACTAAATAAACCAAGCGAAAGCTTAGAGCAAAGATGTGCTACATTACAAGAATATGAGGGGAGTGCCAATTTAAATGTTAATGCAGGACAAACTAGAGCATATAGAGGTAGTAAAGCTTTTAATAGTTTAAACATAGGAGGAGAACTATTACTTTGTGGTACTTGGACAGCAAGAAACGGAATAAATATAAATAATGATGGACTTTTTGAAATGAATGGTACCATTTATATAGGAAATGGTCGTCAAAGAAGAAATGTTTCTGTAAATCAAGGAGCTACTCTTAAAATAGAAGGTAACCTAGTTATCTACGGAGATTTAACTTTAAATGATGGAGCTACTTTAGAGTTTATTGGTAATAATTCTGCTGTATATGTTTTGGGTAGAGTTCAAAGATCAGGAGATGTTACTATTAACGGTACTTTTGATGACGTTTGGAATAGGTTTTAAAAAGAGATAGATTATCAACAAAAATAATTTACAAATAAGAAGCTTGAAACATTAAGTTGTTTCAAGCTTTTTTTTATGAATTAAAATTCATTTATGAAGGAAAAATTTATTAATAAATTATAATATTGTTATTTTTTGTATATATTTATTCCATAATTCACATTTATTTAAGCAAATAAAGAATGTCAAAAAGCCTTTCAGATAATGTAATATTGGAACTAGTAATCAATGGTAACTCTGATGCTTTTAGGGAAGTATACGATAAATACTCAAAAAGTATGTTTCTTTATGCTTTTAAGATTTTAAATAATAAGGAAGCTTGTGAAGACATTATTCAAAATATTTTTATAGATTTTTGGTCTAAACGAAAAACCAATACTATTAAAAATTTAAAAGCTTACCTTTTTCAATCTGTAAAATATCAAATATTTAATCACATTAGAAATAAAAAAATTTCTAGTGAGGATTTAACTAGACTTAACTTAATAGATGTTTCTTTGAATGTTTCTCAGAAAATGGAATATCTAGAACTAGAAGAATTAATAAAGGACATTGTTAATAAACAATTACCAAAAAGATGTCAGCAAATTTTTATTTTAAGTAGGTTTGAGCATAAATCTAATAAAGAAATTGCTAACGAATTAGGTATTACTATACAGGCTGTTAAGAATCAAATTTCAAAAGGTATTCAAAAAATTAAATTAACACTTCAATCAGAAGAAGTAATACTATACTCTTTTCTACTATTCTTTTGTACTTCGTTTTAAATATAAAATTATTGTTTCTTAAAATAATAATACTCCTTTTAAAAATGTGATAGTTGTATAAATTATCATAAAAAAAAGCATATTTTATAATTTTTTTAATATTTTTTTATAAAAAAACAAATGTAGACGTGTACCATGTAGTCATTTTTGGTACTTAGTATTTATAAACATCTTCTTAGTAAAAATTTTATGAATAAAAGACAAGCTAAAAAGCTTTATAAAAAATACGTAAATAATGAATGTTCTGAACATGAAAAAGAGCTATTAAATAGTTATTTAGAATCTTTTCAGGATAAGAAAATTTCTCTTAACGATTTAAATTTTGATAAGGATGTTAAAAATAAATTATGGTTACAAATAGCCTCTGAAACATCAAAAAATAAAAGAGTAGTTAAATTATCTATTCATAATTATTTAAAATATGCCGCAGTTTTTCTAGTAATGATATCAATATCTGTTTTATTCTTTACTAAAGAAGACAATGTTAAACAGCCACCATTGGTAATTTCTGAAGAAGCAATTATTTTAAGAACAGGGGATAATGATAAAGTAGTAATAAATACAAAGAATAACCAAAGTTTATATAAAAACGGACAAGTTGTAGGAACACAAAATGGAGCAGCTATTAATTATGTAAATAATGAAGCGCTAACAGAGCTAGTTTATAATGAAATAGAAATTCCACATGGTAAAACTTTTATGCTAACCCTTTCAGACGGAACAGTTGTTCATTTAAATGCTGGGACAAATATGAAGTTTCCTGTAAACTTTATTAAAGGTAAGCAAAGAGAAATTTATTTAGATGGTGAAGCTTATTTTGAGGTAGCAAAAGATCGTAAACATCCTTTTATTGTTAATACTAGTGAAATGGGAGTTAAGGTTTTAGGAACCCATTTTAATGTAAATACATATGAAAACACAAAATCATATACTGTGCTTGCAGAGGGGAGTGTTGTGGTATACAATCAGCATAAAAAGAATGATATAGCATATCAGAAAACTATAATTCCAGGTCAAAAAGCATCGCTTACCAGTGAAAATATAGACGTTAAAAATGTTGATATTAATAAATATTTAAGTTGGAGAGAAGGAAGATTACTTTTTAATAATGATAGTTTTTTAAATATCATTAAAAAGATAGAAAGAAAGTATAATGTAAAAATTAAAAACGAGTATTTAGAATTAAATAATATAAGATTTAAAGGAGATTTTAAAGAGGAAACAATAATTGATTTACTAGATACTTTTAAAGAAAGTGCAGGATTTAATTATAAAATTATAGATAATGAAATAATTATTAACAAACCCTTAAAAACAAAATAAATATGACTTAAAATGAATAAAAAAAGTCGAGAAACGCGGCCACGTTTCCCGACATAGAACGATTTTAACCGAAATGAATATAACTAATCAAAATCACACTAAAATATGAAAAAAACTGACAGGTTTTCTAGATTTTTAGAAAACTTCCTTAAAAAGAACAGAGAAATGAAACTCTCACTACTACTATTTGTTCTAGTACTGTTTAATGTTAATGCAAACTCTTATTCTCAGAACAAAAAAATATCCCTTGATATAGAAAAAGAATCAATTGAAAATGTTTTAGATAAAATAGAATCTCAAAGTGAATTTAAATTCTTTTATATAACAGGAGATGTAGATGTTTCAAAAAAAATATCAATAAAAGTACACAAAACTCCAATAAAAGAAATTTTGAATCTTATTTTCAATGATACTGAAGTTTCTTATAAATTAATCAAAAACCAAATTGTTTTAAAAAAAGATGTAGTAATTACAAAAAATAAAACAAACAAATTAAAGCAAAACACTAATGAGTTAAAGAACCAAAACTCTACTATTAATGGAACTATAACAGGCACAGGTGGAGAACCATTACCTGGAGCAACTATTTTAGAAAAAGGTACTTCTAATGGCGTTGTTTCAGATTTTGATGGAAATTTTACAATTAGGCTATCAACCGATAATCCAATTTTAACCGTTTCATATATTGGTTATGCAACTAAAGAAGTGGCTGCAAATAAAAATAATTTAACAATTGTTTTAGAGGAAAGTGCAGCGAGTTTAGATGAAGTTGTTATAGTTGGTTATGGTTCACAAAAGAAATCAGATTTAACCGGTGCTGTTGCTACAGTTGATTCTAAAGATATAGAAAAGTATACCTATAACGATGCTTCACAAGCTTTACAAGGTAGAGTAGCTGGTGTTAGTGTTCAGTCTCAAGGAGGAGCTCCTGGTGCTGGTTCAAATTTTCTTATTAGGGGGGCAACATCATTTACAAATAATGAACCTTTATTTGTTATTGATGGTATGATTACAGGAAGTATGAGTACCATTGCGCCACAAGATATTGAAACTATTTCTGTATTAAAAGATGCTTCTGCATTGGCTATTTATGGATCTAGAGCTGCAAACGGTGTTGTTATTATTACAACAAAAAAAGGAAAAGGCGGAAAAATAGCCGTTTCTTTAGAGTCTAGTTATGGTATACAAAAGGTAATAAATACTTATGATTGGGCAAATGCAAGACAATATGCTGATATAGTTAATAGAGCAAATGACAATGATGGTTCTGCAAGGTTCCCAGCAAATGATACTCAATTTGATCCTAACTTCACTAGTAACTTATATGATGAGTCAATTAGAACTGCAGATGTTAAAAATACAAATGTAAGAATAACTGGAGGTGGAGAAAGTACTAATTATAGTGCCTCTTTTACGCAGTTTGATCAAGAAGGTATTGTTAAATATTCTGATTTTAAAAGACAAACATTAAGAACAAATGTTACTTTAAATAAAGGAAAATTTAAATTAGAAAATACAATTGGTCTTACAAGAACAATAAATAACCCTAATCCTTATTTTAATAAAGAAAGAAACTTATTACCAACAATTAGATTAAAAGATGAAAACGGTAATTGGAATACATCAGATATAGATGCAAGAGGCGTAGGAGGAACTTTAGGTACATTTTACGGTCAAGGTACCGTAATTAACGAGCTAGCTTTTGCTGCATTACAAGATAGAACCAATACTAGAAATACCTTGTTAGGTAATGTAGCGGCATCTTATGAAGTTTTAAAAGGGCTAACCTATAAAATTAATTTAGGGTTAGAATATTATGATAATAATAACTTTACATTTACTCCAGATTTACCTGCTATTACTCAAAATGGAGGGAATGATTCTGATTCAAGATTATCAGAAACAAATACAAGGTTTTCTTCTTCATTAGTAGAGCATACGCTTAATTACAAAAAAGCATTTGGTAAACATAACTTAGATTTATTAGCAGGATTTACCGAGCAAATAAACAATTCTAGATCGTTAGGTGTTAATGCAAGACAATTTCCTAATAATGATATTAGAGTAGCATCAGCTGCTGCCGTTATAGATAATGTTCCATCACAAGATGTAACTTCAGCTATACACTCTTACTTAGGTCGTTTTAATTATAATTTTGATGATCGTTATTTAATAACAGCATCTATTAGAAATGATAAATCATCACTTTTTAAAGAAGAGTTTAGAGATGCGGTTTTTCCATCAGCAGCAATTGGGTGGAATGTTAGTAATGAGCCATTTATGAAAAATTTTAAAGCTTTGTCTAATATAAAATTAAGACTTGGTTATGGAGAAGTTGGTTCTAACAATGTAAGTGCATACCAAACAGATTTTGTAATAGATTTTTTTAGTGAGTACATCTTAGGTGATAATCAAGAGAGAGAAACAGGTTATGCAATTACAAGGCAAGTAAATCCACTTATTGGTTGGGAAACTACTAAAACAACTAATATAGGATTAGAATTTGAAGCTTTAGATCGTAAATTAAATGTTACAATGGATTATTTTAAGGCAGAATCTGAAGATATCCTATTAAGTGCTCCTCCTGTATTTTTCTCAGGTTTTGGAAATAACTTTCCACAAAATATTGCTACAATGGAGAATAAAGGATTTGAATTCCTAGCAACTTACAGAGATCAAATAGGAGAATTAAGCTTTTCTGCTACAGCAAACTTTTCTATCATAGATAATGAAGTTACATCTTTAGGTAGTAGTACAAGGCTAACTCAAGGGTCATTTACTTCTAACACAATAAATAGTTTAGAAATTACTCCCGGACGACCAGTTAGTTCTTTCTATGGTTGGGTTGTAGATGGTATATACCAATCAGATGCTGAAGCTGCTGCTGCAAATGATCAAAAAGGAAACCCAGTTGCTGGGGATATAAAATTTAAAGATTTAGATAACGACGGAGATATAGATGACGATGATCAAACAGCCTTAGGTTCAGGTATTCCAGATTTTGAATACGGGATTAATTTATCTGCAGAGTATAAAAACTTTGATTTAAACTTGTTTTTTAATGGTGTATCTGGTAACGTATTGTTAAATGGAACTAAATACAGGGGGTACTTCGATTTTAATGGTAATTATCTTGCAGATGCATTAAATGCATGGACACCTACAAATACGAATACAAATATTCCTAGAAATACCAGATCAGATTCAGGATTTAATCGTAGAATGTCTAATTTTTATTTAGAAAATGGATCTTTCTTTAGATTAAGAAACGCTCAAATAGGATATAGTATACCTAGCATTGTTTTAGATAAAATTAAAATAGAAAAAGTTAGATTGTATTTATCTGCTACTAATTTATTTACCATTACAGACTATACAGGATATTATCCTGAGGTAGGAAGAAATGGGAGAAGTTCAAATGGTAGAGCAATTTTGAATACAGGTATAGATGAAGGAGCTTATCCAACACCAAGAACATTTCAATTAGGTGTACAAGTTGCTTTTTAATTCAAAAAAAAATATAATTATGAAAAAAATTAATATAAAAATATCAATTACAGCCATACTTTTAGTTGGTATGGTAGGGATTTTAAACATTAATTGCTCAGATGATGTTTTAAATCAAGTGAATCCTAATAAACTTTCTCCAGAAACGTTTTGGAGAACAGAAGATGATGCACAAAAAGGTATTATAGGAGCTTATAGCCCATTTACAAACATATGGTATTACACTAGATTTGAAATTTTTATTTCTGATTATAGAGATGATTTAGTTAATGGTTTTAATACATCAGAACGTACTGCAGTAGGTTATTTTAGTGGTACATCGGATAGTAATGCAACTAGATGGTGTTGGCAAGCAATGTTTCAAGGCGTAGCAAGAGCTAATGAAGTATTATTCCATGTGCCTACTATTGAAGATCCTGATTTTGATGCAAATCTTAAAAACAATATACTTGGAGAAGCATATTTTATTAGGGCTTTTAATTATTTTAATTTATTAAATAGTTGGAGAAATGTGCCTATAATTACTTTACCTTCATCCGAAGTAGATTTATTTACAGTAGAGCAAGCTGCACCAGAACAAGTTTGGGAGCAAATAGTATCAGACCTTAAGCAAGCACAAAGTTTATTACCTGCTTCATGGTCGTCTGATCAAATAGGTAGAGCTACATCAGGGGCTGCTACAGGGTTATTAGGAAAAGCATTCCTATATCAAGCTAGATATTCTGAAGCAAAGGCAGAATTTGCAAAAGTAATGGATGGAAGCTATGAATTAATGGAAGATTATGCTCATAATTTTACAGAAGAATTTGAAAATAATAAAGAATCATTATTCGAAATTCAACTAGTAGCTGATGGAAAAACAGCTTGGGGAGCAGATGCACCTAATAGAGGTAAAGGAGCTGCATATCAACCAGATATAGCACCAAAAGGTTATACAAATCAAAATGGTATGCGTATTAATCAATGGGCTTTAGATTTGTTTTTAGATGAGCGAACTATTGGTAATGAAGTTGACCCTAGAGCATATACAACATTGTTTGCTGATAATAATGAAACAACAACCTATCAAGGTAAAACTCTAGCTTTTAGAACATATAATAATGCTACATATGCAGAAGCTTATCCTGGAGGCGATACCAATGTGTATGCGAATAAGTGGTTAGACTGGGAATTTAATGAACATGCAGATTCTCAAGACCAAGGTGGATGGCATGGAGCAGGAAATAATTTAAGGATATTAAGATATGCAGATATTCTTTTAATGTTTGCTGAGGCAGAATTTATGTTAAATGGTTCTACACAACCTGCTTTAGATGCTATAAATGAAGTTCGTGCTCGTGTAGATATGCCAGAGTTTACATCTATAACCATACAAGATATTGAAGACGAACGTATAAAAGAATTAAGTTTAGAGAGAACTCGTTATTTCGATTTATTAAGATGGGGTAAAGTAAAGTCTAGAATAGTAGATAACCCAGAATTTAAATCTGAAAGCGCAGGAACTAATGCTTATAAGCCAGGACGTGAATATATCGCCATTCCTCAAAATGATATCGATAGAACGGAATGGAAGCAAAATGATGGTTATTAAAATATTATGCAAAACACATAATGCATAATATTACTAGTTTTTAATTTGAGTTAGTTTTATATCGGCAATTCCATTTGTATGGGTTGCCGATTAACTTTTAATAATAATAAATTTGAAAAAAGTATACTTTTTATTATTAATTATAGTAGTTTTTAATTCTTGTAAGAAAGAAGAACAATCTTTTACTACTAAATTTACAATATTAGAAAAGTCTGTTTCTAAGATTAATTTTTCTAATACGATTATAGAAAATGATACTTTAAACTATTTTAATTTTCCTTACTTATATTTAGGTGCGGGAGTTTCTACAGGAGATATTAATAACGATGGTTTACCAGACTTATATTTTACAGGAAATTTAACATCTAATAAATTATATTTAAATAAAGGAAATTTAGAATTTGAAGACATTACAGAGTCGGCAGGTATTGCAGGGGATAATAGATGGTATTCAGGAACCACTATGGCAGATGTTAATAATGATGGCTATTTAGATATATATCTTAGTGTATCCGGTAAGTTTACAAATACTGCAAATCAATTATTTATAAATAATGGAGATAACACTTTTACAGAACAAGCAGAACAATATGGTATAGCAGATAAAAGTATATCTATACAATCTACTTTTTTTGATTATGACCAAGATGGTCTACTAGATTTATTTGTAGCAAATTATCCAAATGTTTTGGTAAGTATGGGAAACTTATATTACAAACATAAAATGGATGAAAACAAATATGAAGATTCTGGACATCTATATAAAAATAATGGAAACGGAACTTTTACAGACGTTACAGCAGCTGCCGGAGTACAAAAATTTGGTTTAACCTTGGGGCTAATATCGTCTGATTTTAATAACGATGGCTTTTCAGATTTATACCTTTCAAACGATTTTAATGTACCAGATTACATGTACCAAAACAATGGAGATGGTACGTTTACAGAAATTTCTAAAAAATCTACAAGACACACTTCTATGTTTGGCATGGGGATAGATGCTGCAGATTTTAATAATGATGAGTTAATAGACTTTTTGCAAGTAGACATGACTGCAGAGGATTATAAACGTTCTAAAACTAATATGGCAAGTATGAGTCCTGAAACTTTTTATGAAGCTATAGATTTAGGTTTTAACCATCAATACATGCAAAATTCTCTTCAATTAAACAATGGTTTTAATAATGGTACGCCTGTGTTTAGTGATATTTCTAGGTTTGCAGGTATGGCAACTACAGATTGGAGTTGGGGAGCTATGTTTATGGATTTAGATAATGATGGTTGGAAAGATGTATTTATATCTAATGGAGTTAAAAGAGATGTAAATAATAATGATGTTAAT
This sequence comes from uncultured Cellulophaga sp., assembly GCA_947492955.1. GTDB lineage: Bacteria > Bacteroidota > Bacteroidia > Flavobacteriales > Flavobacteriaceae > Cellulophaga. Next base: position 310,966 of record CANLOV010000004.1, on the reverse strand, counting down.
GAAACATATAGAACTACTTCTTTGTTTGGTAATAATAAAAAGCAAGATTATTCATTAATGCCTAGTACACCAATATCAAACTATGTATTTAAGAATAATAGCGACTATACCTTTACTAATAGTACTAAAGACTGGGGTTTATCTAAAAAAGGATTTTCTAATGGTTTCGTTTATTCCGATTTAGATAATGATGGAGATTTAGATTTAATCATTAATAATATAGATATAGAAGCATCTGTTTATGTAAATAATGCAGAAAATAACAATAACAATTATTTAAAAATAAAGTTAATAGGAGAGAAACATAATCCTAATGGTTTGGGAGCCAAAATATTAGTAAAAACACCTCTTTTAACACAAACACAAGAATTAACTTTAACAAAAGGATATCAATCTAGTGTAGCACCTATATTACACTTTGGATTAGGTACTAGTTTAAATGTAGAAGAAGTAATTGTACTTTGGCCAAATCAAAAAAAACAAATATTACATAATATAAAACCAAATCAGTTAATTAAAATTTCTTATGATTCCATTCTTATAAGAGAAAAAAAAGAAGAATCTATTGTTACAAAAAGTATATTTAAAAATATTACAGAACAATTAGAACTAAACTACGAGCATAAGGAAGATAGTTATAATGATTTTACTTATGAACCTTTACTACCACATAAAAATTCTAAAATAGGACCAGGAATAGCTGTAGGAGATGTAAATGGAGATGATTTAGAAGATTTTTTTGTAGGTAATGCAGCTGGTAGTTCTGGTAAACTATTTATTCAAAATAAACAAGCAACATTTGATGTTGTGAATGGTGTTTGGGAAGAAGATGCTAAATATGAAGATACAGATGCACTATTTTTTGATGCAGATGCAGACGGAGATTTAGATTTATATGTAGTTAGCGGAGGTAATAATGTTAATGTAAAAGAACAATATTACCAAGATAGGCTATATATAAATACAGAAAATGGATTTATAAAAACCAGTAATACTCTTCCTAAAATAACAACAAGTGGTTCTAAAGTAATTTCTGGTGATTATGATAACGATGGAGATTTAGACTTGTTTATAGGTGGTAGAATTGTACCAGGTAAATATCCATATCCTTCTAAAAGTCATATTTTAAGAAATGATGGAGGCAAAGACTTAAATCTTAAATATACAGAGGTAACCAAAGATATTGCACCACAACTTTTAGAAGCTGGTTTAGTTACTGCTGCTATTTGGGACGATTTTAATAATGATGGAGCATTAGATTTAATAATTACAGGAGAATGGATGCCAATTCGTTTTTTTAAAAATTTAAACGGTAGCTTTAAGGAGGTTACTCATGATCTAAGTTTAGATCAAAACACTGGTTGGTGGTATAGTTTAGAAAAGGTTGATATAGATGCAGACGGAGATATGGATTACTTTGCTGGGAACTTAGGACTTAACTATAAATATAAGGCTACAGATAAAGAATCTTTTGAAGTATATGCTAACGATTTTGATCAAAACGGAAGCTCAGATATTGTTTTAAGTTATAAAAAAGATGGTAAAAAACTACCTTTAAGAGGTAGAGAATGCTCTTCGGAGCAAATACCAGTAATTAAAAAAAGATTTAAAACTTTTGAATCGTTTGCCAATGCAGATTTAAATACTATTTATGGAGAACAAGTTTTAGAAAATTCTTTACATTATAAAGTAAATAGTTTTGCGCATCAATGGATAGAAAATAAAGGAAATGGTACTTATGAAATGCATAAATTACCCAACGAAACACAGTTTTCTTCTATAAATAAATTTAAACAATTTAATTATAATGGAGATGAATATCCAGATTTAATGATAGCTGGTAACTTATACGAATCTGAAGTTGAAACACCAAGAAATGATGCCAGCATAGGCTTAGTAATTACAGGGGGTGAAAATGGGGTTTTAAGAGTTGTAAAACCTAGTGAAAGTAATTTATTTGTATTAGATGAAATTAAGGATATAAAAACTATCAAAATAGGGGATAATAAAGAAATAGAATTTATATTAGCCCCGAATGATAAGAAGTTAAAAATATTAAGTTTTAAATAAACGATACTAACTAATTTGTTTTCTAAAATATAAAAGGTTCAGAATATGATAATATATTCTGAACCTTTTTATTTTTAAATTTATTTCTCTTTACTGAAGTAACGAAGCAATTTTTTCTTCTAATGCAGCTCCTCTTAAATTTTTAGCTAAAATAATTCCTTTTTCATCTAAAATAACTGTAGCAGGGATAGCATTTAAATTGTAAAGTTTTGCTATTTCATCAAAATATTGAACGTTTGATACGTGATCCCAAATTAAACCATCGTCTTCAATTGCTTTTTTCCAAGCCCCTGGAGTTTTATCAAAAGAAACACCTAATATATTAAGTCCTTTTTCATGATATTTATTATATAACTTAACTACATTAGGGTTTTCTGCTCTACATGGTTTACACCAAGCAGCCCAAAAATCTATAATTGTTATTTTACCTAAAACATCATAAAGAGCTAATTTTTCACCTGTTGGTGTAGGAGCAGAAAAATTTGGGGCTTTAGAACCAACGGCTACTGCTTTACCTTTTTCTATAATTTTTTGTATTTCTTTACCAGGTTCTGTAGCCTTAATTTCTGGTGTAAAAGCATCAAACATACTTTTAACCTCTTCTTCAGGGAAAACTTTAGAAGCAAGCATGCTTTGTAATAAAAATGCAGAAATCAATGCATTCGGATTTTCTTTTACAAAACTTTTTTCAAAATCTTTTCTTTCTTCTATTAATTCTTTAAGCTCATCTTCTAATGCTTCTGCAGTAGCTGCATCATTAGAATTTTTAGCATTTCTATAATCTTTATTAATAGATGTGTATTTATTGGTTAAAGCTCTCATGTTATCATTGAAATCACCATAAATATCGTTTTGTATAGTACCTTCTACGTTAGCAAAACCTAAACTATCTTTTTGGGCATTTATATTAATTTCTCCATTCTCAGTAATAAAAGAAATATACCCTTGCGCTTTATCAATAAAAACAAATCGTAATTCTAAATCATTAGCCACACCCTTAAAAATAAACTCTCCGTTTTTTACAAAAGCTGTATCTAAATCTATCGGTTGTTTTCTAGCATCTAATTTTTTTAAAAATACTTGTGTACTATCTTTTAACTCTCCTGTAATAGTACCAGTTACTACATATCCTTCTGGAGTAGATTTACAAGCAACCAAAGTGGCAATAAAACTTGCTAATATTAGAATTTTTTTCATTTTTATAATTTTGTTTCAAGCAAATGTACTTAATATATAACGTAAAAAAAAGCTTGTTATAAATAGGAATAATAGTTCTATTAATTTCACCCATCTCATAAATTTAGTTTTAAAATTAAATAAAGCCCAAATCAATAATATAACTTAAATTTGTGCCTAAAATACTTCCAAATTGGATACAGATTTATTACTACAATTAAATGATAATTTAGAAGGGGAGTTACTTCTAGATAAACTTACAACAACGTTATACGCTACAGATGCTTCTGTTTATAGGAAAATGCCATTGGCTGTAGCTTTTCCTAAAACAATTGCTGATATTCAAAAACTTATTGTTTTTGCAAAAGAGAACAAAGCAAGTTTAATACCAAGAACAGCAGGAACATCATTAGCAGGGCAATGTGTGGGTGATGGTATTGTGGTAGATGTTTCTAAAAACTTTACTAAAATTATTAATTTAGATAAAGATAAAAAGCAAATAACAGTACAGCCAGGTGTTATTAGAGATGAGTTAAATTTATATTTAGCTCCTTATGGATTGTTTTTTGGACCTAATACATCCACCTCTAATAGATGTATGATAGGTGGTATGGTGGGTAATAATTCTTCTGGTACCACTTCTATACAATATGGCGTTACAAGAGATAAAGTTGTTTCTTTAAAAACAATTTTAGCAGATGGTAATGAAGCTGAATTTAAAACCTTAACTCCAGAAGAGTTTAAACAAAAAGAACAGCTAGATACATTTGAAGGAAGTATTTACAAAAATATATCTAAAGATTTAAATAATAAAGAGTTACAAAAAGAAATACAAGAGCAGTTTCCAAAGCCACAAATACACAGGAGAAGTACAGGATATGCGGTAGATGAATTATTAAAAAGTACTGTTTTTGGAGGTGCAAATAACCATATAAACTTGTGTGAACTACTAAGTGGTAGTGAAGGTACTCTTGCATTTACTACCGAAATTACATTGCAATTAGACGATATTCCGCCTAAGCATGCTGCAATGGTAGTAACGCATTATAAAACTTTAGAAGATTGCCTTAGTGATGTAGTGCCAGTTATGAAGCATAGTTTACATGTGTGCGAAATGATGGATAAAATTATTTTGGACTGCACTAAAAATAACAGAGCACAATTAGCAAATAGATTTTTTGTAGAAGGCGACCCAGAAGCCTTATTAATGCTAGAGGTAAAAGCAGATACAGAAGAAGAATTAAAAAATCAGATAGAAGATTTATTAAAAACTATTCAGCAATCTGGATTAAGTTATGCAAATCCGGTGCTAAATGGTAAAGATATAAACAAAGCACTACAACTTAGAAAAGCAGGTTTAGGCCTGTTAGGAAATATGGTTGGCGATAGTAAAGCTGTAGCCTGTATAGAAGATACTGCTGTTGCTCTAGAAGATTTAAAAGATTTTATTGGTGAGTTTACTCAAATAATGAAAGGGTATAACCAGAATGCAGTCTACTATGCACATGCTGGGGCTGGTGAATTACATTTAAGACCTATTTTAAATTTAAAAAAGTCTGAAGATGTAAAATTATTTAGAGCAATAACAACAGATGTTGCCAAACTTACCAAAAAATACAAAGGCTCTTTTAGTGGAGAGCACGGAGACGGTATTGTAAGAGCGGAGTTTATTCCTTTAATGATTGGTGATACTAATTATGAATTATTAAAAAGAATTAAGTCTTATTTTGACCCTAATAACATATTTAATCCGGGAAAAATAGTAGATGCTTACCCAATGGACGAATCTTTACGATATGATATTGATCGTAAAGAGCCAGAAATAAAGACTTTATTAGACTTTTCTGATAGCGAAGGAATTTTAAAAGCGGCTGAAAAATGTAATGGTAGTGGAGATTGCAGAAAAACGAGTGAAGTTGCAGGAGCAATGTGCCCAAGTTACCATGCTACTAAAAATGAAAAAGATACCACCAGAGGTAGAGCTAATGCCTTACGCGAATTTTTAACTGCATCTGATAAAGAGAATCAATTTAATCAGAAAGAATTAAAAGAAGTTTTTGATTTATGTTTAAGTTGTAAAGCATGTTCTAGCGAATGCCCTAGTAACGTAGATGTAGCTACTTTAAAAGCAGAATTTTTATACCAATACCAAGAAGCAAACGGGTACCCTTTTCGTAGCAAACTATTTGCTACTAGTACAAAATCTAATAAACTAGGAAGTAAATTTTCTGGTTTAACCAATGCTATATTCGATTCTAAACCACTAAGTAGTTTAATAAAAAAAGTATCTGGCGTAGCGCAAGAAAGAGCACTTCCTAAAGTTTATAATTTTAATTTTGATAAACACCTTCAATTATATAAAAATCAGCATATTAAAAACAAACAAAAAGTTATTTTATATATTGATGAGTTTACTAATTATTTAGACATAGAATTAGGTAAAGATGCTATAGAAGTACTAATTCGTTTAGGATATGATGTGGAGTTGTTTTATGGTGAAAGCGGAAGAACTTATATCTCTAAAGGTTTTTTAAAAGAAGCTAAAAAATTAGCAGCAGAAAATGTTGAAAAATTAGGAGTTTATGCAAAGCAAGGATTACCAATTATTGGTTTAGAACCTTCAGCAATTTTATCTTTTAGAGATGAGTATAAGCGTTTATTAGAAGATAAAGAAACGGTAACTTTAGTAGCCAATCATTCTTTTATTATAGAAGAGTTTTTAGCCTCAGAAATAGAAAAAGGCAATATAACAGCAACTAATTTTACAGATGAAAGTAAAACAGTAAAAATACATAACCATTGCCATCAGAAATCATTATCGAACCAAAAGGTAACTTTTGATGTTTTAAATTTACCAAAAAACTATACCGTTTCTATTATAAGTTCTGGTTGTTGTGGTATGGCGGGTTCTTTTGGATACGAAAAAGAACACTATGAAGTTAGTATGAGCGTTGGCGAGCTAAAATTATTTCCTTCTGTTCGTAAATCATCAAAAGAGACTATAATAGCTGCAAATGGTACCAGTTGTAGACATCAAATATATGATGGCACAAAAAGAGAAGCAAAACATCCTATTACAATTTTAAAAGAAGCTTTAATCGATTGATGAATTTTCTTTTTTTAAAGGAGTAAAACTTATTTCTTCATTATTATCTGTAGAAATAGGTTTTACTTTATTGTTATCTTTAATAGAAGCCAGTAGTTCATTAAAATCCATTTCTTTTAAATCCTCATCCATAAAAAAAGGAGATAACTTATCGTGGTTGTATCGGTAAATTTTCCAACGTTTAAAAGAATATTCTAAAGCAGTTAAATTCTCTACCCAATCACCCGAATTTAAATAAATACATTTACCTATTTTATTTTCATAGGTTTCCTTTTTAGGCTGGTGTATATGTCCGCATGCTACATAATCATAGCCATTTTCAATAGCTAAATCTCCAGCTGTTTTTTCAAAATTATTAATATGTTTAACAGCACCTTTAACACTATTCTTAATTTTTTTAGAAAGCGAATACTTTTCTCTGCCTAGTTTTAATAAGCACCAATTAATAATTCTGTTAATTAAAATAAGTAGATCGTACCCATAACCACCTAATTTAGCCAACCATTTGGCATTCTGTATAGAAACATCAAAAACATCGCCATGAAAAAACCAACATTTTTTACCGTCTAACTCTAATATTAATTTATTTACAACACTAAATTTACCAATAGAAGCATCACTAAATTTTCGTAACATTTCATCATGATTTCCTGTAATGTAAATTACTTCTACACCTTTAGAAGCCATTCCTATTATTTTCTTTACAACTTTTAAATGAGCAGGAGGAAAGTAACGTTTATTAAACTGCCATACATCTATAATATCTCCGTTTAATATTAACTTTTTTGGTTGAATACTACTTAAATACACAAGAAGCTCCTCTGCATGACAACCATAAGTACCAAGGTGCACATCCGAAATTACTGCTATATCTATTTTTCTTTTTTTCACAAAAAATTATGTTTACGTAAATTAACATTAAAAAACAATGTAGTACATTAACTATATATTATTGATTTTTAAGGAAATTGTTAATTTTCTGTTTTATTGTTACTTATAAAGCATAAAAATTGGAAAACGCATAAATTTTGTTTTAGAGGTTTTTAAGATTTACCTTTGCAGCATATTTATAAGATATGGCAGGGAATACTTTTGGGAACCTTTTTAAATTATCAACTTTTGGCGAATCTCATGGAGTAGCAATTGGAGGTGTTTTAGATGGCTGTCCGGCAGGAATAACATTAGATTTTGAAGCAATTCAAAATGAATTAAATAGAAGAAAACCAGGGCAATCTGCTATAGTTACGCAAAGAAAAGAGCCCGATGAAGTTGAGTTTTTCTCAGGCATTTTCGAAGGAAAAACTACGGGTACTTCTATTGGTTTTGCAATTAGAAATACAAATCAAAAATCTCACGATTATTCTCATATAAAAGATTCTTACAGACCTTCGCATGCAGATTATGTGTATGATCAAAAATATGGTTTTAGAGACTATAGAGGAGGCGGTAGAAGTTCTGCAAGAGAAACTGCTAGTAGAGTAGTGGCTGGTGCCATAGCAAAGCAATTTATTCCTGAAATAAAAATTAATGCTTTCGTTTCTCAGGTAGGTGAATTAAAATTAAACAAAGATTACAAAGAACTAGATTTCTCTTTAATAGAATCTAACCCTGTACGTTGTCCAGATACAGCAAAAGCTGCTGAAATGGAAACATACATTAAAAAAATAAAAAAAGAAGGTGATACTATAGGTGGCGTTATTACCTGTGTTATTCAAAATGTACCCATTGGACTTGGAGAGCCAGTTTTTGATAAATTACACGCAGAATTAGGTAAAGCTATGCTTTCTATAAATGCTGTTAAAGGTTTTGAATATGGTAGCGGATTTGATGGTGTAGCTATGAAAGGAAGTGATCATAACGATCAGTTTAACACCGATGGTTCTACTAAAACCAATTATAGTGGCGGTATACAAGGTGGTATAAGCAATGGTATGGATATATACTTTAGTGTAGCTTTTAAACCTGTAGCAACTGTTATACAGCCTTATGATACTATAGATAAAAAAGGAAATATAGTTACTACCAAAGGTAAAGGGCGTCATGATCCATGTGTTGTTCCTAGAGCAGTACCTATTGTAGAAGCTATGGCTGCTTTAGTTATGGCAGATTACACTTTATTAAATTTGGGTAAGAAATAATTTAAAATTCTAAGTATAAAGTTTAAAAAGTCCTAAGGATATATTTCTTAGGACTTTTTTTGTGATAATTATCAGATGTACTATCAAAATAGTATCTTTCAGATTATAATATAACTTTTATGGTATGAAGAAATTAGAATTGCACTGGAAAATTCTTATTGGAATGTTATTGGGGCTTGTTTTTGGTTATGGTATGACGCAATTACAAGGAGGAGAAACATTTGTCTTAAATTGGATAAAACCATTAGGTACAATTTTTATTAAATTATTAAAACTAATAGCCATACCATTAATATTAGCCTCTTTAATAAAAGGGATATCTGATTTAAAAGATATTTCTAAATTTAAAAATATAGGTTTACGAACTATTTTAATTTATATAGGAACTACAGTAATAGCAATTACTATTGGTTTAGTACTAGTTAATATTTTACAACCGGGAAATGGTATTTCAGAAGAAACCATTACAAAGCTTACCGAAACATATGCCAATAACAAAGGAGTGACCTCTAAAATTGCAGAAGCTACCAACCAAAAAAATGCTGGACCTTTACAGTTTTTAGAAGATATGGTTCCAGATAATGCAATGGCAGCTATGAGTAATAACGGACTTATGTTACAGGTTATATTTTTCGCCATATTTTTTGGAGTATCCATGCTTTTAATAGGAGAAAAAAAAGCAGAACCCTTAAAGAACTTTTTTGATTCTTTAAACGATGTGGTTCTTAAAATGGTAGATTTAATTATGCTATCTGCTCCTATTGCTGTATTTGCTTTATTAGCAAACGTAGTAGTATCTTCTAGTGACCCTGATTTATTGTTAGCTTTATTAAAGTATGCAGGAGTAGTGGTGGTTGGTTTGTTATTAATGATTGTTTTTTACTGCATTTTAGTGTCTGTTTACACTAAGAAAAATCCATTTTGGTTTTTAAAACAAATGAGTCCTGCTCAACTATTGGCTTTTTCTACTAGTTCTAGTGCAGCTACCTTACCAGTTACTATGGAGCGTGTAGAAGAACATATTGGTGTAGATAAAGAGGTTTCTAGCTTTGTTTTGCCTGTAGGCGCAACTATAAATATGGATGGCACTAGTTTATACCAAGGTGTTGCTGCTGTATTTATTGCCCAAGCTTTAAGTTTTGACTTAACTTTAGCTGATCAATTAACAATAGTATTAACAGCATTATTAGCCTCTATTGGTTCTGCAGCTGTTCCTGGAGCAGGAATGGTAATGCTTGTAATTGTATTAGAATCTATTGGTTTTCCTGCAGATAAATTAGCCATAGGTTTAGCTTTAATTTTTGCTGTAGATCGGCCTTTAGATATGTGTAGAACAGTAGTTAATGTTACGGGAGACGCTACCGTATCTATGATGGTAGCTAAATCTGTTGGGAAATTAAGTAAGCCCAATGTTAAAAATTGGGATGATCATTTAGAAACTGTGAAATAATTAAACAAAAACTATAAAGAGCATAAAACCATAAGGTTTTATGCTCTTTTTTAATCTAAAGTGTTATTTGCTTTCCTCTAGGGTATTTAACTTGGTACGAAAAACTTTCTTTTTTATCTTCTTTACCATTTAGTTTTAATTGCCATGTTAAAATTCCTTTTTTCTTGTCATGAGTAGCGTTATAGGTTTCTATATTATCTACTTTAATTTCCTTGTTTTGCGAAATAGGAATGCGGTCTACTAATTTTAAATTAATTGGAATTGTTTTATTGTTTTTTATTTCAATATCATAAGTTCTGTCTAAAACTCTGCTACTGCCTGTAAAAGATTTGCTTTTAAAATTTCTATTATGGCTTCTTGTTATTTCAATAGCATCATCCATACCCATAGAAACCGTAATTTCCTTTTTTGTTGTGTATGGGTTCAAATTTGTTTTTCCTGCATAAGCTCCATTAAAATAAATATTGGCTTCACCAGGTAATAAATTTAATTTTTCCCAATCTTTAAATGTAGCTGTTAAAAATACATTTTCATCTAATATAGGAGCAGCAAAATACTCATAAGAAGCATTTAAATTAAAAGTATTAATCTCTATTGCAGTAATATCTCCATCAGAAACAATAGAGTATGTTTTTTTAATATTAAACTTTACGGTAGTAATATCTTCTTCTACAGTACTCTTTTTGGTAGTTATAATTACTATTCCATTGGCTCCTCTACTGCCATAAATAGCTGTAGAAGCCTCATCTTTTAAAACGTCTATACTTTGTATTTCATTAGGATCTAAGTCTCCATCTTCATAATCTTCTACAGGAATACCATCTATAACATAAAGCGGTTTTTGTTCTTGTACAACGTTAGAAGCTCCTCTAATTCTTATATTTTTACTCTTTCCTATTCTTTCATTTTTAACACTAGTAACCGCCCCTGTTACAGCACTTCTCTTCTGTGCTCCATAACCAACAACTATAACTTCTTCTAACTGACTCCCGTCTTCTTCTAATTTTATATTTATTAGAGAAGAATAAATAGGGATACTTGTAGAAGAAAAACCTATGTATGAAAATTCTAATTCTTGACCGTTGGTAATATCCATAGCATAAAAACCATCAAAATCGGTAACTGTACCATTACTTGTTCCTTTTACTATTACATTACAACCTGGCAATGGTGCTCCAGACTCATCGGTAACAATACCTGTAACCTTTCGCACTATTGGATTGTAATTGTATTTCTGTTTTATATTTGATTTTGCTTGATAATTTTTTCTTCTTCCAAAGTTTAAGTAATGCGCATTCACTTCTGGTTTAGTAACAAACCTATTGGGGTTTCCTGTAGATAAACTAATAGCTACATTATCCCAATTTACCCCCGTTTTTTGGTATACATGCGCTTTATATGTTAGTTGTAAAGGGTCTTCTATATTTTTAGATTTAATATTGTAATTAGGAATCCATCCTGCATTTTGAACATTATATTTTAAATTTAGATTTAATGAAACTGGTATAGGAGAATCGAACTTTATAGTAATTTCTCCTTGTGGTTCGGAAGGAGTGCTGTTTAATTCTGCCAGTTGTTGTTGTATGTTTTTAATTTTTTTAGCTAACGCATTAACTTTTAAATTAGTGGTATAAATTTCATTTTTAATTTCAGTAATACGTTTTCTGTAATAGGTACTTATACTTTTAATTTTTTCCAAGTCGAGTGTTTTTAATCTGGAATTTACGGCTCTATTACTAGTAATAACAAGCTCTTCTTCTTCTAAACCTAAAATAGTATTCTTAAGTAATGAAACTTCTAAATTTAGCTTTTCAATAGCATTTAATAATTTTTTTGATTCAGGAGAAGCTGTGGTTTTATCTAAATAATTAATATCATAAGAAATAGATAATATAGAGGCAGATTTTAAACCCGAAACCTGAATACTTGTTTCGTCTATTTTTGTAGATAAATTTGTAAATGTAATTTCAGAAACGCCAGAGTTTAAGTTGCAAGTAGCTGTTCTAGATATAGATGCTCCATTTAAATAAACTATTACTTTATCTATTTTAGAAGGTGTTTCTGTTTTATTTCCATATATAAGTATTGGAAAGAGAATAAAAATAAATATTGCTTTTTTCATCATTGTTGGTTTTAGAATTGATATAAACCTATGATATATACTATAATTCTAAAACCACAAATGGGTGAGTACTACTTTTTAAATAGTAAACAGGTACTTTGGGTAAGGTATCCTCTTATTCTAAAAACTTAGCTTTTAATTCAGGAGTAGGAATCATACAAGCCTCTTGTTTACCGTACCATTTGTATCTGTTTTTTGCAACATAATCGTAAACAGAATTTCTAAAGCCTTGTGGAAGCCATTTAAAAATTCTAGCTAAAGTATATATACCACCAAAAGAACCTATTATTTCTAATGCAGCTGCAGATTTGGTATAATACGCAATACCTGGTTCTATTAAAACAATAGAATCTACCGATTGGGTATCTATATTTCTTTCTACAAGTAATTTTTGTCCTAAACTACTTTGTAATGCTGCAAAACGATATTCATCTTTCTTATCTTTTTTTATAACATACTGTACAGAGCTATTGCAAAGGTTACAAACGCCATCAAAAAGAACTATTTTTTTATTCTCTGGTAATTCCACTTTAAATACCGTGTTTATTTTTTAGCTTGTACTAGTTCTAACTGGTCTATAGCTACATTGGTCATAAATAAACCATAATTAACTGCCGCTTTCTTCTTTTCTAGCTTATCAATAGTACCTACAGCTTTACCATCTAGCATACGCACTCGATCTCCCACTTTAAAAACAGGTCTAGGCTTGTTTTTTTCTTTAATAACAGCCTTTTTCTTTTCTATTTTTTTCTCCTTACGAACAACTACTATTTTTTGTTCTAATTCTTTAGCAACCTCTATTTTCTTTTGTTTTTCTACTTTAACTTCTTTAGCAGATTTCTTTTTACGCTTGCTATTTTCCGTTTCTACAATACGTAACAGCTCAGAAACTAACGGACGCTTCTTTTTATCTTGAAAATATTTAGAGGCGGCATCATTTACTTTATTCCCCAAATAAATCATACGCTGGTTATGATCATACAATTCCTGATAATTCTCTAGTTTAGATTTAATTTTAGTATTTAATACCTCTAAACGCTTGGCTTCGTCTCTAGCTTTTGTTTCTTCTTCTCTAAGCTTAGAACCTGTGCTTTCCATTTTACTACGCTCTTTCTGTAATTTAGCAATAGTAGCATCAAAACGAACCTTACCACGTTCTATCTTTTTCTTAGATTTATTAATTAAACTATAAGGGATTCCATTTTTTTGTGCCACTTCAAAAGTAAACGAACTACCTGCTTGCCCTAATACTAATTGGTAGGTAGGCTCTAATGTTTTTGCATTAAATAGCATATTAGCATTGGTTGCATGTGGTAATTCATTAGCTAACATTTTAAGATTAGCATAATGTGTGGTAATAACACCGTAAGAACCACGCTCGTAGAAAACTTCTAAAAAAGTTTCTGCCAAAGCACCACCTAATTCTGGATCACTACCAGTTCCAAATTCATCTATTAAAAACAAGGTGTTATCATTGCATTTACGCAAGAAATTATTCATGTTTTTTAAACGATAACTGTAGGTACTTAAATGGTTTTCTATAGATTGATTATCTCCTATATCCGTTAATATTTTTCCAAAAAAACTAACCTTACTTCTTTCATGTACAGGAATTAATATACCACTTTGCAACATTACCTGAAGCAAGCCAATAGTTTTAAGGGTAATACTTTTTCCTCCGGCATTGGGCCCAGAAATAACAATAATTCTGTTCTCTTTATGTAAGGTAATAGTTTGTGGGTATGTTTTTTCTTTTTTACGCTTATTAGTTAGGTATAATAAAGGATGATAAGCATCTCGCAAAAACAATTCTTTTTCCGTGCTTATTTCTGGTAAAACGGCATCCATATCAGCAGCATATTTTGCTTTAGCAGCCGTAATATCTATATGTGTAAGAAACTCTTGGTATTTTAATAGCAACCAACCATAAGGTCTAATATGGTCTGTAAGTTCGTTTAAAATACGTTGTATTTCTTCTTTTTCTTCAAATTCTAAATTATTAAGCTCTCTACTGTGCCTTAAAGTTACTTCTGGTTCTATATAAACAATGCTTCCTGTTTTAGAAGAACCCATTACAGAACCCTTTACTTTTTTACGATACATTGCTTTTACAGCTAGTACGCGACGATTGTCTACAACAGATTCTTTTATTTCATCTAGCACATCTGCTGCTATATAAGAACTTAAGGCTGATCTAAAACTTTGGTTTATTTTACCTTTTACACTATTAATATCTTGCCTAAGATTCCATAGTTTGTTAGAAGCTTTATCCTTAATCTCTCCAAAACGATTAATAACAACATTTATATGCGCCGGAATTTCAGTATTTATTTCAATATTTTCAGATGCAGCAGCTAATAAAGGATAATAGGTTTTAAATTTTTTTAAAAATTTAAGTAGGGTAGTAGTGGTAGCACATATTATGCTTATTCTCCTAAAACTACCTATTTCTAAGGTAGAATTTTCTATTTTAAGTAAATGTAATTCTTGAGGTATAGCATCGAAAACATGATTAGGAAATGTGTTTTCATTCGTATAAGAAGCCAAATATTCTGAGGTTTGCCCCAAACTATTGCGTATAGCTTCTTCTGAACCAAACGGAACAACTTTAAGAACTTCTTCTTTTCCTAATTGGGTATAACAGCGCATAGAAAGTTGTTCTAAGACTGTATAAAATTCCAAATCCTGAAGGGTTTTGGTATGTATGCTATTCATGCTCTTTTTTTAATCCCTATTTATGGGCGGTATTTACCAAGCTAATACTTGGTTGTATAAATATATATAGATAATCGTTACAAAATAGATTTCATATTAATTTACAGTAACAAAGGTACATATTAGCCTTGATCACAGAAAAAATTATCTATTAAAACAAAATAATAGGAAGCAGGAAGACTCTTTTACTTTTTAATTAAGCCCAATTCTATTAAACGCTCGTGTAAAAATTCGCCAGCAGTAATATCATCATATAGTTTTGGGTTTTCAGCATCAATACAATTATCTAAGCAATTTAAAGACATATCGCCTACCGGATGCATAAAAAACGGAATAGAGTAACGAGAGGTTCCCCATAACTCTTTAGGTGGGTTTACCACTTGGTGTACAGTAGATTTTAGTTTGTTATTTGTTAACCTAGAAAGCATATCCCCTACATTAATCATTAACTGATCTGGTTGTGCAATAGCATCTACCCATTCATCTGCATGATTTTTTACTTGTAAGCCTTTACCATGCGCCCCCATTAATAAGGTTATTAAATTAATATCGCCATGAGCAGCCGCACGGACTGCATTCTTGGGTTCTGTAGTAATTGGCGGATAATGTATAGGTCTTAAAATAGAATTTCCTTCTTCTATAAAAGCATCAAAATAAGTTTCTTCTAAATTTAAATGTATAGCTAAAGCACGTAATACATACTTTGCCGTTTTTTCTAGCATTTTATAGGTTTCTTTGCCAACCTCATTAAACTTTGGTAATTCCTTAACAAATACATTTTCAGGGTATTCCTCTTTGTATTTTGAAGTATCACTTACATATTGACCAAAATGCCAAAACTCTTTTAAATCACCCTCTTTTCTTCCTTTAGCATGTTCTTTTCCAAAAGAAGTATAGCCACGTTGCCCACCAATACCTTCAATTTCATAAGTATCTTTTGTTTCTTGTGGCAACTGAAAAAACTGTTTAATTTCTTTATATAAACTATCTACTAATTCATCAGATAAAAAATGACCACTTAAAGCAACAAAACCAATGTTTTCAAAAGCACTACCAATTTCTTTAATAAATTTTTCTTTTCTATTAGAATCTCCAGATAAAAAATCTTTTAGGTTAACACTAGGAATATTGCTCATTACTTCTATATTTTGTGATATATCAAATTTACTAAAATAAGTATAAAATTAAAGTTTAAAATGTCATTTTTAGCCTAAGCATTTTTAGTATTTTTGAAGTCCCTTTTTAGGTATCTATATGCAATATAAAGCCACAAACATTTCTAAAGAAATACTCCTAAATTTATATCGTGGAATGTTAAAACCACGATTAATAGAAGAGAAAATGCTTATTTTACTGCGCCAAGGGAAAATATCTAAATGGTTTAGTGGTATAGGGCAAGAGGCTATTGCTGTAGGTGTTACAAGTGCTTTGCATGCAGAAGAGTATATATTGCCCATGCACCGTAATTTAGGGGTATTTACATCTAGAGATGTGCCTTTAAACCGTTTATTTGCTCAATGGCAAGGCAAAGCTAGTGGATTTACAAAAGGAAGAGATCGTAGTTTTCATTTTGGTTCTCAAGAACATAAAATTATAGGGATGATTTCTCATTTAGGACCTCAAATGGGAGTAGCAGATGGTATAGCATTTGCATCACTCTTAAAAAAAGAAAAAAAAGTTACAGCTGTTTTTACTGGTGAAGGTGGTACTAGTGAAGGAGATTTTCATGAAGCCTTGAATGTAGCATCTGTTTGGGATTTACCTGTTTTATTTTGTATAGAAAATAATGGCTATAGTATTTCTACACCGACCAATGAACAATACCGATGTAAACAATTAGCAGATAGGGGCATAGGATATGGAATAGAAGCTCATAAGATAGAAGGTAATAATATTATAGAAGTATACACTAGGGTTAAAGAATTATGCGATAATATGCGTACAAACCCAAGGCCTATTTTAATTGAGTTTGATACGTTTAGAATGCGTGGACACGAAGAGGCTAGTGGTACTGAATATGTTTCAGATGAATTGCTGCTGCATTGGGCTAAAAAAGACCCTATAAGTAATTATGAAGCATTTCTATTAGAAGAAAATAGTATAAGTAAAGATGAAATACTTACTATAAAAGCTAGTATAGAAACCGAAATTAATGAAAATGTACACTTATCTTTTAAAGAAGAAAACCGCACATCGACCATTAGTAATGAATTAAATGATGTTTTTAAAAAAGCTAAAAGTCAAGAGTTTAAACCTAGCAACATTGTAAAAAGAACCCGTTTTGTTGATGCCATATCTGATGGTTTAAAACAATCTATGGAGAGGTACAATAATTTAGTTGTAATGGGGCAAGATATTGCTGAATATGGTGGTGTTTTTAAAATTACGGAGGGTTTTGTAAATAGTTTTGGAAAAGAACGAGTGCGTAATACACCTATATGCGAATCCGTAATTGTTTCTACAGCGATGGGGCTAGCTATTAATGGTATAAAATCGGTAATAGAAATGCAATTTGCAGATTTTGCTAGTAGTGGTTTTAACCCTATTGTAAATCTTTTAGCAAAATCTTACTATCGTTGGGGGCAAAATGCAGACGTGGTAATTCGTATGCCTTGTGGTGGTGGTATTGGAGCAGGGCCTTTTCATTCGCAAACTAATGAAGCTTGGTTTACCAAAACCCCAGGGTTAAAAGTTGTATACCCTGCTTTTCCTTTTGATGCTAAAGGTTTGTTGGCAACGGCAATTAATGACCCAAATCCAGTATTGTTTTTTGAACACAAAGGTTTGTATCGAAATAAGTACCAAGAAGTTCCTTTAGATTATTATACGCTTCCTTTTGGTAAAGCTAGTTATATAAAAAAAGGGGAGGAGCTTACTATTGTTTCTTATGGTGCTGCGGTACATTGGGCATTAGAAACATTAGAAGAATATCCTGAAATAAAAGCAGATGTAATAGATTTAAGAACGTTACAGCCCCTAGATATTAACACGGTATACGATTCTGTAAAAAAAACAGGAAAACTTATTATTTTACACGAAGATAGCTTGTTTGGGAGTATATCTAGCGATATATCTGCATTGGTTATGGAGAATTGCTTTGAATATTTAGATGCGCCAGTAAAAAGAGTAGCGAGTATAGAAACTCCGATACCTTTTGCTAAAAACTTAGAAGAAAACTATTTACCCAAAAAACGCTTTAAAAAAGAAGTTTTATCGCTATTGGCCTATTAAAAAAGTAATGGGGATGTTTCTAACTTCTTTACATCGCCAACTTTCATAGTTTCTAATTTTATATTTCCTATACGAATACGAACTAAGCGTAGTGTAGGATAGCCAACAGCAGCTGTCATTTTGCGAACCTGTCTAAATTTACCCTCGGTGAGTGTTATAGCAATCCAAGAAGTAGGACCGTGCCTATTATCTCGTATTTTTTTAGAACGTTCTGGTAATTCTGGTGCTAATGTTAGCTTTTTTACTTCGCAAGGTTTTGTTTTGTATTTTTTGCCTTCAAAGCCTATTTCAACACCTTTTTTTAGCGTTTGTAAAGCCTTTAAAGAAATATCACCATCTACCAATGCATAATATTCTTTTTCGTATTTAGAACTATTTACCGTATCACTTAATTTACCATCTGTAGTAAGTAATAATAAGCCTTCAGATTTTTCGTCTAATCTACCAATAGCCATTATTCCTTTAGGAAATGAATGTAATTCTCCTAAAAATCGTTTTTTATAACTCTTAACATCATTACTAATAAATTGACTTAGGACTCCATAAGGTTTGTAGATTATAAAATGCTGATGCTTTATCATTCATAGATATTTACAAAGCCAAAAATACAATTAAATAGGGGAGCTACATAGTAATTACTACAAATGATAAATAGACCTAAAA
Source organism: uncultured Cellulophaga sp. (assembly GCA_947492955.1). Lineage (GTDB taxonomy): Bacteria > Bacteroidota > Bacteroidia > Flavobacteriales > Flavobacteriaceae > Cellulophaga. Next base: position 292,295 of record CANLOV010000004.1, on the reverse strand, counting down.
GGTAAGATGATATGCACTTTTTTAAGGGTAATAGTATTAATTTTTATCTCTAAAAGTGTTAAAATTTATTTTAATTGTAGAATTAATCTTACATTTGTTTGTGTTAATCATAATTCATAAAAACCCCAACTCATATGAACGTAATGACAACAGTAGAGTTAACAAATAGTGCTATTGAACCAAAAAAATGTATTGTACAATTAGAACGTAACGATAGAATTCTATCTCAAATGCATAAAAAAATGAGTTCATATATTTATGAACCTAATACTACAAGTTTATTTGAGCAGAGTGAAGGTTTAAAGCACAAAATGAATACCCTAAAAAAAACCAATATTGAAATCCTTAATTCTTTTAAACAGCAAAAACAAATATTAAAAGAAGAGATTGAATTTGTAAAAAATCAATTTAAAGCAATAAACGACCTGCAAACAGGTGTGGATAATTACTTTAATAGTGTAAGAAGCTATTAATTAGTATCTTAGAAAAACAAAGAAGGGTTAAAATAATGCTTATGCAAAATTTTAACCCCTTTTTTATATAAAATAATACAATCTTTAGTTTACACTTAAAAGATCTATTTCAAAAATTAAAACAGAACCACCGGGGATACCTCTAAAATCATTACTTCCATAGCCTAAACGAGAGGGGATAAGCAATAATCCACTACCGCCTTCTTTAAAATAGGTAATACCTTCTGTCCAACCAGCAATTACCTCTTGTAAATTAAAACTAATACCTGTTGTACTTTGGTCAAAAACTTGTCCATTAACATAAGTACCTCTATAGGCAACAGTAACGTTAGAAGTTGCTGTTGGTTGTGCACCAGTGCCTAATTCATTAATAACATAATATAAACCAGAATCACTCTTAACAGCGTTTAAATTATTCTGCTCTATAAAAGTTTTAATAGCTGCTTCATTTTCAGCAGTATAATCAATAGGGGCTTGATTTTTTATTTCTTCATTATTATCTATAGAACAAGAAGTTGTTATAACTAGGGTGGTAAGTAATAAGTAAATATATTTCAAAGCAATTAATTTTTGAGTTCTGGCAAATATATAAAAATAGAGAGAAGTAATTCTAAAACTAATAATTTCGGCAAATTAGTTAGTTTACTTTTTAGCCAAATTAATCTATATTTGAGCATAAATAAAAATCATTTAGATTATTACTATGGACGGAATTTTTACTTTGGATAACTTTATAACGCTAGGAATGTTAACGCTTTTACAAGCAGTATTAGGTTTAGATAATCTATTATATATTTCCTTAGAATCTAAAAGAGCACCAGAAGACCAACAATCTAAAGTTAGAACTTTAGGTATAGGTATGGCCATTGTATTACGTATTATACTACTCTTTGTACTTATTAGAGTAATAGCTTATTTTCAGGATCCGTTATTTGGTTTTGATTTTAAAGATATTTTAGAAGGTCATTTTAATTTACATAGTCTTATTGTATTACTAGGTGGTGCCTTTATAATGTATACGGCCGTAAAAGAAATTTGGCATATGTTAAAATTAGAAGATGAGCATAGTAATGAACACAAAAAGCCTAAATCTATTAATATGATTATTACATCTATTGTTATTATGAATCTTGTTTTTTCTTTTGATTCTATCTTAAGTGCTATGGCATTAACTAATGTTTTTTGGGTTATGACAGCTGCAATAGTAATAGGCGGAGTTTTAATGATATGGTTATCTGGGCGTGTTTCCGAGTTTTTAAAGAAAAATAGAATGTATGAAGTATTAGGCTTATTTATATTATTTATTGTGGGTATAATGCTATTATCTGAAGGTGGACATTTAGCTCATTTAAAATTATTTGGTAATGAAGTAACGCCAATGAGTAAAACTACATTTTATTTTGTGATTGTAGTTTTAGTTATTGTAGATGTTATACAATCTAAATACCAAAAGAAACTTTCTAAAGGACATTAATTTTATTATTATTTAAAATTGATATAAAAAGCTCTGTTAAAATAATAACAGAGCTTTTTTTTAATTCTTAGCTTTTGATTTTTCTAATTGCTTTTTTATCTTTTTTATGGCAGACTCAATTGATTTTTCTGGTTCAATTATGTTATACTTCCCCCAAAACTCTGTATCATTAAAACCCGCAATTTTATCCGTTAAAATAATAGCTTTCTTTAATTTATCTTTAGGTTTAAGTTTAACTTCATTTAAATTATTTTTCCAATCTGTAACAGCCATTTCTGCCACCATAGAATATGTTGAATTAAATAATTTATTAGTCCAATTGACTTTAAACTCTAAGAAAGCATTACTATAACTATGATACCATTTACCGTCTTTTTCTATGTAATCTACTCTATAATTTATTTTCTTTGGCCATACACTTGCTTTAGTTGGTTTTTTCTTAATAAATATTTTAGAGGCATGTTCTTTATCTGTTACATCTAAAGCATAATTGGCACTAATTAAAACCTTATTTTTTGCATCGATAAAAAGATGTCCTTTATATAAGGCTTCTTTTTTGTTTTCTTTTTGTTTAAATGAAATTATAGAAACAATTCTATTATTAATTGTTGTAGAATAATCATAAGTATAAATATAATCTTCTATTTTATCTTCAGAAAAAATATACTCAGGATATTTCATAATATCCATTAAAAGTGTATTGAATGGGCCTCCTTGTAACTTTAGAGCTATTGTATCTAATTTTTTATAATTGGTACTTTTTCTAGATTTAAATAATTCTACATCATCATCTCTAATAGATGTATAAGAACTTTTATAAATTTTAACTATTGCTTCAGAAAGAGAGACATTTTTATGTTTCTTTTTAATAGTTTCTCTATAGAAAGCTGTCATTATTGTGGGTGTGTTTAAATAATTTTCTTCTCTTTTATCAAAGATCTCTTTTACTAAACTTTTAGCATCTCGTAAAACTTTAATATTAACTTCTTCTAGTTTAATAATTGAACTGATTAAAACTATTATATTATTTTTTTCCTTTAAATTATTTATAGGGATAACTTTTGATTCGTATCCTAAAAAAGAAACAACAATTGTTTTGTTAATACTTTCTTTTGGAACTTTTAAAATAAAATCTCCTTCAGAATTTGTTATCGTACTTATGTTTGTTTTTTCAATGACTAGCGTAGCTAATGCTAATGGTTTTTTAGTATTAAAATCAATTACTTTTCCTTTGTATTCGATATAATCTATAGAATTAATGGTTATGTTTGATAAGTAATCATTTGCTAAAGCAATTTGATGTAAACTAATAGCAATAGTAAACAAAAGTATTATGTGTATATTCTTAGGGCATTTTGTTTGTATTTTTTTCATAACTATATAAAAATTAATTATCATATTCAATTACGAAATAAAGATTGTTTTTTTCACTTACATCATTCCATTCTGCAGCTTTGCCTAAAGTTCCTGAGCTAACCGGCCATTGTGTTAAAGCCAGAGCTAATGCATCTTGAGCATTTTGATAATCGTCTGGCTCATTACCCCAATTATTATACAAAGCATTAACAGCATTTCCGTCTGCTTTCCCTTGCCAAAATTGAGTAGATTCAGAATTATTATTACCATTCCAAACCCAAGTACCTTCTTCTTTTAAATCATTACCTCCTAACCATATATAAGAAGCTCCGCCACCATCAGCTGCAGCAGTTGAACTTAAAGTTATATTAGCATTATTTTTTGCTTCATCAAAAAGTGCTATATTTTCTTCTGATGTATTAATCTCAGCTAAATATCCACCTCTTTTTGAAGCATATTGAGCAGCTTCCTCCCAAGTCTTTTTTTCTTTTATAATTTCATATTTTTTATTATCATACATAAAATCATGCACATTCTCGTTTTTTTCTACTTCAACTGTTACAACATATTTTTGTGAGCTATTATCTTCTGCAGTTACAGTATAGGTAATTGAATTAGTAAAATCTTGCTCAGTATTCGAAGCTGGTTCTAATGTAGCTTTCTCTGATATGGTTATAGTAGGGGAGAGCTTAGTTATATCTGTATTCTCTGGTAAACTAAGGTTAATTGTATTGTTTAAAGAATTAATCTCTGCAGATATATTGAAAATTTTAAATTCTGATATTATTTTTTTATCACTTAAAATTAAATTTACGTCATCACTTTTACAAGCATTAAAAAGTATAAATAATAAAATTAATAATAAATTGATTTCTGAATTTAAAACATGATATTTTTTTAGTTCTTTCATAATTGTTTAATGATTTAATTAGAATTAATTCATTACAATTTAGAATTGATAATTTAGTATTTAAATAGAGTTATAGGTGAGCGATAATAATAATCGGTAAGTGATAATAATAATAGATAAGTAATTTAAGCTTTGTATTTACTTAAGAATTTTGAGGTATACCTTTGACTCATTTGAAAACTTTGATTTATACTTTTTAAATACACCTTACAGGTATTATTAAAACTTTTTTCTATTTTTTCAATAAATTCTAGATTAATTATGGTGCTTCTATGTATTCGTTCGAAGTATTGATTAGGAAGTAGTTTTTCCCAAGTAGACATTGATTTTAATATTAATTTTTTAGTGTTATTTTTTAAATATAAACAGGTATAATCACCATCTGAAACAATAGATACAATTTCATTAATTGAAATTAGTTTGTATTCATTTTTTTCTGTTAATATTATTCTATCGGAATACTTATATGTTAACTCTTGTGTTTTTAAACGTACAGAATTAGAATAAAATCTATTAATAGCTTCTTTTAATCTAGGTTGTAGTACAGGCTTTAATAAATAATCTAAAGCATTTATTTCAAAAGCTCTAGCAGCATATTCATCATAAGCTGTAACAAAAATAATATGAGTTTTAACCTTTATAAACTCCAAAATAGAAAAAGCATTAATTTCTTTAAGTTGAATATCAAGAAAAACGATGTCTGGTTTTGTTTCATTAATGATTTCAGTTGCTTTTTTGCTAGACTTTGCTGTTCCACAAACCTCAATATCCTTGAAATCAGATAATAGTATATTTAATTCATCTATAGCCAACTGCTCATCATCAACAATACAGATTCTAGTTTTCAATAGCTATGTTTTTTATGATAATATTAGAGTAAACATTATTGTCTAACTCTTTAACCTCAAAACTTGCATCTTTTCCATACAATAAATCAAGACGCTTAATTATATTGTAATTTCCTCCTTTTTCTTTTTTATTTAGTTGTGCCAATTTACCATTGTTAATAATAGATATAAATAATGTATTACATTCCTTTTTAATACGAACTTTAATAGTAAGTATTTCATTAGATATCATTCCATGCTTAATAGCATTTTCGGCAAGTGATTGAAGAATAAGACTAGGAATTTTTAACTCTAAAAGATCTTTACTAATTTCTTTTTTTACCATTAATTCGTTTCCCCATCTAATTTTCTGAATATTTAAATAATTATCTAATACTTTAATCTCTTCAGAAATAAACTTAGTTGTTAAATTGTTTGTTAGAAGAGATTCTCTTAAAAATTCAGAAATATAATTTACCATTTTTCTAGCCTTTTGGGTATCTGAATTTATTAAGCTTCTTAATGAGTTTAAAGTATTAAATAAAAAGTGTGGGTTTATTTGTTGTTGTAATAATTGAAGTTGCGATTCTGCAGCTAATTTTTGTGCTGCCATAGCTTCATTTTTTTGATATTGAAGTTCTTTTAAGTTTCTAATCATAAAAAATAATGTAGTAAACCCTGTTAAATAAATATTTTTTTGAAGTACATTAATTAATAGATTATGAATATTTAATATAGGAGTATTAACATTTATATAAAAGGCAAAAAAAGATGAATTACAAAGAACTATTATAATTGAGAAAACTATGACTAAAAATGTATATAAAGTATATGTTGTGTTTTGATTATTAAATTTCTTTTTTTGAACTATGACAAAGGCTTTAATTAAAACAAGATTAAAAAATATGGCTACAATAAATTGTATAAAAATTACAAAAACAACTTTGGGGTATGGTGTTTTATGATCATAATATTTCCATGATACAGCTTCAGCTAAAGCCCAAAATAGCCAAGCTAATACTAAAACAACATATTCTTTTTTATTCTTTTTCTGTATTGAAAACATTCTTTTATAAAAACTGAAAGTAATAAAATATTTTTAATAAAGTATATTTGGAATTAATAATAAAGGAATGTGAACACAAATTACATTGAATTCTATTTTACATAATATAAATTATAGTACAAATATATCATATTCAGTTTTAGCCTTGAAATATAGTTTGTAAGCTATAATTCTATATTATGTAAAATATCCCACAATATTCAGTCTTCTAAAGAAACTTTAGTACTTGGGTCATTAAACATTCATATTTGGCTTTTCGTTTAAATTGAATATTCTGTACAATCCTTCAACATTTTTTAAATACGCGATTCTCAAGAAACATTCGAACACACATTTGTATCTATAATTAGCCGTTATGTAAAATTGCCGCTCGCAAATGCTCGATTGTTTTTTAAAAATAATTATGCTACGCAGTAATTTTTTTAAACACAATTTGCCAACGCTTTCCAGCCGCATAAAAAAGCTAACTTTTAGGTAGCCTTCATAATTCTCGTATTTAATAATAATCCTGCAAGATTTTTTTCTACAGCATTCTCGTTAGGTTTCCGCAAGAGTATAAAATTTTCCAGCCACATCATCTGCACAAAAATTTCTATACACTTGCTCAATGTAGAACTCCGATTAAACATTTTTGATTTGAGAGTTTTTAAAACTTTAGAACTGAATTTGAAAATTACGATTATTAACAACTCATAATGTTTATCTTTTTTCCTTGATGAAAAAAGAAACAAAAAAATCAAGGCTGCATAAAACTATACGGCTCAATCGCTATATTTTAGAAAACATTGTAACTCATTAAGATTATTTTAAACTAACCTTAAACCTTGTTGTTATTAAGAATATGTATTACTAGCCCTCTAAAATATGTACGCTCATTCACCTATTGTTTTAGCCAAAGTTTTCTGAGGCCGTTTTGCCACCGCTTCATCTGGGTGATTTACTTGATATTTCTTAATTCCCCAAGTTGAAATAAAAATTCAAGAATTAATTATTTATCTTCGAAAAAATTTTCAAAGAACTAATTATGAAATTATATTTACCCCTCCTATTAATAATTTTAGGTATTAATCTTTCTTTCACTCAGAGTTATTCACTTAACTTCGATGGTTCCAATGATTATGTAAAGGTAGATAATCAACCGAATCTTTACCCGAATCAAATTACCTTAGCAGCTTGGATTAATCCATCTTCATTAGGTTCTAACGACTATCTTATTTCAACCAAACAAGGAGGTGGATATAGTTTTCCCAGATAGTCTTGAACGCACAATAAACTTTAGTACTGGGGTCATTAAACATTTGGCTTTTGGGTTTATTACTAAATAAGAAACATTCTGCTGTTTGTACTATAATTAGACGCTATGTAAAATTGCTGCGCCCAACCGCTTTATTGTTTTTAAAAAATTAAATGCTTTATGGTATTTATTTCTAAACTCAATTTGCCAACGCTTGACCACACCAAAAAAAGCTAAACCTTTTAGAGTTATTTAAAAATCGCGTATTCGATAATAATCCTACAATATTTTTTTCTACGACATTCTCGTAAAGGTTTCCGCAAGAGTATAAAATTTAAGTGAAAGAAATTTCTATACACTTGCTCTAATTATGCTATAATTCTACCTTTTTTGATTTGAACTGTTTAAACAACGTTTAGAACCTGAAATTTGAAATCGTGACTATTAACCGTTTATTATTATCTTTTTTTCTTGATAAAAAAAGAAACAAAAAATCAAGGCTGCACAAAACTTTGGAAACAATCACTACTCAATCGCTATATTTTAGAAAACATGGTAACTGATGATATTGTTATGAACTAGCAAAAAAATTACTACTACTCACTATAAGTATCCTTAACTCTCAAAAATATTACGCGCTTTCAACTATATATATCATAATGATGAAAGTACCAATAGTAAAAGCAAACTACATTCTTTACATTAATTATTCCGAATATTTTTTATTAAAATTCCCTAAAAAAAGGTTTTTATTTGTGGTTCTATTTTCTAAGGGATATATTTTTTTGTCTAAATAGGCTTTATTATATGCCATTTCTGAGATTCCTCTCTTGTAATAAAAAAAAGAAACATCTGTATTTTCATTTCTATCCTGAAGCCGTAACTGTAAACCCATATCGAACCTACCAAGTTTAAGCCAACCTTGTGCCCAGACTTGCCTAGGATCATTGTCAGTATCAACTGTACCATCTATATATTCTGTTCCTTTTATTTCGTTTACAAATATTACTTGCTTAAAAGTTCTTGTTATTTTTTCAATATCAGAATAAGTCCAGTAATCACCATATTCAGCACCAATAACCATCAATTCTACTTCTGCATTTGCATGATTAACATCATTCGTATTAGTTGTATTACCCCATTCTCCTGACCATTTATAACCTTCACCCCCAACTAAATGAATTTCAACAAGTTGATTCCTCATATTTCCAGAATAAGCACCATCAGATATATCTTTATTAAAGTCATCATACCATTTTCTATAAATAGAATTAGGTTCAATCTCATTCATAAAATAACCTATATACGCCCAATGAGCCATCATATGCGTGCGTATTCTATAGATATTTCCTAGACCTCGTAATCTCCATTTTTCGCATATATTTCTTTTAAACCATGCGTAATTAATATCATATCGGTTTTGATTAGCACCCTTGATCAAATAATCTTTAGCTTTATTCAAAATCCAAAACATACGAGCAGCAGTTCTTCCAAATCCCCTTGTTTGAGATAGTGATATTTCTGTATTATCTATTCCATGTCCTCCGCTAGTGATTCCTCCGTGACTATTATCTTCATCTCGTAACCATCCGTAATACCCATCTGACATTAAAGAAGATTGCGCCACTTTATTTTCAAATAATTGTACAGCAAAATCTAAATAGGATTCATCTCCTGTAGCTTCATACATATTCGTGTATACACTAAAATCTAGATAATAGTTATCATCATCATCGTTAGAATTTGAAAGCAGTAAGTTTCTAGTGTCTTCTGAAGTATTACTATCAAAATCAGATTTCCATTGCTCAACAGTTTTAAGTTGAGAGTGTGAAAATGTTGTAATTAAAAAAAATAAAATGAATTTCATTATTCTTTTAATTTTAAAGTGAAGCTTGTTATTTATAAAGTATTATGAATACTTAATTTATAAAATTGAAACCTATTTAATATTATTTTAAATCTTTGTCTATTATATAAATCAATATATGAACATATTGTTATGTTATGTTTTATTTTACAATAGAATATTTTCAAAACTAAAATATTCAATAACTTCATAAATAAGATACAATTTTCTATAAGAAACTCTGACTTAATATATCGTATAACAAATGTAAAAATAATTGTCTTAATAAAAAACAACTATTTTATTGTGACACCTAATTTTAAATCGTTTATGTTTTCTATAACTGTTAGGTCTATCTAATTTAGATTATCTTTTATAAATATATCTCTTTCTTCGAATATACATCCAATTATATCAAATATAAGTTTCTTATAAAGCTAAAGAGACTTTGATACTATTTTTAGATTGTAAAAAACTGAAACATGAAGAAAATACTTTTACTATTTATACTTTTTTTTGGAGTACATAGCCTAATTGCTCAAAAGGGAAAAATATATTATTCTTTAAAAAAAGCGCTTAAAAATGCAGATAAAGTATATGAATTAGATTTATCTAATCAAAATTTAACAAGTTTACCCACTACGATAGGCAATTTAACTCATTTAAGAAGACTTAAGCTTAAAGGAAATAAGTTAACAATGCTTCCTAATGAAATTGGACAATTAGAAAACTTAAGAACCCTAAATTTAAAAGAAAACAAATTAACTCTACTTCCTAACGAAATAGGACAGTTAATTAATTTAAAAATTCTAAACCTTAGAGCTAATAAATTAATAACACTTCCTGATGAAATAGGGCAATTAAAAAAACTTAATGCTCTTTATTTAAACGAGAACGAACTAACAAGACTTCCTATAGAAATTGGATTGTTAATCAATTTAAAAAACCTCCATTTAAAGCATAATAATCTTATAAGCTTACCTCCAGAAATAGGGCTACTAAAACAATTAAAAGTTCTTGAGCTTAATAACAATAATTTAATAGAACTTCCTGTAGAAATTGAGCAACTAGCTAACTTAGAATTACTTTTTCTAGAAAAAAATAAACTATCTATTTTTCCTAAAGGAATATTAGCCTTAACAAAATTGAATAATTTTAATTTAAATGATAATAAATTAAAAAATATCCCTAAAGAAATTGGTATACTATCTAACTTAAAATGGTTTAGTATTAACAATAATGAATTAACAAGTATACCTAAAGAAATTGAAAAATTAACCAAGCTTAGTTTCTTTTCAATTAATGAAAATCAAATAACTAATATTCCTAACGAAATAGGAAATATAAGTAGCTTAACAGGGCTTCATATAAAAAAAAACCAATTAAAAACTGTTCCAAAAACAATAGATTTATTAATAAAGTTAAAATCCCTAAGTCTTAATGGCAACCAACTAACAAGTATTCCTAAAGAAATAGATAAACTTATTAATTTAAGACATTTAAATATTAATAACAATAAATTACAATACTTGCCTTTAAGTATAGAAAAATTAACAAAATTAGAAAGGTTATATGTTGAAGAAAATGAACTCACAAATTTCTCTTTAGATATAAGTAAATTAATTAGTCTAGAAAAACTAACGCTTAAAGGTAATAAGTTTTCCGAAGCAGAAAAAAAGAGAATAAAAAAACTAAACTCAAAGGCAAAGATTAATTTGTAAGTATACATCTTAAGTTTATTTAATACCTAAAAATGGTATCGGATATAAAATCATGCGCTACAGATATAGGTTAAAGCATACAACAAAAACTATTACACACATATATTTACTAAAAAAACAATAATGAAACAATTTAGAATTTTAACCACAGTATTTTTAATATTAGTAACTACAGCCTTAAGCGCTCAAAAAAAAGAGAAACCATCTCCAGAATTTAAAGAAATGTATTTTGAAAATATGGATGGAGAACGAATTACAAGCGCAAGAGTAGAAGATAAAATAGTATACCTAGTGGTAGAGACTGCTAATGCTATAGGAGAAAAAGTTAAATTAAGGTTAGATGAAGAAGATGGGGATTATATTTACCAAGGAGAATATCTTTCTTCTAATGATGAAATAGAATTTAAGATAAAAAATGAGATTCAGAAAATGAAATTCATAATCTATAATGAATCAATAAAAAAGCACAGAAAACTTAAAGAAAAAGCCGAAGAGAGTAAAAAAGAGTAGTTATATACAACTCTGTATATAAAAACCTGTAAAGATAACTTTACAGGTTTGTTTTTTATAAAAGTAGCGTCAAATTTATAATGCAGCTCTTTATTGCTGCTAACTAATTAAAGATAAAAGAGATACAATATACTCGTTAAAATTGTGAATATCTATTCTCTTTTTTTACTTTTTTAATACTCCTAAATTCTATATTTGGCGCTTTTAAAATATAAAAGATATGAGTGCTACTTGGTATGAATGTAAGGTGAAATATAGAAAATTAGATGAAGCATCTGGTATGCAAAAAGTAAAAACTGAACCTTTTCTTGTAGATGCCATTTCTTACACCGAGGCAGAAAGCAGAATTACAAAAGAAGTATCGGCTTATTTAAGTGATAGCGATGAAATTAAGATTACAAATATAAAAGTTGCTAACTACGCCGAAATACACCCATTTGAGAATTCGGACAGATGGTTTAAATCTAAAGTGTCACTAATTGCTTTTGATGAGGAAAGTGGTAAAGAAAGAAAAACAAATCAATATTTACTAGTACAAGCTAATGATGTAAAAGAAGCTTATGAAAATACGTTTAAAGTATTAAAAGATACCTTAAGTGAGTTTACCATACCAGCAATATCAGAATCTCCAATTATAGATGTATTTCCTTATTTTTCTGGTGATGAAGATGAACTAGAGCAAATAAAAAAGTTTAATGAATTAAAAAATTCTATGCCTATAAACAATGGTATAGATGAAGATTTAGAACTAGCTGATGTTATTGCAGTAGAAAATTTATAATTAATAACAAGGAAAGCCAGCTATCTTTTATGCTAATAAAGATACTTTAGACTACCTTGTCTCTTGTAAAGACCACGCTAAGGATAAATTATTTATCCTAATGCTTATAAACAAAAAGAGCAACCTTAGGTTGCTCTTTTTTATGTATGTAATTTATTTTAAACGTGTAAAGCTCTATCTTCTGTTGCCGCTAATGCAGCTTCTTTTACAGCTTCTGAATATGTTGGGTGTGCATGACTCATACGTGATATATCCTCCGCAGATGCTCTAAATTCCATTGCTGTAACAGCTTCTGAAATTAAATCTGCACAACGTGCTCCAATCATATGTACTCCTAAAACTTCATCTGTAGTTTTATCTGCTAATATCTTTACAAATCCATCTACATCCCCACTAGCTCTAGAACGCCCTAAAGCACGCATTGGAAATTGTCCTGTTTTGTAAGCCACACCAGCTTCTTTTAATTCTTCTTCTGTTTTACCAACAGCAGCAACCTCTGGCCAAGTATAAACAACTCCAGGAATTAAATTATAATCTATATGTGGTTTTTGTCCTGCTAATATTTCTGCAACTAAAGTTCCTTCTTCTTCCGCCTTATGTGCTAACATTGCTCCTTTAATAACATCACCAATAGCATATATATTAGCGACATTGGTTTGTAAATGCGCATTAACATCTACCCTACCCCTATCATCTAATTTTACACCTGCAGCATCTAAATTTAATCCGTCTGTAAAAGGTCTTCTACCAACAGCAACTAAACAATAATCTCCAGAGATTGTTACTTCTTCTCCTTTTTTATCATCTGCTTTAATAATAACCTCTTTTCCTTTAGCTACAACTGACTTTACTTTATGAGAAAGATTAAATTTAACTTTCTGCTTCTTCATCGCTTTCATTAGCTCTTTGGAAAGTCCTGCATCCATCCCTGGAATAATACGATTTGCGTATTCTACCACAGTAACTTCTGCTCCTAGCCTTTTATATACTTGTCCTAATTCCAAGCCAATAACGCCACCTCCTATAACAACTAAGTGTTTTGGTATTTCTTTTAATTCTAAAGCTTCTGTAGAAGTAATAACTCTTTTCTTATCTAACGTAATAAAAGGTAATGTTGATGGTTTAGAGCCAGTTGCAATAATAGTATTTTTAGCTTCTATGGTTTCTGTAGCCCCATCGTTCTTTTTTATATCTATATGTGTAGCATCTTTAAAACTACCTAAGCCTTCAAAAACAGTAATTTTGTTTTTATCCATTAAAAACTGAATACCCTTAGTAGTCATATCTACAACCCCTTGCTTACGAGCAATCATTTTTTCTAAATTCACTTTTACTTCACCAGAAACTTCTATTCCGTGATCGTTAAAATGTTTTACTGCATCTTCATAATGATGCGAAGAATCTAGTAATGCTTTAGAAGGTATACAACCAACATTAAGACATGTACCCCCTAGAGTTGAGTATTTCTCTATTAGTGCTGTTTTCATCCCTAATTGCGCACAACGAATAGCTGCAACATACCCACCAGGACCAGAGCCTATAACGGCAACATCAAATGAACTCATAAATCAATATTATTATATTATAATTAATGTAAAATTACTGCTATTTTTCTGTATACAACAGCGCATCACAGATAAAAATACAACATTGCACAAGTGTTTTTGTGACTATCTAATATAAACAATTGTTTATTGTATTTCGTGTAACAATATATAGTTTAGTTTATTGATAACACAAATGAGTTTTATCAATTTGCACAACAATAGTCAAAATCGTAATATTACAAGATAACTAATTCTTTTTTTGCATGAAAAACAATATGACCTCCGACCCTGTGAATGAAAATATCGTAGAGAATAAGGAGTTAAATATTGTAGCATCATTAATTCCCGTTTTTTTATTAATGCTAATGTTAGCATACAACATCTTTTTTGCTGACGGTGAAGCATTAGGTGCCTATTCTAATCAGTTTATACTCTTAATTGGTGGGGCTATTGCTGCTATTGTTGGTTTTATGTATAAAACCTCTGTAATTACAATGGGCAAAGAAATACTAGAAAATATAAAAAGTGTATTTGTTCCCATAATGATATTATTTTTAGTAGGTGCTCTGGCAGGTACTTGGCTTATTAGTGGTATTATACCTGCAATGGTTTATTATGGCTTACAAATATTAAATCCAACTATATTTTTACCAGCATCTGTAATTATTGCTGCTATAATTTCTATTGCTACTGGAAGTTCTTGGACTACCTCTGCTACTGTTGGTATTGCTTTAGTAGGTATTGGAACCGCCTTGGGAATACCCACAGGAATGATTGCCGGTGCAGTTATATCTGGTGCTTATTTTGGAGATAAAATGTCTCCTTTGAGCGATACTACCAACCTTGCACCAGCAATGGCAGGTACCGATTTATATACTCATATAAGGTATATGGCTATTACAACGATACCAACCATACTTATTACTTTAATCGTTTTTACCATCATTAGTTTTAATATGGACACAACTGGTAGCGCAAACACAGAATTTATAATGCAAACTATAAATTCTAGTTTTAATATTACCCCTTATCTTTTTATTGTACCTGCAGCTGTTATATTATTAATCCTATTTAAAGTAAGACCCCTTATTGCCCTTGGTGCTGGTATTGGCTTAGCTGCTGTTTTTTCAATGATTTTTCAACCAAGTGTTTTAAAAAATTTAAATAAATCTGAAGTCACAAGTGTTTTCAATGCAATTTTTATTGACACTAATATCAAAATTGATAATACTGAATATGTTTCTACTTTTTCTAAAGATGAGCTAACAATGCTAAAATCAGATAAAGATTTAAAAACCTTATTTAATGATGATGATTTAAAGAAAATATTTTCAGATAAAGAACTTCAAAAATTATTTTTTAAAGAAAATGTACCTAATACAATTTTAAATTATAAAGTTGAGAACATAAAAAAACTAATCACAATTAAAAGACTTAAAAAACTGTTTAGCGCTGGTGGTATGAAAGGCATGCTTTGGACCATTTACCTAATTTGTTGCGCTATGGTTTTTGGTGGTATTATGGATGCTATAGGTGCATTATCTAAAATAACAGCATCCTTATTAGCTGTTGCTACAAGTGTATTTGGTTTATTTGCTACTACAGTATTAGCGTGCTTGGGGTTAAACACCATAGCCAGTGATCAATACCTTGCTTTAGTAATTCCTGGTAAAATGTTTAAAAAAGCCTATAATGATAAAGGTTTGGCTCCTGAGAATTTAAGCAGAACACTAGAAGATTCTGGTACAGTTACTTCTGTACTAATTCCTTGGAATACTTGTGGCGCTTACCAATCTGGTGTTTTAGGGGTAAGTGTATTTGATTATGCACTATATGCCATTTTTAACTGGTTAAGCCCTTTCACTACATTATTATTTGCGGCTTTAAATATTAAGATCAAACAATTAATAGTTCGTGATAAATAATTAAAATGAAATTTACTTATAAGTATATTCTAGTATTAAGTATTCTTTTTTTAATAGCTAGTAACTCAAAAATAATCTCTCAAGAAAATAGAGTTATAAGAGAATATTATAAAGATTTAGTTATTTCTTCTGAAAGTTGGTTCGGTACAGATGATATCATTGACAGTTTAAAAACATTCTACAAATCTGGAAAACCTAACGAAAATTTTTATTTCAAAAAAGGATTATATCATGGTTATTGTTTTCAACGTAATTTATTAGGTCAAAAATTAACTACATGGCAATTTAGTGACGGAAAATTAACAAATAGAATTGATCATAAAATAAACTTTAATAAAAAAAATAAAGAAAAAGTAATAAATCTTCACAAACGAATCAATGAAGTAAATGAAAGAACTGACTATAACCCAAAAACATTATCTGATTTTTATAACCGTGCGCATGCTAGATATTGGTTAGGTAACACAACCCTTGCATTGAATGATTTTTTACATATTGAAAAACAGTTTATTCCTTCTTCAATGAATGCAAATTCTAAAGACACTGAATATTATTACAATACAATATATGATATTTTAGGGAGTATTTATGGAGAATACGAAAATGAAAATTTTGCTTTAAATTATAAATATAAAACAGTAAGAAATTCCCCTACTGATGGTAGACTTCTATATAATTTTGGATTATATCTATTTCAAATTAAGGCTTACAACTTAGCTATTTATTACTTAAATGAAGCAATAACAAAAGGTAATAATCTATTTTTTCCAAATTGGACATTAGGCATGTTATATTCTGATATAGGAGAATATGAAAAAGCATTAAAATGTATAAATATTGCTTTTGAAGGTGAAAAAACTATCTATGATTATAGTTCAGGAAAAGCTGAAAGAGACATATACACTACAAGGGGGTTAATATTACATAAACTTGGTGAAACCGAAAAAGGAATAAGCGATTTAAACGAAGCACTAAGTATTAATAAAAATAATTCTTATGCTCTAAAAAATTTAGGAGTAATATATTCAGATATTAAGGATTATAATAAAGCTTGTATCTATTTACAAAAAGCTAAAAGTTTAAACTACATAAAGACTCATACCAATGATATTCAGTTTTACATAGATAAATCATGTAATAATATAAAAAGTAATGAAATCTACCCAGTATATTCTCCTAAAAAAGAGCCTTATATTGCTCCAAATCCAATATCAACTATATTGAATATTAAAAATTATTCAAATAAAGACTTTCAATATAAAATATATGATTATGAATATAAATTAATAAAAAGTGGGACTTCTAATGACTTTAGCATTGATATTTCAACCTTAAAACCTGACTTTTATAGACTAAAAATAATAGAAAAGGAAAAATCAAAGATGTTTATAATTATAAAAGAATAATTTTAATTCACATTGAAAAAATATTTAGTACAACTAAAATATTGAAAATCAAAAATTTAGATTTAAAACAACAACTCCATAAATTTAGTGCCGCATTTATTTTAATTATGCAAAAATAGCCTTCCTTTTTTCATGGTATTTATAACAACTATTTTACTATAAGTTTTTTAAATTCTTATTGTTTAATAAAATTGTTTTTAACCTTAAATTTGCGCCAGAATTAAACAATTAATAAATATTATAATATGGCTTTTGTAGGTAAAAAATTCCCAAGTTTAGATGTTAATGCAATGAACGAATTGGGAGATACTTTTAAACTTAATGTTTTAGAAGAAGCAAAAAAGAACAACAAAAAAGTAATCTTATTTTGGTATCCAAAAGATTTTACATTTGTATGTCCAACAGAATTACACGCTTTCCAAGCTGCTTTAGGAGAATTCGAAAAAAGAAACACAATAGTTATTGGAGCTTCTTGTGATACAGCAGAAGTACATTTTGCATGGTTAAGCACAGCTAAAGATAATGGTGGTATAGAAGGTGTTACTTACCCATTACTTGCAGATAGCAACAGAAACTTAGCTTCTACTTTAGGTATTTTAGATATATCTAACGAAAACTACAACGAAGAAACAGGAGTAATTACAGTAGATGGTGATAACGTAACATACAGAGCTACCTATTTAATAGACGAAGAAGGTACGGTTTTCCATGAAGGAATTAACCATATGCCAGTAGGTAGAAACGTAAGCGAGTTTTTACGTTTAATTGATGCATATACGCATGTACAAGAAAAAGGAGAAGTTTGTCCTGCAAACTGGGAAGAAGGTAAAGATGCTATGCAAGCAAATGCTAAAGGTACAGCGGAGTACTTAGCAGCACACGTAAACTAATTTACACAACTATTAAAATTACCATTCCTAAAAATTTGGGAATGGTAATTACTATTAATCATCTAAAAAAATAGCCCGAAATGCTTTTAGAATTAGAACAAGATAATTTACAAGAGATAATTGCTAACAATAAAAATGTAGTAGTTCAATATTCTGCAACATGGTGTGGTAATTGCCGTATTATGAAGCCTAAATTTAAAAAAGAAGCTACTACTCATGATACCATTACTTTTGTAATTGCTGATGCTGAAAAATTTCCAGAATCTAGAAAATTAGCAAACGTAAACAACTTACCTACTTTTGCCTCTTTTACAGACGGAAAGTTTAAAAATCAGGTTCAAACTAATAAGTACGACGTTTTAAAAGAACTTGTAAATGAAGTTACCAGTAATTAAACATCTTACGAACTTCATTGAAGAAAATGATGAAGATTACGTAATAGAAACTATTGAAACATTAGAAGCTTTAACAGATGTTTCTTCATTAAAAGACGAAGAATTAGATGTTATAGGAGAATTAATTTCTAACCTATATGGTGCAATAGAAGTAAATAAATCTATAAAAGAAGGGGCCTCAAAAAAAGATGCATTAAATAATTTTATGCAACGTGTTACAGGTTCAATAGACAAATAATTAAGTAAATACTGCTTAAACCAAAGCCTTCTATTAATAGAGGGCTTTTTTTATTCAAATTCCTTACATATAAGCTATATATTTTTTAATTTCACACGAAATTTAAAACAATTACCTATGGCTACTGTAACTTTAAAAGGAAACGCATTAAATACATTAGGAAACCTACCTGCAAAAGGAAGTAATGCTCCTGAATTTAATTTAACAAAAAACGATTTATCTAGTGCTTCATTAGCCGATTATAAAGGAAAAAAAGTTGTTTTAAACATATTTCCTAGTGTAGATACAGATACTTGTGCACAATCTGTACGCCAATTTAATACAGAAGTTGCAGAATTAGAAAATACTGTGGTATTATGTATCTCTAAGGATTTACCATTTGCGCAAGCACGTTTTTGTGGAGCAGAAGGTATTGATAAAGTAGAAACATTATCTGATTTTAAAGATGGTAATTTTGGAAAAGCGTATCAAGTAGCCTTTACAGATGGTCCTTTAGCAAGTTTATTATCTAGATCAATTGTTGTTATAGATGAAGACGGAAAAGTAGTATATACAGAACAAGTTGCAGAAACTGTAGATGAACCAAATTACAAAGCAGCATTAGAAGCTTTATTAGATGCCTAAAGAATCGTTCCTAGTAAATAGAATTAAAAGTGTAGGATTTGCTTTAAAAGGAGCTTTTCTATTAGTAAAAACAGAAGCAAGTATAAAAATTCAGGTTTGTTTAGCTATTATAGTTACTATTCTTGGGTTTTATTTTGATATTTCTAATATAGAATGGATTGTACAAATACTTGCCATTGGTTTAATACTAGGAGCTGAAGGTTTAAATACTGCTGTAGAAAAAATTGCAGATTATATACAACCAGAATACGACCCAAAAATTGGATTTATAAAAGATGTATCTGCCGGCGCAGTAATGTTAGTAGCTATAGCTGCTGCTATTGTTGGACTAATTATTTACATCCCTAAAATTTTTTAAAACTAGAGATACTTACAGCTTCATTTGTAAATTTGTATTTTAGTCCTAAAGAATTAATTATTTAATGGCAAAGAAAAAGGAAAAGAAATCAAAGCCTACACCTACTAAGAAAAAGGCTGATTTTAAACTATCCAAACAGAATAAAATTATACTAGGAAGTCTATTAATGCTTTTTAGTATAGCTTTATTCTTCTCTTTTGTTTCTTTTTATTTTAACTGGCAAGAAGATCAAAGCTTACTTTCAGAATTTTCTAATAGAAACGAACAAGCTAAAAATTTACTAAATAAATTTGGAGCTAGTGTTAGTCATTTCTTTATTTATAAAGGTTTTGGAATAGCTTCAATTATTATAAGCTTTTTACTTTTTATTAGTGGTATCTCTTTGTTTTTTAGCTTAGAAAAGAAAGAGAACTTAAAAAAATGGATATGGGGATTGGTTTTTATGATATGGATATCCATTGCACTTGGATTCTTTGCGAATACAAAACCATTACTTGGTGGGCTCATAGGATATGAGATGAATGATTTTCTACAAGATTACACGGGTAAAATAGGTGTGTTTCTATTGTTAATTTTTGGGCTAATTATTATTCTGGTACGTTTATTTAAATTTACACCAGACCGTATTATTAGTTACTTTAAACAAAAGAAAAATAGTATCGCTTCTGAGTTTAAAAACGATGATATAGAAGAAAATATCAGTACAACTACTAAAGAAGAAGCTCCTGTTATTATAGATACATACACACACAAAGAAAACATTCCTCCTATAGAAGAAGAAATTATTCCTGACGATGATTTTAAAATAGAAGTAGCTCCAGAAGAAGAAGTTGTTATAGAGGACGAACTAGCTATGGAAATTGCTCCTGTTGCAGAAGAAAAAGATGAAATAACTTCTTTAGCTGATAAGTTAGTAGATGATTTTGGTGAGTTTGACCCTACCCTAGAGTTAGGTAATTATAAATTCCCTACAATAGAATTGCTAGATCAACATGGAGTAACTGGTGGCATTACCATTAACCAAGAAGAATTAGAAGAAAATAAAAATAAAATTGTAGAGACTTTAAAAAACTACAAGATTGGTATTGCGCAAATAAAAGCTACCATTGGCCCTACTGTTACATTATATGAAATTGTTCCCGAAGCTGGAGTTCGTATTTCTAAAATTAAAAATTTAGAAGACGATATTGCTTTATCGCTTGCAGCACTAGGTATACGTATTATCGCTCCAATACCAGGAAAAGGAACCATAGGTATTGAAGTACCAAATAAAAACCCTTCTATTGTATCTATGCGTTCGGCCATAACCTCTAGCAAGTTTCAAAAAGCAGAAATGCAATTACCAATAGCTTTTGGTAAAACTATTAGTAATGAAACTTTTGTAGTAGATTTAGCTAAAATGCCTCACTTATTAATGGCTGGCGCAACAGGACAAGGTAAATCGGTTGGTTTAAATGCTGTACTTACCTCCCTACTCTATAAAAAACACCCTGCTGAAGTAAAATTTGTTTTAATAGATCCTAAAAAAGTAGAATTAACCCTATTTAATAAAATAGAAAGGCATTTCTTAGCTAAACTTCCAGATTCTGAAGATGCTATTATTACAGATAACGCTAAAGTAATAAATACACTTAATTCTTTGTGTATAGAAATGGATAACCGTTATGAGCTATTAAAAACAGCAATGGTTCGTAATATAAAAGAATACAACGAAAAATTTAAAACCCGAAAATTAAATCCAAATGACGGACACATGTTTTTACCTTACATTGTGTTAGTTATAGATGAATTTGCAGATTTAATTATGACGGCAGGTAAAGAGGTAGAAACCCCTATTGCCAGACTAGCCCAATTGGCCAGAGCTATTGGAATCCATTTAATTATTGCAACACAAAGACCATCTGTAAATGTTATTACTGGTATTATAAAAGCGAACTTCCCTGCCAGAATTGCTTTTAGAGTAACCTCTAAAATAGATTCTAGAACAATTTTAGATGCACAAGGAGCCGATCAGTTAATTGGTCGTGGAGATATGTTATATACACAAGGGAATGATGTTACCAGAATACAATGTGCATTTGTAGATACACCAGAAGTTGCTAAAATAACAGAATACATAGGCTCACAACGTGCTTACCCAGATGCCCATTTACTACCAGAGTATGTAGGCAACGAAGATTCTGGCACAAGTCTTGATAATAATGTATCAGAAAGAGATGCTATGTTTAAACAAGCTGCCGAAGTTATTGTAATTGCACAACAAGGATCAGCTTCTTTAATACAACGTAAACTAAAACTAGGCTACAACAGAGCAGGCAGAATTATTGATCAATTAGAAGCTGCGGGTATTGTTGGTCCTTTCGAAGGAAGTAAAGCAAGACAAGTTTATGTACCAGACATGATAGCTCTAGAACAATTATTTAACAATGAAAAAAAATAAAAAAACAATGAGAAAATTATTCTTATTAGCCCTTATCCTTACATCAACTTTTACGAATGCACAAAATTCTGAAAAAGCAAAAACATTATTAGATAAAGTATATAATAAAGTAAAAAGCTACGATAATATATTTGTAGATTTTAAATACACTTTAAATAATACCGAAGTAAATATTAACCAGGAAACCAGAGGGAATGTAACACTATCTGGAGATAAATATGTTTTAAATTCTTTTGGAGCACAGCAATTATTCGATGGTAGTAAAGTATATACCATTGTTCCTGATAACGAAGAAGTAACTATAGAATCTAAAACAGATGATGAGAGTATCTCTCCTTCTAAAATGCTTACTTTTTACAAAGAAGGACATACCTACCAGTGGGATATTTTACAAAACGTTAAAGGAAGAAAAATACAGTTTGTAAAATTAATTCCAATCGATACAAATTCTGAAATAGCAACAATTTTATTAGGTATAGATATAGAAACAGATCATATTTCTAAGCTTATATATACAGGTAAAGATGCTACAAAAACAACAATTATCGTTAATTCTTTTAAAACAAACCAGTCTTTATCAAAAACCTTATTTACATTTGACGAAAATAAGTACAAAGAAGAAGGTTACTACATTATAAGAAATTAGAACATTGAAGATTTTAGACCGGTACATTTTAACAACATTTGTATCTAACTTTGTTAGCGCATTTGTAATACTAATGTTTATATTCATATTTCAATCTATATGGCTGTTCATAGATGATTTAGCAGGTAAGGGTTTAGATATTTTTATAGTTGGTAAATTCCTTTTATACCTAACACCTAACTTAACAGAGAAAGTTTTACCGCTAACAGTTTTATTATCATCTATATTAACATTTGGTAATTTTGCAGAAAATTATGAGTTTGCTGCAATGAAAGCTTCTGGTATATCGCTACAAAAAGCCATGAGAAGTCTAATTCTTTTTATTGTTTTTTTAGCATTTGTAACTTTTTATTTTGCTAATACGGTAATTCCAGCTTCTGAGCAAAAAATATACAATCTTAGAAAAAATATAGCCAAAGTAAAACCATCTGCGGTAATTGCTGAAGGTGTTTTTAGTGATATAGAGGAAACTTCTATGAATATGAAGGTCGATAGAAAATATGGAGAAAAAGACCGTTTTCTAGAAAAAGTAATTATTCATGAAAAACAACGTGTTAACAATTCCGATATAAATAATACGGTTATTAAAGCAAAAACAGGAGAACTTATTAGTAGTGAGTCTTCCGATATTCTTCAGTTAGTATTAAAAGATGGTCATTATTACAAAGAAGTAATATCTAAAAAGAAAAAAGGTAAAGACAAAAATCCTTATGTTAAAGCCGATTTTGAAACATATACCATAAACACCGATTTATCTAAAGCTAACAATGTAGATTTAGATGCAGAAAGCAATGTTAGCACTAATAAAATGAAGAATGTTTCTCGTTTATTAAAAGATATAGATTCCTTAAAAGATAATAACCTAAAAATTGTTCGTGCATTTTCTAAAAATATAAATGCTCGTATGGGGGCTTTTCAAAAAGAAAAAAAGAAAAAGACTCAAAAAATAATAGATGGTAAAAAAGTTACAGATACTATTGAAAAAGACACTGTTGACTTAAATAAAATGCTAGTACTACCAATAGATAGTATTATTAATAAATACAAAGATTTCCAAAGAGCTTCTTTAGTTACTGGAGCAAAAAATACAACTACTAATATCCTTAATTCTATTAAGGGGAAAAAAAATGATTTAGAAAGAAGATATAAAATATATAACCTGCATATTTTATCTTTACATCAAAAATACGCACTGGCTCTAGGTTGTATTATTCTATTTTTTGTAGGTGCGCCTCTTGGTGCTATTATTAGAAAAGGCGGTTTAGGTTTGCCAATGGTAATTGCTATAATACTTTTTTTAACCTATTATTTTTTAGGTGTATTTGCGCAAAATTATGCTAAAGAAGGAAATATACACCCAATATTAGGAGCGTGGCTATCTACATTAATTATGCTTCCTTTGGGAGTCTTTTTAACCCATAGAGCAACAAATGATAGAGGTTTAATTAATATTGGAGGGATTATTGTTGATTTCTTTAAAGCTTTATTTCAAAAAATATCAAAGAAAAAAAACGTTGATGCCTCAACCTAATAGCATATGAAAAAAGAAATGCAACTAAATACAATTGAAGAAGCTATTGCCGATATTAGAAACGGTAAGGTTATTATAGTTGTAGATGATGAAAATAGAGAAAATGAAGGAGATTTTTTAGCTGCAGCTGAGTTAGCAACTCCTGAAATGATAAATTTCATGGCTACTCATGGTAAAGGCCTTATTTGTGCTCCACTTACCGAAGGTAGATGTAAAGAATTAGGGCTTCACATGATGGTGAATAATAATACGGACCCTATGGAAACTGCATTTACAGTATCTGTAGATTTGAGAGGTAATGGAGTAACTACCGGTATATCTGCTTCTGATCGCTCTAAAACCATGCAGGCACTTACCAAAGAAACAACTAAACCGCACGATTTAGCACGTCCAGGACATATATTTCCTTTAGTTGCTAAAGAAGGTGGCGTTTTAAGACGTACAGGACATACAGAAGCTGCCATAGATTTTGCAAGATTAGCGGGTTTAAAACCTGCTGGTGTAATTGTAGAAATTATGAATGAAGATGGTAGTATGGCAAGGTTACCACAGTTGTACGATGTTGCCAAAAAGTTTGATTTAAAAATAGTTACTATAGAATCCTTAGTGGCTTATCGTATGGAGCACGATAGCCTTATAGATAAACAAGAAGATTTTACCATTACAACTCGTTTTGGAGATTTTAGGTTAAGAGCATACAAACAGACCACTAATAACCAAATACATATTGCACTTACCAAAGGAACTTGGAAAAAAAATGAAGAAGTATTAACTCGTATTAATTCTACGCTTGTAAATAATGATATTCTAGGAACACTTACTAATAATCCTGATAAGAAGCTAGAAGATATGTTTAATGCAATTAATAAAGAAGGTAAAGGAGCTTTTGTATTTATAAATCAACAGTCTAAATCTTTTAATTTATTAAGACGCTTAAAAGAACTAAAAGAACAACAAAACGCTAAAGAAATAGTAAAAGCACCAAGAATTGGTATGGATGCAAAAGATTTTGGTGTTGGAGCGCAAATATTACACGATTTAAATATTAGTAAAATAAAACTCATGAGTAATTCTACGCAAATTAAACGTGTAGGTCTTGTTGGTTATGGCTTAGAAATTACAGCGTACGTATCCTACTAATAATTTACTTCAAAAAATATAAAAAGCCCATAATTAAAAATTATGGGCTTTTATTTTATTTAAAAAGAACTTTATATTAAGCGTTTCCTTTAGCGTAATCTGCTAAGAATTTAGCTAAACCAATATCTGTTAATGGGTGCTTTAATAAACCTTTAATAGCACTTAAAGGTCCTGTCATTACATCTGAACCTAATTTAGCACAATTAACAATATGCATTGTGTTACGTACAGATGCTGCTAATATTTGAGTTTTAAAACCGTAGTTATCATATACTGTACGGATTTCTTCAATTAAATTCATTCCATCAGTAGAGATATCATCTAAACGACCTAAGAATGGAGAAACATAAGTAGCTCCTGCTTTAGCAGCTAATAATGCTTGTCCTACAGAAAAAACTAAAGTTACATTTGTTTTAATTCCTTTATCTGTAAAGTATTTACAAGCTTTAATACCATCTTCTATTAATGGTAACTTAACTACAATCTGAGGGTTTAAAGCAGCTAATTCTTCTCCTTGCTTTACCATTCCTTCATAATCTGTAGCAATAACCTCTGCAGAAACATCTCCTTCTACAATCTCACAGATTTTTTTGTAGTGATTTAAAATATTTTCTTCACCTGTAATGCCTTCTTTAGCCATTAATGATGGGTTGGTAGTTACACCGTCTAAAACACCTAAATCTTCTGCTTCTTTAATTTGATCAAGGTTTGCTGTATCAATAAAAAATTTCATTTTTATTCTTTTTTAAATTATGAATATTTATTTCTAGAGATTTTTATAAAAAATCCGTAGCAAAATTACAACTTATAATGGTTTAAGAGTAGTTTCTCATACATTTTATCGGGTAAAATTCTCTTTAAAAACAATGAAAATTGTTGTAAAAATTCACCAACAGTGTAATGTACCTTTGGATTTTTAGTATTTATTATCTCGAAAACCTTTTCGGCAACTTTAATTGGGTCTTGTCCACTATCCACATGATCATTCATTATTTTTAGTGTGTTGGCATAAGGTTTTTTGTAAGGCGAATTATCTACTATAGGAGCATGATACCTCCCTGAAGCTATATTTGTAGCAAAATCTCCAGGCGCCAAATTGGTAAAATGAACACCAAAATCCTTGGTTTCCATTCGTAAAGCCTCGGTAACAATTTCTAAAGCTCCTTTAGAGGCAGAATATATTCCTCGGTAGGGTAACCCCATATAACCCGCAATAGAAGTAATATTAATAATAAGTCCGGCTTTTTGCTTTCTCATATACGGCAACACAGCTTTCGCCATATGTAGTGGTCCATGAAAATTAGTTTCAAAGGTTTTTAATATTTCATCGTGTGGAGTTTCTTCTATAGGCCCTGTTATTCCTATACCCGCATTATTTACCAACACATCTACACTACCCTCTTTTTCTATTAATGTAGCAATTGCTTTTTCTATAGTAGCAGTATTTCTAACATCTAATTCTAATAAATTAAACTCGGAAAAATTAGGGTATTTAGCTAAGCTTCTTGTAGTTCCGTATACAATAAATCCTTTTGATTTTAAATAAATACCAATAGATTTTCCTATGCCAGAAGACCCACCAGTAATTAACACAACTTTGCGTTCCATATGTATATTAAGTATAAGGGTACAAATTAACAAATAAAAATAACAGATAAACTGTAAATAAAAGAGAAGTTTAAAAAGATACTTTTTAACAAAAAAGCATAAAAAAAGGCAAGCTACCTACATCGCACTGCTCAACCACATACCCTTGCTGCGTTCCCACCCTGGGGGATTTTGCAGGAGCTAGTCGTGTAGGACTTGCCAGCCGCAAATATACAATCATTTAAATTTATTACAATCATTTTTCAATGTAAATTTAATTAAATACCTTGCTTAAATTACTGCTCTTAAACTAGAGCTTTATACTTAATTGATTATAAGTATATTAAAAACTATTGCATAAAATAAATAAACACAATGAACATTTTAAAATCTGTATTTTACAGCTTGCTATTTGTATTATTAGCCTCTTGTGGTGGTGGTAACACACCGAACCCTAAACTTTTTGATATTGAAATAGATGGTAATAAAGATAAATTTAAACAAAACGAAACGGTAGGTGTTTCTATAAAAAACAAAAAGAATAAAAATATTAATAAGGTTTCTTATTTTATAGATAATAAGGAATTAATAGTAAAGGATAATAAAATAACATTAAACATACCTAAACTAGGTCATAAAACTTTAATCGCTAAGGTAAATTATGATGACCATACTGTTGAGCTTTCTAAAAAAATAAAACTCCTTGCCCCCAAAGGTCCAGAAATATATACCTATGAAATTATAAATGAGTATCCACACGATATAAGTGCTTATACGCAAGGTTTAGAATTTTATAACGACACTTTATATGAGAGCACAGGAAAAAGAGGTGCCTCTACACTTAGAAAAGTAAACTATAAAACAGGAGAAATCCTTAAAAAAGTAAACTTAGATGGTGTTTATTTTGGAGAAGGAATTACCATTCTAAACAATAAAATTTATATGCTTACATGGCAAAGTAAAATAGGATTTGTTTACGATACAAAAGATTTAAAGAAAATAGATAATTTTCAATACAACCAAAGTAAAGAAGGTTGGGGATTATGTAATAATGGAAAAAAAATATTTAAGAGTGATGGTACCCAAAAAATATGGCGTTTAAATCCAGAAACGCTTATAGAAGAAGATTATATAGAAACAGCAACAAACACTTCTATTTTTAACAAAGCGAACGAATTAGAGTATATAGATGGTAAAATATATGCAAATGTATACCAGAAAGAAAGCATGATGATTATTAATGCAACTAGTGGTGCTATTGAGGGTGTTGTTAATTTTGGAGGATTAAAAAAGAAAATTACAAAAGGAGATAATTGGGATGAAAATAATTCGGTATTAAACGGAGTTGCCTATCACCCTACTCGAAAAACATTTTTTGTTACTGGAAAAAATTGGAATAAGCTTTTTGAAGTACAAATAAAAAAGAAATAAATGCAGACCTACGAAAAAACAATACAAGTTTGCAAGGACGATTTAGACGAATTAAACCATGTAAACAATGTACGTTATGTACAGTGGATACAAGATGTAGCTAAAGAACATTGGCAATTTAAAGCTCCTGAAGTAATGAAAAAAGGAATTATTTGGGTAGTATTAAAGCACATTATAAATTATAAAAGTGCTGCAGTTTTAAATGATATTATTAAAATAAAGACTCATATTTCTAAATCTGAAGGAGTAACCTCTATACGGGTGGTAGAAATGTTTAATACAACAACCAATAAAGTATTAATTCAATCAGAAACAAAGTGGTGTTTATTAAATGAAAGCTCATTAAAACCCATTCGTATACCTGAAGAAATTAAACAATTCTTCACAAAAATAACTTCATAATATATGCAACGTCTCCTATACCTTATACTAACATTTAGTATTCTTATTTTATGGAGTTCTTGCAGAAAAGATTTTGAGCATACCACAAACCCTGGTAATTTAAGTTTTTCTAAAGACACAATATATTTAGATACTGTTTTTTCTAATATTGGAAGTAGTACTTATTCGTTAACAGTATATAATAGAAGTAAAAAAGATATAAATATACCTAGTATTACACTAGAAAATGGTAATGATAGTAAATACCGATTAAATATAGATGGAATTGCCGCAAATACAGCTCAGAACATACCTTTACTTGCTAAAGACAGCCTTTTTATTTTTATAGAAACAACTTTTGATGCCTCAACTGTAAACCAAAACGAGTTTTTATATACAGACGCTTTAATATTTGAAGCTCAGGGAACCAACCAAAGATTACCCCTAGTTACTTTAATAAAAGATGCTGTTTTTTTATATCCAAAAAAGTTAGCAGACGGAACTAATGAGAAAATAACCCTAGATCTTAATGACAATGGAGAAGAAGTAATTGTTGAAGGCTTTGAGCTAACAGATGAGCAATTGCATTTTACGAAGGACAAGCCATACGTTATTTACGGATATGCATCAGTAGCTAAAGACAAAATAGCGAATATAGATGCTGGTGCACGCATACACTTTCATAAAAGCTCTGGAATTTTAGTTAAAGAAGGAGGCAGCATTAATATTAATGGAGAATTAAGCAGTGATCAACTAATTTTAGAAAATGAAGTTATTTTAGAAGGAGATCGCTTAGAACCAGAATTTAGTACTATTGCTGGGCAATGGGGAGGATTGTGGTTAGCAAATGGTAGTATAAATAATACCATTAACTATCTTACCCTAAAAAATGCTACTGTGGGAGTATTTGTTACTGATGTTGAAAATACAACTACCCCTACTCTAACCTTAAAAAATTCTCAAATATATAATAGCCAAGAAATTAATTTATGGGCTAAAACAGCCTATATAGAAGCAGAAAATTTAGTACTTGGAGCTGCAGGAGAAATATCATTATATTGTGATTTAGGGGGTACATATACTTTTAGCCATACTACCATAGCCAATCATTGGGGTTCTAGTTTTAGAGAAAATGCAGCTCTTGTAATAAATAACTACACAATAGTTAAAGATGCTATAAATGCCAAAGATTTAGTACAGGCCAACTTTAACAACTGTATTATAGATGGTAATAAATCATCTGAATTATTTTTAGATGTAAATAACAATAAAAGTTTCAACTATAATTTTAGCAATTGTCTTTTAAAGAATATTGAGAATAATACTAACCCCTTATATAATTATAACAACCCTATTTTATATAAAAACATCTTTTTAAATACGGAACCAGACTTTATTAATATTCTTCAAAATAATTTTAATATAGCTAATAATTCTTCTGCTATAAATAAAGGAGACAAAGAAATAGCCCTTTTAGTACCAGAAGATATTTTAGGAAACAGTAGAGTTAACAACCCTGATATAGGAGCTTACCAACATACTACAGAAAACTAAACTTATAACTATAAAAAGTTTAAAAAACCTCATTAACAGAATGTTAAAAAATAAAAACCCTATATATTCTAAGGTTTTTATATAGCCCATTAACATTTAGCCTTATTAATTTGCATACAAATTAAAAGGCCATGGAATATACATATAGCATATTAGATCTTGATAATGATATAAATTTAGATTTTCAGGAATTATTAAATCAATACAAAGAATTTTTGTGTGTATCTATATCT
Organism: uncultured Cellulophaga sp.; assembly: GCA_947492955.1. Classification (GTDB taxonomy): domain Bacteria; phylum Bacteroidota; class Bacteroidia; order Flavobacteriales; family Flavobacteriaceae; genus Cellulophaga. Next base: position 261,771 of record CANLOV010000004.1, on the reverse strand, counting down.
AATACACCAATTGACGCTTTGGATGCCATTTTACAACACAAACCAGATGTTGTTTTTATTTTTTTAAATGAAAAAGCAGCAGAATGTTTTCATATGGTATCGGAACTACACCAATATGTAGAAATTATTCCTTTAATAATTGGTATATCTAACTCTAAAGAATATGCATATAATGCTATTAAGAATAACTTCTTTGATTATTTAATAGCGCCTTTTAACGATTTTGAAGTGCGAAAATCTATATTTCGCATAAAAAAGAAATCACCAAAAGAAAGTCCTTCTCAAACTATATGCTTAAAATCATATCAAGACTATAGTTATATAAATACAGATGAAATATTGTATTTAAAGGCCGATAATAATGCCACAGATTTTATTTTAAGAAACGGCAATATTATAAGTGCTTTTAAAACACTAAAAACATTTGAATGTGGATTGCCAAATAATTTTATTCGCATACACCAAAGTTATATTCTTAATTGTAATCATGTTTCTAAAATAAGTTTTGGAAAAGGTTTATGCATTCTAAAAAGTAATCAAGAAAAAATTCCTTTTTCTAAATCTTATAGAGAAAATGTAGAATTTATTAAGAGTAAACTTACAAATAAAGCAATATTCGCCCTTAATTAATACAATACTAATAAAACAAGTATAAACACTAACAAAACAGCATTAAATACTAAAACACTGTTTATTAAATAGTTAACACTCTTCTTCTTCAATAGTTTTACTGTGTATTAAAACAGTATTAACTATTAAACAACAAATAAGATGAAGAAAGTAACAAGTATTTTAGCGGTAGTAATTTTAAGTGTAGGGATGTTTTCTTGTGAGGCAGATAATAATGCAGCAGAAACAGATAATTTATATGATACTATAGCAACAGAGGGGGAAGAACATATTGAAGAAGATAGTAATGATGATGATTAATAATTCTTAAGTATTTATTATAATTAAAACATATAAAAAAAGTCTTAAATATATTTAAGACTTTTTTTATATGTTGTATTTTTAGCAATTTAGGAGTTATTATGATTTAACATAATGTGTAAAAAGATTGTAGTCTTAGGTGTTTTTTTTTGTATACTTTTTTCTTGTTCTGAAAAAAGTAATAATAGGCAAGTGTTTACTAATAATACTGATATTGATAGCATACCGCTATGGATACAAGAAGCTAAAAATACTACTATTAGTGGTATTGAAAGAAAAAAAGTGTTAGCTAAAGCATATAATACTTTAAAAAAAGCCTCTGATGATTCTGTAAAAGCTAAATATTTATTAAATCTTTCCTATGCTTGTTATAGACTAAATGATGGATCATTATTTAAGTCAGTAAATAAAGATGCCTTACAACTTTCTATACAACTAAAAGACTCAGCTAAACAAGCATTAGCTCATTGGGATTATAGTGTTTTTTACAGAAAAAATAGTATTCAAGATAGTGCTTATTATCATGCTATAAATGCATATAAATTATATAGTGCTACAGGAGATTCTTATAGAGCGGGTAGAATACAAAACCTTGTTTCTGGTATACAATCTAGTGTAAAAGATTATACCGGTGCAGAAATTACTGCTATTAAAGCACTAAAACTATTAAAACCTTTAAAAAAGTATAATCACATATGCTCTAGTTATACCAATTTAGCAATAGCCAATAGAGGCTTAAAAGAATACGATAAAGCCTTGGAGTTTTATAAAAGAGCAGAAGAAGCTTTAAAAAAATACAAAGGTTCAAATTTAAAAGAACTACAATTATCTTTTAAAAATAATATAGCTTATGTGTATGCAGCGAAAGGCGATTATAAAAAAGCAATAACTAACTTTAAACAGGTGTTAACTAGTGATAGTTTGTTGTATACCGATACTAAATTTTATGCTAAAGCACTTAATAACTTAGCATATAACCGATTAAAGTTAGGCGATACTATAGGTTTACAACAACAATTAGAAAAAGTATTACATTTAAAAGATAGTATTGGAGATATAGAAGGCTTAGCCTACATTAATCATAATTTAGCGGAGTATCATTTAAGTAAAAAAGATACTTTAACGGCAAAAAAATATACCAGACAAGCAAAAATAAATGCAAAGCAAAGTAAAAACTATTCGCGACTATTAAAAATATTACAATTTTGTACGCTTATAAATCCAAATAATGCAACACATTATACGCAAGAATATATTAGCTTAAACGATAGTTTACAGCAAGCAGAACGTAAGATTAGAAATAAATTTGCCCGTATACGTTTTGAAACTGATGAGTATATCGAAGAGAATGAGCATTTAGAAGAACAGCAAAAAATACTTTTAGGTTTAATACTAGGCATTGGTCTATTAGTTTCAGCTATACTAATTATTATTAGACAACAAATAAAAAATCAGAAACTAAAGTTTAAGCAACAACAACAAGAAAAAAACCAAGAGATTTTTAATTTAATGCTAGCACAACAAGGCAAATTAAAAAAGGCTTTACAAAAAGAACAAAGACGTATTTCCGCAGAAATACACGATGGTATTATAGGTAAAGTTTTTGGTGCACGTCTTATGTTAGAAGCGCTTAATGATAAAACAAGTAAAGATGCTATAACAGATAGAGAATATTATGTAGGTCAGTTACAAGTTGCAGAAGAAACTGTTCGTAAAATATCTCATAGATTATATACAGCCTCTCAACAAAAAATTCATAATTTTATAAATACAGTTCAAGAGCTTGTAGATGAAACAAATAACTATAAAATATATAAATGTCATTTTAGGTATGAAAAAAATACAGATTGGGATGCCTTACACACCGATATAAAAATTAACGTTTATCGTATTATACAAGAAAGCTTACAGAACTGCAGGAAACATTCCAAAGCTAAGAATGTATTTTTAACATTAGATGCAACAGAAAAACATATTAAAGCTACTATAAAAGATGATGGAATTGGTTTTATCGTTAAAAAAGAAAGAAATGGTATAGGTATAAAAAATATAGCTTCTAGAATTGAGAGTATTAAAGGTACTTGGAATCTTAAAAGCAAAAAACATACAGGAACCACAATTACTCTTTCTATTCCTATAATTAAAGAAGAAAAAGAAAACACAACAAAGCTTCATAAATAATGGAACACATACGTATTTTAGCAGTAGACGACCATGAAATGATTATGTTTGGATATAAATATATTCTAGAAGATGCCGATTTTTGCGATTTTAAAATTACAGTTGATACAGCTAATTCTTTTGAATTAGGAATAAAAAAGATTGAAGAATCTACAATTTCTTATAAATATGATATTATATTATTAGACATACAGTTATCCATTACAGAAGAAGGCACTCCACATACAGGAGAGGATATTGGTGTTTTTGCAAGAAAAACAGTTCCTGATTCTAAAGTTGTTTTTATGTCTTCTTTTAGTGATAATTACAGAATAAATAATATATTAACTACTGTAGATCCAGATGGATACATGGTTAAATCGGAAATAAACAAAAAAACATTATACGATATGGTGCATACCATATTAAAAGACCCCCCTTATTATTCTTCCAAAGCATTACAAGCCATTCGTAGAAAAATGTCTTCCAATATTTCCATAGACGAAAACGATAAAAAAATTATTTATCATTTATCAATAGGTACAAAAACAAAGGATTTAACAAACCATATTTCCTTATCATTAGCAGGAATAGAAAATAGAAAAAGACACTTAAAAGTAATTTTTGGTATAGAAAAACAAAATGATCAAGCTTTAATTAACGAAGCAAAAATTAGAGGTTTTATCTAATTTTTCAATTACACTTTATCGAAAAAGGGCTTTTTTTAGCCTTTTCAAATAAAAACCTTAGTTTTTCTAAGGTTTTTATATAATGCATAACTATTTTTTAAAACTAGCTTTGTAATAAGTAGAAAAACAAATAACAAAGCTTATGTTACCGAAAAAAACTTCCCCTCTGAATAATTTGAACAAAATATATGGTGTAAAGTTAGCTAGTAGCCTTGTAATTTTTAAAAAAAATTTAGAAAAAAACTTCTTTGCTGAAGTTATAATACAAGAAAGTTTTTCTAAAAAAAATAATCTAGAAAATATTATTATAGATATACATTGTAACTATAATCTCTCTGAGATTCTTAGCTACATAAATAATGGGAGTTGGGGTAACATTCATGAAAATGAAAAACCTACACCTTTTATAAAAGCTTTTAATGAGCTACAAGAAAAAAATAACACATATAAAATAGATATAGAAGAGTTTACAATTCATTTTAATGATACATCTATAATCATAAATAAAATATATGATTATAGTATTCCTGAACAATTAGAAAATATTATAAATCAGTTAGCTAATCATTACACGTATTATACAAAAGGACATACAGAAATGCCTTATGAAATATTTATTCCTGTTTTTGAAGAAAATATTTTTGTAGATAGCTCAACCATTTTAGATACTAAAGTTTCAATAAATACTAAAGACGATTATTTTAAATATTGGGCTTTATATTTTACACATACGGATGAAGCAGTAATTTATGATTTAAATAAAAAAATTGACCTTACTAAATCATATCTATTTATGATTAACTCATAATTTATGTGATTAATTATTTTTACTACAATAAAAGAGCCAATAACAGTTTTGTTATTGGCTCTTTTATTTGGTAGATATTCTTATTTATAAATAAAGTTTATGGAATCCATTTATTTTTTCCAAAGTCTGGCTTCCGCTTTTCTAAAAATGCATTTCTACCTTCCTTAGCTTCATCTGTCATATAAGCCAAACGTGTTGCTTCACCAGCAAATACTTGCTGTCCTACCATACCATCATCTGTTAAATTCATGGCAAATTTCAGCATTTTTATAGAGGTAGGCGATTTTTGTAATATTTCTTGTGCCCATTGGTATGCTGTATCTTCTAATTTATCATGTGGTATTACCGCATTTACCATTCCCATTTCATAAGCTTCTTGTGCAGAATAATTTCTGCCTAGAAAGAAAATTTCACGAGCTTTCTTCTGCCCTACCATTTTTGCTAAATAAGCAGAACCATAACCCCCATCGAAACTAGTAACATCTGCATCTGTTTGCTTAAATATAGCATGCTCCTTACTTGCTAATGTTAAGTCGCAAATTACATGTAAACTATGACCACCACCAACAGCCCAACCAGGTACTACAGCTATAACAACTTTAGTCATAAAACGGATTAAACGCTGTACTTCTAAAATATTTAAACGGTGCATGCCATCTTCGCCTACATATCCTTGATGCCCTCTTGCTTTTTGATCACCACCACTACAAAAGGAGTATACACCATCTTTAGTTGATGGACCTTCTGCTGATAATAAAACTACGCCTATAGATGTATCTTCTTGTGCATCATAAAATGCCTGATATAACTCACTTGTTGTTTTGGGTCTAAACGCATTACGTACATTAGGACGATTAAAAGCTATCCTTGCTACTCCGTTACATTTTTTATACGTTATGTCTTCAAATTCTTTGGCTATTTGCCAATTAATCTTTTCTTGCATTTTAATAATTTGTTGAAAAAATAAAGATAGTGTTTCCTAGAGTTTTGCAAAAATATAAACAATTGTACTTTTAAAAATGAGACTACTATTTATTTTTTGCTTCAATCCAACGAGAAAGATATTTGGTACTCATCATGGTATGATGCATTAACATAGCTCCCATAAAATTTTTATTTCGATGCGTACTTATATCATTTTTAATAGCTTCAATTTTTAATTTTATTTGTTTAGATAACAGTTCTTTATCGTACAACGAATTTATAATTGCTACTCCGTTTTCTTGAGATTTTTGCCACTCATTTTCATTGTTATAAAGCTCAACTGCTTTGGTTGCCAATTCTATATTAGAATTACTAATAAAACCGTTCCATGGCAAATTATCATGCATCCCTTCTGCTCCTATTGTGGTTGTTACACTAGGAGTGCCAGCTAACATACCATCTACCAATTTACCTTTTATACCTGCTCCAAATGCTAATGGTGCTAAATTAATTCTATATGCTCCTATAGTTTTAATAGAATTTATTGCTTTTCCTTTAATAACAAAACCTTCTTTGTGCTTATTCATTTGTGCTATACGCTGCGGTAAATAGGCTCCATAAATGTGTAATTCTGCTTTAGGTAATTGTTTACGTATTAAAGGCCAAATATCTTTTTTTAACCAATCTATAGCCGCTATATTAGGTGCATGTTTGCCATTACCAATGCATATAAAATTAGTTTTTTCTTTATATGGTAACCAACCTTTTTCTACTGTAGCATCTATTTTATTTAACATAAATGGTACATGTAACAAAAGAGAAGTATCAATCTTTAGTTCTTTTTTTAGAAGTTCCATTTCAAAAGAAGAAATTATAAGTGTAAAATCGCACCTATAAATACTCGCAATTTCTCTTTTTGTAATATCTATATTTAACCAATCTGAAATTAAAAATTCTTTTTTTGCCTTATATGCTTCGTGTCTTGCAGTTCTAAGGGAATGTAAATCTTCAGAATCTAATATTCTAATAGCATTAGGCACTTGTGCTGCAACACGCCAACCAAATTGCTCTTCTATTAAAAAACGATCAAATAATACAATTTCAGGATTTAGTTCATTTATAAAAGTATCAAATGAACTGTTATTTAACGCTATCTTTTTTTTAGTAACTCCTAAAGAACTTAAATCAAAAGAATTATCGGTTTCATTCGCTGTACTTGCAAAAGTTATTTGGTAATTAATTTCTATAAAAAAATTAATTAATTGCAGCATTCTACTCCCTGCTGCTGTAGCATTAGGTTCTGGCCAAACAAAACCAATGATTAATATTTTTTTCATGCTAGTTGTAAGCTACATTTTTTTAGCAAACTTCTGAGATATATTTAAACGTAATTTACGTTCATAATCTTCTTCGAGCCATTCTTTATAGTTTTTAGTATTATTCATAATACAATAAGAATATAAGCGAACTCTATACGCTATTTCCTCTCTTAATTTTTTGGCTAATATACGAGCATCAAAAACATCTTCGCTATTATCTACACATATTTGAGCATGTTGTTCTATACTACGTTCTAAAACTATTTTAGATTTTAATCCTTCTGCAAATACCTTTTTATATTCTGCTTTAATATCAAAATTAATGTTCTCAGATTTTTTAAATAATTCTTTTAAATCACCTGGCATTTCATATACAAAATCTCTTTCTATATCTTCATCATTACGAATATTCTCCAGAAAAAAATCGGGGAAATGAAAAATTTCTTTCCAGTCTATAACAGCATCCCACATGCCAAAACGAGCTACATTATTTCCCAAATCTATTACTGTAAATTCTTTTTTATTAGGAAGTACTCTAGACCCTCTACCTATCATTTGAAAATATAGGGTTAACGATTTTGTTGCTCTATTTAAAATAATAGTTTCTACCGATGGCTCATCAAAACCAGTCGTTAATATACTTACAGATGTTAAAATAGCATCGGGAGTTTCAGAAAACCATTGCAAAATCTCTTTTCGCTCTTTTGCATTATTTTTATTATCTAAATGCTTAATATTATAACCTGCCTTTTTAAAAGTTTCATAAACATATTTAGAGGTGTTTATTCCATTATTAAAAATAAGTGTTTTTGTACCTTTAGCAATGTCTTCGTAAGCACTTAAAAGCTTACTCTGCATACTTAAATTACCATATAACTCTTCTGACGATTTTACGGTATAATCACCATTAATACCAAGCTTTAACGTTTTTAAACTTACATCTCTATTAAAAACATTAGCTTTTGCTAAAAACTTTCTTTCTATAAGCGATTTTATAGATTCTCCAACAATAAGTTTTTTATAATTATCTTTCATTGGAAGCTTTATATTAGAACTTAAAGGTGTTGCTGTAACTCCTAATATGTATGACTCTTGAAAATGTTTAAATAGTTTTCGGAAAGAATTATAATGAGCCTCATCTATAATAACTAGTCCAATATCATTAATTTCAATTTTATCGTCTTCTAGCCTATTATTTAAGGTTTCTACCATGGCAACATAGCACATGTATTCGCCTTTGTCTACTATTTCTTTTACATTGCTATTAATTATCTTGTTTGTTACTCCAAAACCTTCTAACATTTTTGAAGTTTGCAAACAAAGTTCTATGCGGTGTGTTAAAACCACCACTTTTTTATTGGTTTCTCTTATAAACCTTTTAGCTATTTCAGAAAAAACCACAGTTTTCCCTCCACCAGTTGGTAGTTGGTATAATAAATTAAACCCAGGAGAAGATGTTTTAAAATTCTCGAAAATGGTATTTAAATCCTCTAACTGATAATCGTAGAGCGTTTTCTCTATGGTTGATTGCTTAAACTTCAAAGGCAACTTATGTTTTAGTTATAATGCTTGTATAAAAACACAAAGCAATTATAAAAATAAGCTACTAAAAATAAGTGTTTTTTAGAGTTATATGAAATATAATATCGTTAAATCTTTAAAAAAAGTAAATTATTTAGTATATATTATCCCTTTTATTAAGAATTACATATTTACTCTATACTATCTAATACTCTAGAAAACTCCTGTATATTATACCATTCCTGATTTTCTATAGTGTTATATATTTTTACAATACGCTCTTTAAAATCTGACAGCATTCCATTTATAGCAATAAAATTAACAGCCTCGGAAAATGAGTTTTTCATGCTTACGTAAAAAGTATCTGGTACTTTTTTTTCTCCAGAAAAAGACTGTGCTATTTCTAAGTTATATAACATTAAGTCTGCTATTAAATAAGTGGCTACTCCTAACTTTATAAAATGCTTTATATATTTTTGAGCAACTGATCGCCTAGCTTTTGCTTTTTTTCTTTTTAAAGGAAAATATTCATTGGAAATTTTAATTTTTGCTTCTTGTATTAACTTATCTTCTTTAGGATTAAAAACAAAATCGTAATACTCTTTTACAACAGGAAACCTTTGGTATAAATCTAATATCTGTTCTTCTATTTCTTCTTTACTTAAATCTGTTAAATATTTTTTTAAAGCTCTTTTACTCATACCATATTTTATTCCCTATTCATTTTTGTTAAAAATAAACAATACTTGGATTATGAGGCTTTTTTAACCTAATAATACTTGTAAAAGCTTAAAGTTTTCATAATTGTAGTATAATTCTTGTTTTTATCAATTATAAAACGTATTATGATAAGCTTTGAACCTAAACACTATATATGAGGCAACTAAAGATTATCAAGCAGGTAACAAATAGAGAATCCAAATCACTAGATAAATACCTTCAAGATATCAGCAAAATAGAATTAATTACTGCAAATGAAGAGGTAGAATTAGCACAAAGAATAAGAGAAGGAGACCAAGTAGCTTTAGAAAAGTTAACTACTGCAAATTTAAGATTTGTAGTTTCGGTAGCCAAACAATATCAAAATCAGGGTTTAAAACTTCCCGATTTAATTAACGAAGGAAATGTTGGTTTAGTAAAAGCGGCAAAACGTTTTGATGAAACAAGAGGTTTTAAATTTATATCATACGCTGTATGGTGGATTAGACAAGCTATTTTACAAGCCTTAGCAGAACAATCTAGAATTGTACGTTTACCATTAAATAAAATTGGCTCTATAAATAAAATAAAGAAAACATTTTCTTATTTAGAACAAGCTAATGAGCGCCCTCCTTCTCCTGATGAGATTGCTAAGGAGTTAGAAATGACTGTTGATGAAGTAAAACAATCATTAAAAAATACAGGGAGACATGTTTCTATGGATGCCCCGTTAATTGAAGGAGAAAATTCCAATTTGTATGATGTTTTAAATACCGACCAATCTCCTAGCCCTGAAGGTGGTTTAATTCAGCAATCTTTAAACACAGAGATTATAAGAGTATTAGAAACATTATCTCCTAGAGAATCTGATGTTATAAAATTATATTATGGTATAGGAGATCAACATTCTATGACTTTAGAAGAAATTGGTCAGACATTTGATTTAACAAGGGAACGTGTAAGACAAATTAGAGAAAAAGCTATCCGAAAATTAAAACAAGATTCTAGAAGTAAAATACTTAAAATGTATTTAGGATAAGTTATTTCATCTGTAAAAAGAAAAAGGAGTACAAAATTAATTTTGTACTCCTTTTTCTTTTTAAAATCTATATTTTACTTAGGATAAGTTTAGCTTATTAATATTAATATCTCCTAAAATATCGTTTAAATCTTTAATAAAATTTTGATAAGCTGCGTTTTCTTGATTTTCTCGTGCCATAATACAAGTGTGTTTGTTAATTTATATAGAGCATAAAAACTATATAAAATCAATTTCTGTTAATTCATTTAAACTTAAAATTTCATTTAAGTCATGAAGGAAATGTAGGTATTCTTCTCCGTAGGTTTCGTATAACATAGTAAATTTGGGTTTTAGTTATTGAGATTGGGTTTTCAATAATTATAGTGTAAACATATTATTTTTTTTAAAGCAATTTTACAAAATGTGGTGAAGTTGGCTTTTTTTGTTGTGAAAAAACATTCTTCATTAAATTTTATAAAAACAGCTAAAATTACTAATCAGCAAGTATAACGCACTTGTGTAATAAATTATTGTTATTTAAAGTTATTTTGGCTTAAGCCATAACAAAAATTAACAATATTGCTCTTATTGTATCGTTTATTATATACTAAACAAACCTTATAGAGAATAGAATAATATAATATTCTCTAGTATTACAATTCATTTATAATGGAAGGAAACAAAATATTTTCTAATAAAATATTAATATACACGCTACTATTCTTTGGCTTTTTACAAACAACTTTAGCAAAAAAAAGTACAAACAATAGTATTTTAGAAACATCTAAACTTATAATTAATAGTTATAGTTTTAATACTCATAAAAAAAGTAATTTCATTTTTTCTGGACAGAGTGAACATGTAGAGCGTGGACTTACCATTATACATTTAAATTCTAGTAAAAAGTTTGAGTTTAAAAATTTTGACACCTATTCTAGCGAAGATGCACTAAATGAAATGGTACAGACTTTAGAGCTAATGCAAAAAAATAATGCTACATATGCAATTCTTGCTCACGATTCTGCTACTAAGAATACATTAAAACAAGCAAAAAAACTAGCTAGTATGGGTTTTGCTGTACTTAGTACCTTAAAAGGAAGACAGGCCTATATAATGCATAATTTTAATGGTGTTATTTATGAAAAGATTGATGATAGCTCATCTACAGTAAGCTTAAACATTCCACAAAGCATAGCCGATACTCATATTTATTTTCCTAAGATTACTTATGAATTTGAACCTAATAATAATAGATACATTGCACATGCTGGTGGAGAAATAAACGGAGTAAAATCTACCAACTCTTTAAATGCCTTAAATGAAAATTATAAGAAAGGATTTCGACTTTTTGAATTAGATATTATAGAAACTTCTGACGGCAAAATGGTTGCCGCTCATGATTGGAAAATGTGGTCTAGGTTCACAGATTATACAGGAGCCCTACCTCCTAGCCATGCGGAATTTATGAAACATAAAATATATGGGGATTATACTACATTAGACTTAAAAGGCATAAATAAATGGTTTAAAACACACCCAGATGCTATATTAGTTACCGATAAAGTTAATGACCCTGTAGCCTTTGCCAACCAGTTTGTAGATAAAGACAGATTAATTATGGAACTCTTTAGCGTAATGGCAATAGAAAAAGCCTCTGAAAACGGTATTAATTGTATGATATCTCAGTCTCCGCTTATGAAGCTTAAAGGAGATAAGTTAAACTTCTTAGAAGTTAATAATATAAAGTATGTAGCACTATCTCGTAGAATTATAGCCAGCCAAACTAAATTAATGCTTAAACTAAGAGATAAGGGTATAAAAGTATATGTTTATAATGTAAATTTTGATCCAGGCAAAGACGAAAAATATGTGCATGAAAATGAAATAGGTCTTGTATACGGAATGTATGCAGATAAATGGTTTTTGGATTGATAGTTGTCATCTTAAATTTAGAAAAACAAATTTTGAAGCCGAACGCTACGGAGAAAAACTTTTAACTGATAAAAAAACTAAACAAACTTCAGAGTAGTTTTTAGAATGGGCTAATCAGTATGATAATCCAAATTTTAATGGTACAACTATAAAAGTTCATACCAATTGGATAAAACAGATTAATTTGTAACGTATTAAAAATAAACGGAGAGTCTGAGCTTAATTATAATGTAAAAAAGATATTAACGGAAATTAAAAAGTATACTGTTTAGAAGTTAATTTTTCTAAATTAACAACCAAGAGTCTAAAACTTAACATTATAAGTTATTCCTGCAGATACAGCCCATAAAAAGTTTTTAGAGTTTATAATTTGTTCTTGCCTCCTAACCGCAATATTTGCTTTATAGATATTAGATTTTTTCTTTTTTCCTGTAAATTGATATTCTAAGCTTAAACGTTGCGATTCTATAAACAACTGTGTTTCTGCTAATACAACATCACCAGAAATTATTTGTCGTAACTCTGGAGAAACTCCCATACCAAAATTAACTCCCCAGTAATTGTCTGCATCCTTTAAGTATTTACGTACTAAAAGATTACCAGATACTCTAGTTAAGTTATTGGGTCTAGGTGTAATATACGAGCGTAAAGAAAAATAATAGTTCCCTCTATAATGGCCAAAAGAATTGGTAATAGAGACCACATTTCTTGTTTTAAAACCTATATAGCGTCCACCAGCAGAAAACTCAAATGCTCCTGGTAAATTGGTATATAAATCTCCTGCAAACTTATGGTTAGGGTATATAGAAGCATTAGAAAAACCATAATTTAAATACGCATAAAAGCGCTTAGAAAACTTAGGGTAAAAATCTAATTCGTACTGCACTCCATCTTTACCCAAGCGATGACTATAATTTATTCTAGGAATAATACTCCCCGCCAAAGTCTGCCTTTTATAAGATATACTAGAATAAAACATTGGGTCGTACCGATCATTAAAAACTGTAACTAAGTTTCTAATAGAAAATCTATTATTAAGAGGGTCTTTATAAGTTGGTGTTTTAACATCTAAAGTATCTATTGTTTTAGTAGCTAAACTTTCTTTCTCTAAAGGTTTTTCTTTAGACTTTTTTTTTGAATCTTTTATAGATTGCACGCTACTTTCTTTATTATACCATCCTAATTTTGGATATTTTTTAGATGTAATTCTTTTTAAAGTAATCTCTTTTAACCTTTCTATTTCTTTATCGTTTTGCACATACATTAAGGCTTTGTTTGCAATTCCTAATGCTATAGCATCTTCTTTTGCATACAACTCATTTTTTATTGCAGCGATCCATACTCTTCTGTTATTTTTATTTTTTGAAATAAGCTTATTAAATTCATTTCTAGCCTTATTATATTGTCTACTCCAACTATACGTACTAGCTAATAAAGAACGTGCTTTTGTATCTGTTGGGTTTTTGGCTACAATTTGTACTAAGATATCTTTAGCTTCTCTATGCTTGCCTTCATAAGCTAAATTATATGCTTTGGTGTATGATACATTATTGGATGTATCTTGACTATTACAGTAAAAGCAGATAAATCCGAAAAATAAAATACTATATAGGTATTTGGTATGCATTATCTAATTAATGGTTATGGGTATGGTTGGTTTGGATTGTTACTCCTCTTTTTTTAGCTTCTCTCCTAGCTCTTGCTATTTTATCGGCTATATCGTTAACACTAGAACTATTTTGTTCTGCTAATTCTATTAATTCTAAGGCATCTCTATGTTTTCCCGACCAGAAATAAACATCAAACAATGCAGAGTAAGAATCTATATAATTAGGATTCATTTTAATACATTCTTTTAATATTTCTGTAGATATTTTATAATTACCTTTCCAGACATTAACTCTACCTGTTAGTATTTTAGTATCTATATGGCTAGGAACATTCGATAAAATATATTTACACAGTAATAATGCCTTATCAAATTTTTTGTTAAACGCTAAATCACGAGCAATAAAGTAACCTTTATCCGAATCTTGACCATTGTATACGCTATTAATCCATATGGTTTCTGTATCTGTAAATAATTCTTTCTGAACAGAAAAAATAGCTAAACTATCTGGTATAATTTTATCATTAGTAGTTACATAAGCGTTCATAGATTTAAAGGCTTTTAACTTGGCTTCTCCTTTAGAACCTCCAAATGAAGAACCTAAATCCATATTCTCATCAATCTCATAAGTATTACCATCCGAGAATACTTTTTCTCCTGTAATAAACTCTTTTAACTCGTTCTTATTACGCATTAAAGGAATATCTTTTGTACATCTAAACTCTTTATTCATATCCAATGCATTACCCATCCATGCTACTTTCTTAGGCATTTTAAGCTCGTACTTACTTTCTAATAATGCTAATAAAGTTGGAGTAACATCAAAATGTGAGTTTACAGCGCTCATCTTTCTTGTAGTCTTAAGCATAGGACTGTACATAATTAATGGCACATGAAAACGACTTATGTTATTTCTTTGCGGTATTGGTATTAATCTATGATCACCGGTAACAATAAATATTGTATTATCATAATTAGGTTGTTTTTTATATTCTTCAAAAACATATTTTAAAGCATCATCTGTATATAATAATGTTGCAAAAACATTATCATTCTTTTTAATTATTTTCTTAACTCTACTATCATGAGAACTTTTAGTAAGTAACTGTTTTACTTTGTCTTCATAAAAATCTTGCTTTGGAGGCAAAAAAGGTTCGTGTGTACTAATAGTCATATATACCTCCATTCTAGGCTGTTCTGCAGCTCTAGGCAAACTCATACTCTTTTTAAATAATTCTTTATCTGGATAACCCCAAGAAGAGCCCGCCGCATCTTCTTCTTGCAATTTATATTTATTACCAAAACCAGATTTATCTAAAACAAAATCTACATTTTCGCTTAATAAAAAACGATCTACATTATCAAAAGAACTATTGGTTCCTTGGTAAAAGGATGTGTGATAACCGTTATTCTTTAAAATACTATACAGTGTAAGTTTATTTGGATATTTTTCTAATTCCATAAAGCCACTTTTTCCAAATGGTAAGGACCCCATTAATGATGGTAATACACCAAAAGTTCGTCCTGTATTACTTAAACAGTTTTCCCAATACAGCGATTTTGTTGTCAAATCATCTAAAAAAGGAGTAAAACCGCCGTACTCTGCTCCTTCCCCAACAAAATCTCTTCCTAAGCCCTCTACCATTATAAAAACAACATTTGGCTTTTTTTCCTTTAATTCAAAATACTCACCAAGTACATTTTCTACCTTTTGTGCTTTAATTAATGGGTATTCTACATCTGCTTTATAAGAAACATCTTCTGTAGATGTTTGGTACATGTTTGTAACTAAATATTGTGTTTTATTTTGGTTTATTGGTTTTCCTGCCACAAAGAGTGTCATTACAAACATGCTAAACAAAATAATTGTAAAAGGATACATACTACTTATGTAATGGTAATATTTAGAAGTTACTTTGTACAAACCAAAGAATACCCCAATTATACCTACAAGACCAAGTACCATTGAAATAGAGATTCCTCCAGAGTTAGCTATAGTTAATTTAATATCAGCAAAACTATAACCTAATAAATCTGACCCTAAAGGAACTAACGCTGTACAATAATAACTAATAAGCATTGCCTCTATTATTAATAGTAAAATTAGAATTACAAAAACAAGGTTAAAACCATAGGTTGGCCTTAATTTTTCCCAGAAATTAAATGAAAATGAAAAAATAATTCCGACTAGTGATGCAAATCCTAATTGATGCAATACCGCTAGAAAAAAACTAGAGCCCAAAATAACATCTACAACCGCTTTATAATAAAGCGTTGTATACTGATAAATAGTAAGCAATACTAAACTTATAAAGAAAGAAATAATCAATCTTGTATAGTGCTTTAAGGTATATCTATCTTTTTGACTTGTATTCATTACTTTATTTTAAGATGCTTTTGCAAATCCTTTTCGTACTTGTGAACCCCATCCAGATTTTATTTTAAATAGTTTCTTGTAATTACCTCTAATAGCAGCATACACCACTATCGGATGAAAAGTTATAGGTTCTATAATGGCACAAAACATTAATATTAATATGTCTTTAGTCTTTGTATATTCATTATAAGAATATACATCCCAAAGAATAGCATAAAAAGAAAACATAATGGAGAACATATATACTGCTGCAGTTATAGCAATAAAAAAACTCCAATTTAAAATTCCTAAATAACCAAAAATTATAATCGTAAAAAAACCAAAAAACTCTAGTAATGGAGCTAACCACTCATAAAAAAACCAATATGGATAACTTACTAATCCTAAGCGACCATATTTTGAATTAAAAAACATATCCTTATGCTTAAACAATGTTTCTAAATTACCTCTAGCCCATCTATCTCTTTGGTTCAACAGTATTTTTAGGTCTTCTGGCACCTCTGTCCAACATAACGAATCTGGAATATATTCTACAGTATATGCCTCTTTTCTATCGTGCATATAGCGTCTCATTTTAAACACTATTTCCATGTCTTCGCCAACAGTACCAGTATCGTAACCCCCAACAGCCATTGCTATTTCTCTATCAAAAAAACCAAATGCTCCAGATATGATTAACAAACTATCTATTCTGCCCCATGCCATTCTTCCTAAAATAAAAGACCGCGTATATTCTAATAGCTGAAATTTTGCTAACCAACTTTTAGGCAAACGTATTTCTTCTAACTCACCACCATCTATTATACAAGAATTTGCCACACGTATCACACCGCCTACCGCAATAACTTTTTTCTCTGTTCGTTGATAAAACGATTTTACTACATGCAATAAGGCCTCTGGTAATAATAAGCAATCTACATCTATACAGCCTACATAAGTATTAGTAGAAAGTGCCATGCCTGTATTTAATGCATCTGACTTACCTCCATTTTCTTTATCTATAACTGTTAATTTAGAAAATGCTTTGTGTTTAGATTTATAAATACCTCTAATAGGTTTAGATTTCCAATTTGGGTCTATTTCTTGCTCTATTTTTATAAGATCATAAGCATCAATCATTTTTTGAAGCGTATCGTCTTTACTACCATCGTTAACCACCATTACTTCGTAGTTTACATATTGTAAAGACATTAATGATCGTATATTTTCTACAATAGTTAATCCTTCATTATAGGCTGGTGCTATAATTGTAATACTAGGTGCCAATGGAGATGCCATTACCTTAGATAAATCGCCAAAACTATTTTTATTTTTATAGTGAATAGAGTTTCTTGTAGATAAATACCCCATAATAGTAAACATAGAAAACAGTACTATTGTAAACACTAAAAAAGTAATGTTTATGTATTCTAAAAAAATATTTAAGAAGCCACTATCCATTAGATTTACCTCTAATTCTTGATGATAAAGAAATAATCTGATCTATAAAAGATTGTTCTTTTTTACTTTCTTCTGGCTGCGGTGTTTCCTCGGTATTTTCTTGTTCGTTTTCCTTTTTTTCTGCTTTTCTTTCGTTTAGCTCAAAATCAATATCAAAAACACTAAAAGGCTTTGGCAACTCAATATCTAAGCTGTCTAATACAAAACAAAACTCTAATGGTAATAAATCTTTAGAATCTTTTATATTAAATGTAACATCTTCTTCTTTTACATCTTCTTTAGGAACAAAAACTACTTCTTTAGCATAGTTTAAGTCTTCTTCAGTATCTAAATTAACCGCTTTTAATGGCTTTAATTCCTTATTTAAAATACTATCAATATCTTCTTCTACAGATACCTCTTCTTCTTCTAAATTGTTATTACGTTTTTGTATTTCTTTAATTATAGTTGATGCTTTTATTCTTATTTCTTTATTACTATCATCTAATAATGATTTTAAGAAAACAACTTCTTTAGCATCTCCTATTTCTAGTATTTCATCTAATAACATTAATTTACACTCGTGATCGCTTACTTGAAAAAGCTGATAAAAAATACTATTCATTGCTGCATTTTGTAAATCAACGTTTTCTTCATTAGGCGTATCAACTCTGTAATATTCTATTTCTTCGTTAGAAATATCTTTTAATATCTCCCATGCTCTACCACGTATTAGTTTATTGCTTTCTTGCTCAAGAATCTCTTTTAATAAGGGTATATCTTTCTCGTCTTTAGCATCTTCAATAGTATCTAATAATAATGTTTTATTATAATCGTCTTTCTCAAAAAATGAAGAATAATGATTTATATTTTCATAACTCTTTATATCAATAGTTTCATTTATAGGATTACTTTCGATATCTTCTTCCTGATCTTTTAAAATAAAATCTATCTGCAAGAAATCTTCTTCCGGTATTATATTTTCTATGTTATCTTCTTGTTCTAGAGATTCATTTTCTTCTATAACATCATTAGACACTTCATCTATTTCTTCTGATATTGTATCATAGGCTGTAACTACGGGCAAGAAAGCTGTTGCTTCTATATCATCGTCACTAAAAACAGGGACATAAACTTCATCTTCTAGTTCTAATACTTCTATATCTGTATCATTTAAAATTTGATTTAAAGCCTCTTCTTCTGTTACATCTATTTTAGTATGATCTACTTGCTCTGGGATAAAATCTTCAACAATTTCATCTGTTTCAAACGTATCCTCAATCATTAAATCTTTAACTTCTTCTAATGTATCTACATCTTCTTTATTAAAAATCTCATCTTCAGATTCATCAACCTTAATATCATTTTCATTAATAAGGCTATTGTCAACATTAATTTCTTTCTGTTTCCAATAATCTTCTGTTACAGTATTTTTTTCTAATTCGTCTAATTTATTTGCAAACTCCTCTATGCCCTCTGTAGGTAATATAGTATCTGGCATAATTGTATTAATAACACCTAATGCTTTACTTTTAATATTAAAATTGGATTCTTTTTTATGGATTTTTTTAAGGAATTCAATATCATTCTCAGAGCCTAAACTACCAATTGCATCTAGTATTAATAACTTAATGTGCACATCGTTTTTTCTAAAAACTGTTTTTAAAACATCTATTGCTTCTGTTATATTAAATTTTTTAATACAATCTATTGCTTCTTCTTTTATTTGCTTGTTTTTATGCTTTACAAGTTCAACAATAGAAGTTCTAGCATCACTTTGGTTATAATGTTTTATTAATCGTAAAGAAAATAACACAACGTCCTTATTTTTAGATGTTAACCAAGCTTTAAAACGTGGTGGCTTATAATCCTCAGTATTTCTAATAACATCTAATAATTTTAGCTGCTGCCATTGCGACACCTTGTTTCGTGTATTATCTAAAAAATAGTTAATACCTTCTTTTCTTAAAGTAACTATTGCAATTTCTGCTTGTTTACGAACTACACTTCTTCTATCGTTTATATGTTTAGTAATAAAACTATAAGCTTCGTCTACATGCATTTTTGTTAGTTCTAAAATTCCTTTTGAAACTACCTCCCAACGCCAACTCTTTAGTTTATTAAAAGCATCTTGATGTAAGCCTAAATCTTTATATAATTTAAAAAGTCTTTTTTTGGTAGTACCAGAAACATCTTTCTGTAGATCTAATAAAATTTCTGATAATATTTTCCTGTGAAATTGGTCTTTTATTAACTCTCTTACTTCTATTTTTAAGTTAACATAAGTTCTTCTTTCTTCTTTTGTTCCTTCTTCTCCTTCGTAAAATAAAAATTCGCTAATCATTGGGCTTAGCTCTTTTTTTATTTGCACTACTTTTTTAGAATTAGCCCCTATTTTATTTCTAAAAAAGAAAATTGTGGTAAAGTATATAACTCCAATTACAGCAAATAGTATGGTTAAATCCCACAATAAATTTGTGTGGATTTTAGGCGCATTTATTAATGCTATATTATAGTATGTAAAACTTATAATTTTCACTATACTTTATTTAATTCTCGTGCTACACGCACTATTAATTCTGATGGATTTACTGGTTTTGCTATAAAATCATTAGCACCTAACTCAAAAGCACTTAATACATTTTCTTCATTTCCTGCAGAAGAAATTATAATTATTGGAGTATTATATTTTAAATCTTTACGAACAAAATCTATTAATTCTAAGCCAGATAAATAAGGCATCATAATATCGCTAACAATAATATCTGGAATATTAGTGCTTAAGTATTCTTTTACTTCTTTTCCGTTAGCGGCTATAGAAACATTATAGCCTTCTTTTTTTAAACGATAATTTAAAAGTGAAGCTAAGAGGTTATCATCCTCTGCTAGTAACAGTTGTAGGTTATTCATTTAAGGGGAATTTGGGGGATTTGGGCTTTTAATCGTCTGTTTTATACTAATTCCTTAATCGTTTAACTTCATTATCAATAGCTTTTTCTACAACAGGGTACTCATCTAAAAAACAGTTGTATAAAAATTCCATATACTTTAAATCTTTATTGGTTTTACATACTCCATGCATTTCCTCTGCAATTGCGTGTAAACTAAAAGTTTTCATCATTGCTAAACCTGGTTTTATTTTATGAGAGGCAAATTCTAACGCCTTAAAATTTTTGGTTTTTAGCTCTACTTTAATATTTCCTATAAACTCTAATACATTTTGTTTATATAAACCAACTAACTCTTGTAATAAATCTACTTCTCCTAAACATTCTTCTAAGATTTCATCTAGGTTAATATCGGTAGGACTACCTACCATATTTTCTGGATTTATTTTCTTTGATTCTACTATATGTATCTCCATATCTTTTTTGTTCTTTGTAAGTTTTAACAATAATTCATCTGGACTATAAGGCTTTAATACATAGTCATTTATACCATATTTTTGGCATTGTTCTTTATCTTTAATAGAAAAATCTGCTGTTAATGCTATAATTGGAATTTTTCTTATGTAAATATTTTTATTATTACGGATTTTTTGGGTTACCTGAAAACCATCCATATCTGGCATTCTTAAATCCATTAAAACAAGGTCTATTTTATTATTTTCTAATATATTTAAACCATGTACACCACTTTCAGAGACGTATGTTTTACAGCCCCAAACTTTTAATCTTTGCTCTATAAGCCTTTGATTTAAAGGGTTATCTTCAAAAATTAAAATATTCATGTTTTTTACTACATCTAGTTTTTGATTTAGGTCTTTTGGAGGATTCTCTATTTTAACAAGATTAGCTTTACTTCCTTTTTTATAAGGCAAAATAAATTTAAATGTAGTGCCTACGCCTAAAGTACTAGAGGCAGATATTTCTCCTTTTAAAGTTTCTACAATCTGCTTTACAATACTTAATCCTAAACCAGAACCACCATATTTTATATAGGTGTTTTGTTCTCCTTGATTAAAAGTTTTGAATATATGTTTTAAATTTTCTTCTGAGATTCCGATTCCTGTATCTACAACATCAAACTCCAATAAAACATTTCCTTCTTTTTCTTCTTTAAGAGCTATTCTAAGATGTATATCTCCTTTTTCTACAAACTTTATAGCATTTCCTATAAGATTTAATAAAATCTGAGACAATTTAGATGGATCACCAATTAATACCTCTGGTATATTAGTATCCATATCTACTTCTAACTTTACATCTTTATCTAAAATAAGTGTGTTACATAAAAACATAACATCTCTTATAATACTATAAAAATTAAAATCTGTAAACTCAAAATGCTCTAATCCACTAGAAAGTTTAGAATATTCTAAAAGTTCATTAATGATATCTAACAAATTAGAAGAGGCAGATTGAATAGCATTTACGTGTTCTAATTGATTTTTTGACAACTTACTTTCTAACAAAAGATCTGTAAAACCAATAATACCATTTAACGGTGTTCTAATTTCGTGACTTACATTGGCGATAAGCATTTCTTCGCTCGTCTGCTTTACCTTAACTACCTTTTTCTGGTTATTTGGTATTGATTTTTCTAGAACTTTTTCATCTAAACTGTTTTTAAAAGACTGAAATGACTTTTTAAGTTTAGATGCCTCTTTTGCTGTTAATTCTTCAAATGAAAAACTACTTAGTTGAGCTTCTAAATTGGATAAATGAGAAAATAAATCTTTAGATTTCAATGGTAAATTAGATTTTAGGGTTTTTGGTTATATAGACCAATTTCTCTAATTACTAATGCTACTGCAAATAAATGTTATCTAAGTACTCTAATATGTTGTAAAACAGTAGTTATTTGATGATTGAAAAATAACACACAACAACTTTGTAAGATTTAAACTTCTTTTAAGGATGTTTTTACTCTTTAATTTCGATTAACAAAAAACTTAACACACAACACTATAATCACCTAAAAAACAATAAGTTAAAAACAAAAAAAGAGATACTAATATTAGTATCTCTTTTTTTTTTAATATTTAATTATAATATTAATTTTTTTGGGCGTCTGCCGCTAATCTATCTTTTACATATTCAACCTTAGTTTTACCATGAGCAGCTGGTTTACCATTGGCTCCCAGGTTTACCATAATAATATTATCTACCGTTACAATAGTTTCTCGTGTCATTTTATTACGAACTTCACAATTAAGGTTTAACGAGGTCATTCCAAACTTAACAACTTCGATACCAATTTCAATAATATCGCCTTTAACAGCAGTACTCATGAAATTAATTTCGGACATATATTTAGTAACTACTTTTTTGCTTTCTAACTGAATTATACTGTACAAAGCTGCTTCTTCATCTATCCAAGCTAATAACGTACCTCCAAACAATGTTTCGTTAGCATTTAAATCTTCTGGTTTAACCCACTTTCTAGTATGAAATCTCATAGAGTTTATTTAAAATCACCGCAAAGGTAATTGATGTTTTAATATTAAAATAACGTAAGATTAGATTCATTTGTTGTTTTTGGAATATGTAAATTATACCCCATTTTTTTATTCAACTTGGTAATAAAATAAGCTGATAATAACGGAGACTCTAATTCCATGTTTTGATGTACAAAAAAATGAATGTTTTTTAAGCCTTTCTCCTTCCAATCTACTAATTTATCTACCCAATCGTCCAGTCTTTTATAATCACTCTTGTGGTTAGCACCAACATAACGTATAAAAGCTTCGTTATTAGTTAATCGCATATGCATAATATCTCTTCTACCAGCAGTATCAACAAGGATATTAGTAATATTGTTCTTTTCTAACAACTCATATAGCTCCTGTGCCACAACCGTATCGTTAAACCAATCTGTATGTCTAAACTCCATGGCTAATGAAAATTCTTTAGGCCAACTTTCTACAAAGCGTACTACTCTATCCCAATTTTTAGGAGCAAAATTGGTATGCATTTGTAAAAATATAGTTCCCAATTTATCTTTAAGATAAGAGCTTACATCTAAATAGTGGTCTACTATGGGGTACACTTGCTCGTTTAATCTTCTTAAATGGCTTACATCTTGGGTTATTTTAGGGAAAAACTTAAAGTTATCTGGTGTTTTATCATACCATTTTTGATATTGCTCCACAGGGAAAATACGGTAAAATGTTGCATTTAGTTCAATAGAATTAAACTGTGAAGAATAATAAACCAATTCATCTTTAGTACCTCTTGGATAAAAGCCCTTTAAATCTTGCCTATTCCATTTAGCGCAGCCAACATAAATATTTAATGGCTCTTCTTTCTTATTCTTAGATAGAATTTTAGCAGTATCTATATGATCCTTTGGTATTGAAAAATCTATTAATTCAGGACGTTCTACTTTACCAAATTTCATTTTTCATTATTTACTATTTCTTAAACTAAGTTACTATTTATATTGTTCATAACCTCGTTAAAAACTAGTTGTTCCGCAAAAAATAACAATCTTTTTAATAGCTATCTTTATTAAAACTAAACACCATGACAGATAGATTTTATAATATTTTAGGTATTAGACCAGAAGTATCTTCTGCTAAAGTAACAAATAATATGAGTGAGGATGAACACTTCCAAAACAAGACTTTACGTCCAATATTAAAGCTCCAAAATAATTTATTAATTGCAGTATTTAGAAATTATATTACCAAACACAAAAATACTTTTTACTCGCTAACTTTAGAGAAAAGATTACAGTATATAGAAAATGCTTTGCAAAAAGATATTAAATTTAGAAACTCTTTAAAAGGGATTATTATTGGTCAGTTTACTGTTGAAGAATATGAAATTTATATTAAAAATTCTTCTAGACTAAACAAACGTATGATGAATATGGTAATTGTTCGCCTTAAAGACCAAATACAACTTTTTGAGTCCCCTGTAGTACTAGTCTAACAAAGATTCTCCATTTAAATCTGTTGTAAGTATATCACTCATTAAATCAAAATAAGGTCTTATTGCCTTAAATGAGTTGCTTACTGTATTAAAAAATTCAGGAGATAACACTTCCTTATCCGTAAATTGTCTGGTAAAAATAAACTGCTTTTTACGTATTAAATCTATGTTTGGGTCTTCTTTACTAAAACCTTTAGGTGCCGTTTTTAATTCTTCTCCTTGTAATGCTCCCCAAGTAGTTTTAAAAGACTTTTCGTTTATAATTTCTCTAAACTCAGTACTATCCAACTCTAACTCTTTTCTAATACGTAAAATATCTTCTTTATTAGGTTGCCAAAAACCAGTAGCAATAAAACTTTCTCCAGGTCTTATACGTAAATAATAGCCTCCACGAAGTCTTGCTCCTGCTCTAGAAAAAGAACCTGCAAAGTGCGGCTGGTATGGTGTTTTGTCTTTAGAAAAACGAACATCTCTATAAATGCGAAACATTTTTATTTTTTCTATTTCGTCATGTATTTTCAAAGCATCTGATATATGAGCATAATAAACCTTTACTTCTGCTTCTATAGCTTTAAATTCCTTTTTATTCTCAGCAAACCATTCTCTAGTATTATTCTTTTTTAATTCCTTTAAAAAGGAGAGTGTATTCTTAGTAATTATTGGCTGTTGCATACGACTTATTTTAACTAAAGTTTAAAGTTAATTATATTTTAATCAACTTACTTTTGAAATAATAGTTAATTTTGATATTACAATAGATTATATATGGATAAGGCTTCTATCATAAAAAAGATAAATCTTCATAAAAAGCAACCAAATCTAAGATATAGATTAAAGCGAGAAGTAGAAGATTTTACGAATACACTATTCTATACGCTGTTTGATATTGAAACACCTGTAGAAGAGAATTTAGATGTTTTAGAAACTAAATTTGAAGAAATTGTTGCATTAGCATGCTGGAATATTGATAAGCCTTGCAAAAAAATATGGGAAAATTACGTAAATGCACTCCCTGAAATATTAGAGAAATTAAATTTAGATGCAGAAGCTACTGTGAATTGTGACCCAGCGTCTCTTTCTGTAGAAGAAGTTTATATGGCATATCCTGGGTTTTATGCTATTGCAATTTATAGATTAGCACATGAACTATATAATAAAAGGTTTCCATTAGTTCCTAGGTTAATGACGGAGTACGCTCATAGACAAACTGGTGTAGATATTAACCCTGGCGCTAGTATTGGGCAATCTTTTCATATAGACCATGGAACAGGTATTGTTATTGGAGAAACTGCTATTATAAAAAATAATGTAAAAATATATCAAGGGGTAACCTTAGGTGGTTTGTACGTTGCTAAAGACTTAAAAGAAACAAAACGTCATCCTACTATAGAAAATAATGTAACCATATATGCAAATGCAACTATACTAGGAGGAGAAACAATTATAGGAGAAAACTCTACTATAGGAGGTAATGCTTGGATAACAGCCTCTATAGCTCCAAATTCAACAGTATATCATACCCCAGAAATAAAAATAAAAACAGCTTCAAATGTCTCATAGCATATTAGATTTAATAGGAAATACCCCATTGGTAGAATCAAAGGTGTTAAATAAAAATTCTAACGTAAAATTATTTTTTAAGCTAGAAGGACATAATCCTGGAGGTAGCGTTAAAGATAGAGCCGCATATAATATGATTAAGAGCGGCTTAGAATCTGGTGCTATAAACACAAACTCTAAACTTATAGAAGCTACTAGTGGTAATACAGGCATTGCATTAGCAATGATTGCAGGTATTTATGGTTTAAA
This sequence comes from uncultured Cellulophaga sp., assembly GCA_947492955.1. GTDB lineage: Bacteria > Bacteroidota > Bacteroidia > Flavobacteriales > Flavobacteriaceae > Cellulophaga. The sequence goes on along the minus strand of CANLOV010000004.1, from coordinate 235,676 downwards.
TATTGAGTTAGTAATGCCAGAAAACTCTACCAAAGAAAGAGTGCAAACAATGCGTGCTTATGGGGCTAAAGTTACATTAACTGCTGCAGATATAGGTATAGAAGGCGCTAGAGACTATGCAGAAGCTAAAGTAACAAACGAAGGTTATATTATGCTTAACCAATTTGCTAATAATGATAATTGGAAAGCACACTATAAATCTACTGGTCCAGAAATATGGAAAGATACTAAGGGAGAAGTTACACATTTTGTATCCTCTATGGGTACAACAGGCACTGTTATGGGAACATCTACCTATTTAAAAGAGCAAAATTCTAATATACAAATTGTAGGAGTACAACCTACAGATGGTGCCAAAATACCCGGAATTCGTAAATGGCCCAAAGAATACTTACCAAAGATATTTGATGCCTCTAAGGTAGATAGTGTTTTAGAGGTAACCCAACAAGAAGCCGTTAATATGGCTAAGGAATTAGCAAAAAAAGAAGGGATTTTTTCTGGTATGAGTAGCGGTGGAGCTGCAGCTGCTGCTCTAAAACTTGCTGCTACTTTAAAAAGCGGTGTTATAGTATCTATTGTTTGTGATCGTGGAGATCGCTATTTGTCTTCAAACTTATTTGATTAAAAATAAATAGTTAATAATTTTATTTTTAAATACTTAAACAGATATTATTAAATCAACACTTTAATAATATTACATGATATCTATATCTGGCTATCATTAAAATTTTAGCTATATAGCAGTACATCTAATTTTATCATTAAAACTATTAATGTAGAATTTATATGTAATTTCAGTCCATTTGAACAGCTTTAATTATATAATGAACAATATTTATCCATAAATGAGACATATGTGTTAGTATTCTGTCTATTTATAACTTCACTACTATTTATAATTAAATATCTTTAGTACTTGTAATACAATTAAATTATAAATAAAAATAATTCAGCAACAATCAAATTCTAACATGAACAATTACACCAAACTGAAACTTTCTTTGGCAGCATTACTTTGTGCTGTTGCTCTTTTTGTTTCTTGTAAATCTAACGAAACATCAATTACAAATGTAGATGATGAAAATTTTAATAAAAATTGGCTTTTTAAAAAAGATACGCTAGCCAATGCAGAAACTATTAGCTATGACGATAGCACATGGAGAAAATTAGATTTACCACACGATTGGGCCATAGAATTGCCTTTTAATAGTAGAAATAATGCAAGAAATGGTGGCTTACCTATAGATGGGCATGCTTGGTATAGAAAGCATTTTACAGTAGATAAAAAAATGATTAACAAACAAATATCTATTGAGTTTGATGGTGTTATGGATAATGCTAAAGTATGGATAAATGGAAATTATGTTGGAGATAGGCATTATGGATACATAGGTTTTGAGTTTGATCTTACAAAGCATATTAAATTTGGCGAAGAAAATGTAATAGCCGTACAATTAGCACCAGAATTATTATCCGAAAGATGGTATCCAGGAGCAGGAATTTATAGAAATGTACGATTAAAAATCAATAACTCTACTCATATACCACAATGGGGAACTTATATTACAACTCCATTTGTTAGCAATGATAAAGCTATAGTTAACATAAAAACTACAGTTAAAAACACAGGGAATACAAACTCTAACAAAACCCTAAAAACAATTATTAAAGATGCTAGCGGAAACACTATAGCTTTTCAGTCTAAAGAAATAGCCATAAATAAATTATCTGAAATTGAAAAAACTCAGGAAATTGAAATATTAAACCCTATACGTTGGGATATAGATAACCCGCATTTATACACTGTAACAAGTCAAATTTTCGAAAAAGATGTTATAATAGATGAATACATTACCGAATTTGGAGTTAGAACTATTGATTTTAGTGCTAAAAAAGGTTTTTTATTAAACGACAAGCCTGTTGAGTTTAATGGAGTTTGTATGCATCATGATTTGGGTCCTTTAGGTGCAGCTATTAACTACAGAGCAAAAGAAAGGCAAATGCAAATTATGAAAAGTATGGGAGTTAATGCCTTAAGAACAAGTCATAACCCTCCTTCTCCAGAAATGCTGCAAGTATGTGATCGTTTAGGTATTGTTGTTATTGCTGAAGCTTTTGATGAATGGAAAAAAGCAAAAGTACCAAATGGTTACCATAAATACTTTGATCAATGGCACGAGAAAGATTTAAGAGACATGATTAAAAGAGACCGTAACCACCCCTCTGTAATTATGTGGAGTATAGGTAACGAAATTCTTGAACAGAGTGAAAAAGATGGATGGAAATTAGCTAAAAGATTAAATGATATTTGCCATGATGAAGATATTACAAGACCAACAACAGCTGGTTTTAATTACTACCCAGCATCTTTTGTAAATAAATTAGCTTACCAGATAGATATTGTTGGTGTTAATTACAAACCATCGCACTACCCAGAAATTGTAGCTCAAAATCCTGATATGATTTTTTATGGTTCAGAAACATCTTCGCAAACAAGCAGTAGAGGTGTATACCACTTACCATTAGAATACAAACACAAAAGAGAAACAAACCATGTTTCTAGTCACGATGAAACAGTTGGGCCTGCATGGGCTTACCCTCCTGATGTAGAGTTCGATGCGCAAGCAAAATCTCCAACTTCTTTAGGTGAATTTATATGGACTGGTTTCGATTATTTAGGAGAGCCTACCCCCTATGGTGGTAGAGACAACTCAACAAACGGATATTGGAACGACGATTGGCCTTCTAAATCTTCTTATTTTGCTCCTGTAGATATGTGTGGTTTCCCTAAGGATAGATTCTATTTATACCAAAGTCAATGGACAAAAGAACCTATGGTACATGTACTTCCTCACTGGAATTGGGAAGGTAAAGAAGGAGAAACAATCCCTGTATACTCCTATACAAATTGTGATGAAGTAGAATTATTTGTAAACGGAAAATCTTTTGGTAAAAAAATAAAAGGAAAAGATTATACTATGATTCATGCGGAATATAATGGATTTAAAAAAGGAATGTATAAATCTAAGTACAGACTTTCATGGAATGTTCCTTACAAAGCAGGTGAAATAAAAGTTGTTGGCTATAAAAAGGGAAAAATAGCTGCAACCAAAACAATTAAAACTGCAGGAAAACCAGCTAAAGTAAAATTAATAGCAGACAGAAATACAATTGATGCTTCTGGTGTAGACCTTTCTTTCATTACAGTAAGAATTGAAGATGCTAATGGTAATTTATGTCCTAGAGCTTCTAATTTGGTTAATTTTAACATCGAAGGAGAAGGTATTATAGAAGCCGTTGGTAATGGAGACCAAGCTTCTTTAGAAGAGCACAAAGCAAATCATAGAAAAGCATTTAGTGGGCAATGCTTAGTAATTGTAAAATCTACAGAAAAAGCAGGTACTATTAAAATAACAGCTAGTTCAGACAATTTAGAATCTGAGATACTAGCAATAACAACTAAATAAGTTTTAGTTACTACCAAGAGTTGTGGTTACAAATTAATATTTTTTGTAACCACAATTATTTTAGCTATTTAAATTCCTTTAAGAATTTGCAACATGAAACAAAAAATATTCTTTCTTATACTAATCCTATTTAACCTTCAGGCTTTTTCTAAAGACTATAATGTTTTAGCCTATGGAGCCATAGGTGATGGTATTGTAAAAGACACAAAAGCAGTACAAACTGCTATTGATACTTGCACTAAAAATGGTGGTGGGCGTGTAATTATACCTAGTGGAAAAACAATACTTATCGGAACTATTTACTTAAAAGATCATGTAACGCTTTATATAGAAAATGGCGCAACTCTTTTGGGGAGTCCAGATATAAAAGATTACACTACTGATACGCATAAAAATATGTATAAAAATGAGCCTCATATGGATCGTTGCCTCATATTTGCTAAAAACAGTACTTCGTTCGCTATTGAGGGGCATGGAACTATTGATGGTAACGGATACAGAAAAAACTTTAGCCATGAAACTGGTCGTCCTATGCTTATTCGTTTTTTAAACTGTAATAATATACATATAAACAATGTTACTATTAAAAACCCAGCCGCATGGACTTCTGCATGGTTGTATTGTAATAATATTGCTGTTGATGGTATTAAGATACATAGTAGAGTAAATGGTAATGGAGATGGTTTAGATTTTGATGGCTGTACTAACGTTAGAGTTTCTAATAGCTCTTTTGATACTAGTGATGATTCTATTTGTTTACAAGCATCATTACCCAACAAACCTTGTAAAGATATTGTAGTTACTAATTGTGTGTTTACAAGCAAATGGGCTGGTATGCGCATTGGATTATTGTCTAGAGGAAATATAGAATCTGTTACGGTAAACAATTGCACGTTTCACGATATACAAGATTCTGGACTAAAAATTCAATTAAATGAAGGCGGAGAAATGAAAAATATGACTTTCTCTAATCTTGTTATGAAGAATGTACCACGACCTGTATTTATGACATTTGCGCAACAAAAAGCATGTGTAGATGCACCAGAGGAAATGTACCGTATGAAAGCAATGCATCATTTTATATTTAATGGCATTATTGCAGATAATTCCGAATTAGACAAGAATTCTGCCTTTTTTATTACTGGTATGCCAAATCATTATATTACAGATATTCAGCTAAGTAATATTCAATTTATGGTTTCCGGGAAAGGCACTAAAAAAGATGCCAAAAAAACGGATTTAAAAGAATATACATTAGAGACATTAAAAGGATGGTGGCCAGAATTTAGTTTAGTAGGTACATTGCCCGCTTATGGTATATACGCTAGACATGTAAATGGTTTATATATTAATAATTTCCAAGTAACTACAGTAGAAAAAGATAATAGAGAGCCCATTATTTTTAACGATGTAATCAATAGTAGAATAAGTAACATATACGCTAACAACAAAATATTTAAATTAACAGAATAGTCTAAAATGAGCACAAAAAAAATAATAGCAATAATTGCTTTAATAAGTATACAAATTAGCTGTTCTAATAAAACAAAATCATATAATATAGAGGAGTATGGTGCTAAAGGAGATGGGGTTACCGTTAATACAACATACATACAAGATGCTATTGATACATGCTATAAAAATGGAGGCGGCACTGTTTTTATTTCTGACGGAAATTATATAAGTGGTACTATTTTACTAAAAGATAACGTAACATTACATATTAATGAAAATGCTAAATTAATAGGGAGCTCTAACCCATTAGATTATAAAAGTATAGACACATTTGTTGATGCTACTGGACAAGAAAGAGGAAATTGTTTAATAGGCTCAAAAAATGCAAAAAATATAGGTATTACAGGTAAAGGTACTATTGATGGTAACGGAACTTCTTTTCTAAGAAAAAACCTTAGTTTAAAAATAAAAGAGCTAAAACTAAGCCCTGAGCAAAAAAAAGGATTTGGAAACAACAGACCCTTCTTATTAAGATTTGTGAAATCATCGCAAATTACACTTAAAGATATTAATTTAAGACAGCCAGCAGCATGGACCTGTCATTTTTATCAATCTAACGATATAACAGTAAATAATATAAGTATTTACAGCCACGCTCATAGAAATAATGATGGAATAGATTTAGATTCTAGTTATAATGCTACTATTACTAATTGCGATATTAATACAGAAGACGATGCTATTTGTTTTAAAACAACGAGCCCCTTACCTACTTATAATATTAATGTAAGTAATTGCAAATTAAAAAGTGATTGGGGTGCTCTTAAATTTGGAACAGAATCCATGGGAGATTTCTACAATATAAATGTAAAAAATTGCAATATATACAACACTAAAGGAGGTGGCATTAAAATGTTAAGCGTAGATGGTGCTAATATTCATGATATTAACATCAGTAACATAAAAATGAACAATGTAGATATGCCGCTTTTTATTCGTTTAGGAGAACGCCTAAGAACGTATAGAGATGCTCCGCAGCAATCTGTAGGATCCATTAATAATATTACCATTAAAAACATAAATGCAACTACAAGAACTACAGAAGAATCTAGAATACAACCACCTTCTGGTATTTTAATAACAGGAACTCCAAATCATAAAATAGGAAAAATTAATATAGAAAATATTAAAGTTGAACTTCCTGGTGGGGGGAAAACTATTGTAGATAATGTTGAAGAATTAGAAAAAAATTATCCCGAGTTTATACATTTTAAAGCACTACCGGCTTATGGCTTGTTTGCTAGGCATATTGACGATATAATAATAAACGATATCGAATTTGTATTACAAACAGAAGATATTCGTAAACCTGTTATTTTTGATGATGTTACAAATTACACTTTAGACGAAACAACCACAACGCGATACAAGAAATCAATCAGTTGGAATTGGAAAACAAAAAAATCATTCACTACTAAATAATAAAAAGAATGAAATCGATATTCAAAATAAAAAAAACACATTCTTTTTTCTTCTTTATGCTATGTTTCTTTTCTATTACAAATAGTATAGCTCAAAAAAAAGAAAAGCCAAACGTTGTTGTTATTTACACTGATGACCACAGGTATACTGGTGTTCATGAATTGGGCGGAATGCCTGTAAAAACCCCTAATTTAGACTATCTAGCTAAAGAAGGTGTTGTTTTTACAAATACGTATCTAATGGGAGCTTTTTCTGGTGCTACTTGTATGCCCAGTAGAGCTATGCTATTATCTGGAAGGCAATTATTTACATTAGAGGGCAAGGGTCATACAATACCCGAAACACACACAACACTTGGAGAAACACTAAAAAAAGAAGGCTACTACTCGCATATTGTTGGTAAATGGCACCAAGATAAACAATCAATGGTACGGTCTTTTAATTCTGGAGATAAAATCATGGGTGTTGGCTTGTATTTAACCGATCATTATAGAATGCCTTTTTGGGATTGGGATGCATCTGGAAAATTTGACAAAAAAGACGCTTATTTATTAGAGTATGATAAAAATAAAAATATTACTAAAAGGGCTATTACAAAAAATGACAAAAAAGGTCCTACTGGTACAGAAGAACTAGCCCCACATACTTCAGAAGTTTTTGCAAAACACGCATCTAATTTTATTACTAGTTACAAAAAGGAACAACCTTTTTTTATGTATGTTGCTTTTCATGCTCCGCACGATCCTAGACAAGCACCGAAAAAATATAGAAAACAATACAAAAACAAAAAAGTTAATTTAACTCCATCATACATGGAGCAACATCCTTTTGATAATGGGGATATGACTTTAAGAGATGAAGCTCTAGGACCATGGCCAAGAACAAAAGATGTTGCCCAAGAACATTTAGCAAGCTATTATGCTATTATTACGCATTTAGATGCACAAATAGGAAAAGTAATAAGTGCACTTAAAAAAAGTGGACAATATGATAATACGCTTATTGTTTTTGCTGGTGATAGCGGCCTTGCCGTTGGAAACCACGGTTTACTAGGAAAACAAAGTGTATACGATGAAGATGGTATTCATGTCCCTTTTGTTTTGTCTGGTGGTTATATAAAAAACAAAGGACTTAGATTAGGTGCTTATAGTTATATTCATGACATATACCCAACCATATGCGATTTAATACATATACCTAAACCAGCATCTGTAAACGGAAAAAGTTTGGTTCCTGTAATTAAAAATGAAACAAAGCAAGTTAGAGATAATACATACCATGCTTACAAACAATTTCAGCGAGCCTACCGAAAAGGCGATTACAAATTAATTGAATATGTAAATAATAATGGTAAGCATTGGAAAAACGGAAAATATAATGCGGGTTCACATGTTACCCAACTTTTTAATTTTAAAAAAGATCCATGGGAGACCACAAACTTATCGTTTTTACCAGAATACAAAGACCTTGTTTCTAAAATGAAAAAAGAAATGATAGAGAAAGCTATTGAATTAAAAGATAAAGAAAACAACACTTTGGGAGAAGAATATAGCTTTTGGGATAGCTATATCAACAAGCCTTAAATGGTATAAAATTTAGAGTTTAACCTGCCTAAGACGGGTTAAACTCTAAATTATTAAGTAGCAGTCCAGAACCAGGAGCTACAAAAGATATTTTTACATTATTATTTTCTTTAAGAGATGCTTCTATATTTTCTAAAAATAATTCCCCTTTACCTAACTGAATTAATGCTCCCATTATCATTCTAACTTGGTATCTCATAAATCCGGCTCCTTCTACATGCAAAGCATAACTTATTTCTGGAAAAAAATTAGCTTTTAAAATTTCATTAACTATTAACTTACATGATGTAATAGTTCTAACCGATTTTATATTACCCTGAGGTCTTGCTGTATAGGATATAAAATTGTGAGTGCCTTCAAAAAGTTTTGCTCCTCTTTGCATTAATTCAATATCTAAATCATCAATAATATTTGCTAAATATGGAGCAGAAAAAGGATGGTTTTTTTGCCCGTACGAAAACAGATATACATATTCTTTTGACTTACTATGCTGTATTATATTAAACTTCCCTTCTGCCCTATCAATACTTAGAATTCTAATATCTGGAGGTAAATTTCTATTAAACAGCGTTAAGAATTCTTCATGATTACTTATAGGTTCTTCTTCTAAAAATAATTCAAAAGCAGCATCTAAAGCTGATACTTTTGCATCTGTTCTTCCCGCCCCTAAAATTTTATACTTCCTATCTGGCAATATAAATTTTAACGTTTTTAAAAGCATTCCTTCTATGGTTTTTTGACCAGGTTGCTTTTGCCATCCGCTATATCTAAATCCTAAAAACTGGACTTTAATTAGGTAGTAGTACTTTTTTCTTTGCATTGTATTATATGTTTAGCAAAAGTACTTAAACAAAAAATAATTTTACTTTAAACTTAGCTCATTATAAGTTTTATGGAACTAAAAAGGCGTTTGTTTTATATTATTCACAACACTTTTTAGGTAATACTCAACATAAAAAACACTTCATCGAATATTTTAAAATAAATAAAAAACAGGTCCGTTTTTTGTTAACTCGTAGTTCCCAAAGCTATGAAACCTACATTATGACATTTTTTTTAAAAATTGCTACATTTAATAGAGTCTTTATAATATCGCTTATACTTATCTTTTTTTTAGATATTCTAAGTTTTTACGGCATCTATTCTAACAAATTTTATTTTTTTAAAATTGACAATTATATATTTCCTATACTTACCATAATACACATATTATACATGTATAGGGTTCGTTTAAAAATTAAGCTGCGTAAAAGAACAGATTTGCAAACGCAAAACTTAGAATACGCAATGTATTTTGTCTTCTTAATTTATTTATATAAATTTTTTGAAACCATTTATACCTTATTTAGCTTTAATACAATTGACAATTCTTTGATTCCGAAAACATTTTTACCTATTGGTTTTTTAATCTTAATCTTATACCTACTTTTAATCATTAGTACTTTATTATTATTTGAACTCCGTAAACAGCTCATAGGAAGCATTAACAACCTAAAACGTTAATAATTATACTTTTGTCGATTTTTAAAATTCTTGTTTTTTAGAAAAAAAGAATTTTATAATAACATACTTAAAGTACAACTACCATTTTATCTCTTTATCGATTTTTTTTAATCGATTACTGTATTGTTTAGTTCTTTGTTAAACTAAACTGGGTTTCCCCTAAAACCAAAACTATATGAAAATTATTGCAAGTAATCTTTCCTGGAAAGTTCTTCTAAGACTTTCTGTAATTATATTAGTAGCTTTATTATTTTTAAATTTTTATAACCTTTACACAAATAAATTTTATTTCTTTAAAATTGACAATTATATCTTTCCTATACTAACTATTGCTCATTTTGTATACTTATATGTAATTTCATTTAAAATTAGAGAAGACGAGCATCCAGACCCTACAATGCGTAATTTAGAATATTCTTTATATGCTATTTTCTTAGTTTATAGTTATAAATTATCTTCTATTATAGGAATTCTGTCTAGTAAAGCAGATTTTATTAATTACGAAATACCAACAACATTTACTCCTGTAGGTATTGTAATGATTGCTCTTTTTGTTTTTCTATTAATTCTTACAGTATTAACTTTTATATACAGAAAAGAAAAAATTGGAGCTTATGTATTTGAAGAATATCAATTATAAAAACAAAAAAAATGCTCCAATTACAATTGGAGCATTTTTTTAATTTACTTAAATATTTAAATTACATTAACATTCCTCCGTTTACATTTAAAACTTCTCCTGTTACGTAACTAGATAAATCTGAAGCTAAAAACAAACATGCATTAGCTATATCTTCGGTTGTACCTCCTCTTTTTAAAGGAATACCATCTCTCCAACCTTGCACTACTTTTTCATCTAATTTATCTGTCATTTCGGTTTCTATAAACCCAGGTGCAATAGCATTACATCTAATATTTCTAGAACCAAGTTCAGCTGCTATAGATTTTGTAAAACCAATCATTCCTGCCTTAGATGCTGCATAATTTGCTTGTCCTGCATTTCCTTTTACACCAACAACACTACTCATATTAATTATAGAACCTTTTCGTTGTTTAAGCATAGTACGTTGTACTGCTTTGGTCATATTAAAAACAGACTTTAAATTAACTTCTATAACTGCATCAAAATCAGACTCAGACATACGCATTAAAAGATTGTCTTTTGTAATCCCTGCATTATTAATTAGTACATCTATACCACCATCAAAATCTTCTAAAACACTAGAAATCAAAGCTTCTGCTTCTTCAAAATTTGCAGCATTACTTTTGTATGCTTTTGCTTTAACCCCTTTTGCTGTTAATTCTTTTTCTAATGCTAAAGCAGGTGCTTCACTAGAACTGTATGTAAAAGCAACATTAGCTCCGTAATTAGCAAATATCTCTGCTATTCCTTTACCTATACCTCTACTAGCACCAGTGATTATAACGTTTTTTCCTTCTAAAAGTTTCATTTTCTATTTTTTAATATTTCTTAAAACTTAAAATCCTATTTATCCTGAGTTTAACTGATGTGATCAGTACAGAATAAATAGGATTTAACTATATTTTTGTAATAAATACTAAAATTATCCTAGTACTTCTTTTACCTTTACTCCTATTTCTGCAGGAGAATCTACTACGTGTATACCACATTCTCTCATAATAGCTTTCTTTGCTTGTGCAGTATCATCACTACCTCCAACAATTGCTCCAGCATGCCCCATTGTTCTTCCTGCAGGTGCTGTTTCACCAGCAATAAAACCAACAACTGGTTTTTTACTTCCACTTTCTTTATACCATTTAGCAGCATCTGCTTCTAACTGACCTCCTATTTCACCAATCATAACTACACAACTAGTTTCTGGGTCATTAATTAATAATTCAACCGCTTCTTTTGTAGTTGTACCTATAATTGGGTCACCACCAATACCAATAGCTGTTGTAATACCTAATCCTTGACGTACAACCTGATCTGCTGCTTCATAAGTAAGTGTACCAGATTTAGATACAATACCTACATTTCCTTTTTCAAAAACAAATCCTGGCATAATTCCAACCTTAGCTTCACCTGGAGTTATAACACCTGGGCAGTTAGGACCAATTAGTCTACAGTCAAAACTTTTAATATAATTAGATGCTTTTACCATATCTGCAACAGGAATACCTTCTGTAATAGTAATAATAACTTTTATTCCTGCATCTGCTGCCTCCATTATAGCATCCGCTGCAAAAGCTGGTGGTACAAATATAATAGTAGTATCTGCGCCTGCTTTTTCTACTGCTTCTATAACTGTGTTAAATACTGGTTTTCCTAAATGCTCTTGACCTCCTTTACCTGGAGTAACACCACCAACAATGTTGGTACCATATTCAATCATTTGTTCGGCATGAAAAGTACCTTCACTACCTGTAAAACCTTGTACAATTATTTTAGAATCTTTATTAACTAGAACACTCATTATTTTCCTGATTTATTTTTTATAAGCTTTACAAAAATATACCATTACCTTATATTTTTAAAGTAATATGATGCTTATTTATTCTCTAATTTCCTTAAAATTGTTGGAATTTTCTTGATATGAGCTAATTGTTTTAATTTTTCTCTAGTTTCCTCTATTGGAGAACCAAAATAACTTTTTCCGCCACTAATAGATTTAGATACTCCAGTCTGTGCTAATACCACTGCTTTTTCTCCTATTGTAATTCCACTAGTAACACCAACTTGCCCCCATAAGGTTACTTCATCTTCAATAATTACACAACCTGCTATACCAGTTTGAGCAGCTATTAAACACTTTTTACCTATTACAGTATCATGACCAATATGAACTTGATTATCTATTTTTGTACCAGCTTTTATAGTAGTATCTCCGGTAACTCCTTTATCAATAGTACACAAAGCTCCTATATCTACATGGTCTTCTATTACAACTCTTCCTCCCGAAATTAATTTATCAAATCCTTCCGGTCTATTTTTGTAATAAAATGCATCTCCTCCTAAAACTGTACCAGCATGTATGGTTACATTATCTCCTATTACAGCATAATCATATATAGCTACATTAGAATGTATTGTACAATTATTACCTACAACTACATTATTCCCAATAAATGTGTTTGGCTGTATTACTGTATTTTTACCTATCTGAGCTGATTTAGCTATAGAAGACTCTGATTTTTTAAAAGGCTTAAAAAAATTAGTTAGTGTATTAAAATCTCTAAAAGGGTCTTCCGAAATTAAAAGTGCTTTTCCTTCTGGACATGCTACTTTTTTATTAATTAATACAATTGTTGCCTTAGATTCTAATGCTTTATCGTAATATTTTGGATGATCTACAAAAACAATATCACCAGATTCAACTACATGTATTTCGTTCATTCCAAAAACAGGGAAATCATCAGCTCCAACGAACTCCGCCCCTATAATTGTTGCTATTTGTTTTAAAGTATAACTTACTGGAAACTTCATTTACAATTAGTAGTTATTATTTTTAATACGCTAAGCTAATGCTATTCTTTTACACGTTCCATGTAAGCACCTTTTTCAGTGTCTACTTTTATTTTATCTCCTTCATTAATAAATAATGGTACGTTTACTTCTGCTCCTGTTTCTACTTTTGCTGGCTTTGTTGCATTAGTTGCTGTATTTCCTTTTACTCCAGGCTCTGTGTATGTTACTTCTAATATAACACTAGCAGGCATTTCTACAGATAAAGGCATACTATCTTCTGTATTAAACATAATTTTTACAACAGCTCCTTCTTTTAAAAGACCTGGTGCATCTAAAGAACTTTCAGGAAGTGTAATTTGGTTGTAATCATCTGTATTCATAAAATGGTATGTATCTCCTTCTGGATATAAATACTGATAAGAACGTGTTTCTACTCTAACATCATCTATTTTATGACCAGCAGAAAATGTATTATCTACAACTTTCCCAGAGGTAACACTTTTTAATTTAGTTCTAACAAAAGCAGGGCCTTTTCCTGGTTTTACGTGTAAAAACTCTATTATCTTATATATATCGTTGCTATATCTAATACACAATCCTTTTCTAATATCTGATGTAGATGCCATAATTTATGGTTTATTATTATTTATTACTATAGTAGAAGTGATACTATTTTTTCTACTTATTATTTTATATTAATACTAGTTATTACTAAAATAACCTTTCATTATACCTCTTTGAGAGTCTCTAATGAATTGCAAAATTTCATCGCGTTCTGGAGTAGCTACCATTTCAGCTTCAATAATCTGAACAGCTTGAGTATTATTATAGTTTTTTTGATATAAAATTCTATAAATATTTTGAACCTCTCTAATTTTTTCAGATTCAAACCCTCTTCTTCTTAAGCCTACAGAATTAATACCTACATAAGATAATGGCTCCCTTGCAGCTTTTACATAAGGTGGTACATCTTTACGAACTAAAGAACCTCCAGTAACAAATGCATGGCTCCCTACCGATACAAATTGATGTACAGCTACTAAACCTGCTAATATTACATTATCTCCGATAGTTACATGGCCAGCTAGGGTTGAATTATTAGAAAAAATGCAATTGTCGCCAATAAAACAATCATGAGCAACATGGCAATAAGCCATAATTAAACAATTTTTACCAATAACCGTTTTCATTCTATCAGAAGTACCTTTATTTATGGTTGCACATTCTCTAATAGTAGTATTATCGCCAATTTCAACAGTTGTTTCTTCTCCTTTATATTTTAAATCTTGTGGTGTAGCAGAAATTACTGCACCTGGAAAGATATTACAATTTTTACCAATTCTAGCACCTTCCATTATGGTAACATTAGATCCTATCCAAGTACCTTCTCCAATTTTAACATTATTATGTATGGTAGTAAAAGGTTCTACTACAACATTTTTTGCGATTTTGGCTCCAGGATGGATATAGGCCAATGGTTGATTCATATATTTATTTTTTTGCTATTTGTGCCATTAATTCTGCTTCACTAACTAATTTACCATTTGCATAGGCATAAGCTTTCATATGACAAATACCCCTTCTTATAGGTGTAATTAAGCTACAATGAAATGTTAATGTATCTCCAGGTAATACTTTTTGTTTAAATTTTACATTATCTATTTTCATAAAAAATGTAAGATAATTTTCTGGGTCTGGTACCGTACTTAATACTAGTATCCCTCCTGTTTGCGCCATAGCTTCTACCTGTAATACTCCCGGCATTACTGGTGCATCTGGAAAATGCCCTACAAAAAACGGTTCGTTCATTGTTACATTTTTCATTCCAACTACATGACTATCAGACAACTCTAGTATCCTATCAATTAATAAGAATGGTGGTCTATGAGGTAACATTGCCATAATTTGATGAATATCCATCAAAGGTGGCTGATTTAAATCGTATACAGGAACCTTATTTCTCTTTTCTAATTTAATTATTTTAGAAAGTTTCTTTGCAAACTGTGTATTTACATAATGCCCTGGCTTATTAGCTATAACCTTACCTCGTATTCTTGTTCCTGCTAAAGCTAAATCTCCAATTACATCTAATAATTTATGACGAGCAGCTTCATTAGGCTGATGCAATGTTAAATTATCTAATATACCGTTTGGTTTTACAGATATATCTGTTTTGTTAAAGGCTTTCCTTAACTTATTCATTGTAGATTCCGAAATTTCCTTATCTACATAAACAATAGCATTATTTAAATCGCCTCCTTTTATTAAACCATGGTCTAATAACATTTCTATTTCATGTAAAAAACTAAAAGTTCTTGCTTCAGAAATTTCTTTTTTGAAATCAGATATATGGTCTAAAGTAGCATTTTGAGTTCCCAAAACTTTGGTTCCAAAATCTACCATTGTAGCTATTTGATATTCTTCTGAAGGTATAATAGTTATTTCACTACCAGATTCTTCATCTTTATAACTAATAACCTCTTTTACAATGTATTCTTCTCTTTCTTTTTCTTGAGTTACTACACCAGCTTTTTCTAAAGCCTCTACAAAAAACTTAGACGAACCATCCATAATTGGAGGTTCAGGAGCATTTAACTCTATTAAAACATTATCTATTTCTAGCCCTACTAAAGCTGCTAAGACATGCTCAGAAGTACGAATTTCTATTCCGTTCTTTTCTAAATTAGTACCTCTTTGTGTTGCTACAACATAATTAGCATCTGCTGCTATAATTGGTGCTCCTTCTAAATCTACTCTTTTAAAAACGTAACCATGGTTTTCTGGAGCTGGTACAAATTTCATTGTAACATCTTGTCCAGTGTGTAAACCTACTCCAGTAAGAGTTACCTCTTTTTCTATAGTTCTTTGTAATGTATTAGTGTTACTCACCTTTAATCTTTTTTTCTAATTCGTTAATTCTATTAATTATCTTAGGTAAATTTTTAAAGTGTACGTAAGATTTGTTGTAATCTCCATAATTTAAAGCTGGTGAACCTTGTAGCACTTCATCATCTTTAATATTTCTTCCTATACCAGATTGTGCCTGTATTTTTACTCTATCCCCTATAGTAATATGACCAACAATACCCACTTGTCCACCTATTAAGCAATGCTTTCCAATTTTTGTGGATCCAGCAATACCTGTTTGGGCTGCAATTACGGTGTGTTCTCCTATTTCTACGTTATGGGCTATCTGTATTTGGTTATCTAGCTTTACTCCTTTTTTTAAGACAGTAGACCCTAATGTTGCTCTATCTATTGTAGTACCTGCTCCTACATCTACATTATCTTCTAAAATTACATTCCCTGTTTGTGGAACTTTTTTATACTCACCATTATCGTTTGGAGCATATCCAAAACCATCCGCTCCTATTATAGCACCACTATGAATACTACAATTATTACCAATAATAGATTCTGAATATATTTTTGCTCCTGCAAAAACTATTACATTATCTCCTATAGTAACATTATCTCCTATATATGCATTAGGATATATTTTTACATTATTACCAATAACAACATTTTCTCCTAGATAAGTAAACGCACCAAGATAAAAGTCTTCTCCATATTTGGCTGTATCAGATATATAAACAGGATTTTCAATTCCCTTTTTATTATTCTTAACCTGATTATAATATTCTAATAGTTTTGAAAAAGAATCATAAGCATCATCAACCTTTATTAAAGTTGTTTCCAAAGGTTGCTCTGGTATAAAATCTTTATTTACAATGGTAACAGATGCCTTTGTTGTATATATATGTGAAGTATACTTTGGATTAGCAAGAAAAGTTAAAGACCCATTATCTCCCTCTTCTATTTTTGCTAATTTATGTACCGCTATCTCTGGATTTCCATCAACCTCCCCTTCTAAAATACCTGCAATTTGACTAGCTGTAAATTTCATGAACACAAAAGTAAGAAAAATTGTTAAACAGAATCTTTCGGATAACAGATATAATATTTTGTTACTGTCATAGAAAGTGCTTTAATATTTAATTGATCCGAAGCCTTAGCTACGTCAGTAATTTTACCATTCTTTCTTAAAATATTAATATTCTGATTATCTACATTATATGCCTGGTTTTTAACACTTCCAGAAAAAACAAAATAAGATGTTTCTTGATCTGTTAATTGATGCTCTTTTTTAAATTTTTGAAAATGTTTTTTAAATTTTTCTGTACTAATAGGGTTCTTTTTAACTTTTATCGTTAATAATTCTCTATTAATTAACATCTTACACAACTTAGAAAGCACAAAATCCGAATGACCTTGCCATAATTTAATAGCAGATAAAATATCTATGTCATCTAATTGAGAAAACAAATCGAGCGTATTGGAATTAAAATTATCTTTAGATATCTTATTCTCCATAAAAAATAATAAGGGTTTACTGCAATTAAATTGTTCCCCTTTGTCTAGTAACTCTTTTGCTCTTTTTAAAATATGTATTAAAATACTTTCCGCCACTAAACCTGTTTTATGCAAGTATACTTGCCAATACATAAAACGCCTTGCTATTAAAAACTTTTCTACAGAATATATCCCTTTTTCTTCTATTACCAATTCACCATTTACAACATTTAACATGGTAATTAAACGTTCAGAATTTACATTACCTTCTGCTACTCCGGTGTAAAAGCTATCTCGCTTTAAATAATCTGCCCTATCCATATCTAACTGACTAGATACTAATTGGTTTAAAAACTTTTTTGGATGCTCTCCCTTAAAAATTTCTATAGCAGTAGTTAAACTTCCGTTAAACTTTTTATTTAAATCCTGCATAAAAAGCAACGAAATATACTCATGACTTACACCTTCTACAATACTATGTTCCATAGCATGTGAAAATGGTCCATGCCCCATATCGTGTAATAAAATTGCGCATAGCAACCCTTGTTTTTCATCCTCAGTAATTTCAACCCCTTTAAAACTAAGTACTTGTATTGCTTTTTGCATTAAATGCATACAACCTAACGCATGATGAAATCTAGTATGGTGTGCTCCAGGATACACCATATAAGAGAGCCCCATCTGAGAAATTCTACGCAAACGTTGAAAATACGGATTTGCTATAAGGTCAAAAATAAGACCATTTGGTATTGTAATAAATCCGTAAATTGGATCATTAAATATTTTAAGTTTGTTTGATTTTATCAAAATCGTTAATCTTTTTATACATACAAATATAGACACTAAATGAACAACATAACAATACTTTGGGTAGATGATGAAATTGATATGTTGAAACCTCATATTCTTTTTCTAGAAAATAAAAACTATACAGTTATTACATGTAAAAGTGGGCAAGAAGCTTTAGAAGAAATTCCGAATACCAATATTGATATTGTTTTTTTAGATGAAAACATGCCTGGATTATCTGGTTTAGAAACACTTACAGAAATAAAGAGTATTAATTCCGCTATCCCTGTTGTAATGATAACAAAGAGCGAAGAAGAATACATTATGGAAGAGGCAATAGGTTCTAAAATTGCCGATTACCTTATAAAACCTGTAAACCCTAACCAAATACTATTATCCTTAAAAAAGAATCTAGACCATTCTAGATTAGTTTCCGAAAAAACAACATCTAATTACCAACAAGAATTTAGAAAAATTGCTATGGAAATGTCTATGGTTAACTCTTATGAAGGTTGGGCAGAATTATACAAGAAGCTTATTTTCTGGGATTTACAATTAGAAGAAATAGAAGATTCTAGCATGTTCGAGATTTTAGAATCTCAAAAGACAGAAGCAAATAACCAATTTTGTAAGTTCATAGATAAAAATTATAACGATTGGTTTAATGGTGAAGATAGTCCTGTTTTATCGCACACCATGTTTAAAAAATTAGTAGTTCCAGAAATTAAAAACACCCCTACCTTAATGGTGGTGGTAGATAATTTACGATACGATCAATGGCTGGCTTTTGAAGAAATTGTAAATACACCCTATAAAAAAACAAAAGAAACACCCTATTACGGTATCTTACCAACTGCCACACAATATGCTAGAAATGCTATATTCTCTGGTTTAACACCATTAGATATGGAAAAAAAATACCCGCAATGGTGGAAAAATGATACTGATGATGGTGGTAAAAATTTATATGAAGCAGAATTTTTAGGCGAACAAATAAAAAGACTAGGGTTAGATATTAAATGGGAATACCATAAAATAAGCAGCTTAAAACAAGGAAAAAACTTAGCACAAAATTTTAACTCGCAAAAGGAAAACGATTTAACAGTTATTGTTTATAATTTTGTAGACATGCTTTCGCACTCTAAAACAGAAATGGAAGTAATAAAAGAGTTAGCTTCTAACGATAAAGCATATAGATCTTTAACAAAAAGCTGGTTTAAAAATTCTCCTTTATTAGATATTATTCAGCAAGCACAAAACTTAGGATTAAAACTTATTATAACCACAGACCATGGTACTATAAATGTTAAGAACCCATCCAAAGTAATTGGCGATAAAGACACTAGCCTTAACTTGCGTTATAAAACAGGTAAAAGCCTTACTTATGAGAACAAAGAAGTTTTTGCCGCTAAAAACCCAAAAGAAATAAGCTTACCTTCTATTAATATGAGCAGTTCTTTTATTTTTGCAAAAAACGATTTATTTTTTGCGTACCCAAACAACTATAATCATTATGTAAGTTATTACAGAAACACCTACCAACATGGAGGAGTTTCATTAGAAGAAATGATTATTCCGTTTGTGGTTTTAGAACCAAGGTGAATATTATTACATTAATGAAAATTACATTTAACGAAAAGCAAGTAGAAGAAGTTGCAAAAAAAATACTTAAAACTGCAACTTTTAAAACATTATGTTTCCATGGCGAAATGGGAGCTGGTAAAACAACACTTATAAAAGCGCTTGTTAAAGAATTAGGAGTTTCTAGCACCACAAGCAGCCCTACTTTTAGTATTGTAAACGAGTATTTTTCTAATTCTGGAGATTTAATGGCTTATCATTTTGATTTTTATAGGCTTAATGACGAAACAGAAGCTTTAGATATTGGATTAGAAGATTATTTATATTCAAATGTATGGACATTTATAGAATGGCCTAACAAAATAGAAGCCTACCTACCACAAGAAACCACCAATATATACTTAGAAGTTTTAGCAAGTAATAATAGAGAAATTTCCATTATTACGAAATAGTAAACTGCTTATTAACGGAATATTATTTTATTGTATAAATTTCGATGAAATACATATTTTTCGATGAAATGCTTTTATTTATCGTTAAAAGACACTATATTTCAAGTATTATTAACCGAATTAGTGATATTTTTCCTACTTTTGTAGATGAAAATGAAAGATTTCCCTAACTAAAAATTATTTTTTATGAACACTAAAAGAGTATTATTTGGAATGTTGGCTTGTGCCGTATTAATGTTAGCGTCTTGTACAAATGACAGTGCAAGTGAAGACGATGGATTATATGAACAATCTGTAAGAAGAGATTCTGTTAGAAAATAACAAGATTTACAGTTTAAATTAAAGAGATAAGGCAATTTTAAAAAATTGCCTTTTTTTTATACTTTATTTTATTTAGATTCGTTAGAAATACTAAACAGTATATTTAAAATGCGTGAAAATTTTAAAGGAAAAAAAGCAAAAAAAAGAATAGTCTTAGAATCTCTTTTTGTCTTTTTTATTGTAATTCCTCCTTTTTTATTTAAAATACCCGATTATCTGCCGGAAGATTCAGACGCAACTATTTCTCTTTTAGGGTTAACCATCGGTAATAATGGTTTTAGAGATGTAGCCACGCATGTTTGGTTTTTATTAGGGAAATTTATACCCATGTATTTATTAATTCTATGGTTTTTAAGTTCTAAAGATTGGTGGTATCATATTATACTCATACCCATAACCATGTATGCTTTTCAACTTTTTGAAGTATATTATTCAGAAAATCCGCATGTAGATACTAAAAACATACTATGGATACTTCCTGTATGTATGGTGGTTATCCCCTTTGTGTATTTTATACGTGTTAAAATCTATGATAAATATGTACATGGGATAGATTTAGATGCTATGGATGAAGAATTAAAGGCTTTAAAGGAAAAAGAAAAATTAAGGAAAGAAAATAACTAGCATATCTTTTTTTAAATTAAAGTCGTAAACATAATTCTTACTTAAATTTCCCACACTACTAAATTGCTAATTATTTTTAGCAGCTACTAAAAAAATTGTACTTTTGATTTCAGCAATTTATTATGCTACAATAGCGGTACATTTATGAGTCAACATACTTCACCATTTAGCAAGCAGCAATTAATTCCACAAGAAGAAACACTCGAAGTATTAAAACAAAAAGGCGAACTATTTATTGGTATTCCTAAAGAAAATCAGCAAAAAGAAAAACGTATTTGCTTAACTCCAGATGCTGTAAACGCTATTACAGCACATGGTCATAGAGTTTTAATTGAAGCTGGCGCTGGAGAAGGTGCTAATTTTTCTGATGCAGATTATATTACTGCTGGCGGAGAAATAACAAGAGATACCAAAAAAGTATTTTCTTGCCCTCTACTCTTAAAAGTAGAACCACCAACATTTTCTGAAATTGAATTGCTAAACCCGCAAACAACAATTATTTCTGCCTTACAGTTAAAGACACAGTCTAAAAAATATTTTGAAGAATTAGCAAAAAAGCGAATTACCGCAGTTGCTTTTGAATATATTTTAGATGACGACGGAAAATACCCTGCGGTACGTTCTTTAAGTGAAATTGCTGGTATATCTTCTGTTCTTATAGCTTCTGAATTAATGGCGGCTACTAATAATGGAAACGGGTTAATGTTTGGCAACATTAGTGGTGTACCACCTGTAGAAGTTGTAATTATTGGAGCAGGAACCGTTGGCGAATTTGCAGCTCGTTCTGCTATAGGACTTGGGGCTAATGTTAAAATATTTGATAATTCTATTACAAAATTACGTAACATACAAACCAACCTTAAGCAAACAGTATACACATCTACCATACAGCCAAAAAACTTATTAAAAGCGCTAAAAAGGTGCGATGTTGCTATTGGTGCCACAAGAGGTAAAGATAGAGCACCTGTAATAGTGTCGAGCACTATGGTAGAACATATGAAAAAAGGTGCCGTAATTATAGATGTTAGTATAGATATGGGTGGATGTTTTGAAACTAGTGAAGTCACTAGCCATGACAAACCTACTATAGAAAAGTATGGGGTTATTCACTATGCGGTACCCAATATACCTTCTAGATACCCAAAAACAGCATCGGTATCTATTAGTAATATTTTTACTCCTTATCTCCTAAAAATTGGGGAAGATGGCGGACTAGAAAATTCATTACGTTTTGATAAAGGTCTTAGAAACGGGCTATATATGTACCACGGTATACTTACAAACAAATCTGTTGGAGAATGGTTCGACCTTTCTTATAACGATATTAACTTTCTTATTTTTTAATTTATGGCTTTTGTAAAGCGACTTGGCTTTTACCTTTTTGGTTTAGCAATTGGTTTAATTTTCCTTTCTATTTTCTTAAAGAAAAAGTCCGAAGAAACAGGTGTATCCTTCTGTTACTTACCTAATTGCAGAGTTTTAAAAGATTTACGCTCTAAAAAAATATCCTATTCAAATGATATACAAAATGCTATAAAAGAAAAACAAATTGATTCCCTGCAAATAAATCAGTTTTTATTAGATGGCGATGTAGATTTTGGAAAAAGTGATACCGAATCTAAGCCTTGCAAAACTTATTTTATAGAAAATGATTTAAATAACAAGACTGCGACTCTAAAAATAAAAAGCTGTAATAACAAAATACTTATTGAAGCGCTTAATTAAAGGTTTCTCCGTTTTCTTTCTTTTCTAAGCAATTCTAACTCCCTATTTGTTTGCCCAGCAACCGAAGTGTTTTCTTCTGCCCTACGAATTAAATAAGGCATAACATCTTTTACAGGGCCAAAAGGTAAATATTTAGCAACATTATATCCTTTAGCCGAAAGGTTGTAAGAAATATGATCACTCATTCCATACAACTGCCCAAACCATATGCGATTATCATTTACTTTAATATTGTTTTTTTCTAACAACTGTACTAATTTATAACAACTATCTTCGTTATGGGTACCTGCAAAAGTTGAAATAACATTAATATTAGCTATCATATACAATAACACTTTATTAAAATTATCGTCTGTTGCTTTTTTAGATGCACATATAGGCGTAGGGTATTTAAGCTCCTCTGCCCTAGTATTTTCTTTTTCTAAATATGCACCACGTACTATTTTTATTCCAATTTTAAATCCATCTTTTAAAGCTTCATTGTGCATTAACTTTAAATAATCTAACCGGTTCCATCTATACGTTTGCAAAGTATTAAAAACTACCGCTTTTTTCTTATTATAGGTGCGCATCATTTGTAATACCAAATCATCTGCAGCAGATTGCATCCAGCTTTCTTCAGCATCTATTAATAAAGCAACATCTAACTCATAAGCTTTTTTACAAACAGTATGAAAACGTGCTTTAACGCGCTCCCATTCTTCTTGCTCGTTCTCCAAAAGTTTTTTTCCTGCACTTATTTTTTCAAATAACTGAAAACGACCAAAACCACTAGGTTTAAAAACAGCAAATGGTATCGCCTCTTTTTCCTTTACAAAATTTAAAATATGAATAATTTTATCTAGAGTTGCATCAAAATAAACTTCATCTTCTTTACCTTCTACCGAATAATCTAAAACAGCACATACTTTTTTCTGGTACATCTTATCTATTATGGGTAAGCAATCATTTTCGCTTACTCCACCACAGAAATGGTCAAAAACACTAGCGCGTATTAATCCCTCTACCGGTAAATGCGCTTTTATAGCAAAATTAGTTACCGCTGTGCCTATTCTCACCAAAGGCTCATTAGCTATCATTTTAAATAAAAAGTATGCACGCTCTAATTCCGAGTCAGTTTTTAAGGCAAAAGCAGTGCTAGTATCTTCAAAAATTGTATTCATCGGCAATAAATTTAACCTTCAACCAAATATAACTATTGAAACACTATTTTATAATTAAAAATAACCTTTATTTTGCAGCTTATTAAAGACAACATAATGGAATCTATCACTACTTCTACATACGATGTACATTTTAACGCAAATGCTTATGCTGCATTAAATAATCATCTTGCAAAATCTAATTATTCTAAGGTTTTTATTTTAGTTGATGAAAATACACATGAAAATTGCTTACCACAATTTATGGCAGAAATTGTAGGTGACTATGCATTTGAAATTATCGAAATTGAGTCTGGAGAGATTAATAAAAACATACAAACGTGCACACAAGTTTGGGAAGTATTATCAGAATTAGATGCTGATAGAAAAAGTATAATGATTAATGTTGGTGGTGGCGTGCTAACAGATTTAGGTGGTTTTGTAGCTTCTACTTTTAAAAGAGGTATTAATTTTATAAATGTGCCAACTACATTATTAGCTATGGTAGATGCTTCCGTTGGAGGAAAAACTGGTGTAGATTTAGGCGCATTAAAAAACCAAGTAGGTGTTATTAATCAGCCAGAAATGGTAATGATAATTCCAGATTTTCTAAAAACATTAGAAGAAAGACAATTAAACAGTGGTTTTGCAGAAATGTTAAAACATGGTTTAATACAAGATGCAGCGTATTGGAAAGATTTAAAAGCTGTTGCTAATTACACAGAAGCAGAAAAATTTATATATACTTCTGTTCTTATAAAAAATAAAGTTGTTTTACAAGACCCTACTGAACAAAACATACGTAAAATATTAAATTACGGACATACGTTAGGGCATGCTGTAGAGTCTTACTTTTTAGAAAGTGAAGACCATGATTTACTATTGCATGGTGAAGCAATTGCTGTTGGAATGATTTTAGAAGGCTACCTTTCTTACAAACTAACAGGTTTATCTAAAGATACCTTAGAAGATATAAAAACAACCTTTTTAAAGAGATATAAAAAAGTAGATTTTTCTAGTAATGATATTGAAAATATATTATCACTATTAAAGTTTGATAAGAAAAATTCTCATGGCAATATTAACTTTGTATTGTTAAATGCTATTGGAGAACCAGCGATAGATATTAAAGTTCCTAATGATTTATTTATAGATGCTTTTGCTTACTACAAAGAATAAGAGTTACACCTACTAAAAAAGGCTGTTTTACAACTCTTTACAAATTTCAATTTAAAAAATATATAGTTTAGTAGTATTACTCACATACAACCAAACTATTATGTTACGAAAACTTGTAGATTACAAAAAACTAAGCCACGAAGTAGCCAACTTACTAATAGAATCTTACCCACATGGGTACGGAGACAGCGATATTATTTCTTTTAAAAATTTAAAAGGAGAAATTATAGAAGCCGTAGAAGTAAAAACAGATGACATTATTTATTTAGTAAAAATAAGTAAGAGTTTATCCGATTTCTTTTCAAACTTCGATGAGTCTATAGAAAAAGAATTAGCTTCTAAAAAGTCGTTATTTGAATTAGAAAAACCAATGGATGAAGATACAGATGATAGTAAATCTATGTTAGATTAATTTACAAATATCTTTCTTCTATAATTTTTTTATGATGTGCTTGGTGGCCTGCTAATATAAAGCCTTGCCCGGCTACACTTGTTACAGCATCATTAGCATTACCCGTGCGTTTTAGAATTTCTTTACTAAACGAGTTATATAGCGCAATTGTAGATTTACGTACAGCCATATACTCATTAATTAAACTCGCCTTACTCCTATTTTTAGCATTACTTTCTAATGCATAGTCGTTTTGCTCAAAACCAGGTAAATTTGTTTTATCATTTCTAGAAAAACACAATGCTCTGTATTGAAAAACCCTTTCTGTGTCTATAATGTGTAAAAGCACTTCGGCAATTGTCCATTTACCCTCTTCATAAGCATAAGAAAATCTACTTTCAGGGATTTTATGCAATAAAGTCACAAAATCATCCATTCCGTTTTGCAATTCTTCATTCAATTCTACTTCTTCTAAAGCCAAAATATAGGTTTTATAATAAGAATTGTATTCGGTATCCTTAAGTTCCGAGGTTTTCATAATTAAAAAGCTTTATTTCCTTAAAGTGTGAAATTAAAAAATCCTAATTAGAAAAACATCTAATTAGGATTAAGGTTTTATTAAAACTTATGATTCTTAATTACAACTCATTAAAAATTGTATGCATTAAACGCTTTTTATCGTTTATGCTTTCTTCTAAAGAAATCATTGTTTCTGTTCTACTAATACCATCTATATCATCTACTTTAAAGATAATATTTTTAGCATGGTTTGTATCTTTTGCTCTAATTTTACAGAAAATATTAAATTTTCCTGTAGTTATATGTGCTACTGTTACAAAAGGAATTTGATTAAGGCGCTCTAAAACAAACTTTGTTTGATGTGTTTTTTCTAGAAAAATACCAACATACGCAATAAATGCATAGCCCAATTTAACATAATCTAAAGTTAAAGAAGAACCTTTAATGATTCCGCTTTCTTCCATTTTCTTAACTCTTACATGCACAGTACCCGCAGAAATTAAAAGCTTTTTAGCGATATCTGTAAATGGTGTTCTGGTGTTGTCTATTAACATATCCAGAATCTGATGATCTATCTCGTCTAATTTTACTTTACCCATTTTATTATTCAAATTTTAGTCAAAAATAACAATTTATCAAATTAAATGTAACAAATATTGTGTTTTTTTGATGAAAATGCAAAAAATTAAGTTTAACTATAATTTTGTTTAACCTTTTTTTAATAATTTAATTACTTCTTTCTGCTTTTTTAAGGTTTCTAGATCATTACTATTTAAACAATTATAAACTTTATGACCATAAAAACCTGTTAAATCTCCCTTTTTTTCAATATTAGGGATAAATTTAATCTCATTACCCTCTAAAGTTTCCTTAAAAAGAATACCAATGCTTGTGTTTTTTGGCAAAGCAGTATCTAACTCGTCTGCATTGGTTATTAAAATATCGTAAAATAACTTATTATTCTCTGGAATAGCTGTGTAATCATCTATACTATACTCCTTAATCGTATTTTTAGCAATAACTTCTACTCCTTTTACTATAGAATTATAAATATACTCTCTTGTTTTCTCTCTTTTATAATCTTCAGGATAATGTCCAGACTCAAAAAGAATCGTAGGTGTGTTTAACATCTGAAAAGCATCACCAACACAATTACTATTAAAACCATCATCATACCTACCCACTTGACCTGGTATGTGTTTTTGCAACATACTATTCATAGCTACAATAATTTGCATACTAATAGCTCTAGTAGCAGAAATATTACGTTCTTGATCATGTGCAGGCGCTAAAAAAGATACTGTTGCAGGTTTGGCTATAGCTGCCGTATTAAAGATAGTTCGCTGATCGTGTAGGTTAAAGCAATAATCTGGCTTAAAACTATCATAAACACTTCTTAAAACAATACTTTCTGGCTGACTCCTGTCTTGGGCATCTCTATTTAAATCTATAGCATTAGCATTTACTCTTGTATATGCCTCGGCTCCATCTGGATTTAAAATAGGAATTATTTTTATAGTACAATTATCCTTTATAAAGGAAGCAAGCTCATCTGAACTATTTAAAAGATTTATAAAATCCAATACAGCTTTTGTAGTTGTAGATTCATTACCATGCATCTGAGACCACATTAAAACTTTCTTTTTACCAGTTCCTAATGTAATTATTTTAATATCCTTACTTAAAACCGAAGTTCCAATTTTTTCTACAGGAAAATCTTTTGCTACTTTATTTAAAAAAGGAAAGACGTCTTTATTAGTTACATACCTTCCTGTAACAGCTTTTTCTTTTATCTGATTGTAATCGGTTTTTAACTCTGACATATATTAGGCTTATTTTAAAGTTTACAAAAGTAACATCATTAAAGATAACATTTGTAAACAGTTGAATTTACAATTGTATACGTAATAAATTGATTTTTGTAAACAGGTAATTGTTGTTAACTAGCAAAAATGTATACAAAACACACGTATATGCAAATAAACATAGTTAAAGTTATATAAACTAGATGATTATGCATTACTATATAAACTAAAAGTTTATGTTTTCTATGTAAATTATTCTCTTTTTTGATATGGCTATTGTTTTTTTGTTTACTTTTGTATACAATGGTAAACACAGAAGACTTCATAAATAGATTAGAAAAAATTATCCAATATTATGGATTATCTGCTTCTGCTTTTTCAGATAAAATTGGCGTACAACGCTCTAGTATATCACACATTTTATCTGGTCGTAACAAACCAAGTTTAGAATTTGTTATGAAAGTAATATCTAATTTTCCGGATGTAAACCTTTATTGGTTATTAAATGGTAAAGGAACTTTTCCTGCTACTAGCAAAACAGAAAGCATACCTCCTCCTATTTCTAAAGAAAAAAATATTTTAGATAAACAGACGATACCTTTTCCTAAAGAAGAAATAAATACGCCTGCATCAGTTAAAATAGCACCTACTACCAATAATGATAAATCTATTCAGAAAATTATTATTTTCTACACAGATGGTAGTTTTAAGGCTTATGAAACTAATTTGGATAGCTAGCCCCTATTTTTTTGTTCCCCATTTTAATGTTGCTTTGTAATAACAACTAAAACTTATTTCTTTTCTTTGTAGTTATGATAAAAAATATACTCTTATCTTTTTCATTACTATTGTTTTTTTCGTGCTATCAGCCAGAAAGAAATTGTAAAGACTTTAAAAACGGTAAATTTTCGTTTTCATCTACTATAAATGGAAAAGAAGAAACAACGATATTTATTCGTAATGGTAAAAATGAAATTGATTATTTTAACGGCAAAAGCGATACTTCTTCTGTTCGTTGGATTAATGATTGTGAATACATTATAAAAAAATTAAAGCCAAAGAATAAAGCTGAAGAAAAGTCTATTCATATAAAAATATTGACAACTTCAAAAAAATCATATACATTTGAGTACAACGTTGTTGGAGACAGTAAAAAGTCTAAAGGAACAGCTATAAAAATAGAATAATTATGTTTGAAATTTTTACTAATCCAGATGCATGGATAGCATTATTAACATTAACTTTTCTAGAAATTGTTTTAGGTATAGATAATATTATATTCATTTCTATTGCCGCAGGTAAGCTAGAGAAAAGTGCTCGTAAAAAAGCTACCAATATTGGCTTAATACTAGCCATGGTTTTTCGTATTGTATTATTATTTGGAATATCATTACTTACATCCATGAAAAAGCCTTTTTGGATTATAGAGAATGATTGGATTCATGGTGGTATTAGCGGGCAGGCACTAATTCTTTTTGCTGGTGGTCTTTTTTTACTTTACAAGAGTACTAAGTAGATTCATGAAAAAGTTGAAGACAGAGGGCATGATGAAAGAGAAGTTACTAAAGCTAGATCTAACACTTTAAAAAATGCTATTATACAAATAACAGTTATAAATATTGTTTTTTCTTTTGATTCTATACTTACTGCCATAGGAATGACAAATGGTATATCTCCAAACCCAAATGATGCATTAATTATTATGATTGTTGCTGTAATTATATCTGTGGTAATAATGATGTTGTTTGCAAATCCTGTTGGTGAATTTGTTAACAGACACCCATCTGTACAAATATTAGGTTTATCTTTTTTAATACTTATTGGTTTTATGCTTGTTGCGGAAGCTGCTCACCTATCTCACCTGTCCATATTTGGAAATGAAGTAGGAACTATACCAAAAGGCTACTTATACTTTACCATTGCTTTTTCTTTAATGGTAGAATTTTTTGACTTACGTATGAAGAAAAACAAAAAGATAAATTAACAAAAGCTAAAATATTAATATACAAGAGGATCGCCTATACAGCGATCCTTTTTTGTTTTTAAAATAAAACACTAACTACTTCGTTATATTAAAAAGTAAGAAAAAGACTTCTTTTTTAACAGAGGTGATTTTATGTTTTCTTTATTAAAAAACAACCACATATTTCTCTTATGTTGCATATGCTTTATTGCATTATACAGCACTAGTGCAGGTGCGCAAAAAAAACATGTGCACCTTGGCAAGTCTACATTTAATGAACAATTACAAGTAGATATAAATACCTGTATTGCGTATTTAGAAAATATTAAAGCAGCTAACTCTATAGAAGAACAAAGGTTAAATGTAGAAACTTCTGCTGCTATTTACCGCAAAATTAAACCTATTTATAATTACATAAACGATAATTTTACTTTTGTAACTTTTGAAGATGATGTTATTAGTGAAGAATACAACAACCTAAAAGCTCTTTTAGCAGATTACCCCATTAAGCAAGAACTAGTAACTAAAAAAACTAATGAAATCCTCTATAAATTATTAAAGTTTAAAGATTTTGCTACTCTATATAAAATAAAAAAAGAAGATTACGCTTTAATTGTTAATCATATACTACACACGATTAAAAAAGACATTAAACAGTTTAAGACTACTGAAAAAGTAACAGAACAACGCATATATTCTTACCTAAGCTATGAAAAGCTTTCTATATACCTATCTACGTTTAAAAATGATTTTAATAAAAAATCTATTTATGTAAAATGGAATAAAAGTTTATCTAAATCATTAAACTATAGCAATCCTAAAAAAAGACAAGACAGCACACAAATAGCAATACTTAGAAAACAAATAGCGAAACAAAAAGAACTACTACTAAAAACAGCTGCAGATTGGAACTTAAAATACGGTAACACTCGTTATGCAGATACTTTTTTTGAAGATGAGAATGAATAAAAAAACGCCTTTGTTTACTAAACAAAGGCGCTTTATATATGGATAAAAAAATTATTCTTTTTTGTTATTTTCTCTAGCATCTTTTACTTCATTAGCAGAAATGGCTTCATAATTATTACCAAAATTAGAACG
Source organism: uncultured Cellulophaga sp. (assembly GCA_947492955.1). Classification (GTDB taxonomy): domain Bacteria; phylum Bacteroidota; class Bacteroidia; order Flavobacteriales; family Flavobacteriaceae; genus Cellulophaga. Next base: position 204,811 of record CANLOV010000004.1, on the reverse strand, counting down.
TACATATGTTAAAACATCAGCAATCTCTTGATCTTTTAAAAATTTATGGGAAGCCATTACATTACTGTAAATTTCACCATCTACTTTTTCTCCTGCCATACCGTTAAGTAAAACTCCTATTAGTGCTGTTTTATCGCCTTTAACCCAATCTGTATTATTTAATGGCGGATTTAAGCCTGCAACCCCTTTTCCGTTAGCTTGGTGACAAGCAAGACAAAATGTATCATACACTTTTTTTCCGCCAAGATTATTAACCTCTTTAGCTACTTCCTTTGCTTCTTCTTCGTAAGTTATTACCGTTTGTTTTACATTAGAATTTTCTCCATAATACATAACTCTCCATATTTTCCCCGTTGCAGAAGATGTAATATATAGAGAACCATCTGGCCCTTGAGCAATTCCCATAGGTCTATTCTTAGCATCAGCAGGGTTTGTAACCTCTTTCATACCAGCAAAATTATCCGCAAATATTTCCCAATCTCCAGATGGTTTTCCATCTTTCATTGGTATAAAAGCTACAAAAAAGCCTTTTTGTGGCAGTGGAGATCTATTCCAAGAGCCATGAAACACTACAAATGCTCCGTTTTTATATCGCTCGGGAAATTGGTCCCCAGTATAAAACAATAAATCATTAGGCGCCATATGACCAGGGAAAGCCATTATTGGGTTCTTAATACCTTCACATTTACCTTGTGTTGCTCCATTACCTCCATATTCTGGAGCTAACATTTTTTGCTTTTTATGTTGATCATAATAACAGTAAGGCCATCCAAAATCGTCTCCTTTATCTATTTGCAAAAATTCTTCCGCAGGTAACTGTGCATTTTGCTCTTTAGTATATAAATCTGGCCATAACTGATGCAATTGATCTCTACCATGTTGTGTAGCGTACAAACTATTTGTAGCAAAATTCCAATCGAGCCCCATAGCATTTCTTATTCCTGTTGCATATTTAAAACCATCTTTGCCATGTACTTGGTTAATCTTATTTGTTTTAAAACTCCATATCCCTGCTTGTAAATCTAAATGCGGACAAGGCTCCATACCTTTCATACCAGGACTTCGTGCAATTTCTTGACATGCATTAGATGGTGAACCAACAGTAACATAAATATTTCCTTCTCCATCAAAAGTAAATGGCTTAGAAGAATGGTCGTTTTGCTTAGGGAAACCAGAAATAACTAATTCTTCTTTGGTACTAGGAAGTAACTCTTTTTCATTTAATTTATATCTATATACTTCTGTTGTAGAAGATGCGTATAAATATCCATCATTAATATCCATTCCTGTACCAATATAGCTGCCGAACCCTTTCTGTATATTGTACTTACCATCTCCGGTTGTATCTCTTAAAGCTATTATACCGTTACCATCTACTAACTTTAACATTTTTAGATAAATATCACCATTATCTCTAACAACGATATGCCTAGCCATTTTACCAATACCCTCATGAACTACTACAGCTCCAAAATCTTTAGGTAATGATATATCGCCATTATTAACATCGGGATTTGGTAAGCTAGCCACAGCTACTTCTTCTTTATCCTTACAAGAAATTGCTGCACATAACGCAAACAATAACAATGTGTTAGAAATTAGTTTTTTTTTCATTTTGTTGTTTAGTTATTATTTTATGATACTAATGCTTTTTACAGCATAAAATAAAGAGGTTATAAATATATAAAATGTACATGAATGTATTTAGTATATACATGTTTTTGAGTTATAAAAGTGTATAATTCAATACATTTGAAAAAAAATTCAAATTACTTCGAATGATTTCAACAAAACAGAAGATGCTTATCTTTCTTCTCTTAAACATTGCTATATATAGCTATGGACAAACCAAAATAAGCGGAAAAACGGTTGATTTAGATAATAAAGCTTTACTTTCAAATGTTTTAATTAAAAACAATGAAAATCAAACAATTACAATATCTGACAAAAATGGATTTTTCAAAATAAACACACCTGGAATTTATACATTTAAAAAAACAGGATACTACAACAAAACACTAAATTTAAAAAGCAACAAAAGCTATATTATTCAGCTAAAAGCAAATATTGCTGAACTAAATGAAATTATTGTAACTGCTCATCACATTCCAAAAAAAATAAGCAATGCAACTGCATCTATAGCTATTATTAGCTCTAAAAACATAAAACAACATAATAGTACAGACTTTGCTCCTATATTAAATAAAGTACCTGGTGTTTTTATGCAAAATGGCGCTCTTAATACTAACCGCATCACCATAAGAGGTATTGGCGCTAGGAATTTATTTGGAACATCTAAAATTAGAGCTTACTTTAATGATATCCCATTAACAAATGGTAGTGGAGAAACCACTATTGAAGATTTTGAATTATCGAGTATTTCTCGTTTTGAAATCACAAAAGGAGCTTCATCTAGCACCTACGGAGCAGGATTAGGTGGGGTTATTAATATATTACCCCTAAATGCTTATTTAAACGAATCTAACATAGATACAGAATTATCGTTTGGTTCTTTTGGTTTTATAAAAAACACTACTAAACTAAACTATGGAGATAGCAAAAATGGCATACATGCAATTTACAGCAACACGCATAGTGATGGCTACAGAGAAAATAATGAATACGACAGGCAAACACTTACCATTACCTCCAATCATTACATAAACAACAAAAACGATATTTCTTTTTTAGCTAGTTATGTTGATTTAAAAGCTTTTATCCCTAGTTCCTTAAATGAAGAAACTTATATAAACAACCCAAAATCAGCAGCTTTTACATGGAAAGAAGCACAAGGTTTCGAAGATGCTAAACGCGGTGTTTTTGGTTTGTCATGGAACCATAATTTTAGTACAAAAACAAAACAAGTTACTAGTGTTTTTACTTCATTTAGAAACGCTTATGAACCTAGACCGTTTAATATTTTAGAAGAAAACACACTAGCGAGTGGCATTAGAACCCGTTTTTTAGGAAACACTAATTTGTTTTCAAAAAAACTTGACTGGACATTTGGAGGTGAATTTTTTAACGATAATCACAAGTATAAAACCTTTAGAAATTTATATCGTGATTTTCCAAGCGGTACAGGAAGCGTAAAAGACAGTCAATTATCCGATTTTGAAGAAAAAAGAAGTTATTACAATGTTTTCTTTGAAACTAACTACCAGTTATCAAAAAACACTTTAATTAGTCTTGGCTTAAACTTTAACGAAACCTCCTATAAATTAAAAGATAAATTTATAGTTTCAGAAACCAATCCAGACCAATCTGGAGATTTTAAATTTAAAAATATTGTTTCGCCTAAATTTGGAATATCTCATGCTTTTTCTAAAAACATAAGTATTTTTAGCAGTATAAGCCATGGCTTCTCTCCTATTTCCCTTGAAGAAACCCTATTGCCCGACGGACAAATAAATACCGATTTAAAACCAGAAACTGGATGGAACTACGAAATTGGCTTACGAGCTAACAGCTTTAATAAAAGACTACAATTTAACACCTCTCTATACAGACTTAATATAAAGAACCTTTTGGTTGCCAGAAGAACAGCTGAAGATCAATTTATTGGTGTTAATGCTGGTAGCACTCAGCATAACGGCTTAGAAATAGCTGCAAATTACAATTGGTTAAAAAAGGATGCTATAACAATTAACTCTTTTGCCAATTACACGCTTAATAATTTTAAATTTAAAGAGTTTATAGATGAGGAAGATAATTTTTCTGGTAATGATTTAACTGGAGTTCCCTCAGCTGTATTTAATGCAGGGATAGACATTAGCACTCAATTAGGGTTTTATGGTAATATTAATTTCCAGTCTGTCGGCAGCATACCAATTACAGATAGTAACAGTTTATTCTCTGATAGCTACAAACTAACCAACCTAAAACTTGGTTTAGCAAAAAACATTGATAAAAAATGGAAGCTAAATTTGTTTTTAGGACTAAATAATGTTTTTGATGAAAGCTACGCTTCACAAATTTTAATAAATGCTTCTAGTTTTGGCGGTAGTGCTCCTAGGTATTATTACCCTGGAAACCCTATAAACTACTACACAGGTCTAAATTTATCTTATAGAATTAAGTAAACTAAAAAAGCACACTAGTAGCTTACGAGTAACTAGTGTGCTTTTTTATCCTCTAATAGCTTACAGCTCTTAATTAGGCCTGCTAAAAGCTACTTTAGGGTTTTTATCTTTTTGCTCTTTAAAAAGTCGTTGCTGTTGCTTAACCGTCATAGTACTACCATCATGACTCCAACCTGGAGGACCAAATACGTACATAAATTTATGGTATAATTTTGGAGACTTTTTCATATCATTCCAAATATCCTTAAACTCATGTGTTAAAATAACTATTGGGTTATTAGAATTTGGCGCGTGTATAACACCGTATTTAACATCTATAGAATCGTCTAAAGGCAACCATGTACCAAATATTTTATCGAAAGTATTTAAAAATCCGCCGTGATTTTTATCTAAATACTCTACGTTTTGCGCATGGTGCACCTGATGCATAGTATGTGTATTCATAAACCTTTCGAAAAAACCAAGCTTTGGAAGCAAAACTGTGTGTAATTGAAATTGCCACAAGGCTTCTATCCCTAAACAAAATACTACCATCTCTGGAGAAAAGCCAATTGCTGGCATCCACATATAAAACAGAGGCTTATACAAAAGTGTAAACCAACCATTACGAACCGCTGTTCCTAAATTAAAATTATCTGATGAATGATGTACAATATGTGCTGCCCATAAAATACGAATCTCATGATTTGCTCTATGAAACCAATAATACGTAAAATCATCTGCTAATTGACACAAAAGCCATACATACCAAGCATAACCAAAAGACTCATAACCCATTATATTTGTTCGTATACCATTAACCTCTGGGTTAAAAACCTCGTACACATAAGTAAAAATTACAATTGCAGATACTACTTTTAATAAAGCTGCTAATATAGCCGAACCTACTCCCATAAAGCCACTGGCTAAAAGGTCGTTCCAGTCATATAAATCGTGATGCTCTTCGTGGTTTTTGCTGTAGGTTAATTCTAATAAAATAAAAATAATAAAGCAAGGTCCTCCATATACAAGAGGGTTGGTAAAATCCATATATTCTCAATTTTTTTTCAAATGTACTGCTATTCAATGTTAAAAAATAACTTGTTTAATATTTAAACACTAATATCAACACACATTTCATTTTCATTAGACAAATCTATCTAATTTGCCTATTCTTTATTTTATAAAGTTGATATGATTTTCTTATAGTTCCATAAGCACTAAAACAAAGTAGGCTGTTCCCCATCTAAATTTGATAGGTTTCCTCCTTGCTCATCATCTTTTTTCTGAACCGAATTAGAATCTTCATCTGCCACAACCTCAATATCAGTTACCGCAACAGGTTCTGGCTCTTCATAAGGTAATGACTCTAAATGATTTACGTTTTTAATCTTATCTGCCGTAAACTGATTACCTAAAGCTTTTATTCCTTTTATAGATATAAAAGATTCTAAATCAACTGTTTGAGGTTCTTTTTGCTCTTTTCCTCTAACCTTATAAAACTCTACTTCTATCACTGGCCTCCAATCTGTAGAAATTAATTCTAATACAGATTTTGGATGCTCAGATATAAACATATCTTCCCTGTTTTCAACTTCAATTAAAAAACGCTTTATGTAGTAACGCTCTTTTTCTCCATCGTAATAAATTGCAGAAAGTGGCTTTTTAGGGTTCCATTTTTCTAAAACAATCATATCTTCCTCAAAATGAGTCGATAATTCTGGTACTAATGTTTTAACAACTCCTTTCTGAGTAACCACCAATAATAAGTCTTCTCCTCTAAATTCCCCAAGCAACTCTCCTCTTCCATCAACATTTAAACGCCTTACTACGTCATCAAACCATATTTTACGAGGTTTTAAGGTAGAAACTCCTTTTTCTTTAAACTCTACACGTTTTACATTGTATTTAGTTACAATATTACCCTTAGATGCCCTCCCTTTTATTAAAACATCAGCAAAATTAATATCCCACTTTAGCTTTTTTATACTAGCTACCTGTCTTAACAGAACAGTTACAACCTCTGCCTCTCCATTAGGGTTTGCAGAAAAATGAAGTACTTCTGAACCTGGTTTACCTCCATTAGTAAGCTCATATATACGATCCCGAGTAATACTTGTTACATTAAAACGCTTTATGTAACTGGGGCCTGCTTTACCATCTTTATAAATTAAATTATAAATAGTTCTACTGTCTTTTTTCTTAAATACAGCTACATGAATAATGTTTTTACCTACAAAAGTTTTGGTTCCTACTTTTGAAACCATCATTTTACCTTCTTTGGTAATTACAATAATATCATCAATATCACTACAATCCGTAACATACTCATCTCTTCGTAACGAAGTCCCTATAAAACCTTCTTCTCTATTTACATACAGCTTTGTGTTACGAATAACAACCTTAGTAGCCTCTATATCATCAAATACTCTTATTTCAGATTTACGTCCTCTATCCTCTCCATATGTAGCTTTAAGATTTTTAAAGTACGCTATTGTAAAATCTATTATATGAGCTAAATTATTTTTTACTTCATCTATTTTATCTTCCAGACTATCAATAAGTTGTTGCGCCTTACCTAAATCAAATTTTGAAATACGTTTTATTCGTATTTCTGTTAACCTAGTAATATCTTCTGTAGTTACAGCTCTCTTTAAATGCTTAATATGCGGCTTTAATCCTTTGTCTATTGCACTAATTACACCATCCCAAGTTTCCTCTTCTTCTATATCTCTATAGATTCTATTCTCTATAAAAATACGCTCCAAAGAAGAAAAATGCCATTGTTCTTCCAGCTCATTTAACTGAATTTCCAATTCTTGTCGCAACAATTCTACCGTTGCATCGGTAGAACGCTTTAACATCTCGGTAACACCTATAAACAAGGGTTTGTTGTCTTCTATAATACACCCTAACGGCGATATAGACGACTCACAAGCTGTAAATGCATATAACGCATCTATGGTTTTATCTGGTGATATTCCAGAAGGTAAATGCACCAATATTTCTACATCAGCAGCCGTATTATCTTCTATTTTTTTTACTTTTATCTTTCCTTTTTCATTTGCTTTAAGGATAGAATCTATTAAAGAAGAGGTGTTAGTACCATAAGGTATCTCATTAATAACCAGTGTATTTTTATCAAACTGAGATATTTTTGCCCTTACTCTAATTTTTCCTCCACGAACACCATCGTTATAATTAGTAACATCTATAATTCCTGAAGTTGGAAAGTCTGGATAAATAGTAAATCGTTGTCCTTTTAAATGTTTTATTGATGCATCTATAAGCTCAATAAAGTTATGCGGAAGTACTTTAGTAGAAAGACCTACCGCAATACCTTCTGCTCCTTGCGCTAATAATAACGGAAATTTTACAGGTAAATTTACAGGTTCCTTTTTTCTACCATCATAAGACAGTTGCCACTCTGTAATTTTAGGGCTAAAAATAACTTCTAATGCAAATTTAGACAACCTAGCCTCTATGTACCTAGATGCCGCAGCCCTATCTCCTGTTAATATATTACCCCAGTTTCCCTGTGTATCTATTAACAAATCTTTCTGTCCTATTTGTACCATAGCGTCTGCAATACTAGCATCTCCATGTGGGTGATATTGCATGGTATGCCCTACTACATTGGCTACTTTATTATACCTACCATCATCTAACTCTTTTAAAGAATGCATAATTCTACGCTGCACAGGCTTAAATCCGTCCTCAATAGCTGGCACGGCACGCTCTAGAATAACATAAGATGCATAATCTAAAAACCAATCTTTATACATCCCGGTAACCTTCGTAAGCGTATCTTGAGACTCTTCTTGGTTGTCGTGATGCATTTCGTTTAGCTCTTCATTTTCTTCCATAAATAATATATACTATTATTTTGACTAATAATTACTTACCTTCTATTAAGTCTAGTTCTACTTTAAGATTTTCTATGATAAATTTTTGACGATCTGGCGTATTTTTACCCATATAAAATTGCAGTAATTGATCTATAGACATGGTTTTATCTAACATTACTGGCTCCAATCTAATATCTTCTCCGATAAAAAATTTAAACTCATCTGGCGATATTTCTCCCAATCCTTTAAATCGGGTTATTTCTGGTTTTCCAGATAATTTATGAATGGCTGCCTTTCGCTCTTCTTCACTGTAACAATAAATTGTTTCTTTTTTGTTACGCACTCTAAAAAGAGGTGTTTGCAATATATACAAGTGATTCTCTTTTATTAATTCTGGAAAAAATTGCAAAAAGAAAGTAATTAAGAGTAAACGAATATGCATTCCGTCTACATCGGCATCTGTAGCAATTACAATATTATTATAGCGCAAATCTTCCATAGATTCCTCTATATTTAGAGCTGCTTGTAGTAAATTAAACTCCTCATTCTCATACACAATCTTTTTAGACATACCGTAAGAGTTTAAAGGCTTACCTCTTAAACTAAAAACTGCTTGTGTATTTACATCCCTAGATTTTGTAATTGATCCAGAAGCAGAATCTCCCTCTGTAATAAACAAAGTACTTTCTAAACACCTATCTTTTTTAGTATCTCCGAGGTGAATACGACAATCTCTAAGTTTTTTATTATGCAGACTTGCTTTTTTAGCTCTATCCTTTGCCAATTTACGAATACCAGAAAGCTCTTTACGCTCCCTTTCTGCCTGTATAATTTTGCGCTGTAAAGCCTCTGCCGTTTCTGTATTCTTGTGTAAATAATTATCTAAATATTTACCTACAAAATCGTTTATATAGGTTCTTACTGTTGGAAAATCTCCTCCCATATCTGTAGAACCTAACTTTGTTTTTGTTTGACTCTCAAAAACAGGCTCCATTACTTTAATAGCAATAGCAGATATTATAGATTTACGAATGTCTGACGCCTCGTATGGTTTTCCGTAGTAATCTCGAATTGTTTTTACAATAGCCTCTCTAAAAGCTGCCTGGTGCGTTCCTCCCTGTGTTGTATGCTGCCCGTTTACAAAAGAATGATATTCTTCGGAATACTGTGTTCTACTGTGCGTTAAGGCTATTTCTATATCGTCTCCCTTTAAATGAATAATTGGATACAACATATCTTCCTTATTATTATTATCCTCTAATAGGTCTTTTAAGCCGTTTTTAGAATGAAATTTCTCTCCATTAAAAACAATCGTTAATCCTGGATTTAAATACACATAATTCTTAAGCATACGTTCTATATACTCATTCCTAAAAGTGTATTTTTTAAAGATAAGTTCATCTGGAGTAAAAGAAACTTTTGTACCTTTTCTTTTAGATGTTTCTACAGGGCCATCTTCTGACACTAAATTTCCTTGATGAAATTCTGCTGTTTTTATCTTTCCTTCCCTAGAAGATTCTACTTTAAAAAAGGTAGATAAGGCATTTACCGCCTTTGTACCTACTCCGTTAAGTCCAACAGATTTTTTAAAAGCTTTACTATCATACTTACCTCCAGTATTCATTTTAGAAACCACATCTACTACTTTCCCTAGTGGTATTCCACGACCATAATCGCGAACACTAACTACATTATCTCTAATAGAAATTTCAATGGTTTTTCCTGCCCCCATTACAAATTCATCTATACAGTTATCCATAACCTCTTTTAAGAGAATATAAATACCATCATCTGCAGATGAACCATCGCCAAGCTTACCAATATACATTCCAGGACGCATACGAATATGTTCCTTCCAATCTAATGAGCGAATATTATCTTCTGTATATTGAGTATTTTCTGCCATAAATAGGGTTCTATGCCGTTTGCTTGCTAATATAGGAACACTTCTAAAAAGATAAAAACCAAGCACCCTAAAGTAATTAACAATACAACACTTCTTATGTTAATAGTATTGAGAATCAGCATTAAATCATGAAAAATAAAATATTTTTTTTACGATTTCACCTTTTTCTTTGAAACAAAGCTTACCCCGGCTATAACTACTAACATTCCCAAGAGTTGAAAATTGGTTATTTTTTCTCCTAAAAAGAAAAAAGCTAATATTATAGTAGATATAGGCCCTAAACTACCAAAAATAGAAAATGTACTAGCCCCCAATCGCTGAATAGCAGCTGAAACTAAAAAAGAAGGGATTAAAGTAGAAAATATTGCCATAGCAAATCCAAGTAAATACACTTCTTTAGGGTAATTAAACAAATTAAAATCGCCAACTATAGCATAATTAACCAATACACAAAAAGTTGAAACTAACATTGCATATGCTGTAAATGGAATTGCTCCAAATTTAGGAATTAACCAACCACTACCTACCAAATAACAAGCATAGGTAAGCGCGCTTAAGAAAATAAGAAACCCGCCCCAATAAACAGCATCTCCTTTTACTCCTATTTCATCCCAAAAAGTAATAACTACACCAATATAGGTTATTAGTATCGCTATAAATTGTGCGTTACTAAGTTTCTTTTTAAAGAATACCCACGATAACAACACTACAATAGTTGGGTAAATAAATAGAATAATACGCTCTAAACCTGCTTTTATGTATTGAAGCCCTTCAAAATCGAACAAACTAGCCATGTAATAGCCTAAAAAGCCAAAGAAAAACAGCCACACATAATCTTTTTTATTAATTTTTTCTGGCTGATGCGGTTTTTTCCAAAATGCAATTGCTATATAAAAAGGAAAAGCAAAAACCATTCTGAACAAGAGTAATGTAACAGAATCTACCCCATAAACGTAAGCTAATTTTACCATTACTGCTTTTGCAGAAAATAGTACTATACCTAGTATAGCAAACAAAACCCCTATAGAAGTAGCCGATTTTTTTTCCATACCCTCAAAACTAAGTGAGGAGAATTGTTTTAAAGTATTCTTTTAAGTTAAAATACGATGTTCAAACAAAAGAGGCTACTGTAATAGTAGCCTCTTTTGTTTATAAATATTTTTTTTATATAACTATACATTAAACCTAAAATGCATTACATCTCCGTCTTTTACAATATACTCCTTACCCTCTACACGCATTTTACCAGCTTCTTTTACTTTAGCTTCGCTTCCATGCTCCACATAATCGTTATAAGCTATTACTTCTGCTCTAATAAAGCCTTTTTCAAAATCTGTATGTATAACTCCTGCTGCTTGTGGTGCAGTAGCTCCAACTGGTATAGTCCAAGCTCGTACTTCTTTAACTCCAGCTGTAAAATACGTTTCTAAATCTAATAACTTATAGGCACCTCTAATTAGTTTAGCAGAACCTGGCTCTTCTAAACCTATATCTTCTAAGAACATTTGTCGTTCTTCATAAGAATCTAGTTCTGTTATATCTGCCTCTGTACCTACGGCTAAGAAAATAACTTCTGCATTTTCTTTTGCAACAACTTCTTTTACCTTTTCTACATATGCATTACCAGTAGTAGCTGCATTTTCATCTACATTACAAACGTACATTACAGGCTTATCTGTTATAAACTGTAATGGTTTTACATATTCTAAATGGTCTTCCTCAGAAATAGTTATAGCTCTAACCGAAGTACCTGCTTCTAAGCCTTCTTTTAACGCTACTAGTACAGCTTCTTCCTTTTGTGCCTCTTTATTTCCTGTTCTTGCACTTCGCTTTACTTTCTCTAGCTTCTTATCTACAGTTTCTAAATCTTTTAACTGTAGCTCCATATCTATAGTTTCCTTATCTCTTATAGGGTCTACAGAACCATCTACATGCACAATATTATCATTATCAAAACAACGTAAAACATGTAAAATAGCATCGGTCTCTCTAATATTTCCAAGAAATTGATTTCCTAAACCTTCTCCTTTACTAGCTCCTTTAACCAAACCTGCGATATCTACAATTTCTACGGTAGCAGGAATCACTTTTTCTGGAACCACCAATTCTTCTAATTTTTCTAATCTAGTATCTGGAACATTTACTACTCCAATATTAGGCTCAATAGTACAAAATGGAAAATTTGCACTTTGTGCTTTTGCATTAGATAAACAATTAAAAAGAGTAGACTTTCCTACGTTTGGCAATCCAACTATACCTGCTTTCATGTGTTTTAATATTTTGAAGCTGCAAATATAGTTTATACTATTATAACTTCCTTAAGTTAAAAAATTAAACATTAGATAATTTGAGATTATTTTTAAGCAAAAAAGACAATATCAATGATTAAAATTCAACGATTTAACAAAAAACATAGATATTCATAATTTTTCAATAGAAAAACATTACTTTTAAGTTTAATCAATACTATTATATGCTATACAACAAAGAGGAAGTTTTATGGGATTTGTTTTTAGAAGGAGACATTTCTGCTTTCTCTTCCATATATAAACAATACTACCCTTTGTTACATAGTTATGGATTAAAAATTTCTAATAATGCAATGATAACAGAAGATTGTCTCCATAACTTTTTTATTTATTTGTACGACAAACGAAATACAATAAAAAACATAACAAGTGTAAAATCATACCTATTCATTTCTTTTAGAAGAGCTTTACTTATACAACTAAAAAAAGAAAAAAAATTTACTAGTTATGATGATGCTATAGCACTAAAAAATGGTTTTGTTTTTTCCATGCTAGAATTACAAACCAAACAGGAAACCATAAAAATAAAATCTTCTACACTCCTTAGCTTATTAAACTCTTTATCAACCAGAGAAAAAGAAGCCATATACCTTAAATACTATAGCAATTTAAAAACACAAGAAATTGCAGAGGTAATGAATATAAGTTATCAAAGTGCATCTAACACACTGCAAAAAGCTTTTGTAAAACTTAGAGACAAATCTGAACACAAAGCCATATATCAAGTTCTAAACGGTTAATTTTTATAGAATTTAGCGCGTATTATAAAAAAACACAAATTAATAGGGTATATTTTTATTGCACCTGTCTCTTTATAAGAGAAGAGACAGCATAATGAATAAAATAGATCAAGAACTTTTAGATAATTTATTAAACGACCCATCTTTTATTAATTGGTGTAAACAAAGTAATAGAAATGATATTCATTACTGGAATAGATGGATTGCTAATAACGAATCTAAAATTGAAACTGTAGATACTGCCAAATCTATAATAATTGGGATTACTTTTAAAAAAACAACACTTCCTGAAAGTAAAATTGAGAATGAACTACAAAAAGTTCTCAACACAATTACTCCTCCTACAAATACCATCGAACCAAAGAAAAATAAAAAGAGAATTTTATTCAAAGCATCATATGGTATTGCTGCTGCTATAGCTATACTACTAACGATTTTTATACACAAAAAATATATAGATGAGGATAGCCTAGTTAGTCATAAAACAACATATGGAGAAATTATAGATTTAACATTACCAGATGGTACCAAAGTAGTATTAAATGGTAATTCTGAAATTAGTTATTCTAAAGAAAATGAGAGAGATATAAAGCTAAAAGGAGAAGCTTATTTTAAAGTAAAACCTATCCCTGCAACTAAAGCAAAATTTTGGGTTACTACGGAAGATTTAAGAATAGAAGTTTATGGCACTCAATTTCATGTAAATACAAGAGAGGAAAAAACAGATGTAACCTTAGACGAAGGTTCTATTAGCCTATTATTAAACAATGAAATTTCTAAAAAAATGGTTCCTGGGGAATTCGTTTCTTTTTCAAAGGAGAAAAAAGTAATAACGCACAAGAATGTAGTTACCGAATCTAATTACTCCCTATGGAGAAGTGGAACCTATGTTTTTAATAATATAAGTCTGGAAGAAGTCATGAAAAACATAGAACACTCCTATGGTTTACCTGCAGAGTTTACAAATGAAAATCTAAAAACTAAAATAATAACGGGAGGTATCCCTAATGAAAACCTAAAAATATGCCTAGCAGCAATAGAAAAGGCAACCGGAATAAAAATTATACATAAAAATAATAGACTAATAATAATTGAAAATTAAAAACTCAGACACTATGAATGAAAAAACAAACATTAAAGTACTGCTACTAGCACTGCTTTTTATAGGCATTACAAAAAGTAATGCACTAGAATCAAAAGCCATGGCTCTTTCCGATTTTCTTACCGAAATTAGTGAAAAGCACGAAGTTTTCTTTACCTATGATCCACTTTTAATATCCGGAGAAAATTTAAATCCAGAAGAGTATAATTATAATGTGCTAAACAAAATAATTAATAAACTTGAGCGTAAAACTCGATTCGATTTTGAGTACTTAGGAAATAAGTATTATGTAGTATACCACAAGAAAGAGAAAAAGGTTAATTTAAAAACTGTAACTAATTTACAAGGAGGAATAACACCAATCAGTACTATTTCGGAACTTCAAAATACTGTGAGTGGTATTGTTACCGACCAAAATGGTGAACCTTTAGCGGGGGTAAACATTGTAGAAAAAGGAACTACAAATGGTACTACAACAGATTTTGATGGTAATTATACAATTGATGTTAATGAAGGTGGAACTCTAGTTTATAGTTACATTGGTTTTGATACTGTAGAAGAGCTTGTTCAAAACCGCTCAACTATTAATATAACGCTATCGGAAGGAGTGCAATTAGATGAATTAGTTTTGGTTGGTTCTAGAAACCCCAATAGAACATCGGTAAATACTGCTGTTGCTGTTGATGTTATTGATGTTGCCGAAATGGCCACAAAAGCACCACAAACCACAGTAAATGAAATTTTAAATTATGTAGCTCCATCATTTACTTCGCAAACACAAACTGTTTCCGATGGTACAGATCATATAGACCCAGCTTCTTTAAGAGGTTTAGGTCCAGATCAGGTTTTAGTTTTAATTAACGGAAAAAGAAGACATACATCTGCTTTAATAAATGTTAATGGAACCGTAGGTGCTGGTAGTGTAGGAACAGATATGAACGCTATACCAACGGCAGCAATTAAAAGAATTGAAGTTTTAAGAGATGGTGCTGCAGCTCAATATGGATCAGATGCCATTGCTGGTGTTATTAATATTGTATTAAAAAAGGATACTAAAAAATTAGATTTAACTGTTACCACAGGAGCTAACTTTAGTGAAAACTCTAATCATTTCGAAGGTGGTGTTGATGGAGAAAAATTTAAAATTGATGCTAATTATGGTTTACCAATAGGAGAAGATGGAGGGTTCATTAATTTTACAGGAACTTTATCTACAAGACAACCTGCACTTAGAAATAAAGATTATGCAGGAGATATTTTTAGAGGATTCCATGGTGCTGAAAGAATATTTGCTGCAGGTGGTGGTAATGTTGCAGACATGACTTTATTTGATTACCAAAATGCTGCTGCTTCATTATCTTATTTAGACCCAGCAACGACTGCTCAAATTGCAGGATTAGATTTAAATCAACAAGCAGATATTGATTCTTTTAGAGGCCTTCTAAACTTTGATGCAGATGAACAAGAACTAGCAGCAAGAGGATTAACTAGGGAAGATTTTAGATTTAAGGTAGGGACTTCTAAATTAAGAGAAGGTAAATTCTTTTTTAACAGTAGCATTCCTGTAAGCGAAAACGCAGAATTATATTCTTTTGGAGGAATATCATACAGAAGTGGATTAGCTTCTGGATTCTACAGAAGACCAGCACAAGGAGACGGTAGAGCTAATACCCCTGCTTTTCCTAATGGTTTTTTACCAAGCATTGGAAGTGATATTGTAGACAAATCTTTATCCGCAGGAATAAAAGGAATAGTAAACGAATACTGGAATGTTGATTTCTCTAATACATACGGACAAAATACATTTCAATACACAGTAGGTAACTCTAGTAACGGAACTTTAGGAACAGGCACACAGCGTTCTTTTGATGCTGGAACTATAGAATTTACTCAGAATATTACAAATTTAGATGCTTCTAGATTTTATGATGATATTTTTGATGGACTTAATGTTGCTATGGGATTAGAATTTAAAGTTGAAAATTATTCTATAGCAGAAGGAGAAGAAACATCTTATACAAGTTATGATATTAATGGTGATATTGTAACAGCTTCTACCCTAGATAATTTATTAGTAAGAAATAATTTTACTGGAACTCCTTTAGGTGGTGGCTCACAAGTTTTTAGAGGATTTGACCCTAATAACGCAACGAATAAAACAAGGAACAGTATTGCTAGTTATATAGATTTAGAATTAGATTTTTCTGAAGCTTTTTATATGAGTTTAGCCGGGCGTTATGAGAACTTCTCCGATTTTGGAGGAACATTTAACACAAAAATAGCTGCTCGTTACAAACTTTCTGAAAACCTAAATCTTAGATCAGCATTTAATACAGGATTTAGAGCTCCATCATTACATCAGCAATTTTTTAGTAGAACAAGTACCGTTTTTGAAAATAATGTACCTAAAGAGCAAGGAACATTTACAAATGATAGTAGGTTAGCCACTTTGTTAGGAATAGATAAATTAAAAGAAGAAACTTCAGCAAGTTTCAGTGCTGGTATTACAGGTAAAATCCCTGATTTAAACCTAACATTTACGATTGATGGTTACTTAATTAACATTGATGATCGTATTGTTTATAGTGGAAGTTTTGGTCCTGGTACAAATACCGATGTACAAGCTATATTTAATGCTGCAGGAGCAAATACAGCTCGCTTTTTTGTAAATGCTATAGATACAAAAACAAAGGGAATTGATATTGTAATAGGTCACAAAGCTAGCTTTGGTGAAGATGTAATATTAAAATCTGATATAGCAGCTAACTTTACAGAAACTACTATTGATGCTTTAAATATACCTAGCCTTGTAGCATCTGCCGGACAAACTGGAAGCTTTTTTGATGCTCAAGAAGAGGCATTCTTAACATTAGCACAACCAAGAACAAAATTTAGTTTATCTAACAACTTATCATTTAAATCTTGGAATTTCTTATTAAGAAATACATATTTTGGTGAAGTACAAGATCCAGATGATTTTGCTGGTACCGATAGAGTTAGTAATCACTCTGTTTTACCAGAAGCTGTATATGGAGGTAAATTGGTAACCGATTTAACGGTATCTTATAAGTGCTCTGATAATTTAAACATTTCTATTGGAGCTAATAATTTATTTGATGTATACCCAGACGAAAACAGACCTGGAGGAACATCTGGAGACCAATTTGTATTTTCTAGAAGAACGTCTCAGTTTGGTTATACAGGACGTTTTGCTTTTGCAAAATTAAATTTTACTCTTAAATAAATTTTAAATATAAAATTATTAAACTTGTTGGTTTGACTATCCCAACAGTTTATATAAAAAAACCTAAGCCTTAAAGCTTAGGTTTTTTATTTAGGTTCTATTATGTAATTTATCCTTCTGGGTGCATAAATTTTTGCTTTTCTAAAAGCTCTTCTTCTGTTTCTATATGATCCTCATCTGGTATACAACAATCTACAGGACATACCACAGCACACTGCGGTTCTTCATGAAACCCTATACATTCCGTACACTTATCAGGAGAAATATATAAACTTCATCACTTATTGGTTCTTGTGATGCATCTGCATCAACTTCATTACCATTAGGTAATACAACAGTACCTTCTAAAGACGTACCATCACTATAACGCCAATCATCTGCTACGTCATAAATAGCATTATTAGGGCATTCTGGTTCGCAAACTCCACAATTAATACACTCATCTGTTATTATAATTGCCATAATCTTAATAATTTAAATTAATAAATGGTATAAAAGCAAAAAATCCTAAGCTGTAGAGCTTAGGATTTTTTGTTTAAATATTATGTTATGCTTTATCCCTCTGGATGCATAAATTTTTGCTTTCCTAAAAGCTCTTCTTCTGTTTCTACATTATCCTCATCTGGTATACAACAATCTACAGGACATACCGCAGCACACTGTGGTTCTTCATGGAATCCCATACATTCCGTACACTTATCTGGGGATATATAATAAACTTCATCACTTATTGGCTCTTGTGATGCATCTGCATCAACTTCATTACCACTAGGTAATACAACAGTACCTTCTAAAGACGTACCATCGCTATAACGCCAATCATCTGCTCCTTCATAAATTGCAGTGTTTGGGCATTCTGGCTCACATGCTCCACAATTGATACACTCGTCTGTTATTATAATTGCCATAATTTTATATTTCTTTTATGCGTAATTAATTTCAGTATCTCTACTTTTGTGCAAAGATAAAGCCTAATAAAATCTTGTACAAATATAATGACAGACCTTAAACAAAGAATAAAAGCTTTTGTTAAACTTGGAGAATACATTCAAGAATATTGCAAATATGCTATTGAATCTTCTGAAAATAAGATAGATACAAACGAACAACATTTATTTTTTGATGAAAAAATTAAGTTTGCAGAAATAAAAAACAATTGGTTTACAAAAGAAAATATTTTATTTAGTTTTAAAAACTGGTCAGATTTGCTGTCAGAAAAGCAATTAAATAACTGGCTATCTACTTACAATATACCAGAAGAAAACAACAAAAAAACTATTGCTTTAATACTAGCAGGGAATATTCCTTTGGTTGGTTTTCATGATTTTCTTGCCACAATTATCGTAGGCAACAAGGCATTGGTTAAATTATCTTCTAATGATGCTGTTTTACTTCCTTTAATTGCTAACAAATTACTAGAAATAGAACCCTTATTAAAAGATAGCTTTGAATTTATAGAGGGTAAATTAGAAAATTTTGATGCTGTAATAGCTACCGGAAGTAATAATACAGCTCGTTATTTTGAACATTACTTTAGTAAAAAGCCTAATATTATTAGAAAAAACAGAAATTCTATAGCAATACTAACAGGTAAAGAAACTCCCGAACAACTAAAAGCCCTAGGAGAAGACGTTTTTAGATATTATGGTTTAGGATGCAGAAGTGTTTCTAAACTATTTGTTCCTAAAGGCTATAATTTTGATGCTTTCTTTTCTGCTATATACCATTACAATCCTATTATAAATCAGTTTAAATACGCTAATAATTACGATTACAATAAAGCAGTATATCTAATGAGCGAGTTTAAACTATTAGAAAACGGTTTTCTTATTTTAAAAGAAGATGCGAGCTACAGCTCCCCTATTGCGTCTTTATTTTATGAGTATTACAACGCTACAGAAGAGTTACAAAATAAAATAGAAAACGATAAAGACAAACTACAATGTACTGTTAGTAACGGGTTTTCTTCTAACGAAATTAATTTTGGAGAAACTCAGAATCCAAGTTTAACAGATTATGCAGATGGTATAGATACCCTTGCATTCTTGTTAACATTATAAAAATATCTATAGTACTATTTTCCTAGAATTTTAAGACATTTGCATTTTTACAACTATTTATACCTATGAAAAAACATAATTTTTACGCAGGACCTTGCATTTTACCACAAGAAGTATTGTTAAAAGCCTCTGAAGCTGTTCAAGATTTTAACGGTTTAGGTTTATCTCTTATAGAAATATCGCATCGTAGTACAGACTTTGTTGCGGTAATGGATAAAGCACAGTCCTTAGCATTAGAATTATTAGGTTTAAAAGAAAAAGGATACACGGCACTATTTTTACAAGGTGGTGCTAGTTTACAATTTTTAATGGTTGCTTATAATTTATTAGAACGCAAAGCGGGCTATTTAAATACAGGTACTTGGAGCGAAAAAGCTATAAAAGAAGCTAAAATATTTGGAGAGATAGAAGAATTAGCATCATCTAAGGATAAAGGCTTTAATTATATTCCAAAGATGTATGGTATTCCAACAGATTTAGACTACTTACATATTACATCAAACAACACCATTTATGGTACACAAATGAACTCTTTTCCTAAAACAAAAGTTCCTTTAGTGTGCGACATGAGTTCTGATATATTTTCTAGGGAATTAAATTATTCTCAGTTCGACTTAATTTATGCAGGTGCTCAAAAAAATATGGGTCCGGCTGGTGCAACATTAGTTATTGTAAAAGAAGATATTCTTGGAAAAGTATCTCGTGTTATACCTTCTATGCTTAATTATAAAGTGCATATTTCTAAAGACAGTATGTTTAATACCCCTTCTGTTTTTGCAACTTACGTATCTATGCTAACTATGCAATGGCTAAAAGATTTAGGAGGAGTAAAAGCTATAGAAGAAATTAATGATAAAAAAGCACAGTTACTATATTCAGAAATAGACTTAAACCCTATGTTTAAAGGCTATGCTGCAAAAGAAGACCGTTCTAAAATGAATGTTACTTTTAACCTAACAGATGAAAAACTGCAAAGTACTTTTGATAAAATGTGTGCTGATGCTGGTGTTGTTGGTATTAAAGGACATCGTTCTGTAGGTGGTTATAGAGCATCTATATACAATGCCTTATCATTAGATAGCGTTGGAGTTCTTGTTGATGTTATGAGCGATTTAGAACAAAGTAAAGGATAACTAAATTATAGATGTTAAGTTTTTAATTTTAAATTAATTAACAATAAAATTCAAGCTATTGATTGAAGAGAAAAGCTTTCAGTTTGCTATTCAAATTATTTCGTTAGTAAAAATACTTCGTTACCATAAAGAGTACGTATTTGCAGACCAACTTCTTAGATCAGCAACAAGTATTGGTGCTAATGTAGCCGAGGCTGGAGCTGGTCAATCAAAAAAAGATTTTATTTCTAAAATGGCTATTGCATCCAAAGAAGCAAGAGAAACTAGATATTGGCTAAGATTAATTAGAGAAAGTAAAATAATATCTGAAAATATAGACAATCAATTAGATGAGGTTAATCAAATAATTAAAATCTTAACTAAAATAGTTAAAACAAGTCAACAAAATTCTACAACTTAAAACCTAGCACTTAAAACTTTAAAGTATGAACATACTAGCAAACGACGGATTATCACAAAACGGAATAGCAGTATTAAAAAATGCTGGCTTTGGTGTTTTAACAACCAATGTAGCTCAAGAACAACTTGCAAACTATATAAACACACATAAAATAACAGCTCTTTTAGTGCGTAGCGCTACGCAAGTAAAAAAAGATATTATAGATCAATGCCCAACGCTAAAGCTTATTGGGCGCGGCGGAGTTGGTTTAGATAATATAGATGTAGCTTATGCTAAGGAAAAAGGTATTACTGTTATAAATACCCCTACGGCATCATCAAATGCAGTAGCAGAGCTTGCTTTTGCTCACTTATTAGGCGGAGCACGTTACTTACACGATGCAAACCGTAATATGCCTTTAGAAGGCGATAGTAAATTTAAAGCCTTTAAAAAAGGATATGCTAATGGTTCCGAAGTACAAGGAAAAACATTAGGAATTATTGGATTTGGTAAAATAGGTACTGCAACAGCAAAAATTGCAATTGCTATGGGCATGAAAGTTTTATACCATGATAATGCTGTAGCAAAAAAAACAGTAGAGCTTTCGTTTTTCGATGGTCAATCAGTATCATTTCATATAGAAAGCTCCTCTAAAGAAGAAGTTTTAAAGAATGCTGACTTTATATCATTACATATTCCTACTCAAAAACAATACTTTATAGCTAAAAAAGATTTTGAAATTATGAAAGATGGTGTGGGTCTTATTAATACTGCTAGAGGTGGTGTTATGGATGAGGTTGCTTTAGTTGCAGCATTAGAATCTGGCAAAGTTGCTTTTGCGGGCTTAGATGTGTTCGAATCTGAACCTACCCCAGAAATACGTATTCTTATGCATCCAGATATTTCTTTAAGCCCTCATATTGGGAGTTCTACCGTTGAAACACAAGAAAAAATAGGCTTAGAATTAGCAGAGCAAATTATTTCTATATTAAAATAATAAAAACTACTTTTTTTTGTAGCTTTAGAAAATAATATTAACCATTATTAAAAAAATTAAAAATGTCAGGAATTTTAGACTTAATAAGTGGTCCTATTGGGCAACAGCTAATTAGCGGTGTAGCACAACAAACAGGACAATCTTCAGATAAAACTAGTAGTGTATTAACAATGGCTTTACCTGTATTAATGGGTGCTATGAAAAGAAATGCTTCTACACCAGAAGGAGCTCAAGGTTTATTAAATGCACTATCTAACAAACACAATGGTAGTGTTTTGGATAATTTAGGAGGCCTTTTTGGTGGCGGTGTAGACCAATCTGTTATGGATGATGGTGCTGGTATCTTAGGGCATATCTTAGGTAGTAAACAACCACAGGTAGAGAACGCATTAAGTCAAAAATCTGGAATAGATGCTGGTTCTGTAGGAAGTATATTAAAAGTTGCAGCTCCTATTTTAATGGGCTTCTTAGGAAAACAAACCCAACAAAATAATGTAAGCGATGCTAACGGAATTGGAGATTTACTAGGTGGTCTGTTAGGCGGAAATGCTGGTGGCGGTCAACAACAATCTCTAATAGAGTCTTTCTTAGATTCTGATGGTGATGGTAGTATTTTAGACGATGTTGCAGGAATGGTTCTTGGAGGCGGAAAAAGCAGTCAAGGAGGTTTAGGTGGTCTATTAGGTGGCCTTTTTGGAAAATAAATTTCTAAACACTTTTATAAAGAATACGAAAGCCGAACATATGTTCGGCTTTTTTTGTATCTTAATACAGAGAACAAAAAGTATTCTATGGATATAAATACTACTGATAAAAAAAGAAACGATATTACAAAAACACTAATTGTTCTTTTTTTAATTAGTATCGTTTATATTTTATATAGTAAATACAGCAGCTCTACTACTACCCCAAAAGTAAACGAACAAAACAATATTCCTGAATATTTTGATTATGGAACTATTACTGACAGTATCTACTGCAATACTTTTTTTAAATTTAAGATTCCAATTCCGAAACAACATGTTGGAAGTTATAAAACATATAATCTTGTTCCCAAAAGCCTAACAAGTTATGATACTGTACCACTTACGCTACAAACTCCGGCAATTATAGGTGCTACTTCTTTATTACTTATAGAAAAAGAGATCATAAAAATTACCCCTAATGATATTATTTTACTTATGAGAGAAGGTAAAGATTCTATTGTTAGCGAACACATAAAAAATATTGGTTCTTTTAATACTACTAAACAAAATTATCAGCTTCATATTAATGTACAAAACCTAGATGATGATGATTTTAAAGGTAGTTTAAATAAGTACTTGGGTATGTTTTCTAATATGAACTCAAACTATCAACAACCAACAAAAATAATTTCAGGAATACCGTTTAAAGCATATTCAGGAACACAAAGAGACTGGCTACCTGGTATATATCACAACAATACTCCGTTTATATCTTATATTACAGAAATAAACGGTTTTGCCTTAAATATTGATTTATTTTATAATTCTGATGAAGAAAAAGATTTTTTATTAAATCTCGTAGATACTATTGAATTCTTCTAAAAAAAATCATCTCATTCTCAATCATAAAAATAGACAACACGTTAATATGACTAAACTTCTCAAGAACCTATTAATTTTTATATTCTTTTGTTTTGTTTTTAGTTGTAGTAATACAAAAAATAAAGCTGAAATAAATTTTGAAAAACTAAACTTTCCTAAAATCATTAACTATAAAGATTCTGAAAACACAAAATTAGCTTCTGAAATTTGGTTAAGTTATGCAGATAACATCCCAAAATATATTGGAAAATTAGTTGACTCTGTTATTATTAATAAAGAAGAAAAATTAGAATTAGATAATAAACATTTTGTACACTTTTCTATGTATAAAAATATTTTAACTGATTCTATACAACTAGGAATAAAAGTTGACACAAATCAAATTATCATCAACAAAAAAAAACTTAAATCTTTCCCTGTAGCTATTTACAATAAGTCTACAGACACAATATCTATTGGCTCACATGGAAGAATTTATTATATACTGGAAGCCCAGACTCAAACAAAACAATGGGAACCAATTCAAAAATACTCTATTCCGTTTTGTGGTACTGGTATGGTTTCAATAATTCTCGCTCCTAAAGAAATGGCTATAAGTTCTATTTTAAAATATAAAGGAAACTTTAAAACTAAAATTAGAATTAAAATGGGTCAAAATTATTCAAATGAATTCTATGGTTACATTAATAAATCTCAATTTGAAAGTGAATGGGATAAAAATGAGAATGGAAAAACAAATCTCTAAACATTAACTATTCTCTTTTATACCACATTTGTATCCTCTTTTGCTTTAAAAGGTGTTATAATAAGCCTAGAAGCTTTATCAAAATTAATATAATTGTATACCCAATTAAACAAGGTTATTATTTTGTTTCTAAATCCTACTAAGAAAACTAAATGAATAAACATCCATATAAACCATGCAAAAAAGCCTCCAAAACGTAGTTTATCCATATCTACCACCGCTTTATTACGCCCAATAGTAGCCATAGATCCTTTATCAAAATACTTAAAAGGTTTCATTTTTTTACCCTGGTGTATGGCTAACAAATTTTTAGCTAAATGTTTGCCTTGTTGTATAGCTGGTTGTGCAACCATAGGGTGCCCTCTTTCATAATCTTTAGTCTGCATTAAAGCTATATCGCCAATAGCAAACACATTATTAAAACCTACCACCTGGTTAAATTCATTAACTTTATACCTATTAGCCCTTTCTATTAAAGACTCTCCGTTTATACCTGCTATAGGTGCGCCTGTTACCCCAGCAGACCACACAAATGTAGCTGCTTTTAGTTCTAAACCAGTATTTGTAGTTACTAAATGGTTTTCATAGTTTGTAACCATTGTTTTTAAATGAAGCTTTACACCTAGTTTTTTTAAAAATTTCTCTGCGTTTTTACTTGCTTCAGGACTCATAGGGGGTAATATTCTATCGGCACTTTCTATAATATGTATTTCCATTTCAGAAAAATCCATATCAGGATAATCTCTTGGCAAAACATTAGCTCTAAGTTCTGCAATACCTCCTGCAAGCTCTACTCCTGTTGGTCCTGCTCCTACAATTACAAAATTTAAAAGCTCTCTTCGCAACGCCTTATCTGGTGTAATTACTGCTTGTTCTAAATTTTCTAGCATTAAACTACGTAATTTAAGTGCTTGTGGTACACTTTTCATACGCATAGCATTGCGTTCTATAGTTTTGTTTCCAAAAAAATTGGTGCGCGCTCCTGTAGCTATTACCAAATAATCGTATTGAATGCTACCTATTGTAGTTATAATTTCTCTTCTAGAGGTATTAACTTCTAATACTTCTGCCATTCTAAAAAAAGTATTTTTTCCTTTTTTTACAATTTTACGTAACGGATAAGCTATAGATTCTGGCTCTAATGATGAAGTAGATACCTGATATAATAAAGGTTGAAATGTATGATAGTTCTGCCTATCTAAAAGTACTATCTGAAAATCTTTACGAGTTACTAATTCCTTTGCTATGGAAACGCCTCCAAAACCGCCTCCAATAATTACAATTCTTGGCTTACTAGTTTCAGGAATATTCAAGGTTAAATCCATCTTAATTATATGCAAAAAATTAATACTAATTCAATTATAAAATTGATTATAAAATCAAGTACAAATATGATATATTAATACCTTATAACAATAAATTATAGGCATATTTTACAATACTTTTCTTAGCTCTGCTGTATTATATCTAATCCATAAAAAATACCTCTGATAATAAGCAAATTATGAAATTTAAACATTAAGTTTTATTCCTATAGAACGCATAAATTCATTTAAAAAAGCATCAACAACAAAAAATAAAAAGTTAAACATAAGGGGCATATTTATAAAAAAAGTATCTTTATAGTACTATGAAAAAGTACCTATATACACTTGGTTTTCTTTTTATTAGCCTTTTTATTGCTTTAAATAGTTGTAAAACTGCTAAGGAGCCTATTACTATAGCTAATAATGAAAAAGAAATTTTTAATACCCAAGTAAACGATACTACCGTAATTGTTAGTGATAAAACAGAATATGAAATTATTATTATTGAACCTGGTTTTAACACATGGCTTTTAAGCATTGCCAGGCCAGAAGGTTTCTACTCGCAATCTTTTTTAGAAACAAGAAATAGAATTTGGGTTACCGAATGGAACCAACGTGTATTACAACCGCAACGCTTTAACACTAATCTTTACGAATTACAGATAGACTATTCTCCTTTTATAGATTACGGATACGAGGTAAACTATAAATTATATAACTATTTTATTTATTTTCAAAGAAGATACAATCAACGTCTTGGGGGGTTTATTCCTAGAATTTAATAGTATCTTTGCAAGCGATTTAATTGTATTATGGAAAAATTAAAAAAACGTTGGGGCATAGACTCAAATTTTACAGTAATTATAATTTTTATTGTTTTTTCAATTAATGGTTCATTTGCAGCTATAATAGCTAAACCAATTGCTACATTTTTTGGTTTATCTTTAGAAACTACTAGCCCATGGATTTATTATCCTTTACGCTTTCTTTTAATATTTCCTATATATCAAATTACACTCCCTATAGTTGGCTGGTTATTTGGTCAGTTTAAATTTTTCTGGAATTTTGAAAAGAAGATGTTAAGCAGATTTGGTTTAGGTTTTTTATTTAAATAATACACTAGGTTTTAACATATAAACCGCTATTTTAATATTTATAAGACCCTATTATTCTCGATATTAAAAAAATATTTTTTGTAGCATGCATTAATTGCATATAGTATATCTTTGTTTTTATTAATGATGAAAAGCTTATTCGTTAAAATATCATCCTTATTTTTTTTAGTAGTATTACTATGCAGTAATGTTACTAACCTGCATGTTTATTTTCATGAGCACGAAACAAGTGATTGCCAAAATTATGAAAATGGCAATGAGAATGAAGAAAGCACGCCTTGTGATATTTGTTTACTAGCTTTTAATCTTAATAATTTAGACTACAACAATAGCTTAGAGTTTTCTTATGAAATCGCTACTATTACAAAACAACCTACACAAAAAGAAGTGTTAAGTTATAGCAACTTACTACACAAAACACTCTATTTAAATAAAAATAGAAACAAAGCACCACCTACCCTATTATAGTACCTCGTAAAAATTAGGAAATAAATTAGCAATCTAGATATTTAATATTATGAAAAATATCTGTCTAATTTTATTTGTACTATGTTCTGGTTTTATTTACAGTCAAAATTGTAAAAACATTTTTATTGGTGAAGTTATAGACTTTCATGATAAAAAACCTTTGATAAATGCAACCATAAAACTTATTGGTACAAATAAGATAACAATAGCAGACGAAAAAGGAAAATTCACATTTAAAGATTTATGTGATAACACCTATACTGTAGAAGTATCCCATATTGGTTGCGAAACCAAACAAATAATTATTACTATAAATGGTGATACTTTTTCTAAAATAGATTTAGAACATCATGCAGAAGAGCTCGATGAAGTTTTGGTTAGTGATAATTTTATAAAAAAAGAAACTAAAACAAGCCAAGAAACTGTTCTAAAGTACGAGACTTTAGCGCGCTATTCTAATTTAAGCTTAGGAGATGCCCTAAAAGAAGTTCCTGGAGTATCATCTATTAATACAGGAAATACTATTGTAAAGCCTATGATAAATGGCATGCACAGTAGTAGAATATTAATACTTAATAATGGTGTACGCTTACAAGACCAAGAATGGGGAATAGAACATGCTCCAAATATTGATATTAACAGTGCCAATCAAATTTCTGTTATAAAAGGGTCTGGTGCTTTAGCTTATGGTGGCGATGCCATTGGTGGTGTTGTAATTATAAATCCAAATAGAATTATTAGAAAAGATACGCTTTATGGGCGAAGCATTTTGGGCGCACAAACTAACGGAAAAGGTTACAACGTATCTTCTACTTTAAATAAGAATTATAAATCTGGTTGGTTTGCCCAACTACAAGGATCTTATAAGAAAAATGGCGATTTTAAAGCGCCAGATTACAATCTTACCAATACAGGTTTAGATACTAAAGGTATAACTGCTAGGTTTGGAAAAAATAAATTTCAATCAGGATTCGAAATTTATTATAGCTATTTAAATAATGAAATTGGAATTTTAAGATCTGCGCATATAGGTAATATTAAAAATTTAGCAACCTCTATTAATGCACCAAGACCAATTATTATAGATGACTTTAGCTATGATATTAACAACCCAAAACAAAAGGTAACACACCATCTTTCTAAAGCCTCTTATTACAAACGATTTAAAAACTTTGGTAAAGTAGATGTACAATACGACTACCAGAACAATCACCGATTCGAATTTGATATACGCCGAGGCGGTAGAAGTGGAATACCTGCTATAGATTTAAAATTACAAACACATACTTTATCTGTAAATGGAAAAAAAGATAATAATTTAGAACGTAAATATAACTTTGGTTTACTAGCAAGATATCAAAACCATTTTGCCAACCCAGATACCGGAGTAAGACGTTTAATACCAGATTACGACAAATACGACTTTGGTGCTTATACCACCACGGAATGGGAAATTAATGATAATCTAATAGCCGATGCTGGTTTACGATACGATTTTAGTAGAATAGATGCTTTAAAATTCTACCGAACTTCGGATTGGGAAGGTCGTGGATATGATGCTCTATTCCCTGATCTTGTAATTGAAGTTTTAAGAAACCAAGTACGTACAATTCCGGATTTACAATTTCATAATTTCTCTGGAGCCTTAGGAATAAAGTATAGTTTTAATAACAATAATTATATCCTCGGAAATTATAGTCTGTCTAGCAGAGCTCCAAACGCTTCTGAGTTATTTAGTGATGGAGTACACCACTCCGCTGCAAGAATAGAAGTTGGAGATCTGCGTATCGATAGCGAACGTTCTAATAGAATTTCTGGAACTTATGGCTACTCTAACTCCAATCTTAATCTTCAGGTAGAATCTTATTATAATAAAATAAACGATTTTATTTATATAGTTCCCAGTCCATTAGGAATAGTACCCTTAATAAGAGGACCTTTTCCCATATGGGAATATATACAAACAGATGCACATTTTTTTGGGGTAGATATGAGTGCTAATTATCAGATAACACCGTATTGGAAAGCAAACCATAAATCGTCTTTTATAAAAGCATACGATACAAAAGCTAATTTACCATTAATAGATATCCCTGCTTTTACTACTTTAAACGGTATTACATATTCCAATACTAACTGGCATAATTTTAACGCCACAATACAATCGGAATGGACATTAGAACAGAACGAATTTCCAACCGAATTTAATTATACAGTACCTATTGCCAATGAGGACGATATTTATGTAGATCTTAGCCCACCTGCCGGGTATCATTTAATGCATTTTAAAAGTGAAATAACACTCCCCGTATTTAAACAAGCTAGTTTAAATATTCAGTTTAGTGTGGATAATGTTTTTAACACCAATTATAGAAATTATTTAAACCGTTTACGATTTTTTGCCGACGATATAGGCAGAAATTTTAGACTACAATTACAGTTGAATTACTAATTATAAATACAATACTATGAAAATTAAATCTTTAAATTTTAAAACTATGAAATCAATTAAATTTTATGCTATGGCAGTAATTTCTATTGCCATGTTAGCTTCTTGCTCAAAGGATAATGATGACAAAGACACTGATCCAGTTGAAGATGAAGAAGCAATTACAAAACTAGTACTTACTTTCACCAACCAAAATGATGCTGCGGATACTGTAGTATTAACTTGGGATGATGCCAACGGAGATGAAGTTATTGATGCAAATGAAAAGACTATTGTAGGAGAATTTAATACTGGCGGAGTTTATGATGCTGTACTTGAATTATTTAACAAAGATGAAGATTTTCTTGATGAGGATATTTTAGCAAACCAAGCATCTATAGACGCTCACTTTTTTGTTTACGCTACTAGTTTAGAATTTACAATGGCTAGAGCTGCTGATGATAGTGCTAGATCAGATAATAATAAGTTAGGCGTAAAAACTACTTGGACAGCTGGTGCAACAGCAGCAACTGGTGATATTAGTGTTCAACTTTTTCACCAGTCTCCTACTGTTAGCGATAGTGACGGTTTTGGAACTGCAGCAGGAACAGATACAGATATTGATATTTCGTTTGATGTAGAAATACAATAAACAGATTTTATGTAATATCATAAAAAAATCCCTTTCTATATGAAAGGGATTTTTTATTAATGATGTTTTGTATTAAATAAGTTAATACAACTTATACCTCTATTATTTTCTCTCCTTTTTTACCACTAAAAACATAAGTGTAAAGCCACATAATGGTAAAAGTTGGCACAATATCCATTCCAGGCATTAACTCTTCTGCAAAGGTAATTAAACCAGCAGCTTGCCCTATTTTACCCTTGTACATACGCGTCATAATCCATGCCGAAAGGGGTGCCCAAATAACATCTGAGAATTCTCCAATACCTGGTATTACAAAAGATAGCATTCCTATACCATCTAATGCCAACCCTAAAAATAAGTTTCTAATTTTATGAGCTTGTTTTTTTGACATATTTAAATTTAAATGTTCTAATTATAGAAAACAAAAAGAATGCCATAAAAATAAACTTCTATCATAAGCTTTATACTTATACTCGTTTCATTTTTAAAATTATTCCTAAATAATTAAAATACAATATTGCATTCTTATAAAGTATCTTATAATCTAAAACTTCATCTTTAATACTTAGTCTTATATTTTTATCTGAAATAATTTCCCACCTAACATCATCTAAATCAATAGTGTAATTTTTTACAGAGATAAACAAACTATGAGTTTACAATGCCTAATCCTTCCATTTTTTTCTTCTTTTATAAAAAGCATGAGCAAAATCTTCTACATTTACTCTACCTTTTTTATAATCTTCCAAATTGGGCTTTTCACTATATTTTCTGTAAACAACTTCATAACCTTCTTTTTTAATTTTCATTATATTTTTAGTTATACTTACTGTTCCTATATTATATTTTTCATCTTCAGACCAACTTAATAGAATTAATTTATTTTTCTTTACTTCATACTTGTTTACAGGATGCAAGCCTATTTTATCAGTATATTTAGCTATATATTCATCATTAATATAGTATTCTGTATAAATTATCTCATCATTTAATAATGTGTTTGAAATTATCTGCCAATTACCTTTAATATCTATATCATTTTCTACTTGTGATTTACATGAGAATAAAATAAAACATGTATATATTAATGTAAATCTAATTAAGACTTTAAATTGTTTCATTTTTAGATATTAAATAGTAATCAAATATACTTTTAAGGTTTTTAGTAATTAATGCACCTTAATTCCAATAATTATAAAACATAAAATTATGGAAAACAATGTATAGTAAAATTAAAAGTTTCTACTTTAGTTTAATATGTTTTTGAATATCGGGTTTATTATATTTTTATCTTGTTAACCCTTAAAAACTAATGCTCCTTTTAACTCTATTTCTGTTGGTCTCTGGAACCAAGATTCCATAAAGTCAAAATTCTCTTTACTTACTTCAAACTCGTAAGTGGCTCCTTTTTCTTTATTGCGTTTAAATACACGTTCTAACCTAGTTTCTTTAGAAATATCTAAAAAATGTAGTTTTAGAGTAATATTATTTTCTTTTGCAAATACTCTAAATTTTTCTCTATGCATAAATTTAGATAAACCTAGATCTAAAATAGCATCTGTATTTGTTTCATGTAACTGTAATACCAAATTTAGCATTAGCGTTTCTGCACGCTCTATACGTTCTAAAAACCAATCTAAACCATCTGTTTCCTTTTTATCTGGAAGAAATAAGGTGTTATTCCATTGATCAATAGAAAAAACAACCCCTTTTAGCTCTTTTTTTAATTTATTGGCGTAAGTTGTTTTACCTGCACCTGTATTACCAACAATTAAATGAATCATAACTTATTAGGTAGTATATATTGTTAAACAATAACCAACTATTTTTGGTTTATAACAAAACTTAATCATAAAAAAACCACAGCTTTCACTGTGGCTCTTATATTATATTTTTTTGCTCTAACTAGTTTATTACTAGTTACAAAGTATCTTTTACGATAGAAATAAACTTGTTTTTAGTATTTTATTAATCATGATTCACCACAATTAAACACTACTATTACCAGAATTTCCACCATGGTTTAGCTTCTACAACTGGTGCAGGAGCTGCAGCTTCTGCTTCATTTGCTGCATCTTTCATTGTGGTTGCTAAAACAGTATATACTTCTGTCCAAGCATTGTTAACTTCTGGCGTATATACTTCATCTCCTAAGCCTGTTTTTAAAGTATATAACAGTGCTGAACCTACTGTATCGTAATGGCTGTCTTTAACACCATAGCCTACATGGTTTCTTCCTAGATTTTGTACTGCCGGTACAATAGCTTCTAGATTATTTAATCCGTTTACAGCAGTACCAATCATGGTCATTAATTTTTTCCCTTGCTCTTTCATATCCCCTTTAAACAAAGGTTTTAAACTAGGGTCTAAATCAAATAATTTTGCATAAAAAATCTCAGCTGCTTTGTCTGCAATAGGAACAACACTTTTAAAAGTTCCTTGCACTAATTCTATTGTTTTAGCTTCCATGTAATGTATTGGTTTTTAATTATTTTGGATTTGAATACAGCAAAGCTAATCTGTATTTAACAAAATAAATATGACCAAAAACAGCAAAAAACATGATAAATAATAGGTTTAATGTTTAATTAAAGTAATTACCAATAAGCAAGACTTATCATTAATAGTAAAACCCTATTTATTATAAAAAAATATTTTTAAAATCACTAAGCTATCTACGAAAGACTAGAGCTTATTAACTTTAAAAATTCATTTCTAGTTTCTTGCTTTTCAAACTGACCTCTAAACCCAGATGTTGTAGTTACAGAGTTTTGTTTTTGTACACCACGCATCATCATACACATATGAGAAGCTTCTATAACCACAGCAACTCCTTGCGGTTTAAGTGTACTATTTATACACTCTAAAATATCGTGGGTTAAACGCTCTTGCACTTGTAAACGTCTTGCAAAAACATCTACCACTCTTGGTATTTTACTTAAACCAACAATATGTCCGTTTGGAATATAAGCTACGTGTGCTTTACCAAAAAATGGCAGCATATGGTGCTCACATAAAGAGTATAGTTCTATATCTTTTATAATAACCATATCATCGTAATCCTCGGCGAACATGGCTCCTTTTAGTATTTCCACAGGGTCTTGCTCATATCCTTGAGTTAAAAACTGCATAGCTTTAGCAGCTCTCTCTGGTGTTTTAACAATACCTTCTCTTTCTACATCTTCTCCTATTCCTTTTATAATGGAAGTATAATTCTTTTTTACTTCTTCGGTTACTTCTAAATTATATTCTTCTAAATTTTTATATAATGCCATTATTATTTTAATTTATTTTTGAAATAAGATTCTAACTTTTCAATTTTAGGGTTTATAACCAATGCACAAAACGATTGTGTTTTATGACCGTTGTAATAATTCTGATGTTCTTCTTCTGCCAAATAAAAAGGTTTAGCTTCGGATATTGCAGTAACTATAGGGCTACTAAATACTTTTTCATTGGTTAGCAATTGTATAAAATCTGTTGCTTGTTGTTTTTGCTTTTCGTCCTGATAAAAAATTTCACTACGGTATTGTGTACCAACATCTCCACCTTGTCTGTTTAAGGTTGTTGGATCGTGTGTTGCAAAAAACACTTCTAGTAATTCTTCAAAAGAAATAATTTCTTCATCAAAAGTTATTTGTATAGCTTCTGCATGTCCTGTTCTACCCGTACAAATTTCTCTGTAAGCAGGATTTTTAATTGCTCCGCCTGTATAACCAGAAACTACTGTACTAACTCCTTTAAGTCTTTGAAAAACAGCTTCGGCACACCAAAAACACCCTCCGGCAAAAACAGCAATAGATTCTTTACTCATAAGCTATACTTATTATTATTTACTAAGTTAAATTGAATTACAAAACTAACCTCTATTTTTTATATCTGGCAAAAATTGCTGTAAAAACAACCATAATAGGCTTAATTTTACAATATTCCTGTTTAAAATTGCTTTCAACTACCTATATTTATTGCTTTTAAAGGTTATTTAATGATAAAAGCTAAAAACATCCGAAAATTTTACGGAGAGCTTCAGGTTTTAAAAGGAGTAGATTTACACATAAAAAAAGGAGAAATAATTTCTATTGTGGGGGCTTCTGGCGCTGGTAAAACTACCCTATTACAAATTCTAGGGACCTTAGACATACAATCTAATGTTACAGATAGTTCTTTTATTATTAATGATATTGATGTAAACGCTCTTTCTGAAAAATCTTTAGCCAAATTTAGAAATGAACATATTGGTTTTATTTTTCAGTTTCATCAATTGTTACCAGAATTTACAGCTTTAGAAAATGTTTGTATTCCTGCTTTTATAAAAAAAACACCAAAGGCCAAAGCGGAAACTAGAGCTAAAGAGTTATTAGATTTTTTAGGGTTATCGCATAGATATCATCATAAACCAAACGAGCTATCTGGTGGCGAACAACAACGTGTAGCTGTAGCAAGGGCTTTAATTAATAATCCATCTATAATTTTTGCTGATGAACCAAGTGGTAATTTAGATTCTGAAAGTGCCGATAACCTACATAAATTATTTTTTAAATTAAGAGATGAATTTGGACAAACCTTTGTTATTGTTACGCATAATGAGGAGTTAGCAGATATGGCCGATAGAAAACTAACCATGGTAGATGGTTTAATTACCAACTAAAGTCTGTATTTACCATGAATAGAGCTGAACTAAAAGACTTTTTAGACCAAAAGGTTATACAATACAACAAACCAGATTTTTTAGATACAGACCCTATACAAATACCTCATCTTTTTTCTAAAAAAGAAGACATAGAAATCATTGGTTTTTTAACCGCAACCATAGCTTGGGGTAATCGTAAGAGTATTATTAACAATGCTAAAAAACTAGTAGAACTTCTTGGTAATTCTCCTTACGATTTTGTACTGAATTACAAAGATGATACTACTGAAAATCTTAATGACTTTGTACACAGAACTTTTAACGGTATAGATTTGGCTTACTTTATAAAAGCGCTACAACATATTTACAAAAACCATGATGGATTAGAGGCTTTATTCTTAAAAAATGTAACTAACAACTCTTTACAGCCCTCTATTTCTGAATTTAAAAAAGTGTTTTTTGAAATTCCACACCCAGCCAGAACTACCAAACATATTTCTGACCCCTTAAAGGGTTCTGCTGCAAAACGTATTAATATGTTTTTACGTTGGATGGTTAGGGATAATAATACTGGTGTAGATTTAGGCATTTGGAAAAACATCCCTACATCTTACCTATCGTGTCCGTTAGATGTACATTCTGGTAATGTAGCAAGGAAATTAGGTTTATTAAAACGCAAACAGAATGATGCTAAGGCGTTAGCAGAATTAGATGCTTCTTTACGAAAACTAGACCCTATAGACCCTGTTAAATACGATTTTGCCCTATTTGGCTTGGGTGTTTTTGAAAAATTTTAAGACCTTTATTTTATGTAAAAAAAATAGAGGACTCATATAATTTAATATTATACTTATCCCCTATTTTAGAAGGTTAATGTTCTAACTATTATTAATACAACGTATTTATAATTTCTTGTGGTAATAGTACTTTATCTACTATGTGTATTACTCCTTTTAATATTTCTTTATCTGTAGCTGTTACTTTAGCTTGTGTATCTGTTTTGTCTGTAACATATATGTTTTGCCCAATCGCTAATGCTAATGTTTCTCCTTGTGCTGTAGGTAATATTTGTTCGTTTGTTAATTCATTAGCATTTAGTTTACCAGATTCTACACAATGGTATTTTAATATTTCTACCAAAACAGCTATTTCTTCTTTAGTATTAAAATCAGCTATAGTATTATACCCATCTATAGAATCAAATAAATCTAAAAATGCCTGGTTCGTTGGTAAAAAGAAAGTAAACTCACTATTTAACGCTGTCTCGAACCTATCTCCTATTTTTAAGAATAATTGATAAACCTGATCACTTTCTTCTAATCTTTTAATATAGTTCTGAATGGTAATTGTTGCCTTAGTTTTAATATCCTCTAAAATAGATTGTGGTATTAAAATTCTATCTACCGTATGTATAACTCCATTTTTTGCTGGTATGTCTGTTACCGTTATATCTGCTAATAAAGTAGTAGCATCTACCAAAGCATATCCGTCTTTTGTTTTTACTACTTCTAAAGTATTTGCTGTAGATAAAGTGTTTATGTTCCCTAGGGTTAAATCTGATGCGTTTAATTGTTCTGGAACTACGTGGTATAATAACACTTCTCTTAAAATAGCTAATTCTAAATCGGTATCTATATCTTCTAAACTTTTAGCAGTACCTCCAAAAAGCGAAAATACTCCCAGTAAGGCTTCGTTAGATGGAGCAAATACTGTAAACGGACCATCTTCTCCTAAAACCTCTAAAAGCCCCGTTAATTCTAATGCTTGTTTTAAAAAAGATAATTCATCGGTGTTTTCTACCAGTTCTTTTATGGTTGCTGTTTTAGTTTCTTCTAATTGATCTAAAAACTCTTGTACTTGTGCCGGAATTAGTATTTTATCTATCACATGCACATACCCATTAGAGGCTTCTTTATCTGTTATTAAAAAATTAGCATTAGTTACAGAAGCGTCACCTATTACATAAGCATTTCCTGATGGTATTACTTCTATAGATTCTCCTGTGAATAGCGTTGGTTCTGTACCTGCTACTAAATTAGAAGACGATATTCCTCCATTTATTACGTGGTATAGTAAAATTTGTTCTAATATTTGTACCTCTACTAGGTTATCAAAATCATCGAAACTATTAAAATCTGTTCCTAATAAATTAAACAGTTCTTCTACAGCTGTATTGCTAGGAGCAAATACTGTAAAAGGTCCATCTGCACTAAAAGTGTCTTCTAAACCAGTTTTTATAATGGCTTCTTTTAGCATGCTTAAATCATCTGTTTCGTTTAGCAACTCAATAATAGAAGGCTTGGGTGTTAAAATATCTATTACTTCTTGTGGTAATACTATTTTATCAATAATATGTACAACACCGTTAGAAGCTTCATTATCTGCACCTACAACTTCTGCCTCTGCCGCTGTTTTTCCTTTAATTTATATACTAATGTCTAGATTTACTGTTAAATCTTCGGTTTGCAATGTTTTTAATTGTTTTTTATCTGATAAGTTTGAAGAGTAATAAGATTTACCCGTAATTATATGGTACTTTAATATTTTAGATAGCAATTCTTTTTCTTCAACAGTATCAAAATCATTTAAACTATTAATACCTTCTAATTCAGAAAACAACTCATTAAAAGCGCCATTAGTTGGTGCAAATACTGTTGTTGTACCGTCTTGTGATAATAGTTCTATTAAATCTGCATCGGCTATTTCTAATGCTTTAACTAAAGAACTTAATACATTTACTTTTTTTGCTAATGCTACAATTGTTGGTTTTTCCTCTACTGGTGGTGGCGTTCCTCCATTATCATCATTCTTTTTACAAGAGAAAATTAATAGCGTTACAAACATTAATAACAATGCTCTAAACCTAAGGGTCTTTTTTTTCATTTTTTGTGTTTTTTCAAATCCATATATAGTGCCTCTAAAGTATTGCTTTAGCATTCCCTGTGTATCAATCCATTTTTAAGGCTAGGTTATTATATGTTTAAGAGCTTTTGGAGTATTTTTTATTTTAACAGCCTATTTTATATGCAAATACATTACATAAAAACCTTTGTCATATTGAGCTTATAAAACATTATGCTCTTATTTTCTTACTCTTGTTTATCTATTTAGAACTATTCTCATTAGTAACGTTAACATAATTTTTTTAACATTCAAATCAACTAAATAAAATACTGAGTTAAAATTGTCTTAAACATCTGCTATTAGTTTTACAGCACAATTTATAACCCTAATTAACACTTTTGAAAAAGATGAAAAATTTAAAAAATGTATTAATCCTTGCCGGATTAGTTTCTTTTGCATCATGCGACCAAGTAGACGACTTTATTGGCGATGGTAACAACGACGAAGGAATTGTTCTTGAAAACCATTCTAAAACTCCTGCTTACTTTAAAGTAGCTCCTGAGTTTAACGATGTTAAGATTTATTCTTTATTAAGCTCTGGTGATGTTTTACCAGAATCTCCAAAGTTTGTATATGGTTCTATGGCAGATGGTGCTGGTTTATTAAAAGAAGCTGATGGTTCTTTTACTTTAATAAATAATATAGAAGCAGATTATGCTATAGCTAGAGTTACTTTCGATAAAACTTTTAAACCAGTAAAAGGAGAGTATATTTTAAATGCTGAAGCTACGGCTAACACAGCACAGTGTTCTGGTTCTTTAATTACTCCAGAAGAGCACGGTTTTGGACCAATGTATTTATCTGGTGGTGAATGGGGAGGTTCTTCTAAAGGAGTTTTCATTACTGACCCATACAAAAGTGCTTCTAATGCAGGGGTTGCTTCTATGTTACCTGCTTTAGGACAGTGGTCTACAGAAAACGCAGTTGCCATAGGGAAAGATGCTTACCCTGGAAAAACTGTTATTTTTATAGGTGATGACAACTCTAACAACGAGGTTCCTTCTGGACAGTTAGGGATGTATGTTGCTGATAAAGGTGACTTAAACAATGGAAAACTATATACTTTAAAAGTTAATACAGAAGGTATACAGTATGAAATGGATATGGTTGAAGGTGAAACTTACGAAGCTGAATTCATTGAAATGGAAGAAAGAGCTATTGACCTTTTAGATGCAGAAGCAAAAGAAAAAGGTGCTATGGGATTCTCTAGATTAGAAGATATTGACTGGAGAAGAGGTGTTGCTGCTAACCAAAGAGAGCTATACATGGCTGTAACAGGAAGAAAAAAAGATGGTTTAGTTGGTAAAGGAACTTTATACGGAAGAGTTTACAAAGTTGTTTTAGATAAAAACGACCCTACTAAAGCTACTATTTCTTGTGTATTAGATGGTGATAAATTAGATGGTAAAGCAAAAGCTTTCCATAGCCCAGATAATATTGTTGTAACTAAGAACTATGCATATATACAAGAAGATCCAAACGGATACCCAGATACAGCAGATAAAGCTCACTACGCACAATTATACCAGTATAACTTAAATAACGGAGAACT
Source organism: uncultured Cellulophaga sp. (assembly GCA_947492955.1). Taxonomy (GTDB): domain Bacteria; phylum Bacteroidota; class Bacteroidia; order Flavobacteriales; family Flavobacteriaceae; genus Cellulophaga. Next base: position 165,663 of record CANLOV010000004.1, on the reverse strand, counting down.
AAAAACTGTTTTAGAATGTGATCAAAATTCTGCTGCTGCTAACGGAGTTGGTAACACAGAAAAAAACTGGGAAATTACAGGTATGATAGATGTTTCTGAAACTATAGGTGTAGAAGATTCTTTTATCATGATTACTCAAAACCACGGATGGGAGCCTGCAGATGGTTCTGCTTTCACAGATCCATTAGCAAATTCTAGTGCTGATACTCGTAAAGAAGGAAGTCAATTATTTTTATTAAAAGGTTTAGCTAACTAAGCTTTAGATGACAAAATATTATACAAATACTATAAAAAAAGGGGTTTATGCTAGCATAAGCCTCTTTGCTTTATCTATTATATCCTGTAATGAGGTAAAGAAAGAAGACCAAAAAGTTACTACAACTTTAGGTCAAAAAATTGAAAAAAAATACATTCAAGAATTAATAGAATGTCAGACATATGTAGATAGCTTATCTAAAAGTACTACTAAAACAGCTTTAGAAAAATACTATTTAAAATCTAGAGCTATTTTTAAACAAATGGAGCCTATTATGGCTTTTCATCATGCCGAAAATTATAAGTTCTTAAATGCTCCAAATATTTTAAAGGTTGAAGAAGAAGACCTTACCAATATTAAAATAATGAATCCTAAAAGTTTTCAGGTACTAGAAGAAGAAATATACACTGAAAATTTAGACACTTTAAAGATTAAAAAAACGGCAGAACTAATTCGTAACCGTTTAAAATTAATAGAAAAAAACACCCAGCTTACTTACTTTAAAAACCATCACTTTTTATGGTTATTAAGAGATGCTTTTTTAAGAGTTTCGCAAACTGGCATTACTGGGTTCGATTCTCCTGTTTTAGAACAATCGCTCCCAGAAGCAATTATTGTGTACAAAAGTTTAGCTAATTATTTAAAATTGGCAAAAAATGAGTTTACAGACAATGCTTTATATACTACTTGGCAAACAGAAATAGCGGCAACAATTAAAAGCCTTGAAAATTCTGATTTTAAAAGCTTTAACAGGTTTACATTCATTAAAAACCATACGCACAAACAATTAAATTTGTTTAACAAAACCGTAACCGATTGGAATACTAAATTTCCTTTTACATTAGCTATAGAAAACGATGCCGTTTCACTCTTTTCTAATACCACTTTTAATGTAAAATATTATTCAGATATAAAAAATATAGAATCTTCTAAGGAGTTAGTAGATTTAGGGAGAAAACTATTTAACGATAAAGGCTTATCTAAAGATGGTAGTATGAGTTGCGCTACCTGCCATATAAAAAGTAAAGCTTTTACAGATGGTTTAGTAAAAGCTAAAGGGCAAGTACGTAATAGTCCTACCTTAAGCTATGCCGCATTACAACAAAATTTCTTTTATGATAATAGAGCAGGCAGTTTAGAAGGGCAAATTGTTGCTGTTGTAGAAAACGATTCGGAATTCCACACCAATTTGGAAACACTACAAAAAGTAGCTCAAGAGAATCAAAAATACAAAGCAAAATTCGATAGTATTTATAAAGGAGAAATTACAGACTATACCGTACGCAATTCTATTGCAGCCTATATTAGAAGTTTAAATAAGTTTAATTCTAAGTTCGATAAAAACATTAATAACCAAGAAAATTCATTAACCACTCGCGAAATAAATGGGTTTAACCTATTTATGGGTAAAGCTAAATGTGCTACTTGCCACTTTGCTCCTGTTTTTAATGGTACTGTACCTACTTTGTATAAAGATACCGAAATGGAATTATTAGGAGTGCCTATAAAAAATGATACCATTAACGCTATTGTAGATACAGATTTAGGTCGCTATAACTTTTATAAAACAGAAGAGCGTAAGCATTTCTTTAAAACGCCTACCGTAAGAAATATTGAACTTACAGCACCATATATGCATAATGGTGTATACACAACACTAGAAGAAGTCATAGATTTTTATAACAGAGGTGGCGGTGCTGGCATAGGCATAGATTTAGAATTACAAACCTTACCTCCAGACCCTTTAAATTTATCTAAAGACGAACAAACAGATTTAATTTTGTTTTTAAAAACATTAACCGATAGTTCTGAAATAGAGGTTTTAAATTAGTTTATCGCAAATAAAAAATAGTTAATCTGAGCCTGTTAAAGAACGTACTAATCTTTAAACAGGCTATTTTCTTATGTCCAAATAAAGAACAAGTGCTATAACTCTTAAAGATTAACTATATTTAGTGCCATACTAGCAATCAGTATTCATTATAAAATGAAAAATTCGGGACTAATTATTATCATAATAGCAATTATATGCATTAGTATATTAATTTTTGTGTTATTAAAGAAAAAGCCAGCGAAATTTAATCATTTGGATTGGGCTAATTTAAAAAAATACCAAACAGAAAATTTAAACATTGATAGTTCTAAAAGCAAAGTAAACAGGGTTGTTTTTATGGGTAATTCTATTACTGAATTTTGGAATACACACCAGCCATATTTTTTTAAAAACCCATTGTATATAAACAGAGGAATTAGTGGGCAAACTACACCGCAAATGCTACTAAGGTTTAAACAAGATGTAATAGATTTAGAACCAGAAATTGTTGTAATATTAGCAGGAGTAAATGATATTGCTGAAAATACGGGTCCCACTACACAAAAAATGATAGAAGACAATATTTTTTCAATGGCTCAATTAGCTAAAACCAATGGCATTAAAGTTATACTATGCTCAGTATTACCAGTGTTTAGTTTTCAATCAAAAAAACATCTAAAACCAGCTAATAAAGTAATAGCTCTTAATGCTGCTTTAAAAGAATATGCGTTAAAAAATGATATTTTTTATCTAGATTATTATTCATCAATGGTAGATGCTAAAAACGGACTTAAAGAAGCTTACACTTATGATGGGCTTCATCCAAACGCTGAAGGATATAAAATTATGGCTCCTTTAGCCGAAGAGGCTATTAAAATTACCCTAAACAAAAATTAAGAAACTAAAATTTTTAATGAGTTTCTATAATTCTAGTACCTTGCAACCATGCAACAACCGCTCGTAAGTATCCTAATTCCGTTTAAAAATACAGCAGAGTATCTACCAGAGTGTATCAATTCTATTCAAAATCAGTCTTATACAAACTGGGAACTAATAGCTATTAATGATAGTTCTACAGATAATAGTTTGGAAATTATGAACGCATATGCTAGCAAAGAGTCTAGAATTAATGTGTACACTAATACAGGTAGTGGTATTATAGAAGCATTACGTATGGCTTATTTACATTGTAAAGGGGACTTTATTACACGAATGGACTCTGATGATATAATGACGCCTAATAAGCTAGAAATAATGCTAAAAAGCCTTTTAGAGCATGGAAAAAAACATATTGCTGTGGGGCAAGTATCTTATTTCTCTGCCAAAGGTATTAGTAACGGATACGAGCGTTATGAAAAGTGGCTAAACAAACTTACCGCAATCGGAAATAATTATACAGAAATATACAAGGAATGTACTATACCATCTCCTTGTTGGATGGTTTATAAAGAAGATTTTGAAAACTCTGGTGGTTTTACTCCCAACCGTTATCCAGAAGATTACGATTTAGCCTTCCGTTTTTATGAAAATAATTTACAGTGTATTCCTTGTAATGAAAAGTTACACCTCTGGAGAGATTATGATACGCGTACCTCTCGTACCAGCGAACATTATGCGCAAAACTATTTTTTAGATATTAAAGCACATTACTTTCTTAAACTTAATTATGATGTAAATAGACCTTTAGTAGTTTGGGGAGCGGGTAATAAAGGAAAAAGTATTGCAAAAATGCTACTAAACAAAAATATAGCGTTTTACTGGTTATGCGATAACGAGAATAAAATTGGAAAAGATATCTACGGCAAAAAAATGCAACACTACACCACTCTAGAACAATTACAAAATTGCCAAACTATTATTACGGTTGCTAACGAAGAAGCACAAACTTTTATCAAAGATTATCTAAGTAACTTAAAGCAAATCAATATGAAAGATTACTTTTTCTTTTGTTGATAAACTATTTTACTCGGAATACTTTTTAATTAAGCGTACCATTAAATCATTTAATTTTTCTACTTGATATTCCCCAACACTAGCTTCTAAATGGTCGTTTCCTATACCACTATCATTAGTTATAAAAACATAGGTACCATTAGTAGAAATTGCTAAAAAACGCATTAAAAACTCTGTTTCCTTATCTATACCACTTGCTGTTATAGGAATAACCTTAACTCCTTTTTCTGATGCTGTTTTTATTACATCCTGAATATTCTGCTTTATATTTGTTGTATGATGTGGAGGAGCATCTAACAATAAAAAGGTAATTCTTGTTTTAGCATTTGTAGACCATTGCAATTCATTTATTCCGGTATCTAAAGCTGTATGTACTGCTTCAGGAAAATCTCCTCCTCCAGCGGCACTTTGTTCATTTATAAATTGAATCGTATTATCAATATCACTTGTAAAGTCTGATTTTTTCACCAAATAGTCATCTCCTTTGTCTCTATAAAATACTGTTGAAGTTAATATATTAATAGCAGTATTTTCTTCTTCTACTTTTTTAATTACACTTTTTAAATCGGCCTTCAAAAACTCTAATTCATCACTCATAGAGCCTGTTGCATCAACTAAATATGCTATTTCTACTTTATTTAAATCTACTGTACTCGTATTAATTGCTATTTCATTAATTTCCTTAGTCAGAGTAGCTGAAACAACTTCATCATTTATTTTTAATACTAAATCCTCATATTTTACTTCCTGTTCTTTTTGGTATAAACCAGCCCACAATTCAGATTCGCCCAAGTTATCTGTTATAGAAGTCCATATAAGTTCTCCATTTCTTAATAACTCTACTTTTGCATTAACAACAGGAATAGCATTACTAGTTATTTTTACAGATATTTTATTATTGGTGTAAAATCCCCAATACTCCGGCATTTTAGCATAATCTTTACTGTTTAATAAATCGTTCCAAAAACTCCAATTAGCTTTATCATTCCATTCAGCTGCCGTTATTAAACCAGACTGACCTCCTTGACCTTGACCATTTCCTCCACCATCACTCCCACCTGTATCAGAAGTTGATATATCTTTTGAAAATTCCTCAGAAGATTCTCCAGATGTTATAGATTCTCCATCGCAAGAAAAGAAAATAATAAAAAGGCTTAAGGAAAATAGTTTTGTTAAAACACGCATAGTAGGAAATTTTTCATTTTACTTAGGATGAACTTATACTCTAATGGTTGCGTCTTTAAATGTTAATAAAACTTAAAAATTGTTTCTAAGAATTCTAGTAATTAAATATTTTAAAAATAATACTTTTAGATATAAATTCAAATTTTATCTCAATTCTTAGCGTTTTAATTATATTTGAAAAATTAAAATTGGGAATGCAGTTTAAACATCCGGAAATCCTTTGGGCTTTATTACTTCTACTACTTCCTATTCTTATTCACTTATTTCAGCTCCGTAAGTTTAAAAAAACACCTTTTACTAATGTAAAATTTTTACAAAAAGTAAAATCTAAGTCGCGTAAAAGCAATACGCTAAAAAAATGGCTTTTATTAGCTACACGTTTATTGCTACTAACTGCTTTAATTTTAGCCTTTGCACAACCATTCTTTGCTAAAAAAACAGCTCTTGCTGTAAAAGAAACTGTTATTTACTTAGATAACTCGTTTAGCATGCAAGCAAAAGCAAATAATGAAAACTTGCTAAATAATGCTATACAAGAACTTTTAAAGCATATTCCTAAAAACAATACATTTAGCTTATTTACAAATACTAATGTATACAGAAATGTTACCGTAAAAGAGATTCAGAATAACTTATTAGCTACAGACTATACTACAAAACAATTAACTTTAGATGCAATAGCATTAAAAGCAAAAACTTTATTTACAACAAAAGAGAGTACTGTTAAGGAATTAATTGTAATATCTGATTTTCAGCAAGCGATAGCTTCTAAAAATATTACTGTAGATAGTACACTACATAAACATTTGGTGCAATTAAAACCAGAAGCAACAAAAAATATAAGTATAGATAGTTTGTATGTAGTAAGTAGCACACCCGAAACTACAGAACTAATTGCGCTACTATCTAGCTCGTATAATACTAATGAAACTTTCCCTGTTTCTTTATACAACCATAAAAAGCCAATTGCTAAGACAGCGACTAATTTTAACAATAAAAAAATCACAAAGGTTTCATTTTCAATACAAAAAAAAGAATTAATTAATGGAAAAGTTGAAATAAAAGATAATGGATTAACATATGATAACGAACTCTTTTTTACTATTGGTGCAAAAGAAAAAATAAAAGTTACTGCCATATCTAACTCGGAAAACTCTTTTCTTAAACAACTATTTACAGAAGACGAATTTTTACTTACTATTGCTCCTTATAAAAGCATAGATTATAGTAGTTTAAATACAAACAATCTAATTGTATTAGATGGGTTAACCTCCATCCCTAATGCACTTACAAACATTTTAAAGGCTTTTGTAAATGATGGAGGTAGTGTATTAATAATTCCTGATAATAATACCTCTATAGCTTCATACAACCAACTGACAAGTAATTTTTACAACACTTCTTTTATAGAAGAAATTAAATCAGACAAAAAAATTACTTCTATTGCTTTTTCGCATCCATTATATAAAAATGTATTCGAAAAAAATATTACTAATTTCCAATATCCTAAAACCTCTAAGAGCTATAAAATTAAGACCACTGCTCCAACGCTTTTAGCCTATGAAGATGGGAGTCCATTTTTGGTAGGTATTGATAATTTTTATCTTTTTACAGCTTCAATAGCTTCAGAGAATTCAAATTTTAAGAACTCCCCATTAATTGTACCAACACTTTATAATATAGCTTCTAATAGCCTAAAAATAAGTCGACTGTATCACAACGTAAAAAACACTTCCACAATAGATGTTTCTCGTAATTTAGCAAAAGATAATATTTTAAAAATAAAGAAAGAAGAACAAGAGTTTATCCCTATTCAACAATCTTTTGCCAATAAAGTAAGACTCACTTTTACAGATAGCCCAACCAAAAACGGTCATTACAGCATTATTGATGGTGATGAAGAAATTCAAAACATTAGTTTTAATTATATCAAAAACGAAAGTTATTTAAACTATATAGATATTAATAACTTAGCTGCTATTTCTAAACAAAATACAATAGCATCGCTCTTTCATAAAATGGAAAGTGACGCCAGTATAACAAAGCTTTGGAAATGGTTTATTATTTTTGCGCTACTTTTTATATGTATAGAAGTGCTTATCCAAAAATATTTAAAATGAATGTACTTTTAAAGTCTGCCAAGATTATTGATGCTACAAACGCAAATCTTCATTTAAAAAAGAGAGATATTCTCATTAAAAATGGAATTATTAGCAAAATAGCCGCAAAAATTGAGGAGGATGATAAAATAAAAACGATAACACTTAAAAATCTACATGTTTCTATAGGCTGGTTTGATAGTAGTGTTTGTTTTGGTGAACCAGGCTATGAAGAAAGAGAAACTATTGCAAACGGACTAAAAACAGCTGCTATTAGCGGTTTTACAGATTTAGTTCTAAATCCAAACGGAAACCCTTTACCAGATTCTAGTTCTAATATCGTTTTCTTAAAAAATGCTGCTAAGGATAGCGCTACTAACCTTTATCCTTTAGGTACTTTAACGGTTAAGGCCAAAGGGGTAGACTTAGCAGAGCTATATGATATGCAAAATGCTGGTGCGGTTGGTTTTTACGATTATAAAAATGCCATAGACAACGCAAACCTCCTAAAAATAGGGTTACAGTACACGCAAAATTTTAATGGACTTATTGCTTCCTTCCCTTTAAACAAACAAATTGCGGGCAAAGGAATTGTAAACGAAGGTATTGTTTCCACAAAACTTGGTTTAAAAGGAATACCTGCTTTGGCAGAAGATTTACAAATTACCAGAGATTTATTTATATTAGAATACACGGGAGGAAAACTACATATTCCTACAATATCTAGCGCCAATGCTGTTAAATTAATAGCCGATGCTAAGAAAAAAGGGTTAAATATTACCTGCAGTGTTGCATTACATAATCTATTTTATACCGATAAAATATTAGAAGGTTTTGATTCTAACTCTAAACTAATGCCTCCTTTACGTACTAGTAAAGATGCAAAAGCTTTATTAAAAGGAATAAAAGATGGTGTTATAGATTTTGTAACCACAGACCACTCTCCTATTGATATTGAAGAAAAACGCATTGAGTTTGATAATGCTGCATACGGAACTATAGGTTTAGAAAGTGCTTTTGGAGCTTTAAACAAATTGGTTAGTACCGAAACCGCTATTGCTTTACTAACAAAGGGTCGTGAACGTTATAATATTAATACTCCAAAAATAGAAGAAGGTGCAACTGCATGCTTAAGCCTTTTTAATCCTGATGTTGAATATACATTTGAAAATTCAATGATTAGTTCTACTTCTAAAAACAGCTTGTTTTTAAACGAAAAGTTAAAAGGAAAGGTATACGGAACTATTAATAACAACCAACTTGTTTTAGAGTAATTTTTATGGATGCACGTATAATTGAAAAAGGAAAGCTTTTAGCCATTATAAGCTATATTACCTTAATAGGCTTAATAATTACCTATTTGGCTAATGGTCGCTTAAAAAATGAATTTACCAAGTTTCATTTAGGACAGGCTATTCGTATTTTTTTTGTTGCCATCTTTTTATTCATCATTTTAGGGTTTATTATACAATTAACTGGTTTAGGCTTTTTATTTTATGCCAACCTAGCACCTTTTATACTTTCTGTTTTAGGAATTTTAAATGCTGTAAACGGAAAAACTACTCCATTACCCATTATTGGAACTTTTGGAGAGAAAAAATAATTACATTAAGCAAACAACATCATGAATAACACTATAAAAAAAGGTAAAAACACTGCTATTATAGCTCATTTTACTTTAATTGGAGCTATTATAGCCATTTTTATGAATGCTGAACCTAAGAACGATTTTGCTCGTTTTTATACACGACAAGCTTTTGGGTTGCATTTAATATTTCATGCTTTTGCCTTGTTTTTAAGTCAAAGCTTTAATGAATATGCTTGGTACGGACTTTATGTTTTTTATTTAGTACTATGGGGCTATAGTTTTACAGGTGCATTAGCAAATAAAAAACAAGAAGCGCCCCTTGTAGGGCCATTTTTTCAAAAGTGGTTTACATTTATTAGTTAGATGTTAGATGTTAGATGTTAGATGTTAGATGTTAGATGAAATTAAAAAATAATACATAAATGCAAACCCAAAATCTTTCTTTACACCATATTATTCGCCCTTCAAAACTAACCGAAGGTAAAATTCCTGTTTTATTTATGTTCCATGGTTACGGAAGCAATGAAGAAGATTTATTTTCTTTTGCTGCTGAACTACCAGAACAATTATGTATTATATCTGTACAAGCGCCCTACCCTATGCAACCGTATGGCAATGCTTGGTATGCTATAAATTATGATGCAGAACAAGGCAAATGGAGCGATGAGGAACAAGCAAGAAGCTCTAGAGATAAAATTGTTGCCTTTATTGATGAAGCTTGTAAAGCCTATAATTTAGATACAAACAATGTTTCTTTACTTGGGTTTAGCCAAGGAACTATACTTAGTTACGCGGTAGCATTATCGTACCCCGAAAAAGTAAAAAATGTAATTGCCTTAAGTGGTTATATTAATGAAAACATTCTTTTAGAAGGTTATACTAATAAAAACCACGCTAACTTAAACATTTACGCTTCTCACGGTTCTGTAGACCAAGTAATCCCTGTAGATTGGGCACAAAAAGCACCTTTATTTCTTAACAATTTGGCCATTAACCATGTATACGAAGAATTTCCTGTAGGTCATGGTGTTGCACCGCAGAATTTTTATGCATTTAAAAAGTGGTTAGAAAATAAAATATAGTTTACAAACTTAGTTTTTCTCTTAGTTTTTCTCTTAGTTTTTTAAATATTAGTAAGTGTATAAAAATAATGGTTGCAGGAGCAAAAGCAGGAATCCAACTAAAAGGAAAAGTCCCGAACTGAGATACACCAATAGTATTATTAATTATTGCTTGTTTAGTTAGTATTGTTACCGTTATAAGTACAGAAATAATATCTAAAAGCCCTATTATATTCCAAGCCCAAACCAAAAACTTAGCGTAAGCAACTTTTTTTCTTAATGCTATAACAACCGGAAATACTAAAATAGCAGTTAAAATATCACCTATACCACCAATAAACGCAAATTGTTTAGGTAAAGTAGTATAAAAATAGCACAAGAAAAAAAATACACCAACTAACCTAAATACGTTAATATACACAAGTTGTTCCACAGTTATATATTTAAAAACTAGTGTAAACCATTGTTTTTTTTGTATATAAAACACATAAAATATAAAAAGAGGAATAGCCGCAAATAAAATTATTCTTGGTGGTAATACATTTTTTTCAAAAAAACCTGTGAGTGATATTAAAGCTATAATTGTAAAATAAGACCAATAAAAAACAATGATTTTTTTTCCAATAGTAAAACTACTACCATTATTAACTTTATTTAAAGCTGTTTTAACGGCGTTTGCAATTAAAAAAATAGGAAGTGTGCTAAAACTAATACTAAATAAAATAGAAATCCAAAGAGGCACTTGCGTTATAGATAAATTCATAATTCTTTTTTTACAAAGATGAATTAACATAACAGATTAAAAATTGCGCTATGGCAATTCTTAATTATTATTGTGATTTTTTCTAATTCTACTTAAAGAATACTTAGTTATTCCTAAATAAGAAGCAATAATATGTAATGGTACTTGTTTTGTAATTTCGGGATGTTCTTTCAGCAAATTAAGGTATCACTCCTGCGCTGTTTCTTTATGAAAAGAAATCATCCTTTTATTAGCATGTACATAATTTAAAGTTAAAAGCATTCTACCCCATTCTCTAAATTCTGGAATAGTATGAAAACAATGTTGTACGTTTTCATAATTAATACTATACAAAACACAATCGGTAATTAGCTCATAATTTTCTTCACTAGGTGTTCTATTAAAAAAAGATAAGTAATCATTTAAAAAATCTGGAGCACTAAAAAATCTAGTAGTAACTTCGTTTCCAGATAAATAAATGATATAACACCTAATAATCCCAGATTCTAAAAAGTAAGATTTTCTACTAGTTTTTCCTTCTTGTATTAATAATGTACCTTTTTCAAAAGTTTCCTTTTTAAAATATGCTGCAATTAAATCTGATTTTTCATCAGACATTGCTTTTATATTTTTAAGGTATTCTCTTAATTTCAATTTAAAATATAAATTAATTACTACGAGTATATAACAAATGGTCCATTAATGTAAAATCTACCGATAAATCGTCTTTAAGCTCATATTTAATTAATAATTCGCCCCAGAATTTACCATCAGAAAAATCAGTAACAATCCACTTATGATTTAAAATTTTAATCTTATTTATCTTAAAATCGCTATCCATTCCTTCATACGGAATTAAAGGATTATCTCCTTTTTTTTCATTAGTTTCTAACAACTTATCCGATATATAAAGTGCTGGGTTCTTAATTTTTAAATGATCATAATACGCCAAGGCATCATCATTATTTTCTAATGAAAAATACTGCATATCTAATACTTTTAATTGTAAGCCTTGGATGGAGTCACTAAGCATTTTTTTATCCTCCTCGTACTTATGAAACTTCTCATTAGTAACATTTACCATTTTATTGGCACTCACAAACTGATATAATGCTATTAATGCTGCAAAAACAAATAGGTATAAAAATATATTTTTCTTCATTTTAATAAATCTATTATTTTATATTATTCTTTAACGGTATAAGTTGTTATGTATTTTACTTAAAGAGCCTGTTTATGTTTACTTTTTTTTGAATAAGATTTTATAGTTCTAACACTAAATTATCGTATGCCAAATGTACGTTTTTAGGTAATTTAGCTTCTACTTCGTCATGAAAACCTAATAAATGACTTATATGTGTAAAATATGCTTTTTGCGGTTTTACTTTTGCTACAAAAGCTAAAGCTTCTTCCAAGTTAAAATGCGAATGGTGTGGTGCTTCTCTTAAAGCATTTACCACCAATACTTTTACCCCTTTTAGCTTTATTAATTCTTCTTCTGGCACTGTTTTTACATCGGTTAAATACACAAAATCTTTAACTCTAAAACCAAAAATTTCTAAAGACGCATGGAAAGCTTTTATTGGGACTACTTCTGTATCTGAAATCTGAAAAGGTTCATTATTTTCTATATAATTAATAGCAACTGTAGGTGCTCCTGGATATTTGTTTTCTTCTGTAAAAATATAATCGAACCTTCTTTTTAAAGAATCTACCACATTTTTATGTGCATAAATAGGAATATCTCCTTGTCTAAAGAAAAAAGGTCTTATATCATCTAAACCAGAAGTATGATCAGAGTGCTCATGAGTAAATAAAATACCGTCTAAGCTAGTAACATTATTAGTTAGCATTTGCTGCCTAAAATCTGGTCCACAGTCTATTACATAATTATAATTATCCCAAGAGATTAAAACAGAAACCCGTAACCTTTTATCTTTTGTATTAGTGCTAAGACAAACAGGATGATCACTGCCAATAACGGGTATTCCCTGAGATGTTCCTGTTCCTAAAAAAGTAATTTTCAACCTATAATCTATTTAATTCAAATTTATAACTTATTTATTTAAATGATACGCCAATCTTATTAACTTTGTGAAAAGCAAATTATCATAAATATGGCATCAGTTTTAAAAAAAGATTCTGCATTTGAAAATATTCCATCGACCAAAGCTAAGACTCTTAGAATAAATTTAAACCCAGATATCTACGGTACTTTTGCCGAGATTGGAGCCGGACAAGAAACAGCCAGGCATTTTTTTAGAGCTGGTGGTGCTTCTGGAACTATTGCAAAAGCAATGAGTGCTTATGATAAAAGTTTTAGTGATGCTATTTATGGCACAGAAGATAAAGGAAGGTATGTATCGCAACCGCGATTAAAGAAAATGCTAGATCATGAGATGCGACTTATGGAAGAGCGCATTAGTAGAGAAAAAAATCCTGATAAATTATTTTTCTGTTTTGCAAATACTGTAGCAACTATAGATTTTGCAAAAAAATACAAAGGCCATGGCTGGGTAGGTATTCGTTACCAATTAGACCCTAACCAAAAAGAATATGATGAAATTGTTTTGCATATTCGTTTTAAACAAACCGAGGCTCGTTTACAACAAGAAACGCTAGGTATTATAGGAGTAAATCTTATTTATGGTGCTTTTTACAAATACCATAAGCCTAGAAAATTATTAAAATACCTTTACGATCATATAGATAAAGACACCATAGAAATTGATATGGTAAACTTCTCTGGCCCTAATTTTAAAGAGGTAGATAATCGTTTAATGAGCTTACAGCTTATTAAAAATGATATGACCGATGCCGTTATGTTTGGACCAGATGGAAACAATTTATTACCAGCTACTGTTCTTTATAAGAAAAACATACTAGCATTACGTGGTAGTTTTAGACCTGTTACCAAAGTGAATATGGACATGTTTGAGAAGTCTCACGATATGTTTGTAAGAGACCAAACGGTAGAAGATAATAATATTGTAATTTTTGAAATTACCCTATCTAACCTTAAAGCTTCTGGAGAAATTGATGAACAGGACTTTATGGATAGAGCAGAATTACTTTGCTCTTTGGGACACACGGTAATGATTTCTAAGTTTAGAGAATATTATAAATTAGTAGAATACTTTCATGAATATACCAAAGCTAGAATTGGACTTACCATGGGGGTTAATAATCTTGTAGATATTTTTGATGAAAAATATTACAACCATTTAAGTGGTGGTATTCTAGAAGCTTTTGGTAAATTATTCTATAAAAATTTAAAAGTTTACTTGTACCCTATGAAGAATGAGGAAACTGGGCAAGTAATGACTAGCAATAATGTGCAAGTACACCCAAGAATGAAAGAGTTATATAAATTCTTTAAATACAACAGTAAAGTAATGGATATTTTTGATTACGACCCAGAAATATTACATATCTTCTCTAGAAATGTTCTTAAAAAAATGATTAACAATGAAAAAGGATGGGAAGATGAATTACCAGAAGGTATTGCTGATATTATAAAAGAGAAAAAACTTTTCATACGTAAAATAACGCAAAAAGAGAACGTATAAAAACAACCTTAATAATTATAAAGAGAAATTACCCGTAAAGGAACTTTAGAGTTTAAATACGGTTTTTTTCTTATTATTTAGATTACTTAGAAAGCAAATAATAAGTATTTACAGAATGATTAGACTCATTTAACAAAAAATAATACTTTTTATTTGGATTTTCATACATACTAAAACCTTGGTGTGCATTAGAAATAATATCACCTTCATTTAAACTACAGTAATCTTTAACCTTAAACGTTTCATTCATAATATTTAAGTCTAAATATGCGTAGCCATCCCAATGCTCTGGTCTTCTTCCATTTAAATAGAGTCCAATATTTGGAAACCAATGACCATTCCAATCTGTCTTATGATAATATAAAAATTTCCCAAAATTGGTAAGTTTAGCATAATCTTTATAGTTAGGAAAATCTTTGTAGGGCACTCTAGTTTTTTCTGTGGTAAAACATTGATAAAACATGTTGTTTTTATAAAATATAACTTTTACTATTGGTTCATCTGAGTTTGATTGATAAATATATTCGTGTGTTCCAAATTGAATGTCTTTAAAGTATTCATTAGCCTCGTCTTCTCTTAAAATTTCACCTTTATTTAAGAGAGTTACAGGTTTTTTTAAGGTATCTCCATCTCTTAACCACGATAAAAAATAATTCTTTTGGGTATTTACCAAATAAGAATCTACGTTATGCATATATTCATTATAAGAAGATATAGAATCTACTATTTTTCCAAAATTGTTAATTTTATACCACGTAACTGTTGTGCTATCTAGCTTATTTATTCTTAAATAATTTATACTATCATTTAATTTGGTAAGATTTTCTTGATAAATACTTTTAAATACTTTTAATTTAAGGTTAGAATTTAAAAATAAACTGTCTAGCTTTACCACAAAACTATAGTCGTTATACTCTTTAGGTAACCTAGTAAAACTAATAGATATATTTTTATAAATATGAGAACTATTTGGTAATACAAAGACAACAATAAAAAATATAATACAAATTTTGAATACTATTTTTAATAAATTCATTATAAATACTAGTATTTTATATTTGGATATTCTTTAAGCGTATTTACATCTATCCACCCTTTTTCCCCTGCAATAGTTTCATAACTAATAAAGTTAGCAATTACTTTACCTAAGCTTTTATATTTTAATCCGTTTTTTAAAGGGTATATACCATATTTTTTATCTTTTCTTACAATAATTAGTGGTTCTCGCAATTCTATTTCATCATAGATTACAGGTAAAAGTTCTTCCGCTAAAGTGCTGCCGTAACTTTGTTTGTTAATATTAATATCGATAGGCTCTAACAACCCTTTTTCATTCCTTTTTTGCTCATTTTTGGAATTATCTTCTGTATTAAATTCAATATTAGGATTATAGGTATACAAACCAAATTTTTTATCTTTATCAACAACAAGAAAATTTGTTCTATTTACATAGCCCTCTACAAAATTACTATTGCCATCATAACCTTCTATTTTAGTTTTATTCAAAAACGTTAAATTATATTCTACACCTAAGTTTTTAAGAAGTAATACGCTAGTAAACTGTGCATGAGATGCTGGCCCTCCCTTATATATTATAATAGCATTAAGGTTTTTATTTTTATCTGACTTTATAATTTCAAAATCTGTTGATTGTACAGTGCCACAAAATGAATATGATATGTGCTGCCTATTTGTTTCTTTCCCCAAAGCATCTATATACTTTACATTATTATTAGCAAGTATTTGTAAATTACCTCTATCGTAATAAGCTTCTCGTATATTTTTAACTGGTATTTTATTTAATTTTAAATTGTATACATCTACATTCTTTTTGTTTCTACCTATAATATACTGCCCAGTCCTTTGTATACTGTCATATGCTTTGTTTACAACAGTCTCATTAAAAGAATTAGCTATATACTTTTTTCCATTTTTAGAATTTATACGGTAAAATTTATTGGAATTACTACCTAACATAAGTTCTTTAAAAACACTATCTCTTAAATTAGAACTGTTTTGTTCTACAGCATTTTTCTTTTTATAATTTATTAATAAGCCTTCTTTATTTGTTGGAATAATGTAATATTCTATACTAGCTCCTTCACTTAAAATAAGTATAGGTTTGTTTCCATTAAGTAAAACAATATTAATTGTAAAAAACTCTAAATCATTTAAACGCCATTTTTTTACATCATCATCGGCTTTCTTATAATAAGATCCAAAACCACCATTATTAATATCTGTAAAACTTACATCTAAAGAAGCAAATAATTCTGAATTAAATTGTTTAAAAATAACTTTATGTTTAGTTGTTTCGTCTGAATAGTTATTAGGTTCTATATAACTAGCCCTCCACTCTTTACTTTTAATTGTTTTAAGAAAATCCTCTACAGATTGTGTTTTTATATCACTTATATTAATAGTTTTATCCGAGTATTTTTTTATTTCTTTAACAGAGTATCTTTCATTTCCTTTTCCAAGTATTCTAAACGATTTTGACGGAATTGTTTCATCATACAACAATTCATAATCTATTTCTAAATAATCATCTGTTGTAATTTTTTTATAAAAATTTAATTCACCACCCTCACCTGCTCCTACATAGCTTATATTTTTAAGGTCTACAATTTTACTTTTGATATTATAATTTTCAACAGAATCTATGGCAACCGCCAATCCATTTTTTGTTTTTAAAGTATAATAAGTACCATTTATATACTCATTCTCCATAAAATCTTTTTTATAAAGATGTTGTATTTTTTCTCCGTTTTGATCATAAGAACGTTCTTCAGAAATTGTATGCTCTATATATTTTGTATTTTTTGCTACATTGCCTGTATGCATCCAATACAAAACTTTTGTAAAAGTCTGTAATTGAGGTACTTTTTTATTAAACGTTTTAGCTTTATCATGCTTGGCAGAATAATTTCTTTTATGAAATTTACCTACAGTATTCCCTGCTATTAAACCATTATTATACGTTTCTGTACTAACAAAATTTCCTTTATCATTGAAAATCTTAATTTTACCTTCTTTTACATTATTTTTATAATTAACTGTTTTCCAAACAACCCCATTCTTATAATAATACTTTAATGCATTATTTGTATAGTTTATGTATTGTTCATAAGTAGTATCAAAACCATTAATATCATACCAATATACATCTCCTGCTAATACAGCTAAACTATCTGTATAGGCATAACCTTGCATTTGCATATTTCCATTTTTATAAAAATCTACAATTAATGATAAATCTCCTATTTTATTTAGGGGTAATGGTCTATAAAACTCATGATTTTCTTTTGTTGTTACTTTCCAATTACTATCAAAATACAAAGTATCTTTATTTTGCGAACTTTGAGAAAAACTATATTGTACACAAATAAGAATAACCTGTATTAGTTTTAATACATCTATTCTATTTCTCATATTATCTATATTAATTAATATAATTACTGTATCAAAAATAGGGCTATATAAATTATAGTTATTGTTCCAATATATATTTGCTTGTTATGGAACTATTTTAGTATAGCTAACTATACAAAAAGCCTTTTTTAATTTAGATTTAAACATTTAATAATGTTTAATTAAAGTAATTCTTTTTGACATGCTTTTTCTTATAAAAAAACTTTATTTTATACTATTTTTATTAGATTTGTCTTACATCAATGTTAACAAAAAAAAACCAAAACCAAATGAAAGCTAATTTAATTACACTTTTATCATTCTTTTTATCAACATTTTTTTCTTTCGGTCAAGATGTTATACCAGATAGGGCTGGTGCGGACTCATCATTAGAAAACACCTCACCTTACATGTCAATAGATGAAAAAATTAATACCCGTTGGCTATCTAATGGAAAAGGTAAAAAAATCACCTATAGTTTTAATGAAAATATAACCTTTAATGGTTTAAAAATTGCTTTTTATGCTAGTAATGCTAGAGAATCTGAATTCAATTTAGAAATATCTAATGATTCCATTGCTTGGACAGCTGTTGGCGGTAAATTTATTAGCACAAAAGGTTTTTCAAATTCTGAATTAGAAGCTTTTTCTTTTCCAACTCAAAATGCTAAACATATAAGACTCATATGTCAAGGTAATAATATTAATGAATTTAATAGTATTTATGAACTAAAAGTTACACTCACTGAGAATACAAATAGCCAAGAACCAACAAATGAAAGTAGTAAATGGGAACAATCTGATAATAATATAAGCTATACAAATGGTAATGTAGGTATTGGAACAACTAATCCACTAAAAAAACTTCATATTTATAATACAAGTACATACGAAGCAGGTTATATACATTCAAATCAGAATGGTACTTTACTAAGATATCGAGATAAAAGTAATAAAGTTTTAGAGATAGGTTCACAACAAGGAGATGCCGTTATTAGAACCGATGGAGAAGTTAGAGTTAATGTAGAATCTGGAACAGGTGATGTAGGAATAGGAATAACAAACACCAAAGGCTTTAAATTAGGTGTAAATGGAAAAATTGCAGCAACAGAAGTAAAAGTTGCTTTATACAATAACTGGTCAGATTTTGTTTTTTATGACGATTATAAATTACCTACACTAACAGAAGTTGAAGAGCATATAAGAGAAAAAGGACATTTAAAAGATATCCCTAGTGCTGCAGCAGTAGCAAAAAATGGTATATTTTTAGGTGAAATGGATGCCAAATTACTACAAAAAATAGAAGAGTTAACATTGTATACTATAGATCAAGAAAAGCGAATAGCAAAGCAAGATTCTAAATTAGAAAAACAGGAAAAAGAAATTGAAAAATTAAAAACTTTAGTTACCCAGTTACTAGAAGCTAATAAGTAAAAAAGCCTACAAAAATATAAAAGCAGTAATATTTATAATTATAAATATTGCTGCTTTTTCTTTATAAGACAAATTATGCTAACAATTGTGCTGCATGGTCTTTTGTTTTTACTTTATCTATAACTTTTGTTACTACACCTTCTTCATTAATAACGAAGGTTTTTCTATGAATACCATCGTATTCTTTACCCATAAACTTTTTTGGTCCCCAAACACCAAACGTATTTATAACAGTATGGTCTTCGTCTGCTAATAAAGGATAAGGAAATTCATACTTATTTCTAAAATTTGTTTGCCTTTTTTCAGAATCGGCACTAACACCTAACAATTCGTAACCTTGTGCTTGTAATTCAGTATAATTATCTCTTAAATTACATGCTTCAGCTGTGCAACCTGGTGTACTTGCTTTAGGGTAAAAGAAAACAATTAGCTTTTTACCACTATAATCTGTCAAATTAATAATATTTCCGTCTTGGTCTTTTACAGAAAATGCAGGTACCTTATCTCCTTCTTTTAATGTGTTCATAGTCAATTTTTAATTAAATTCGTTCTTTGCAATTTTAATATAACACCTATTATAAGTTAAAATGGGTTAAAAAATCCGAAGTTGCTTTCATTGTATACAACGCTATGATTATTTTTCATAGCAGCGCTACGAAAAATATGAGTAAGAAAGTATGGAATGAAATGAACGAGTATAATTAGCCTATTTTAATTTATAATAGGTGTAAAACTAAACAAAAAATGACGAAAGCAGAAAAGATAGCTTTTACAATTAATACCTTACAAGAACTATATCCTACCATACCTGTTCCGTTAGACCATAAAGACCCATATACCCTATTGGTGGCGGTATTATTATCTGCACAATGTACAGATGTTCGTGTAAACCAGATTACGCCCATCTTATTTGCAAAAGCAGATAATCCTTTTGATATGATTAAAATGTCTGTAGAAGAAATTAAAGAAATTATTAGACCTTGCGGGCTTTCTCCTATGAAATCCAAAGGAATTCATGGTTTATCGCATATTTTAATAGATAAATATAATGGGGAAGTACCTAAAGAAATAGAACTTTTAGAAGAATTACCTGCTGTTGGACATAAAACAGCTAGTGTAGTAGTATCACAAGCATTTGGCATACCTGCTTTTCCTGTAGATACTCATATTCATAGATTAATGTATAGGTGGGGGCTTACCAACGGAAAAAATGTGGCACAAACAGAAAAAGATGCCAAACGAATTTTTCCTAAAGAATTATGGAACGACCTTCATTTACAAATTATATGGTATGGTCGTGAATACTCACCAGCGCGTGGTTGGAATTTAGAAAACGATATTATTACTAAAACAATAGGTAGAAAAACCGTTATAGAAGATTATTATAAAACAAAAAAGACTCGATAACGAGTCTTTTTCATATATTTTTAATTCAAGTTGTTTTCAAACTTAATTTGTTTATAATTTATAACCTGTAAGGATTTGGAATAATTCAATAAAAACTGAACTGTCCCTTTGCTAGACTTAGCTAGTCTACATTTGTTTCGATTCTCAGAGTAAATTTTTTCCATATAATAATAGTTTGTTATGTTAAGATAACGCTACTAAAATGGAAATATTGTTGGATTCGACCTACGTATGAATTAATTCGTTAAAACGATATTATTTTTTTCGATGATTTTACGCATATTAATAAGTGCATAACGCATTCTACCTAATGCTGTATTAATGCTAACCCCCGTATTTTCTGAGATTTCTTTAAAACTCATGTCCTTATAAATACGCATTAATAGTACTTCTTTTTGATCGTCTGGTAATTCTTCTACCAATATTCTTAAATCAGAATCTATTTGGTCTTTTATAATTTGTTTCTCTGCATTTAGCTTATCATCACCTATAACAGAAAAAATATTAAAATCATCGCTGCCCTCGAACATAGGCATTCTTTTGTTTTTTCTAAAGTAATCTATAATTAAGTTATGAGCAATACGCATTACCCATGGTAAAAATTTACCTTCTTCGCTATAAGAACCTCTTTTTAAAGTTCTAATTACTTTTATAAATGTGTCTTGGAAAATATCTTCGGTAACATCTCTATTTAATACTTTAGAATAAATAAAGCTACTAATTCTTTGGTTGTGTCTATTAATTAAAACTTCTAGAGCTTTCTCATCTCCGTTAATATAGTTTTTAACTAATACTGAGTCTTCAATTTGTACTTCCATTACAGATTACTTTTTATTTGGTTAAAATTGGAGTACTAAGGCAATAGCTACTATTGCTAGTGTAGCACTCTAATGTTATTCGGTTTAATTATAAAAAAGTAATTTTTCTGTATAGGCCTATTCAGTTTTAATTACACTTCAAATATATATGAAACATAAAGTTAAAAAAAAACATTGTTGTGATCTGCATTATTTATGATGTTAAACTAGCAATACTAGTTATTAAATGATTCATATTGTATCTTTACCCTATTAAATACGAGCATGGCAGGTATATTAGACGTAAATCCAAAAGAAAATATTATCATCAAAGGAGCTAAGTTACACAATCTAAAAAATATAGATGTAGTAATTCCTAGAAATAAGTTAGTTGTAATCACCGGATTATCGGGTTCTGGTAAGTCTAGTTTAGCTTTTGATACTTTATATGCAGAAGGACAACGCAGGTACGTAGAGAGCCTTTCTTCTTATGCAAGGCAGTTTTTAGGTAAGTTACACAAACCAAAAGTAGACTATATAAAAGGAATAGCACCAGCTATTGCTATAGAACAAAAAGTAAACTCTACTAATCCCAGATCAACGGTGGGTACTACTACAGAAATCTATGATTATTTAAAGTTACTATATGCCAGAATAGGAAAAACCTTTTCTCCTGTTTCTAATAATGAAGTAAAAAAGCATACCGTTACCGATGTTATTAATTATATAAAAACTTTTGAAGAAGGCACCAAGCTACTATTGTTAGCTCCTATATCTATTAAAGAAGATAGAGACCCTTTAAAATCTTTACAATTATTTGGAAAGCAAGGATACGCAAGAATTAAATATAAAGGTGAAATTCTACGTATTGATGATAGTATAACAGATATCGACAGAAATTTTGATTTAGTGGTTGATAGGGTAATTACTAAAAACGATGAAGATTTTTATAACCGATTAGCCAATGCTGTTGATACCGCTTTTTTTGAAGGAGATGGAAATTGTATTATTGAAGAACTAGCTACAAAACAACAAACTACTTTTAGTAATAAGTTTGAACTAGATGGCATAAAGTTTTTAGAACCTAATGTACATCTATTTAGTTTTAATAACCCGTTTGGAGCCTGTAGTAATTGTGAAGGATATGGAGAAGTTATTGGTATAGATAAAGATTTAGTAATACCTAATACTGCTTTATCTGTTTTTGAGAATGCTATTTTCCCTTGGCGCGGAGAAAGTATGGGACAATACCGAGACGATTTGGTAAATGTTGCTTATAAATTTGATTTCCCTATTCATAAACCATGGTTTGAGCTTACTGAAGAACAAAAACAATTAATTTGGGATGGTAATTCCCATTTTATGGGTATAAACGACTTCTTTAAAAAATTAGAAGACAAAAGTTATAAAATACAGAACAGAGTAATGCTTTCTCGATACCGAGGAAAAACAAAATGTAATAGCTGCCATGGTAAACGCTTACGTAAAGAAACTAACTATGTACAAATAGCAGGTAAATCTATTTCAGATTTAGTAGAATTACCTATAGGAGAATTAATTCCGTTTTTTAAAAATATAAGCTTATCGGAGCACGATAATAAGATAGCCTCTCGCCTATTGGTAGAAATTAATAGTAGACTTGGATTTTTACATAAAGTAGGCTTAAACTACTTAACCTTAAACAGAAAATCTAATACTTTATCGGGTGGTGAAAGTCAACGAATAAATTTAGCCACGTCTTTAGGTAGTAGTTTAGTGGGTTCTATGTATATTTTAGATGAACCTAGTATTGGCTTACACCCAAAGGATACTGAAAATTTAATAGAAGTATTAAAATCGCTTAGAGATATAGGCAATACCGTAATTGTGGTAGAACACGATGAAGATATTATGAAAGCTGCCGACCAAGTAATAGATATAGGCCCTGAAGCTGGTACGCATGGTGGTAATGTAGTTGCCAATGGTACTTTGAAAGACGTGTTAAAATCGTCATCGCTTACTGCTAGCTATTTAAACGGTGCTATGGAAATAGCGACACCTAAAAAACGTAGACCTTATACCAATTATATAGAAATAAAGGGTGCTAGAGAAAATAACCTAAAAAATATAGATGTTACTTTTCCTTTAAACGTATTAACGGTAATTACTGGAGTTTCTGGTAGTGGCAAAAGTACTTTAGTGAAAAAACTACTCTACCCTATTGTATTAAAAGAAACAGGAGGTTATGGCGAAAAAGCAGGTCAGTTTACGGCAGTAGAAGGCAAATACAAGACTATAAAAAATGTAGAATTTGTTGATCAAAACCCAATAGGGCGTTCTTCTAGATCTAATCCGGTTACTTATATAAAAGCTTATGATGATATTAGAACTTTATTTTCATCTCAGAAACTAAGTAAATTAAGAGGCTATAAGCCCAAACATTTTTCTTTTAATGTAGATGGTGGTAGATGTGAAAAATGTAAAGGAGAAGGAGAAATTACAGTAGAAATGCAATTTATGGCAGATGTGCATTTAGAATGCGATACTTGTAAAGGAAAACGATTTAAAAAAGAAGTTTTAGAAGTTAAATTTGGAAACGCTTCTATAGACGATATTTTAAATATGACGATTGATGATGCCATTACCTTTTTTGATGCACACGAACAAACTAAGATTAAAACAAAACTAAAACCATTACAAAATGTTGGCTTGGGTTATGTAACTCTTGGACAGTCTTCTTCTACCCTTTCTGGAGGTGAAGCACAACGTATAAAACTAGCATCATTCCTAGTTAAAGGTAGTACTAAAGATAAAGCCTTATTTATTTTTGATGAGCCTACTACGGGCTTACATTTTCATGACATTAAAAAGTTACTGAAATCTTTTGATGCTTTAATAGACAAAGGACATTCTATTGTTGTAATAGAACATAATATAGACCTTATTAAATGTGCCGATTATATTATTGATTTAGGACAAGAAGGAGGTACTAATGGTGGGCAATTAATGGTACAGGGTATTCCTGAAGATATTGTTAAGGATAAAAAATCTTATACTGCTAAATATTTAAAGGAAAAGCTATAAAAGAATACAAAAAAAGCGAGGTTAATTCTATTGCAAACCTCGCTTTTATATACTATTATATCATACTGCCATTAATAAAATAAAAACGAAAATACTACCATAGTAACAATAGCCATTGGAATTATAAGCGCTGAAAACACAAAACCAGTTATACATGCCTTGTAAAAAGTTCTAAATTTACTCTCTTTATAAAATTTATTTAATGAAATTATAAAATATATAAAAGTAGATAATACTAATACCCAATCTATCCAATTAGGCACATTCCAAATAAAATTAGTTCCAATAACAAAACTGAAAACTAAAAAAACAAATGCAAAAAAGTAAAAACTAAATACTAAATGATGCGCATAACCGCCTTTTTTCTTAAATAGCATATTTATAATCAGAGCAAATATTGGTAATAAGAAAAATAATGCAATTGGTATTTCATTATAAAAAGTTTGTAGAATACTTCCTCCTTGTTTAGATTTATACAACCTTAGAGATTGACGATAAAAACGTTTTTCAAACCACCCATCGCCTTCCTTTCCCATTACTTTATAAATAACTTCCTCATCAGCATTTATAGCAATTAATGAATCTATTTCTTTTACAACATAATTCATTTTTAGTAGTTCTTTATTTGTATTTGCAGGATTAGCCATAGAATCCATTTTCTTTTTTATAACATTCGGAATATATTTCTGTTGTTTTAAATTATTTTGATAATTAACATGTGTAATTGAGTCTTTAATTGCTTGCTCTCTTACATCATCAATATTTAATACTGCACTACTACCTTTTTCTATAGCTTTGTTTAATCCAAAAACATGTTTTTTCTGAATAAAAGAAAACAAAAAGAAAAATACAACCGTACTAAATAAATACATTTTTGCTGGGTGTAGGTACAGCATACGTTTTCCGCTAATAAATTTAGAAGCTAAATAACCAGGCTTAAATAATAAAGGAATTAAACTCCTAAAAAAACGAGCATCAAAAGATAAATAATTGCTTAATGTATTGTAAAATAAAATGCCTACTGTTAATTTTTCTATGGCTTGTTGCCCGCAAAAAGGACAAAATTTAAAATTTTCTTTAAATTGCTCCTCGCAATTTTTACAGGTTACTAAATTCTTCATTAAAGTAAATTAATATCTCAAAGAAAAGTATTTAATGAAAATTAAAAAAATTTAATTGCTAAGCATCTTATAACTTTCATCTATATAACTATAAAAATCCTCTGCATGTAAACTTCCGTTTTTTGCTCTACCTCTATGGTGACCTAAACGAACAATAATAATATTATCTTCTGGTATACTAATTACATATTGCCCTAGTATACCACGCATATAGCTTATTTTTTTGCCTTTATAGGTCTCTAACCACAATCCATAACCATAATTAGCAGACTCTATAAACCGTGGTTTTTGAGCTAGTACAGCTAATTCTTTAGGTATTATTTGTTCTCCATTCCAATTTCCATTCTGAGACCATAAACGACCAAACTTTGCAAAATCTCTAGCATTACTGGCGATACAACAAAAAGCTTTTTCCATTCCGCTTTCCTCACTATCTAACTGCCATTGCGCGTTTTGGTTCATCCCCATTGGTTTCCAAAAACTTTCACTTAAATAGTTTGTTAGTGTTTTTTTAGTAGCTTTTTCTATTACCAGACCTAATAATTGTGTAGCTCCACTTAAATATTTATACGATGTTCCTGGTTTTTCTACTACTTGTAAACCTAGTATTGTTTGCCTAATATTATAGGCATAATTAGCTCTTGCTGTTAATGAAAATGGACTAGAATAACTTTCTACCCAATTTAAACTCGATGCCATTGAAGATAAATCGCCTACCGTTAAGTTAGCAGCATATTCCCCTCCTATCTCAGGTAAAAAATTAATAACAGGTGTATCTAAACTTTCTACATAACCATCACCAATGGCTTTAAAAAGTAATGCTGTAGTAATACTCTTTGCCATGGAAAAGGAATTTGTTTCGCTCTGCGCACTATACCCCTCCGCATAATTCTCATACCATATTTTATTATCCTTTATAATAAGAAAAGCTACAGTACCCAAATCTTTATTTACAGCATTTAATTTTTTAGTGGGAGCTGCTTTATTATAATCCGAGTGGTTTTCCCACTCTTGCACATTGCCATTTTCTATAATTCGTGTATCAAAATGTGGTGTGTCGTCTATATAAGCTGTTTTATGTCCTGTTAAATATACAATACGAACTCCTCGTAAAATATATTCATAATCAAAAATGTAAAGTAAGATTACTAGTAAAGCTAAAAAAATACCTAGCCCTTTTAAAAATTTAAAAAATCGTTTCATTTTAAATTATTATTTATTGCTAATAAAGGTATCCATTTATTAGATTCGGCATAATCTTTAATTGTTTTATTTCTTTTCTCTAGTAGATTTTTCATGTATTTTTTAAGAAATAATGTATCAGCTAATCTACCAAAAATACCATAAGGAGACTCATAATCAAATACATCTATCATTTCTGTAGTTGCGCCTACACTATTAAAAATATGCTGATGCTTAAATCTTTTAAAAGCACCACTAAGCATCTCATCTACAAAATAATTAGGAGCATCGTACACTGTAATTTTAGAAGTTAATACCTGGTAAAATCCAAAGTGTTTGGCTTTCCAAGTTACAGATTGGTTTAGTCCTATTAAACCGCTTGTAATACCACCTATAGCTTCTTCATCGGTATGTTCAGTAGATATTTTGTGTAAATCAATACTTCTAGATAAATCAAATACAATTTTCCTATCGGCATTTATAATTGTTTTTAATTTAATTTTTGGCATTAGTTTTTAATCTAAAATTACGTCTTTTAATACTCAGCTTAAATTTAGTTCTTTCAGAAAACAGATACTATTTTCTGCTTTTATATATTCTCCAAAATTGGGAATCGTCTTATAATTATTCTTTTTATAAAATCTAATAGCATATGGTTTCTCTTTAAGTGTTTCTAGGATACATTTTTTAAAATTAAGTTCTTTAGCCCAATTTTCTAATTCATTTAACACCAATGTTGCCATTCCTTTTCCTCTGTAATTTGGCAAAACATACATTCTTTTAATTTCTACTGCTACAGGAGAATATTCTTTAATTCCTCCACAGCCAACTGGGTTTTGCTCTTCATCATAAACAATAACAGTATGTTTTATTTTATCAATAGCATTTAGTTCTACATAAAAAGAAGTTTCCTCTTTATAATATACTCCTAAATCCAAGTCTAATTCTTTAACCAATTTTTGAAAATCGGTATCACTAGAATCTGTTCTTTTAATACTTACCACTTTTATATTGTACGATATTAATTTCTCCTTATTATATCTTAAAAATAAACCAATAAATAAGCTATTAGACAAAAACTATGAAAAAAACACTCTTAAAATAGAAGTTTTATACCCTAAAATAAAAAAATAGAAAAAACAAAATATCTTAAACACCTAATAATCAGTAGTTTTATTTTTTTGGCACGCTGTTTGTAATATACTTTGCAAGTGTGACTATTTCCACTTGATAATTTTTAAAACCTTATATCATGAAAAATTTAATACTCCTTTTTATAGCCCTTGTTTTTGGTGCTCAGAGTACTATCGCTAATACAGTAGATGATAAGGTTGCAATCCGCAATGCTTATAACTACAATAACTCATTTATTTTTGTAGAAAACGGCATTACGTTTTCAGTTTACCCAGATGGTGAATTTGATTTTTATATAGATAACAGAGCAAGATTTAGTGCTAATGCTAATTTTAATAATGTAAGTATTACTTATAATTCTGGATACGATTATAACGCTTATGTACAGTATGATGATTACGGAGCGGTAATACAAGTAGAAAATGTTCCTGTTTTTTACGATTACTACGGTCGTGTTGCAACAATAGGTAATATAGATGTACGCTATTTAAACAACAGAGTAAGTCGTGTAGGTGGTTTAAATGTATATTATAACAGAGGGGTTTACAGCCACTGTAATGGATACATAAATGATTTTAACAGACGTTATGTGTACAGACCTTTTCATAGGTATTTTGCAAGACCTGCAGTAAACCTATGTTTAGTAAACTACAGACCTTACAGAAGATATTATACGCCAATACGTTATAGCTATTATAAACCATATAGAAATAACTTTAGAAGATCTTATGCTAAAATTGGTCACCGTTATAACTATAACAATAGATCTAATTACAAAAGAGAAAAAATTTATAGAAATGACAGAAGAGCTGTAGCTCGTAATTATAGAAGTAACAGAAGTGACGGGTATAGAAAATCTAATTCTAATTATAGAACTAATAGAACAGATACCTATAGATCATCTAACTATAACAGAGCAAAAAACAACAGAGATAACAGAACTGTAACTCGTAGCTCTGATTACAATAGAAAAAATGATCACAGAAGTTCTACTATAAAAAATAGTAACTATCGTAAAGGAGAAAGTACTAGATATACTAAATCTCCATCAAAAAGAACTGTAAATACAAGAGAGGTGACTAGAACGCCTAGAAGTACTACTGTAACAAGAAGCACTACTACGTATAGAAAACCTGTTGTAAGAAATAATAATAATAGAGCTGTAACAAGTACTAGAACACAAAGAACTGTTACACCAAGAGCTACTACTCCAAGTAGAAGCTATAGAAGCTCTGGTAATACTAGAAGTTCTAAAAGAACAGTTAGTACACCACAAAGAAGTAAAACTACTACTTCTACATACAGAAGCCGTAGATAAAGATTGTTTTTAGGTTGGTTAGTTGTATAAGGCTCCGCAGAGAATTTATTCCTGCGGAGTTTTTTTTATTCTTGCATTATACTTACTTATTTTCCTTATTAAAATATTTAGAAATCACTCCATACACATCTTCTGATATTTTAAACCTATAAATAATACTTACAAAAAGGAACACTATTAAAAGGCTCTTTATTAAAATGTTTAATATGGGATGAAACGGTAATTGTAAAAAATAAAACCCTCCTCCTAAAACTAACAATAGCAATAGAACTTTAGCTACATCTATGGTAAAAGGCAACATATTAAACTTAATTTTTACAAACACAATTTTTGTTAAATTATAAATGCTTATCGCCAAAAAAGTAGCATACGCAGCTCCTGTAAGTCCGTAATTAGGAATTAGCCACATATTAAAAAAGATAGTACATATAGCCAAAAAAGCTCCCATAAACATTACTGTTTTATAATAATCGGAATTGTACAATATGGCATTTACATTCCCTAACAAAGCATCAAACACCTTTGCTAGGCCTATTAAAAGTACTACTAAAAATCCTTTACTATAATCTTCTGGTAAAAAAGTGTATAAATCATTTAGGTTTAAAATAATTAATACATAAATAAGTCCTGCTATTATAAATAGGGTTAGTGAACTTCTTTGGTACAGTTGTTTTAATGCCGTTGTATCCTTTCTATTCATAAGTTCACCCGTTAAAGGATAGGTAATTTGGTGCATTGCTCTAGATGGCACAGCAATAACGGTAGCAATATAGATAGCCACACTATAATAGGCTACATTCTTTATCTTTATATACTGATTTATCATTACCTTATCTACCTCTAACAATATAGCTGCTGCCGATGCTCCTAATATAATTAATGAACTATAGCTTAATATTAATTTTGTATTTGCTGGAAATTTAAAGTTTAGTTTAGGCTTTCTTAGATAGTAAGCATATACTTTCATAATAAGAGTTCTAAGTATATAAACAACCACTAATGCTTTTAAAAAGGCTTCTACTGAAATAATTTTTAAATAAACAAGTATCAGTAATATACTTACACAAAGCCTAACAAACACTTCTTTCATAAAATTTCCAAAGACCGATTTCATTTGCACTTTTGCCCAAGCATAAAACACTTCAAAATAGGCCATTGCCATACCAACAAGGAAAATATACCAGATATACCCTTTTACAATAGGATTTTTTTTAGATAAAAAATTGTCTATAACATCATAAGAAACATATGAAATTATTGCTATAGGAAACATTAATATTAAGGGTAATACTAGCATTAGGGTTAAAAAAGCATCTTTATCTTTTGATTCTTTTTTATATCCGCTATAAAATTTAATCATAGTATTTGGTACTCCAAATGCTAATATTGGCATTAAAACTGCCGCTGCAGATAGTACAACTCCTACCAAGCCATAATATTCGTCGGTTAAAAAACGGGTGTATAAAAACAAGGTATTTATAGCTCCTATTCCAAAGCCTAAATACGTTACTAAAGTGTTTTTTAAAGACTGCTTTAAAACAATTCCCATTAAATATATGCTGCTAGTTGTCTGGTGAGTTCCCTTCTACTATACTTTTCTATATTGGTTGAAGAAATACTCAGTTCTTTATTTTGATAGGCCTTAAACCAATCTAAAAGTACATTTTTTATATCAGTTTTAGCACTATAATCAAAAATTGCACCTGCATTTACGTCTTGTACAATAGCTGCTACATCCCAATCTTTAGGGCCTACGCCCAAAATAGGGCGCTTGGCTTTCATATACTCAAATAACTTTCCTGGTATTATCCCTTTGGTTTCTTCTGCATTAATTTCTGCTAAAAGTAAAACCTGTGAACTGTGCTGATACTCAATAGCTTTTTCATGAGAAACATAGCCTATAAGCTCTATATAAGCATCTAAATTATACTCGTGCAATGTTGCTAATACATCTTCGCTAACAACTCCTATAAACTGTAATTTTAGACTATTTTTAAAAGCATCATTCTCTTGTAGCAATTCTTTTAAAACCTGCCACAAATTTTTAGGATTACGTCCTGTTAATAAAGAACCTATATGAGAAATTGTAAATTTTGCATCTAAAGATGTAACCACATCTTTTTCAATATCATATCCATTTGTTAATACCGCAATAGGTTTTTTAGTACTTATTTTAAATTCCTCTTTTGTAGTATTACTTGTAACAATAAGCTTATCTGCATTATTTAATACCAACGACTCTAAGGCTTTATGTTTTTTTGCGGATGCTTTACTTAGCTTTAGTTTTTTATGATATCCTATAGATGTCCAAGGATCCCTAAAATCTGCCAGCCATTGCACTCCTAATTTTTCTTTAAGCTGATGTCCTATTAAATGTACACTATGTGGTGGCCCAGTAGTTATTATTGTATCTATACTTTCTTTAACAAGTATATCTGAAAGAAATCTAACCGATGGTTTTATCCAAAACTTACGGGCATCAGGAATAAAAAAGTTTCCCCTAATCCATAATAATACTTTCTCTATAAATGATTGTTCTTTAGTTGCTATAATACCAGAACTAATTCGCTTTGTTTTCTTAGAAGAAAGCAAACTAGCAAAACGATAAGGCTCAAAAATTGGCTGCTTATATATTTTTACATCTTTAGGAATATCTGCTAACAAAGAATTATCTAACATAGGATATTCCGGGTTCTCAGGAATATAAACAATAGGCTCTACATTAAAATCGCTAAGGTATTTTACAAATTTTAACCATCGTTGTACTCCGGGCCCTCCTGCTGGTGGCCAATAATACGTAATGATAAGTACCTTTTTCATTAAGCGGTTTCTTTTGCTTTAACAGGTCTAAAATACATTAATATTCCTCCTAAAATTATTAGCCCAAGTAATATGGAAGCTGCAAGTGAAATTTCGCTCCCTGTTTTAACTACTTTAGGTTCAAACTTAAAATCTATAGTATGTGTGCCTGCAGGAATATTTAATGCCCTTAACACATAATTTACTTTAAAATGGTCTGTTAACTTACCATCTATGTAAGCATTCCATCCATTTTTATAATATACTTCAGAAAAAACAGCTACACCTTCATTTGCATTTGTTGCCTTATAGGTTAAATGATTGGGTTCATATGCAGTTAATGCTATTATTGCTGTAGAATCTTTTTGATATTGAAACCTGGTTAGATTAGTAAAATTGTTAGTATTTACAACGGCTTCGTTTTTCTCTTCTAAATCTTTTAACGCTAGTATTTCTTCATCTGCATTTTCTACCCGTTTTAAATTTGTTATAAACCAAGCATTACCATTGGCACTAGGGTTAGTTGCAGGATAAGGTTTTCCTTCTTCATCTTGCTGAATTACATACTTTACATTTAGCATATTTAAAACCCCTACATTATTTTCATACACATGATAATCGAACAAATCTTGTATTCCCGAAGGTTTTGCTGCATGGTAACCTCCTATGGATTTATGAAAATAAGAAGTACTAGCTCCATTTAAACCTTCGGCAGGGTTAAAAACTCTAAAAACACTTTTATCTTTTCTTATTTGTTTATCTACCGCCGATTCTTGAAAAGGCTGATTTACTCTACGTTGCGAAACAAAATCATCATTATTAACATAACGTAAATCTACTCCTACCAAATCTGTAACCATTAAAAGTCCTAGCCCAATAATTGCTATATTCTTATTTACTTTTTCCTTTATAAATAACCATATTACAGTTGCTGCTATTAATATATATATAAGAGAACGTACAATATCACTAGTATATACACTTTCTCTATCTAGCTGTATCATAGCTAATACTTCTTTTCCAAAATATTTCTCATAAGTAGCATCATTTGCTCCTTCAAAATAAAACATACCTTTAGTAAGTAATAATAGAATACATATTCCTATAGTTATAGAAACACTTATTATTAATGCATTTATTTTTTTAGTTGCAGAAGTAGTCGCTTTAAAAAGTTCTATTAAAGCTAGTATAGCCAATATTGGCACACACAATTCTAGTATAATTTGTATAGATGATACTGCTCTAAATTTATTATACAAAGGAAAATAGTCTATCATAAAATCGGTAAGCAGACTAAAATTCTTTCCCCAAGATAAAATTAATGATAATATAGTTCCTCCTAGTAACCACCATTTATTTTTTCCGGGCACTAAAAACAAGCCTAAAAAGAATAAAAAGAAAACTACTACACCCACATAAGCTGGTGCAGAGGTTCCTGGCTGTGGCCCCCAATATAATGGTAACTCACTAGCAAAATCTAGTGCCTGACTCCTAGAAACTCCTTGTTCTGTAAGGTATTGATACGCTTTAGAATCTTTACCTAAATTCTCTTTATTAGACCCTCCAAACAATCTTGGTATAAATAAGTTTAAAGATTCTATTTTGCCATAACTCCACCCTGTAATATATTCTCTATCTAAACCTTCTGTTTGTTGCTTAGGAGAACCATCTGGTTTTATAGTTAATTGCGATTTTCCTCTGGTGCTCCAATCTGCATATTCTTTGGTTGCCATTAAACTGGTGGTATTGGTTGCTATACCTAGTAGAACAGCCAATAATAATAAACCAACAGATTTAAAATAATGTTTTAATGTTTTCTTTAGTATTGCATCTACCAAATACGTAATACCTAATACTAATACTAAAAGCATAAAATAGTACGTCATTTGAAAATGATTCGCAACTATTTCTAAAGCCATTGCTACAGCTGTTAAAATAAATCCACCAATATATTTTTTACGAAACACTAAAATAATACCTCCTAAAAGCATAGGAAGATATCCCAATGCGTGCGCCTTTGCGTTATGCCCAACTCCTAAAATAATAATTAAGTAGGTAGAAAAACCAAAAGCTAATGCGCCAATACCTGCTAATTTAAAATCTACTTTTAAACAGCATAATAAAATATAAAATCCAAGAAAATAAAGAAATAAGTAATCTGCTGGTCTAGGTAAAAAACGAATAATTTTATCTAACTTTTTTACATAGTTATGCGGATAGTTAGCTCCTAATTGGTAAGTTGGCATACCACCGAATGCACTATTTGTCCAGTAGGGTTCTTCTCCCGTTTTTTTCTTAAAATCGGTTTGCTCCTTTGCCATTCCTCGGTACTGAGCAATATCTGACTGAAATATTTTTTTCCCTTGTAATACTGGACTAAAGTATGCCAGTGCAGC
The DNA here is from genome assembly GCA_947492955.1 of uncultured Cellulophaga sp. GTDB lineage: Bacteria > Bacteroidota > Bacteroidia > Flavobacteriales > Flavobacteriaceae > Cellulophaga. Next base: position 131,336 of record CANLOV010000004.1, on the reverse strand, counting down.
AATAATGAAAAGTACAACAACAAAAAAATGGCTAAATAATGCCTTAATAGTGGTTTTCATGGTACGGTTATATTGTAAACTATATTAAGCTTAAAACAACTATATAAATCAGCTGTTTTAAAACAAAATTATATCATTACTATTCTATTTCCTCAAAATCTATATAGTCTCCTACTACCTTAGATGAGTTTCTTTTTTTATTAGGCTTATCTTCTATAATAACATCGCCATCATTATACTGTTGATTGGTATGTTGATTAGAAAAATCACCGAATTTTTCCTTAAAATGATTTTCTGCTTTTTTAGAAGCATACTTAATTAATTGAGGAGCAAAATACTTTATTAGTATTTTTAATAAATAATATACTAAAAGTAATATTAAAATCGTTTTTAAAAAAACCATATTCTTTTCAAAAAATTTATATCAAAAATACAATTCTAACGTTGTATATAAAGGGCAAATGTCATAAAATAATACTAAAATGCAACTTTTGGGTAATCTAGTACTTATGAAATATATAAAATCGATAATTCCTTTTCTTCTATTCTTTGTCACTTCTTTAAGCTTTTCTCAATATACAGATGTTATTAATTCTAACCGACCAGGACAAACAGTTAGTGCTTATGCCGTTGGTAAAGGAGTAATACAAGGAGAATTTGGTATTGCTTACGACAGACAAAAACACGATATACTAAATACAGAAGCTACACTTATGGGGGTAGATGTATCTTTACGATATGGTTTATTGTTTGAGCAATTAGAAATTAACTGGGAAGCATCGTATACAAATAACAGTACCACTCTTTTAGATGGTAATGGTTCTAAAGTAAAAGAACTTAATTTTACTAGAAATAGATTAGGTTTAAAATATTTAATCTTTGATCCTTTTAAAAACCCAGAAAAGAACAAGCCTAATTTATATAGCTGGAGAGCAAACCATAAATTTCAATGGAAAAACCTTTTGCCTGCCATTTCTATATATGCAGGGGCTAATTTTGTTTTAGGAGATAACCCCTTTTTCGTAGGAGACCCAACTATATCGCCAAGAGTAATGATAGCTACACAAAGTAGATTAACTCCTAGAATGGTTTTAATATCTAATATTGCTTATGACAGAATAGGAAGTGATTTCCCCGAAAAAAGTTATATCGTTTCTATAAGTCATGCTTTAAGAAATCCTAAGTGGAGTGTTTTTATAGAAAACCAAGGCATACAAAGTGATCGTTATTCCGATTTAATTTTTAGAACAGGAACGGCTTATTTATTTAATGAAAATTTTCAGGTAGACTTTAATATAGGAACCAATACTAAAAACACCCCTTCTAGAGTTTTTGCAACTATTGGCGCTTCTTACAGAATAGACAAACACAAAGACAAAATAATTGCTATTGAAGACCAAAAAGCAAATGAAAATGGTGGTGCTGCTATTAAGAAAAATAGCATGAAAAAGAAAAAAAGAAAGAAAAAATCTAGCTTTGGTGATGGTGCCGAAGATGTTGATTTAGGCCCTACCAGAAAACAACTAAAAAAGGCGAAGAAAAAAGTAAAAAAAGAAGGTAAACAAGGTACTGGTGTTATAGATTTTTAAAAATTAAAAATTTAAATCTTCTTTCTTGTTTTATACTATGGTTAATATTACTAATATTGTTGACCTTAGAAATAAAGCACTATGATTACGATTAAAGAAGCTACTACAAAATCCGATTTAAAAACCTTTGTTAAATTTCCTTTTTCGCTATATAAAAACAACCCTAATTGGGTTCCTCCTATTATTAATGATGAGCTAGAAACATTTAATAAAGACAAAAACCCTGTTTTTAAAGATGCCGAAGCTTGGTTTTTCTTAGCTTATAAAGGAAATGAAATAGTTGGCCGTGTTGCTGCTATGATTAATTGGATTGAAATTAATCAGCAAAAAGTAAAAAAAATGCGTTTTGGCTGGTTCGATTTTATTGATGATGAAAATGTTAGTAAAGCTTTACTAGAAAAGGTTGCTGAGATTGGAAAAAAAAATAATTTAGAATATATGGAAGGCCCCGTAGGCTTTTCTAATTTAGATAAGGTAGGCGTACTTACCGAAGGTTTTGAGCATAGAGGTAACATGATAACTTGGTATAATGCCCCTTACTACGTAAATCATTATGAGAATTTTGGATTTGTAAAAGAGAAAGGATACGAAGAAAATAAATTCCCTTTTGCCAATGCTAAGCCCGAGTTTTTTGAGAAAGTAAATACGCTTGTAAGAAAACGATATGGTGTAAAACCAATCAATTTTACAAAAACAAAAGAGGTAATGCCTTTGGCAGATAAAATGTTCGACTTATTTAACGAAACTTATGCTTCTTTAGCTTCTTTTGTACCTATAACAGACATACAGAAAGAATATTTTAAGAAGAAATACATTAGTTTTATTAACCCTGAATATATTAAGTTTATTGTTGATAAAGACGATAAACTAATTGCTTTTGGAATTGTTATGCCTTCTTTTGCAGATGCTTTACATAAAGCGAAAGGAAAACTGTTCCCTTTTGGTATTTACCATATGCTACAAGCAAGAAAAAAGAGTAAAGATGTTATTTTCTATTTAATTGGTGTACACCCTGAGTACCAAAATAAAGGAGTTACTGCTGTTATGTTTTATGAATATTACAAAACCTTTACTGAAAAAGGAGTTAACTACTGCTTTAGAACACCAGAGTTAGAAGAAAATATTGCTATTAAGCAAATTTGGAAACATTTTAAACCTGAAGTTTATAAAAAACGAAGAACTTACCGTAAAGACTTATAAAAAAACCTCGGAGCTTACCTCCGAGGTTTTCTTTTAATTTTAATTGACAGTTGTCTATTCTGAATAGTCCATATATATAGTTCTTTTTTGTAAATGGTCTTCTATACCATAAACGCCATCTTCACCACCTACTCCAGAAGTTTTATGCCCAGAGTGATATCCTTGTATATACCCTACAATATGCTTATTAATAAATATAGTTCCCACCTGTAGTTGGTCTATTGCTTTTTGGTGTCGTTTATAATCGTTTGTATACAAATAAGCAGATAAACCTTCTTCTCTTGCATTAGAATAAGCCATAGCCTCTTCAAAACCAGAAACTTTCATTATAGGTAATACAGGCGCAAATAACTCGTGCTTAGTAGTGGCATCTCCATTTTTAACATTAGTTAAAACTGTTGGCTCGTACCAATTTCCATTTTCAAACATCTCTCCGTCTGGTCGCTTACCTCCTAAAACCAATTCTGCTCCTTCAGCTATATTATCCTTTACCAACTGATCTACCCTATCCAAACCTTGTCTACTTACATTAGGCCCCATATTAGTGTTAGAGTCAAACGGGTTACCCGTTTTTATTTGTTGTACTCGTTTTATTAATTTATCGGTAAACTCGTCTGCCACCTTCTCATCTACCATTACCATTTCATTACAAATACATACCTGTCCACAGTTAGCGTATCTAGAAATTACGGCAGATTCTACCGCTTTATCTATATCAGCATCGTCGCAAACAATAAATGGTGCTTTACCTCCTAATTCTAAAATTAATCCTGTAATATTATTTGCACTTGCACGGTACATAGCTCTACCAGCATTTGTACTACCCGTTAAGCTAATTAATTTGGTAATAGGACTTTCTACTAATAAAGAGGCAGCCGCAGCGCTTTTTGTAGCAACCATATTAACTACACCATTAGGCAAACCAGCATCTGCTACTAAACGACAAAATTCTGATGCCGTAGTTGGTGTTAATTCATGTGGTTTTATAATAATTGTATTTCCTGTTGCCAAAGCAGGTCCTAATTTACGACCTATTAAGGCTAATGGGTAATTATAAGCACACAAAGCTACCATAACCCCGTAAGGAACCTTATATATTGTTAGCCTTTCATTTACATTATCCGATGGAAAAACTGCTCCTTGTATTCTTCTTGCTGCTTCTGCTGCATAGGTCATATAACGAACAGTATCATCTACCTCTCCTAAAGCTTCTGCATATGTTTTTCCTTGCTCCAAAACTAAAAGCTTAGCAAAGTGTTCTCTTTCTAATTTTAAGCGATCACTAATTGCATAAATATAATTTGCCCTAGTTTGTGCTGGTAATAACTGCCACGATAATTGTGCTTTTTCTGAAGTTTCTAAAGCATATTGAACATCATCTGCATTACATGCGGTTACGGTAGCGAAAACTTTGTTATTTGCTGGGTTTTGAACATCAATCGCTTCTCTTTTTGAAGCATCTAACCATTCACCGTTTATATAACAGCCATAATTTTTAATTTCTTGACTCATATATTACTTTTTAAATTTCTTATTTATAATTAGGTGTTCTCTTTTCTACAAAAGCAGTAAAACCTTCTTTTGCATCAGGAGTATCATACAAAGTATTCACCAATTCTGTTTCTAAATCTAACGATTCCTGCAATTTTAAGCCTTTATGTTGTTGTACATACTTTTTAATTGCACTCATAGCTTCCCCTGCTCCTTTTGCTAAATTATTTACATAATCCTTAACCTCTTTCTCAAATGATTCTTGATCATAAAGCTGATTAAACAAACCATAATCATAGGCTTTCTGTGGAGAAATATTATTTCCTGTTACTAGTAGCTCCATAGCCCTACTTGCCCCAATTAAATCTATTAAACGAGGAGTACCACCATTTCCTGGCATTAATCCTAATTTTACTTCTGGCAAACCAACCAAATAACTTCCTTTACTAGCTAATCGTATATCGCAAGCCATAATCATTTCTAAACCACCTCCTAAAACGTGCCCGCTAATGGCCGCTAATACTATTTTGTTACTAGAAACTATAGCATTTGTAAGCTCGCGAGCTGCTTTTACCATTTCTGTATTCTGCGCTGTTGTATTGGTACTAAATATTTTTATATCTGCCCCCCCACAAAAGAACTTTTCTGAAGTACTATTTATTAATATAACTTTTATAGTAGTATCTGCACTAAGGCTATTTATAGTTTTACTAATTAATTTTAAAAAATCATAATAGTAACTATTAGCAGGTGGTCTATTTAAACTAATAGTGGCCACGCTACTTTCTTTCTTTACTATTAAAAATGTTGATACATCACTCATAAACCCCTAATTACTACTATAAAATTCTTGATTAATTGCTTCTGTATGCTCTCCTAATTTTGGCGTTCCAATTTCAGATGTTAACCATGCACCATTTACCTGTATTGGACAACGAGTTGTTTTAAAAGTATAACCATCACTCATGTTTACTTCTTGTATCATCTCTAAAATTTTAAATGCTTCTTTATCAAATAAAGTTTTCCAATCCATTATCTCTGCACACCAAATATCCGCAGGTTCCAAAATAGATAACCAATATTTTGTTTCTTTCTGTTTTAAATGATTGGCTAAAATATTTTTTATCTCATCTCGTTTTGTAAACCAACTTTCTGGCTCGGGATAATTTGTTAATTCTAAACAACCTAACAACTCCCCTAAAAACGGAATAGACCCCATGGCTAAAGCAATATTTCCATTTTTTGTGGCATATATACCATAAGGCGCTCCTAAATATGCATGAGCAGAATTTGTTTTTGGTCTTACAGTGGGTGCTCCTCCGTCTCTAAAAAAACAAGTTACAGATTCAAACTGATATTCTAAAGCAGATTCTAACATACTTACTGCTACACTACCACCAATACCTTTTATTTGTTTTCTATACAAACAGGCTAATATACCTTGAGTTAAGTGTGCTCCAGATAAAATATCTACTACAGCTAAACCAATAGGTACAGGTCCTGCTCCATCATTACCATTTAGTTGTGTAAGTCCAGATACAGATTGTATTAATAAGTCTAATCCAGGCTTGTTTTTCCATATGCCTTCTTTCCCATAACCCGATAATTCTGCATAAATAATTCCAGAATTTATAGATTGAATAGTTTTTTGGTCTATTCCTAATTTTTCTACAACACCAGGCCTATAATTATGTATTAATACATCTGCCTTTTCTATAAGTTTATATACTTTTTTTCGTGCTTCAGGAGATTTCATATCAGCAACATAACTCTCCTTATTTCTATTGATGGCATGAAACATAGAGGACTCTCCGTTCATAACTACATTAGAACAATAAAGCGTTCTACAACTGTCTCCTATTATTGGTTTTTCTATCTTAATAACTCTAGCTCCTAAATCTGCTAACCGTAAACTTGCTGAGGGTCCCGATAAATACTGACTAAAATCTATAACTAATATTCCTTCTAGTGGTTTTTCCATGCTTAGTTTAGATTAAATTCTTTATCAATTAAAACATTATCTTCTCCCACTTTTGGTGCTGATTTTTCATTAAAAATACGTGCTCCATCAATCCTAATTGGACAACGTGTTGTTTTCATTTTAATACCATCAGAAGTTATTACTTCTTGGTCCATTTTAAGTACTTTATAAGCTTCATGGTTTAAAAAGGTTTTATAATCGTAAACATCTGCTACACGAAAATCTAAGGGCTCAAAAATAGCAAGCCAATGTTGCGTAGTTTCTTGTACCAAATAGCCTTGTAAAAAACTCATAATAGCATCTTTTTCTGTATACCACGTTTTTTTATCTAAAAACTGACTAGGTAAAGTAATTCCCATAGCGTTTACTAATGCATCTAAAGGAGTTAATGCTATAGCTATATAGCCATCTTTTGTTGCGTAAACTCCATAAGGTGCTCCTACATATGCATGTGCATTTCCTTTCTCTGCTCTTTTCGGCTGTTGATTTCCATCATTTAAATATGTAGTTAATAACTCAAACTGAATATCTAACGTAGATTCTAATAAGCTTACTTCTACTTTTGCTCCCTTATTTGTTTTATTTCTACTTATTAGTGCTGCTAAAATACCTTGTACCAAGTGCACTCCTGTAAAAATATCTGAAGTAGCCAAACCACTTGCTGTAGGGGTATCTTCGTTATTTCCCGATAAATTTACAAAACCAGATAAAGATTGTATTAATAAATCTTGTCCTGGTTTTTTTGCCCAAGGCCCCACAGGTCCGTAACCAGATACAACTCCGTATATTATTTTAGGGTTAATAGCATGTACTGTATCATAATCTAAGCCTATTTTCTCCATTACTCCTGGGCGAAAATTATGAGTCATTACATCTGCATGGGTTATTAATTTCTTTACCTTTTCTAAATCTTCTTTATCTTTTAAGTTTGCTGCATAGGATTGTTTATTTCTATTGGCAGTATGAAAAACCATACTACTTTCATCTATAAACAGATTTTTTAGTGCAATTTGTCTCCCTGCTTCTCCCGTTTTTGGTCGCTCAATTTTTATAACTTTAGCCCCTAAATCGGCCATTTTTAATCCTGCTGAAGGACCTGCCATAAACTGAGCAAACTCTAAAACAGTTATTCCTTCTAATGGTAACATAGATTATATATTACAGTTGAATTGATTCTTTGTATAATTTATTTAGTGTGCTTAATACACTCTTAGCTTCTCCTCCATTCTTCATATACGCTCTAATAGGTGCCCCTGCATTGTCTTGAAAAAACATATGCCCATGGTAACGTGGACGCAAAAACGACCTATCTAAAGCTGGCAAAGTATCTTTAAAAAAGTTTGTACATGCTGCATTTGTTTCTGTATTTGTCCATGCAGAACGGTGTCCTGGTTGCCCTCCATTATTAAAAAACACACCTACTTGTGTTTCTGGTGATGCAACATATGCTGCATATTTTAATGCTATTTCTTGGTGTTTACTACTTGCCGAAATTGCCAAGCCTGTACCTCCTAAAGTAGTAATTAACTTTTGATTGTTAATACTTACCATATCATGAAACTTTAATAATTCTCTAGCATATCCTTTACGAGAATAATTTGTATACCCATATGCAAATGGTGAATAACTATATTTATCACCTAAAGTCATTGCTTCATATACCTTAATAGGATTCATATCATAACATTCATCATCGATATATTGCCCTAGGTCTCTTAGCATTTCTAAAGCTTTAATGCCCGTTTCATTAGATATAAAGTATTCTTTTGTTGCTGCCACATCTTCTCCTAAGGTAGAACATACCATATAAAAACTCATAAGGGTATCTTGCGGTATTCCCGGTATAGCAACCTTACCTTGTTTTGCTAAAGCAATTAAGTCTTCCCATGTTTGTGGTAAAACTGGCAATAAATCTGGCCTACTTGCGGCTACAGGAGTTGCCGCATCTATAGCCAAGGCACTTTGATACCCATTAAAACAATAGCTTTCGTGTGATTTACCTACCGAGTTATTGGCTTGATCATCTAAATATGATTTTGATAAATGCTCGTTTAACGGAATAATAACTTCTGTACGTGCAGCAAAACCAGCCCAAGGATGATCAATAATTAGTAGATCATAGCGCTTAGCTAATTCATTTATTGGTTCATCTGCAAATGCTTGTAATGATCGTTTTTCCCACGTAATTTCTACATTTGGATTTAGCTCATGAAAACGTTGTGCTGTAGCTACTACAGATGTAAATCCCCTACTATGGTTCCAAGTTATCCCTTTTAATTGTATTGTATTGGTACTCACTATAAATATCTTATTCTTAATTATTTAATTTATGTTAAACACATATTTAACATTCATATACAAATATATACTTTATATTTAAATTAAAATTTAATCTTTAAAATCAATTATATTTGATATTTAATACTAATTAGGCATGAGTAAATATTCGGCACCTGCTTTAGAAAAAGGTTTACAAATTTTAGAATATCTATCGCATAAAGCTATACCACAATCTCAAATAGAAATTGCCCAGGGTATTGGCAAATCTCCTAATGAAATTTACCGTATGCTAACCGTGTTAGAGCAAAAAGATTATTTAATAAAATCTACTTCTGGCAAGTATTCTATTTCTCTTAAACTTTATCATTTATCTCATAGGCATAGCCCTATAAATGGGTTATTAAAAATAGCCAAACCTTATATGGAAGAGCTCGCTAATAAAACAAAGCAATCTTGCCATATGGGTATTTTATATAATGGGCAATTAATGATAATATCGCAAATACAAAGTCCTGGGCCCGTTTCTTTGTCTATTGAAGAAGGTAGCCTATTTCCGCTAATTAAAACAACCTCTGGCAGAGTTATACTTGCATTTACAGAAACCAAAAAGCAGAAAGACATATTATCAAAAGATTCTTTATTTAAAACGATGAGCAGTAAAGAGAAAGAAACTTTTTTTGCTAGGCTAGAGACTATTAAAACACGAGGTTACGAACTAAAAAACAGTGATTTAACTATGGGAGTAACAGATATTGGTATACCCATAGACATGCCAAATAGTAATATTTTTAGTGTTTTAACCATATCTAGTTTAACATCTATTGACCAAGAAAATGAAGCAGGAGAGTTTTTAATTCAAAGTTTAAAAGAAACTTCTAATCTAATTAACACGGCTTTAAAAATACAAGGCTAAACATTCCAAAAAAAGCGTTCTTTATTTTTAGCCTCTGCTCCTATTTTCTTATAAAAATTGATAGCATTTGTATTAAAATTTGGGGTTTGCCATTGAATCATTTTACAATCTTGAGCTTTTGCATAGGCTTTTATTTCTTCCATAATTTGAAAACCAACTCCTTTACCTCGAGTATTTTCTTTTAAAAAAAGACAATCTAAATACACATAATAATTTGCATTCCAAGTAGAAAATTGTTTAAAAAAAGTGGCATACCCCAACAGTTCTTTTTCTTCTTCTACCACCAAACATTGTATACAACTATCTTCTTTAAAAAGATATTTAGATAATAACCCTTCCTTATCATTATTCTCAAAGTTAGCTTGTTCAAATGCGGCATGTAATCTACACAACTCAATAATCTGCTTTAAATCTTTTTCAACAGCAAACCTAATTTTCATAATTATTAATTTTTAACAAGCACATTGCATTTGTTGCCCTTTTGTTAGTTCAGTTCCCTTGGTAGCATAGCCATCCAATTTCCACCACTCTAAACCGCCAATTAGTTCTTTAACCTTAAAACCAAGTTTTGCCATGTTTAAAGCTCCTTTTGTTGATGCATTACAACCAATACCATCGCAGTAACAAATATAAGTTTTTGTTTTATCTAATTGTTTCGTTGTTTCCACCGTCATTTCTTTATGTGGTAAATTAATAGCCGTAGGTATATGTTCCTTTTTATAACCAAATGCTTTTCTTGCATCTATAACTACTATAGCCTCATTATTTTCTAGCGCACTAAATAAATCTGAAGGGTCCATTTCGTAAGCTAACTTGTTTTCGTAATATTCAATTTGATTTTTCATATTATTTAAATTTTAAGTTTCAGCAATATTACTTAGAACAAAGCGCAATGAATATTTTTAAAACTGAATGATTTTTAATCTTAACTGAAAAATATTCAATTAGCACTTCTCTGTTTTATTTTAACTTTACACTTATGGAATTAAAATATTTTAAGCTTATAAAAACAATAGCAGATGAAGGGAGTATTGCCAATTCTTCTGAAAAACTATTTTTAACCCAATCTGCTCTTAGCCATCAGCTTAAAGAATTAGAACAACAGCTTGGTTTTAAAGTATTTCATAGATCCAGAAATAAATGGAAACTTACAGAAGAAGGTGCTGAGTTAAATAATTTAGGAAATACCATTCTTACTAATATAGAGAAAGGATTTAAAAATATAGAACAAATAAGAAGTGGTTCCGTTGGGTCAATAAAAATAAGTACTGAGTGTTATTCTTTTTACCAAGGGCTCCCAGGATTTATACAAAAAATGGGTTTATTATACCCAGATATTAAGGTTGATTTAATTCTTGAAGCTACCCACCAACCTATTTCAAAAATTTTATCGAATGATATAGATATGGCTATTATTAGCTCAAAACCAAACAACGATTTATTATCTTATACTGAGATTTTTGAGGATGAAATTTATGCTATTATACACAACGAGAATCCGTTGAATAAATTAGATTTTTTGGAAGCTAGTAATTTTTCGGATACACATTTAATCATTCATTCTTTTCCTTTAGAAACAGTATCTGTTTACGAACAATTTTTAAAACCAAATAAAATAACACCTATTAAACTTTCTGCTGTACCGCTAACAGAAGTAGCTCTAGAAATGGTGCAGGCAAATATGGGTGCTATGTGCATGCCCAAATGGGCTTTAAAATCTTTTCAGCTCTCTAGTGACTTAGCCTTTAAAAGAATTGGAAAGCATGGTTTAAAGCGCACCCATTATTTAGTAACTAAAAAAGAAAATACTAGTAAAAAATATATTCGCGATTTTATCACCTCTTTTCATGAAGACTTCTCCATTGCATAAAAACACTATTTTATAAAACAAAAAAAATCCCAAATGCTAAACATTTGGGATTAAATTTTATGTGTGCTATAGAAGATTTACTCTCCCATTGCTGCAGCTACTGCTGCCGATAATCTTTTATAAGTTCCATTTTCTAAACGTTCTCTAATAGATGAAAATGCATCTAAAGTTATTTTAACGTCTTCTAATGTATGTGCTGCTGTAGGTATTAAACGTAATAATATTAATCCTTTTGGTATTACCGGATAAACTACAATAGAACAAAAGATACCATGATTTTCTCTTAAATCTTTTACCAGTGCCATTGCCTCTGGAATACTACCATTAAGATACACAGGAGTTACACAACTAGATGTTGTTCCTATATCAAAACCTCTTTCTTTAAGTCCGTTTTGTAAAGCATTTACGTTCTCCCAAAGCTTATCTTTAAGCTGTGGCATTGTACGCAACATATCTAAACGTTTTAAAGCTCCTTTTACATAAACCATTGGTAATGATTTAGCAAACATTTGCGAACGTAAGTTATATTTTAAATAATCTATAATTTCTTGGTCTGCAGCTACCATAGCTCCAATACCTGCCATAGATTTTGCAAAAGTAGCTAAGTATACATCAATATCGTCTTGTACACCTTGCTCTTCTCCTGCTCCTGCTCCTGTTGCACCTAGTGTTCCAAAACCATGAGCATCATCTACTAAAAATCTAAAATTAAATTTTTTCTTTAAGGCTACTATTTCTTTTAGTTTTCCTTGCTCTCCACGCATTCCAAAAACACCTTCCGAAATAACTAAGATACCACCACCTGTTTGCTCTGCCATTTTAGTAGCACGCTCCAAGTTTTTTTCTAAGCTTTCAATATCATTATGCTTAAACGTAAAACGTTTACCCATATGTAAACGTACACCATCAATAATACATGCGTGTGCATCTACATCATAAACAATAATATCATCTTTTGTTACCAACGCGTCTATTACAGACATAAATCCTTGGTATCCAAAATTTAAAAGATATGAAGCCTCTTTTTTTACAAAAGCTGCTAATTCGTTTTCTAATTGTTCGTGGTATTCTGTATGGCCAGACATCATCCTTGCTCCCATTGGGTAAGCAGAACCATGTTCTAATGCTGCAGCTCCATCTACTTCTTTAACTTCTGGTAGGTTAGCTAGCCCTAAGTAATCATTAATACTCCAAGTAATAACTTCTTTTCCTTGGAATTTCATTCGGTTAGAAATAGGTCCTTCCAATTTTGGAAAAACAAAATATCCTTCTGCTTGTGAAGCCCATTTGCCCAAAGGACCTTTATTTTCAATTATTCTTTCAAATAAATCTCTCATTTACCCTGCATTAATTTGAGCGACAAAAGTATAGATTTTTAGTAAGGTTTCATAAATTATTTTCTATGAAAAATAAAAAAGCAATGGTTTGTTTAACCATTGCTTTTTTATATTATTCTTTTTTATAAATCTAGAATTTGTCTAATATCTATTTTATAAACTCTATTTTTTGACTTTCTTCAACATTCTTGCTATCAAAAAAACCTTGATTTGCCATCCATTCGTCACTATATATTTTACTCATATATCTAGATCCATGGTCTGGAAATATAATAACCACATTACTATCTTTTCCAAATTCTCCTTCAGCATCTAACTGTTTTACAGCTTGCATTACAGCCCCACTTGTATAGCCTACAAAAATACCTTCTGTTTTAGAAATTTCTCTAGCAGTATGGGCACTTTCTTCATCTGTAACTTTTATAAATTTATCTATTACATCAAAATCTGTGGCTCCTGGGATTAAATTTTTTCCTAAACCTTCTATACGGTATGGATATATTTCTTCGGCATCGAATTCTCTAGTCTCGTGGTACTTTTTTAATACAGAACCATAAGCATCTACACCTATTACTTTAATATTTGGATTCTGTTCTTTTAAGTAACGAGATGTTCCAGAGATAGTTCCTCCTGTACCACTACAAGCTACTAAATGTGTTATTAAACCATTTGTTTGTTTCCAAATTTCTGGTCCGGAAGTATTATAATGAGCTTCTGCATTTAACTCATTAAAATATTGATTTATATATATAGAATTTTTTGTTTCTTGGTGTAAACGCTTTGCTACTTGGTAGTACGATCTTGGATCATCTGCACTTACATGCGCTGGGCATACATATACTTTTGCTCCTATAGAGCGTAACATATCTATTTTATCTGGTGATGATTTTGAACTAACAGCCAAAATACACTCGTAGCCTTTTATAATACTTACCATTGCAATACTAAAACCTGTATTACCAGAGGTAGTTTCTATAATAGTACTTCCTTTTTTTAAGATTCCTTTACGTTCTGCTTCTTCTATAATATATGAGGCTATCCTATCTTTTGAAGAATGACCTGGATTAAAAGCCTCTACTTTTGCATAGAAATTACCTGTAAAATTCTCAGCGACTTTATTTAATTTTACTAAAGGAGTATTCCCTATTAGCTCTAAAATATTATCGCAAGCATTTATTTTATCTGCCATTTCTGGTTCTCTAGGTTAAATAAAATATTATTATATCCACAAAAAATATAAAAATAAATCATCACAAATTTAATTATTTTTTTTGATTATGGAACTTTCTTTTCTAAATCTAATAAAAACGCATACTCTTTTGCTACTTCTTTTAAGGCTTCAAAACGCCCAGATGCTCCTCCATGACCCGCATCCATATTAATGTCTAAAAATAATAAATTATCGTCTGTTTTGTAATCTCTTAATTTAGCTATCCATTTTGCCGGTTCCCAGTATTGTACCTGGGAATCGTGCAAGCCTGTAGATATGTATATATTAGGGTATGCTTGTTTTTTTATGTTATCGTAAGGTGAATACGATTTCATATACTCATAATACTCCTTATCATTTGGATTTCCCCACTCATCGTACTCTCCTGTGGTTAAAGGTATTGTATCATCTAACATAGTAGTAACAACATCTACAAAAGGTACAGATGCTATAACTCCTTTGTATAACTCTGGTGCTATATTTAGTACTACTCCCATTAGTAAGCCACCTGCAGAACCGCCAGATGCGTATAAATGCTCAGGGCTTGTGTAATTATTTCCTATCAAAAACTTAGAACAATCTACAAAATCTGTAAACGTATTTTTTTTCTTTAATAATTTACCCTCTTCATACCAATTTCTGCCTAAATACTCCCCTCCTCTTATGTGTGCAATTACATAAACAAAACCTCTGTCTAATAAACTTAAACGTATGGTAGAAAAATAAGGGTCTACTGTATGCCCATAAGAACCATAAGCGTATTGTAATAATGGACTATTACCATCTAACTTAGTGTCTTTATGGTATACTACAGACATCGGAATTTTTTCTCCGTCTCTGGCTGTTGCCCATATGCGTTCAGATTTATAATTAGCCTTATCAAAGGTATTCCCTAATACTTCTTGTTCTTTTTTTACTTCTTTTTCCTTTGTCCGCATATTAAAATCTATAACAGAACTAGGAGTTGTCATGGCATTATAACCATAGCGTAAAATCTCTGTATCAAAATCTGGATTTGTTCCTACGTATGCCGTATATGTTTCATTATCAAAAGGTAAATAATAACTATCGGTACCATCCCAACGCACCACTTTAAGCTTATTAAGTCCATTATCCCGTTCGGAAACCACATAATATTCTTTAAAAATATCTACATCTTCTAACAATACATTGGGTCTATGCGGAATAAACTCTTGCCAATTATTAGATGCTGTACTCCCTTCTTTGGTGCGCATTAGTTTAAAATTGGTAGCCTTATCTTTATTTGTTAAAATATAAAAACTATCCTCGTAGTGCATTATAGTATACTCTAAGCCTCTTTCTCTTTTAGAGAACATTTTAAACTCACCATTAATATCGTCTGCCCTTAAAATTTGAAATTCAGATGTTAAGGTACTAGAAGAGCCTATTACAATGTATTTTTTAGATTTTGTTTTATAAACAAACGTATTAAAGGTTTCATCTTTTTCATGAAAAACCAATATATCTTCTTTGGGAGATGTTCCTATTGTATGCTTATATATTTTGTCTGACCTTAGTGTTACAGGGTCTTTTTTGGTATAATATAATGTTTTGTTATCTGCCGCCCATACGGAACTACCAGTTGTATTTTCTATTTTATCGGCATATATTTCTCCTGTGAGCAAATTTTTAATTTGTATAGTATATTGCCTTCTAGATACTGTATCTACTCCAAAAGCTGCTAAAGTATTATCTGGGCTTACAGATAAACCTCCTAAACTAAAATACTCGTAATCGGCTGCCATTTCGTTACAGTCGAATAAAATTTCTTCTGGCGCTTGTATCTCCTTTTTTCTTCTAGAATAAATTACATATTCTTTTCCTTTTTTATACTTAGAAAAATACCAGTATCCATTTTGCTTATAAGGCACCGATGAATCGTCTTCTTTTATTTTAGATTTAATTTCTTTAAAAAGAACCGACTGAAAATCTAAGGTATGCTTTGTATTTTCTTCGTAATAGGCTTTCTCTTCATTTAAATAAGAAATAACAGCATTATCCTCTCTTTCTTTTAACCAATAATAATTATCTACTCTAACATCTCCATGCTTTACCAATTTTTTTGGCTTTTTAGTAGCAAGTGGTGCATTTGATTCTGCCATATATTCTTTTTTCATTTTACAGGAAGCTGCAAAAATAAGACTTATAATAAAACCATATTTTAATTTATTACCTACCAAAATAATACTGTATTACATTAAATTTTAACCTAAATTCTAAAATAGAAAATCTATTCTGTATCCAAATCTCTTTAAAATATAAGGCCTCATTATTTTTTAAGCTTAAGCTTAAAAAACACTTAATTTTATGGAGCTAACAATCTTTATAACAAAGTTCTATTAAATAATTGGAGTTTAAGCCGCTGCTTAAACACTTTAAAACATGTAATTTTACAGTTTTAAATCTATTTTTTAATGAAAAAAAACAATTTTAACATTGTTCTAGTAAATCCGCAAATACCTAATAATACAGGTAATATTGGTCGTTTGTGTGTTGGTAGCAATAGTACTTTACACCTTATAAAACCTCTAGGTTTTGAAATTACAGATGCACGTTTAAAAAGAGCAGGCTTAGATTATTGGAAAGATTTAGATGTTATTTATTATGATGATTTTAACAGTTTTATACGTAAGATAAATGATATTTCTAGAGTTTTTTTCTTTACAACAAAAGCAACAAATACGTATTACGATATAAATTACAAAGCAGGAGATTGGTTAATTTTTGGTAAAGAATCCGATGGTTTATCTAACGAAATTATAACATATTATAAAAAACAATGTGTTAAAATTCCGTTTCCTGGTACTGTACGTAGTTTTAATTTAAGTAACGCTGTTGCTATGGCTTTAGGGGAAGGCTTAAGGCAATTACGTGTGTAAGTATTTTTAATAAAAAATTATCAAATCAATTTATTAATTTTGATATAAATTTTAAATAGAAAAAAGTTATGTTTGGAGATATGATGGGTATGATGGGAAAACTTAAAGAAACCCAACAAAAAGTAGAAGCTACTAAAGAACGATTAAATTCTGTATACATTACAGAAAAATCTTCTGATAATTTATTAGAAGTAAGTATAAGTGCTAATAGAGAATTAAAATCTATACAGATAGATGATAGCTTATTAAATGATAAAGAGCAATTAGAAGACTATTTAATTTTAACTTTAAATAAAGCTATAGCACAAGCAACAAAAGTAAACGAAACCGAACTTGCTGCTGTTGCAAAAGAAGGCATGCCCAATATTCCTGGAATGGATTCGTTATTTAAATAAAGTTTGGCAAGTTTTTTGGTATTAATTAAAAAAATATAATATACAATTATAATTATGAAGCGTTTATTTATCTTATTATTATTTCCTGTACTAGTTTGTGCACAAGCAGATATTTCTAAAAGCAGTGTAGATTGGTTAACTAATTATGATACTGCTATAAAAAAAGCGAAGAAAAAAAATACTAACATATTAATGTTTTTTACTGGTAGCGATTGGTGTGCCCCTTGTAAGTTATTAAAAAAAGATTTATTTGATACAGAAGAATTTAAAGCTCTTGCAAGCGAGTACACTCTATTGTATGTAGATATACCTATGAATAAAGACTTAATTTCTGAAAAGCAATTAAAACATAACGAAGAAATTAGTACCAAGTTCAACAAAAGAGGTTCTGTTCCTTTATTTAAAATTATTGATGCCCAAGGAAAAGAATTAGACAAAATATCTGGTTACGGAATGCAAGGAGAAATACAATATCATATAGATTTATTAAGAAAATATAAATAATCGTCTGTGTAAATACTGTATTTACTTTCTTAAGTAACAAATTTGTGCTTATATATAGGTATTACTCGCTATTTTAACATAAATATGGTATACAAGCCGTTCCTACTTTTTTATTAATTAACCCAGAAGGAATAATAATAGACAAATGGTTTGGTTACAGAAAAGGGAGTATTCTTAGCAGGTTAGAAAAAAACTTACTAAAAAAATAACGGCTACATGTAATTGTTTGCAGAATGGTAGGTAATATTAAAAAGGAGATTCCACATATAAAATTTGATGCTGCTACTACCGAAAATTTTGGATTTGAAATTATTCCTATTAAAAAGATTCTACAACAAAAAGAGCAATACGATCACAATCCAGAATTGCCGCATCAACTTAAGTTTTATAATCTTATATTTTTTACAAAAGGCTCTGGCAGGCATTTTATAGATTTTAAGTGGTTTCCTGTACAAGAAAATAGTTTAATATATCTAACAAAAGAACAAGTAAATGCTTTTGATTTTTCAGAAAACTTAGATGGTTTTTGTATCTTATTTACAGAAGAATACTTTGTAAATTGCTTTTCTAATTTACCAGAAGATTTCATTTTTAGATTATTTAATCCACAATTATTTTCTCCTATTTTGCAAATTCCAAAACAATCGGAATTTATAAATTACTTTAATTTATTACACAAAGAGTTTAACAACGTAAAATCATTCAATCAAAAAACGATAATTGAATCATTGTTTATAATTCTTATCTCAAAAGCAGAAAGTTTAAAACAAAATCAGACTTTTCATATAAAGGAATCCTCAAAAATTAAAACATTTCAAACCTTTATCTCATTAATAGAGAAACATTTATCTAAAAGTAGAAGCGCAGATTTTTATGCCACTGAGTTAAATATTACCTATAAACATTTGAATATCATTTGTAAAGAATTGGTAAATAAAACAGCAAAAAACGTAATTAGCGATTTTGTTATTCTTACAGCTAAAAGAAATTTAATTAACTCCAATTTAAAAGTCTCCGAATTGGCTTACAAATTGGGTTTTGACGACCCAACAAATTTTTCTAAATATTTTAAAAAACATACGAGTTTAACCCCAAAACTATTTTTAAAATCAATATTAAAATAAATTTGGTTCTATTTTAACCATTTTTATTCCATTTTCAACCTTTTGTTTACTCTAGAGTTGTTTCACCTTTGTATTAAATAAAAATAAAAGAATGAAACAACTATTAGGAATAGTTTCTATAGCACTTTTAATTGCTTCTTGCGGAACTAAACAAAAAGTATCTAAAACAAAAAATACAGAAAAAATGGAATTAACAAACAAAGAAAAATCTTTAGCCTTATTAGAAAGTCTTGAAACAGGAGATAAATCTACAATTGCATATATAAACCCCACTAAGTACAAACAACATAACCTTGCTGTTGCCGATGGCTTAGAGGGTTTTGGTGCTGTATTACAAAATGCCCCTGAAGGTGGTTTTAAAGCAAATGTAGTTCGTTCTTTCCAAGATGGAGATTATACCTTTTCGCATACTATTTACGACTTTTTTGGCCCAAAGGTTGGGTTCGATATCTTTAGGTATGAAAACGGACAAATAGTAGAGCATTGGGATAATTTATCTGATATAGCACCTGTAAACCCAAGTAATAGAACACAAACAGATGGGAGTACTACTTTATTAGATATAGATAAGACACAGGATAACAAAGAATTAGTTAAAGATTTTATAAATACTGTTTTAGTAAATGGTGGTTTCGACAAAATGGGGAATTATTTTGATGGAGATACTTATATACAGCACAACTCCATGATTGGAGATGGACTTTCTGGACTTGGAAAGGCTCTGGAAGAAATGGCAAAAAATGGAATTACAATGGTTTATGAAAAAAATCATATTGTACTAGGAGAAGGTAATTTTGTACTTGCGGTCAGTGAAGGTCAGTTTGCAGGAAAACACACTTCTTTTTATGATTTGTTTAGAATTGAAAATGGAAAAATTGCTGAACATTGGGATGTAATGGAAACAATTGCACCAGCCTCTGAACATAAAAATAGTAATGGAAAGTTTAACTTTTAGCCAACAAATGCTATCTAGATAAAGGTAAAATTAATAGCGGTTTGGGTTTTAATCCAAACCGTTTTTGTATTTCCATTACATTAAAAAGTTTTTTCTATATTTCTATAAAATTCGCGGACTATACATAGTATTACGTTATGTTTAATATAAAAAAACGCTTTTTAAATGAAAAAACTAGTAATTAGCATTCTAATACTAACTTTAAATTCTTGTCACTTAATCGGAAAAGGAAACGGAATAGAAATCTCAATAGAAAACAAGTCTAATTTCCCTATTGAAAAAGTAAGATTCTCTACATCTGAAAATCTTTCTGAATTAAAATTTGACAAAATTGAACCTAATGAAAATATTTCAAACTTTCTTACTATGAAAGACAATAAAAGTGATGGTAGTTATATATTAGAATTTACTCTAAACGGCAAAAAGGAAACTCAAAATTATGGATATTATACAAATGGAGGTGCACTTGAGAAATGGGTTGAGTTTAAAATTAAAAATGATACCGTAACTTGTAAATTTAGCGAGATGAAATATTAAAATACTATACACAAAAAATCTATAAACGAAATTACCAAACCGAAAAATAAAACACATAAACCCGTAACTGACGGTTGTCCGAGACCGTTAGCAGTAATAAACTAATTATTATGAAAGTTACAACCGAAAAGAATGAAAAAGTTGCCAATATGATATTTGGAACTATTTATCCGCTTTACCTCGATAGGTTAGAGAAAAATGGCAGAACTAAGGAAGAACTCGATCAAGTAATTAAATGGTTTACAGGATACAGCCAAGAAACCTTAGATGCACTCATTAATGAAAAAGTAACTTATAGAACATTTTTTAAAAAAGCAAAAATTCATAAGAACGCACATATGATTAAAGGTGTCGTTTGTGGTTATCGAATTGAAGAAATAGAAGATGAATTTGAAGTGTATAAACAATGTCGCCAAATAGAAAAACTGATTGATGAATTGGCAAAAGGTCGTAAAATGGAGAAAATTTTGCGTAAAGAAAAAAAATAGAAACTGTTGCTAATACGTTATAATTATAAGCCATTATATTTTTAATTGTAACACTTAATCTGGTTACTAATCTTTATTCCAAATAAAAAAGCAAAAAAGTTTTTCCCTATATTTCCATAAAATTTGCGGACTTCACTTAGCACTGAGTTAGCGTTTATTCAATGAAAACAAAAGGTAGACTTTATCAAGAATTAAAAGATTATATCTTTCGGTATTGTGTCGAATATTATACCGTTAATGAATCAAAGGCTTATGAACATCATTTTGGAACTGTAAAATTTGGTCATTGGTCAAATGAAAATGAAAAAATAAGACAAGTTAAAAAAAGGTTTATTTCCGAAGAAGAAGATGTTTTAAACCTATTAAAAGGTGGATTTGAAAAATTTGCTGACAATACTGCTACCCGAATATATAATGAACATAAAGAAGAGCTTAATCTAAATTTATGCCCAAATTGCAATAAAATTGCTCGAACTCCCAAAGCAAAACAATGTCGATTTTGTTCACATAATTGGCATTGAGTTCAAATCTTAAATTAAAACGATAGCAAATTATAAAAGAAATAGAGATTGAATGTTTTACTCAATGGACTTCATTCAAATAGAATAATAATTGGTATTCCCTCTTAAAAATAATACATAACAGAGAAAATAACGTAACACATCAAGTAACTTTTTATAACCTGTTTACCAATAATATTCTAAGCAAAAAACAAAAAGTTTTTTTTCCTACATTTACATAAAGATTCATACACTATACTAAGTTTTGTATTAGCTTAAAGACTATAAAAATCTTCTGCAAGATGAAAGAAAAGTTAAAATACATTTTAGCCTATTTTTGTTTTATTTCTTGTTTGCTCCATTCACAAAACCATAGAAACCTAGCAAATATTAGTGCTGATAATTTTCAAAAGTTAACAGATAATCAATCCATAGATAATATTTACCTTCAAACAAGCAAAGGTATTTATGAAACCGAAGAAAACTTATGGTTTAAAGCATATATTTTAGATGCACAATATCTCATTCCTTCTACAAGAAATAAAACACTATATGTTCAATTAATTAACGATGAAACAAAAAAAGCGGTTTGGAAAGAAAAATATGAAATAGAAAATGGCTTTGTTGATGGTCATCTATACATTCAAGATTCATTAAAAACAGGACGTTACTCTCTTGCTGCATACAGCGAAAATTCTTACTACAAAAATCAAGAAGCATTTAATGCACTAAAAAAAGTGACCATTATTAAAAATATAAAAGAAAAAACTAAAATTACTTCCGTTAAAAATGATACCATAGCCCAATTTTCGTTATTTCCCGAAGGTGGTTATTTAGTTTCAGATATTGGTAACAAATTGGCCTTTAAGGCTATAAACGAAGAAGGAAATCCCGTTGATGTTTCAGGAACTTTATACGAAAATAATTTTCCTCTTTTAAGTTTTAAAAGCATGCATGCGGGGATGGGAAGTATTAATTTCATGCCAAAAAAATCGAATACCTATCATATTCAGCTCACAGGATCTGATAAACAATACCAATTACCAGAAGTTAAACCTACGGGTAAAACTCTCCGTTTAATAGCAAATACAAAAGATTTTTTAACCTTTAAAATATCACAAAGTAAACACCTAAAACCAGAAACTATATACTTACGACTACAAATAAGAGGTGTTATTTACAATATGGCTTTTGCTAAACTAAAAGAAAAAATCATTATAAAGATACCTTTAAATGATATACCACAAGGCATTGCAGAAACAACACTATTTAATTCTGATTTTAAACCTATTGCGGAACGCTTAGTTTATGTAAAACAAGACCAAAAATTACATATAAAAACAATTTTAAATAAAAGCGAATATGAAACCCGAGAAAAAGCAACTTTAAAAATAAAAACTACTAATAAAGACGGAGAACCAATTGTGGCTCATTTAGGTTTAAGTGTTTATGATAAAGTTTATCAAAATAAATCTGAACCAAAAAATATACTAACCCATTATCATCTATCAACACAGTTAAAAGGAAATATTTATAACCCGATTTATTATTTTGACGAAAACAATATAAATAGGCATGAAGCTTTAAATCTACTATTACTCACACAAGGGTGGAGACGATACGTGTGGAATGAAGAAAACTTAAAAGAATACAACAAACTAAAAAAACCAATACTTTCCGACTCCATAATTGGCAAGGTTCGATTGGAAAGAGTTACTAAAAAATCTAAACCTGAAGGGCAAAAAATTGTGATGATATATACCCCCGATACTTTAAAGGGTAAAGACATTGTCATGACAGATTCAAAAGGAATTTTTAGTGTTGATTATAAACAACTAAAGATGGGTGAAAAGGCTTATTTATATATAAAACCCATGACACCAGAAAAACCTAAATTTGTTATTGATATTCGGGATGCTTCATTTGATATAATCAATACTCACAGAAAAAAGATACCAATAAACTATCCATTCCAAAAACTAAGAGAAGAACCATTTGAGGATAATAGAGAACCTTTGATTGTATCAGATGAGGTCAACAAACTGGAAGAGATTGTACTTTCCGGAAAGAAAAAACAGGTTTTTAGGGATAAGTATTTAGGCGTTTTAGATAGTTTAGCTAAACTTAATATTAGTACGGATTATATTGGAATTCCATGTGGTGTATTAAATTGTCAAGTCCATCCAGATGATAGAAGTAAAAAACCTATAGAGGGAAAAGTTTATAGCTATATGGAGGGTTTTAAATGGAATGCGAACAGAGATGCATACACTATAACAGGTAATAGAACTAAAAAATATCAATATCCCGAATTAACTGAAGCATATTTACTAAAAAAATTCAATTTAAAATTGCTAAAAGGTTATTATGGTAAACGAGAGTTTTACCAACCCTTTTATGATAAAGAAACGATAAAAGAAGCTTTCCCTGATTATCGTAATACCCTGTTCTGGAAACCAGATATAATTACTAACGAACAAGGAGAAGCCATAATAGAATTTTATTGTTCGGACATAAATACTATTTTTTCAGGAAGTATTGAAGGAGTTAGTGATACTGGTTTACTAGGTTCTAAAAATTTTAATTTTAAAGTATCTAAAAAAGAAAACAGATAAAAACCAACATATAACAAAGAGCTAGGATAAAAAACAATACTTTTCTTCTTTAATTTAATATATCATAACTAATTTTACTTAGTAAGACACAAATAAGCCATTATAGCACCTATAGAATGACTATAAATAAAACAATTGAAAATAGGAAACCTATTTGGAATGCAATTTCGGAATTTTATCTAGATACCGAGCTTCAAAAAGCGGACTATGATAGAATTTCCAAAATACTTATTGCTTCTAACTTTAGTGTTGAAGAACTAAAAGACATTGATTTATACGAGGTATTTCCTGTTCTTAAAGAAAATCTATTAAGTGTTGCGGGAGTATGGACAGGCTTTAACGAAAACTGGCTAAATAAAGCTTGTGAAAAGGTTTACTTTAAAAGAAAACATCGTTTCTTTAGATGGAAAATAAGATTTTACAATAGATTTTTATATTCTATGCGAAAAGTACATTGGACAGAAATAGAAAGTAGAATAAAAACACATTACAACTAACTATAATTAATGCGCTAAACTTAAAATAAAAAGTTTTAACTAAATTCCTTCCCACAAATTTAATACTTGTAATGCCCTAACTAAACATACATTCTAAATTTTAACGCAACCGTTTTGCTTTCTGTACATCTTTGGAGTATAAAATTAAAATAATGAATAGATTGCTAAACCCCTTTATGTTAGTAGTATTTATACTAGCAACAATAATTCTAATTTCTTGTAATAATAACGATGATTCTAAGGTAGATTGTAATGATATTGCATGTACAGAAGTATTTGTTACCCTTATAGTATCTATAAAAGATGAAAATAAAAACCCCATAGCTTTAGATGCATTTGAAGTTATAAATACAGAAAACGGAAATAATATAACGGTATCGCTTTCTGCTTCGGAGTTAGAAATGGCGCAACAATCTGGGGAATACCCTTTGGTAAATGATGCAAGTCTTGGTATAAACCAAAAAGAAAAAATTCAATTTAAAGGATTTATAAATAACCAAGAAGTAATTAGTAGTAACTATACGGTTAGTACTGACTGTTGTCACATTAATTTAGTCTCCGGAACTTTAGAACTAAGCCTTTAATATTAAATAATACAGCCTTGTTAAAATATAAACTAAAGGCAAGTATTATTAGCTAAACCTCATAAATTTCTTTTCAATAATAAATTAAACTTTATACGAATAATAAGTCTACCTTCGATGAAAAGTAATGTCGATAGAGCGTAAAGTTCAATTAGTAGAAAATCTTTTTTCCAAATTAGAACAAGAAACCGCTCTTTTTGGGCAGGCATCAGGACTCAGCTGTGTTTCTGGCTGTGGAAAATGTTGTACTTCCCCAAATATAGAAGCATCTCCTATAGAGTTTTTACCATGGGCATTTCATCTGTTTCTAAATGGAGAGGCCCATAACACGCAACTTAAGCTTAATAAAACGCAAAGTTTAACTTGTTTAATCTATAAGCCTTTATCTTTTGTTGATCAAGGTCGTTGTAGCAACTACAAATACCGAGGTTTAATTTGTAGACTTTTTGGTTCTGCTGCTAATACCGATAAATATGGAAACTTAAGATTAGCCACTTGCCAAATCATAAAAGAAGGTCAGGCTAATAAGTATAACACTACTACCGAAGCTATAAATAAAGGGCTTTATGTTCCTGTTTTTACAGAATATTATATGCAATTAAATCAGATAGATTTTAAATTAGGGAACATTATATTACCCATAAACAAAGCGCTAAAAATGGCTATAGAAGAAGTTTTACAATATTATGCCTACAGACCATCGCTTCATTTAGGAAAAGAATGCGGTTAAAAAATTACATACAAATATAAGCAGCAGTTTAGATACATTCCTAAACCGTTATTTTGCTTTAAATAAGTATATTGCTCTATAAATACACTACTTTTTATAGGTAAAACCAATACATTTAATGCAGAGCTAATAAAGTGACCGAACTTATAAACATAAAACAATATTACAAACCACTACAGCCAAGTATAAAAGCTGAGAGTAAAAAAATAGTGTATAACGAAGCACAACCTAGTAAAGAAATAGAAAATTTCGTGTATTGTTTTTGGCAACTAAAAACTAAAGAACCACTTCATAAGCCTTTTATTTATCGAGTGGTCTCAGACGGTTGTGTCGATATTTTTTTTAATCAAAACCTGCCTTCAGAAAATTTTGTGATGGGTTTTTGTAGAAAGTATACCGAGTTTTCTATTGGAAAATCGTTTAACTATATCGGAATTCGGTTTTTACCCTCTGCCTTTCCCCTACTGTTCGGAATAAATGCTAAAACACTAAGCAATACATCGCTAGAACTAAAACAAATACTACCAGTAGTCTCAGATTGGATTACTGCAGAAATAAAGCCATTACATACCTTTAAAAATATAACGGATCTGTTAACCAAAAAAATTACTTTAGTAACTAAAAACCAAACTTTTAAATTTGACTCTCGTTTTTTTAATGCGTTACACTTAATTTTTCAAAAGCAAGGATTTTTAGATACCGAAAAGGAACTAAATACAGGTTTAAGTCCTAGGCAACTTCGCAGAATTTTTAATTTCTATATTGGTACAACAGCCAAAACTTTTAGTAATGTTGTACGCTTTCAGCACATCCTAAATGCCAAACCCTCTAGGCAAAGCTTAAAAGAAAACAAACTATATTTTGATGTTGGTTTTTATGATCAAGCACATTTCATTAAAAACTTTAAAACATTTTACGGAGTAACACCTTCAGAAGCCTTCCATTAAATTTTGTCCGATTTTTACAATTAGCGCTAAGTGCCTCATTCTATATTTGTTGTAACAAAAAAAATATTATATGAGAACGCTATTAATAACCGCATTTATACTAATTGCAACTTGTACAAATGCACAAACAGAAACTAAAATGAAATTAAACGCAGGAATAATTACAGACAAGCTAAAGGAAACAAAGGAATTTTATACCAATGTATTAGATTTTGGAGTAAGCTTTGAAAACGATTTTTACTTATTACTACACACCCCCAACCAATCAGAAGAAATTAGCTTTTTACAGCCTAAGCATCCTAGTCAAAAACCAATTTTTCAATCGGCTTTTAATGGAAAAGGGGTTTATTTCACTATTGAAGTAGAAGAAGTAGACAAATACTACCAAAAACTAAAAAACAAAAGAGTTGTTATCGCAATTGAAATAAGAGACGAACCTTGGGGAGATAGACATTTTGCTATTGTTGACCCAAATGGTATTGGAATTGATATTGTAACCTATACTAAACCTGAGGAATAATTACTAAATTTATAATCTAAGGACTTTAGAAAAGTTATCTAATTTTTTAAAATTTAATAAACTTCTAAAAAAACAAGATTATATGAATTTTAGCTTAAAAAAATCAATTGAATTATTAGAAAGGAGTCCGGCAACTTATGAAACTCTTCTTAGTAATTTAAATTATGACTGGAATAAAATAAATGAAGGCGAAAATACCTGGAGTGCCTATAATATAATTGGACATTTAATTCATGGAGAAAAGACAGATTGGATTCCAAGAGCTGAAATTATATTACATAAAGAGGATAAAAATTTTGAACCTTATGATAGGTTTGCCCAAGATAAACTTTATAATAAACAAACATTTGAAGAGCTTATAAATGAGTTTAAAACATTAAGAGTACATAATATTAATATTTTAAAGTCTTGGAAATTAACGGAGTCCGATTTAAATAAAGAAGGTATACACCCAGATTTAGGAACTGTAAACCTTAAACAATTAATTGCTACATGGACAATTCATGATATGGTTCATCTAAATCAAATATCACGTGTAATGGTAAAACATTATGGAGAAGATATTGGACCATGGAAAAAATATGTGCGGTTACTAAACAAATAAAACGAACAAGTACTCCCCTATTTTAATTACTAAACTTTAATAGCGAATGAATAGAATAATGACGAACATCTGTTCGGACAACTTAACTAAAAGTAGAGATTTTTACACTAAACTGTTTCATTTTGATGTAAATTATGATAGCGATTGGTTTGTGCATCTAATCTCAAAAAACAAAAAACTAGAATTAGGAATAGTAAGCCGTACAAACGATATTGTACCAAAAGAGTTTCAAAAAAATCCACAAGGCTTTTATGTAACCTTTGTAGTAGATAATGTAGACGAAATATTTGAAACAGCTATATCAGAAAAATTTGAAATTATAAGCGAGCCAACCGATACCTTTTATGGCCAAAGAAGGTTATTACTTAAAGACCCTAATGGTGCATTAGTAGATATATCTTCTCCTATTAAAGATTTTGAATTTTAAAATAATAACTAATTAAAAATGCTTTTTATAAAAATAACGATTTGGGTTAAATCCTGAATCGTTATTTTGTTTTAAATAAGTACGCTCCACAACTAGTTTGGCTTAGCTTCCTATTCCAAAAAATATTTTTGTATTTGTTATTTCTTGTCCCTAATTTAGGTAACTGTACACCATACTTTATATTAAAAGTGCAGCAAAGCATCAGAGTAATATAGCTAATTAAAAAAATTGGAATGTTTAAAAAGTTTTTCGGTAAAAAAACAGGGAATAATAAAGCAAGCGAGCAAAATAACCCAAAAATTGATTGGCACATTAATGAATCCCTATTAACGTTTAATACCGGAGATGTTTATATGCATTATTTTAATAAAGAAACAGAAAAAAATCCTAAAGACCCTGCTTGGCAAAATCAAGGGATTTATTTTTGGAGTAATAACGAAAAGTTTGAAAAAAAATCCTTGCCAGACGAATTTCTACAATTTGAAAAAAGAACATTTTTAATACATCAAATTCCAGAATACATTAGTGTGGCAATGGGTAAAGCAATGCCTTGGTTTGGTAAACCAGGAGGTGGCGATAAGTATTTCTTTCGTTATGAAAATAACCCCATTAGTTTAGAAGAAGCTAAAAAACTAAATGCAATTCTATATTTTAAATTTATTGAAATAACTGAAGATAATATTTCTGTATTAAACGACAGAGATAATTACATTTTTCACCTTCATAAATCGGTTATTTATAAGGAAAAAGAATTTTATTTAAAAAATTCAAAAACTTCTTTATCTAAGCTTTACCATATGGGTTTATTAAAAGTAATGCAATTATCTAGACACTAAAAAATTACTATAATTAATTTCAAAATTGGTTTTTTACTACAAATTTTATTTAATGTATTAACACACAAAAACCTTATAAAAAATGAATTTAAATCAGGTAACCGTTCCTTCATTAGATTTAAATAAATCAATTCCTTTTTATGAAAAATTAGGTTTAAAACTTATTGTAAAAGCGCTTCCTCATTATGCTCGATTCCAATGTCCAAACGGAAATTCTACTTTTTCAATTCATCAAACTAATGAATTACCAAAAGGAGATGGAATATATGTTTATTTTGAATGTAAAAATCTAGATCAGCAGGTAAAAAAGATTAAAGAAAATGGAATTGAATTTGACCAAGAACCAACTCAGCAAAGTTGGTTATGGAGAGAAGCAAGGTTAAAGGATATGGACGGAAATCAACTGATTTTATTTTATGCTGGTGAAAACAGACTAAATCCACCTTGGAGAATACAGAATTAAAAAGTTTTAATAATTAAAATACTAGCCACAACACTTTTTTATGAATCTAATAAATGCTTTAGAATTCACTAATATAAATTGACATGCTAAAAATTGGAATAATCATTCCAATTTTTATATATTTATAATGTGAATAAAAAAGAAACTATATTATCTGCTGCTCTTAAACTTATTATAGAAAACGGAGTTCATAATACGCCTATGTCTGCTATAGCTAATGCAGCTAGTACAGGAATGGGAACTATTTATAACTACTTCCCTACTAAAGATTTACTAATTAATGAAATTTATGTAAGCATTAAAGAAAAAGAAAAATTAGTATTTATAAACGTTAAAGCTAAGCAACCTATTAAAACTCAATTTGAAAATTACTTTACATCAATCATTAATTTTTTTATTGATAATCCTCTGTATTTTAAATTTATGGAGCAATTACATGCATCTCCTATTATTACTAACGAAAGTAGAAACAAAGGACAAAAATCTATTGAACCTGTATCGCAATTACTCATAAAGGGACAACAAGAACGAATCATTAAAAATATTGATATAGATGAAATTCTAATGTTTATAGGAGGTAGTATATTATCTTATTTAAGATGGTATATAGATACATCGGACAAAAAATATAATTCCCATAAAAATCAGTTACAAATGGTTTGGGATGCCATTAAAGAATAGAATTTTACACAAAAATTGGAATGAACATTCATTCAGAAATATAATTGTTATGAAAAAAAATATTTTAATTACAGGAACATCAACTGGAGTAGGTTTTGAAAGTGCCATATTATTTGCTAAAAATGGATATCAGGTATACGCAAGTATGCGCAACTTAGATAAAGCCACTGCTCTTAAAGAAAAAATTAAAGAATATAATTTAAG
Source organism: uncultured Cellulophaga sp. (assembly GCA_947492955.1). Classification (GTDB taxonomy): domain Bacteria; phylum Bacteroidota; class Bacteroidia; order Flavobacteriales; family Flavobacteriaceae; genus Cellulophaga. Next base: position 100,954 of record CANLOV010000004.1, on the reverse strand, counting down.
TATAGAATTACTACATTTAGATGTAACAAATATTGCATCTATTAAAGCTGCTGTAAATTCCATTATAGAAAAAGAAGGTAAGATAGATATATTAGTTAATAATGCCGGAGCAGGTTTTGCAAAGACTACAGAACAAGCTTCAGAAGAAGAAATTAGATGGGTTACAGAGGTAAATTATTATGGTGTAGTCTTTTGTACACAAGCTGTTTTACCTTATATGAGAAAACAGAAATCTGGCAGAATAATAAATATTAGCTCGGTAGGTGGTTTAGTTGGGCAACCTTTTAACGAATTATACTGTGGTGCAAAATTCGCCGTAGAAGGGTTTATGGAAGGGCTTTCTACTACCGTAGGTAATGCCTTTAATATTAAAATTACCAATATTGAACCTGGTGGTATAGCCACCGAATTTATGACCTCTGCTATAGGTAAGACCGCTGTTAATGGCAAATTTGCTACCGGTGAATATGCTCCTATTTTTGAAAGATATATGGCCGGAAACCAAAAAAGAGCACAAGAAGGAAAAGAACAAGTATACCAAACAGGGTTAGAAGTAGCCGAAGTTATTTTTAAAGTAGCGCAAAATGAAAATCCACCATTACGCATTCGCACATCAAAATGGGCAGAAGATTTTTGCAAATTAAAAACACAAGCAGACCCAGACGGAACAAAATTGGTAAAACAAATTACGGATAGCTTTTTATAAAACTAAAAAAATGAAAAATACCTATTGGATCACAACAGTTTTAATTTCTTTATTTCTACTCTGGAGTGCTTACACCTATTTATTTAGTAAAACCACCATAGCAGGTATTAAGGAACTGGGTTTCCCCGACCATTTTAGAATACAATTGGGTATTTTAAAAGTACTGGCAGTACTTATTTTATTAATTCCTCAAATTCCTATACAATACAAAGAGTGGGCTTATAGCGGAGTTGTTTTATTTTTTATTACAGCTATAGTTGCACATACTGCACATAAAGACCCGTTTATTATTACTCTAATAAATATTGTATTAATAGGCATTACATTAACTTCTAATTACTATTTACATAAATTAACTCATTAAAATGGAAAAAATAGAAATTAAGGGAACCGTAAAGAAAGGCTTCGAAAGTGTTTTAGAAGCCTATGAATCTAACTTTTATAGAGATGATATTTATCAAGAACTAGGTTCTGCCTTATGTGTTTACCACAAAGGAGAACAGGTGGTTAATATATGGGCTGGCTATAAGGATAAAGATAAAAAAGAAGCTTGGGAAAAAGACACCAAAATAGCACTGTATTCTGCAACCAAAGGAATTACTGGTTTGTGTATGGCTATTTTAGTAGAAAAAGGCTTAGTTAATTATTCTGATTTAGTATCAAAGCATTGGCCAGAATTTGGACAAAATGGCAAAGAAGAAACTACTGTTTCTCAAATAATGTCTCATCAGTCTGGAAATCCTGGGTTACGAGAATTTACTTTGTTAGATGAGTTAATGAACTGGGATTTAATATGCGACCGCTTAGCACGCCAGGCGCCTTATTGGAAACCCGGAGAGTTTACCTCCTACCATGGTTGGACGGTTGGTTTTCTTGCTGGTGAAATTATTAGACGTGTTTCTGGTAAAACAATAGGTAAATTTTTACAAGACGAACTTGCCTCTCCTTTAGCTGCCGAAGTATTTATTGGACTCCCAAAAGATAAGCATAACGAAGTTGCTACATTATACAAACCCATAACTCAACATGAGCTACCTAATTTAATAACATTACCAGACTTTTTAGCTTCTGCCGTAGGTAACCCTATTTTAGAAGCAGAAGGCCCAAACAGACCCGAGTGGCGAGAAGCAGAAATGCCTGCGCTTAATGGTCATGGTTCAGCCGAAGGAATTGCCAAACTTTACCATCCGCTTGCCGAAAGTGGAAATTCTAATAGCCTAAATTACCTTTCTAGTGGTACTATTGATAAAATGACAACTGTTGCTAGTTCTCGTTTAGATGCTATGATCGGCATGCCTGTAGACTGGGCTAACGGAATGGTTATAAACACATTAGATCTTAAGCTTTATGGTGAAAACAAAAAAGCCTTTGGCCATAGTGGTTGGGGTGGTAGTTTTGGCTGTGCCGATAGAGAAAACCAAATTGCAATTGGTTATGTGTGTAACCAAATGGGACCCGATACTGTTGGTGATGCAAGAACACCTAGATTAATAAAAGCTATTTTTGATAGTATTTAATCTAATAAATACCAACATCATAAAAAAAAGTCCCTAATAAGGGGCTTTTTTTATAACATTACACATTGGTAATCATTATTTTTTTATGGTAAATCCAACTGGAGCTTTCAGTTTTCCTGAATCATACATGTTTATATATATCGAAACAGTATCCCTAGAATTCTCCCAAGTAACCCTGTAATTATCTAACATAACACTACCATAACCAAAAGGGTTATTATTACTTTTAATGGAGCAACAACTTCCCGCCCTAAAATATGAAATTTCTTCACCGTTAGGTCCAGCCAAAGCATTTAAAAATCTTCTTTCATTTTTTGGACCTTGAGAATCTTTTACCCCACCAACTTCTACTGGGTTTTTAGGTGATAAACCATAGGTTTTATCAGTAGATATTTCGGTTATTACAAATGCATTATTATCATAAAGAATTTGCTGAGTGTTCTTAGAAATTTGTTTTGAAGAAGAACACGATAAAAGAAATAATAAAATTCCAAATGTTAAAAATTGCTTATTCATTTTTAATTTATTTTAATATTTTATCATAAAGATAGATTTATAATAGTATTTACTCCCAAACTATATTTAAGTTTTTAAACATAACAGGGTTTGTTTTAGTAGGCCAACTAGAAAAATTTAAAATAAGCGCACTTAAACTGGGATTTTTTCCAATACATCATGAAATTCAAAACTAAATTTTGTAGGTAATCCTCTCTCTAGTTCTTCTAAGTATAATGAATTGCTATTGCCTATCTGAGATTTTTTAGTTTTATATATATTCCCTTTGGGGTCATAAATTTCAACGCTTCTTGGCTGAAACTTAGCCGTAACACCCTTATTTTCAATTAAACCTTCTATTATTACCATTCCTTCATCATATTTTCCCACTACAGAATTTATTCTATAAATAATATTACCACTTTCTTTAGAGACCGATGTATTTAATAATTCTAAAATTTCTTTTAAGTATTTAATATCTTTTTTTTGATTAGTTATTGTCTTATTTTTAGTTGTTATTATTGCTTCCTTTTTTGCTATTTCTATTGTAAGTTTCTCATGTTGAGATTCCAACTCTGCACAATTTACTTGTCCAAATGTTGTTGCTGTTAATAGACTCAGTAATAAAATTAATAGAATACTTTTTTTCATAATTATGATATAGATTTTTAGTGTTTTTAATTTAATCCTAGTATTCTCTTTATAAATTTACTAGCGGTTAGTATATGGCAAGTAGGTCAGTAGAAAGCGATAACCTTTCAAGTTTGCTCTGAGTCAAATCGTTGTATTTTGTTTTAATTTTTCTTTTTAATACCAAATCAAAAGATTTAGTGACTTTGCAAATAGACAATGACCTTTTAGTTAAACACTAATCGCCCAATTTGCTATATATAGTGTTGGGAAATCGTGATTTTCACCTCCATCTTGTAACAGTCGGATTACTTCGTAATGTTCTTAAAAATTGCATAATGCTATTTTCATTAACTTCAATTTCTCCATTATCCAACTTTTTACAAAAATTAATAGTTTCATCAGGATTAAATCCAGCTTTATGATAATCAGAAACAAAAAATATCCAACGAGGTTCACGGTTTCTAACTCTAGGTTCAACTCCATTTTCATGTAAATCGATAGTTTCCCCATTTATAATTGCATAACCATTTAGCCTTTCATTTTCACTTACAATAGTCCCATCTGTTAAGACACCTATATTAAAATCTTCACCTCCAATATCTGAATTTATTTTTAGAGGCGTAAGAGCTTTCGAATGAATAAGAATAAATTCATACTGAGTTTCAGTATTTTTACTAACCCACATTGATGAAATTTCGACTTCCCAATTAAAGCCTGAAATTAACCAATTGCCAGAGGGAAGTTGTCTAAGTTTATCTACATAGAAATCACCTCCAGAATGTCTATACCATAAAGTTCTTAAAAAACTAGCTTGGCTTAATTCTTTTAATATTTTAGTTTGAATTTTTGTGTCTCTTATTTGATGTATTCCATCATTATGTGCTGGAATTGCCTTTCTAATGATATGGTCAAATGGTATCAAGTTTTCTTCGAAGCATTTATTCCAATCTGTAACTTCTTTTTGTTCGGTAGGATTTGAAATATCATCTTTTATAGATTCTAAAAACTCATCAACTTGCTTATGAAGAATTTCTAAATTAAAGCCTGGATTCAATGAACTCTTATTGTCTTGAATGAGTTTTAATAAATCTCTTTTTTCATAAATCTTTAAACCTAATCTATTTAAGTCAATAAATCCTAATTGATTAAAGTCAACTTTAGGAAGTAAAATAGGTATAACACTAGTTTTTTCAAGAGATACCCATACTGCTCCAACTTCATTAAGGCAAACTTCACTTTTTTTATAGTTATCTGAGATAAATAATAAAGCAATACTTGTTTTAGTAACTTCTGCTTTAAGTCTATCAGGAATATATTCTCCACTCTTTACACCGTGACCTTCCATACTAGTACAAAAGATTCGAGTAGCAGGAATATCAAGTCCAAGTCGAAGAATATGTTTAACAAAAGATTCAACAAATTCAATATCTTTAGAAGAATGACTAATAAATATTTTATTCTTTTCCATTTAGGTTTTTTTCATATTACCCAACGGTCTCGTATAACCGTCAGTTACGGGTTAATATGCGTTAGTTTTCGATTTAGTACAAGCCATAGCAACTGCGAGTGGATTCGGACGTAGTCGAATCCGCCGTAATTGCCGTTATACATTGTTACCTTGCGTTTTTATTTTTTTCAATTCAGTTTGTAATATTTTTTCAAGTTCCAAAAAATTGTATTTCAAAGTTCGAGACGTTATTGAAATTGGTGTTCCGTACATTCTCATATTCGTTTTCATTAACTTTGCTTTAATTCCGTTTCCAGCTTTTTTAATATACTTTTCAGGCTCAATTAAGTCAATCATTATAAATTTATCCGACGCAACTTGTTCACTCCTAATTTGATAAATATCGTTCCATTTAATTAATCCGATACTGGTCGCGTTTGAGTTGTCAGTAATTCCGTTTGAGTCAATTTTTAGTCCCGTTTTTGAGTCAAAAAGTTTTACTATTCCATAAATACCTGTTGCTCCAAAAAACAAAATAGCTATTATTCCGATAAAACTCCATAACATAAAATATCCAGCGACAACAAATAAAACCGAACCAATTGTAAGTAAGGTTATTTTTATTTTATTCAGCGGTATTTTTATTTCAGAATTCATTTCAGAGTGTGATTGGTCAAATGCAAGGTAACGTTGTTGTGTATGGTTAGTTGCGTGGTTAAGCAACTAATTTAGTAAACAAATACGAACCCGAGGGAACTTTCCAAATAAGCACTTGCCAAAGCAATTAATTATATACGGTGTTACCTGCTGGTATTCTTATTCCGTTCACGTATCATTTTCTTCCGTTCTTTTCTCGCTTTCCCTTTTAATTTAATTGGCCAACCTAAACGTTCTTTATCATAAAGCCAATTCACATATTTAGTTTGGAATTTTTTAATTCCATCACGATTAATCCAAGGTAAATAGTATTCTATCCAGTTTGGATTATTCTCGCAAAATGTCATAAAACAATTTTGGACACCAGTTAATGTAGCATATGGCATTCGTTCAATACGGTCAGCCATAATAATCGCAATTTCACCTTTTTTCAAATTCCGTTCTCTACATTCAGATTTTACATTAGTCAGAGTTGAGTCAGTAAAAAATTCCGCAAGAATTGGTAAGGATTTTTCTCCAAAGGCTATAATTTTTTCGGCTTGTTCAGTTTTAATTATCTCTTTTGAGTTTTCCGTTTCCGCAATTCCAATTAGTAAAGAGTCAATTTCAGATTCGGTTTGAGAAAAAACCAAGTTGAGATTCAGAAGCAAAACTGATATTATTAAACCTATTTTTTTCATTCGTTACTATTTGTTTCCAAATCTACTCTTTACATAATTGTTCAAAAACCTTAAATGAGTGAACAGTCGTTTTTAATTAGTTACAGGCTTTTTTCATACTTTCAGGTAACACGTATATATGTTCACTTTTTATAACCAAGCCCTAAAGTAATTTTTTTACGCAATTACACAAAGTATAATACTTACAAATAAGGTAAGATTATGAGATTTTTATAGTTTAGTCCTATTTTTAAGGAAATAGCATATTTAAAATCAGTTTTTAATACAAACAAACGTTTGTAATTAATTGTAAACGAAAGTAACTACTTCCTTACCAAGTGTTTTTTAAAAGCTGTTTTATGTTTGCCCTGTTGCAATACTTACTGCAATAGTATAAACTGTAAAACCTTAACAATAAACATTATGAACGCACTTAAAAACAAAGTACAGTTAATTGGTAACTTGGGTAACGACCCAGAAATAATAAGCCTAGAAGGAGGTACTAAATTGGCAAAATTCTCTATGGCTACCAGCGATGCTTATAAAAATGCCCAAGGAGAAAAGGTAGAAGAAACCCAATGGCATAACATAGTAGCTTGGGGTAAAGTTGCAGAAATTGCCGAAAATTATTTAAACAAGGGAAAACAAGTGGCTATAGCGGGTAAATTAACGCATAGGTCTTATGAAACTAATGCGGGAGAAAAAAGATATATTACAGAGGTACGCTGTAATGAGCTTTTACTATTAACCTGAGTTCGATTAATCTAAATAACTTGTTTTCGATACAAAATTCTTATCAGAATTTTACTCTAACTGTCGTTATTAAGATTAAAAAGCGTCATTTGGAGTACTTCTAAACTTTAGTTAATCTAAGTACAGGCTTCAGAGAAGTGTATCGAGAATAGTTTTTTAATCAACAAAATATGAGTCGAACTCAGGTTATTAGGTAAATAAGTAGTAAAAAAAATCTCGAGAGTTGCCACTCTCGAGATTTTTAATCTTTATATTTTTGCTAAACAATTAGCTTTTAAGAAGCTACCTCAGCTTCTGTTTCTATAGTAGCCAAATAACGTTCTGCATCTAAAGCCGCCATACAACCAGTACCAGCTGCTGTTACTGCTTGTCTGTATTCTTTATCTTGTACATCGCCACTAGCAAAAACTCCAGGTACACTAGTTTTGGTAGACTTTCCTTTGGTTATTAAATAACCTGTTTCGTCCATTTCTAATTTACCTTTAAAAATATCTGTGTTTGGTTTGTGCCCAATAGCTATAAATAAACCTGTAATTGCAATATCTTCTTTGGCACCTGTTTGGTTATTTACCATACGTAAACCTTCTACTACTTGCTCTCCTAATACCTCATCTACTTCCGTATTATAAAGTACTTCTATGTTTGGTAAACTATTTACACGGTGTTGCATAGCTTTAGAAGCTCTCATATGATCTTTACGTACCAACATGGTTACTTTATTACATATGTTTGCTAAATAAGATGCTTCTTCTGCAGCAGTATCTCCTGCCCCAACAATAGCTACATCTTGTTTTTTATAAAAGAAACCATCACAAACGGCACATGCAGATACACCACCACCTTTTAAACGTTCCTCACTAGGTAATCCTAAATATTTAGCTGTTGCTCCTGTAGAAATTATTACAGTTTCTGCTTCTATAACTTTAGAATCGTCTACCGTAACTTTATGTATACCTCCTACTTTATCACTAAAATCTACCGCAGTAACCATTCCTATACGTACTTCTGTACCAAAACGCTCTGCTTGTTGTTGCAATTGCACCATCATTGTTGGGCCATCTATACCTTCTGGGTATCCAGGAAAATTATCTACTTCTGTAGTTGTGGTTAATTGTCCGCCTGGCTCCATTCCTGTATACATAACAGGTTTTAAATCTGCTCTTGCTGCATATATTGCTGCCGTATAACCAGCAGGACCCGATCCTATAATTAGTGTTTTTAAACGTTCTATTTTTTCTGACATAATGTTTATCTTCTCTAAATATTATATTACAAAAGTAGTTTTTTTAGCAAAAACCTTACTTTTAAAGTTATAAAAAGTTATTATACAACTACTGATTTTTGTTATTCATAAAAAAAGTTGCAAAAAACATGTTCTTGCAACTTTATATTTTAATTTTACGCTATACTTATTATTGCAAGCTATAGTGTGTTTTAGATAAAGCTTTCATAGTATTTGCCGCTTGTTCTGCAGAGATATCTCTTTGCGGATTAGCAAACATCTCATACCCTACCATAAATTTCTTTACGGTTGCCGAACGTAATAATGGCGGATAAAAAGACATATGAAAATGCCACTCTGGATATTCTTTCCCGTCTGTTGGTGCTTGGTGTATACCAGAAGAATAAGGGAAAGAAGTATCAAAAATATTATCGTACATTATAGTTAATTGCTTAATAGCATCTGCATAAGAAACTTTTTCTTCCTCAGTTAACTCCGCTATATGAGCCATTTTCCTTTTCGGAATTATAATAGTTTCATACGGCCATACGGCCCAAAAAGGAACTAATGCCACAAAATGATCGTTCTCTACTATAATACGCTCATTCAATTCTTGTTCTTGAGCTACATAATCTTCTAAAATACTTTTTCCGTTTTTATCCCAATAGGCTTTAAAACGTACTGCTTTCTTTTCTACTTCTTGTGGTACCGATTTTTGAGACCATATTTGTCCGTGAGGATGCGGGTTACTACAGCCCATTACATCTCCTTTATTTTCGAAAATCTGAACATGGTTAATCCCTTCCATTGCTCCTAGCTCTTTGTATTCTTTTTGCCAAAGCGATATTACATCTGTAATTTCTGGCACAGACATTAAGGGTAATGTTAAAGAGTGATTAGGTGAAAAGCAAACTACTTTACACAAACCAGATTCTGATTCTGCTTTTAATAAACCATTATCGTAATTCCCTTCTTCTACATTTTGAAGCAATGCAGAAAAATCGTTTACAAATGAATATGGTTTTTTATAATCTGGATTAACAGCTCCTCCCATTCTTTCGTTGGTAGGACACAGGTAGCATTTTGGGTCGTAGGTTGGGCGCTCTACATTAGCACTCTTTTCTACTTTTCCTTGCCATGGTCTTTTGGTTCTATGTGGAGAAACCAATACCCATTCTCCTGTTAAAATATTAAACCTTCTGTGTGGGTCGTTATTAAAATCTATTTGTTTCATGATTATAATTTTATAGAAGTACCTTGACTTGGTAATGCTTCAAAAGAAGTTAGTTTTATATTAAATTTTTTCTCATAGGCTTCCGATGCTTCTTTAACATAAGCATCTACAGCATCTTGGTGTACAATATTAATAGTACAACCACCAAAACCACCACCCATAAGTCTTGCTCCTAAAACCTGATCGTTTCCTTTAGAGAACTCTACTAAGAAATCTAACTCAGGACAGCTAACTTCGTACAATCTAGATAAGCCATCGTGTGTTTCGTATAATAATTCTCCTAATTTTTTAAGGTCGTTAGCTTTTAGTGCCGCTATAGCTGCATGTACTCTATTGTTCTCTGCTACTACATAAGTACAACGATCATACACCTTATCGCTCATCTCTGCTTTTGTATCTTCTATCATTTCGATAGTAGCATTTCTAAGCGATTTTACTTCTGGGTATTTTTTAGCAATAATAGCTACAGCAGTTTCGCATTCTTCTCTACGAACATTATACTGACTTGTTGCTAAACTATGCGCTACATTAGTATTTAATAATAATACTTTATATGGTTTAACATCTATAGGAATGTATTTGTGCTCTAAAGTATCGCAATCTAATAAGATAACATGACCTTCTTTACTCATTACAGATGCATACTGATCCATAATACCACATTTAGTACCTACAAAGGTATGCTCTGCATCTCTAGATAACTCTACGATATCTAATTTAGATAAACCTAGATCAAAAAGCTCATTTAAGCCAAATGCTAAACCACATTCTAAGGCTGCCGAAGAACTTACTCCAGAACCTACTGGTAAATTACTTTCTATAGTACAGTTAAAACCTTTTAACTTATCGCTTCTTTTAGAAATTTCGTTTAATACACCTAAGATATAGTTCTCCCATTCTTCAGAACTTATTTCTAACTTATTTAAGTCTATAGTAATTCCTTTATCATAGCCCTTTGTATATACATTACACTCGGTATCCGAATCGTTTTTACTAAACTCTAAAGTTATTTTTTTACTGATAGCTGTTGGCAAAACATATCCTAAATTATAATCTGTATGTTCCCCTATAATATTAATTCTTCCAGGAGATTCTATGGTAAGCTCAGGTGTGAAATTTTCTAAAAATTGCATAACTATCTGTTTTAATATAAATTTATTGCTCACAAATATAATAAATGTATTTTATACGTTTATTATCTTGTTCTCTATTTTTAATGTTAAATATTTTACTTCTTTACTTCTTTTACCGAAGCTACTGTTCTAAAGCCAATATGCTCGGCAGAGGAATCTAAACTTGTTCCCATACGAGAAGAAAGTCTATAACTTGCACAATAAGATACATTACACAAAAAAGAACCTCCTTTTATAATCTTTTCCTTAGCATAGGGCATTGTTGGGTTGTAAGATTTTAGGGCTCCTTTAGGGTTTACTGCTATCTCTTTTGTATTGGCTAGTTCTTGATAGTAATTAACATTGTACCAATCGCTAGTCCACTCCCATACATTCCCCGCAACATCGTACAAACCATAACCGTTGGGCGGATAGGTTTTTACAGGCGCTGTAGCTTCAAATCCATCTTTTTTGGTATTTGTTTTAGGAAACTCTCCCTCCCATGTATTTGCTTTTTTATCTAAATTACTACTATCATCACCCCAAAAAAACAAGGTATTTTCTTTAGTTCCCCTAGCCGCATATTCCCATTCTGCCTCTGTTGGTAATCGCCTGCCTATCCATTTGCAATATACCTGAGCATCTTCATAAGAGATATGCACCACCGGATGATCGTCTTTACCTTTTATACTACTTCCAGGACCTAAAGGTTGTCTCCAATTGGCTCCTACCGTCCATTTCCACCATTGCGAAAAATCGTATAAATTAGGAACAGATGTTTTAGATTTTTTAAATGTTAATGAGCCTGGTTGCATTATAGAATCGTGTGGTTTTGGAGTGCCTTCTGGAAGTTGCTTTTTCATTTCTCCCCAGTCTATTTCTCTTTCTGCCACCGTTATATACCCTGTTGCTTTGGTAAACTTTTTAAACTGAGCATTGGTTACTTCTGTAATATCCATAAAAAAACCATCTACAGCTACTTTATGTGCTGGTTTTTCGTGTTTCATAGCGCCATTATCTTGGGCTACAGCGCCTTGGTTAAATTTTCCTCCTGGAATCCATACCATTCCACTAGGAGTTACTACACCCTTAGGAACTTCTTTTATAATATGATCTAAAGCTATTTTCTCTTCTTTTTTAACTATTTCTGTTGCTGATGTAGCTACTTCTGTTGTTTTCTTATTTTTCTCTTTACACTGAATTAGCACACTTAAAATTAAAAAAGCACCTAATACTTTAAATCTATAATTCATTAAATATATGTTCTCTTATTATAATTTGTTCTCAATAATTTCTTGTACAACCTCCGGATTTAATAATGTACTGGTGTCTCCTAAATTACTAATATCGTTACCTGCTATTTTTCTTAAAATTCTACGCATAATTTTACCCGAACGTGTTTTGGGTAAACCTACCGTAAACTGAATTTTATCTAGCTTTGCTATAGGTCCTATATGTTCTGTAATTATTTGGTTGATTTCTTTTCTTAAATTATCATGATTACGAGATTCTCCTGTTTCTTTTAATATTACATAACCATACAAAGCACTTCCTTTAATATCGTGCGGAAAGCCAACAATAGCAGATTCTGCAACAGCTGGATGCTCATTAATTGCATCTTCTATAGGTGCTGTTCCTAAATTATGACCCGATACAATAATTACATCGTCTACCCTACCCGTAATTCTATAATACCCTACTTCATCTCTTAATGCACCATCACCTGTAAAATACTTATTTTCAAAAGCCGAAAAATACGTTTCTTTATAGCGTTTATGGTTGCCCCATATGGTTCTTGCAATTGATGGCCATGGAAATTTAATACACAAACGACCATCTACTTGGTTTCCGTTTATTTCATTTCCATTTTCATCCATTAATACAGGCTGTATTCCTGGTAACGGCAGTGTTGCATAGGTTGGTTTTGTTGGTGTAGCATAAGGTACAGGAGATATCATAATTCCTCCTGTTTCTGTTTGCCACCAAGTATCTATAATTGGACTCTTCTTTTTTCCAATATTATCATTATACCAATGCCATGCTTCTTCATTAATAGGTTCTCCTACAGAGCCTAAAACTTTTAAAGAAGATAAATCGTGAGACTCTACATAATCTAATTTTTCTTTTGCTAAGGCGCGTATTGCAGTAGGCGCTGTATAAAACTGGTTTACTTTATGCTTTTCTATAATTTCCCAAAAGCGTCCGTAATCTGGATAGCTAGGCACCCCTTCAAACATTAGCGTTGTTGCTCCATTGGCTAAAGGTCCGTATACAATATAGCTATGCCCAGTTATCCACCCTATATCTGCCGTACACCAATACACATCATTTTCTTTGTATTGAAATACATTTTTAAAAGTATAGGCTGTATACACCATATACCCCGCTGTTGTATGCACCATTCCTTTTGGCATACCTGTAGAACCCGATGTATATAGTATAAACAATGGGTCTTCTGCATCCATTATTTCTGGTTCGCATACAGTAGATGCTTTATCTAATAAAGGTTGTAACCACTGATCACGACCTTTTTGCATGGTTATATCCGAATTAATACGTTTAACTACCAATACATTTTCTACACAAGAACAATCGTTTAAAGCCTCATCTACAATACCTTTTAAGTCTATTGTTTTTGCTCCTCTAAAAGAACCATCGGCAGTAAGTACCATTTTACAATCACTATCATTAATTCTGGTTGCTAATGCTGTTGCCGAAAAACCTGCAAATACTACTGAATGTATAGCACCGATACGAGCACAAGCCAATACTGCCATTGCCAACTCAGGAATCATGGGTAAGTAAATACAAACTCTATCTCCTTTTTTTATGCCTTGAGATTTTAAAACATTAGCAAATGCATTTACTTTTTCATATAACTCTTTGTAACTTATATGCTGCGCTTCTTCTTCAGGATTATTAGGCTCAAACAATATAGCCGTTTTATCGCCTCTGGTAAGTAAATGTCTGTCTAAACAGTTTTCTGTAATATTTAGTTTTGCTCCTTTAAACCAATTAATCTCTGGCTTGGTAAAATCCCACTCTAAAACAGAATCCCATCGTTTGCGCCATACAAAATGTTCTTCGGCAACTTCTTGCCAGAAATTTTCTGGATTTATTACCGATTTTCTATATACTTGATAATATTCTTCTAAATGTTTTATGTGGTAGTTACTCATATGTGCTTATTTGCTATAAAAATATAAAAATCATATGGACTTTATATCGCTTTAAAAATAAAGTACATTTTATACCTACTAAACACTAATAGAGACTCCTTTTGATTGTTTTTTATGATCCGTACTAAAATAAAAATCGATTCGCCCCATATTAACACCAAAACACCCTACTTGGTTTACCAGCACTTTTTCCCCCACTCTATTGGTAGCAATTGTGGGTTTATCTAAAAAAGTATGGGTATGTCCGCCTATAATTAAATCTATATGTTCTGTTTTGGCGGCAAGTCTTAAATCGCTTGGCTTGTTAACATCTTCATAATCATAACCTAAATGAGATAAACAAATAACCAAATCGCATTGTTCTTGCTCTTTTAAAATAACACTCATATCCTGAGCCACACTAATAGGGTCGTTATACTTAGTTTCTTTATATAATTTTTTAGAAACCAATCCTTTTAAAGCAATTCCCAAACCAAAAACACCCACTTTAATACCTGCTACATTATATACTTTGTAGGGCTGTACATGCCCGTTGAGTACAGTATTTGTAAAATCGTAATTTGCAGATAAAAAATTAAATGTAGCATTGGGTAATTGCGCATATAAACCATCTATACCTCCATCAAAATCATGATTACCTATAGTAGCAGCATCATACTTAAGCATACTCATTAACTTAAACTCTAATTCTCCTCCAAAAAAGTTAAAGTATGGAGTACCTTGAAAAATATCTCCGGCATCAAACAATAAGGTATTAGGGTTTTCTTTACGAATAGTATCTACAAGAGTGGCTCTTCTTGCCAATCCTCCTAAATTAGGAAATTTTGAATGGTTGCTAGGAAAAGCTTCTATATGGCTATGTACATCATTAGTGTGTAAAATTGTAATATGCGTTTTTGTTTCTAAAGAACAAGCATTTAAAGCCAATCCATTTAACCCAACAAAGGCAGAAGTAGCCGATGTTTTTTGTATAAATTTTCTTCTATCCATCATTAATTCAATTTCATAAAACGATTATCAATAATTGGAGCAACAGTATCTACTTTTATAAAATAATCTATAATTGCATTTCTAATTTTATAATCGGTTTCTGTTATACTTATACGTTCTTTAAAAAAGCCCATTTTATCACCTCCATTTACTAAATAATTGCTCGTAGCCACTAAATAAGTTTTTGTTTGATTAAATGGTTTGCCTTGTATATTTACCGATGATAACTTGCCTTCCTTATCTAAAATAATTTGTAATCCAGAAAAAGGATGTTGTCTTTTAGCTTTTATTAAGTAAGAAATCATATCCATTACAGATGCTGCATTTAGTTCTACCACAACAATGGTATTTTCAAAGGGCATAAACTCATAAGCAGTTCTTCTATTTACATTTCCTTTAGATATAATGGAACGTATACCCCCGTGGTTTAGTAGTACAAAATCTATTTCTTTACCTGTTTTTAATTTATAAATGGCTTTAGATTGCTCCATAACAATATCTGCCATAAGATTACCCGCAGTGGTATTATATTTACCATCTTCTTTTGTAATAACCCTTGGAGCATAAGCCAATGTGCTATCTAGAGTTTTATTAATATGTTTTTGATAAGGCGCAATTATCTGAGCAATAGTATCTGCATCATGTATGGTATTACCGACCTTTATTTGTTCTCCAAAAACTTTAAATAGCTTACTATCTCCTTGCTTACAAGAAAACAACACAAAAAAAGTTACAAATACAACAAAGTGTTTCATTTTTAAATTCATTATAGTTCTTATCTTTGCATTAGTATTGTTAAGTATTTAATTTACATTTGTACAAAATGTAAAAACATATGTTTTTAAAGGCTCTTAAGGAAAAATTTAAATTTAAATCTGGACTAAAATATTTACAGGAAGAATTACATAATCCTAGTGATAAATTAACCCGTACCAACAAAGGTATAAGATCTATTGGATGTATTGTGGATTTAGACACATTTGATAACGTAAATTTATTCCATGATTTTATAGAAGATTTTTCATTAAGACCAAATGCTGTAAAAATTATTGGCTATAAAGAGTTTTATGATAAAAATTCTCCTTATGCAAGCCCTGTTTTTTCTAACAAGGATTTAGGGTGGAACGGAAAAATAGAAAACAGTTATGCGCTAGAGTTTTTAAGCAGAGAATACGACATGCTAATTAATTATTATGCCGAAGAAAAATTAATGTTACAATTAATGTCGGTAAAAACCAAAGCTCGTATAAAAGTGGGTTTTGGCGAAGTAGATAAAAATTATAATGATTTAATATTAAATACTTCTATTAAGGACTTTAAAACATTTAAAAAAGAACTTAAAAAGTATTTGCATATTTTAAATGAAATAGAATAATGAAGAAGTTATTGGGCACAGGAGTTGCTTTAGTTACCCCGTTTAAAAAAGATTTTTCTATAGATACAGAAGCTTTACGCAATATTGTAAATTATTGCATAGATGGTGGTGTAGATTATCTTGTTGTTTTGGGTACTACTGCAGAATCTGTTACGCTAAATAAAAAAGAAAAGCAACATGTTATAAATACTGTTGTTGAAACTAATGCTGGTAGATTACCATTAGTATTAGGCGTAGGTGGTAATAATACGTCATTAGTGGTAGAAGAATTACAAGAAACAGATTTTAGCGATTTTGACGCTATATTATCTGTATCTCCATATTACAACAAACCAACGCAAGAAGGTATATACCAACACTTTAAAGCTATTTCATTAGCCTCTCCTATTCCTATTATCTTGTATAATGTTCCTGGAAGAACAGGTAGTAATATGTTACCGCAAACAGTACTACGTTTAGCCAATGATTTTGATAATATTGTGGCTATTAAAGAAGCATGCGGAGATATGAACCAAGTTAATGAGTTAATAAAAGGAAGACCAGAAAACTTTATGGTTTTATCTGGTGATGATGCTACCTCATTAGAAACCGTTTTAGCTGGTGGCGAGGGCGTTATTTCTGTTTTAGGACAAGGTTTACCTGCTGAGTTTTCTAAAATGATTAATTTAGGATTACAAAATAATAAAGAAGAAGCCTTTAAAATACACTATGCTTTAGAAGAAGGTATGGATCTTATTTTTGAGGAAGGAAATCCAACTGGTATAAAAGTAATTTTTGAAGCTCTAAACTTGTCTAATGCTGGTGTTAGACTACCTATGGTTGAAGCTACTAGCGCTTTAAAAGAAAAAATAAACAGTTTTCTAAAACCTTTTATTATTACACGCCTTACTGCATAAATTACTGCAGAACGTTAAAACTAACCTAAAATCGTTGGCACACGTATGGTATAGAACTATTTTAGCGTTATAAAAAATGTTTTTTATTCCAGTAAGAATCCTTAATTTTGCAGAATGTTTTTAAATATGAGGTCGTATTTTTTCTTTTTAATTGTAATCATAACTTTAAACTCTTCATGTAGTGAATATCAAAAGGTACTCAAAAATGAAGAAATAAAGCCTAAATATGATTTAGCTGAAAAATTTTATAAAGAGGGAGATTTTAAACGTGCAAACCGTTTATACGAACAAATAGCACCTAAATATATAGGAAAACCTCAGGGTGAACGTGTATTTTTCTTTTACTCTAACACCTACTACAAAATTAAAGACTACAACACAGCAGGTTACCAATTTGAACGTTTTTTAAAATCATACCCAAAAAGTGATAAAGCTTCAGAAGCTGCATTTTTAGGAGCCAAGAGTTATTACAAGCTTTCTCCTATTCATTCTTTAGATCAAACAGATACGGATAAGGCTTTAGCTAAAATTCAAAATTTTATAAATACGTACCCAGATTCAGAATATTTTTCAGAAGCTAACATAATTGCAAAAGAATTACGTTCTAAAAAAGAAAGAAAAGATTTAGAGATAGCAAAACAGTTTACAAAATTAGGAGAATTTTATACCTTAGATAATTCTGTTTCTGCTATTGCCGCTTTAGATAATTTTGTAACAGACCATCCTGGTTCTATATATAGAGAAGATGCACTGTACTACAAAGTAAAAGCAAGTACTAATTTAGCATTAAACAGTACAGAAAGAAAAAAATTAAAACGATTGGAAAACGCTAAAGTAGCCTACACTAATCTAAAAAAATATTTTCCTGAGACTAAGTATCAAAAAAAGGCAGATAATCTGTTAGGAAAAATAGAAAAAGAATTAAAAAATTATTCCAAATAAAACATAGTTTGTTATGAACATGAACGACTTAAAAAATTCTAAAGCAGCTGTATCTACGGTTACTATTAACAAAAATGAGTTTGATGCTGAAACAGAGAATATTTACGAAGCTATATCAGTAGTTTCTAAAAGAGCTGTTCAGATTAACTCTGAAATTAAGAAAGAGTTATTAGAGAAACTAGAAGAGTTTGCTACATACAGTGATAGTTTAGAAGAAGTTTTTGAAAATAAAGAACAGATAGAAGTTTCTAAGTTTTACGAAAAATTACCTAAACCACATGCATTAGCCGTTACAGAATGGTTAAATGACAAAATATATTACAGAAACACGGAGAAAGACGCATAAGTAATGTTAGGCGGAAAAAACATCCTCTTAGGAATTACAGGAGGTATTGCTGCTTACAAAACAACCTTTCTTGTACGTTTATTGATAAAAGCTGGCGCTAATGTTAAAATTATTTTAACGGATAGTGCCAGCTCTTTTGTTTCTCCTCTTACTCTAGCTACATTAGCCAAAAATCCTGTTATTTCTAATTTTGAAAAAAATGAAGACAATAGCATTTCATGGAACAACCATGTAAAATTAGGATTATGGGCAGATATTATGCTCATTGCTCCGGCAACAGCTAATACAATGGCTAAAATGGCGAATGGTATTTGTGATTCTATATTATTAGCCTCTTATCTTTCTGCCAAATGTCCCGTATTATTTGCTCCTGCTATGGATTTAGATATGTACAAGCATCCATCTACACAGGCTACATTTAAAAAATTAGCAGATTACGGCAATATTATAATCCCAGCAACATCAGGAGAATTAGCCAGTGGATTACATGGAGAAGGCCGTATGGCAGAACCAGAAAGTATTGTACAGTTTATAAAAGATTTTATCCATAATGAACTTCCTTTAAAAGGGAAAAAGGTATTAATTACGGCTGGTCCAACTTACGAGACCATAGACCCTGTACGTTTTATAGGAAATCATTCCTCTGGTTTAATGGGCTTTGAGCTTGCAAAGGCAGCTGCAACTTTAGGAGCTACAGTAATTTTAGTTTCTGGTCCGTCTCATTTAAAAATACAACACGATTTAGTAACTTTAATTAGAGTTGTTTCTGCAGATGACATGTATACTGCTGTACACAAACACTATAAAACTACTGATATTGCTATTTGTGCTGCTGCTGTTGCAGATTATAAACCTAGTATTGTAGCGGAACAAAAAATAAAAAAGAAAGATGCTAATTTAACTATTGAGCTTGTTAAAAATAAAGATATTCTTCTTTCTTTAGGAGAACAAAAAGAACATCAGTTTATAGTAGGCTTTGCTTTAGAAACAGAAAACGAAGAAGAGAATGCCAAAGGAAAGCTAAAACGTAAAAATTTAGATGCTATTGTTTTAAACTCTTTAAACGATAAAGGAGCCGGTTTTGGAAAATCTACAAATAAAATAAGTTTTATAGATAAGAATTTACGTATAAAAACGTTTCCATTAAAGACAAAGGCTGCCGTAGCCTTAGATATCATAAACGAAATAATTAATAAAATACATGCGTAATTTCATATTAAGCTTAATATTCATTAATCTTTCATTAGTTACATACGCTCAAGAGTTAAATTGTTTAGTAACTATAAACTCAGATCAAATAAACCAAACAAATCAGCAAATATTTAAAACATTAGAACGCTCTCTAAATGATTTTATAAATAAAACTAAATGGTCTAATAAACAATACAAAGAGCAAGAATTGGTAGATGCTAATATGTTTATTACAGTATCTGAATATGAAAACAATAGATTTAAAGCCAATATACAAGTACAATCTTCTAGACCAGTTTTTAATACATCATATAGCAGCACTATTTTTAACTATAAGGACAATGATCTTAATTTTGAATATATAGAGTTTCAGCCCTTAATATATAATGAAAATAATATCGACTCTAATTTAGTAGCTGTTGTATCTTATTACGTATACATTATGTTAGGTTTAGATGCAGATACATTTGCTTTAGAAGGAGGTACAGAATTTTATAAAAAAGCACAGAAAATTGTTACTCAAGCGCAAGGAAGCGGTAGTTCTTCTTCTGGCTGGCAAAAAACTTCTGGAGAAAGAACTCGTTTTGAACTTATAGACGATTTACTTTCTAATACCTATAGAGAATACAGAATCGCTATGTATAATTACCACAGAAAAGGTTTAGACATATTAGCAGATAACAACAGTACAGGAAAACAAGTAATATCAGGAACAATGCGTTTGTTAGAAACTCTAATAAAGAGAAGACCTAATGCATTTTTAATTCAGACCTTTTTTGATGCAAAATCAGAAGAAATTAAAAATATTTTTTCCGATGGACCAAAAACTGATATTGTACAACTTAAAGAAATTTTAAATAAAATTGCTCCATATTATTCTAATACTTGGAACGATATAAAATATTAGAAAACAAACAGCTTTTCTTAAAAATAATCATACTGTAAATTTTTACAATCAATATTTCCTTTATAATCAAGTATTTGGCATAAAAATTATTAATATGTCAAGTTTTTATCAAGTCTTACTACCAAAGTAAAACCAATACAAAATTGTAATTTTGGATTAAAATTGATTTTATTCCCCTTAATATTAAAAATTTATGATGTTAGAAAAAATGTTATTTAAAAGAAAACACGTTTTGTACCTTTTATCCATATCACTACTTACTGCTAGTTGTGGTGGTGATGATTCTGACCCAAAACCAGATGTTGTTGATACAACTCCAACCGCAGTAGACGATACTTTAACTGTTGATGAAAACAGTACAGCAGGTACTGCTAACCAAGTAACAGTATCTACAAATGACGCTATTGGAGATAATGGTGGCGATGGTAATGATTATAGTTTATTAAGCGCACCAAGTAATGGTAGTGCTACTGAGGTTAGTGATGGTGTGTTTGAATATGTACCAAATGCTGATTATAGTGGTACAGATAGTTTTACTTACGAAATTGAAGATGAAGATGGGGATAAGGATAGTGCTACTGTAAACATTACAGTAAATGCCGTTGATAATGGAAACGAACCTACAGCTGAAGATTTTAATAATATAGACCCTAGCTTACCTTCTTTTGTATCTATTAATAATACAACACCAGAAGGAATGCAATGGGTTAAATTAGAAAGTATGTCCGATGAATTTGATGCTTGGGATGGTTCTAAATGGTTTAAATCTATTTGGCCATACGGACCACCTGTTGCTATGTCTGACGGAGATGATAATTCTGGAGTTAAAGATGGTTATTTATGGATTAAACCAACTGTAAGAGATGATTCTAATGATCCTGCGGATATGAAAAGGTGGTTTCAAAGTGCCAGAATTCATTCTGAAGCAGAAACAAGTTATCCAATGTATACGGAAAGTCGTATTAGAACAAATAATATATCTACATATAATACTTATTGGTTAAATAATGGTAATATTGATAATAGAGATGAAATAGATATTATTGAAAATAATGCTAACCCATCTTGTACTGGATGTACAGCCGACAATTTCCCTAATCAGATGAACTCTCAGTACTTTCAAGCCGATAAAAATAAAACTCCTCAAACAATAAGAAACAAAGGTAATTTTGACAGAAGTGGTTTATCAGATGCTAATCCGCTTAAAAATGTAGGCTGGAACGAAGATTACCATACTTATGGTGTATGGTGGAAAGATGCTAAAAATATTCAGTTCTATTTAGATGGAGAACCTGCTGGTAGTGTTGTTGTTGGTGAGCATCAAGATGGAAACACCTATACAGGTCGTGATTTCACAAGAGAATTAGAAATAATTTTTGATGTATGGACAAACGAAGCTGGATGGCTAGGTGGTCTTCCTGAAAAATCTGAATTAAGTGATGATTCTAAAAACACAATGAGAATTGACTGGGTTAGAACATGGAAATTGGAAAGTAACTAACAAGTTATTTTAATATATAAAAGGAGAGATATTCTAATCTTTAGAACACCTCTCCTTCTTTACTGTTCACTATTTATACTATTTAAGATAAGTACTAGCCTCTATAGCTACTTCAGACCATGTTTTACTAATACCATCATCTCCCGTATGTAAAACTTCGCAAACTTTATTTAAAGAAGCTACAGCTCCTAAAGCATTCCAGTTTCCTAAATTTAATATTCCTTTAAATGTTACATATCTATCTTCCGTAACAATACATTCTATTGGAAATTTGGCTAAAACTCCATTTAGTTTTAAATCTATATAACATTTATGTTCACTATCAAATTTAAAAGTTCCCGTTATAAATTCTGTATTATCCATAACACCAAAAAAGAATTCCTTTATTTTTGGATCTCTAGTACCTGTAGCATCATTTGTAAATAAACTACTTACAGGAATACTAAATTCTAAACCATCTAACGCTTCAATAGCAGATGATGCCGCTTTAGCATTTTTAATATTTATTTTTGTAAACTTACCCCCTACTGGTTTTTTTGCAGTGGTTTTATAAGCCGTAAAATTTATTTTTGTAGAATCCTGACTTACAGTATAAGTAATAGCATTTGCTTCATCTACCTTTTCTTTTTCTTTTTTAACCTCTTTACAACTATACACAGTTAAAACTAAAAAAGAGATAGCTAGTAATTTTATTTTTTTCATCAAATTAGTATTTAAAATTTTGGTTTTAAAGTTACATAATATTTTCTACGTCTATTCTATAAAATAAATCATTTGTTGTAGTATTAGAATTAATATTACCTATTAATCTGTTATTCTTTGCATTATTTTGACTTATATAATTATTAACAATAGAAAATGAAGTTTTTTAGCCTATCTATTTTTTCGTTCGCACTAATGCTAATTGCAATAAACACAGTAGAAGCTCAAAAAGAAACAAAAAAGTATAAGGAAAATTGGAAATCAATAGAAAAAGTAGACCAAGCACCGAAATGGTTTAAAGATGCAAAACTTGGAATATACGCACACTGGGGACCTGTATCTTCTGCTTTTAAAGACACTGATAAAGGTAAACACTATGCTGGCTGGCATGGTATGAAAATGTATGAAGATGGAAAAAAAGTAAAAACAAAAAATGGAAAGCCTACAAATAATTATTTACATCATAAAAAAAAGTACGGTAATCCAAAAAAATATGGCTATAAACATATCATAGAACAATTTGATGCATCTGGTTTTAATGCCAAAGAATGGGCTAACTTATTTGCTAAATCTGGCGCTAAATTTGCAGGACCCGTAGCTATGCATCATAATAATTTTGCTATGTGGGATAGTAAAGTAACTCGTTGGAATGCAATGAATTTTGTTGGCATTGACCCATCCGCAGAACTTAAAAAAGAAATTGAAGCTAAAGGATTAAAATTTATGGGGTCTTTTCACCATGCCTTCACATGGAAATATTATGCCCCAGCACATGCTCATGGAGGAATAAATCCTAAGGATTATGATTTATACACCAATCCCCATTCTCTTGATTCTGATACTCCTGATGAACAGTTTTATACAGATTGGTGGGCTAAGCTAAAAGAATTTATAGATATTTATCAGCCAGATTTAATATGGTTTGATTGGTGGCTAGAAAACATGACTGAAGAATCTCGTCTTCAATTTTTAGCTTACTATTACAACAAAGGACTAGAATGGGATAAAGAAGTTGCTGTCTGTTATAAAGAGGCTACATTTACTAACCTTACAGCCATTAAAGATTATGAACGTGGCCGTCCTAATCAACCAAAAGAAGATGTTTGGCTAACAGATACATCTCCTGGGGCTTGGTTTTACAGAGAACATGCAGTATTTAAAACCCCAAACGAATTAGTAGATATACTTGTAGATATTGTTTCTAAAAACGGTTTAATGTTACTTAATGTTCCTCCTAACCCAGACGGAACTATTCCTGAAGTAATGAAAAATTTATTATTAGATATGGGTGCTTGGCTAGAGGTTAATGGTGATGCCATTTATGGCACTAGACCATGGACTATATTTGGAGAAGGGCCAACACGTTTATCTGAAGGAGGACATAAAATTGAAAAAATAAAAATAGCATATACCAATACTGATATTCGTTTTACCAAAAAATCGGAAAAAGAAATTTATGCTATTGTTTTAGACAAACCAGAAGATGAAACTGTTATTAAATCTTTTAGTACTTTATTAGGTGTTTTAAATTCTAAAATTGAAAAAATTGAATTATTAGGAAGTAATGAAGAAATTAAATGGGAAAGAAACGAAAAAGGTCTTATTATAAAAACGCCAAAAAATATTCCTACAGATTACGCTCATTCTTTTAAAATTACACTAGAAGGTTATGTAGAAAATGATATTGGAGGCGATACTAATGCTCATGTAGATTAGAATAACTCTTCCATATTACAACACAAAAAGCAGTATTAAAAATAAATTAAATACTGCTTTTTTTATTAGAGATAACTATAATATTATTTTCTGTATTTATTTAATTAAAAAGAAACTCCCTATTTTATTAAGCTTCCCCAGCAACTACTTTTGATTGGTTTCGTAACTGACTTTTTAATTCGTCCATAGAGTCTTGTAATTGTTTTAAAAGACCTGTTTCTGTAGTAGCATCAATTCCAAACGTAATTTTACTAGTAACCTCCCATAATTCTTGAATTTGTAATTTCCCAATTTCATAAGCAGGATAGGATTCGTTTAACGATATTAAAGCTACTTTAGAAATATCTACAGACTTTTCTATTTTCTTAACTAAAACAGAGTCGTATAATACTACCACATACATTTTATTGGCACTAACATTCTCTATACTATCTATTGCTTTTGCTATTACCCATTCTCCTGAATGTAAATTAGGGAGCATACTATCTCCCTCTACTTGGAAACCCCTATAAGTAGCATTTCTAAATTCTGGTATGGGTAAATCAAATGCTGGTAGTTGTCTATACCAACTTGTATCATGAATATTTTGCGGATATCCTGCTGCTGCTTTTGCATTTACCAACACCATATTTTCGTTGTCAGAAGCATCTACAGTAACCACTTTAGGTATTACACTAGTACTAGTGGTTGCTAAATGCTTAGCTTCCGAACTACCGAACAACCACAGAGGGTTTATATTAAATTGTTTTAATAATTCGGTAACCACACTCCCAGAAAGCTTGGTTTTTCCTCTTTCTATATCCGCAGTAGTACTTGGTATTCCTAATAGTTGGGCAAAACTGGCTTGCGTATATCCCTGTTCTTTACGTATGGCTGTAAAGCGCTTAATTTCTATAGCTATTTCATTTTCCATACCCAAATATACAAAATATGGAATATATCCAAATTAAAAATGGATATATTCCAATTACTAATTAACAATAAAGCTAATTATTTTGAACGTTCGCCTACAAAATGGTCATTTTTACTTTTAAACAACACATTAAACGTAGTTAAGCTTCCATATATTCTAGTAATGTATTGTTGTAAATCTATTTTTTCTTGATCATCTAAATTTTTACTAGAGTTTATCTTTTGCTCCATTACACGTATTCTATCGCGTACCATTACTATTTTATGAAAAAAAGTATTCATAGGAATTTCTTTATCAGATAAATTAGTGTCACCTGGCTGCAAAACTAAATTTCCCCCTTTCCACTTATCAGCTATAGGAGTAACTTGGCTTGCATCGCTCCATCGCTTTAAAATTCCTATTAAAGATTGTTCTACCTCAGAAAAACTTATTGTATCTACTTCATCTTGTACTGCATCTATTACTTCAAAATCATCATTAACAGCTATTGTTTCTAAACCATTCTCTATAAAGGTTACCCAATATTCTTTTGCTGTAACATTAGTTACAACTCCTTTACCAAATTCGCTATGTTGTATTCTTGAACCGATTCCTAAAATTTGCATGCTATTCTATTAATAATTAAACTAGGAACGAAAATAATTTTTTTATCAATTTAAAAGAAAGAAATACATTACAAATTAATAATTACGTTTAAAATATAATTTGACTTTTAATTAACATATAAGAAATAGTTCTTGTTTCTTTTTTAAAAGTCAAAAGTGTAACTTAGCAAACTGCTATTGAAAAAAATGACGAATTACGAAGAAAATATTCAGGTTAAGGGCGCAAGAGTTCATAATCTTAAAAATATAGATGTAACCATACCAAGAGAAAAATTAGTAGTTATTACCGGCTTATCTGGTAGTGGCAAATCTTCTCTTGCTTTTGATACTATCTACGCGGAAGGCCAACGACGCTATATAGAAACCTTTTCTGCCTATGCCAGACAATTTTTAGGCGGACTAGAAAGGCCAGATGTAGATAAAATTGATGGACTATCTCCTGTCATAGCCATAGAACAAAAAACAACATCTAAATCTCCTAGGTCTACCGTTGGTACTATTACCGAAATTTATGATTTTTTACGTTTATTATTTGCCAGAGCAGCAGATGCCTACAGTTATAATACAGGTAAAAAAATGGTTAGCTATAGCGATGACCAAATAAAACAGCTTATAAAGGACGATTATAAAGGCAAAAAAATAAATGTTTTAGCGCCAATAATAAAATCTAGAAAAGGACATTATAGAGAACTATTTGAACAGATAGGAAAACAAGGTTTTGTAAAAGTAAGGGTTGATGGTGAGATAAAAGATATTGTTAAAGGCATGAAAGTAGACCGTTACAAAACACATGATATTGAAACGGTTATAGATCGCCTTAAAATTACAGATACCGAAGATTTAGACAAACGCTTATCAGAAACCATTAATACTGCCATGTATAGTGGTGAAAATGTATTAATGATTTTAGAAGAAGGAAGCACAGAACCACGTTATTTTAGTAGAGATTTAATGTGTCCTACTTCTGGTATTTCTTATCCAAACCCAGAACCCAATACATTTTCATTTAACTCGCCCCGAGGCATGTGTACTACATGCAACGGTTTAGGACACACCCATGAGGTAAACGAACATAAAATTTTCCCCAATAAAAAATTATCTATAAAAGCAGGTGGTATTGCTCCTTTAGGAGAATACAAAAAGTCTTGGGCGTTTAAACAAATTGAAGTAATTGCGCAGCGTTTTAACTTTGAGCTTACAACACCTATAGCTGATATTCCTGAAGAGGCCTTAGATATGATACTTAATGGTGGTAACGATTCTTTTGAAATAGATTCTAAAACACTGGGTGTTAAAAGAAATTATAAAATAGATTACGAGGGTATTTCTAAATTTATAAAAAATCAGTTTAACGAAGCAGGCTCAACCTCCATAAAACGATGGGCAAAAGAATATATGGACAAAATTAAATGTCCGTCTTGTGAAGGTTCTCGTTTAAAAAAAGAATCGCTTTATTTTAAAGTCGATGGAAAAAATATAGCAGAACTAGCAAATTTAGATATTGTTGAGTTAGCTACTTTTTTTAATGATTTAAATGCTAAAATTGATGGAAATCAATT
Source organism: uncultured Cellulophaga sp. (assembly GCA_947492955.1). Classification (GTDB taxonomy): domain Bacteria; phylum Bacteroidota; class Bacteroidia; order Flavobacteriales; family Flavobacteriaceae; genus Cellulophaga. The sequence goes on along the minus strand of CANLOV010000004.1, from coordinate 73,697 downwards.
AAAAATAGCCGAAGAAATTATTAAAGAAATAAAAAGTAGAATTCAGTTTTTATTAGATGTTGGTTTAGATTATTTATCATTAAACAGAAGTTCTAAATCTCTTTCTGGAGGCGAAGCGCAACGTATTCGTTTAGCAACTCAAATTGGCTCGCAATTAGTAGGTGTATTATATATTTTAGATGAACCTAGTATTGGTCTACATCAAAGAGATAATGAAAGGCTAATAAAATCATTAGAATCGCTTAGAGATATAGGAAATTCTGTTATTGTGGTAGAGCACGATAAAGATATGATAGAACGTGCAGACCATGTTATAGACATTGGTCCAAAAGCAGGTAAACATGGTGGAAGTATTATTTCTGAGGGAAAGCCTATAGACTTAAAAAAACACAACACACTTACAGCAGATTATATTACAGGGAAAAAAGAAATAGAAGTTCCTAGTAAGCGCAGAAAAGGAAATGGTAAAAGCCTTAAACTAACAGGTTGTACAGGAAATAATTTAAAAAATGTTTCTATAGAAATTCCTTTGGGCAAAATGATAGGTATTACAGGAGTTTCGGGCAGTGGAAAATCTACCTTAATTAACGAAACACTTTACCCTATTATGAACGCTCATTATTTTAATGGCGTAAAAAAACCAATGCCTTATAAAAAAATTACAGGTTTAGAGCACATAGATAAAGTTATAGATATTAACCAATCTCCTATTGGTAGAACACCACGTTCTAACCCAGCAACATATACAGGCTTATTTGGAGAGGTAAGAGCCTTATTTGCTAAAACACCAGAAGCTGCAATTAGAGGTTATAAACCTGGTAGATTTAGCTTTAATGTAGTTGGTGGTCGTTGTGAAACGTGCCAAGGTGGTGGATTGCGAGTAATAGAAATGAATTTTTTACCAGATGTTTATGTAGAGTGCGAAACCTGTAACGGTAAAAGATTTAATAGAGAAACACTAGAAATTCGTTACAAAGGTAAATCCATTGCAGATGTGTTAGAAATGACCATAAATGAAGCCGTTCCTTTCTTTGAAAACATTCCTAAAATTCATCGTAAAATTAAAACATTACAAGATGTTGGTTTAGGCTATATTTCTTTAGGGCAACAATCTACTACATTATCTGGCGGAGAAGCCCAACGAATAAAACTAGCAACTGAACTATCTAAAAGAGATACAGGTAATACTTTTTATATATTAGATGAGCCTACTACCGGACTTCATTTTGAAGATATTCGTGTATTAATGGAAGTTTTAAATATATTAGTAGACAAAGGAAATACTGTTTTAGTAATAGAGCACAATATGGATGTTATTAAGATGGTAGACCATATTATAGATATTGGGTACGAAGGTGGCCGTGGTGGTGGTATGGTGGTATCTAAAGGAACTCCAGAACAAGTAGCTAAAGATAAAAAAAGCTATACTGCTAAATTTTTAAAAAAGGAATTAAAACAGTTAGCTGTAAACAATTAAAAGCTAACATACGTATAGTTATAAAGTAAATTAGACATAAAAGATTAAAAAACATATAAAATGAGAAAAGAACAACACCATAAAGGTTGGAACGAAATAAAAACTAACGATTCTTGGGCACTATTTAAAATCATGGGCGAATTTGTAAATGGTTTTGAAAAAATGAGTGCTATTGGTCCATGTGTATCTATTTTTGGTTCTGCTCGTACTAAAGAAGATAATCCATACTACGAACTAGCTGTAAATACAGCTAAGAGCATTGCAGAAGCTGGTTATGGGGTTATTACTGGTGGTGGACCAGGGATTATGGAAGCTGGTAATAGAGGTGCAAACTTAGCCGGAGGAACTTCTGTTGGTTTAAATATAGATTTACCTTTTGAGCAGCACGACAACCCTTATATAGATAGTGATAAGAGTATAGATTTTGATTATTTTTTCGTTAGAAAAGTAATGTTTGTTAAATATTCGCAAGGATTTGTAGTAATGCCTGGTGGATTTGGAACTTTAGATGAACTTTTTGAAGCTATTACATTAATACAAACTCATAAAATTGAAAAATTCCCAATAATATTAGTAGGAACTAAGTTTTGGTCTGGCTTAATAGACTGGATAAAAAACACTATGTTAGAAGCTGGTAATATAAGTCCTAAAGACCTAGATTTAATTAAAATTGTAGATACAGAAACAGAAGTTGTAGAAATTATTGACGCCTTTTATAAAGGAGGTAACAATCTAAGTCCTAATTTCTAAACAAATTTCTTTTGGTTAAAAAAACGTTATTTCATTTTTTAATATACTCACTTATACTTTTTAATATTAAAGTATACAGTCAGCATGCTAATGTTATTACTGCGGTACTAAATGATGCCCGCAAGGAAATAAACATACAGCAAGAGTTTGAATATAAAAATGCATCTAACGATACTTTAACCGCTATATATTTTAATGACTGGGCAAATGCCTATGCTAATAAAAAAACCCCTTTAGCAAAACGTTTTGAACGCGAATTTAAAAGAAGTCTTCATTTAGCTAAAGCAAAAGAAAGAGGAGCAACTACAATTATTAGTGCTGTTGATGAAAATCATTTTGGACTTAAATGGGAGCGAACAAAAGAAAGCGATCTTATTAAAATTATATTAAGCTCTCCCCTAGCTCCCAATGAAAGTTTTAAAGTTTTTATTACCTACACTGTAAAATTACCTCCAAATAAATTTACAGTATATGGGTACGCTAATAATGGTAGTTACTACCTAAAAGACTGGTATTTAACATCATCTGTATACCTTGGAGATAACAAATGGGAACTCTACTCTAATAAAAACTTAGAAGATTTACATACAGATGTTACAAATACAATTATAAATTTTACTTATCCTAACAAGCTGTATTTAGCTAGTAATTTTAATAATACAGATACTAGCGAATTCTCTAAAAAACAAAAAGAAAGTAATTTAGAAGGAATAAAAAGAAAAAGTTGTGAAATTATATTAAGTCCTCTAAAAAAATTCACAAAACATATTACTCCTAATTTAACAGTTATATCAGATTTAGACACTAAAAAATATGATGATATTTCTAAAGGAATATCAATTATAAAAGTTGCAAAGTATATACAGGAAAACTTAGGTAAATACCCGCATGAACATTTGCTTGTAAGTCAATTAGACTATAGCAAAAATCCGTTGTATGGCCTAAACCAACTACCGTCTTTTGTAAGACCTTATGAGCCTCAATTTCAATTTGAAATGATGTTTTTAAAAACAGCTTTGGATGCTTATATAAAAGAAACACTCTATATAAACCCTAGAAAAGAAAGGTGGATAACTGATGCAATTCAAAATTATTTAATGATTAAGTATGTAGATATTCATTACCCCAAACAAAAACTTTTAGGAAAATTATCTAACATATGGGGATTTAAAAGCTGGAATTTAGCCAAATTAGATTTTAATGAGCAATACCCTTTACTTTCTATGTTAATGGCTCGTAAAAACGCTGACCAATCCTTAACAACATCTAATGATTCTCTTTTAAAATTTAATCAAAAAATTTCTAACAGGTACAAGGCTGGCTTAGGCTTAGCCTATTTAGCAGATTATATTGGACAAGAAAATATAGATAAAAGCATTAAGGCATTTTACAAAGACTATAATTTAAAAAGGACTAGCCCAAAAAACTTTGAAAACACCATAAAAAAATCTACAGAGAAAGATGTTAATTGGTTTTTTAATGAATATGTTTCTAGTGAAAATAAAATAGATTTTAAAATAAAAAAAGTAATAAAACAAGAAGATTCTCTTATTGTAACCATAAAAAACAAACAAAAGACCAACGTACCAATATCTATGTTTGGGCTTGGTAAAGACTCTATCGTTTCTAAATACTGGCTTTCTAATATTGTAAAAGAAAAAACATTTACTATCCCTAGAAATGGAGAAAAAAAATTAGTGTTAAATTATAATCAAAAAATACCAGAAGTAAATCAACGAGACAATTGGAAATCTATTAATGGATTTTTCTCTGGAAATAAAAAATTAAAATTTCAGTTTTTTCAAGATGTAGAAAACCCCTATTATAATCAGGTTTTTTACGTTCCTATTGCAGGTTTTAACATCTATGATGGCTTAACACTGGGAATGCGTTTACACAACAAAACGTTTTTACAAAGACCTTTTATTTTCGATTTTAATCCATCTTATGCATCAAAAGAAAAAGCTTTAGTTGGTAATGGTAAAATTAATTACAGAAAATTTCATAATAAAACAGGATTATATGTTTCTAATTATTCCCTTAATGTTTCCTCTTCTCATTTTCAAACAAACTCAAGGGTTATAAGTTTTACCCCTTCTTTTAGTTTAGGTTGGAGACCAGATTATTTATTATCAAACAAAAGAGAATTTTTATCTTTTAGATACATTAATATATTTAGAGACCTAGATAATGCTGTTGTAGAAGATGTAGAAACTCCGCCAGATTATAGCGTTTTTAATGCCCGTTACACAAACTCTAACCGCGGTATTATTAATTATTTCTCATGGAATGTAGATGGGCAAATAGCCGATAAATTTTCTAAAGTATCTTTTAATTTAGAATACCGTAAACTTTTTGAAAATAATAGGCAATTGAACTTACGTTTTTATGCAGGAAAGTTTATTACTAATAAAACTAAATCCGATTTCTTTAATTTTGGTTTAGACAGACCAAAAGATTATCTTTTTGATTACAATTTTATTGGTAGATCAGAAGATACTGGTTTATACAGTCAACAAATAATAATTGCAGAAGGAGGCTTTAAATCTAAATTAGATGAACAATATAGATTTTCTAACGATTGGATTGCTACTACAAATGCAAGTTTTAATTTATGGCGTTGGATAGAGCTATATGGAGACTTGGGAGTTGTTAAAAATAGGAATCTAAATGCAAAATTTGTATACGATTCTGGTATACGATTAAATTTATTAACGGATTATTTTGAGCTCTATTTCCCTGTTTATTCAAATAATGGATGGGAAATAGCACAACAAAATTATGACGAAAAAATACGTTTTATTGTTACATTAAGTCCAAAAACACTCATCGGGTTATTCTCAAGAAAATGGTTTTAACTAAAAGTAGTTTTTTTCTTTCAATTGTATCGCTTATATTTTTAATTTAATCTTTATTTAAGAGACTTTTAATAGAATAGTCGTTTTTTTAGATTGCAAAAGCCACTCTATTTTGATATTTTTGTGGAAAACGCACTACCTTTAATGAAAAGCACTCCTAAAACTAGTAATGACATTTCTTTTAATGATTTTAAAAACCAAATTCTTAAAGATTATAAGATTGCTGTTACAAGTAGGGAATGTAGCTTACTAGGAAGAAGAGAAGTTTTAACTGGTAAAGCTAAGTTTGGTATTTTTGGAGACGGAAAAGAGCTGCCGCAATTAGCAATGGCGCGTTCTTTTAAAGATGGTGATTTTAGAAGTGGTTACTACAGAGACCAAACCTTTATGATGGCTTTAGATTTACTTAGCCCTAAAGACATTTTTCATAGTTTATACGCTACTACAGATATAGAAAAAGAGCCTATGAGTGCTGGTAGGCAAATGGGAGCCCACTATAGTACACATAGTGTTAATGAAGATGGAAGCTGGAAAAACTTAATGCAGCAAAAAAATAGTAGTTCAGATATTTCTTGTACTGCTGGTCAAATGCCTCGCTTAGTTGGTTTAGCCCAAGCGTCTAAAATGTACAGGCATTTAAAAAATTTAAACTCAGAAAAATTCTCTAATAACGGTAACGAGGTTGCATGGGGAACTATTGGTAATGCAAGTACTAGCGAAGGTCTCTTTTTTGAAGCCATAAACGCTGCTGGGGTTATGCAAATACCTATGGTAACTAGTATATGGGACGATGGATATGGAATTTCTGTAGGAGCAGAACACCAAACAACCAAAGAAGATATCTCTAAAATATTAGAAGGTTTCCAAAGAAATGATGATGAAGAGGGCATAGAAATATTAAAAGTAAACGGTTGGGATTATACGGCACTTATACATGCTTATGAAAATGCAGCTGATATTGCTAGAGAAGAGCATGTTCCTGTATTAATTCATGTAACAGAGCTAACACAACCACAAGGGCATTCCTCTTCTGGTTCACACGAAAGATATAAAAGTAAAGAGCGCTTAGCGTGGGAAAAAGAAAACGATTGTAATAAGCGTTTTAGAGAGTGGATTATAGCTAATGGTATTTTTACAGAGGAAGAGCTTAAAGAAATGGAAACTTCTATAAAAAAGGAAGTTAGAAATGCTAAAATTGAAGCTTGGAAAGAATATATTGAACCTTTAAAGCAAGTAAAAAATACAGTAATTATATTATTAGATAATGCTGCTAAACAAAGTTCAAACAAAGCTTTTATTCTAAAAATAAAAAACGAACTCCTTGCTATAAAAGAACCTCTAAAAAAAGATATTTTATCAAAAGCACGTAGAGCCTTACGCTATTTATTAGACAATAATACGCCTGAAAAATTAGCATTACAAAATTGGGTAACGCAGTATATAAATACAACACAGCCAAAATATAGCGCTATGTTGTATAATGATTTACCAAGCAAAGCCACTAATATTGCTGAAGTAAAACCTATTTATGATAATGATCCAGAAAAAATTGATGGTAGAATTGTATTAAGAGATAATTTTGATAAAATTCTAGAAACTACGCCAGAAGTTATCATTTTTGGAGAAGATAGTGGAAATATTGGTGATGTAAACCAAGGCTTAGAAGGGCTTCAGAAAAAATATGGTGAATTAAGAGTTGCAGATACAGGTATACGAGAAGTAACCATTATTGGTCAGGGTACAGGTATGGCGTTAAGAGGATTACGACCAATTGCCGAAATACAATATTTAGATTATATACTATATGCCATACAAACATTAAGTGATGATTTGGCTAGTTTACGATATAGAACAGCTGGCAAACAAAAAGCGCCACTTATTATAAGAACTCGTGGACACCGATTAGAAGGCATATGGCATTCTGGTTCACAAATGGGTGGTTTAATACATTTATTAAGAGGTATTTATATATTAGCTCCTCGTAATATGACGCAAGCAGCTGGTTTTTATAATACACTGTTAAAGAGTGATGAACCTGCTTTAATAATAGAAAGCCTAAATGGGTATCGTATAAAAGAAGATAAACCCAATAATTATGGTGAATTTTGCACACCTATTGGAAAAGTAGAAACAATTAAAGAGGGTGAAGATATTACAGTTGTATCTTATGGTTCTACATTAAGAATTGTAACCCAAGTAGCGCAAGAATTAAAAGAAGTAGGTATTAATGCCGAAATAATTGATGCGCAAAGTTTACTCCCTTTTGATATTCATCATGATGTTGTTAAAAGTGTACAAAAAACAAATAGACTATTAGTTGTAGATGAAGATATGCCAGGTGGTTGTTCTGCTTATCTTTTACAAGAAATTATAGAAAATCAAGGCGCATATAAGTATTTAGATAGTGCACCCCAAACTTTAACTGCAAAAGCTCATAGGCCTGCATATGGCACCGATGGAGATTATTTTTCTAAACCAAATGCAGAAGATATATTCGAAAAAATATATCATATGATACACGAATCTAACCCTACAGACTATCCTAGGTTGAGATAAATAAACATTTTGTTAGGAATACAACAGAAATTAATTAATATTTCTTAATTTTAAGAAAACTATCCCTAATGAAAAACACAGCTTTATACAAGAACATTGGATTGGCAATATTACGTATTGCACCATCTATTATGATGATCACACACGGAATACCCAAATTACAAAAACTAATAGGTGGCGATTTTAAATTTGCAGACCCAATAGGTATAGGCGAATCTCCTTCTTTACTTTTAACAGTCATAGGAGAATTTTTATGCCCATTACTTATTATCATTGGCTACAAAACACGTTTGGCAGCAATTCCTGTAGCAATTACAATGTTAGTAGCAGCCTTTATTGTACATGGAGCAGATGCTTTTGATGTAAAAGAAAAAGCATTATTATATTTAACTTTCTTTGTTGCAATTATACTATTAGGGCCCGGGAAATATAGTATTGACAAAAAATAATACTATATAATTTTTACCAGTAGCTCTTTTAACAAATCTGCTTGTGAAATATTAGAACTCCCTACTCCTTTCCCTTTTAAATCTAATTCTCGTAAGTTAGATATTATCTGACTTACTTTTTTCATAGGGTAATTTTTAGCAGCTACCTGAAACTCTTTAACAAAATAAGGGTTAATTCCGATAGCACTAGCTACGTTTTTGGGAGAATGATCTGTTAACCCATGATAATTTAATAATTGAGAGAAAAAGGTATGTAGTAAGGTAACCGTTACAACAAATGGATTGTCTTTAGGGTTCTGAGAGAAATAGGTAACGATACGAGTTGCTTTTAAAATATTACGCTCTCCAATAGCTTTTTTAAGCTCAAAATTGTTAAAATCCTTACTTATACCAATATGTTCTTCTATGGCTGCTGGTGTAATTTCTACATCTTTAGAAATAACTAATTTTAATTTTTCTAATTCGTTATTAATTTTACTAAGGTCTGTTCCTAAAAACTCCACTAATAAAATACAAGCTTTGGGTGTTATTGAATAACCTTTACCGTTTAAAGTTTTTCGTATCCATTCCGAAACCTGATTTTCGTATAGTTTTTTACTTTCAAATAAAACACCATTTTTAGAAACAGATTTATATAACTTTTTTCGTTTATCTAACTTATTGTACTTGTAACATATTACCAATACTGTAGTTAATTGTGGATTATCTACATAAGTACTTAACTTATCTATTGTTCTAGATAAATGCTGTGCTTCTTTAACAATAACAACCTGCTTTTCTGCCATCATAGGGTATCTTTTTGCATTCCCTACAATATCTTCTACCGTAACATCCTTTCCATAAAGCACCATTTGATTAAATCCTCTTTCTTCCTCAGTAAGTATCGTTTTTTCTATATACTCAGCAATTCTATCAATATAGTAAGACTCCTCTCCCATTAAAAAGTAAACAGGTTTTACATTTCCGTTTTTAATGTCGTTTACTATTTTTTTTACTTCATCCATTCAAAAAAAATCATCAAATTTGTCGTATGCAGCCATTAAATTTTCCAACCTATGACTTCAGATTCAAAAATAGCGAAAATAAAATCTATATTTTCGATGTAATTCGTAAAAAATTTGTGGTGCTTCAACCAGAAGAATGGGTTCGTCAGCATATAGTTCATTTTTTAACAAACGATAAAAAATATCCCCTAAGCCTTATTAATGTTGAAAAGCAATTAAAAATAAATGAGCTTACCAAAAGATACGATATTGTTATTTTTAACTCCGATGGTTCTATTAAAGTATTGGTAGAGTGCAAAGCTCCATCTGTAAAAATTACACAAACTGTATTTGATCAAATAGCACAATATAACATGCAATTGCATGCAGAATATTTAATGGTTTCTAACGGATTGGAACATTTTTATTGTAAAATGAATTTTAAAGAAGAAAAATATACTTTTTTAAGGCATATTCCTGAATTTAGCCGTTAATTTGTTGCCTTTATACACTATTGTAAAAAATGTCTAAAATAGCAGTTGTTATACTTAATTGGAACGGAGCTACACTTTTAGAAAGGTTCTTACCATCGGTTACTCAATTCTCGGAGGGTGCAACTATATATGTTGCAGACAACGCTTCTACAGATAATTCTATAGCTTTTATTAAAGAAAATTATCCTGCCATAAAAATTATAAAAAACAGTGTAAATGGTGGTTTTGCTAAAGGGTACAACGATGCCTTACAATTTGTTGATGCAGATATTTTTTGTTTATTAAATTCAGATGTAGAAGTTAGCCAAGGTTGGCTAAACCCTATTTTAAAAGCTTTTAAAGAGCTTCCTAACACTGCCATTATACAACCTAAGATTTTAGATTTAAAACGTAAAGATTATTTTGAATATGCTGGTGCAGCAGGTGGTTATATAGATCAATTGGGGTATCCTTTTTGTAGAGGGCGTATTTTTCAAGCTTTAGAAAAAGATTTACATCAATATAATGATATAAAAGAAATTTTTTGGGCCACTGGTGCTTGTATGTTTATAAAAAGTGAAGTGTATAAAGACTTAAATGGTTTTGATGAAGATTATTTTGCACACCAAGAAGAAATAGATTTATGTTGGCGAGCAAAAAACAAAGGGCATAAAGTACACTATGTTGGTACATCACACATTTATCATTTAGGTGGTTCTACTTTAAGTAACATGAATCCTAAAAAAACATTTTTAAATTTTAGGAATTCACTATTCTCTATCACTAAAAACTTACCTCCACAAAAGGCCTTTATAATTATATTTATACGCTTAATATTAGATGCCGTAGCGGGTATGCGTTTTATTTTTCAATTGCGTTTTAAACATTGCTTTGCAATTGTAAAAGCTCATTTTAGTTTTTACAAAAATTTTAGAAAGATGTATAAAAAGAGAGAGAAAGTTAATTTTATGCAAAAGTACTACGCTACAAAGTCTATTGTTTGGTCGCATTTCGTACATCATATAAAGAAATTTAACATTTTAGTAAAAGATTAACTAATGAATTTCTTTTATAGAAGTTCATTTTATATATTTTTGAAGTCATTAATTAAATCAATTCTAGTACCAATTATTATGAAAAAAATCATTTTAGGATGTTTAGGGATAACCTTATTGTTATCATCATGTGTTTCTCAGAAAAAATATGCTGATTTAGAAGCTAAAGCTAAAGAAGCTCAGGACTTATTAAACTCTGCTACTGTAAAGTTAAACGACTGTTTAGAAGAGAAAGCTTCTGCTAAATCTAGATTAAGTACATTAGAAGATCAAAATGCTTTCTTAAAAGCAAACAATCAAGAATTAATTAATAACATGGGTAACTTAACTACCCTAACAACAAAAGGTGCCGAAAACTTAGAAAAGTCTTTAGAAAGTCTTCAGGAAAAAGACCTTACCATTAGAAAGTTAAATGATGCAATTACAAGAAGAGATTCTGTAAACCTTTCTTTAGTACAAAGTTTAAAAGGTGTTCTTGGTAATTTAGATGATGAAGACATTGAGGTTAGCGTAGAAAAAGGTGTTGTTTTTGTTTCTATTTCTGATAAGTTATTATTTAGTAGTGGTAGCTACAACGTTAATAGAAAAGCAAAAGCTGTTTTAGGAAAAGTAGCTAAAGTAGTTAACAATAAGCCAGATTTTGAGTTTATGGTAGAAGGACATACAGATAATGTACCTTACAAAAGTAACTCTGTTATAAAAGATAACTGGGATTTAAGTGTTAAGCGTGCTACTGCTATTGTTCGTATTTTACAGAACGATTATGGTGTAGACCCTAAGCGTATGACTGCTGCTGGTAGATCAGAATATATTCCTGTTTCTGCAACAGATAAGGCTAAAAACAGAAGAACTCGTATTGTAGTACTTCCTAAAATTGACCAGTTTTATAGTATGATTGAAGAAGGTATGAAAGATCCTGCTATTAGTAAATAAGAACATTTTATAACATCATAAAGAGCCTGCTATTATATATTTTAATAGCAGGCTTTTTGTTTTCTTAAAAGATATTTATATCACCTTTTCCTTCTCTTATTATCGTTGGCTCATCTTCTGATAAATCTATTACAGTAGAAGCTACATTATCTCCGTAGCCACCATCTATAACTAAATCTACCAAATTATCCCATTTTTCATAAATTAGCTCTGGGTCTGTAGTGTATTCTAACAAATCGTCTTCATCTCTTATAGATGTTGATACTATAGGATTTCCTAATTCTTCTACAATAGCTTTTGCTATACTATTATCTGGCACACGTATCCCTACCGTTTTTTTCTTTTTAAATACTTTAGGTAACTTATTATTCCCTGGTAAAATAAAAGTATAAGCCCCTGGCAATGCCCTTTTTAATATTTTAAATGTAGCTGTATCTATCTGCTTTACATAATCGGATAAATTACTTAAATCTGCGCAGATAAAAGACCAATTTGCTTTTTCTAGCTTTACTCCTTTTATACGCGCTATTTTTTCTAATGCTTTTGTATTGGTAATATCGCACCCCAAACCATATACAGTATCTGTAGGGTATATAACCAAACCTCCTTTTCTTAGAACATCTACCGCCTTTTTAATTTCTTTAGGATTAGGATTATCTGGGTATATTTTAATAAACTCTGCCATTGATAAAAATTAACATTCTATTTCTTATAATTAATTATTTGATATGGTTTATGAGGACAATTTAGCAATATCCTATAAAAAAAACCTACTCAATAGTTTTATTTAATACAACTAAGGTTATTAATTGTTCTTTTCTTTGTTTATAATCTCTTTTACCGCCTGTTTATAAGCTATAGGATTTTTAGCTTTTTTTATAAGCTTAAATGTTTTCTGTGGGTTAGAACAAGACTGAGAAAAAAACTCCCAAAACCCTTGCATCTTCATTTTTATAGGTGTTGGTCCAGATAAAAAAGCATCATATTGCTGATAAATAGTATCGTGGAATTCATTAAAAATATCCCATCTATCTTTTGGGTATTCATCGGTATTATTCTTAATCATACTAGGTAAAAAAGGATCTGCTATAAGCCCCCTACCAATCATCCAATGATCTATAGTAGGAAAATGTTCTTGCATTGCTCTAAAGCCAGCAACTGTAGTAATATCTCCATTGTAATATAGTTTTAATTTAGTGCTCTCTATACAACGTTTAAAAGACTCTAAATCTACTCCCCCCTTATACAACTGTTTACCTATACGTGCATGTATGGCTACATTTTTTATGGGATACTTTTCTAAAACAGGAAATACATCTAATATTTCTTTACTATGCTCGTAGCCCATACGCATTTTCATAGATACTGTAATATCTGTTTCTGAATGCACACGATGTAAAATTTCATCTATTTTTGCTGGGTTACAAATAAGTCCAGACCCCATTCCCCTATTAGTTACCATAGGATATGGGCATCCTAAATTCCAGTTAAGTTCTTTATAGCCTAATTTTTGAATATGTTTTACCACAAATAAAAACTCTTCGGCTTTATTTGTCATTATTTGCGGAATAACATTTAAGGTATTATTATGCTCTAAAAGAAGATCTCTTTTATAGGACGATTTTATAACTAATTTGTTATTAAATCTTATATAAGGAGCATAAAAAGTATCTATTCCTCCAAAATATTTATGAAAAGCATTCCTAAAACGAAAGTCGGTAAACCCTTGTAACGGAGAAGATAATAATGTAAAACTCATTTGTTTGTAGTTGCGCAAATATAATAATCAAAAAAGTAATTTTAATTGAATCTTTCCATATTTATGGAAAAAGAAAAATACATAAAGATTACAAATACAAATGTGTTACCCTATGTTGGCATTAGTCATAATCCAAGTATAAAAAGAAAGTTTTTATTGAACTTAAATTCAAATTTAAGATACTTAGATTTGATGATTCCCTGCGAAATAAAAGACAAGGCAGTTATCTCTTTAAATGTAGAATTGGGACAAAAACACGTAAATGAAGAAGAAAAGGAACTCTTTGAAGCAGAATTTATAAAACAAAAAACCTCGGCTTAGTAGCGAGGTTTTTTATTTGTATAAATAACTCTATTCAAACCAGATTTTGTTGATAGCCATATTACAGCCGGTTTTACTTCGGGAATCGAATTGAAACCTAATAAAATCAATATCTTTGAGAGTGTATTTAGGGCTAATTTTTTCGAAGTCTTTTAGAGGAATTGTAAATACGATTTTGCCTTCTTTAGCTTCCACATGTTTACCGTAAGTAGCTCTTGAAGTTCCGGTAAAAAGCGCTATAAATATACCATTTACAGTACTCTTACCATCATATTCTATTTTTAGATTTTTGTAGCTACTTAGATCAAGGTTCATAGGAGCAGCTTTATTATTACTGTCTTTTCCATAACCTAAATAAACAGTACCTCGCGTATCGTATGCTGCTGAGATAACTATTTTACCATTTTTAACCGCAACTTGAAAATTTTGGTTAAAAGGATTTTGGTTGACTTTGGCACGAATTTGACGGGTTTTTCCAATGATTGAGTTTCCCGTTTGATACATAAAGTCACTTTCACCTAATCCCATAGTTTTATTGGTTAAATCACCACTTTTAAAATCATCAACGACCAACTGGGCGTTCAAACTCACTGACAAAACTAGAAATCCTAGCACTAATATTTTTTTCATTTCTCTTTGTTTAAGATATAATATTCAGGATTTTATTGGTTGTTTACACCCCATTCAAATTCTTATTGGCAAAATTGAATTTTACTACCATCCGAAGAAAATCGGATACTTCTTACAGACCTTAGCCCCAATGCCGTTACAAGAGGCTGGGTTCTTGCCGCAATTTGTCTTTTAATATTAGTATTACTTAGAGATTTTCGGGCTTCAGTTTGAACATATTTTTTTATTCTATCTTCAATTTTTCGTATCATTCTTGGAAAGAAAGATTCCAAAGGACCGTTAACATCAAACTCGCCAAAAAGCTCCACATCAATAATTTCTAGGGTTATGCCATTATTATAAACTATGGGGTTAAATCGTAAACGGGCTATTCTAGATTTAATCCAATTAACGTCTGGAGCTCTTCGATCTCTAAATCTTTTTAAGCACCCTGGGCATATCCCTTTAATTTCTGGTCCATCTCCTTCAAATCTAACATCTAAGACAAAATTCTTTTGCTTTTTGTCGAACCAAAGATTTGAATCATCAGACTTTATGTCTTCTACATGATATCTCCAATCTCTTGCTGGTTTACTAATGTTTTCGGCAGGTAGTGAGAATCTTTCGGTATACCCTAAAATCGTAAACCTAGAGTCATCACGGTCTAGTTTAATAGACATAGTGGGTTTTACAAGGTTGTTTAGTGTTTCCGTTAAATCGGAAACATTCATTTCTCTACATTGGGCAAAGCAATTGATTGCCATAAATAAGACGAATAGTGTAATTGATAATTTTTTGATTTTCATAATGTTATGATTTTAAATGATTATAGGGAACATTTTTTTTAATGAGTAAATTTTGATTTCTGTAAGTTGTTGTTTAAAGCGGTAAGTCAAAAAAATCCATAACTTCAGCGTAAGACATTTTATGGTAATCAACCCGATTGTTTTTACCTGAGGGACTAGTTAATGACGGGATAATAACATATCTGAACTGCGTGTCAGAAGGAAAAGAAATGAATTCCAAAAAAGGACTTTGCCAATAGCGTATGGTTAGGTTTTCCATTGTAAAAAAATAGTCCATTTGTAACTTTACATCAATGTTGGACCGAATGACCACCGGTAGCAATGTGGTTTGACCTTGAGGCCATACGTCTTCTGGAAAACTACTCGTTCTTGCATAAACTAAAAGCACACTGGTATTGATATTTTCAGATGTGATTTCGCTAAGTGAAATGTTCATCTCCGCTACGCCCGAAAATACATCGCCTGGGATATCTAACCAATCAGAGGCAATCACATTGGCATTGCCATCTTGACCATCAATACCGTTACTACCTGCGGGGCCTTGTGGGCCAATAGCACCGTCTTGTCCGTTTTCAACACTGCAAGAAATCAGCACTAACGACAATATGCATAATATGGAATAGGCAAAAATATATCTTGTATTTTTCATCTTGTTTTGTTTAAATGATATAACTGTTGGGAATAAGAACAATACTAACTCCAAATACGATGCCGTCTACTTCATAATCTCTAGTAATTAAAATACCTTGGGGTTTATAGTTATCCGAAACGTTTTGTAAATGAAAGGTCCGTAAGCGAGATTCGGGAATGCTCCATGTTAGTTTTACTTGGTTCTCATCTACCTTTTTAGAGTCTCTACGTTGTGGGTAAATCAGAACTTCAAAGTTGTTGCCGAAATTTCTATTGAAGTCACTGTCACTTCTTACTAATAAACCATTGGTTCTTAAATATTCACGTTCTACTCGCACATATCGGGTCGATTTGTAATGTGCATCAATTGCTTTTACGGGTTTTGGATTTTTTGGCGAAAAAATTGCTGTCATACTTGTATTTATGGTATAGCATAATTTTCCTGAATTAATATATTTTTTAATGGTCTCTAGATTCAAGTTGCCATCTAGCAGCGATGGATCAATTTGTACTTGCGATGGGTTTTTTTAATTTGTTGTTTTTTATCTGTGCGCTTGAAAATATAGTTCCGAGTAACGACAAGACCAGTATTGGTACCAATTTTTTCATAATTCTTAGATTTAAATATTAGGTATTAGATTATTTTAATTAGAGATTGTGATAACCTCAATGCTTTCATAGTTTGACCCATTTTTAGAAGTATTCGTATTTAAAATAATTTGCTCAAAAAGCTGTTGAAATTCTCTCTTAAGTAATTGTCTTAAAGTACTTGCGTAATTTTCGCGAATGGGTATGTGGTCTTTTCTTTCAAATTTTCCACTTTGGGTTACACCCCTTAAATAAAACTGGATAGTATTGGTTTCTTTTTTTGGTTGAAGTAATAGGCTTATATATTTTTCACCAGACCATAGTACCCGATGTAAACCAGAATCTGAAGTCCGATGATGGCTGCTAAACTCATTTAGGTTGCTTTTTATGAATACGGTGTCTTGTTCTTCAAAAGAGAACGACATAAATAGTTGACCGCGTTTATTTGCCCTAAAGTTCACTTTAGAACTTGCGGCATCTTCGAAATTGTATTTCCAATAAATAGGCCCTATGTATCGCCTTAAATGATAGAACTTTGTTTTAATTTCTTTTGATGACATACTGTCTCGAGCAATTTCAAATTCATGTCTTAAATCGAATGTTCTACCAATGGTATCCCATTGAATGTTCGCTTTATTTCCCTGTATTGTTAGTTGGATGTTTTCAGCTAGTGTGCTGTTCAAAAGGTCTACCAACTTCAATGCTTCGTTTGAAGTTAAATTTTGACCACAAGCTTTACTAGCATGAAGCACGAGAATAATGGCCGTTATAATAGGTATGATTTTCATAATTTTTGTTTGTAATTGAAACAATTTTGCAGAATAAGCGGCACTTTTTTTGGTAAAACTTCCACTCAAGTTCTGGCGTTTTAGATAGTTCTCGCCTCTTTTATAATGGTTGCAGAACCTGTCATGAAATAGCCTCTTCTATTGTTTACGATATCATTAATAATCTGATCTAAATAAATAGTGTCAGTTAATGGTTGCTCCCAATAATTTTCTAAACTAGTATGATTTTGGTTTTTCATATCATTTCCCTTTACAGAAAAAAGTATACATACTAGTGCAATAGCGCTTAAAATGGTTTTCATAATTTTTAGTTTAATTATTTAATAATTGTGGAGAACATTTTTTTAATTAGGTAATACCAGTACCTCAACCCTTCGGTTTTTGGCTCTATTTTTATCTGTATCATTTTTTACTAAGAGTTTAGATGCTTAGTCTTTTTACTTCTTTTTGAAGTTTAAGTTTCAGATTAACTTCTTATATAGCCAAAAGCAAACTTGGAAACAATAAGATTTACACCCAAGGTTATGCCTTGTTTTCGAAGAATACCTGAGATAAAAAAGCTTTCTTTTCCACGTACGGTAGTTACATGTGATAGTTTACCTGAAATCTCTATATTGCTTTTTGTTACGGGATCCTTGTATTTCACATTTATTTTCACATTGGTTTTATCAATATCACCAGATCTTTGAGTATCTCCATGAATATAAATTTGTATTACCTTAGATTTATATCGGGAACGTGAGACATGATGTGTTCTGCCATATGCTTCCACATAATTTCTTCCGTAGTATGCATTTATTTCGCTTGATAAAATAACTTCACTACTTGTAGAGAATTTATCACTACCAGTTCCTGCTTCAAAGACTCTAGATAGAGTGCCACTGATATAATATTTGTCTTCTCTATTCAAAATCTCACCTATCATTTTTTCTAGGCTGAATAGCTCATTAAGTACTATTTTTGGAGGATCAGGCAATGAATTTTCATACAGTTTTTCTGTTGGGTTAGCTTGTACTAAAAAAACAACACTTAGCATTGTACATAAATTTATAATCGTTTTCATAATCTATATTTTAATTATTATTTACATTTAATTGGGTAATACTAAAACCTCAACCCTTCGGTTTTTGGCTCTGTTTTTATCATTATCATTTTTTACCAAGGGTTTTGATTCTCCTAAACCTCTTTCTCTCCATTTAAATCCAGTTCCTGGAATTAATTTTTTTAACTCGGTTGATACGCTTTTGGCGCGTGCAAGAGAAAGTTTTTTGTTGGATGCTTCACTGCCGACATCATCGGTATGCCCTTCGATGATTACATTACCTCTTTTGAGTATAACAATGCTCTGAGCCAATGTTTTTAAAGCATGAATACCTTCTGGTTTTAATTCAGCTTTGCCTGTTTCGAAAAGCACCTTGCTGTCTAGGTTTAAGCGCATGGCTGAACCTATAGCAGCAATAGCATCAATGTCAGCTCCAGGCAACGATGTGGTTTTCATTAAATCTTTTAAACGAACGTAGTAAAACAATTCTCCAGGTTTGACAAATTGGGAAATATCAACTTCGGCTACTCCTCCTTCAATCTTACCAACCCTAATCCAGTTTTTACCGTCTTCAGAGATTTCAAGATCTGTTGGTTCCACTGTGCCATATTCAAAAATATAGAGGTCAGGACCGTTCACGTCTGTTAAGGCATTGTCAATAAATTGTACCGTTAAATCGCCTCCGTCACCAAGGCTATAAATACCCGTAACATCGTCAACTTCATAACCATAAAGTACATCTGGCTCTCCTATGACATTATTGAGATTGTTGATTTGCTGTTTTGGGTGGTAAGCGCTAATTACTTTATCTGCAAACGCCATTTTACCAAGAGGAAGATATACGGCTGTAGCGCCAATACCTGCACCCACATAGGTGCCACCAGCCCCCTCACCAAAGTATAGGTCAGGGTTTAATTTTCTGAACTTATCCATAGCTTTTTTGGATTTTGTCTTAAATGCACTACCATAAATTTTCGCCCTTTTTATTCTATTTTTTATGAAGCTTTCGTATTGAGGGCTTGCTTTTATCTTGCCTGATGCTATATCTGCCTCTATTTGTTCTAATTCAGCTAAAAGCGTAATAGCTTCCTTATCGTTATGTAGTTGTGTTGTTCGCTTTCTTAGAAGAGCCATTTTTTCTTTTTCGTCTAAATTAGCCGCGGCTTCCTTTCTTTGTTCTACAGCATTAAAAACTTGTTGGGCGGTTTCTAGATCTAGTTGTTCCATGGTATTCGTGCCGGCCAAAGAGTCTACTTGTTTTAACTTTTCGATGGTTGCCGCTATTCCAGATTCTGCCTGTACTAACAGAATAGCTTCTTGAAGGGAAACCCCTGTAGTTGTGGTTTTAGAGCTAAGCTGACCTTCCGATAGCTTGCCTTGGGTCAAATCTCCAATGGCTACTTGTTTTTGTACCGCTCTCTTTTTTTTCACTTCTGCAGCTAAGATTGCCAAGCTATCTTGGTTGTTTAAGAGTTTTTCTAATTCTTCTTGAGTCACTCCGCTAGCTTGGAGCATTTCTAAAATGCTAGCAGACGATAGCATTTCTTGAATAGAACCGTCATTACCCTCTGTTTGAGTTCCTGCTAATTGAAGCAATTTTTCAAGTGATTCTACTTCTGATAATTTGTCACCTGCAGTATTCGTTTGTTTTTTATTTCTCGTATTGAGGAGTCCATCCATTTGCTCAAAGGCACCTTCTAAATCTTCGGAGGACCCTTTTGATTGATTTTCATCTGAATTACTTATAAATTCAGTATGCTCTTCTGCCTTCTGATTTTTTTTTGGCGTTTCTGTACAGGCATAAAACAATACTATCGATATAATTAGTAGGATATAATTTTTCATGATTAATTAATTTCCTGATTATCTGTGATATCGCATTTCGGCAAAATTGTAGAACATTACTCCAAACCTATCGTACCAATCTTCCATTCCATGAGCTCGTTCACACTCGTCTAATGAACTTAGATTATCTTGAAAGGCAGCTAGCATTTCTACACGTTTTTCATCATAGGCTTTATCCAAATTCCTCATGCTTCTTTCAATTTCTCTTTTCTTGGATTGCCAGATTATACCAGACACTCCATGATAACCTGAGACATTATCACCAAAGGCAATAGCTGCGTTTAAATAGCTTGTAGAACAGTCATAAATTGTTTGTAGTTTTTCTAAATTATATCGAGATGAATCAAATCGCGCACGTGCTCTATAAAAACAATCCGCACAAGTAGATTCTTCGGCGCAAAATGATGGTATACGCGGTCTTCCAGGGGGCGGTCCTGAGCGTAGACAAGAGCCAAGATTTCTATATTGTCTAATCAGTTCTTCAGCAGCATCCCCAGTACCCATTAATTGGTTTACATCATTAATTCTTGAATCAATCTGACTTCTTCTATTAGCATGTATTACAGCGTCTTGTTCATCTCTACTTTCCTGACCATAATTTTTTGATTGAAAACCAATTACTATGAAGAGTAAGATAAAGAGTAAGGTTTTATTTCTGCTGCTTAGTTTTCCTGCCATTAGACCAACAAGTACTAAAAGAACTCCAATTAAGATATAAATAAACCAATTTGTTTGTGTCGAATCATTTGAGTTGGTTATTGGTTGTTCAATGGCTGTTGCTGAAACAAGGTTTTCTTCTGTGGCTTTAACAAATGGTGAGCCCAAGTAATTCATCATTGGCTCACTAGCATTTACTATAATACTATAGTCAATTTTTGTGAGATCTTTGGATTTAACTGTAAACCCTATATCTTGCCAACTCCTTACTTTTAAGTTTATAATACCATTTTCAGATTTGGAAGTATGTTTGGTTTCTTCAATAGTATTCCAAGTATTAAATACTAAGTCGGCTTGTAAATCAGCATTTTCATTATCAGAATATATAAAGATGTCAACATATTGAAAAACATCATGCCCTTTTACATAATGATAACTTGTTTCACCTGAAACCAGACTGAATTCACCCTCTGCGTATTTAGCACCCTCATATTTGGGGTGTTTCGTTAATTGAAGTTTTAAAGGCTTTATTTCTTCATTGAGAGTAAATGGTTGAGCTGATAAACTTAAATTGAACAAGCCTATGATAATAAATAATCTGTAAGCAATTTTTTGTTTCATAATCATAATGGTTTTCTATTTAACAGTGTTCGCAACCTTATCAACATCAGAATAGCCAATATTTGAAAATTCTAAATCGCTTAAACTTATAGTTGCGTTTGCTTGGTCTTCTAACTTTTCACTTTCATATTTGATATTGAGGTTGGTAATTTCTGCGGTGCCTGAAGCTGAATCTGAATTTGACAGGTCAATACTACCCATTATTATAGCATTAGGGCTTTTCTTTTTGGTATCAGGGAAGAGTTCGTAATAACAAGTAAAGTGTTTGCCTTCTTTACTTTTAAATCGCAATTGTATAGATGCAATAAGTAATTCAAAAGAATCTGCGTCGTAGCGCAACTGAATGCTCTCGCTTCCCTTTTCAAGCTTTTTTGTAAATGTCATCAATGCCATGCGCTTATTGGTTTTTCTATCTTTAGAGATAATACCCGACGCTTTTGTATAGGCCCAGTCTTTTCCATTAATTGTACATAAGAAAGTTTCCTTAGGTGTTTCTTTAACTTGCTTTTCATTAGTGCTAGTTTTAACAATAACTGGCGAAGCTTCGTCAGTTTTGCTAGCTTCATTTTTTGAAACCGTATTACAGCTTAGAATTAAGCTGAATAAGAATAATACCACTAAATGCTTTATGCTATTAGGTTTAAAATTGGTTTTCATAGTCTGCTGTATAAATGTTAAATTCAGTTTCTTCAAGTGACGTGCAAATCATGTGTAAAGGCTCAGGATTTCGTTGCGAGTAGTCAATCATTTTCATTTCTAACACTAGGCCATCAACCATACTCGTCCATGATTGGTTCATACCTTTTAATCCTTTTATTTTTTTTGATTGCAATCTTGAAAATGCTTTTTGAACAGTAATACCCGCATCTTGTGTTACCCATACATTGCCTGATAGTTGCGGGCCAGTAACTTGGTATTCTTCACATTGGTAGCCTATAATTTCTTTTGTTTGACCTGTTATTGCAATGACAAATTCATCCATATTCATTTCTGCTTCGTCAACTTCTTCTAAATCAATTTTAAAGGATGACATACTTTTTTTATTACCTAAATTCATAAAGGTGTGTACAGCTGAATTAGGAAGATCCATTACTGTAATAAATTCTTGGGTATTTTTCATTTCAAATGAACTAGCCATATATTCATGGTCGTTAGTTAGGTAGTAGGTTATTTCTGTAGTGTCATTTTCACTAATTAATTCCATGACGTACCTATGGGTAAAAGAGTAACTGTCTAGTTTTGATGTTTTCTTCTTTTTAAAAAGTTTACCCTTATTATTGAATACGGTATCAAAAGTTTTTTCTGTTTCTCGAGCAGCCTTCTCTTCAATTTTTCTTTCTACAGCTTCTTCTGCAGCTTGCTCTGCTCTTTTTGTTATTTTTTTCCAGAATTGCGCATTACTGGTTGTGCAAAAGCATAATGCTATTAGTAGTGTTATTACTTTTATATTTTTCATTTCCCTCGTTTTTTATTAAATCTTGCTTCCTTAATTATTTTGTTTTTGTGTGTAATTTTTAGAATATAACTACCGTCTTTTAAATGATTAATGTTGAGGTAAATCTGTTTTTCGGAGAAACTATCAAGTGTACCTTTTAGGCTATTCTCTTTTTGCTTCATGGTAAACTTGACTTTGAGGTATAAAAACTAAAGACCTCATTCAAGAGCGAATGTAGTTGGTGTTGTTTAGAAGAGTTATGAAGTATGTAACAAGAGCTATAAGCTATGTAACATAGCCCAGAAGTACAATGTATATAGGATGTTAGAGAGTGTTAAATTGCTTTTGAAAACTCTGAAGGGGTGCAATTATATGCTTCTTTAAAACATTTACTGAAATAAGCATGATCATTAAATCCTACACTGTATCCTACTTCTGATATATTGATATCAGAACTTTTTAGAATCTGCGCTGCTAGCTTTAAACGTTGAGACCTTATAAATTCAGAAGCTGAAAGTCCAGTTAGTGCTTTTAATTTTCTGTGCAATTGCATACGACTCATATGTGTAGCTTTACTGAACTGTTCAATAGAGAATGTAGATTCTACCAGTTTTTCATCGAGGATTTTTTGTACCCGCTCTAGAAATTTTTCATCTACAGATGTAATTGCAATATCTTTTGGTTTTAAGATAACCTCTTGGCTGTACCTAGTCTGAAGTTTTTTCCGTAATGCTATCAGTGAAGCAGTTTTAGATTTTAGAATTTTTTGATTGAAGGGTTTAGTGATATAATCATCTGCTCCTGTTTCTATACCTATTAACTCATTTTCATCACCTGCTTTTGCAGTTAAAAGAATAATTGGAATATGACTAGTACGTTCGTCATTTTTAAGGGTATTAGTAAGTTCAATCCCATCTTTTATGGGCATCATTAAATCAGATATAATGATATCTGGAATTATCTCAAGCCCTTTATAAATCCCCTCTTCTCCGTTTACGGCTTGCACGATTTCATAATCTTTATTAAAAGCATCTGTTAATAAGGTTCTTACATCTTCATTGTCTTCCACAATAAGAAGAATGGGAAGATCCTCATCTTTTAGAACAGCTTCTTCTTGGGTCCCATTTATCTCTAAATTAGCAGTGGTTCCTATTGGTATTACATCGGTAGTTTCTTTGATTTCTACATTTTTAAGTTTGCTCTTACTTATAGCTAAATAAACTTGAAATATGGTCCATTTATTTAGTTGGCTAGAAACATTAATTTTTCCACCATGTAAATCTGTCAACTCTTTTACAAGTGATAATCCTACTCCAGCGCCTTCGTTCTGCCCATCTGTTTGATAGAAACGATTAAAAATGGTTTTAATTTGGTCACTTGTTAGTCCTCCTCCGCTATTTTTTACAGTTATATTTAGAGTTTCATTTTGTATTGAAACCTTAAGATCTATTATACCATTTTTAGGAGTATACTTTACAGCATTCCCAAGAAGATTCGTAACAATATTTTCCAAAGCCTCACGATCAAACCATGCTTCTACTTCTTTATCTGAAATTTCTGTATTAAAATTAATTTCCTTTTGTTGGGCTAAATATAAAAAAGATTCGCTCCAAGCCGCTATCAACTGAGTGGGTGTGTTTTTTTGGATTAATAGCTTTCTATTGCCACTATCAATTTTTGAAAGTTCTAAAAGCTGATCTACCAAGGTTTCCAATCTTTCAGAATTTTTTTTTGCAAGTTCAAAGTGCTTTTTCTTTTGAGGAGAAAGTTCAGTATTTTCCAATGCTTCGGTAATCGGAGCTTTTATAACTGTTAAGGGAGTTCTAAATTCATGCGAAATGTTGGTAAAGAAATTTGTTTTTAAGGCGTCTATTTCCCATAATTTATTGTTGGTTTTTTTTCTATTTCTATATAAGACAAAAAGAAAGATTCCTATAAGCGAGGTAAGCCCTATTCCTCCAAGTAGCAAATTGCGCTGGCTTTTTTGTTTTTGTCCAACGATTTCGTTTTGGGATTTTAAAAGCGCTATTTCTTGTTCTTTTTTCTTTGTTTCATATTTTGCTTCTATTTCATTTGTAATCTTAATATTATTTTTATTATAAATACTATCAACAATATTTAATTGTTTAAGTCCGTATAAATATGCATTTTTAAAATTACCCTTTCCAGCATAACTAGTTGATAGTCCAGAATAAATACTTTCAATTTTTGACAGCTCAAATTTCCAGTTGGCTCTGCGAATTGTATTGTTTGCTTTTTCGAAGTAAAGTATTGCTTTTTCATATTTATTTTGATTTAAAAAAAGCTGCCCTGCATTGATATTAAAATCAAAAATACTTTCATCCGTATCTGAACTATGATTTAAATTTTCAGATAATAATAAATAGTTTTCAGCTTTTTTAAAATTTCCAATAGCAGAATAGCTATTTATAAGCATTGAATAAACTTGATTTTTCCTGTAATTACTTTCGTATTGCTCGTAAAAAACTTTAGATTTTTCTAAATTATCAATTGCATTTTGATGTTCCTGTATGCTCTGATAATATATTCCTTTCATTAAATAACTATAATTGAAGCCCTCATCATCATTCTGTTGTTTGTAGATATTAGCACTTTTATTTATATAATCTAAAGCTTTTTTGTCTTTAAAATCTGAATAAATCTGAGCAATGTTATCATATACCAATGCAAGAAACCTTCCATTTTCCTTATTTTTAGTATATAATGAATCAGCATTTAGGTAATATTCTAAAGCTATATCATAATTATTCTTTTTAAGAAATTGATTGCCGAGCATTGTATATGCAGAGGCAATAAGATTCCAATCACCCAAAGATTTTGAGCTTTCTAAAGCTAAAAGTCCATATTTTTCAGCATTTATATAATCTGCTTTCCTGCTATAAAGTATAGCTAGTTTTCTGTATGAATCTGCTTCTAAATTTAAATCATTATTATTTTTAGAAAGGCTAAGGGTTTTTTTTGCGTAATAAAGTGCACTATCTATTTCATATTTGTAATAATGATATTTTGAAGCAAGGCTATAAGAATTTATTTGGTGTTCAAGGTTTTTTTTTCCTATGAAAAGGACCTTATTCTTATATATTTTTGCAGAATCTAAATCAGTAAATAAGTAGGATTCAAAAATCTTGGATAGAATTTCAAATTTTTGATTAGGTTGTACTTCTATTAGCCTTTTTTTTAGCGAGTCAATAATAGAATCTTTCTTAAAGTCTAATTGGGAAAACACACTTTGGAATACTAAAAACAAAAATAATGTTAATCTATATCCCATTTATAAATGATTATTTTTAATAAAAATTAAATACAGGGGAATATTTTATTATTAAACCTAGCTTTATAAATATAGTATAAATTATTTATTATTTAAATTATAAATAATGCTACAATGTAAATACGAAAGAAATTAATATAGTTTTTAAATTATTTATACCCTAAAAGAAAATCTCTTTTATAGGACAATTTTATAACTAATTTGTTATTAAACCTTATATAAAGTGCATAAAAAGTATCTATTCCTCCAAAATATTTATGAAAAGCATTTCTAAAACGAAAGTCGGTAAACCCTTGTAACGGAGAAGATAATAATGTAAAGCCCATGCATATTTTTTATTACACAAACTCAATTTTTATTCTGTTGGTGTAGATCTTTCATAACTATAAGCTCCTCCTGCATTACCTGATCTTGGATTGCTCCATGATAAAAGCTTAAAATCTATGTATATATCTTTATCTATAATATGCAATACATAATCTACTCCTACTTCTCCCGGAGGCGAAGCATCTAAAGCTACTCGCCATACATTAAAGGTTAAATTATCTATATCAGCAGTTGTTCCCTTTGCCCATTCTGTATTTGCAGGTGAAACAGGTTTGTTATATGAAGTTTCTTGAGCTATATTGAATAAACCTTCTGTTGATGCTCTAACTAACCATACATTATCTGTAATACAATCTTGATTTTCTGGTAAAGATATGTCTGCATTACTAGCTTTTGTAAATGTAATTTTAGGACCAGTATATACATTTTCACCTGTATTATCTATTTCTTCATTTACATCTAATAGCGTAATACGAATATTAGCTATAGCTTTTTTTCCTTCTACTTTTCCTTCTATAATTGCCGTTAAAGTTTTATTTATTTCATAATCAAAAAGAGAAACATCTAATACAATTATTTCTCCTGTTTTTTGAATAATCCCGAAGGCACCTGCTGAACTCTCCGAAAGTATTTGGTAGGTTGTTTCTTCTTCGGAATTAGTTGCACTACTTAATTTCCCTAATACAAAATTCTGTGATGGGTTTTCGTTTATCTCTAATGTAAAGCCTTCTAGCTCTAAAAAAATATTATCTTCTGGCTCACCTACTTCACCCGTATTACACGAAAAAAATAATACTAAACATAAACTTACTAAAAATCGTTTCATAATATTAATGTGCTCTATTTAACAACATTAAAATTAATTACAAAACCATTTTTTTAGGTTTAAAAATTATTAACTAATTATTATCAATTCCTTAAAAAATAAAAGATTGTAAAATCTTTTACTTACAAATTTAAAGGTATAATAACTTTATTATTACTCGCTCATTTTTGTAAGCTCTCTAGACCAACGCAATTTTCCCTTTTTTACTATAGCTCTCTGTTCTTATTATTCCAATACCATTCTATACCAGAACCTATTACCTTTATTATGCCCATATCAAACAAATAATCAAAGCTTATTTTATAACCCTTAAACGTTCCTTCCGGAGTTGTTAGGTTATCTTTCCCTAATACTTTTCTATTTAATACAGACATATATGCAATAGCTAAAGAAGAGTTTCCTTCTCCTATTTGTATATCAATATTACCATCAGCAAGCATCATCCCCGCTATCATTCCACTAGGAAATTCTATAAAATCTCCTACAGCTTCTACAGATATTGACCCTTCTTGATTTTCTGACTGATGCGATGCATAATTAGCCATATCTACTTTAAAATTACCATTATTACATTGTAAAACATATTTCTGAGCAGAAGCATTGCTTTTTTCCTTCTAGTACAGATGTATTAATATGTATAACCAAATTCCCTCCTTTACTATCTACAGCTTCTATAATGTGTTTTTCTACCGATTTTGATTTTCCTTTTTTATTGTAATTGGTATATTCCATATACATACCTTGTTTATATTGAGAGATAGATTCACAATTTTGGGCTACACTTGTTTGATATGCAAACAGACAAATTAAAACAATAAATACTTTTTTCTTTTTCTTATTTTTTTGAGTATGATTAGTACTGAAGTTAAATACTAAAATCTATATTAAATAGCATTTGTTAACTTTTTATTTTTTAATGGATTCCTAAAGGTAATTTAATAACATCAAGAAATTTTAAAGCATCTTCTATTACAAACGATTTTTTAACTTCTTTCGGGTTCCATCCGTTATTATTAAAATATTTAATAAGTTCTGCTATTACAGCCGGTCTATTTAAATTAATGTGAATATTTTCTGTTTGTGGTTTTTTATCTGCTCTAGGCTTAAATAGCCATATTACTCCTGCATCTGGATAACCAACACACCATTTTTCTTTATTTAAATTATTTTTAATTTTTAGGTTATCTTCTTCTCTAAATAATAAATTAATCGGTGAATTTTTATACCCTTCAAGATAAATAGTGACTTTCTCAACACATTTTGAATATTCAAAATCTTCTAAATGATTATGTTCTCGTTTCCATAAGTAGGTTTCGTTATCAACTTTTATTTTTCTTAATTTATTTTTCATTCAATATAACTTTTATAAAAATGAACTACAAAACAAATCATAACTAACTAGATATAAACATCTTAAAGATAAAAAGAAAGAGTTAAATTTAAAAAAATTAACCTATCACTTCCAATTTTGCAAAGCGTAGTAATAATTTTTTAATATTTCCCTGAAATTGTATTTCCGCTTTTTTATCGTTCCCAACACCTTCTATTTTTAAAACTTTACCATGACCAAAACGCGTATGATTTACTAAAGCTCCTTCTTTTAAATTAGGGTCTATACTATTAGTATTTCCTATAGGTTGCGATAATTCTGGTTTTATCTTGCGTAACTTTTTTAATTGACTTTCGTTAGGGCGTGCTGTACTTGGCGGCGTTCCTGCTAAAGGTTTTGTTTGGCGTAGCTTACTTTTATCTACTTCCCCAAAAATATTTTTATCTATTAGAGATTTATAACGGTAGTTACTTACTGGTGTTAGGTTTTCTATAAATTCCTCGTCTATTTCTTCTATAAAACGACTAGGTTCTGCATCTGTTAATTTTCCCCAACGGTATCTACTTTGCGTATACGTTAAATAGGCTTGGTGTTCTGCACGGGTTAATGCTACATAAAATAAACGTCGCTCTTCCTCTAGCTCGCTTCGTGTATTCATACTCATGCCAGACGGAAACAAATCTTCTTCCATTCCCACAATATATACACATGGAAACTCTAATCCTTTGGCTAGGTGAATAGTCATTAAAGCTACTCTATCATCATCTCCTGTATCATTATCTAAATCTGTTGCTAAAGCTACATCTTCTAAAAACTCTCCAATATCTCCTTTCGCATCTGCTACTTCTCGTTGTCCTTCTACAAAATCTCGTATACCATTTAATAACTCTTCAATATTATCCATACGGGCAATACCTTCTGGAGTTCCGTCTTTTTTTAACTCTAATAAAATAGCTGTTTTCTTAGCAACGTGTTCTGCTAGTGTAAAAGCATCTGCAGTCTCATTTAATATCTGAAAGCTTTTGATCATGGTAACAAAATCTTCGAGCTTTCTTTTTGTACCTGCATTAATTTTTAAGTTTATCTTATCTAAATTTTCTATTACTTCTATAATAGAACGCCCATAATGGTTGGCTGCAACAGATAAACGCTCTACTGTAGTTTGTCCTATCCCCCTTGCTGGGTAATTAATAACTCTTTTTAAAGCTTCTTCATCTTTAATATTAATTATTAACCTTAAATAAGAAAGCAAATCTTTAATTTCTTTACGCTGGTAGAATGATAGTCCTCCATAAATACGGTACGGAATATCTCGCTTACGTAAAGCATCTTCCATAGCCCTAGATTGTGAATTGGTACGATATAAAATAGCAAATTCTCCATTAGACATTTGCTTCTGCATTTTATGTTCAAAAATAGAACTTGCTACAAAACGCCCTTCTTCCGCATCTGTATCACTACGATGTACTTTTATTTTAGGTCCATCATCATTAGAGGTCCAAACTACTTTTTCTAACTGGTTTTTATTTTTAGCGATAATGGAGTTTGCAGCTTTTACAATATTATTGGTAGAACGGTAATTTTGTTCTAATCGGTACATACCAACATTATCGTAATCTTTCTGAAAATTTAAGATGTTATTAATATTAGCACCACGGAAAGAGTATATACTCTGCGCATCGTCTCCTACCACACATATATTTTGAAACTTATCTGATAATGCTTTTACTATTAAATATTGAGAATGGTTGGTATCTTGGTACTCATCTACCAATATATACCTAAACCTATTTTGGTATTTTGCTAAAACATCTGGGAAACGTGTTAATAATTCATTGGTACGTAATAAAAGGTCGTCAAAATCCATAGCACCAGCTTTAAAGCAACGGTCTACATAATTCTCATAAATCTCCCCCATTCGTGGTCGCTTTGCCATAGCATCGGCCTCTTGTAAATCGGCATCATTAAAATAAGCTTTTACAGTAATTAAGCTATTTTTATAAGACGATATTCTATTTTGTACCTGTTTGTATTTATATATATCTTTATCTAACCCCATTTCTTTAATAATAGAAGAAATAAGACGTTGAGAATCTTGTGTATCGTAAATTGTAAAATTACTTGGGAAGCCTAATTTATCGCCATCAAAACGTAATAATTTAGCAAAAACGGAGTGGAATGTCCCCATCCACAAATTTTTGGTTTCTGATGCTCCTACGATATTAGCAATACGCACTTTCATTTCTCGTGCGGCTTTATTTGTAAATGTTAGTGCAAGAATATTAAACGAATCTATACCCTGATTCATTAAATAAGCTATACGATAAGTTAGTACTCTGGTTTTTCCAGACCCTGCTCCAGCAATTACCATTAAAGCCCCATCTTTATGTAAAACAGGTGCTTTTTGCGCTTCATTTAGTTCTTCTATATATTTCTCCAATACGTGTGCAGATTAAAATCTAATTAAAGTGTGAATTTAACTATAAATACGTACATCTTAAAACCATGATTTTAATAATTATGAACAATAGAGCGTGGTTTTATTAATTTGAATATCTTTAGACTTTATAACTAAACACTATAACTTTCTTTCCTGCGTTAGAATGTTATTTTAACTATTAAATTGATATAATACATATGGATTCTTTATTAAATATACCTGCCAATATTCCATGGTGGGGATGGCTAATTGTAGTAGCTATTTTAGTTGCTCTTAGAGATATCTTTTTTCAAAAATCGCATACGATTACCCACAACTTCCCTATCGTTGGACATTTTAGATATTGGTTAGAAAGTATTGGCCCGGAGATGCGCCAATATTTTGTGGCTAATAATAGAGAAGAGCTTCCTTTTAACCGTATTGAAAGAAGTTGGATATACGCTTCTGCCAAAAAAGAGAATAATTACGAAGGTTTTGGTACCGATAGAGATATTTATGCGCACCAACATATTTTTGTAAAGAACCAAATGATGGCTTACCAATTGCCAGAAAAACATCCAAATAAAACAGATGCTTCTTTTTTACCATGTGCAAAAATTATTGGAGCATACAACAAACGTAGAAAACCATATAGACCAGCTTCTATAATTAATGTTTCTGCTATGAGTTTTGGTTCGCTCTCTGCTGCTGCCGTAGCATCTTTAAACAAAGGAGTTGCCATAGCTAGCGCTTACCATAATACTGGTGAGGGAGGCTTATCTCCCTATCATAAACAAGGAGGCGATGTAGTTTTTCATTTTGGTACTGGGTATTTTGGGGTACGAAATAAAGAAGGTGGTTTTTCTATGGAAAAACTTAAAATATTGGTAGATGAAAACCCGTGTATTAAAGCTATAGAAATAAAACTTTCTCAGGGTGCTAAACCAGGAAAAGGTGGGGTTTTACCAGGAGCTAAAATAACACCAGAAATAGCCAAAATACGTGGTGTAGAAGTGGGTAAAGATGTGCTTTCTCCTTCTGCACATAAAGCTTTTAGCTCTATTGAAGAATTATTAGAATTAATAGAAAATATTGCCAATGAAACGGGGCTTCCTGTAGGTATAAAAGGGGCTATTGGAAAATTAGACCAATGGGAAAAATTAGCAGATTTAATGGTTAAATCTGGAAAAGGTCCAGATTTTATTGCTGTTGATGGTGGCGAAGGTGGTACAGGTGCCGCACCACCAAGTTTTGCAGACCATGTGTCTTTACCATGGGTTTATGGTTTTTCTAGCTTGTATAAAGTATTTTTAAAAAGAAATTTAACCCAAAGAATTGTTTTTATTGGTAGTGGCAAATTAGGTTTCCCTGCAAAAGCAGCCATGGCATTTTCTATGGGTGTAGATGTTATTAATGTTGCCAGAGAAGCTATGATGAGTATTGGATGTATACAAGCTCAAATATGCCATACGAACCGCTGCCCTGCTGGTATTGCAACACAAAGTAAATGGTTACAAAACGGAATAAACATTCCTTTAAAATCGGACCGATTAGCTCAATATTTTAAAACCTTTCGTAAAGAATTCTTAGAAATTACGCATGCTGCTGGTTACGAACACCCTTGCCAGTTTACTATGGAAGATATACATGTAAATGTAGATGATAATGATTTAAATAAAGACTTAAAATCTTCTTATAAATATGATAAAACTAAAGTTCCTTTTACTACTATGGATGCACTTTATAATTGTGAATATTTAGGAGGAAAAACGGTTAACAATTAGGAATTAGGAATTAGGAATTAGGAATTAAAGAGAAACTTTTAATTTTATAAACAAAAAACAATAGAACAGAAATTATAGTATGAAAAAAATTATTACACTAATAGCATTAACAATAGTAACAATAACAGCCCATGCGCAGAAAAAATCGGAATTATTAGCAGAGATAGCTAGTTTAAAAGATGAGGTTAGCACAACAAAAGAGGCCTTAACAGCATCTAAAAAAGAAGCAAGAGTAAGCGCAACTCGTGTAACTTCTGTTGAAAAAGAATTAATAGATATTAGAGAAGCTAATAAGCAGTTATTAGAAAATATAAAAAAATTCACTTCTGCATCTAGTCAAAGATCAGATAATATTAATGCTACGTTAAAAGCATTACAAAAAAAAGAAAAGCAACTACAAGCCATTAGCAATATGTATGCTACTCAGGATTCTATAACCTTGTTAGCTTTTACTTCTTTAAAAAAAACACTAGGAGAAGATGCTAAAATAGCAGCAAGTAATAACGCTATATATATTACTCTGGACAATGCTTTACTTTTTGGCGATGTAGATACTAAATATACCGTAACTCCAG
Source organism: uncultured Cellulophaga sp. (assembly GCA_947492955.1). GTDB lineage: Bacteria > Bacteroidota > Bacteroidia > Flavobacteriales > Flavobacteriaceae > Cellulophaga. The sequence continues at coordinate 40,509 of CANLOV010000004.1, read as the reverse complement.
AAGCAGAAACTTTTTTAAACAAAATAGCTGTTGCAGCAAATACACATAGCGATTTAAATATTGGTATAGAAACAACGAGTAATGCTTTAACTTTTAGTAATGGTCTTATAGATAATTGGGATTTAAGTGCCAGACAAGCTGCCGCTATTGCAAGCTTATTTCAAAATAAATTTGCAGTAAATCCTGCTCGTTTAATTCCTTTTGGTAAAAGTGATATTGGTTTTAACGGTGTAGAAACTACAACACAAATTAAACTATCGCCTAAATACGATAAGTTTTATGCAAAACTTAAGGAAGATATGAAAAATGCGGATTAAGTTTTACAAACAAAATTAAAGGATATTAAAAATGAATAAGCTGCTTATTTTCTTCTTTTCCATATTCATAAGTGCATGCTCTTCTACACAAGTGGCTACTAGTAAAAGTTACGAATCTGAAACATTAAAAATTAAACCTGTTAGTGCCAATGCTTTTGTTCATATTTCTTACTTACAAACTAATGATTATGGAAAAGTAGCTTGTAACGGAATGGTTTATTTTAATGAAAATGAAGCTATTGTTTTTGATACACCTGTAGATAATGAAACTTCAAAAGAACTTATACATTGGATTAAAAAGGATTTAAAAAAGAAAATAAAAGCAGTTGTAATAACTCACTTTCACAACGATTGTTTAGGTGGTTTACCAGAGTTTCATACTAACAACATACAATCTTACGCTAATAATTTAACCATTAAATTAGCAAAGAATGATAGTATAAATACGTTACCTAAACATGGTTTTGATAAAAAAATTGAGCTTATAATAGGTAAAACACCTGTAACTACTCAATTCTACGGAGAAGGTCATACAATAGATAACATTGTTGGCTACATCCCTAAAGAAGAAGTGTTATTTGGCGGCTGTTTAATTAAATCGGTTAATGCAGGCAAAGGCTATTTAGGAGATGCCAATACAAATGAATGGTCTAATACTGTTAAAAAAATAAAAAAAGAGTTTCCAAATTTAAAAGTTATAATTCCTGGCCATGGTAATACAGGAGGAACAGAACTCTTAGATTATACGATTAAAATGTTTGAGAAAAAAGAATAATATTTTATTCTTTTTATGTCCCCTAACTAAAAAATAGCTTCGTTATACTATAAATTAATAACACTTAAAAACTAAAAAATTATGAAAGATTTTATGATGATTTTTATTGGACCTAGCTACGAAGATTTAGGATTATCACAAGAAGAACTACAAAACAGAATGAGCAAGTGGTTTGCTTGGAATGGTAAAATGGAAGCGCAAGGTATTCTAAAAGGTGGAAATGCTTTAGTAAGCACCGCTAAAAGAGTTTCTGGTAAAGATAGAGTTATTACCGATGGGCCTTTTGCTGAGAGTAAAGAATTAGTTGGTGGTTATTACATTGTTTCTGCAAAAGATGCAGATGAGGTTGTAAAAATTGCAGAAGATTATCCAGATTATGATTTAGATGGTACTGTTGAAATAAGAGAAGTAATGGTATTTGATCAATAATTGGTATTTTTAGTTAACACCAATACCTATGAATAGTAAAATTGTAGACCATCTTTTTAGACATCAGTATGGAAAGATGGTTGCAATTTTAACCAATTTCTTTGGCTTATCGCACATAGAAACCATAGAAGATGCTGTACAAGATACTTTTATAAAAGCAACAATACAGTGGCGCAATCAAATACCAGAAAATCCTGAAGCTTGGCTTATTAAAGTAGCTAAAAATAGAATAATAGATTTACTCCGAAAAATTAAAGCTGATAATATTAGGTACAATAAAATTGCTTCTGGTGCTGCTACGATACAATTTAACGAACTATTTTTAGATCATGAAATAGAGGACAACCAGCTTAGAATGATATTTGTTGCTTGCCACCCAAAGCTTAAACCCAACGAACAAATAGCATTTGCTTTAAAAACTATTTCTGGTTTTAGTACAAAAGAAATTGCTGCTGCTTTACTTGTAAAAGAAGAAACCATAAAAAAAAGATTAACTAGAGCCCGAAAAACAATTATTGAAAAAAAGATTAAGTTTAATTTTCCTCCCAATAATAAAATAAACACACGAATAGAACGAGTTTTAGACGTTATATATTTAACCTTTAATGAAGGTTTTCATTCAACTAAAAAAAACCATTTAATTTCCAAAGACTTATGTGGAGAAGCTATTAGGCTTTGTAAGCTTTTATTAAAAAAAGAACAATTTAGATCAGGAAGTATTTACACTTTATTTTCTTTAATGTGTTTTCATGCTTCTAGATTAGAGAGTAAAATAAACGAGCATAATGAAATTGTAGACTTAGAGCACCAAGACAGAACAAAATGGTACAAACCGCTTATAAATGTTGGTAATAATGCTTTATTAAAATCTACAGAATATAAGGATATTTCTAAATACCATTACGAAGCTTCTATTGCTTTTGAACATATAAAGGCTAAAACATTTGCAACTACCAACTGGAAAAAAATTCTTCATTGGTACAAACAATTAAACCAATTTTACCCATCTGCCTCTTCTTTATTAAATACGGCTATCGTAAAAATACAATTAGAAGATTATGTAAGCGCCTATAATATACTTGAAAATATTAATATTAAAAACTTAGAACAACGGTCTTATTTACTCTACGGATGCTATTCTAAATACCACGAAAAAACAGGAAATATAGACCTTGCTATTTCTTTTTTAGAAAAATCTTTAACTATCGTAAACAATGATTTGGAAAAGAAATATTTATTAAAGAAAAAAGAACAGTTATTAATAATAAAAAACACTAATTAACAGGCAATATCTTTTAGCATTATTTCTGCTTTTAAATCTTTTAAAAACATATTTATTTCTTCTTTTTTTACACCTGGAGCGCATATAATATGAGCTATATTTTTTTCTGAAGCTAATTGGTATTTTTTACATAAAAATTCTGAAGGTTTATTAAAAACTATTGTTAAAGCATCTTTATTACGCCATGCCTTTACTCCTATTTCAGAAAGTTTTTTTTCTGTATAAGAGGCTAATTCTAGTGACTCTCCTATTTGTTTTTTTAAACCTTCTTTTCCGTATTTTTTAATAAAATACCACATAAATAATGGTGTAAGCCCATTACGAGACCCCGTAATAGTAGTATCCATTGTTCCTATATAAGAAATAGCATTTCCTATCCTATTCCTATGTTTTCTTTTTGCTAAAACTACACCACAAGGTATGGGACTTCCTATAAATTTATGTCCAGAAATGGCAATACTATCTACATTTTCTGCAAAATCGAATTTAGGCTTTGGGTTTCTGTAAGGAGCTACAAGTCCTAAAAAAGCAGCATCACAGTGTATATAATAATCCTTTATAGCGTAATTATCTATAATTCGTTTTACCTCATCTAAATTATCAATAGCTTCTGTCATTGTAGTGCCTATATTCAAGAAAAAAATAGCAGGTCTGTGTCTATGCATCATTAGCACTTGCTCCAAATCATTATAATTCATTTCTCCATTTTCTTGGCTTTTAATTACAATATTATCTACATTAAGTAAATGTAAATTTTTGTGCACGCTATAATGTGTAGCTTCACTATAATATACTACTGCATTAGGAAAATTTTCTCTGGCTAAATAAAGCCCATATAAATTACCTTCTGTGCCCCCATTTGTAATGTAGCCCCAAACATCTTTCATTGTTGCAGATAACATATTTGCAAAAAAAGCAATACACTCTCTTTCTATTTCCTTTGTATCCATAGCACTTGTAGATTGTATTTCTGGATCACCAACATTATTAATACATAAATCTAAGAAAGGCGCAAATTCTTGATATGAGAATCCCCTAGCAACCGGATACCCTAAAATAGTCTCACTATTTTTTTTAAGTCTATTGTATGTTTCTTTTATTTTATCCATGACAAACACTTACCTTTAATTAATAAATTTTACCATTATAAAATTAAAAAACAAACATAAAAAATCATAAAATATATTAAAATTGAAATATATTTCTATTATAATTATTTAAAATAGAATTTATTACTTTTACGATATCATTATCTTCTAAAAAAAAGAAATATATACTATGCAACAACTAGATGCTATTGATTTAAAATTGATTGAGGAGCTACAAAAAAACAGTAAACAATCTATAAAAGAGCTTTCAGAGAAAGTAAACCTTTCTATAACTCCTACTCATGAACGTTTAAAAAAGATTGAAGCCAGTGGCTTAATAAAAAAATATGTAGCTATTGTTAATCCTGAACTCTTAGGAAAACAACTTATTGTACACTGCCAAGTTACCTTAATTAAGCATCAAGATATATACATTAAAAAGTTTGAAGAATTTGTACAGTCGTTAGACGAAGTATTAGAAGTTTCTTTTTTAGCAGGGAATTATGACTATTTTTTAAAAATTATTCTAAAAGATATTAGCGAATACCAAAATTTTATAATGCACAAACTATCAAAGTTAGAGTACATTACAAATGTTCAAAGCTCATTTGTTATTAAGCAAGTAAAAAATGAAACTAGTATAAGCATTAAATCACTTTTATAATTCAATACTATTTTTTAAAATCTATCGTTTTAAGTTCGTAAACCGAACAAAATACCAATTATCATGAGTGGAGACGAAATTTTTCAATTATTTGCCTATTTATTACCTGCTGTAGTTACTGGAATTGTTGCCTTTTATTTTTTTAGAGAGCACACCAAGAATGAAGATGGTAGAAGAAGATTTCTTTTGCATAAAGACACTCAAAGTAATACACTACCCATTCGTTTACAAGCATACGAACGTATGGCTTTATTTTTAGAGCGTATTGCTATTCCTAGCTTAGTAGTTAGAGTTGCTCCAAAATCTGCTGATAAAAGTGATTATGAAAACTTATTAATTCGTAATATAGAAAATGAGTTCGACCATAATTTATCGCAACAAATATATATTACTGATGAATGTTGGAATATTATTAAAGCTGCTAAAAGCGCTACCATACAAGCTATTAGAAAGGCTGCTATGAGCGAATCTGATTCGGCAGATAAATTAAGAGAAGATATCTTAAACGATACTATGGATAAACCATCACCGTCTGCAACTGCTTTATCTTTTGTAAAGAAAGAGATTGGAGAATTATGGTAGTTTATTAGTATGCTCAGCAAATTTTTCTTCTGCATACTCAAAACCTTGTAGCCACCACTCTGTCATCCGCTTTTTATTAAAAACCAATGAGTTCTCTGTTAATTTTGTGGGAGTGTAATATAAATTTAAAGTAACTCCATTATGTTTTGCTGATAGTTTCCCTTCAGAAATATCATGATATTCTATTTGATCTAAAGCAAAACCATATACACTGAGCATTAACGAAAATGGGTTTTTACCTAGCACCTTATTATGGTCCATGTTTTCGGACTCTAAAATAATAGCATCTATCTCTGTTGCTCCTCTACGTATAGCTTCACGTATAGGAACTACACAACCAAAACCTCCATCACCATATTCGTAACCACTCCTAGTTGCTAAAGACATAAAAGGTAAATAATTACAAGATATCCATATCCAATCGCAAAACTCTGCATAAGAATAATCTTTTATAGACTTATACTCTACTCTATTTTTAGATAAATTAGATACTGTAACCACAACATCTTTTCCAGACGCCTTTATTTGTTTGTACTCTGCATATGTAAATTGTCTACGTATGGTACGCTGTAGAGATTTACTTTCGCCAAAAGTTCTCTTTCTTTTTAAAAACTGAAGAAATGTGGTTATATAATTTATAGACACATACTCTCTATCTCCTTTTCTTTTTACAATAAAAGGATTTAAACTAAAAATAGTACGCTGACTAACGTTAGTGTATAAATCGTAAAGCTTTCCTAAATTATTTAATGCCAAATGTGGAATAAGTAATCCGCCTGTAGAAGTACCTACAAGGATATCATAATCATGCTTTTGTATTTCCATTAGGTATTGCGCTACACCTCCAGCAAAAGCTCCTTTACTGCCTCCACCACTAATTACTAATGCTTTCATTCTTATGCAATATCTATTTGGTTGGTTTCTAAATTTTTATCTTTTGCAAAATCATAACCACTTTTCCACCAAGCAGTCATTTTTTCTTTGTCAAAAATAAGGGAATTTGTAGTAAGTACAGTAGGTGTGTAATAAAAGTTAATAATTGCATTATTATGATTCGCTACATACCTACCAATTCTAATATTTTGATGTTCAATTCTGTCTAACATAAAACTAAACATATTGGTTAATAATGAAAATACATTTTTAGATGGCATTCTATTATAATACGTTACTTCTGTTTGCAAAATAATAGCATCAACTGTAGTTGCTCCTCTTTTTATGGCTTCTTCTATAGGAGCCATTGTTCCTAAACCACCATCTGCATACTCACATCCGTTTTTCTTTGCAAGAGTCATAAAAGGCGTATAATTACCAGAAATCCATATCCATTCACAAAATTCCTCATAAGTATATTCTTTTATAGATTTATATTCTACCTTATTTAATGATAAATTAGATACGGTAACTACTACATTTTTGGGTCCGTCTTTTAACAGCCTAAATTCTTCTTCTGTAAATGTATCTTTAATAAGCTTTAAAAGATTATAACTTTCTCCAAATGTTTTTCTCCCTCTATAAAAATTCTTAAAAACATTCCAATGGTTTATACCAATAGTTTGCACTCCATATTTTTTAGAAATTGTAAAGGGGCAATTGCTAAAAATACTTTCTTGATCAACAGAGGTGTATACCTTCTTTATTTTTTCAATTTTTTGTAAAGCTAAATGAGATATTAAAAGACTTCCTGTAGAAGTACCTAAAAATAAATTGTATTTATTCTGTTTTTCTTGCATTAAATATTGTGCCACACCACCAGCAAAAGCTCCTTTACTTCCTCCTCCTGATATGACTAATGCTCTCATTCTATTAACAATTTAGTTTTTATATATGGTGTTTTTTCTTTTAATTCCCTAGCTACTTTTGTTAGTCGTTTTTTATACCCATTCTTTTCTAAAAGAACACCTATTAAATTTCGTGCATATTTTTTAAACTGCCAAGAATGATGGTTAGAAGCTTCTAACAAATCGTTTAAATTCTGATTAGACAAAGCTCCTATTTCATCTAAATACTCAAAAGCTCCTTGTCTTACTTCGTACGAGTAATTGTTACTAGTATAATTCCTAAGTTCGTTTAAATAATTAGCTTGCTTTTCTTTAGTATAATCTTTAGTGATACGAGCCAAGGTTAGCCATAATAAACGTACATTTTTATTAGACAAACCATATATATCTTTAGTTTTCTCTAAATACTTTTTTCTATCCTCGGGAAAATGAACCCATAATTTGTAAAGTGCATTTTCAATAGTATAATAACTCTTATCCGCTAAGAGTGATTCGTATTCTAATTTTAAACTAGGTGAAATCTGCTTGGTTTTAAAAGCTAATACCTGCCTTAGCTTAAGTCCTTCTTCTTTAAATATTCTTTTTATAAAATCGTTGGATAATGATGAAAAGTAATTAGAAATTATTGCTTTTTTTAGATAGACACCGGCATTATTATTCCAATATTTTTTAATAATATTTTCATTTGGCTCTTTACTTGTTGTTAATGCCTTTTTAAGCAATAAAAAATTAGAAATACTGGCTGACGATTTTTCTAAAACATCTAACGCCTCTAAATAAGGAAATTCTTTTTGTTGTAACCATAGTTTTTTATAGGTTGATAGATCAGTACCTGAAGCTTTTTCCATTTCTGTTATAAAATCGGATATCGTAACATTTCTATATTGGTGTTTTAATAAGTAACTTTTAATTCCTTTTCTAAACACTTCTGTACCTATACGCTCTCTTAGCATTAGCAATGCCCATGCTCCTTTTTCATAAAAAGTTAAGCTACTTGCCTTGGGGTTTGTTAATGCTTCTCCTTTTCCTTGTTTAGACCATTCATTTAATTGCTTAGCAGTATCATACAACTTCCAATAAAAATAATCTTCTCCAAAAATTTCTCTCTCTGCTAATAAAGCATAATAAGTAGCAAAACCCTCATGCAGCCAATGATGATTTCCGTCTACTTCTGTTACCAAATCTCCAAACCATTGGTGTGCTAACTCATGTGCATTTACATTTACATAATTTTTATCTATAAATGCTGTAGAATCTATTACATAACTATCAGAAAAAATAGTAGTTCCTGTATTTTCCATACCTCCGTATAAAAAGTCTTTAGCAGGTATCTGTTTGTAATTTTGCCAAGGATAGGGAACTCCAATTTCATCCTCTATAAAATCAAAAATTTTCTTTGTGTATCTATAAGTAGGTTCTACTCGTAAACTATCTTTTTTAGAATAATACATTTCTAACGGAATTCCACTAGAAGATACTGCTGTTTTTTTATCAAAATTTCCAATAGCAAAAGCCAACAAATAGCTACTCATAGGCTTTTCCATATCATAAAACCATGTTTTTAAACTACCTTCACCTTTTGTTCTTGTAAGTTTTCCATTGGCTATAACTTCATATTCTTTATGATAAGTTATATTTAAATCAAACTCCACCTTTTCATTCATATCATCAAAACTTGGTAACCAATGACTGGTGTATTTACCTTGACCTTGAGTCCATATTTGACTTTCTTTATTAAGAATTACATTAAGACTATCTAAACTATTAACTAAACTGGGTTTCATTTGAGTAGAAACGCTTGAAAAAATATCATTATAATTTATTATAGCCCAATCAATAAAATAAAGTGCTTGCTTTGGTTTACATTCATATGCAACAATCAACTCATGCTTTTCGCCTTTTTTAAAAGCTTTTTTAATGGTAATAGTCTCATTATTATAAAAATATGGACTTTGTTTGGCATCTACATAAATCCAATTAATTTTCATGTTTTTGGCATCTAAGAAGACAGAGTCTACATCTTGCAAAATATCAAACTCATAAGCCATAGTGCCTTTAATTCGTTTTTCTATCGGAATTAATTTTACAAAAGCTTCACCTTTAGTAAAGTCAACTTTATCTTGTTGTTGTCCAAAAGAAAAAAACGATATTAATACTATTATTATACAAAAAACTTTTTTCATAAATACTTCATTCTCATATGCTATGCCAAAATAAGAATTTTAGTTTGTTGCAGTTCTATCTAGTAACTACTATTTTAGTATAATGAATCCTAATTCACTACAAACTTCTATTGTTTATCTTAAAGGTGTTGGCCCAAATAGAGCCGATACTCTTAAGACAGAATTAGGCATACATACCTACCAAGATTTTATTAATCTGTTCCCTAATAGATATATTGATAAAACGAAATATTATAAAATAAATGAATTACAACGTAATTCTTCCGATGTACAGATTATTGGTAAAATAATTCACTTAAAATCTGTAGCGCAAAAAAAAGGAAGTCGTTTAGTAGCCACATTTACAGATGGTACAGCACAAATGGAACTGGTTTGGTTTCGGGGTCAAAAATGGATTAGAGAAAATGTAAAAATAAACACACCCTATGTTATTTTTGGAAAAACTAATTTTTATAGCGGTACTTTCTCTATGCCACATCCAGAAATGGAATTGGTTACGGAACATGAGAAAGGAGTACAAATTGCAATGCAACCTGTATATCCTTCCACCGAAAAATTAAGTAACAAGGGAATTACCAATAGAGTTATTAATAAACTAATGCAACAATTGTTTATTGAAACTAAAGGACATTTTAAAGAAACCTTATCTACTTCGCTACTGTCTGAATTAAACTTGGTTTCTAAAAGTGTGGCAATGTTTAATATTCATTTCCCTAAAAACCAAGAGCTTTTAGCAAAGTCTCAGTTTAGATTAAAGTTCGAAGAATTATTTTATATACAACTACAATTAATTTCTAAAAACATTCTTAGAAAACAAAAGATAAAAGGTTTTTTGTTTGATAAAGTTGGAATCATTTTTAACGAATTTTACAATAATAATTTACCTTTTGAGCTTACCAATGCCCAAAAAAGAGTACTAAAAGAAATTAGAGCCGATTTAGGCAGTAATGCACAAATGAATCGTTTATTACAGGGCGATGTAGGTTCTGGAAAAACTATTGTTGCTTTAATGACTATGCTTTTGGCTATAGATAACGGATACCAAGCATGTTTAATGGCGCCTACCGAAATTTTGGCAAATCAGCATTTTAGTGGCGTAAAAGAGTTACTAGGAAACTTAGATATAAATGTGGCTATACTTACAGGTTCTAAAAAGAAATCGAAACGTAAAATTATTCATGAACAATTAGAAAGTGGAGAACTACATATTTTAATTGGTACTCATGCCCTTTTAGAAGACAAAGTACAATACAAAAATTTAGGTTTAGCAATTGTAGATGAGCAACACCGTTTTGGTGTAGCACAGCGTTCTAAACTATGGCATAAAAATGAAAAACCGCCTCATATTCTGGTAATGACAGCTACACCTATCCCTAGAACACTAGCCATGAGTTTGTATGGCGATTTAGATATTTCTGTGATAGATGAATTACCACCAGGAAGAAAAGCTATAAAAACAGTACATAGATACGATTCTAACCGATTAAAGGTATTTCAGTTTATACGAGACGAAATAAAAAAAGGAAGACAAATTTATATTGTATATCCATTAATACAAGAATCTGAAGCCTTAGATTATAAAGATTTAATGGATGGTTACGAAAGTATTGCAAGAGATTTTCCCCAGCCAGAGTATCAAATCTCTATAGTTCATGGTCAAATGAAACCTGTAGATAAAGATTATGAAATGGAACGTTTTGTAAAAGGAGAAACCAACATTATGGTGGCAACCACAGTAATAGAAGTTGGTGTAAACGTTCCTAATGCATCGGTAATGATTATAGAAAGTGCAGAACGTTTTGGTCTATCCCAACTACACCAATTACGAGGTAGAGTTGGTAGAGGTGCTGATCAGAGTTTTTGTATACTTATGACTGGTTTTAAATTATCTGCCGAAGCAAAAACTAGATTAGAAACCATGGTAAAAACCAATGATGGTTTTGAAATTTCTGAAGTAGATTTAAAACTCCGCGGCCCTGGTGATATGATGGGGACACAGCAAAGCGGAATGCTTAATTTAAAAATAGCAGATATTATAAAGGATAATGATATTTTAAAAACAGCTCGGTATTACGCCTTAAAAGTACTTAAAGACGACCCCCTACTACAAAAACAAGAAAATAGTATTATAAATTTCACTTTTGCGCAACTGGTAAAATATAAAAATATTTGGAAGTATATTAGTTAAATTTTTCTAGTATATAATTCCGACATCTAAATTGAAATAAAAAACGTACTTATCTGTTATACAGATAACAATCAATAACTTACTTTCATGAAAACATCAATACGTTCTATTTTTATTTTACTATTATTAGCCATAAGTTGTAATAAAGACGATCCTAAAAATCCTGAAGAAAATAATGATGACATAATATCTGAAAATCCAGATTCAGATATAGAATTTAGTGAAGGTGCTATATCTTATAATTTAGTAGATTTAAAATGGTCTACCATTACTGGTCCAAATAATGAAACAGTTGTTTATGATATTTATTTAGGTGATGAAAAAATTAAAGACAGTAATGAAGATACAGATTATACATTAACCCAATTAGATGCGGATACAGAATACACAGGACGTATAGTACCAAAAACTCTAAATACTAATAAAAGTAGTATTTCTAATAAAGTATCTAACACAAAGAAAGCAGAGGAATTAACTCCTATTAAATTTGCACTTAAAACAAAACGTTTTCCTAACCCCAACGCGCCAACTCCAGAATTTACCAATAGTGATGTAAATAATATTACTAACAATGAAGCTACTTTAACATGGACAACAGCTACTATAAGTGATAATTCCGACATCTCTTATAATATATATTTAGAAGGAGATTTAACCGCAAATACTTTAACTTCTAATTCTTATACATTTGAAAATTTAAAACCAAAAACTTTATATAAAGGAGTTATACTAGCTATTAGCACAAATCTAAAATCTACTGCTATTAATTTTGAATTTACAACATTAGAAGATGTTAGTGAAATACTATTAACAGACTTTGTTTTTTATAGAGGGGCATCTACTAATTTCCCTGCTAGTAGTTGGCTACAGTTAATACCTCTATTTTCACCTTTAGATGCTAATGCAGTAGATTTAATTTGGACTAGTAGTGATGAAAATATTGCGACAGTAGATAACTCTGGTTATGTAAATACCCGTAATATTGGTACTGCTATTATTACAGCCACTTTTTCCAATGATGCTACTATTACTAAATCTATAGAGTTAAATGTTACACAACGATTAGCTTTTGATGAAAAATTTATTTCTATACAACCCAAAAGATCTTCCTTACTTATTGGAGAATCTAAGAAGTTTCAAATAAATAAATTTAATATTGAAAATGGTTCTTCAGATGATAGTTTTACTTTTTCTTCTAGTGATACGAGTATTGCAACCATTGATACAGAAGGTAATGTTACAGGAATAACTGAAGGTACAGTAGCAATAACTGCAACTTCTACAGTAGATTCTACTATTACAAGAAGTGCTATGCTTAGAATTGTTAGTAACCCTATACCTGTTACAGACATAAGTATTTGGGGAGCATTAGATCGTACAGTTTATGTAGAACCTGACCGAGGAACTGGTGGAGGAATAAGTATAGAACCAGAAGATGCAACAGATAAAACATTGATATATACTTCTACAAATACAGATGTAATAACAGTAAGCGCCACAGGAAGTGTTAGAGCTGTAGGTCCTGGTGATGCTAGTGTTATTATAACAGCTGCTTCTAACAACGCTATAACTAAAACTATAAATTATACTGTACTAGAAGACCCCGTTTCATTCGATGAAAATAATGGAATATATAAAGCCAATGCTAGTTCTAAAGCAACTATGGAAGTATTTGGACGTATAGAAGTTCCTAATTCTGAAGCCAATGATGTATTTTTAGAAATATCTTATTCTGTAAAAGATACAAATGGTAATGAGCTACTCGATATTCAAAACCAAACCTCTACATTCTCTATATACGAGGATCCAAATACAGGAATGAGTATTATAGATACATCTGGTTATACTATTAATTTTACAATACCAAGTGATGGTGAAGTTACAATCGATGTTTCTGTAAATATTCAAACTAGTCCAAATACGATAATCTCTGGTTTTGATTTAATCATTTCTAATAATGAAGGAACTACTAAACAAAATCCAATTCCTAGCGATAAAATATTTATTCAATAATTAAAAAGTATACATAACAAAAAAGGTGTTACTATTTAAGTAACACCTTTTTTAATAATTATAATACTCTTCTATTTTAAATTAACTTCTAAAATATAATCATCAGCTGTTATAAAAAGTCTTTTTTCATTAGTAGACAAAGCACAGTTAGACGTAGCTTGCCCTGTATAAATTCTTGCTAATGGTTTTCCCAACTTATTAAAAACCCATACACCTCCCGGTCCTGTAGCAAAAACATATCCTTTACTATTTGTTTTCATACCATCTGGTAATCCTACATGATGCTTATCATTACCAACATCAGAAGTACAATCATAAAATATATCCTTATTTTTCACCTCACCAGGTGTTGTAATATCATACCTATACCAAACAGCATGTTCGGGATCAGAGACAGCTACGTATAATACTTTTTCATCCGGGGACAAAGTAATTCCATTTGGCCTTGTTAATTTATCTAAGAGTAATAATTCTCCTGTTTTTAACAAACAATATACTCCTTGATAATCTAATTCTTTAGATGCATCTTCTGCTCCATTAGGTAATCCGTATGGTGGGTCTGTAAAATACAAATTCCCAGCAGCATCATAAACTCCATCATTAGGACTATTTAATCTTTTACCTTCAAAATTATTAACTAAACTGGTATAAGATTCTTTGGGTGTAGACAATGGAGCATTCATAACTCCTACTCTACGATCTCCTTGTTGCATTAATACTAATTTCCCTTCCGGATTAAGTAATAAGCCATTAGATCCCGATTTCTCTTTTGTAAAATTTTCTACATCGCAACCAGCAGGAGTTAAATAAGTAATAGTATCATTATTCTTATTTAATTTATATACTTTATTATTAGGAATGTCTGAAAACAATAAATACTTACCCTCTTCTACCCATAATGGACCTTCTGTCCAAGTAAAACCACTAGCCAATATTTTTATATTAGTATCTGTGTTTATAATATCTAATGCTTCATTGTCTAATATTTCAACAGAAAAATTCGCCTCTACTGCATCTAATACTTTACTTTCTACTTTTTTAGCATTTTTACAGCTAGTAAAAAATATTATAACAAAAAGTAAGAATATATATTTTTTCATAATTAGTTATTTTGTGCTGCACTTAAAAATTTCTTTGCAGTCTCTTTTATTGCTTCTAAATCTATACGACCTGTATCTGGGTTATTAACAACACAACCATAACCTACACCAGATGCTCCAGATTTAAACCATTTATCTACATTTTTTGTATTAATACCACCAACAGCAAAATACTCTAAACTATCTAATGGTGCCTGTACTGCTTTTAAATAAGGAGTGTCTAAATTTCCTGCCGGAAATAACTTTATAACATCTGCTCCATTCTCTGCTGCAACACAAACTTCTGTAGGCGTAAGTGCTCCTACTAAAACGGGCACATCATACTTATGAGCATACTTTATAACATCTGCATTCGTATTTGGTGTAACTATAAATTGAGCTCCAGCTTTAATTACTTCTTCAGCAATTTTTACATTAATAACTGTTCCTGCACCTACTAATTTATTTGAATATACTTTACGGGCTTTAGAAATTTCTTCTAAATAACCTGGTGTATTAGACGTTATTTCTAAAACATTAAGTCCTACAGAGAAAACAGCTTCAACAACACTTTCTACATCTTTTTGAGCTTTTGCCCTTAAAATAGCTACAACTTTTTCTTTTTTTATTACTGATACAATTTCTTTTCTTTCCATTTTACCTTAATACGTGTCCGGAAGTATTTCCTTCCATTATTGATATAATTTCTTTCTCTGAGCTAGTATGCTGATCGCCTTGTATAGTGTGTTTTAACGCAAAAGCAGCTGTAGAAAAATTAATGATTTTTTCTTCTTCCCAACCTAAACTTAAACCATGTAAACATGCTGCTGCAAAAGAATCTCCAGTACCAAAACGGTCTGTTATTTCTACATTATATGTATTTGATATTATATGCTTATCACCCGATAAAATAATTCCAGATAATTTGTTTTCACTGGCAGAAATATGGTCTCTTACTGTAAATGCTAATTGTTTAATATTAAATTTTTGTTGTGCTTTAATAGCTGCATCTAAAGTTTTCTCTGTTGAATTATTTCCAGAAAATTTCATCCCATAAACATCTACTAAAACCCCTGCATTACCAAACAATAAATCTGTATACTTTAATATTTCATCAAAAATTACTCTTGCATCATCAGAAGACTTCCATAAAGACCTTCTATAATTCATATCAAAAGCAACTTTAACTCCTAATTTATGTGCCGTTTGGGCTGCTTTAATAGTTTCTGCTGCACATTGCTTAGATAACACTGGTGTTATCCCAGATAAGAATATCCATTCTTTATTTTTAAGTATGGCTTCCCAATCTAACTCTCCTTCTTTTAAATGACTTATTGCAGAATCTGCTCTATCATATATTACGCTAGAAGGTCTAATAGACGAACCTATTTCTATAAAATATGTTCCTATTCTCTTTCCTCCTTTTATTATATGTGATGTATTTATACCATAGCCTTGCAATGAACTTATTGCTGCATCTCCAAGTTGGTTATCTGGTAATTTTGTTACAAAGTCTACCTTATTTTTTAACACTCCTAACGAGCTAGCCACATTAGATTCTGAACCTGCATAATTTACTCCAAATGTTGCTGCTGAGTTAATTTTAGCTCCATGATTACTTGGAGTTAAACGCAACATTATTTCTCCAAAAGTTACAAAACTCATATTATTACCAATTTGTTAATGATCCATCATTTTTATATAAACGAGGAATTTCCACAAGTTTAAATTCATTTTTTGCAGCATATTCCTCATCAACTTCCACACCTAATCCTGGAGTATCTATAACAGGGTAACGAGACCCTTGTAGCTTATGCTGAACAGGGTAAAATTTAGGATCATTTGTAATTACATGTGCTCCTGTATTTACCTCTTCTAACCAACTAAAGTTTGAACATGCAGCTGCTAAATGTATCGTTGCCGCAGTACAAATTGGTCCTAAAGGATTATGTGGCATTAAATCTATATAATGTGCTTCTGCTAAAGAAGCTACCTTTTTTGCCTCTGTTAAACCTCCTACATTACAAACATCAACTCTAGCATACTGTGTTATATCTTGCTCTATAAAAGGTAAAAACTGCCACTTACTAGAAAACTCTTCACCAATAGCAAAAGGTACATCTATTAGCTTTCTTAGATTCTGATATGCCCCTGGATTTTCATCTCGTATAGGTTCTTCTATAAAATCTATAGTTCCTTCTGGCATTCTTTTCATAAATGAATATGTTTCTGCCTGATTTAATCTAGAATGGTAATCTATACCTATTGTTATTTTTGTTCCTACTTCTTTTCTAAGTGCAATTAACCATTCCGCAATTATTGATATAGACTCTCTAGGTTCAAATATACTCTGATTTTCTTGAGCTTCAAATTCTGCTGGAGCCAAACGAAGCATTGTCCACCCTTCTTTAATTAAGCCTTTAGACAACCTTAAAAGCTCTTCTAAAGAAGAAAAACGAACGGATGCAAAACATTCTACAAAATCTCGTTGTTTACCTCCTAATAATTCATAAACAGGAACGCCTAATGCTTTTCCTTTAATATCATAAAGGGCAATATCTATAGCCGATATTGCAGCTGTTAACACTCGCCCTCCTTCAAAATATTGACCTCGGTATAAATCTTGCCAAATTGCTTCTATTTGCATTGGATTTTTTCCAATTAGCAATGGCTTAAAATGTTTAATTGCTCCAACTACCGCTAATTCTCTTCCAGAAATTCCTGAAGCTCCCCATCCATATATCCCCGTATCTGTTTCAATTTTTATAACTAATTGACTACCGCTTCCAACATTAATAGGGAAAGCTTTAATATCTTTTATCTTCATTTTTATATTTATAGTAATTTTATTCAAATTAAGATTTTGGAACAATTCTCTCTACTTTACCTACAATAAAAGTATAGCAGAAAAAACCTAAAAAGGCAACACCTCCTATGAAAAATAACGCTGGTTTAAAATCTCCATCTTTTACCAAATAACCAACAACAATAGGAACAACAACAGCTGAAAGCCCTCCTATAAAATTAAACGCACCTCCTGTAACTCCAATTAATTTTTTTGGTGCCATTAACGAAACAAATATCCATGCTATACTTGCTAATCCATTACCAAAAAAGGCTATTGCTAGAAATAAAATAACTAAAAAAGTGTCATCTGTATAATTAGCTCCAATAATACAAGTAGATAATAACATACCTACTATAATTGGTCCTTTTCTTGCTATTTCATTTGAATATCCTTTTTTTACTAATAAATCAGAAGTAAAACCAGATAACAATATTCCTATAAAAGCTGCTAAAAATGGAATAGAAGCCAAAAAGCCTGATTCTAAAAAGTCTAAGCCACGATACTTAACCAAATATGTGGGGAACCACGTTAAGAAAAATATAGCTGTTGCTCCTAAACAAAATTGAGCTATATATATTCCCCATAATTTTCTATAAGCAAATACATGTACTAAATCTGATAAATTAAATTTTTCTTCTTCTTTAATTTCTTCCTTTTTAGATTTTACATCAATTAAACCACCACCTTTAGAAATGTATTCTAACTCGGAAGTACTTACTCTTTTATGATTTTTTGGGTCTCTATAAAAGAAATACCAAACAGCAGCCCAAACTAAACCAATGATTCCTGAAACAATAAAAAGGCCACGCCATCCAATATAAGCTTGAATACTTGTTAACACGGGTGTAAGAAAAGCCAATCCTAAAAATTGACCGGAAGTATAAATAGCAATTGCTGAAGCGCGTTCATTTTCTGGAAACCACCTTGTAACTATCAAATTATTAATTGGATAAGACGGTGCTTCAAAAACACCTATACTTGCACGAAGCCCTATAAGTGCTGCAAAAGAAGAAACAAGTCCTTGAATTAAGGTAGCAATAGACCATAAACCCATTATTATAGGATACAAAATCCTTGTTTTTACTTTATCTGCCATTAACCCACCTGGGATTTGTAAAAAAGCATAAGTCAAACCAAAAGCAGAAAAAATAGATCCCATTTGTACAGAATCTAATTCTAATTCTTCACTTAAGGCAAAAGCGGCAACAGAAAGATTACTTCTATCTAAATAATTAATAACTACAGTAATAAATACCATAGCAAGTATATTATATCTTTTACGGGTATGTTTCTTCATGGTTTGTTTTTTCTTTGTTATAATTTGTCATTCTTACCTTTTAGTCGAATGTAAGTATTCTATGTTGTTAAAATTAAGAAAGTAAATATGTTTTATTTATTCTAATTTTTAAAAAAATTTTCATTAAATCTCTATTTTAATACTAAAAAATGGTAGTTAGCATTTGCTAACTACCATTTTACTCTACTAATTAAAATAAGAATTAAACCAAACTAATACTTAAAATTTTAAATTAATAAGCTGGATCCTGAGTAAGAACTCCACTTTGTAAATCTAATTGTGTTTGTGGTATTGGGAAATGATCATTTTTGCCAGGTGTATAAGCCGCTCCCTGAATCCATGGAAGCTTATTATTAGATAACTCAGATGCCAAATATGCATTAATTGTTTCTCCATCTATACCCCAACGTACTAAATCTTGAAAACGCATACCTTCTAATGCAAACTCTAAACGTGTTTCATGTCTTACAGCTTTTCTAGCATATTCTTGATCAGGAAAAGATGGGTACAATCCTAGCATATAATTTGCTGCTGGTTGTGTTTCATCGATATCTAGAGGTGTAGCACTATCAAAATTAGTGTTATTTATTTTACCCATAACAATATCATCTTGGGCTCTTAAACGAATCTGATTTACTAAATCCACTGCAGTTGCTAAATCATTTTCTTCAATAGCTACTTCTGCTCTCCAAAGTATAACATGTGATAATCTAAATAAACGCCAGTTATTACCATTTAAACCTGCAGACCAAGTTGGTGTATTAATAGATATTGTTTGGAAGTTTCTCTTATAGAACATAATTTTCTTATTTAAAAATGGTCCCATACCTGCTTGATCTAACATCCAATCTCCACCTGACATTGGTCCCCAATCTAAAAATGGTATACCACGTCTTGCTATAGTCCAATCTACTCTAGGATCAAGCAGTTCACTTGTTGGTGTAAAATCCTCTGTATCAAGTATACCGTAATCTTCTAACAATAAATCATCTTGGAAAGTATCTAATAATGGTAAACCATCAGCATCTACTTTAAATGCATTAAAAAGGTCAAAACTAGGTGCACTATATGCACAACACAGTCCTACATCAGCTCCTCTAGGAAATAATGTTCTATGATCAGACCCTGCATTTTCTCCACCTGCAGCACCATCATTCACTGTATATTGTATTTCAAAAATACTTTCTGCATTATTCTGCTTTTCCTCATCATGATTGTCATAAAAATGTTCCATTAACATAAATGGTCCATTATTTATGATATCGTCTAATAAAGGTTTTGCTTCAGAAAATTCATTTTGAAACATATGAACACGAGCCTTTAATGCTTTCGCTGCCCAACGAGAAGCTCTACCTACATCACTAGGAGTTTCGTCCATATTATTATCTATACCCCATTGTATATCTGCTTCAATCATATCCCAAACTTCTGCTTCATTTGTAACTTCAGCAGGGTTTACATCCTCTGTAATATAAGGTATTTTCTCTATTTTTGTTCTCAATTGAAAATGAAACCAAGCTCTTAACCATCTTGCTTCTGCTTCAATTTGATTTGCAGCCTCTGTAGGAATTGCATCACCTGCATTTCTAATTACATTTAACACATCATTAGCTCTTGCTACACCATCATAATTTGCGTTCCATAAACCTTCTACCCATGGATTTGTTGGGTCTATTTCATAACGCTCAATTAAGTTTATAGCACTCCATCCACCTGTTTGATCTCCACGGTGCATATCATCTGAAGGTACATCTCCCCAAACCCAGTTGGTTGCGGAAGCTTCACCTGCTCCACCAGGTCCTCCTGCAGAAAAACCATCAATAACAGAATAAGCACCTATTAATAATAAATCAGCTCCAGATTCATCAGAAAGTGTATCTATTGTTACTACTCCCCTTGGAAACTCTTCTAAAAATTCTTCTTTACATGAACTAATAGCAATTCCTAGAACTGCTAATAGACTTAATTTGTAATATAATCTTTTCATTTTTCTTTTTTTTAATTATAAACTAATATTTAATCCAAGAATAAATTGTTTTGGTTGTGGCCAAGTACCTAAATCAAAACCTCTATTTATCTCAGTTGCAGGTGATACTTCTACATCTAAACCAGAATAATCATCAAATAAAGTAATTAGGTTAGTACCCATTACATATACACGCATACTAGATATACCTACTTTTTCTAAAACATTCTGTGGAATATTATACCCTATTTGTAATGACTTTAAACGTAAAAACGAACCGTCTTCTATTAAATCAGAATGTGTATTTTGCTCTTGACTTGTTGTACTAGAGGCTTTAGGTAATACAGCATTAGCATTATCATCTAAATAAGGACTTCCCCATGAACGGAATAAACGATCAGCAGCCTTTGGTCCTTGAAATAAACCGTATCTAGTAAATCTATTGTAATAGTTAATTAAATCATTACCAACACTAGCATACCAAAGCGCAGTAAGATCAAAGTTTTTATATTGCATACCAATATTTAAACCTGCTGTAAAATCTGGATGTGGATTTCCTATAGAAGTACGATCGTCAGGAGTAATTTCTCCATCTCCATTAACATCTCTAAATTTTAAATTACCTGGTTGGTTATATGTTCCGTTAGTTGCATGATCATCAGCTTCTTGTTGCGTTTGAAAAATACCATCTACAACGTAACCATAAAATTCAGGAAATGAACGTCCATTTTCTGCTCTTGTATACGTCTGCCCTCTTTGGCTTATACCTGTTATAAAATCTGTTTCACCAGTTGATAATTGTGTTACCTCATTTTTATATGCAGAAACATTTGCTCCTATACTATAGTTAAAGTCTTCTCCTATAGCACCCGCATAATTAAGCTCAATATCAAAACCATTATTATCCATTGTTCCTATATTTACTGCTGGGAATGCCCCTTGTCCTACAACAGCTGGTAAAGCAATAGGGAATAACATATCTGATGTTTTCTTTCTCCAGATATCAACACTTAAATTTAAACCACCAACAATAGTAGCATCAATTCCAAAGTTTGTAGATTCTGTAGTTTCCCATACAGCATCTGGATTACCGAATGCTATTGACTGATAACCTAGAGAAATAGTGTTATCTCCGCCACCGATACCGTAGTAAGAATTTCCTAAACCAGATCCAAACGTACTAAAGATATTACTATTGCTACCTATTTGGTCGTTACCAGATTGTCCCCAACCAAATCTAAATTTTAATTGGTTTAACCAACCACTAGTACTTTCCATAAAATTTTCTTTAGAAACTACCCAACCTGCAGATACTGCTGGGAAATACCCAACACGCTTATCTGATGCAAAAATAGATGAAGCATCTCTACGTATGGTACCTTCTATCATATACTTATTATCATAAGAATAATAGGCTCTAGAGAATAAAGAAAATAATGAACCCGCATTTGAAGCAGAATTATTAGTAATTGCATCTGCACCTGCTTGTAAGAAATAAAAATCTTCGTTAGTAGATATAAAACCTGCTCTTCCTGCTTGTACTCTATCAAATGTATTTCTGAATGATTCCATACCAAGTAATAAATCTATATTATGAACATCAGAAATAGTTTTATTATAAGAAAGTGTATTAGAGAAGTTCCAAGTTAAACTATTATCTCTAGTTTCATTTAACGTATTCGTGAAAGAACCATTTGTATTTTCTGGATCACCGAATCTTGGATTATGGTTACTTGACCAATTCATATTATAACCAAATAATGATTTAAACTTTAAATCTTGTAATGGCTCTATTTGAACATAAAAATTACCAGTAACATTAAGACCCTTTCTTAAATCTCTACGCTCACGGAAATTATTACCAACTGGGTTTGGACCATCATTTAAGTTTCCTCCTACTATACCTCCAGCATAATTTCCTCCTTCATCAAATACAGGAATTAATGGGCTTGTTTCAACTATTGCATTAAAACCAACTGTATTTCCTTTACTTTCTGTAAAAGTAGCACCTAATCTTTGTCCTACTGTTAACCAATCTGTTACTTCAGAATCTATATTTGATCTAAATGCATATCTATTAAAAGAGTTATATTGAAAAACACCTTCTTCATCATAAAAACTAGCATTTAAAGCATATGTAGTTTTTTCTGAACCACCAGTTACAGATAAACCGTACTCTTGTAATAAAGCAGTATTATCATACATTTCTTCTAACCAATCAGTACCATTTTGATTAGTACGTGTAATTGGATAGTTTCTTTCTTCATATAAAGAAAGATCTGTAGACGCATCACCTATAGATGCTCCATTTGGAAATAAGAAATCGTTTACCCTAGTAGCTCTTATATCATTAGGATCAAACTGAAAATGTGGATGACTTGGAGTTATACCGTCATTAGTTTGTTCTAACCAAAGCATTTGACCTATTAAATTTGGATCTGTAACTAGATCCATCTTAGCGTTACTCTTTCCTACACCTGTTTTTACATTAAATTGTAATTGAGCTTTTTGGCTTTTTCTTCCTGTCTTAGTAGTAATTAAAATTACACCATTAGCACCTCTAGATCCATAAATAGCTGTTGAAGATGCATCTTTTAACACCTGAATATTTTGTATTTGATCTGGTGGTGGAACAGAACCTCCAATAGAACCATCAATAATATACAATGGATTATTACCATTAATACTACCAATACCACGTATTCTTACTTGCGCTTGTTGTCCTGGTCTTGCAGACGCAACTACAGTAACACCAGAAGCACTACCTTGCAATGCTCTAGTAGCATCAGATGATGGCTGTTGATTCAAGAAATCTTTATCAACTGTACTTACAGCAGTAACTACATCTGTCTTTTTTCTAGAACCATAACCAATTAATACAACTTCCTCTAATGCTTCTGCATCTGGATTTAATTGTACATTAATTGTGTTACTTGATCCTACGGTAATCTCTTTACTCTCGTATCCAGTGTAAGAGAACACCAAAACATCTCCTTGGTTTGCTCCAATAGCATAATTTCCATCAAAATCTGCTACCGCCCCATTCGTTGTTCCTTTTACCAATACATTTGCCCCAATCATCGGCTGATCAAGTTCATCAGTTACTACACCACTTACATTTACTGACTGAGCATTCATTGCTGCAGTAAAAAACATAGTAGTTAATAATAACAGACCAAACTTGCTTTTTTTAAGCTTGGTTTTGTTTTTTAAGTAATTAATTAAATAATTTCTCAACATGTTAGTTAATTTTAGTTAGAATTTAGTTCACCCTAAAAAATGATTAATCAATATTTTCTATATAATGCTGTTAAATATTTGCAACAAACACCACTTTAAAATTATTGATTTAACAATTATTTAAGACTATACCAAAAGAACCATTTTGCTTAAATTTGTATTGGTAAAATATGATCAAGATTAGGTAAAACCTATTTATTTAAAGGTTTTATTAACATATTCTTACTACTAAGGTTGTTTTTTATTTTAGTGTTAAATTAATTGACATATATTTATTAATATGCATTAATAAAGCTATAAAATGTATATTGATAAATTATACTAATCATATAAACAAGTAATTATGTTAGTTTAATTTATATGTTTAAAAGAGTGAATATTTTATGAAAAAAACGATTAAATTAATAGCATATATATTAGCTATAGTGCAATTTTATTCTTGTAATCAAAAAAATAATTTAGAAGCAAAAAAGGCTAAAACACTTTTCTCCTTAATTGATTCTGACTACAGTAATATTAATTTTTCAAATACATTAATTGAAAGTGACAAAAACAACCATTTAATAAACGAGATTTTTGTTACTGGAGCTGGTGTAGCCATAGGAGATATTAACAATGATGGGCTACCTGATATATATTTCTCTGGAAACCAAGTAAAAGATCAATTATATTTAAATAAAGGAAATTTAAAATTTGAAAATATTTCAGAAAAGGCTAATATCAACAAGGATAGCACTTGGTCTACCGGAATTACATTTGCAGACGTTAATTCTGATGGGTATCTAGATATTTATGTTTGTAAAAACATTAGAGAGAAAAATAAAACTAGTGACAACCTTCTATTTATTAATAATGGCGACTTAACCTTTACAGAAAAAGCAAAAGAATATAGACTTAACGACAAAGGATTTTCTGTTCAAGCAAATTTTTTTGATTACAATAAAGATGGCCTTATAGACCTTTATTTAGTTAACCAACCACCTGGTTATGGGAGCAGAAAAGGAGGGGTAAATCCTAATCAATACCCTAATCCTAGATATAGCGATAAGTTATTTAAAAATCTAGGAAAAAATAAAGGTTTTGCCGATGTATCTTATTTAGCAAAAACGAAAAACTTAGCTCATGGATTATCTGCTTCAACAGGAGACGTAAATAATGATGATTGGTTAGATATTTATGTCTCTAACGATTACGACAAACCGGATTACATGTACCTTAATAATGGAAATGAAACTTTTAGAGAGGTTATAAAAAAAACATTTAAACATACTTCAAATTTTAGTATGGGAAGCGATATCGCTGATTATGATAATGATGGAAATTTAGATATAATGGTAGTAGATATGGTTGCTGAAGACCATAAACGTATTAAAACGAATATGGGCGGAATGCAACCTGAAGATTTTTGGGCTATAGTAGACAGAGGTTGGCATTACCAATACATGTTTAATACACTACAAAGAAATAATGGTAATGGTACTTTTAGTGATTTAGCCCAATTGGGAGGAGTATCTAATACCGATTGGAGCTGGGGCCCGTTAATTGCTGATTTTGATAATGATGGTCTTAAAGATATTTTCGTTACTAATGGTATTAAAAGAAACATGCGTTATAGTGACATAAATATTAAATATGAAAAAATTCTTGATAGCATTCAAATTATTGCTAAAAAACAAGGCAAGCGGTTTCAAGATATTGTTGATGTGTTAGCTTTAGCAAAAATGGCTCCTGAAGATAAGCTAATAAACTATATGTATAAAAACAATGGAAATTTAACCTTTTCTAAAAAAATTAAAGATTGGGGATTTAACACAAAAACCTTATCCAATGGAGCATCTTATGCAGATTTAGATTTAGATGGTGATTTAGATTTAATTATAAATAACGTTGATGAAAAAGCTTTTATTTACAGAAATAATACTATCGAAAAAAATATAGGTAATTATTTAAGAATAAAACTTAAGCCTCTTCACAAAAATAATTTTTACGGAACAAGAGTAAAACTTTTTAAAAATGATTCATTATGGCAAATGTTTGAATTCACAAACAATAGAGGCTACATGTCTAAAAGTGAAGATATAGCTCATTTTGGATTAAATAACGAAAAAAGCATAGATAAGATTGAGATTAAATGGTTAAATGGCGATATAACAACTCTTAAAAATGTTAAAGCAAATCAGCTATTAGAAATTAATCAGAAAAAAACAAAAAGAGAATCCATAAACAATAAAACAAATAATATAAACACTCCTATTTTTAAAGATATCTCACAAAAAATAAAACTCAACTACACTCATAAAGAAAATGAGTATAATGATTTTAAAAAGGAAATATTACTACCTCATAAAATGTCTGAATTTGGGCCTTGCATAGCTGTTTCAGATGTTAATAGCGATGGCTTAGATGACTTCTTTATTGGTGGATCCGCTGGTTTCTCTGGTTCTTTATTCATACAAAAAGAAGATAACAGCTTTACCGAACTAAAAGAGGGAGCTTGGTCTGTTGATAAAGACTCGGAAGATCTAGGTTGTGCTTTTTTCGATATTGATTCTGATGGGGACCAAGATTTACTTATTGTAAGTGGTGGCAATGAATTTAATGAGAATAGCCAAAAACTTCAGGATAGACTATACATAAATGATGGAACAGGAATATTTAAAAAAGATTTAAAGAGAATACCCAAATATTTAACCAGCGGAAGTGCAATAGAAACTATAGATTATGATTTAGATGGTGATTTAGATGTTTTCATTGGCGGAAGATTAACGCCTGGTAAATATCCTTATGCTGCCAATAGTAAACTATTAGAAAACATTAATGGATATCTAATAGATGTTACTAAAGAAAAAGCTCCAGAATTTAACTCTCTTGGCTTAGTTACCTCTGCTACATGGACAGATATTAATAACGACAATAAACTAGATATTGTTATTGTTGGAGAATGGATGCCAATCACTATATTCTTGCAAAACGATAAAGGAGAATTTATAAAAACGGAATTTGATGAACTCAAAGATAGTAATGGATGGTATTATAAAGTTGTAAGTTCAGATATTGATAATGATGGAGACAACGATCTTATTGTTGGTAATTTAGGGCTAAATTACAAATACAAAGCCTCTAAGGATACTCCATTTCAAGTACACAGTCATGATTTTGATAAAAACGGAACACTAGACATCATATTAAGTTATTATGAACACGGTGAAGTTTTCCCTGTAAGAGGTAGATCTTGCTCTATTGAACAAGTACCAGAATTAGATAAGAAATTCCCAACTTTTGAAGCCTTTGGTTCCTCTAATCTAAAAAACATATATGGAGAAGATTTAAATAATGCCTATCACTTAAAAGCCAAAACGTTTGCATCATATTATATAGAAAACATTAATGGAAAATCTTTTAAAATGCATAAATTACCACAATTAGCACAAGTATCTAGTATAAATAATATCCTTGTAGATGATTATAATCTAGATGGGCATAAAGATTTACTAATATCAGGTAATCTTTATGCTTCAGAAATTGAAACTCCACGAAATGATGCAAGTATTGGTTTATATCTAAAAGGAGATGGAACGGGTAATTTTAATAGTATATCAACCTCTGAAAGTGGATTTTTTGCTCCACATGATGCAAAAGATATGAAGAAAATTAAAATAGGAACACAAAATGCAATACTTATTGGTAACAACAAAAATAAGCTTCAAGCAATCTCTTTTTTAAAATCAATTGAATAAGGTTTACATATTTTGACCAAATTACACTTGTTTTTGACCGATATTTATATAAATTCAAATTATTAATATAATAATTTACACTACAAACAAGTAAGTTATTAAAAAAAAACAGAATACTTAAATAGATGTATTACCAAATAAAAAATATAAGAAAATTTATATTAACACTTTCATTAATTGTAGCATCTAGTATCATTAATGCTCAACAGTTTACAGAAACTACAGTTTCCACTTTTAATAATATGGAAATTAATTATGGAAATGCAGTTGCTGATTATGATTTAGATGGTGATTTAGATATGTTCATTGTTGGTTATAATGCATTTAATCCAAGCGATCCTACAACATGGAGTCGACTATTAAACAACAAAGGTTTTAGGTTTGAAGACGCTACTGTAAAAGCTGGTTTTTCTCAACAATATTCTAACGGACTTCAAGGTTTAAAACTAGGAGCTTCTTGGGGTGATTATGATAATGATGACTATCCTGATTTACTATTGGCTCACCAGAATGGCACTCAGTTATATCATAATATGAAAGATGGTACTTTTACAGATGTTACTGAAAGTACAAATATAGTTTCGTGTAATGATTGTAATAATATTGGTAGTTTATGGTGGGATTATGATAATGATGGCAATTTAGACCTTTACCTCTATTATTTAGGACAACCTAACAGATTGTATCATAATAAAGGAGATGGCACTTTTGAAGAAATAAATGGGGCGCTTAATTTAAATGATTCCAACAGAACATGGTCTTGTTTACCTATAGATGCAAATAGAGATGGATGGATGGATTTATATGTTATTAACGATTTTGGACTTAGTAATTTTTATATTAATAATAACGGGCTTTCTTTTACAGATGCTACAATAGAATATAATTTAAAAAATACAGGTTGCGGAATGGGATCTACCATAGGAGACTATAATAATGATGGTTATTTTGATATTTATGTAACTAATATTGCCGAATCTAAAAGCAATCCTCTATTCATGGGTACAGAAGAAGGTCCTTTTATAAATAAGACTGTAGAAGAAGGAGTGGAAAATGGTCATTTTGGATGGGGAACTCGTTTTTTAGATGCTGATAACGATGGTGACCAAGATATATATGTAGTAAACGGAAATAATGACCTTAATTATAACAACAATTTCTTTAAAAATTTAAGAAGTGAAGGAGAAGAACGATTTGTAGACTGGACAGAGCAATCTTCTGCCAACGGTTTTGCTAATGGTATGGGTGCAGAGGTTTTTGATTATGACAATGATGGTGATTTGGATATATTAGTAAGTAATACAAATGATGCTCCGTATTTATATAAAAATACCACTGCAAATGGGAATGAATGGTTACAAGTTAATTTAGAAGGAACAACAATTAACAGAAACGCATACGGAACTAAAGCAAGTGCGTATACAAATGGTAAAGCAGTTCATCGTCTTTTACATGGAGCTACCATTATGGGACAAAGTATTAAGCCCTTACATTTTGGAATGGGAGATATAAAAAAGATTGATAGTTTAATTATTTCATGGCCAAATAAACAAATAGAAAAAATATACAACCTTGCTACAAATCAAAAAATAAAAGTAAAGCAAAACAATGGTATGATAGAAGGACAATATTATATCGAATCATCTGAGCCAATAGAAGAAGAAGGAGAAGAAGAAGAAGAAGAAGAAGAAGAAATATCACAACCTTCAGATACTTCTACGGATATAGTAGATATAATTACTTACCCTAATCCTTTTAATGAAACTAAGTCCATAGCATTTAATATGGAAATAAAGGAAGCCGGACTCTTAACTATAGATATATATTCTGTAACTGGCTTAAAAGTCTTTAATTATAAAGAAGAAATATCGCAGCCAATAGATAATTGGATAAGTTACTGGGATGGTAAGGACTCAAATGGTTTAATATTACCATCTGGCATGTATGTATATAAATTAAGTCTTGGCAAAGATACATGGAATGGGAAGTTACTTTTTAGGCATTAAAAATTATCTTCAGTATCGCTACACTTAATACGTTCTACTTTACCTACTAAAAAAACATAGGAAAAAAAACCTATTAATGCTATAGCTCCAATAAAAAACAAAGCAGGCTTAAAATCTCCTCCTTTTACTAAAAACCCTATAAATATAGGTATAACTACAGCAGATAAAGCTCCCATTAAATTAAATACACCTCCTATTAAACCTATTAAATGCTTCGGAGCTATCAGGGATACAAATATCCACGCAATACCAGCTAAACCATTTCCGAAAAATGAAATAGCTAAAAACATTATTACAAAAAAAGTATTATTAGTATAATTAGCTCCAATAATTACAACAGAAAGTAACATACCAATAATAACTGGTGTTTTTCTTGCTATTTCACTTGAATACCCTTTTTTAATTAAAAAATCAGATGTAAAACCAGATAATAAGACACCTATGAATGCTGCCAAAAAAGGTATAGAAGCTAAAAAACCAGATTCTAAAAAATCTAAGCCTCTATATTTCACTAAATAAGTAGGGAACCAGGTAAGAAAAAAAATAAATAAGGACCCCAAACAAAACTGGCCAATATATAAACCCCAAAGCTTTCTATACATAAAAACCTGCTTAAAGTCTTTCCAACTTAATTTGTCTTTTTTTTCTACTTTTTCTATAATTAAACCTTCTCCTCTACGAATATAATCTAATTCAATCTTACTAACTTTTTTATGTTTAAAAGGATCTCTATAAAAGAAGTACCAAACTAATGACCATAAAATTCCTACTACACCTAAAACAATAAAAACTCCTTGCCAACCAATATAATTCTGAATCACAACTAATACAGGCGTAAGAAAAGCTAACCCCATATATTGCCCCGAAGTATATATAGCAATTGCTGAAGCTCTCTCATTTTCAGGAAACCAATTAGTAATAACAGAATTATTTATAGGGAATGATGGCGCTTCAAAAACACCTATTAAAGCTCTTAAACCAAACAAAACAACAAAAGAATTAACAAAAGCCTGTACAAGTGTTGTTAAAGACCATAAAAAAATCATACATGAATATAGAACTCTAGATCTTATCCTATCTACCAGTATACCTCCAGGAATTTGCATAATTGCGTATGTCCATCCAAAAGCTGAGAAAATTAAACCCATTTGTACTGAATCTAATTCGAGTGACTTACTTAATTCATAAGCAACAATAGATATACTACTCCTATCTAGATAATTAATAACAACACTAACGAAAACTAAAGCTAATATATTAAAACGCTTATGTGTAATAATACCTAATGACTTTTTATTAACCATTTATCAATAATAATGTAAATGAAAGAATTTTAACTACAAAATAGGTTATCTAAAGTAGATTATAAGAATAACCATTAACTTCCTGCTAATTCACCCATACTAGCACCATGCTTTTCTAAATATTGGGAAGGAGCCACACCATACATCTTACGAAAGCATTTTCCAAAATAATTCGGGTCTTTGTAACCTACCATAAAACTAATCTCAGAAATTGTATTTTGATTTTGAAGTAATAATTCGGCTGCCCTATTTAAACGAATCATTTGAATAAAATCATTAGGAGCTTGACCTGTTACCTCTTTTAACTTTCTATAAAAAGTTGATCTACTAGTATTCATATCAGACACTAACAATTTTATATCATATGACTCATCACTTATATTAGCATTTAATAGTTTTAATACTTTATCTATAAATACATCATCAGAAGATGTTAAATTTTCCCTTTTCAAATTGAAGTGCTCTTGTATATGAAAATATTTTTTCATCATTTTTCGAGACTCAAGCAATTTTTCAACTCGTACTTTAAATAGCTCTATCTTTAACGGTTTTATGATATAAAAATCAGCTCCCGATTTTAAACCTTCTATTTGATATTCTATTAAATCTGATGAAGATGTTAATATAAAAGGGATATGACTAGTTCTAATATTAGTCTTTAATTGTTTACAAAGTTCTATGCCATTCATTTCTTCAACAGAAAAGTCACATATAATTAAATCTGGTAATTTCTTAAAAGCAATACTAAGCGCTTCTTTACAATTATCCGTTTCCAATAAACTATAATTATCTTTAAAACTCTTCTTTATAACTAACCTACTATCAACATCTTGATCAACGATTAATATAGATAATATCTTTTTATCTATTTCTGTGTCAGAAACTGTAACAAGTTCTTCTTGTATAGTAGTATCCACATAAGAATTTGATATCGGATAAACACTTGGTTTTTGATTGTTAGAATTTGGTAATTCTACATCATTAATATCTAAATTTTTATATTCCGTAAATTTATTTACTACACCTATTAAATGCTTAACATTTTGCTCTACAAATCTTAATTTAGATTTTATAATTGTATCGCCATGATAAGTAGACAAAATTTCTTCTAATGGATTTAAAATTAAAGTTAAGGGCAATTTTAAATCATTATCAATAGTCGTGAAAAACTTTAATTTTAAACTATTAAGCTCATTTAAACTATTATAAAACTCTCTAGAGTTTTTTTCAATATAGGTTAACTGGTGGTAATACCAAGTAGCTACCATAACACTAAATAACAATGTTCCTAAAAACAAAAAAGGCCAGCCTCCAGGTCCATAAGGAGATTTAGTTTCTAAATTAATAGCCAAAGGAAATACTGTTCCTTGATTATCTCCTTCCTGAACCGCTAATACTGTAGGAACTAATTTCTTAGAAAAAAAACTTACTTCTTCTTTTAAGAATTCATTTATACTATTATCACTTATAATATTATTATCATTTATTTCATTTGCAGAAACAATACCAAAAAACATTACAAATAAAAAGATAAGAGTAATTTTATTTACTAACCTAAAAATATTATTATCTGATACCATATCTTACAATCCTATTATTAGTTTATAATTTATGTAACTTCATTCAAATATAAATTTAAAACTATTTTAAGAGAATCTAATAAATTTTAATTAAAATAACCCTATTTGTTAATAAATAACACATTTCACCCACTATTCTTCAAATAAAAAGTAAAAAAGTTCCTAAAACGTACGTTTTTACTGTATGTTCTAAGAACTTTCTTATATAAAATGTTTTATTCTAATTTATTCCATTACTGTAAGCTATAATTACAATACCCACAACCATACATGTTAAACCAAAATATAAAAAGTTTTTAGCTTTAGATGATGCTTTTACCCATTCTTTAGTTACTAAACCACTAACAATTGCTGTTACTACACAAGCAGTATTAAAAATAGCATAACCAACTGTTCCTCCTAATTCTTTTCCTAGTTTAAAACCTGCATATGCAAATACTACAGATGCTGCAAAGTTAAATACTCCCATAACAGTAGTAAGCATTATATTTTTACCCAAATGAGGGGTTTTAAACTTACCCCATAATTTTTTAGCAGATAACTGCTGTGCAAAATAAATAGCAATAGCTACACCTCCTGCCATGTATATAACATACATAACTGCTATAGCACTCTTCCATGGTTCGTTACCTTGAGCTTGCGAAGCTGCATCAATTATTTCTCCTCCTGCAGCATATGCATAGCTAAAACCAGTAGCTAATAAACCTCCAATAATTGCAATTAAAATTCCTGTAATTACCGATCCGCTTTTCTTTGTTTCTGAATCGCTTGCTCCTTCTTCATCTTTCTGTCTTATAATACCAGCTTTACCATTAGCCATTACTCCTACTAAAACAACTGCTAAACCTGCTAAAATAGTTAATAAGACATTTGTTTTAGGCAAACCTACTTGTATAAAAGGTAAAAGAGAACCTACTAAAATAATTGTTCCAATGAAAATAGAAAAACCTAGAGATAAACCTATATAGTTAATTGCTTTTCCCCACATCATAGCTCCTATACCCCAAAGGACACTACATATAATCATAATCATTAGGGCTTTTGTTGGTATTGCTGCTAAAACATCTGAGAAGCCATCAATTAATAAAAAAGCGGCTACGTTAGGAACTACAAATGTGTTAATAGCAAAGAACATACTCCACGTATTTTCAAACTCATAATCTTTGGTAAATTTCTCTGGCAAGGCATAAAGCCCTAATAATAATCCTGCAAGGATTGCAAATAAAACACCTGTTATCATAATTTTTTAGTTTTTTGGTTATTAATTGTTATTATTTTACCACCCTAATTTAAAGATGGTTGTACTTTTAAATTCTTCTCCTGCCTTGGTTATTGACTTTGGAGAATTTTCTATATTAGGTCCATTTTGGTAACGATGAGTTTCACAGCAGAAACCTCTGTATTTACCATATTGTTCTCCGTTTTCTCTTTTAATTTCATCTGAAGTATATTTACCTGTGTATAATAACATACAAGGCTCTGTACTTAATACTGATAGTGATCTACCTGATATTTCAGACTTAATATTTGCTACTTCTTGTAACTCAAATTTAGGGTTGTCAAACACATAAAAATGCTCAAAACCATCTCCCATCTCCGCATGCACATCACCTATTTTCTTCCCTTTTGTTAAGTCATCAGATTTCCCTGTTACATCAACAATTTCTCCTGTACCAGTTCCTGTATCATCCATAGCTTGTCTCTTAGCTGTATTCACTCTTGCTATAAAGCCCTCAACGGTAGACGAGAATGCATCTAAATTAAAATATGTATGATTCGTTAATGCTATTGGTGTATCTTGGTCAGGAGTTGCTGTGTAGTCAATTTTTACTTCATTAGTATTTGTTAATGTAAAAACAACTTCTACTTTTACATTCCCTGGAAAGCCTTCTTCTAAATCTTTACTATAAAGCGACATTTTTATTGCATTATCACTTACAACTTCCGCTTTCCATATTTTTTTATCAAAACCAGTTACCCCTCCATGCAAATTATTTTCTCCGCAATTCTTGGCTAAATTATATTCTTTGCCATTAAGTGTAAATTTTGAATCTTTTATCTGAGAACAATATCTTCCTATAGTTCCTCCAAAATAAGGAGAGTTCTCTACGTATTCTTTCTTAAAATAACCATCAAGAGTATCAAAACCACAAGCTATGTTTTCTACAACTCCTTTAGAATTAGGAACTTTTAATGTAGTTATTGTAGCTCCATAATTTGTTATTTGAAGCTCTACTCCATTGCTATTGGTTAAAGTGTATAATTCTATTTTTTCGTTATCAAAAATGCCAAATTCTGAAGTATTGATACTCATGCGATTATTTATTTTTCTAGTTAATATATTATTTTACTTGGTATTGGTTTAATTTATCCCAATCAAATATTACTCCTGTTCCTGGATAATCTGGAGCTACTGCTCTGTGATTTTCTACCACCAATGGTCTAGTCGTATATTCATCTATTGGAAAACTATGTACTTCTAACCATCCAGAGTTTGGTTGTGAAGATACTAAACTTACATGTAATTCTTGCATTCCATGAGAGCAAGCAGGTATACCATGCTCATCTGCCAATCTTGCTGCTTTTAACCAACCTGTAATTCCGCCACAGTTAGATGCATCTGGTTGTATAAAAGATAATTTTGCTTGATCAAAAGCATATTCAAATTCATGAATAGTGTGTAAATTTTCTCCCATTGCTAAAGGAAAACCTGTTTTATCTACTATTTCTCCAAAACCTTTATAATCATCTGGAATAATTGGCTCTTCGAACCAAGTAATATTCTGATCTTTAAATCCTTCTATAGCTTTAATTGCTTTTTCTTTACTCATAGAGTAATTAGCATCTACCATAAAAGTTACATCTGGTCCTATAAATTCTCTTACTGCTTTTATTCTTTCTAAATCTTCTTCTAAATTTTCACGACCAATTTTAATTTTAACAGCATTAAAACCTGCCGCTAAATAGCCTTCCATATTCTTTAATAACTTAGGAATTGGGAATTGCAAATCTATACCTCCACAGTATGCTTTACATGTATTACCTTGTCCGCCTGCCATTTTCCATAACGGTAAACCAGCCTTTTTACACTTAATATCCCATAAAGCAATATCTATAGTAGAAATAGCGAAAGAAGCTATTCCTCCACGCCCTACATAGTGTATGTGCCATTCCATAAAATCGTAAAGACCATCAACATCAGTACCATCTTGACCTATCAATGCAGGAGCAAAATCGTGTTCTAACATTGCTTTAATAGAATGCCCCCCTTTACCTCCTGTATAAGTATACCCTGTACCTTCACTACCATCTTCTAGAGTAACTGTTGTTGTTACTAATTCGAAATGTGTGTGATCTCCGTGCTTAGCATCATTTAAAACCTCTGGCAAAGGAACTTTAAATAATTTAGCTTCTACTTTTGAAATTTTTGTACTCATCTAATAAATATAAGTTATAAAAAAAGCAGCCAGTGACATTACATCAAAGGCTGCTCTAAATTATTATTATTATGCTTTATGTCTTACATAGAAAGTTTTCTTCTCCATGTATTGCTCAAAACCATATTTTCCATCTTCTCCTCCAGAACCAGATAATTTATATCCGTTATGGAAACCTTGATGTTGCTCACCATGTCCTCTATTTACATAGATTTCACCGTACTCTAACTCATCGTTACATTTCATAATCGTATTCATATCATTAGTGAATACCATTGCTGCTAAACCATATTCACAATCGTTAGCATAGCCAATAACCTCTTCAAAAGTTTTGAATTTTAATACTGGTAAAATTGGACCGAAAGACTCTTCGTGAACGATTGTCATATCTTGAGTTACACCTGTTAAAACAGTAGGTTCAAACCAAAATCCTTTTTCAAATTGTGCTCCCTCAGGACGTTTACCACCTGCTGCAATTGTAGCTCCTTCTTTTACAGAAACTTCTACTAAATGCTCCATGTGTTTTAACTCAGAACCATTTACTTTAGGTCCCATATCTGTTTCCTCTAACATTGGATCACCAACTTTTATCTCGGCAACTTTTGCTAGGAATTTTTCCATGAAAGTATCATATATACCTTCGTGAATGTACATACGCTCATTACAAGTACAAACTTGTCCACAGTTATCAAAACGAGAATGTAATGCTGCATCTACAGCTGCATCGATATCTGCATCTTCAAAAACAATAAAAGGAGCTTTACCACCTAATTCTAATTGCACATGTGTTAAGTTTGTTGCTGCATTACGAGCAATTTGCTGTCCTACTGGTGTAGATCCTGTCATTGTAACCATTTTACAAATTGGACTCTCTACTAATGCATTACCCATAGCTCTACCAGGTCCTGTTAAAATATTAATAACACCTGCTGGGATACCAACTTTTTGAGCTAGGTTACCTAACTCTAATGTAGCTAATGGAGTTTCTGATGTAGGCTTAATAACAATAGTGTTACCAGCAACTAAAGCAGGGCCTAATTTACGACCAGCTAAAGCAAAAGGGAAGTTCCATGCAGTAATTGCAACAACAACTCCTCTTGGTACTTTCTGAATCCAAATTTGCTCATTAGCATTATCAGAAGGAATAATATCTCCTTCTATTCTTCTTGCTCCTTCACATGCGTATCTAATAAATGAAGCTCCTACAGCTACCTCAAAACGAGCTACTTTTAGAAGCTTTCCTTGCTCTTTTACTAATAACTGAGCTAACTCTTCTGTATTAGCATCTATTTCGTCTGCTAGTTTGTATAATAAATCTGCACGAGTTCTTGCAGGTAATTTCTTCCATTCTTTTTGAGCCTTATCTGCCGCTTCTAAAGTTTGTAATGCTTCTTCTGCTGTACCGTTTTGAACTCTTGCCACTACTTCTTCTGTAGATGGACTAATGATATCAATAGTTTCTCCTGAAGTAGATTTTACCCATTCTCCATTGATAAATAATTTATATTCTTTTATTTCAGCCATGGTTTTACTGTTTTTTTTATTGAAATTTTATTTTAGCGACCCATCCATCCACCGTCTACTAGTGTAATAGATCCGTGCATGTAGTCAGAAGCTTTAGAACTTAAGAAAACTACTGGTCCAGCAAAATCTGTAGGTTCTCCCCACCTACCCGCTGGTATACGAGCTAAAATAGAATCTGCTCTTTCTGGGTTATTACGTAATGCTTCTGTGTTATCTGTAGCGATATAACCTGGAGCTATACCATTTACATTTACTCCTTTTCCTGCCCATTCGTTAGCAAATGCCATAATCATTTGACCTATAGCCCCTTTACTTGCAGCATAACCTGGAACAGTAATTCCTCCTTGGTATGTTAATAATGATGCTGTAAATACAATTTTACCAGATCCACGAGCAATCATATCTTTACCTATTTCACGTGTTAAAATAAACTGTGCATTCTGATTCACCTCTATTACTTTATCCCACATATCATCTGGGTGTTCAGCAGCTGGTGTTCTTAAAATAGTACCTGCATTGTTTATTAAGATATCTATCTGAGAATGATTTGCTTTTACTTCTTTAATAAATGCATACAATGATTTTCTGTCCGAAAAATCACATTGGTAAGCAGTAAATTTTTTACCTAAAGCAGTTACTTCTTTTTCAATAGCACTACCAGATAATTCTAAAGATGCAGAAACACCTATAATATCTGCTCCTGCTTCGGCTAAAGCAATAGCCATTCCTTTTCCTATTCCTCGTTTACAACCAGTAACTATTGCTACTTTTCCTTCTAAACTAAAACTGTTTAATATACTCATTGTGTTGTTATTATAACTATTAAATACTTAGCTAATAGTAATTATTCTATATTATTTTATAATTGACAATCCATTAAGACTTTTAACCCATCAGGATTATTGTCTATGTTTTCAAATACTTGCTGAATGTTCGATAATGGTTGCACATCTGTAATCATTTCCTCAAATGGCAATTCATTTGCTGTAATTAATGCAATAGACTTTTCATAATCTTCTTTCTCATAAACACGAGCCCCTATTAACTTTAACTCTTTCCAAAAGAATTTAAATAAATTCACTGGTTTTGGCTCTCCATGAATAGCTACCATTAAAATACGACCTCTAATACCTGCCACTTCTGTCATAACATCTAGAGCTGGTTGTACTCCTGCTACTTCAAAAACAACATCTGCCAAACGACCTTCTGTTTGTTCTTTAACATAAGAAACCAAATCTACTTTAATTGGGTTTACAGCATCAAAACCTAATTCTTTTGCTTTTGCTATTCTATTCTCATTTACTTCTGAGATAATAACATTAGCACCAGCATCTTTAGCCACCATTGCTACTAATAAACCAATTGGGCCGCCACCTAAAACAACAGCAGTTTCTCCTGCAACCAAACCACTTAAACGAACATCATGAGTTGCTACAGATAAAGGCTCTATTAATGCCGCTAATTTTAAATCTGTATTCTCTTTTAATTTGTGTAAAGTAAAAGCAGGAACATTCCAGTATTGTTGCATAGAACCTGGACTATCTATTCCTATGAAGTTTAACTCTTCACATATATGATTAAATCCTTTATCAGATGGTTTTGCTTTAGTATCGTCTAATGGACGAACTACAACTTTATCTCCAACTGCATAACCTGAAACACCCGCTCCAATAGCATCTATTGTTCCAGACATTTCATGACCTATGGTCTGAGGCATACTTACCCTTTTATCCATCATTCCATGATAGATATGTACATCTGTACCACATACACCAGAATAGGCTACTTTAATACGTACTTCACCTTCTTTTGGTGCTTCAATTTCTTTTTCTACTACACTGAAGGTTTTATTACCCTCGTACCTTGTTGCTTTCATTTGTTGTTAGTTTCAAATAATAAACTAGTTTCTTATTTGAAACAAATATACACTTTTTTATCAAAAAAAATAATAAAATATATGATGTTAACACTCAGAAAATCAAGACCTAAAAGTTGTTCCTAACCAAATAAATATGCTTAAAAAGAAAATTAAAAGATTAACTGTACAAATACCCTAGTTTTACAGACACATCCATTGCATATTTTGCCACTATTTGCCCTTTTTTATCAAAATCTTCGTGAGGTAATCTTCCGTGAGGAGCAGTTATCCATAAAGCCGCTACAGGATATCCTTGCTCATTAAAAATTGGCGCACCAATACAATGTATGCCTTGTATATCTTCACCATTATCAATAGCATATCCTTTTTCTTTTACTTCTTTTAATTGTTTCTTAAATTCTCTTTTAGAAGTAATTGTATTTTTGGTAAACTTAGTTAAACTAATACTATCTAAAATATCATCTGTTTCTTTAGAAGTTAAATTTGCTAAAATACACTTACCTCCAACAGAGCTATGTATATTAAATTGCGTACCCTGTTCTACAGACAATTTTACTGGATAAGATGAAGATACTTGTTCTAAAATTGTCCCTTTAGAATCTAACAAAACTCCTAACATTACAGATTCTTTTAGCTCATCTCTTAAGGCCCTCATAACATCTATAGATATTTCTACTATACTCTGTTCGTTCATAGAAGAAATACCCAATGTTAACATTTTTCTTGATAATGTTATTTTTTTAGTAGTTTCATTTTTTTGAAGGTAATTTTTAAAAATCAACGTACTAACAACCCTAAAAGTAGTTGTTTTTGTTAATGATAAAGTTT
The DNA here is from genome assembly GCA_947492955.1 of uncultured Cellulophaga sp. Lineage (GTDB taxonomy): Bacteria > Bacteroidota > Bacteroidia > Flavobacteriales > Flavobacteriaceae > Cellulophaga. The sequence continues at coordinate 482 of CANLOV010000004.1, read as the reverse complement.
CTGTTATTTCTGCTAACGTAAGCCCTTTATTTTTTGTTGCCAATAACTCTATAACCATTAAACCTCTTTCTAAATTAGGAACATTATAGGTAGATTTTAAATCTATTTTATCTTTACTCATAACAAAACTTGATATTAATCAAAAATAATATTATTTATTTTGACTAGCCCTAAAAAACCGTTACAGTTTTAATTAGGATTAAATATATTAAATCTCTGAACAAACGAGAGTTTGTTCAGAGATTTTCTTTTTATATGTTTTTGTTTTAATATCACTTTGTTTATGCATTTGTACAGGTGTTAGCATATTACATAATAAGTGTGGCCTCTTAGAGTTATAAATATCAATGCTTTGCTTAACTATTTTCTTCATTATAGTTATATCTGTTTTTTTGAGAGTTGATCAAGAACTCTTGCTTTAAGATACCATTAATACGCTCAACTATTGCGTTTTGATATGGATCATACGACTCAGTCATACT
>CANLOV010000003.1 GCA_947492955.1 uncultured Cellulophaga sp. | reverse complement strand
TGCGTTGGTATCTCCGCCTACATCAATAGTAGCATTTGTAGAGTTTATATTTCCGTCACCAGTTAAAGCAGCAACATTTACTTCTAAAGCACCAGTGGTAGCATTTTGAGTTAAACCATTGCCAGCTATATTACTATTTATCTTATCGGCAGTAATAGCATCATCTGCAACATCTAAGGTAACATTGCCTAGTAGTGCGTTGGTATCTCCGCCTACATCAATAGTAGCATTTGTAGAGTTTATATTTCCGTCACCAGTTAAAGCAGCAACATCTACTTCTAAAGCACCTGTGGTAGCATTTTGAGTTAAACCATTACCTGCTATATTACTATTTATTTTATCGGCAGTAATGGCATCATTGGCAATAGTAAGTGTTATATCTTTAATTACTGCATCTGTTCCATTTGTTATGTTGATGTCAGAAGATGTAATATCACCAGTTCCTGAAATTGCACCAGCTGCTATTTGGTCTATGGCTTCTTGTACATTAGTAGCAGCTAAACCAGATGTTGTACCATCATATGGGTTAGAGTTTGCATTTGTATTTAATTGGATAGATGATGTTGATCCGCTTGTAAATGTATAGGTGCCATCTCCATTATCTACAAGATTTGCTTTAGCAATTATGGACGGCGTGCCAGCTTCATTGGTATAGGTAAATGTGCCATCGTTATTATCTATTAAAGCGGTTATTGTTTCGTTAGCACTTACGTTGGTACAAAGACTTTCCCAAGTATTGTTTTTGTATTGGTGTAAACAATCCTGATCAGTATTATATACCAATGCTCCTTCTAAAGGAGTAATAGCATTCATTTGAACTGAGGTTACTCTTGTTACTACAAAAACTTTGGTGGCACTTTCTAATTCTAGAATAGAATTTGCATCTATACTATTAATATTATCTCCAACTTTTACTTGCGCATATGAGTATGATACAAACAATAAAAATATTGTGTAGAGGAACTTTTTCATTATTAGATTTATTAATGGTTATGCTAGTTAATAAAGTAAATTTATGAAAAAGTATGCGTATACAGTAGTATTTGTTGTGTAAATAGTAAGAAAAGTATGTATATTTAACTTACATTATTGTAAGATTTAACTTTCAAAAGTGTATTTTGTCGATTTTTTTAAGCTTTTCAGCGTTTGGTGGAAGTTTTGGAGTGGTAATATTTCTTCTTTTTTCCTATCTAGTTAAATACAAGAAGCCTTGGTAATTTATTTCTAAATCTTTTAAGTGTATAATATAAAAATAAACACCAGAAGGTAAGCCTTTATTTTGTTGTATTACAAAATTACCGGTATTAGAAAAACCATTAAACTCATTTCTATAGTTTTCTTTTTCAAATACTTTTAAGCCATTGCGGTCAAAAATTTGAATATGATTATTCGGGGATAGCGCTTCTACTTCTTCTATAATGAGTTCATCGTTTTTTCCGTCTTCATTTGGTGTAACTATATAATTGCCAAGTGTTAGTATTTCTGTGGGAGTACCTAATGCACCTAAGGTAATAATTTCATAATCGTTAGGGATAAAACTGTCAGATATTACAATACCTTCAATAACATCTCCTGAAGAAGCTATATTACCTAAGTTTACCCAGCGTTGTTGGTTTTTACTCCACCCTACTACAATAATAGTTGTAATATCATCTGTAACAGCAGCTAAACTACTTCTAAGATTCCAGCTAAGTATTATATTAGAAGTTTGGTTACCTACTAAATGCCAAAATTCTCTGTTACTAATATAATCTATGACTCTAGGTTTTCTTACAGTAGGAAACACCTTAGAAGAGAATGTAGAAGGGGTATTCGGGTTTTCTGAATAATATGCGCATCTAGTTTGTATATTTACAGCATCTGAGTTTATAATTAATGGTCGGTAGTATTCAGCATCTCCTACAGGAAAATTAAAACGTTGTTCGTTGTTGGCTATTACATAGCCATCTACTTTTGAATTATCATTTGCACCATTTGGCGTTGCATTTTGTAGGTAATTTACATAAATGGTTTCTAAATTACGTGGTGTAACTATGTTGCCTTGTATGAAATTTGTATTGTTAGTAACGGTAATGGGTATATCTAAAGATAGGTTGTTAAAAAGAAAAAGTTCTGTATTATAAAAAACAGGGGAAAACATACCACTTATATTTATGGGGTTTCTACCATAAAAACCAACAAAGCCTTCATTATCATTAAAAGTGCCATTATTTATTAGGTTGGTATGAAAACCTATTTGTGCACCTGTACCAAAACCAATAGTACTGCTTGTGCTATTGTAAAGGGCAGTTTGTGCGCTAAGATTTATGCTTATAAAGCAAATAAATATATAGAGTAGCTGCTTCATAATTAAAAATCTGTTACAGTATAATACCATGCTGAATCTACTCTAGTTCCCGTATCATCTGTAGTTTCAACTATAAATCTAGTTGTGTTTGGAGCGGAAATTGATGAATTAGCAAATACCTTAATTGTACGAGCAGTTGATGTGCCCAATAATGTTAATTGAATTGTATATAACCCATCATTTCTTTCGTTACCAGTATCAAAAGTTACTGTGTATAACCCAGTTCCTGTACGAGTAGTTGTAGCTCCTTTTTCTTTTGTTGGATTAACAGGATTTGTTGCTCCATCTGCTTGTCTATTAACCATTCCCATGGCAACGACTGATGGAGCTTGCCAAGTGGCATTACCAGCTCCATCAGTAGTTAATACTTGGTCAGCTGTTCCTCTATCGGTTGGTAAGGTTGTTGAATTGGCTCCATTATTTATAGTTGTTACTCCAGAAATGTTTAAATTACCAGTTGTTGTAATATTTTGCGAAGCGTTTATTCTTAACGCTTCTGTGCCACCTGTTGAGAATGCAAGTTGATCAGGTGAATCTCTATACATTCCCGTATTAGAATCATCACTGAATCGATATGATGGTTGGTTATTTGTGCCAGGAGAGTTATTAAGACCAGATGTTCGTGTTGTACCATCTATTCTTAATTTATTTGAGCCAGGTACATTTGCACCTATAACAACACTACCTGTACCTGTAAAATTTAAATTACTACCATTTAAATTATAGCTTCTATTTTGAGAGATAGTTTGGGTTAAATCATTGTTAGCTAAATTATTAGCAGTAGACCATGTAGCATTACCTGCTCCATTAGTGGTTAATACTTGTCCGTTTACGCCGTCAATATTTGTTATCGTATTAGCACCAATAGTAGTAGTTCCAGTTGTAGTTATATTTTGAGTTCCAAAGTTTGGATTTATTTTAGTTCCATCGATTGCAGCTGTATTGGAAATATCCGCATTGTCAATAATATTAGGAGAAATAGTTAAAGCTCCAACATCATTAATAGAAGCATCACCAGTCATTGTAGTAGCAGTAGGAACACCAGTTGCATTAGCAACAACAATTTGAGCACTAGTAAGCGTAGGGATACCAGTTAAGGATGTCCAATTTGCAGCTCCAGCACCATCAGTAGTTAAAACTTGATTGGCTGTTCCTCTATCTGTTGGTAAATTTGTTGAATTAGCACCTGTATTTATAGTAGTTTGTCCTGAAACACCTAGAGTTCCAGTTATGGTTGCGTTACCAGAAGCCAGTGTACCTGTTGTAGTTATATTTTGAGTTCCAAAGTTTGGATTTATTTTAGTTCCATCGATTGCAGCTGTAGTAGCAATATCAATATTTGTAATTGTTTCATCGTTTATTTTGTTAGTATTAATAGCATCATCTTCAATAGTTAAAATCCCTGTGTTACTAATAATTGCATCTCCAGAAATAGCTACTTGTATTGCATTATTGGTTGCGCTACCTAAATAAATTAAACCGTCGTTTAATGTATTTATTGAACCTATAGAAGTGTCTACATAATTTCTGGTAGCTGCGTCTTGAGGGTCAGTTGGGTCAACAACATTTATTAATTTATTAGTTCCCAAATCAATATCTGTTGCAGCTGCTCCAAATCCACTTAAGGGTATATTGCCTTTATCTAGTTTAGCATTGGTAATGTTTGCATCTAAAATTTTAACAGTAGTTATTGCATCATTATCAATATCATCTCCAATAATAGTACCGTCATCAATTTTAGCAGAATTAACAGCATCATTAGCAATAGTTAATGTTCCATCGTTGGTAATAGATGCATCACCAGAAATTGTAGTTGCTGTTGGCGTAGCTCCATCAGAAACTACAATTTGAGCATCGGTAAGTGTTGGAATAGTACTAATAGTAGTCCAAGAGGAAATCCCAGCTCCGTCTGTTGTTAATACTTGATTGTTAGTTCCTCTGTCTGTTGGTAAACTAGTAGCGTTAGCACCTGCATTAATAGTAGTTTGCCCAGTTATTTCTAATATACCATTTATAGTAGTGTTTACTGCTTCTAGTGTTCCAGTTGTTACTATGTTTTGATTTCCAAAGTCTGGATTTATTTTAGAGCCTTCTATGGCAGCAGTAGCAGAAATATCATCATTTATAATAGTTAGGTCTTCAATTTTAGCTGAGTTTACAGCTTCATCTAAAATTTTACCATTATCTATGACGTTAGGCTGTATAGTTACGAATCCTGTATTATCTATTAAAATATCACCAGTAATAGAGACTTCTTGGGCTGTATTGGTGTTATCACCAATATATATTGTACCGTCAGCAAGTTCATTTAATTCATTGGTAGCATCATCTACATATTTTTTAGTGGCTGCATCTTGATCATCTATAGGTGTATCAATATTTATAATTCTATAATTGCCTAAATTTAAATTTTCTATAGGTTCAGCAAAACCACTAATTGAAATATTTGCTTTGTCTAATTGGAAATCTGAAATAGCATTTTCTGCTATTTTGTTAGGGCCTATGGCTCCATCTTGTAATTTTTCTGTAGTAATAGATGCATCTTGTATATTAGAGGTCCCGTTAATTATACCTACTCTTAGATTAAAAATATTAGTATCGGTTGGATTCTCAACTCTTATGGTATCGTCTCCATTGAGCTCAAAAGTGTCTCCGAAGGCTTCGCATAAATTTATCCATGTAGTACCTGTGTATTGAAATATGCATTCAAAATCAGTGTTATAAACCATAGCTCCCTCTAGAGGAGTCATAGCAAGCATTTGAACATCTGAAATTCTAGTTATAACTAAAGCTTTATCTAAGCTATTTAATTCTAAAAGTGATTGCGAATGTAAATTTTGGGGGTCATCTCCTATTTTTATTTGAGCATTGATATTAGTAATACATAAAACAAATAATAGAAATATTGGTTTTAATTTCATAATTATAAGAGGTTTACTTTAGGTTTAAGGTATTTACAAAAATAGTATTATATACCTATATAGCTAAATATATAAGATAAAATACGCTTTCGTACGGTTAAAATGATAACGTATTTTTTTATAACTTATTCTATATTTTTATATTCGGTTTTTTTAGTTACTTGCACAAGTCTTAGAGCGATTGTTTAATTATTTAAAAGGAAAATGATTTTGATTCGTAAGATTTTTGGTTGGGTAAAAAAATACGAGCTGTTTCTTTACCAAATAATTTAATTTCTTGGTTGTTTACCTGTATATAGCTTCCTTCTCTTAAGCCAACTACAGGTGTATTATTAAAACAATGAAACTCTTTTATTCTTGTTTCTCTAGTTTCTCCATTATGGGTGCTATTAGGGTTTGGGTCCATATAATGTGCATTTATATTAAAATTTACCAAGCCTAATGTTTTAAAGCTTTTAGGGTATACAATAGGCATGTCATTGGTGTTCTGCATAGAAATACCAGCAATATTACTCCCAGCGCTTGTACCCAAATACGGGGTTCCTGTTTCTATTTTTTCTTTTAAAATTTGCATAAGGTTTTGTTCGTACAATTGGTGTACTAACATAAAGGTATTGCCTCCACCTGTAAAAATAGCTTTAGCTTCTGTAATTCCCTTAATTGGATTATTGTAACTGTGTAATCCTATTACTTTTTTGTTTATCTTAGAGAAAGCCTTTTGAACAGTTGCTGTATAAGCATCATGAGTTATACCACTAGGTCTGGCATAGGGTATAAATGTAATAGTGTCTGTGGTAGCAAAAAAGCTTTCTAATTCTTTTAATAAATAATCTAAATAAGATTCGCCAAATAGTGTAGAGGTACTAGCAAGAAGTAATTTTTTCAAAAGAGAATTATTTTTTATTTGTACAAATTAACAAAAGTTTAATGGTGGTATATTTTTTTTTAACAAGAACTTACTTTTTCTTTGGACAAACAACAATGAATTAAAAATTATGAAAAACAATATTCTTTTACTTATATCCTTGTTGTTTTTGGCTGTAGGGTACTCGCAAGAAGATGGTAGGCAGTTGTTAAGAGGTAAAGTATTGTACAGAAATACGAGTGTTGTAAATGAAAATGTTATTAATGCAACTTCTGAAAATGCTACGATAACCAATGATAAAGGAGAGTTTGTTATTGCTGTAAAAGATGGCGATCAACTTGTTTTTACAGCAGTTAATTACCAGTTAAAAGTTGTAGAGATTACCAATGATATATTAAAAAATAACCGTCTTGTAATTGAAGTAAATGAAAAAGTAACGGAGCTAGATGAAGTTGTTGTAGGACCAGAAAATCAAGAAAAGTTTATAGAGCTTAAAAATGAAGAGTTTAAAGGCTACGATTATGAGATAGATCGTACTACCGAAGTAGAAAATATTGCAGAAGCACAACATGTTCGTGGGATGAAGGATGGACTTAATTTTGTGAACCTTTTTAAAGCAATTTTTAAGTCTAATAAAAAAGAAGAGAAAAAAGAACCTTTAAAAATAAGTGAGGTATTACGACAAGTATATGATGATAGATTTTTTGTGGTTGATTTAAAATTACCGAAAGACCAGATTGACAATTTTTTACATTATTGTGATACTAAAATACCAACACAATCTTTATTAAAGAAAGATAATGAGTTTGCTTTAATAGATTTTTTAGTAACACATAGTAAAACTTATTTAAAACAGTTAGATTCTGAGAAATAGTATTTTTTTTGTTTTCTTGTTATGTACAAGTCTCTTGGTAAAAGCACAAACTTTTTCTAAAGAGATAACAGGTAAGGTGTTTAGTAAAGATGGCGATGTAGCTGCAACCCATGTTTTAAACACAACTCTAAACAAGGCAACTATTACCGATATAGATGGTTCTTTTTCTATTCGTGCGAACCTTAACGATACCTTAGTGTTTTCTGCGGTGCAATTTAAAAAGAAACAACTAGTAGTAACACAAGAAGTGTTTTTACAAGCTAAGCTTTATGTTTTGTTAGAAGAAGCACTTACCCAATTAGATGAGATTGTAGTAAAACCATTTTATTTATCTGGTGATATTGGAGACGATTTAAAAACATTAGAAATAGAGCCCGTAGTAACAGCTTCTACATTAGGTTTACCTAACGCCTACGTAATACCACCAACAAAAGCAGAAAGAGAATTGTTTGAGGCTAAATCTGGCGGCGGTATTGTGCCATTAAACCCTATTATTAATGGGATAACAGGGCGAACAAAAATGTTAAAAGAGCGTGTTGCCAGAAATAAAAAATATGCAAGAACTGAAAGGGTAAAAGCTTTTTATGCAGATTCTATTTATCTTAAAGATTTAAAAATACCCTTAGATAAAATAGACGATTTTATGTATTTCTGTGAAATAGACCCCTCTTTTAGTAGTTTGGTAGATACACACGATAAGCTTAAAATCTGGGATTTTTTTAAGCAAAAAAGCGTTGTTTACAGAAAAAACAATAAATTATCTGTAGTTACAGAAGAAAAAAAGAACTAAGATGTTATTTTGGTATATACATTGCAATTACGGTATTAAATAACATAGAAATTTTATGAGATTTTTAAAAAAAACATATTTACTATTATTGTTGCCTTTACTGGCTTTTACTGTTGTACATAAATATTACATGAGTGTTACCACTGTAAATTATTCAGAAAAAGATAAGGCATTACAGGTAACAAGTCTTATTTTTATAGATGATTTTGAAAGGCTGTTAGAAGAACGTTATGGTGTAAAAGCAGCTTTAGCAAGCCCTGAAGAATTAAAAAGTACAGACGCTTATATTAAAAAGTATTTAAAGCAAAAGTTTATTTTAAAAGTAAATTCTAAGATTAGTACTTTTAATTTTATAGGAAAAGAATATGAAAATGATGTTATGAAATGTTATTTAGAATTTCCTACCATAAATATAGATACCGTAAAATCTATAGAAATAACAAATACTGTTTTAATGGATGTTTTTAATGAACAGCAAAATATAATTCATTATAAATTGCCAAAAAGAAAAAAAAGTATGGTGTTAATTAGGGAAAACAATAAGGGAATGTTAAAATTGTAGGATGTAATAACAAATCATTAAAAAAATGTTATTTTACCATTGACTAAATATTAATTAAAGAAAATGAACAAAACTAGGTATTGTACAATGCTATTTTTATTCTTGTTTGCGGCAATTAGTACAGCACAAGAAGAAGAGCAAAAAGAAAAAGAACCAGGTCATTACAACCACAATAAGTTTAAGCAGTTATACGAGGAGTTTTCTACGCCCAATGCATATAGGTCGGCATCTGGAGCTCCTGGAGCAGCATATTACCAACAACAAGCCAATTATAAAATGGATATTGAGTTGGATGATGAAAACAAAAAAATATATGGTAAAGAAACCATTACTTACATTAATAATTCTCCCGACGATTTAGAATTTTTATGGGTACAATTAGATCAGAATGTAAGAGCAAAAGATTCTAAATCTCCATTGAGAGAAGGAGATGGAGTTCCTATGGCACAAAGACCATCAACTTTTGTTGGTAAACATATGACAACCCCTTTCGATGGTGGTTTTAATATAGAATATGTAAGGGATGCCAAAGGAGCACCGCTATCTTATACTATTAACCAAACCATGATGCGTATTAACTTACCGCAGCCATTAAAAAGTAAATCAGAAATATCTTTTTCTATTAAATGGTGGTTTAATGTAGTAAATCATACCGTAGATAGAGCAAGGTCTGGGTACGAATATTTTCCTAAAGACGATAACAGAGCTTACGTAATAGCTCAGTTTTTTCCAAGAATGTGTGTTTATAACGATGTAGAAGGTTGGCAAAACCATCAGTTTTGGGGTAGTGGAGAGTTTGCATTACCATTTGGAGATTATGAAGTAAATATTACAGTGCCAGCAGATCATATATTAGATGGTACCGGAGAGTTGCAGAATAGAAAAGAAGTTTTTTCTAAAACTATGATGCAACGTTACGAGCAGGCAAAAAAATCTTACGATAAACCTGTTATTATTGTATCGCAAGCAGAAGCAGAAACAGCAGAAAAAGTTAAATCTACGGCAAAGAAAACATGGAAGTTAAAAGCCAAAAATGTAAGAGATTTTGGTTTTGCAACATCACGTAAATTTATTTGGGATATGCAGGCGGTAAAATTAGGAAGTAGAACAGTTATGGCAGTTTCTATGTATCCTAAAGAAGGAAACCCGCTATGGGAAGAGTATTCTACTAAGGCAGTAGCAGCAACATTAAAATCGTATTCTAACCATACTTTTGATTATCCTTACCATAAAGCAATATCTGTACATGCCAAGCAACAAGGAATGGAGTATCCTATGATTTGTTGGAACTATGGTAGACCTAATGAAAAAGGAGAATATACAGACCGTATAAAATTTGGGATGATTAGTGTTATTATTCATGAAGTTGGACATAACTTTTTTCCAATGATTGTTAATTCTGATGAGCGCCAATGGGGTTGGATGGATGAAGGTTTAGATACCTTTATGCAATATATTGCTGAGCAAGAATTTGGAGAAAAATATCCTGAAGCGATAGCACCTAATGATAAATACCCATCTAGACGAGGGGAGCCATCGAAAATAGTTCCTTATATGAGCGGAGACCAAAGTCATATAGCACCTATAATGTCTAACCCAGAAAATGTGTATCAATTAGGGCCAAATGCATATGGAAAACCTGCAACAGCTTTAAATATTCTTAGAGAAACAGTAATGGGAAAAGAGTTGTTTGATCATGCTTTTAAAACCTATGCTAATCGTTGGAAATTTAAACATCCAACACCAGAAGACTTTTTTAGAACTATGGAAGATGCTTCTGCTGTAGATTTAGATTGGTATTGGAGAGGTTGGTTCTATACTACAGATTATGTAGATATAGGAGTAAAAGAAGTAAAAAAATACTTTGTGTCTAGTAAGCCTACCGAGAAAATGAAAGAGTACATGGCAGCGCAAAAAATAACAGAAGCACAATTAATTCCTTTAGTATATTTAGCAGAAGAAGGAGTAGACGATATACCTTCCAAAGAAAAGGGTAAATCTCCAACAGAAGCTTCTAAAACCTTAAAAGAATATATGATGGATAATATGACTGAAGTGGAAAGAGCAGCAGTTAAAACACCTAAATATTTTTATGAAGTGGTTTTTGATAAACCAGGAGGATTACCAATGCCATTAATTGTAGAATATACCTATGCAGATGGTACGGTTAAAAATATTACTTACCCAGCAGAGGTATGGAGAAAGAACGATGCAGAGGTAAAAAAGGTAATTTCTTCGGAAAAAGAAATTGTTGGTATAGTTGTAGATCCAAAAGCAGAAACAGCAGATATAGACACTACAAATAATTCTTGGCCAAAAGAGGAAGTTAAATCTGGCTTTGATAATTTTAAAGAAAGTATAAAAGGAAAATAAATTTCTTTTAAATGTATACTACAAAGCAAGGTGTTTTTATAAGCTCCTTGCTTTGTTTTTTATACTTTTTATAGTTCTAATTAAACAGCTCACAAACTTCTTATTATATTTGCTGTAAGTAATAGTATAACTATGTTTTTATTTATAAGTGGAGCAGAAATTTTTTTCATCATGTTTATTGTGGTGATGGTTTTTGGTGCAGATAAAATTCCAGGAATAGCAAAAGGCCTTGGTAAAGGAATGCGTCAGTTAAAAGATGCTACAGAAGATATTAAACAAGAAATACAAAAAAGTGCAGATACCCAAGGTATAGACACTAGTTTTACCAAAGACATACAAGAAGAAATAGGTAAAGTAAAAGATAGTGTAAATGAAATTACAGGAGTTATTAAAAGAAAATAAGTCACTATCAAATGCTTAAAAAACTTATAGATTGGGATGTAGATACTTTTGTTTATTTAAATAGTTTAGGTTCCGAGTCTTATGATTCTTTTTGGTCTGCCATTACTACTATTACCACATGGATTCCTTTATTTATTATTTTCTTCATTTTTATTTCGCTAAATAATACCAAAAGAGAAACCTTTTTTAAAACACTTACGGTAATATTACTAATCTTGTTCATAACAACAGTTACGGGCTTAACTAAGGAGTTTTTTCAGCGTTTAAGACCTAATAATAATGAAGCTATAAATACTTTTATAAGAATTGTAAAGAACCCCGGTAGTTATAGTTTTTTCTCTGGGCATTCCTCTAGTTCTTTTTCTATAACAACCCTAATAGTTTTGTTTTTAAGAAAACAGGTAAAATGGTGTTGGGTATTTTATTTATGGCCATTGTTATTTGCCTATAGTAGAATTTATGTAGGGGTTCATTATCCTTTAGATATATTGGTGGGTACTTTAGTGGGTATTTCCTCAGGTATTTTATTTTATAAAATCTATGGTAAACTTATAGCACCCTACACAAAGTTAAACCGTCACGTATAGGTAGTAATACTGTTTCTACTCTTGGGTCTTCTTTTAGTTTTTTATTGTAATCTAACAATACTTTGGTAGCCTTGTCCTTAGGACTTAAAGGTTCTACTACTTTACCAGACCATAAAACATTATCGGATAATATTATACTGCCGGGTTTTGTTTTTTGTAGGGCAGCTTCAAAATAAGCATCATAACTCTTTTTTTCGGCATCAATAAAAACAAGGTCAAACCTAATATCTAAATGGGGAATAATATCTAGTGCATCTCCTATATGCTGTATTATTTGTTTGCCATAATTACTTTTATTAAAATACTTACGTTGTATATCTTCTAGTTCCTCATTAACATCAATGGTATGTAGTTTTCCTTCTTTAGTTAAGCCTTCTGCCAAACACAGGGCAGAATACCCCGTGTAAGTACCTATTTCTAGGATATTGGTGGGGTTTATAAGTTTAGATAAAGCACTTAAAACTCGCCCTTGAAAATGCCCAGTTATCATTCTGGGTTGTATTATTTTTAAATGAGTTTCTTTTGTTAACTCTTGTAATAACTGGGGTTCGTTTTCAGAATGCTCAGCAATATAATTTTCTAATAATGGAGATAAAAAATGCATTATAATTTTTTTGCAAAATTAGATAAATAATTGAAGAAAGAAATGTTTAGCTATTGTACTTTATAAAACAATTTAGTTAGTATCATAAGAAGATAATATATAATGTATAAAATCTTATTTTTTTTAAGGTTTTATGTAGTTTTATTATGTAATAGATTAATATATTAGATGCAGTATTATAACACTGTTTTTTTGTTTATAAAAGTATGTAAAATTTGTAATTAGATTTTTTATGCTAGGATGTTTTTTAAATATGTTTATCAATAATATAAACCTCTGTAAATTTTTAAAATGAATAGGTTAGTAGTAGAAATTTTATTAGCAACAGCTTTTACCAAAGACTAAGTCAATGAAGATAAACAAATCGAAATTCTTTCACCGGTTAAGAAAAAAAGGAATCACGTTTCAGGCATTGCTTATTAGTTTATTATTACTAGTAATAATATTAAGTAGATTTATTTATATCTTTTTTTTAGGAGAGAACGATGTTAAAGGTGATTTTTTTGGGTTTGAATGGTTGTCTTTTTTTTTGTGGGATTTTGGTTCTCAGTGTTTTACAATTTTTACAGGGTTATTGTTATGGTATTCAACAATTTTCCACACTGAAAATAAGTTTAAGAAGGTTTTTAGGTTGAGTTCATATTTGATAATCTTGATAGGGTTTTTTTATGTGTTTTGGATATTTTTGGATAATGAAAAATTTAATGAAACATTTGAGGTTGTTGGCAGTTTGTCGCTTTCTTTCTTGGCTACTTTTAGTATTGTTTTCTTAATGAAATTTTTAAATAAAGAATTAATGACTATTACAGAATTAAAATCTAAAATACGTTTTGTAATGCATAAAATGATTGTAGAATCTGTTAAAAATAAGCATATCATTAATAAAGAAAGATGGAAAGAAGAAATTGTAGATCCTACTTTAGATAAGTTAGATGAATAATATAAGAAGAAAGAACCTTACTCTTAAGTGGAGTATTTGTTTCGCTGTTATTTTTGTAGTAACGATTAGATTTATTTATATTTTTTTTATTGGAGAAAAAGACGTTGAGGGTAATTTTTTTGGCTTTACTTGGTTGTCTGTTTTTATATACACCTTTGGTGCTGAGGTTTCTTATTTGTTTTTTGCATTGATATTAGCATATGCTACTCGGTTTATGGAAGAGAATGCAAAAAAACCATTTATATTTTTGTCTTATGTGATTTCTTTTGTAGGGTTATTTTTTATTTCTTGGATTTTTTTAGAAGCTAAAGAATACAGTACAAAAAAAGAATTGATAATCAGTTTTATTGCTTCAACTACGATAATTTTTGTAGTATATTATATGTCTAGATTCATAAATAATAATCAAGAGACTGTAGAGAAATTAAAATCTAAAATACGTTTTGTTATGAATAAAATGATTGTAGAGTCTGTTAAAAATAAGCATATAATTAATAAAGAAAGATGGAAAGAAGAAATTGTAGATCCTACTTTAGATAAATTAGATGAATAATATAAAAAGAATAAGTTTTCCTCTTAATTTGGTAATAAGCATTACTGCTGTTTTTATTGTAATATCTAGATTTGCATATATTTTTTATATAGGAGATAATGACGTTGAAGGTGATTTTCTTGATTTCCAGCAGCTATCTACTTTTTTATATACTTGTGGTGTTGAGGTTTCTTATTTATCATTCGCTTTTATTCTAGCTTATGCAACTAGATTTATGGAAAAAAATGCAAAAAAACCATTTTTATTTTTATCCTATGTTATTTCTTTTGTAGGTTTTTATTTTATTTCATGGATATTGTTAGATGAAGGTGTATATAATACCAAAGAAGAATTATTAATTTGTTTTTTAGCATCGATAGGTATAATTATTACAATTTATATTTTATCTAAATTTATAAAAGAGAATTACAATTCTACAGCAAAATTGAAATCTAAAATACGTTTTGTTATGAATAAAATGATTGTAGAGTCTGTTGAAAACAATCATGTTGTTAATAAAGAAAGATGGGAAAATGAGATTGTAAATTTTACTTTAAATAAGGTAGGTGTAAATAATAAAAAAAGAAAACCCCTTTCTTTTAAATGGGTGGTTGGTGTTGCAATTATTTTTATAGTAGTGGCTAGATTTGCATATGTTTTCCATTTAGAAGATAATGACGTGGAAGGAGATTTTTTTGATTTTCGGTGGTTATCAATTTTTTTATATGCTTGTGGTGTCGAGGTTTCTTATTTGTCTTTTGCTTTAATATTGGCCTATATAACCAAATTTATGGAAGAGAAGACAAAAAAGCCATTTTTGATTTTAGCCTATGTAATAGCTTTCATTGGCCTTTATTTCATTTCATGGATATTACTAGAAGAAAAGGCATATAATACTAAAGAGGAATTAATAATTAATTTTATTGTCGCAACTATAATAATTATAACTGTATTTGTTTTTTCAACATATATGGGAGATAATTATGAATCTATTGAAAAATTAAAATCTAAAATACGTTTTGTTATGTACAAACTAATTGTAGAGTCTGTTAAAAATAAGCATGTTACTAATAAAGAAAGATGGAAAGAAGAAATTATTAACCCAACATTAGAAAAATTAGATGAATAATAAAAAAAGAAATAATCAGCTTATTAATAAGGGCTTTTTAGATACAGAAATTGTTAATTTTATGTATGATGATGAATTGACAACGATGATATTTAAAGAACGAGAAAAGAAAGTAAATAGATTAGAAAACTTAAAAAAAGAAAAGAAATTAATAGAAGAACGTTTATTTTTTAAATAGCTTATTACTTTTTATTTCTAAATCTTTTAACTCGTTTATCATACGATTCATTTCTTTAATTTTTATATCTTCATCCATATCTTTTAGCAACTCATTAAAAGATTTTAGATTATAAAATTTATCTTTATTACAAAAAATATACTCCACAATCTCTAATTCACTAAATTCTTCTAAAGGATTAGCTGTGTTAAATTTACTGCTTTCGGCAGTTATTAAATTTTGCTCAAAAGTAGTTACAAGCATAGACTCTCTTCCTGTTAAAAGCCAATTGATATTTATTTTTTTAAAATTGTTTAAAATGTCTAATATAATTTTTACAGATGGATAATTATCGTCATTTTTAAGCCTATTTAATTTTTCTGAAGATTTATAATCAAGTCCAGATAAAGCGAATTCATTAACGCTTTTGTAATCGTAATATGTAGCTATAGATTTAATTCTATTATAAAAACCTTTCATAAATTATAAGTTTAAAAAATGCAATTCAAATATATTTGAATTATTCAAACATATTTGTATATTTGAATTGCGTTAAAATTTTAGACTTTGATATTTGTTGCTTTATAGCTAAGATAAAGGAAAGAGAGGCTTATAACCAAATGTCTATAATTTTTTGTTAAAAAATGAGGTTAAATTTCATGAAAAAAGACATAAAATAAAATTATGTTATTAGATTATAAATCAAAACATGTGTTTTTTATTTTAGGCACGAAAGACTTTATAAAGGCATTTAGAAGAGATAGAAAATTTCCATTAACTGAAAACCCTTTTGAATTTACAATCCAGAGATTTAACGAAATAGAAAACATACAAAAGGTTGTTCAGTCTATTATTGGACATGAAGCTTTTGAAGAAATTAGTGTAGATGAATATCTACTTTTTCATGGTTATCTAAATGGAGCTTTGGAACTTATTTATAATTCTGATATAAAATAGTTATTGAAAACAATAATTTTAACCTTCTAAATTAATTCTCATACCATACTTTTAGTTATGTTGATAACTATTTAATATATTGCTAAACATTTTAAGTAGTAGCAGTATATATTTTATAATTTTTGTATTAAAACATTAAAATACAAAAAATTATGAAAAAAGTAACATTTACCTTAGTAGCTGCATTTGCATTAGTATTATTAATAACAAGCTGTACAGACAGTACAACTGCAGATAATGAATTACAAGAAGAATCATCCATTAGAAACAGTGAAATATCGGACGACGAAATATAAAAAAGTTGTTTTAAAAGATTTATTGGTATCGCTCTTAATATTATTTATATCATTTTTACCCTATATACATGATATTGGTGATTTAAAAAAATACTCAGGTTTTAGTGGTTTTAAATCATTAAGATCTGGGATTTTTATTGTTTCAATGTTTGTAATTGCTTTGTCTGGATGGATATTTGCTTTTGTAAACTCAAAAGATAAATCGTATCGTTTTATAATATTAGCTCCAATTTTTATGCTTAGTTTTCAATTAAGTATTTATCTTTTTGATGCTAGAAGTACAACAACTAATGAATTTACAACTAAAATTATAGTTAATTTTTTATTTGCAGTATTGCTGGTAGCATATTATTTCTATAATAAGTATAAAAAAATCTAATGAATAATAACTTGTTAAATCAAATATTAGATTTTAGAGATAACAAATCGTCTTATAGCGAAGATGAACAGATGCAAATAAAAGAGCGTTTATCTAAGCAAGTTAAGAAGCGTATTAGTTCTTTGAATAAGATTATTATGGGGTCTATAGATGATATAAATACTATATAGTAGTTTTGTGTTTCTTTATTTCAATATTATTTAAGGTCATTTGTCCTACTAGTAATTCTAAACGTTCAATCCTCATTTCTAATTTATCGGGATTAAATTTTGTTCTCTTTTCGTTAATTCGTCTAAAAAAAATAATCAGTTGTTTTTTATCTTTCACTCCTACATAATTACACATTTGATTTATAAGTTTTTGATCAATATCAGCGTTGTAATTTAAGCTAGGTTCATTTACAAAATTACTTTCTTCCTCTTTTTTTATTTCTCCCCTACCATAAATAAGCCAATCTAAATTAATATTGTATAGTTCAGAAAGATCAGAAATAAGCTCTAAACTCGTGTTCATTCTTTTTCCCAGAATTTCTGATAGCTTATTTTGCTTAATACCTAAAGAGTTGGAGAGTGTGGATTTATCTTTGGTTGCTCTAGATTTAACTAGTGTTTCAACAGCAATAATAAATCTTTCATTAATGTCTTTGATATCGGCCATGATTAACTTTATTTTTTGAAAAATATATTTTTAAAATTCAGAATTTCTGTATAATATTGTTGTGTATAATAAACAAATATATTATAAATGAGAAATATGACCAATAGGTCAATATGTAAAATATAATTAATTGATGTATTTTTTTAACTAAAAAAAACATACTTTTTTGAAAAATAACCTTATATACACAACCATATATGCAAATAGGTAACCAAATTATAGTTGAGTTAAAAAATAAAGGCTTATACTTTTTTTATGATGAGTATTGCTACTTATTGGCACGTAAGAAAGTGGCAAAAAAATATAATAAAATAAAAGAAAAACAGCAATTAGGTAGTTTAGATGGTAACCAATATTTTTCTCAATTAAAAAAGCTAAAAAGTTATCTTTCTAGAATAGAATTACGCTATGCCCATGTAGTTTCGTATCAATATATGTAAAATGCAAATGTTTACAACCAAAAAACCAATTAATGCATTTTTTTATTTTAGGTAACAAAAATATTATAAGAGGATTTAGAAAAGACAGAAAATCTCCACTAACAGAAAGCCCATTCGATTTTACAGTACAAAAATTTAAAGAGTCCGAAAATGTATTAAAAGTTGTTCAGTCTGTTATTGGACATGAAGCTTTTGAAGAGATTACTATAGATGAATATTTACTTTTTCATGGCTATCTTAATGGTGCTTTAGAGCTTATTTATAAAGATAAATAATAATAGCTGTTATAAATTCTAAAAAACAGAATTGTCCCTAGCGTTTTTAAATATTTCATGCTTACTTTTGAAAAAAAGTAAAAAGATATGCAGTTTAAAAACAGCTTAGAATTTGCCCAACAGTTAGATGCTGAGGATAAACTATATAATTATCGTAACGAGTTTAATTTTCCTAAAATAAACGGAAAACCAGTAATTTATTTTACGGGGAACTCTTTAGGCTTACAACCTAAACGTACTAAAAATTACGTAGATGAGGTAATGACAGATTGGGGTAATTTGGGTGTAGAAGGTCATTTTTATGCTCAAAAACCTTGGTGGGATTATCATGAAAAATTAGCAGCACCTTTAGCAAAAGTAGTGGGAGCAAAACCAGAAGAGGTTTCCGTAATGAATACCTTAACTGTAAATCTTCATTTACTATTAGTTTCTTTTTACAGACCTACAAAAAAAAGGTATAAGATTATTTGCGAAGAGAAGGCTTTCCCTTCTGATCAATATATATTAAAAAGCCAGGTAAGGGTACATGGTTTAAATGCAAAGGATACTATTGTAACGATAAAGAAAAGATCAGGAGAACACGCATGGCGTACAGAAGATGTAATAGCCAAAATAAATGAGGTAGGAGAGGAGCTTGCATTGGTGTTAATAGGCGGAGTAAACTATTATAATGGCCAAGTTTTTAATATGGAGGCTATTACTAAAGCGGGTAAAAATGTAGGAGCCTATGTTGGTTGGGATTTAGCACATGGTGTTGGTAATGTTGACTTAAAATTACACGATTGGAATGTTGATTTTGCTGCTTGGTGTAGTTATAAATACATGAATAGTGGCCCCGGAAATGCATCGGGTGTATTTATAAATGAGCAATATTTAGGAAAAGAAGATATACCCCGTTTTGAGGGGTGGTGGGGAACTAAAAAAGAAACTCGTTTTTTAATGAAACCAGAGTTTGAACCTATGCCCAATGCAGATGCATGGCAGTTAAGTAACCCTCCTGTTTTATCTGTAGCGCCTTATTTAGCTTCATTAACACTTTTTGAAGAGGTGGGTATGAAAGCACTTATAGAGAAAAGAGATAAAATAGTAGCCTATTTAGAGTTTATTTTAAAAGAGGTAGATGCTGTGGTAGAAAGTACTTTTGAAATTATAACGCCCAAAGACAGAGGTTGCCAATTATCGGTATTATTGCACGGGGAAGGTAAATCTTTATTTAATTATTTAATGGAGAATGGTGTTGTAATTGATTGGAGAGAACCTAATGTAATTAGGCTAGCACCAGCACCTTTTTATTGTTCTTATGAAGATATGTATCGTTTTGGACAAATTTTAAGGAAAGGGATACAGGGGGGCTTGTAAAACTAATTTTATTCTACTTTTAAATTTGTAAAATATAATTTAAAATTACCAGCTTTGTTTTTATGCATTGTGGCAATTTTTAAGCCTTTAATTTCTTTATAGGCTTCCCATGTATTTATCATTGATGGTTTCTCTTGATTAGCTTTTCTAAACACCCATTCTTGTATAATATAATCATCATTAAAATAAAAATCATAAGCATCGCCAGGAGTATAACCGCCTACAGAACTATATACGATTGTAAGTTTTTGTAGTTGCTGTTTGTTAATAGGAGAGACTGTGTTAAGTGTGTGTTCATACGTAAAATTACTAGCATCCCATACAAGATTATAGGGCGCTAAGAGCCAAAATTTATCATTAATAAAACCAGCATTTGTTTTTGTAGTAATGCTATCTAATTTAGAGCGTTTGTAGGTAATAGTATCTTTAGCTGTTATGTTCGTAATAGTATTAGATTTTATATTCCATACCCAACGGCGTTCAAAATGAGAAGTGTCTTTGTCTACATTAAAAGTAAAATCTATTTTGTTAATGTTTTTCCAATTATTATATCCATTAGCATTCGCTATTTTTTCCAATATCGTTAGCTCTTTTACTACTTTCTTAGTTTCATTTTTACAGCTATTTAGCAAGATTGTAAGTATAAAAGTTATCCAAATTATTTTCTTTATCATCAGTTTATGGCTTATTAATCAAAGATATGTAATTAGTATTTAGGGCTTTAATTTATGTTTTTATATTTATGCAGAGGTATCATAGTCAGTTTTAAAATATTCTTTATTTTTGGTATTCAATAAGAAAAAAGCATATGAGTTCTAAAAAAGGAAAAGTACAAGAAGCTATAGATGAAAAATTACTAAGCGAACGTAAAGTTTTTTTATGGGGCATGGTAGATGACGATTCTGCAAAACATGTAATTGATCGTTTATTGTATTTAGATATGCAAAATGATAAAGAAATACAGTTGTTTATCAATAGCCCAGGTGGTTATGTAACATCTGGCTTTGCTATGTACGATACTATAAAATCATTAAAAAGTCCAGTGTCTACAATTTGTTCTGGTTTAGCGGCTTCTATGGGGTCTATTTTATTATCTGTAGGAGCAAAAGGAAGACGTTTTATACAGCCACATGCGCAAGTAATGATTCACCAACCAAGTGGTGGTGCTAGAGGGCAGGCTTCTAATATAGAAATACAGGCAAGAGAAATTATAAAAACAAGAGAATTAAGTGCACATATTTTAGCAGATAACTGTGGTCAGGATTTTGAAAAAGTAATGAAAGACTTTGATAGAGATTACTGGATGAGTGCCGAGGAATCTATTGCCTATGGTATTGTAGATGGTATTCTAGAATAAAATATTGCTGCAACATACATAATATAAAAAGTCCTTTACAAATTTTGTAAAGGACTTTTTTGATAATTGGTTGTTTGGTATTTATCTTTATAATATTCTTATTAGCCTGTAAACTTTCCATAAAAATAAAGGCATAAAATGTATATAAGTTAATTTATTAGTTTAAAATAGCGTATTATCGATTACTTGTTTTTGCAATCGATGAAGTAGCTATATTTCTAGATGTATGTTTTTTGTGATTTTTATAAGCTGTAGAAAAAATATTTAATTCATTTATAAAAGGCTTTAATTTTAGATGTAATCAAATTGAGGCATACTAAATCAATTTTAGTAACTTTATGGTTTCTTTATTTTAATATTTACATGACACATACACCAAAGAAAATTGCTATAGTAGGTTCTGGATTGGTAGGTTCTTTATTAGCTGTTTATTTAAGAAAATTAGGGCATGGAGTAACCGTATTTGATCGTAGACCAGATATTAGAACTATACAATTTTCTGGTAGATCTATAAATTTAGCGATGAGTAATAGAGGGTGGAAAACCCTTAAGGATGTTGGTTTAGAAGATGAAATAAAAAAAATAGCTATTCCTTTAGATAAAAGGGCTATGCATGTTACAGATAAACCAATTTATTTTCAAAAATATGGAAAAGAAGGAGAGAGTATTTGGTCTATTTCTAGAGGGGTTCTAAACAGAAAAATGATAGACTTTGCAGAATCTTTTGGTGTAGAGTTTAAATTTGAAGAAAAAGTATGGGATGTAAATTTGCCTGAAGCTAAATTGTATACAGGGGAAACCGAAAAAGGAGAGTGGCAAGAGTATAAGTACGATGCTATATTTGGTTGCGATGGAGCCTTTTCTAGAGTAAGACATAAAATGCAACGACGTAGTAGGTTCGATTATTCTCAGGATTTTATAGATGTAGGCTACAAAGAACTAACCATATTACCGAATTCGGATGGTTCTCATAAATTAGATAAAAACTCTTTTCATATATGGCCAAGAGGTAAGTTTATGTTAATTGCCATGCCTAATTTAGACGGAAGTTTTACTTGTACATTATTTTTGCCTTTTGAAGGAAAAGTTTCTTTTGATACTTTAAAAACAAAAGAGCAAGCTAAAGCCTTTTTTACGACCTATTTTTCTGATGTAATGGATGATATTGATGATTTAATTCATGATTTCTTCTCTAACCCTACAAGTGCTATGGTAACCATGAAATGTTACCCGTGGACTTATTGGGATAAAGTTGCTTTAGTAGGCGATTCTGCACATGCGATAGTTCCTTTTTATGGGCAGGGAATGAATGCTGGTTTTGAAGATATTTATGTGCTAAATACTTTAATTAAAAAATATGGCGATGATTGGGAAAAGGTTTTTGATGCCTACCAAAAAGAACGAAAACCTAATGCAGACGCAATTGCAGAATTAAGCTATCGAAATTTTGTGGAAATGAGTAGTAAAACAGCAGATGCTAATTTTTTACTGCAAAAGAAAATAGAAAAACACTTTGCTAAAAAACATCCCGAAAAATGGATTCCTGCTTATTCCAGAGTTACTTTTTCTGATAAACCTTATGCAGAAGCATTAGCAGCTGGCGATAGGCAAGAAAAAATTATGCAACAAGTGATGCAACTTCCAGATATTGATACGAAATGGGATAGTAAGCAAGTCGAAAATATGATTTTAGACTTGCTTTAAAATTTATTTCCCGCCAGCTACATCAATAATTGCTCCTGTAGTATAAGACGATTTGTTGGACAATAGCCATAAAACAGCATTAGCAATTTCTTTTGGTTCTCCTATACGTTCCATTGGAATAGTAGATTTTATTGTTTCTAATCTATTAGGGATTTTATGAATATTGGTATCTATAAAACCGGGTCTAATTGCATTTACACGAATATGTTCACTTGCAATTTCTTTTGCTAATCCGACTGTAAATGTATCAATAGCTCCTTTAGTTGCTGCATAATCAATATATTCATTTGGAGATCCCGATTTTGAAGCTCCAGAAGATATATTTACAATTCCGCCGCCATTTCCACCGTACTTTATAGACATTCTTTTAATAGCTTCTCTTGAGCATAAAAATGAACCGATAACATTTGTTTTAAATATATTATTTATTCTATCTGCTGTCATCTGAGAAAGAGGAGATTTCTTAGTTAAGATACCAGCATTATTCACTAAACCATCTAATCTGCCATATTTTTTGTCAATTGCATTAAATAAACTGAGAACCTCTTCTTCTATTGATATATCTGCTTTAATAATTGTAGCTTCACCACCATTTTTTAGAATTTCATTAGCTACTTCTTTGGCTTTTGTTTTGTCACTTTTGTAATTGATACAAATCGTATAATTATTTAGTGCTAACTCTAAAGCGATTGCTTTTCCAATTCCTTTGCTTGCACCAGTTATTAAAATTACTTTTTTCATTTGTATTGATAAAAAAGTTAGGATTTTTTTCGCTCAGCGTAAACAATATAATATCTGTTTGTAAAAAGCCTTAATAAGGGTCTAAGCCCTATTTTTTTCACAGGGTTTGTCCATTTAGCAGTATCTTTTATTTCCCAACCAGCTTTTTCTAAAAGCCAATTAAACTGCCAATCTTCGAACTCATGATAATGCCTATCCCAAGGGTCTGTTTTACTTTTATATGCAGGAGAAAACCATAGGCGTAAAGGAATACTAGTAATAAGTTTATCTGCCTTAATTTCTTTTAAAATATTATAAGGAGCAATAAGATGTTCAAAAATTTCTAAAGCAGTAACCACATCTTCCTTAGCATTAGTAACAGAAGAAAAATCTATATCTAAGTCTTCTCCTTTTGTATTGGTTACTTTATAACCTTCAGATACCATTATTTTAGAAAAAGGATTTTCTACTCCTAAATCTAATATGGTTTCTTTGTCAGAAATGTGTTTTTGAATAAAATTTAACGTGTTTTTAAAACGTTTATTTGGGAAATTATTTTCGTACATTTTAATATTTATATGCGATAGCATTAATGTTCATACCTGCTCCTACACTAGCAAATATAACAATGTCTCCTTTATTTAGATGGTGATTTTCTATTTCGCCTCTTTTTACCATATCAAATAAAGTAGGCACCGTTGCTACAGAACTATTCCCTAGTTTATTAATATTCATGGGCATTATATTCTCTGGCATTTCTAAATTATATAGCTTGTAAAAACGAGCTACAATAGCTTGGTCCATTTTTTCATTTGCCTGATGAATAAATATTTTTTTTACATCAGAAATAGCTACGTTGCAATTATCTATACAATCTGCCATAGCTTTAGGTACATGGGTAATTGCGAACTCGTATATTTTTCTGCCAAGCATTTTTATATACCGTGTATCTTTTTTATTGTTTGTATTGTAGCCTTCTCCAAAAAAAAGATAGTTGGCTTCTTCGTTAGCATAGGTAGCAGAATTATGACCAAGAATTTCGCCAGAACCAGGATTTGCTTCTACAATAACTGCTCCTGCACCATCAGAAAAAATCATACTATCTCTATCATTTTTGTCTACTACTCTAGATAGGGTTTCTGCACCAATTACAAGACATTTTTTAGCAATACCACTTTTAATAAATGCATTAGCTTGTATAATACCTTCTACCCAACCAGGGCATCCAAATAATAAATCGTAGGCTACGCATTTTGGATTTTTAATTTGTAATAAGTGTTTAACACGAGTGGCTAAACTTGGTAAAGTATCTCCTTGCGTTTTATTATGAGAAACATCTCCAAAATTATGAGCAAAAATAATATAGTCTAACTCTTCTTTATCGATATTAGCAGCAGCAATAGCTTTTTCAGAAGCTAAAAAACCTAAGTCAGAGGTATCTAAATTATCAGAAGCATATCGTCTTTCTGATATCCCCGTAATTACTTTAAATTTTTTAATAATAACATCATTAGAATTTTTAAAAGGAGACCCGTCTTCATTTAAAAAATGATGTTCTAAAAAATCTTCGTTTTTGGTTGCATTTTTCGGTATGTAAGAACCAGTTCCTGTGATACCTATGGTCATAAATTTAAATATTGGTTTAGCTTATACAATATAGTGTAATGAGTTTAAAAGTTAAATTTTTCTAGGTCGCTATTACGATGTTCAATAAATAACCTCTAATTTATTCTTAAATAAAAAAACCTTTCTTATAATTAAGAAAGGCTTGTGATTATTGCTTTTAGAGTGTTTTTATGCCTCTATATATGCTTCAATAGGAGTACAAGTACATATTAAATTA
Source organism: uncultured Cellulophaga sp. (assembly GCA_947492955.1). GTDB lineage: Bacteria > Bacteroidota > Bacteroidia > Flavobacteriales > Flavobacteriaceae > Cellulophaga. The sequence goes on along the minus strand of CANLOV010000003.1, from coordinate 315,521 downwards.
CGATCGCCATAGGCATCATCAACTCTTCTTACAGAAGGCCAAAACTTATTTTCTAAAACATAAGGTAATGGAAAAGCTGCTTTTTGTCTGCTATACGGAAAATCCCAAGTATCGTTTGTTATCATTTCTAAAGTATGAGGCGCATTTTTTAAAACATTATTACTGTCATTAGAATATGTTTCATCAATCTCGTGTCTTATAGAAATCATGGCATCACAGAAACGATCTAATTCTGCTAAATTTTCACTTTCTGTAGGTTCTATCATTAAAGTGCCGGCTACAGGAAAAGAAACTGTAGGAGCATGAAAACCATAATCCATTAAGCGCTTAGCAATATCACTAACCTCTATGCCATTTTGCTTAAATGGTCTGCAATCAATAATCATTTCATGGGCAGCTCTACCCATTTCTCCAGTATAAAGCACATTAAACTTACCATTAAGTCTATTCTTTATGTAATTAGCATTTAAGATGGCTATAGTTGTTGCTTGTGTTAGGCCTTTTTCTCCTAACATTTTAATGTATCCGTAAGATATTAAACAGGCTAAAGCGCTACCCCATGGTGCAGCAGAAATAGCAGTTATTGCTTTTTCTCCTCCAGTTTTTATAACAGGATTTCCAGGTAAAAAGGGAACTAATTGTTCTGCAACACATATAGGGCCTACACCCGGTCCGCCACCTCCGTGCGGTATTGCAAATGTTTTATGTAAATTTAAATGGCAGACATCTGCACCGATAGTTGCAGGGTTTGTTAATCCTACTTGGGCATTCATATTAGCACCATCCATATAAACTTGTCCGCCATTATCATGGATAAGTTTAGTAATTTCTTTTATAGAAGATTCGTATACACCATGTGTAGAAGGATATGTTATCATTAAAGCCGCTAAATTATTTGCGTGTAATAATGCTTTTTCTTTTAAATCGTTAACATCTATATTTCCTTTTTCGTCAGTTTTTGTAACAACAACTTTCATACCTGCCATTACTGCAGATGCAGGGTTGGTACCATGTGCAGAAGCAGGAATAAGACAAATGTTTCTATGTTTTTCGTGTCTAGATTCGTGATAGGCTCTAATAGTCATTAAACCAGCGTATTCTCCTTGTGCTCCCGAATTTGGTTGTAGTGAGGTACCAGCAAAACCAGTAATTACATTGAGTTGCTCTTCTAATTCTTTTAATACGATTTGGTAGCCTTCTGCTTGTTCAATAGGAACAAAAGGGTGTATATTTCCCCATTGCGCCCAGCTTAAAGGAAGCATTTCTGAAGCCGCATTTAATTTCATGGTGCATGATCCTAAAGAAATCATAGAATGATTTAATGCTAAATCTTTGCGCTCTAATTTTTTTATGTAGCGCATTAATTCTGTTTCTGAATGATGCGAATTAAATACAGGACTTTGTAGATATGCAGTTTTTCTCTGAATATTTTCGGGAATACTAGTAGTAGAAACAAATTCTGTTATCGTAATATCTTGTACATTAAATGCTTGTTCAAAACAATCTACAATTTTATTTATTTCATTTAAACCAACAGCTTCATTTAATGAAATAGAAACATGGTTTTTATCTACATAATTAAAGTTAATTTTATTTTTTTCTGCTGTGGTTTTCAATATATCAGCTTCAACTTCAATTAAAAGAGTATCAAAATAGCTGCTGTTTTTTTGTTTAAATCCTAATCTATTTAATGCGGCAGCTAATGTAGTTGTAGCAGTATGTACTTTATTAGCAATATACGCTAGGCCTTTTGGTCCATGATATACGGCATACATACCTGCCATTACAGCTAATAATACTTGTGCGGTACATATATTAGAAGTGGCTTTGTCTCTTTTTATATGCTGTTCGCGTGTTTGTAAAGCCATGCGTAGCGCAGTTTTGCCATCTACATCTTTGGTTACACCAATAATTCTTCCTGGGATACTACGTTTATAAGCTTCTTTTGTAGCAAAAAAAGCTGCATGAGGGCCTCCATATCCTAAAGGAATTCCAAAACGTTGTGTAGTACCTACAACAACATCGGCTCCAAATTCTCCTGGAGGAGTTAATAATGTTAAACTTAATATATCTGCAGCAACAGCAACTTTAACTCCTTTTTCATTTGCAGCTATTACAAAGGAAGCATAATCGAAAACCTGACCGTGTTTTCCTGGGTATTGTAACAAAGCACCAAAAAAAGAAGTGTCTAATGTTATTGTATCGTGCTTACCAATTATTAATTCTATACCTAAAGGAATAGCACGTGTTTGTAATAAAGAAATTGTTTGCGGTAATAAATCTTCTGATATAAAGAATTTTGAAACCTTATTTTTCTTTTGATCACGACTTCTTACATCAAAAAGCATATTCATAGCTTCTGCAGCAGCAGTACTTTCATCTAAAAGAGAAGCATTAGCTAGTTCCATTCCAGTAAGGTCACAAACCATGGTTTGGAAATTTAATAAGGCCTCTAATCTACCTTGAGCAATTTCTGCTTGGTAAGGCGTGTAGGCAGTATACCATCCTGGGTTTTCTAAGATATTTCTCTTAATTACAGATGGTGTTATACTTTCATGGTAACCCAAGCCTATGTAAGATTTAAAAACACTATTTTTATTAGAAAGCGTTTTTATATGAGATAAAAACTCGTGTTCGCTCATTGCCTCTGGTAAATTAAGCTTGCTTTTAAGCCTAATGTCATCTGGTAAAGTTTCATATACTAGTTGTTCTAAATTTTCAGCTTCAACAGTTTTTAACATATGCTGAAGGTCTTTTTCAGAAATACCAATATGGCGAGATGCAAACACGTCTGTTCTCATAATTTTAAGCGTTATCTTGTCTATAATAAATAAAGGACAAAATTAGGTAATAAATTATATTATTATAATGTTATACCCTATCACTTGAGCTAAAGTTTTTAACTAAAAACGAATGTTATAAACAGTTTTATTATTTTTACTAGGTGAGCCTACTTAAAAAGTTTTTTGATTTTTATATTGACGCAAGTATACACGTAGCCTTATCTGTATATTCATTAGCCTATATTTCTACTTATCTGTTAGAAATATCTATGGATAAAAATTTGGCTTATTTTCTGTTTTTTGGGACTATAGCTAGTTATAATTTTATTAAATATGGAGTAGAGGCAAAAAAATATATTTTAGTTGCCAATAAATACCATAAGAATATACAATTTGTAAGTTTTATTGCTTTAGCTATTGCACTTTACTATGGTTGGTTTTTAACATACAACACATGGTTAGTAATTATTGGTTTGGTATTATATGTTGGTTTATATACGTTGCCAATTTTACCTAAGGCAAAAAACTTAAGAAGCTTAGGAGGCTTAAAAGTTTTTATTGTAGCATTAGTATGGTCTGGTGCCACCGTAATTTTACCAGTTATAGCAGCTAAAGATATTGTTTATTGGGATGTTATAGTAGAAGCTATACAACGTTTTATATTGGTATTGGTATTATTAATACCTTTTGAGATAAGAGATTTACAGTATGATGCGCCAGAACTGCGAACTATACCACAACGCTATGGGGCAACAAAAACTAAAATATTTGGAGCTTTTATAACTGTGGCATTTTACTTTATTACATTTTTAAAAGACCATGTAAGTATTTTAGATGCCTTAAGTAAGGGTATTTTATTTTTAACTTTTGGTATGTTAATGTTGGAGACAGGAAATGCAAAAAAGAAATACTTTGCTTCTTTTTGGGTAGAAGCAATACCTATTATGTGGTATGCTGTAATACTAGGGTTATCTTATTTTATTTAATATTTTCTTGATCAAACACTTTTTTCATTTCGGCTTTGTCTGCTTCAGATAAATTAAACATATTAGCTTGTTCACACAAACTTGTAAGTTTCGAATTTTTTTTACTGTATTTAGAACATACTTTACAGGTGTATAGGTGAATAGAAAGCTTTATTCTTTCCCATAAAGAAGATTCGTTATACTGACTTTTATCGCAAAGGTGTTTTGCTTTTTCGCAAGAAATCATATTTAAAACCAATTTTGATTAAGGCAATCCATCAAAGAAGTTCGTGCTCTATGAATCATTACCCACAGGTTAGACGGGTTAATATCTAACTCATTACAAATATCTTCTGTATTTATTCCTTGAATAGTTTTCATGGTAAATACTAGGTTTTGTTTTTTAGGTAATTTTGATAGGCAACTTTGTATGGCTAAACCTAATTCTTCATTTTCAATAGCACTATTTTCTAGTTTACTAAATGGGTCTGCAACTTGTTCTTCTAACCAGTCTCCTTCAGAATCACTTCCTGCGCTATAGTTCATACGAACTTCGGCTTTACCCTTATTAGAGTTTATTTTTCTGTAATGGTCTATTACTTTTCGTTTTAATATAGCAATAAGCCATGTACGTTCAGCAGCATCACCTTTAAAGTTTTTAGCAGATTTTAATCCAGCAAAGAAAGTTTCTTGTACTAAATCCTTAGCAATTTCTGCATCATTAACTCTAGATACAGCATAGTTAAAAAGGTAATCTGCATATAAATCTATCCATGTATCTGGATTTAATCGGTGTTTGCTCATAGTGTATTTACTAAATCAAATATAATTTTTTTAAATGATGTACCATATGTATTATACAAATAAAAAAAACATGTATCACAGAACCTTCACAAAATAGAAGACATTATTTTAATATTATTAATAAATAAACTTGTTATATGGAATTTTATTACCCTAATGTTTTATTTATTTAGTGCAAGTAACTATATAATATCCAAAACTTCGCATATGTAAACCAGATAGGAGTGCATAAAAAGAACCTTTTAAGTTATGTAAACTTTCTTGTTTTAAAGAATTATAACCGAGTAATCCTTTAAAAATAAACCCAATGATAGCAAAAGGAACATGTAATACGGATGGAGCAACTCTAAAAGAAATATCTTCTATTATTACTTTCTTAAACCCTTGTTTTTTTAGTTGTTGTACTACTGTATTTATATTTCCTAATTTTTCTAAGCTCCAATGGTTACACAATTTTTGGTAAGCTAAATTTCCCCCATAACAAAGTTCTGTTTCTTCTTTTTTTAGAAAAGCATCGGCAATTACAAATTTTCCATTAGGTTTTAATATTCTGTACGCTTCTTTAAATGATTTTTCGCTGTGACCAGAATGACAAAAACTTTCAATAGCTATAGCAGCATTAAACATTTCAGAAGAGAACGAAGTATTATTGTAATTTTCTTTTACGATTGTTCCATTGTAATTTTTTAATAATTCGTTTCCTTTTTTAACCTGAAAATCGGATAAGGTAACTCCAAAGGCTGCTAATTTTTTCTTCTTTTTTAACATGTAACGCATAGCGCCACCCATACCACAACCTAAATCTGCTAAGAGAGCTTTGTTTTGTGGTAGCTCTAATCTTTTTAAAACCTGATTGTTCATTTCATTAAGCATAGTATCTCTTTTAAACAGGTTTGTTTTAAATAAATTAAAATACCCAAAATGCATATTAAAGTCTTTGCTCCAGTACTTATAATCTTCGGTAGCACCATTATAGAAATCTACCATTTCTAGTTTAGTTTTTTCTAGTTTTTCTTGAAAAGTGATTGTTGTGGTTTTCATGATATTTTATTTAAGTAAATCAATCAATGCTAATTCTAAATTATCGTGCGTAAATTTAAATCCGTTGTCTAATAATCGCTTTGGAATTACATTTCTACTTTTTAAAACAAGTTCTGTTTCGGTTCCGATAAGTTTTGCTCCAAATTTTAATAATCCTATAGGATGATTAATACCAAAAGGGTTTTTTAAAATTTCCCTTAATTTTTTCATTAAGGTTTTGTTATTGGTAGGGCTTTTAACCGATAGGTTAAAGTTGCCTTTAAGATTATCTTTTTGTATTAAAAAATGTATAGCTCTGGCAAAATCTAATTCATGAATCCAGCTTACTTTTTGTTTTCCAGAGCCTTGTTTTCCTCCTAAGCCTAATTTTGTTAATTTTTTAAGAGGAGTAAGTGCTCCACCATTTTTTCCTAAAACAATAGACGTTCGCAAAGCTATTTTTCTGGTGTTAGAATTAGTTATGCTGTAGAATGTATTTTCCCAAGATTTAGCAATGTTCATAGAAAAATCATTACCTATATCTCCATTTTCTTCCGTCATTTCTTTCTCTAAAGAATGTTTGTATATGGTTGCTGTAGATGAGTTAAGCCATAGATTTGGTGGGCTTTTACATAAGTTTATAGCAGTACCAAGTACTTTAGTAGCATTTATTCTAGAGTTGTAGATTTCTTTTTTGTTTTTTTCTGTATACCGACAATCAACTGATTTTCCAGTAAGATTAATCAGGATTTGAGCATTCTCTAATTCTTTAGTCCATTTTCCCAAATTAATAGCATCCCAAAACACCTCATTTTTTCGTTTAGGGCTACGTGTTAATATTATAACATTGTATTGTTTTTTAGTAAAATAGTTTTCCAAAACGTTACCTAAAAAGCCGCTACCACCTGCAATTATTATTTTGTTCATAGTTTTTAATTTAAGAAAGTTTAATTCCAAGGTAATTGCCAATTTATATTTTTGTGTACTACAGCATTAACCTTTAATGTTTTTTTGTGAGTTTTTATGTTGCTTATTAATCTTAATTTATTTAGTATCCAAACTAATACCCAACCAAAATCCATTTCGTACCATTTCATTGAAAATTTTGCAGAGCCAGGGTGCGAATGATGGTTATTATGAAAGCCTTCTCCAAAAGAAATAAGTCCAAGTAAAACATCATTATACCCGCTCTCATCTGCATTTTTTATTTTATATCTAGAATATCCATATTTGTGAGAAGCATATCCAATATACCAATGTCCTAGTATTATTGTACTGGTTCTTAAAGAAGCAGCTATTAACATACTATTGAAGCCAAGAAGGAAATAGATTGTAATCATAAAACCAAAATAGTATATATACCAAGTTTTATGTAGCCATACTATTGTAATGTCTTCTATGTCTTCTTTTGGGATACTATATAGACTTATTTTTTTTGGAACAAATTGTAAATGAAGATTCCAAAAATAGTCAGTAAATAAGGAGTGTTTGTACTGAAAATATTTTGGACAGTCATTTCTGTTTTGCCAATAATCTCTATAATAATGTTGTTTTAACCAAGTTAAAGGGCTACCTAGTCCTGTTAAAACAAATAGATATAGACTAACTTTCCTAAAAGTTTTTGAAGTTTTATAAGATTTGTGAATAATGCCTCTATGTAGTCCTACTGAATGACCAATCCCTACTGTTAATACCATAAGACAAAACATTAAGATATAATCATATATAGTAACAGATGAAAAATCAATAAATAACACAGGTATCATTATAAAATATAACCATAGCGTTTTTTTCCATGAGAAATATATATTACCAACTGATGTTTTTAAATTTTTGTTCATAGTCTGTGTGTTTTAAACTTTCAGAAAATATTGAAAGTATTGTTTAAATTTTTTTAAAGTGAATTATATAAGTAAAATAAATCATTAGTAGTATTGGAATTATAAATTGCCATTCAAAAAAAGTATCAACCTTCCAAAAAATAAAGAATAACGTAACAGAACCTAAATAAACATGGATGTATTTGTCTTTTGGAAAAGCGATAAAGAATATAACTCCTGCTAATACTTGAAGAGCTCCTGTTAAGATAAGACCATATGCTCCCATTATTAGACAGCATAGAGCAATTATATTTATAACTTTTGTTGATTTTATGAGTTGTTTCATAGATTAATTATTTTAAACTTTCAGAAAATACTGAAAGTTTGATTTAAATTTTTTTATTTCACAAATTTTAAGATAGACTTAGTTATCCAGTTTTGTTTTTGGTTTACCATTTTATTTAGCATGCTATCTGCCGTTGCAGCTAAATCGTGTAATGCTTTTGTTTGTTTTATAAGTTCTCTGGTTTTTTCTGTGCCGTCATCCTTAATAGTAGAGACTTCTTCTAAAACTTTTATAACAGGTTTTATTTCTCTTCTGCTTCTTTCTTTAGCTACAATTCTGGCTAATTCTTGTACATCTTTCTCTGTGGTAAAAAACTCTTTGCGTTCACCAGGAATTAATTCTTTAGTAACAATTCCCCAATCTATTAACTGACGAATATTCATGCTTGTATTACCTCTAGATATATGTAACTCTTCCATAATCTCTTCCATAGATAAAGGCTTGGTAGAAATAAAAAGCAAGGATTGTATTTGCGCCATAGCTTTGTTAATACCCCATAAAGAGCCTAAACTGCCCCATGTATTTATAAACTTATCTTTAGCTTCTTTGTATTCCATGAAACAAATATAATAATAATTTCTAAATTTTCAGTAATTACTGAAAATTTATTTTTATAATACTATTTATAGCATCATTTAATAAGCTAGGATTTAGAAAAGAATAAAAGTAAAAAATGCTTAGTTTTGCAGCCTTAAACATTACTATTTAATGAACATCCAAGCCATTTTAAGTGCAAAAGTACAAGAAGCTGTAAAAGCTATTTATGCAATAGATTTACCAACGGTAGAGTTTCAGCCTACAAGAAAGGATTTTGAGGGAGATATTACCGTAGTTGTTTTTCCAATTTTACGTTTTGTAAAAGGAAACCCTGTACAAATAGGAGAACAAATAGGAACTTTTTTAAAAGAAAATGTTGCTGAGGTTGTTAATTTTAATGTAGTAAAAGGGTTTTTAAATTTAGTAATAAGTGATTCTTTTTACTTAGATTTTTTTACTTCTGTTAATGATGTTGCTAATTTTGGTTATGTTACAGCTACCGATGCAGATGCTGTAATGGTAGAATATTCTTCGCCTAATACCAATAAGCCATTACACCTAGGACACATACGTAATAATTTATTAGGCTATGCTGTAGCAGAAATTATAAAGGCTTCTGGTAAAAAAATATATAAAACGCAGATTATAAATGATAGAGGTATACATATTTGTAAAAGTATGTTGGCATGGCAGCGTTTTGGAAATGGAGAAACACCAGAGAGTACAGGTTTAAAAGGGGATAAGTTAGTAGGAAACTATTATGTTAGGTTTGAGCAGGAATTTCAAAAAGAGTTTTCAGATTGGTTTGATATTGAAGAAGGTAAATCTGCTTTGAAAATTTTTATTGAAACATCAAAGGAAGGACAAGAATTTATTAAAGAAAATTCGTTAGATAAGAATTCTGATATAATTGAGATTTTACGATATTTTAAAAAAATATATAAGGATACATATTTTAATAATTATAGTGGATTAGGATTAGATACAAAAAATCTACTAAAAAAATGGGAAGCTGGTGACGAAGAAGTTGTGAGTCTATGGAAAACCATGAATGGTTGGGTTTATGATGGGTTCGATGTTACGTATAAAAATTTAGGCGTAGATTTTGACCAATTATATTATGAGAGCGATACCTACTTGTTAGGAAAAGATGTTGTTGCAGATGGTTTGGAAAAGGGAGTTTTTTACAGAAAAGAAGATGGTAGCGTTTGGATAGATTTAACCGATGAAGGTTTAGATGAAAAGATAGTTCTACGATCAGATGGTACTGCGGTTTATATGACGCAAGATATCGGTACAGCCATACAACGTGTTAAAAACAACCCAGATGTAAACGGAATGGTTTACACCGTTGGTAATGAGCAAGATTACCATTTTAAAGTATTGTTTTTAATTCTTAAAAAGTTAGGGTTTTCATGGGCAGAAAAGCTATTTCATTTAAGTTACGGAATGGTAGATTTACCTAGTGGAAAAATGAAAAGTAGAGAAGGTACCGTGGTTGATGCAGATGATTTAATGGAAGATATGACAAATACTGCCGCGGCCATTTCTGAAGAATTAGGGAAGTTAGAAGATTATTCGGATACCGAAAAGAAAGAGTTATACAAGGTAATAGGTATGGGGGCTTTAAAATATTATATTTTGAAAGTAGACCCTAAAAAGCGTATTCTTTTTAATCCAGAAGAATCGGTAGATTTTCAAGGTAATACAGGACCTTTTATTCAGTATACCTATGCAAGAATACAATCTATTGTTCGCAAAGCAAATGATACAGGTATAGTTTTAGGAGCTATTAATACTACTATAGCATTACACGAAAAAGAAAAAGAGTTGTTAAAGCAACTACAGCTTTTTCCAGAAACCATACAATTAGCAGCAGCTAATTATAGTCCGGCAATTATTGCAAATTATACTTATGATTTGGTAAAAGAGTTCAATTCTTTTTATCAGAATGTGCCTATTTTACCAGAAACAGATGAGCAAAAGAAAGTTTTTAGAATACAATTAGCCAAAAAAGTAGGAGAGGTAATAGCATCTGCTTTTAAATTATTAGGGATACAGGTGCCAGAACGCATGTAATAGTAATTTACTTTTATTATGTTTGGTTAATGATTACAACCGAACAAGTATTTGCATTAGCAGCACTTTTTTTTATCGTCTTTTTTTTAGGATACATAATTTATTATGCGCTAGATTTATTTTTTTTAAATCCGTTTAAAAAGTTGCCAGCGTTAACTAAAGAGGAGGAGACATTAATTAGTGTTAATTTGCCTTTCTACGGAAAATTATCTGATACTAATAAGAAGAAATTTAAAAAAAGACTCCTACGATTTAGAAGCCGTAAGAAAATTGTTTTTCATGAAGATGTAGAAAAGCAAGATGATATTAAATTGTTATTAAGTGCTACTGTTGCCATGTTAACTATGGGAATGCGAGATTTTATGGTGTTATCCATAAAGCGTATTATTATTTATCCAACATATTATTATTCTGTATTTACCAGGCAAAATCATTATGGAGAATACAACCCTGCTTTAAAAATAGTTGTGTTTTCTGCGGAACAATTATTTCATGGATTTAAAATACCTAACGATAATGTAAATTTAGCGGTGCACGAATTTGCGCATGCTATTAGTTTTAATGTGTTAAATAAACAATCTTTCCAGGGCTGGTCTTTTATGCACGGGTTACGAAAATTAAAACGCATGTATACCAGTAAAGACTTTTTAAATAAGTTAGAAACTACAACTTATTTTAGAGCCTATGGAAGAACTAATATACACGAGTTTTTTGCCGTTGCAGTCGAAAATTATATAGAAACTCCAGCTGTTTTTAAGAGAGATTTCCCTGAATTGTATAGTATTATGAAACGGATGCTAAATTTTGATTTTAGTAAGTAGTTTACTAATAAGTGTACTTCATGCAAATTAAAACCTCACTCTAAAATTTAAGTTAGGAGTAATACCTAAAGATACACTTTCTATAGTTTCTATTTCGTTGTTAGTATTTAGTCTGTAATAAGTATTTAAAATGTTTTTTCTACTTAGTAAATTTAAAACAGAAGCACCAGCAGATGCCTTTATTTTAGAATTAATAGTAAAACTATAGATGGCAGAAGCATCAGCTCTAAAATAATGTGGTAATCTAGCGCTATTAGGTTCTTTGTAATTAATAGTGTTAGGGAAATTATTTAGATTTATAGGGTTTTCTGCTAATGGTTGCGTATATGGGCTTCCAGATTTATAATTAATACCTAAACTTAGTTTTATATTTTTATAAGTATATGCGCTAGCGAAAGAAGCAGTATGCCTATTGTCTAAATTATTAGGAAAAGTATTGGGTGTAATATCTTTAAACGTATAGTTGTTAATATTGTATGTGTAGCTAAACCAAGTGCTAAATGTTTTTGTTTTTTTATTAATTAAAAACTCAATACCTTTTGCAGTATAGCTGCCTATTTCTCCATTAAAATGGTCTTGGTTCTGAAAACCTTGTGTTGTAGTGCTAATGCCGTTTACTCTTTTGTAAAAGCCTTCTAAACCAATAAATAAATCTTTTTTATTGTAGTTAAAGCCTAAAGAAAATTGTTTACTTTTTGTAATAGGCAAAGAATCACCATCAGATAATATCCACCTACGTTTTTCTATACCTAAAAAGTTTTGTTTTAAATCAATAATTTGGTTGGTAGTTTGGTTTTTATATTCTCCCAGAAGCTCGGCATATAAATTTTTAGCTAGTTTGTAATTAATATTAATTCTAGGTTCTAAAATCTGGTCGTTAAATGTGTTATTTATATTTTCTATAGCATTAAACCTAAGCCCTGCTTTTGCATTTAATTTTTTGTTGTTAGAGGTATAATTTATTTCGGAATATAAAGCATGAGTTCTAATAACTCCTTTTATATTGCTTTTAAAAGGGGGGAGGCTTACATTAGTAGTATTGGTAATGCCTACTTCATTAAAATGATAACCATTTAACCAATTTAGCGTATTAGAAACACTATAGTTAGTGTTTAGCTGAATTGCAGTTTCTAAAACTTCGTTTTTTTGAAATAGCGTTTGGTTTGTATTTGCGGTTATATTTTCAGAATTTAAATTATAACGAGTAGAGTAGGTGTTTATATGTGTAGATAATTTAGAAGACCAATTGCTTTCTAAACTAGCACCAACAGATATATTGGTTTGGTCTAATTTACTATTACTGCCTCTATTATTTTCTACAACAGATTCGGTATAATCTAGATTGTTGTTAGAGTTAATAAAACTAACTTTTAGTTTATGATTAGGGTTTATATTATACAATAGTTTTCCTGTAAAATCATAAAAATAAAAGGTCTCGTTTTGTATTACATTAAAATCGCTGGTATTGTTTTTATTAATGTCACTATCTTGAAAAACCCTATCAGAAAATCGATTGTAAATAGGAGTATCTAAAAAATCAGTAATGGAACGTCGTGCTGAAAACTGAAAAGCTAATTTTTTGCTAATAGGTAATTGTCCGTATACATCTCCTCCAATTAAATTTAAACCGCCACCACCAAAGAAATTAGTTTTAATTTCATTATTGGTTTCCATATTAACTATTCCACTAACACCATCTCCGTATTTGGCACTAGTACCATTTTTAATGAGGGTAACTTTATTGGTTAAATAAGGGTTAAAGGCAGATATTAGCCCAAAAAAGTGACCAGATTGATACATTTTAATACCATCCCATAAAATTAAATTCTGGTCGTTGGTACCACCTCTAATATTAATATTAGATACTGTTTCGTCTATACTTTTAATGCCCGGAAGTGCTTGTACGGTCTGTAATACATCGGGCTCTATTAATCCAGGTAAAATGCCAAAATCATTGGTGTTTAATTGTATACTTGCATCTTTGTGTTTGGTTAAACCGGTAGTTAAAAATTGTATCACAACAATTTCTTCTAACTGTTGGTAATAAGGGCTTAATAATATAGAGGTGCAAGAGTCTTGTTTTATTAAGTATTCCGCAGTAATAAATTTTGTTTTAAATCCTAAGTGTTTAATACGTATAACAGCTTGTCTGGGAATATTTTTAAAATAAAATTCTCCATTAATATTGGTGGTTGTAGCAATTTTAGTATCTAAAATTTCAATACTAGCGCTACTAAGAGGTATTTTAAAATTATCTAAAATAGCACCGCATACATCCAATGTAGTACTTTTAAATAAGGAATAATAACGACTATCTATTTTTTTTATTTTAAGTTTTGTTTGGGCTTCAATATTAGTTAAGATATCTTTTAATTCTTCGCTATTAGATGCTTGTAGTTTAATCGCTTTTATATCTTCATCTACATATGAAAATTTAATATTATAGGCTAACTCTAATTCATGTAAATAAGTAATAAGAAGTTTTGGGGCTAAGGTTTTATCTTGCCCCAAAGTGGTAGTAATATTTAAGCAAAGTATTACTACAATAAAAAGAAAATGTTTAATGCGTCTTTTCAGCATAGAATAGTACTTTATTCCCCTCTAATTTAAATTTTATTTGAGCGGGAACACTAATACTTTTTAAAGCTAAGTCTATATTAGTGTTACTAAAGCTACCAGTAAATAATTTATCTGTGTTAATATTTTTAGTTTCAACAGTTATATTATACTGTCTTTTTAATTCGTTTAAAACATAAGATAAAGGAATACTTTTAAAAGAACTTTCGTTGTTAATCCATGATGGTTCAGATGTGTTGGGAGCCTTAATGTCTTTAATTTGTCCGTTAACAACTAAAAAAGATGTACCGGCAGGTAACTTAGTTTCTTTGTTGTTAAAAAGTACGCTAACAAGCCCTTCAAAACAAGTAACTTTAAAAATGCCATCTCTTTGTGTTACATTAAATTGTGTTCCTAAAACACTAACAGTACCTGCGTCTGTAGCTACTGTAAAACGTTTTCCTTTAGCAACTTTAAAATAAGCTTCACCATCTAAATCTATGTTCCTTTTGGTATCCCAATTTTTTATACTATAACTAACTTTAGAGTCGGCATTTAAAACTACTTCAGAATTATCTGGAAGTGTAATTTCTGTGCGTTCAGCATATAGTGTTGTAATAGTTTCGTTTAAAGAGTTCATGTAAAAGTAAGTTCCAGTAATAAGAATGGCAATTGCAGCAGCTACTCTCATTAATTTTTTAATAGGACTTAATTTTACAACTTTAACACTATTATTATTTTGTTGTTTTACTTTAATATCTATTAAGGCTTTTTCAGTATCAAATTTTGGAGCTTCTAAAAATGTAGATGCTTCAATAATTTTCTGATACGAAGCGTATTCATCGGTTTTTTTAAATTCCGACAACTCAGCTTCAGAAAGCTCACCGTTAAGCCATTTTGCTAAATAATTTTCTTGCATGATCTTATGCTTTATATATGAATAACAATTTAAAATCTAAAAACCCTACTTTTCTATTTTATAAAATTAGAAAAAGTTAGAGAGCAGATTTTAAGTTTAGTTTTTTTATTTTCACTACCAACTAATTTATATACCATCAATTTTTTCTCTAAGAGATTTTAGAGCTAAATGCATTCGTTTTTCAATAGCCTTTATACTAACACCTTCCATTTCGGCAATCTCAGCATATTTTTTTCCATCAATTCTATTCAATAAAAAAGTAGTGCGTTGGTTTTCTGGTAAACTATTAAGGGCAGCATCTAATTTGTCCTGGTATTCTTTATGTTCTAATATAAATTCTGGAGACTCATTAGATACTTTTAAGGTTTTATCGGCATGTTTAAGACGTACTTTTTCCGCTTTTAATACATTTAAGTATAGGTTGTTGGCAATAGTATATACATACGATTTTGCTTTTTCGGGACTTACTTTAGCGCAATTCTCCCATAATTTTAAAAAAGCTTCTTGCACAGCATCGTTAGCCTTTTCTTCGTTGCCAAACTTATAATATATATAATTAAAAACCGTTTTTGCATTAGTAGTAAAGATATGGCTGTATACCTTATCTTCACAAACAGAATTATTATTTTTAGATGCCACTATTTGTTTTTTTTCAAAGATATCTTAAAAATAAATAAAAAAATAAGTAGGGTATTTTTAGAGATAGTTGTTTCATTGGTATAGAAACTAAAAATAATCCAAATCATTATGAAACATTTAATTAAATTCTTAGCATGCACAAGCCTACTTATGATGGCATTAACTTTCACTTCGTGTCAAGATGAATTCGAAGATGTAACAGAACCAAACGAACAAGAAACCATTACAGCAAATTCTACTACAGCAAAGCTGGTAACAAATACCGCTGCTAATGATGGTTCTTTTGATAATATAGTAGATGGAGCCAGTTGTTTTGCGGTTAAATTCCCTTACACGGTAACGGTAAAAGGTTTAGATGTAACTATAGATGCTATCGAAGATTTAAAAACAATAGAAGAACTTTTTGATGCTGTTGATGATGATATAGATGTATTAGAATTTATTTTTCCTATTACAGTAACCCTTGCAGATTTTACAGAGATTGTAATTAATGGGAAAGAAGATTTGCGTGCCATAGCAGAAGAATGTGTAGAAGGTGGTAACGACGATGATATTGAGTGTATCGATTTTGTATACCCTATTAAATTATACACTTTTGATATTAATAGAGAGCAAACAGGTAACGTAACTGTAAATAGCGATAAAGAATTAAGAAGATTTTTTGCTGGCTTAGATGATAATGATATTGTAAGTATCGATTTTCCTGTAGAATTAGAGTTGTATGATGGTACTAAAACTATGGTAAATAATAACGAAGAATTAGCTGCAGCAATAGAGAGAGCTAAAGGTATGTGTGATGAGGATGATGATGATGATCATAACGATGATGATTTTACAAAAGAACGTTTAGATAACTATTTAGTACAGTGTCCTTGGTTAGTTTATGATGTACAAAGAGATAACCAAAGCCAAAGAGAACAGTATTTTGAGTATGTAATGAACTTTACAGAAGATGGGGTAGTAAAAGTTAAAGGAAGAAATGGAGAAATGCTTACAGGAACTTGGAATACTAGAGTAAGCGATTTTAGAGTACTATTAAAATTAGAGTTCGAGGAATTAGTAGATTTTACATTAGATTGGTTTATCTATGAATTAGAGCCAGGTAAAATTAAATTATTTGCAGAAGGTGGGAATAAAATTGTTATGAAAAAGGCATGTGATTTACCAGATACTTCTTCGCCAGATACATTAAGAGAAGTTTTAAAAGAATGTGCGTGGATAATCCAAAAAGTAAAATTAAATAATGAAAATATAGACCGTTTATTAGGCTTAGCCTTTGAATTTAAATCAGATGGTTTAGTTATTTTAACTAATGGTCATGCGGTTAGTAATGGAACATGGGCTATAACTACCAACCAAGAAGGTAAACTAGTAATGGCTATTATTATGGAAGATGAGCAAGAGGTAAGTTTTGAGTGGTTGTTGTCAGATTTAAGAAATAAGCGTTTACAATTTAATATAGAAGGCACAAATTATGAACTTATCTTAGAAAGGTTATGTGATGATGGTGATACAAACGCTGAAATTTCTGGGCTTAAAAATGTATTAAAAGGAGAAGATTGGGTTGTAGCATCATATTTTAAAGGAGAAGAAGATAAAACAGATTTATTTGAGGATAAAACTATAAGCCTACAATTAAATAATCAAACTACAATTGTTAATACAAGCTTAGGAACACCAGGAGGAGTAGGTGTATGGCGAGTACTTATGGATATTGATTACAATTTAAAAGTGTACTTAAATTTTGCAGGAGATTCACCTTTTCAAGGATTAATAACTAATGATTGGAAGTTTGTTACAGCATCTGAGACTGGTGATCGTGTAGAGTTAAAACATTTAAACGATGACGAAACATATAGTGTTATAGTATTAGAACGTCTTGATCAATAAGATTATTAATTGCACAAATTAATAAAGGCTGCTAAATTAAATTTAGCAGCCTTTATTTTTTAGTTTGTAAAGTGTTTCTTCAATAGTAATGTTCAAATCACTAAATTTGCATTTCTTGATAATAAGGTAAGACTATGTTTGATAATTTAAGTGATAAGTTAGATAAAGCACTCCACGTTTTAAAGGGGCACGGGCAAATAACAGAAATTAATGTTGCAGAAACTTTAAAAGAAGTACGTAGAGCTTTATTAGATGCCGATGTTAACTTTAAAATAGCCAAAGAATTTACAGCTAGAGTAAAAGAAAAAGCACTAGGTCAAGATGTATTAACAACCCTGCAACCAGGGCAGTTAATGGTGAAGTTGGTTAAAGATGAGTTGGTAGAACTCATGGGAGGAGATGTAGAAGGTATTAATTTATCAGGAAACCCGTCTGTAATATTAATGTCAGGACTACAAGGTTCTGGTAAAACAACTTTTACAGGTAAATTAGGTAACTTTTTAAAAACAAAAAAGAATAAGAAACCTTTATTGGTAGCTTGTGATATATACCGTCCTGCGGCAATAGATCAATTGCATGTAGTAGGAGAGCAAATAGGAGTAGAAGTATATTCGGATAGAGGAAATACAGATCCAGTAGCTATTTCTAAAGCAGCTATAGCACATGCTAAAGCAAACGGAAATAATGTGGTAATAATAGATACCGCTGGCCGTTTGGCAGTAGATGAAGAAATGATGAACGAAATATCTAACGTTCATAAAGCAATACAACCACAAGAAACATTATTTGTTGTAGATGCCATGACAGGGCAAGATGCTGTAAATACAGCAAAAGCATTTAATGATATTTTAAATTTTGATGGAGTAATTTTAACCAAGTTAGATGGTGATACTCGTGGTGGTGCAGCAATATCTATTAAATCTGTAGTAAATAAACCAATTAAATTTATTGGTACAGGAGAAAAAATGGATGCTATAGACGTGTTTTACCCAACACGTATGGCAGATCGTATCCTAGGAATGGGAGATGTTGTTTCTTTAGTAGAACGAGCACAAGAGCAGTTCGATGAAGAGGAAGCTCGTAAAATTCAAAAGAAAATTGCCAAGAATAAGTTTGGTTTTGATGACTTTTTAAGTCAGATTCAGCAGATTAAGAAAATGGGTAGTATGAAGGATTTAATGGGGATGATTCCTGGTGCAGGAAAGGCAATGAAAGGTTTAGATATAGACGATGATGCCTTTAAGCATATAGAGGCAATTATACATTCTATGACACCATTAGAAAGATCTACACCAGCCAAATTAAATGCTAGTAGAAAAAAGAGAATTGCTAAAGGTAGTGGACGTACCATACAAGAGGTAAACCAATTACTAAAGCAATTTAACCAAATGAGTAAGATGATGAAGATGATGCAAGGCGGTGGCGGTAAAAAAATGATGCAGATGATGGGTGCCATGAAAGGTATGCGTTAAATTATCAGCCATTAAATAAATATAAAATATAAACTCACGATAATAGACAATGGAGTTATTAGACGGTAAAAAAATATCGAATCAGATAAAAGAAGAAATTACTGCCGAGGTAGTAAAAATGAAAGAGCGTAAAGAAAAAGTGCCACATTTAGCAGCTGTATTAGTTGGGAGTGATGGCGCAAGTATGACCTATGTAAATGCAAAAGTAAAAGCATGTGAAAAAATAGGATTTAATTCTACGTTAATTGAATTACCAGAATATACTTCAGAAGAAGAGTTGTTAGAAAAAATAAACGAACTAAATACTAATGATGATATCGATGGATTTATAGTTCAGTTGCCTTTGCCTGATCAAATAGATGAGCAAAAAATTTTAATGGCTATAGATACCGATAAAGATGTAGATGGTTTTCATCCTACCAATGTAGGTAAAATGGCTTTAGATTTACCTACCTTTTTACCAGCAACACCCTATGGTATTATGGAGTTATTAGAAAGGTATCAGGTAGAAACATCTGGCAAAAACGTAGTTGTCTTAGGAAGAAGCCATATTGTTGGTAGACCCATGAGTATTTTAATGAGTCAAAAGCGTAAAGCAGGCGATGCAACAGTTACTGTAGTTCATAGTAGATCTAAAGATTTAAAAGAAATTACAAAAAGGGCAGATATTGTTGTAGCTGCTATTGGTATTTCCGAATTCTTAACAGGAGATATGGTAAAAGAAGATGTAGTGGTAATTGATGTAGGAATTACCAGAGTGCCAGATCAAACTAAAAAGAATGGTTACAGGTTAGCAGGTGATGTAGATTTTGAGAGTGTAAGTAAAAAAGCATCTTTTATTACACCAGTACCTGGAGGTGTAGGTCCAATGACTATAGCAATGCTATTAAAAAACACATTATTAGCCAGAGAGAGACATATTAGTAAGAAAAAATAAAAATCTCTTTCATAGATTTTTACAAAGGCACCTTTATAAAGGTGCCTTTTTTTATAAATAAAAATTACCCCTGACATTGTTTGGCATCGTTAGATTTTACTTTTATGGTATTAATATGTAAAACCATAATAAAAGTATGATAGCAGAAATAGGAAAAGAAGAACAAGTAGTAACTGCAATAGCAGAAAAGTATGTACAAGCTTTTAAAGAAGTAAAACCCCAATTGGTAAATGATTATTTTTCTCCAGAATGTGTAAAAATTGGGTTTATTTATGATTTTGAAAATGATAAATGGTTAGATAAGTCTATTCATAATTACAAAGAAATAAAGCAATGGGCAGCAACTTATAATTTAAAAAAAATAATGCCTAATGGTACTTGTAATACAACGCTTTTGGATCTACAAGATAAAATAGCTGTAGTTAAAATAGAATTAGAGTGGGCACCTCGTGCATGGGGTTGCGATTATGTGTCTTTATCTAAAGACAATGGTAATTGGTTAATTACAAGTATTATGTATCAAACAATTGTTTAAATATTAGAATTATGGGTAATATAAAAATAGAATCATTTAAAGTAATAGGTATAAAAGTAAGAACCTCTAATTTAAACGGTGAGGCAGCAAGAGATATAGGTGCTCTATGGAATAAGTTTATGAACGATGACATTTTAAATAGCATACCAAATAAATTAACCAATGATATTTATGCTGTTTACACAGCGTATGAAGGTGATCATTTAAAACCCTATACGGCATTATTAGGCTGTAAAGTAAAAGATTTAAAAGATGTTCCAGAAGGCATGGTTGGTATGAGTTTTAACGAAGGCGTTTATAAAAAATTTATAGCAAAAGGAGATTTAACTAAAAATGCTGTTTACGATGTTTGGACCAGTATTTGGAAGCAAAATTTAAATAGAAGTTATAAAGCAGATTTTGAAGTATATGGAGAAAAAGCAATAAACCCAACAAACGGAGAAGCAAGTATATATGTAGGAATTATGTAATATTGAAGGAAAAATAGCGTTAAAATATTATATACGTTATTATTATGAACATCTCTCCCCCAATTCCAGAAAATGAATCATTTCGTTTAGAAAGGCTTAAATACTACTCTATACTAGATACGGAGAAAGAGGAAATGTTTGATAATCTAACAGAATTAGCTAGTGATATTTTAGGCGTATCAAGTTGTATGGTTACTCTTGTAGATGAAAATAGACAGTGGTTTAAATCTAATAGTGGTTCTAATGTAAAAGATACCCCTAGGAATATTTCCTTTTGTCAATATGCAATAATGGGCGAAGAGGTTTTCGAGATTCAAGATACTTTAGAAGACGATAGGTTTAAAAATAACCCGTTAGTTATTGCTGATCCAAGAATTAGGTTTTACGCAGGAGCACCATTGGTAGATATGGAAGGGGCGGCAATCGGAGCATTATGTGCTATAGATTCTATTCCTAAAAACTTAACCAACGAAAAGCGAAAAATAATGGAGTTAATTTCCAAGACGCTTATGAATCTTATTAGGTTAAGACGCGAGAAATTTGAAATAGAAAAACTATCTAGCATAAAAGATGAGTTTTTATCTAACATGAGTCATGAAATTAGAACACCTTTAAATGCCATAATAGGTTTTAATGATGTGTTAAAGAAGACGGTATTAACAAAAGAGCAATTAGATTATTTAGATATAATAGCAGTTTCTTCTCAGAATTTAAAAGTAATAATTAATGATATATTAGATGTATCTAAGTTAGAAAGTGGTAATGTTATTTTAGAGAAAACACCAATCTCTTTACATAAGCTTATACACCATGTAATTAATTTACAAGCACAAATAGCAAAAGAAAAAGGTGTTAAGCTTATTTCTACCATAGATAATGAAATACCAAATTATGTATTAGGAGATGAGACAAGGCTTATTCAAATTTTTATTAATTTAATTAGTAATGCAATTAAATTTACTAATAAAGGAAGTGTAGAATTAAGAGCTATTGTAGATTTTATTAAAGAAACTAAAGTAAAAGTGTCTTTTACTGTAAAAGATACAGGTATTGGTATTCCTAAAGATAAATTAGATTCAATTTTTGAGCGTTTTTCGCAAGCAGAAACATCTACAACAAGGTTTTATGGAGGCACAGGTTTAGGCTTAAGCATAGTTAGTATGCTTGTACGTTTGTATAAGGGAAAAATTAATGTGCTTAGTAGTGTTGGTAAAGGCTCAGAGTTTACTTTTAATATTGTTTTTGATATGCCAAAAGTAGCGTCTAATACAGAAATTGTTCTTCCTGTTGTTACAGAAGATAAAGAAGTGTTAGCCAATCTTAGTATATTATTAGTAGAGGATAATATTCATAATCAAATTTTAGCAAAAACATATTTAAGTAGGTGGGGAGCAAGTATTGATGTGGCAGAAAATGGACAAGTAGCCCTAGATGTGATAACCGATAATAGTTATGATTTAATTTTAATGGATTTACAAATGCCAGTATTAGATGGGTTTGCTACTACAGAAAAAATGAGAGAAGATTTAAAAATAAATATACCTATAATAGCATGTTCTGCACATTCCTTAGTTGGGGAAAAGGAAAAATGTATAGCAATGGGTATGGTAGATTATATTACAAAACCTTACACAGAGCAAGATTTAATAAAAACAGTATTAAAATATAAGAATGTTAGTAGTGATAGTGAATTTAATAGAGAAGTAAAATTTGATGATTTTAAAGAAATAATTAAAAGACTAAAAATTAAAGAAGGAGAAGATTTTGTAAATGAAATTACAGGATATTTTTTAGAAAGAACTCCGCAAGATATATTAGATATAAAAGAAGCAATAGCGAGTAACAATTTAGAAGCCTTAAAAGAGAAAGTACATTTAATTATGGGCACTTTTGGAGTTTTTCACTTTGATAAAGGAAGGATATTATGCTCAACTATTGAAAAGGAGGTACAAGTAGCTAATAGTGTTAAAATTAAAAAAACTAGTAATGATTTGGTTTGTTTTTTAGAAAAAGCAATGATAGCATTGAGTAGTTAAGCGCGGATACTGCATAATATATTATATAAATTAACAAGAATTTATAAAGCCTTCAAATACTAATCATTAGTATTTGAAGGCTTCTTATTTTATAAAATTAAAAATAATAAGCAAAACCAAAATTTAAATCTGTTGAGTTAAAAGAAAAATCGAAAGAATTATACTTATCTTCCATTTTAGGTTCGTTAGTTTCATTAATATTTTTATTAGTTCCTTTGCCAATACTATAACCAATTCGCCCTAGATTGGTTTCTAAAGCTAATTTTTTAGAAATAAAATAGGTGATCCCAGGTCTAAAACCTATAAATGTTTCATGATCTTTATAACTGTTATAAAGAACGCCATCGTCTTCTATTTTGTGCCAATTTTCATTATATTTTACTTCTCCTTGTATAAATAAAGCTAAATTTTTAGAGATTGGAATATATTTTCTTAAGTAGCTAAAGATGCCTAATGATTCGTCCGTATTGCAGTATTTTTCTGAAGTTAATTCGTTATTTTCATTGGTATACATATTTGTACTTTTATTTTTGCCATACCTATAATTAACACCTAGTCCTACTAGTAAATTATCTTGAATAAAGTAGCCTACTTTTGGGCTAATGTTAAATCGATATCTGTTATTCCTATTTCTAATAGTATCATTTCTAAGGAGTTCATTGTTAGAATCCCTAAAAGAAGCATCTCCTCCCAAATACCAAGTGTCTTTTTTTAGTGTTAGTTTTTCATTTTTTTTAGATTGTTGAGCTGTTGAAAAACCAAAAGCTAATAATGCTGTAAAGAATACTAATTTTTTCATGTGATTTGTTTTTATATTAGATACAGAAAGTATCAAAGAATATTCCCTATATATGCCATTTACGATGAGTTAATCTATAACTAATGTTTAGCTAACATTTTAGTAGAGATTTAACAAAACTTGTATTTTCTTTAAGAGATTAGATTTTACTTTTCAGAAATGTATCAGCAATAAAAAGAGAATATTTAATTGTATTTTAGAATTATATTTAGAGAATAGAGGTAATAAAGTAATATTTATGAGTGAGTATAAATTGTTAATAGTTCCTGGGCTAGGAGGTTCAGGAGAGGATCATTGGCAAACTTATTGGTGCAATACACTTAAAAATACAGATAGAGTAGAACAAGATAATTGGGATACACCTAGTAAAGATTTATGGGTACAACGCCTTAATGAGCATATAAATAAATCAGACGAACAAATTATTTTAATAGCGCATAGTTTGGCAGTTTCTTTAGTGCTTCATTGGTTGCTTATATATGAAAATACTAATATAAAAGGAGTTATGTTAGTAGCGCCTGCAGATGTAGATTCTCCTAGTCATACACCAGATGTTGTAAGGTCTTTTGCTCCAATGCCATTGCAAAAAATAAAAATACCATCTATTGTAGTTTGTAGTGAAAACGATAATTATATAAGTATAGAAAGAGCAAGGTTTTTTGCAAATAAATGGGAGAGTAAGTTTGTTAGTGTTGGAAAACTAGGGCACATAAACTCCGAATCTCAATTAGGTATTTGGGAAGAAGGACAAAAAATATTAGCTAACCTAATTAAAAAAATTACATCTTAAATTAAACAATTAAAATGTTAGAAAATATAGTTTCTGTAGCGTGGCTTAAGGATAATTTACATAAAGAGGATATAATTGTATTAGATACTAGCTTTGTTGCTACAGCCCATCGTGTTATTCCTGTTTGTAAAGCTAAAGTTATACCAACTGCTAAATTCTTTGATTTAAAGTTAAAATTTTCAAATAAAGAAAGCGAATTACCAAATATGTTTCCTTCCATAGCTCAGTTTCAAAAAGAATCTAGAGAATTAGGTATTAACAATACTTCTCATATTATAGTTTATGATAATTTAGGTATTTATACAAGTCCTAGAGTTTGGTGGATGTTTAAAGCTTTAGGGCATAAAAAGGTATCTGTATTAGATGGCGGTTTGCCAGAATGGATTAATAAAGGCTATCCTACAGAAAAATTTCATAATAAAGAGCATAGTATAGGGAATTTTAGAGCTCTTAAAGAGCAAGTTAATATTAAATCGTATGATGATATTGTTAGCAATATATCAGAAAAGAAAATGCTTTTAATTGATGCACGTTCTAACGGACGCTTTGTGGGGACTGAAGATGATCCTAGGAAAAATCTAAAGAGTGGGCATATTCCTAATGCCATTAATATCCACTATAAAGATGTTTTGCAAGAGAACGGAACATATAAAAATGAAGAAGATTTAATTAAAATATTTAAGAATATTAAAAATCAAGATATTGTTTTTAGTTGTGGTTCGGGAATTACAGCTTGTATTGTATTATTGGCAAGTGAAAAGGTGTTAAAAAATAATAAGTATATATATGATGGTTCTTGGACAGAATGGGCAGAACGTCAGGGCTTATTTAAAGCATAAATTTCCTAAAATTATTTTACGCAACCATTTGTATAATTTATACTCTTTGTGATATAAGATTATATTATGAAAAAAATAGTACAAATATTATTGATACTTACATTAGCAACGTCTTGTAATGAAACAAGTAAAGAACCAGATTGCTCTGCTGTATTATGTGCAGCTTCAGGGTTTAATATAAGGTTGATAGATTCGGAAACAAAAGAAAATTATATACTTAATAAAGAAATAAGTATTGATGATATTAAGGTTACAGATTTTAATAATGAGCCTATTCTGTTTGAATTTAATTTTTCTAAAGAAAATAATATAGGTAGTATCTCTATTAGAGAAGTATATAAAGAGGAAGTAAGGCTTAGTATAGAAGGCAAAATGTAATAGAGATGTCTTTTACGTATAATCTACCTAAAACTAATCAATGCTGCGATTTTGGTTCTATTGAAAATATAACTGTAAAAGAATTAGGTTTTAAAACATTATCAGATAATAGAATTGTAGAAATAGAATTGTAATTATTTAAGTTCTTTTTTTACCAGGGCTATGTATAATTTCATGGCTTTTTCCCTACTAATATTATTAGCTTGTATAAGAGCATTAGCCTTAAAAGCATTAACTAAAGGTGTTTTGCTGCCTGGACGGTCAAAATTTTTACTAGCTATTTTATAGTAAGCATAAAATTTTAATTTAATATCGGCAGGTATAGCACTAGGATATGTTTTAGCATATTCTACTGCTTTTATAAAATCTTCTTTTAGCTTTTTATTCTTCATTCGTCTCTACAAGAGCTGCTATACATGTTTTGTTTCCTGTTACTTTTTGGTTTAGTTTAACAGTAATAGCACAATCTAAAGGTAAGAACAAATCTACTCTAGAACCAAATTTTATAAAACCAGCATCTTGTCCTTGTTGTACACTATCGCCAACTTCAGCGTAGTTTACAATACGTCTTGCTAGAGCACCAGCTATTTGTCTATATAAGATATCGCCAAATTTAGGAGTGTTAATAACAACGGTGGTACGTTCATTTTCTTCACTAGCCTTAGGGTGCCAAGCAACTAAATATTTTCCAGGATGATATTTAGAAAATTTTATAACTCCACTTGCAGCATATCTAGTAACATGTACGTTAATAGGCGACATAAAAATAGATACTTGTTTTCTTTTTCCCTTAAAATATTCTGGTTCTTCAACCTCTTCAATAACCACTACTTTACCATCTACAGGGGCTACTATTTCATCAAAACTTTGAGTAATAACACGTTTAGGGTTTCTAAAGAATTGCAGTATTAATATTAAAATAATTAATGCTAGTGCGTGTAATGCATACTTTAGCCATGTTATATCTATATAGAAATGAGCTAAGAGTACAATTGCACAAACAATGAAAAAAGTTACCAATATAATTTTTTGGCCTTCTTTATGAAACATAGGTAAAAATATTTAGTGTTAAATAAACAAATGGTGCTGCAAAAATTAAACTATCAAGTCGATCTAACATTCCACCGTGTCCAGGTAAAATTGCGCCGCTATCTTTTACGCCAGCAGTTCTTTTAAATTTAGATTCTATAAGGTCTCCTAAATTACCAGTTATAACAATTACAGAAGCTAAAATTAGCCATTGTATAAGTGTTAAGTTAGATTCAAAATTAGAAATAATATAAGCAGCAATTAAAGCAAAAATAAATCCGCCAATTGCGCCTTCTATTGTTTTTTTAGGAGAAACAGATGGAAATAGTTTTGTTTTGCCAAAGCTTCTGCCTGTTAAATAAGCAAAAGAATCGTTAACCCATATAAGAATAAAAACACCCATTATAAGTAATTCTGCAAATGTATTTTCTTTATAAGGAATCATAGTTAAAAATATGCTTCCGCCTCCAATGTAAAATATACCAATGATAAACTTTTGCAAGCTATTAAATAATTTCTCTTTTTTAGAAAATAGATAATATAATAATATACTATTAATACTTAGTGTTAATACCATTAAAGTATTAATGGCAATCGTATTGTAAGTAGTAC
This sequence comes from uncultured Cellulophaga sp., assembly GCA_947492955.1. Classification (GTDB taxonomy): domain Bacteria; phylum Bacteroidota; class Bacteroidia; order Flavobacteriales; family Flavobacteriaceae; genus Cellulophaga. The sequence continues at coordinate 288,445 of CANLOV010000003.1, read as the reverse complement.
TTATATCATTTATTAAATAAATATAAATCCACCATAATGTTAAGTAAGCAATAAAAATATAGTAACCTTTTAATCTTACCATTCTCTTGTATTCATAAATACAAGTTAGTCCAAATACCATAAATAAGAAATCAAAAGCATCTGAATTTAAAAAAATAGAAGAAAGCAGTAAAAAAACGAATACTGCTCCGGTAATTAATCGTCTAAATATTTCTCTCATATTACAAGTCTTCCAAAAGTAAAAGATAAAGATTTTTGGAACTACTTCCGTACGATAAAAAATTGTCTTTATTTTCTGGTTTTTCCTGGAAGTTTTTTATGGTAGTAATATTTGCAGGTATATGATTTGTATATTTCTTTTTAATGTTTTTTAAACCTTCTCCAATAGAATCTGTTAACTGACTAGTGGTAGCATAAACAATGAAATTACTAGGTAATTCATCTAGCTTTCTATCATTAATTTGATTTGAACAAATTAGTATAGATCCATTTTGAGCAATTAAATATTCGCAAGTTGTTATAAATACGGGACTTTGTTTAGGATTAGCAGTGAAATTTATATTCTCCTTAGAAAACTTTTTTTCTAACCTTTCATCCATAGAAAAGAAACTCTCTTCTTCCCAACTATTTTCTGCTATAATGTTTTTAAGTGTACTTTTTACTTCTTTTAACGAATCGCAGTATATAAATTTACCACCATTCTTTTTAAAATTAATGGTAAATTTTTCATCTACAGGGAGTTTAAGGTCGGGCATATGAAGCCCTCTTGCTTCTGCTGTTTCTTGAGAACCTTTTTTCTTACCTCCCCCAAATAGCTTATCAAATAACCCCATTAATAGTTAAAAACTTTAATTTAAGTAATGCGTATACTTATTATGACAACGTGTAAAATATAGTATTTATTTTACTCTTCTTCTTCAGTAGAAGTGTTGCTTTCTATCTCTTTTTTAGCATTTTCTTCTTCAAGAACATCTTTTTCAAATGGTCTTTTTCCAAAAATCTTTTCTAAATCATCTTTAAAGATAACTTCTTTTTCTAACAAACGTTCTGCTAGCGTAGTAAGTTTATCTTTATTTTCGTCTAGAAGTTCAATAGCTCTTTGGTATTGAGCTTCAATTAAAAGAGAAATTTCTTTGTCTATAGTCTGTGCTGTTTCTTCACTATAAGGTTTAGAGAAACCATATTCATTTTGTCCAGAAGAGTCGTAGTAAGTAATATTTCCTAAAGTGTCATTTAGTCCATATACTGTAACCATTGCTCTGGCTTGTTTTGTAACCTTTTCTAAATCGCTTAAAGCGCCAGTAGATATTTTATTAAAAATTACTTTTTCTGCTGCTCTACCACCTAATGTAGCACACATTTCGTCTAACATTTGCTCTGGACGAACAATTAAACGTTCTTCTGGTAAATACCAAGCAGCTCCTAAAGATTGTCCACGAGGAACTATTGTTACTTTTACTAAAGGTGCGGCATGTTCTAACATCCAACTTACCGTTGCATGACCAGCTTCGTGAAAAGCAATTGTTTCTTTTTCTCCTTGAGTAATAATTTTATTTTTCTTTTCTAAACCACCAATAATTCTATCAACAGCATCTAAGAAATCTTGTTTACTAACAGCTTTCTTTTCTTTTCTGGCAGCAATTAAAGCAGCTTCATTACAAACATTAGCAATATCTGCTCCAGAAAATCCTGGTGTTTGCTTTGCAAGAAAATCTAAATCTAATGTTTCGGATGTTTTTATAGGTTTTAAGTGAACCTCAAAAATTTCTTTTCTTTCACGAATGTCTGGTAAGTCTACATAAATTTGTCTATCAAATCTACCAGCTCTCATTAGGGCTTTATCTAAAACATCAGCACGGTTTGTGGCAGCTAATACAATAACATTTGTATTGGTTCCAAAACCATCCATCTCTGTTAATAACTGGTTTAATGTGTTTTCTCTTTCATCATTAGACCCCGTCATATTATTTTTCCCTCTGGCTCTACCTATAGCGTCTATTTCATCTATAAATATAATAGCAGGAGATTTATCTTTAGCTTGTTTAAAAAGGTCTCTAACTCTAGATGCTCCAACACCAACAAACATTTCTACAAAATCTGAACCAGATAAAGAGAAGAATGGCACTTTTGCTTCTCCGGCTACAGCTTTTGCTAATAATGTTTTACCAGTTCCTGGAGGTCCTACTAATAAGGCTCCTTTTGGTATTTTTCCTCCTAGAGAAGTGTATTTTTCTGGGTGTTTTAAAAAGTCTACAATTTCTTCAACTTCTTCTTTTGCACCTTCTAAACCAGCTACATCTTTAAAAGATGTTCTAGTATCTGTTTTTTCATCAAATAATTTTGCTTTGGATTTTCCAATATTGAAAATTTGACCGCCGCCGCCGCCAGCACCACCGCCAGACATTCTACGCATTAGGTATATCCAAATACCTATAATAAGAATAAAAGGTAGTAATGTGAGTAACATTTCTCCTAAAACATTAGATTCCGTATCGTAGTCAACAATTGTTTCTAAATTGTTTTCTGTTTTTATGGTTTTTATATCATTCTCAAAATTTTGTAAATCACCATAATCAGAGGTGTAATGTGGAGTTAATCCTTGCGTTAAAGCAAAAGATTTATCTGATACTTTTTTGTGTACTTCTTTCTTTAAAGCTTCATCTGTTAAGAATATTTTAGCTTGTCTTGTATTAGTGATAATTAATATTTTATCAATATCACCGTTTCTTAAGAAATTTTGAAGCTCAGATGTAGATGTTTTTTCTGTATTAGAAAAATTACTACTAGTAAAAAATTGAAAACCAAGTATTAATATTGCTATTGCACCGTATATCCACCACGAGCTAAATTTTGGTTTCTTTGGATTTGTGTTTTTATCTTTTGCCATTATATTTTATTACTGATTAAAGCTATTTTCTATTATTGTTACTTTAGCATCTCCCCAAAGCCCTTCAATATCGTAAAATTCTCTCACTTGTTTTTGAAAAACGTGAATTACAACATTAACGTAGTCTAATAAAACCCACTCGGAGTTTTCTGAACCTTCTACGTGCCAAGGTTTATCCTTTATAGCTTTACTAACTGTTTTTTGTATTGAGTTAACGATTGCATTTACATGCGTATTGGAAGTACCATTGCAAATTATAAAGTAGTCACAAACAGTATTTTCTATTTCTCTGAGATCCAGTAAACTTATATCGTGCCCTTTAACGTCTTCTATACCATTTAAAATTAGGGCAATTAGTTCATCTGCACTAGCTTTGTCTTTTTGCATTAAAAAATTTTAATTTTTACAAAGTTATTATTTTTTTGTTTTTTTAGCTATTGTTTTTCAATATAAGATTAAAGTTTTACATAACTAATTGTATGAATATAGTCAAACTTAATGCCACAGCGTCTACAAATGCTTATTTAAAAGATTATTTGCTTGCTACAGAAGAAGTAAAAGACTATACAGTTGTTGTTGCAAAAGAACAAGTTGCTGGGAGAGGGCAAATGGGAACTACTTGGGTTTCGGAGTCTGGTAAAAACTTAACTTTCAGTGTTTTAAAGCGTTTTGATGATTTTTTGGTATCTAATCAGTTTTTCCTAAACATTTGTGTTTCTTTGGCTATTTATGACTTTTTAAAACAGCAACAGGTTCCAAATTTAAGTATTAAATGGCCTAACGACATTCTGTCAGGTCACTCAAAAATATGTGGTATTTTAATAGAAAATATACTTTCAGGAAAAAAAATACAAGCTTCTGTAATTGGTATAGGTTTAAATGTAAACCAGTTAGAGTTTAAAAATTTACCCAATGTATCTTCTTTAAAACTTTTATTGGGACGCACATTTGATTTAGATTATTTATTAAAATCTTTTACAGTGGTTTTTAAAAAATATTTTAATGAAGAAATAAACAAAGGAAAAGAGCAGCTACAATTTTCTTATGAAAGCTTATTGTTTAGAAAAAATAAACCATCCACATTTAAAAATATGGATGGCGAATTATTTATGGGGTTTATAAAAGGTGTTTCTCCCGAAGGAAAACTTTTGATAACTTTAGAAGATAATATTGTAACTGAATATGGACTTAAAGAAGTACAACTATTATACTAAATTTTCTGTAAGTTTTCAGCTAACGTATTCATGAAGTTAGTAATAGGACTTTTTATCATCATTGCCATCATAGCATTAAATTCACCTTCGAAACTAAGTAATACAGAACTTTCGTTTTCGTTAATACTATTAATATTTGCTGTTAGTGTAAAAGGTAATTTGTCACTAGCGGCACCAAAAATTATTTTTTCATGAGGGAATTGCTCTTTTAGTTTTAATACTATTTCTGGCATTCCTTTTAAGGCAAAAAGAAATTTATCTTCACTCAACACTTCAAATTTACTGGTGTTATCTGGCATTAAGCGTTCAAAATTTTTAATGTCGTTTAAGAAATTAAATACTTCAACATTACTTTTGGCTATATTTTTGTTAGGAGTTTCTATGTGCATAACTTATGGTTTCCAAATTGCAGGATTACTTTTCCAGGCAAGTAGGGTGTTTAATTGTTCTTCTTTTATATAACTTGTATCAGACGCTTGTTCTATTAAATGATTGTAATCGCTAAGCGTATTTAATTTTACGGCTGCATTCTCAAAATTTTCTGTTGCCACATCAAATCCATAAGTAAATATAGCAATCATTCCTTTTACATTTGCTCCTCCTTTTTTTAGAGCATCAACAGCATTTAAACTACTTTTTCCGGTGCTAATTAAATCTTCTATAACTACAACTGTTTGGTTTTCTTCTAATTGCCCTTCTATTTGGTTTTGTCTTCCATGAGATTTTGGCTCTGGACGTACATAAATAAAAGGTAATCCCAAATACTCAGCAACTAGCATGCCAATGCCAATGGCACCAGTAGCAACACCAGCTATTACGTCTGGTTTGCCGTAAATTGCTTCTACTTGTTTAGCTATTTGTTCTCTAATGTAGTTTCTTATTGTTGGATAAGAAAGTAATATTCTGTTATCGCAATAAATTGGAGATTTCCATCCAGAAGCCCATGTAAAAGGATTTTCTGGTTTCAATTTTATTGCATTAATTTGTAGCAGTAATTCTGCTGTTTTTTTCGCAGTATCTTTATTTAAAACCATAGCGCAAATGTATAAAGTTTTTGTTAATGAGGCTCCTTTGATTTTAACAAATAAACTCTCAGATACTGTAAATGATGAATATTTTTTGTTAAATAGTGATGCTATTGGTGATGCTATTGAGGCATTATCTAAAAATAAATTAAAACAAGCTTATATTTATCATCCAAATAAAGAAGAAATCTTAAAGAAGTTTACCAATAAAATTCCTTTAGTTACTGCGGCTGGTGGTGTGGTAACAAATAAAAAAGGTAAAGTTCTTTTTATTTATAGAAACGATAAGTGGGATTTACCTAAGGGTAAATTAGATAAAGGAGAAACGATTGAGGAATGTGCTATACGTGAGGTAGAGGAGGAGACAGGTGTACAAGGCTTAAAAATTGAAAATTTTTTAAAAACAACTTACCATGTGTTTAAAAGAAATGGAGTTTATAAGCTAAAAGAAGTGCATTGGTTTGCTATGAAAACTTCTTATAAAGGAAAATTAAAAGGACAAAAAAAAGAAGGTATAGAAAAGGTGAAATGGAAAGGCCCAAAGAAAATTGCTAAGGCTCTTGAAAATTCATATATAAATATTAAAATTCTTTTTGAGGATTAGCCTTATTCTTCTTCAATAGAAAAACTCATGTTTTTTAATATTCTGTATACAGGATATTGTAAATGAGCTTCTTCGTAATACTTAGAATGTTTATAAATCCAATTTAATTGTGCGTACCAATCGCTATTAAAATTTTTATCTGTATTCTTTTTTAATAAGAAAGTGTCTCTTAATTGTTCATTGTTTTTTAGTAAGTCTAAAGCAATATCCTCGAAAACATAAGGGGAAAAGTCTTCTTTTTGTTGTAAAATAGTATCAAAAAAATTCCAGTTAAAAAATGAGTCTACAGCTTCTGGTTCTAGTGTTTCTATAATATAACGCATACCTTTTTGGTTGGTTGGTATGTAATAATCTCCTGCAGAAAACCGAATGTTCTTTGTTGTTGCTTTTATTTTAGTATTGTAGTGCGGGTAATGACCTTCGTAAGCGTTTTTCTTAGTTTCATAACTGTCTATTTTGTAATATTCTACTGTTATAGTGGTGTCTTGTTTTATAGTGTGGTATGTAATGTTATTTAAGGTCATTAAATTAATTATTTTATTCCATCCTTTTTTTAGAATATATGCTTTAGGTATTTCTATAGTACTTGTAGGGGTAAAATAATTGTAATATTCTGTTTTTTTTGTAAATGGTTTATTAGTATCATATTTAAGCCTTGGTAGGCCAGTAACCTCACTTGTTATTGTTTCAGCTTTATACCCTTTAAAATTTAAAGTAGATGTTTTTGTGCTGTCTATAGCCCATTGTAATGTATACGACTTTTGGTCTTTATATGTATGGAAAGAGCTTTCTCTTAATTTTTTAATTTTTTCTCTGTCTTTTTCAGAAATAGCAATCATTTTTTTCATTAAGGTATAGGTGCCTTCTACTCTTTGCTTGTATGGTTTTAGCATGTGTGTTTCTACCATTAACCCTAATGTGTTCCATAATGTAGTATACCCAGTAGAGTATCTTGGAGAATCCATGAATTGCGAGAATCCATTTTCTGGAACTTCATTAAAAACATTTACATAAGGGGTAATATCCCAGTTATCATTACTTAATAATTGTTCTAACTTAGGCATCATTTCTTTATGAAGGTAGTTTCCTAATTTTCCATTTAGCTTATTGTGTTGTGTAAATAAATGTGTTAGGGTGTACTGGTAATCTGCACCATTACTAACATGGTTATCAATAAAAATATCGGGTTTTACCAGATGAAAAATAGAGGCAAAAGTTTTTGCATTCTTTGATTCGGATTTAATAAAATCTCTATTTAGATCGTAGTTTTGGGCATTACCTCTAAAACCATATGATTTTGGTCCGTTTTGGTTAACTCTTGTTGTAGAATTTCTATTTAGAGCCCCACCAATGTTATAGAGTGGAATTGTAGCTAAAATTGTGTTTTTTGGAGCATCTATTTTTTCTAATACTAAATCTTTATAAAGTAACATAGTGGCATCTACACCATCACTCTCACCTGCATGTATACCATTATTTATTAGAATAGTAATTTTATTGGTTCCAATTTTTTGAAAATTAAAATCACCATCCGGATTATAAGTTACTAAATGTAAAGGCAGACCGCTGTCTGTTTCTCCTATGGTTTGAATGTTTATTTCTGGAAATTCTTTAGCTAACTTCATGTAAAAATCAATAACTTCATTATAGCTAGCTGTTTCTGTACCAGAAGAAATCTCAAATGGAGTTTTAAAGGGTGTTTCTTTTTCTTTTTCTTCTGTTTTACACGAAAAAAATATTAAAACAGTTAAAAGCGATAAAATACGTATCATGTTGTAGCTTAAAACCTTAAAATTACATTTTTTTAAGGTTTTAAATGCGTTTTGGTAGTTATTTCTTCTACCTCTGTTTTTTGTATGGGTTTGTTAATGTAGAAAATCGGATGATGCGTTTTTTTCTTATAGCTATTTGTTTTCTTTTTATCATAAGGATCTATAGAAGAGGTAACAATATTAATTTTTATTTTTTTTTCTAGAGGTATTTTTATAAACTCGTCTAAAAACTCCCAACCATCCATTACTGGCATATTAATATCTAAAAAAATAACGTCTGGTAAATTTTTGTTTTCTGAAATAAGATTGTTTATACCATCTAAGGCTAGTTTACCATTTATATGAGTAGTTATACTATCACATAATACAATAGTGCTTAGAACTTTTTTTATTCCAAAAACAGTGATAGGGTCATCGTCAATTATGTATATGGAATTAATCTTTTTCATTAAAATAAATATTAAATATAGTCCCCTCATTTACTATGCTTGATACAGTGATTTTACCATTCATAGCTTCAATTTGATTTTTTATGATGTATAAATCAATACCTTTTGTGTCATTGTTATTATGGAAAGTTTTGTGCATTCCAAATATTTTGTCTCCGTATTTTTTTAAATCTATACCAATACCATTATCTTCTATGTTGAGTGTGATATAGTCTTCATTTTTTTTAGTAGATAATTTAATTATAGGAGATCTATCTTTGTGTTTGTATTTAACACTATTTTCAATCATGTTTTTTAAGATGTCATCTAAATAATTTTCTGATACATTTATATAAACACTTTTAGGAACTTCATTTATTATAATAGCTTTATTGCTATTTAATAAAGGAAATAATTCTTTTTCTATACTAGATATTTTATTACTTAAACAAATCGGCTTTTTTTCTAATGTTACATTAGTATTAATAATAACAACTTCATTTAAAGTTTGTAGTGTATCTAGTAGTTTTTCAGAAGTGCTAATGAGCATATTTGTAATACTCTTTTTTTCTATTTCGTTTGTTTCTTTTACCAGAAAATCTAAAAGCATAGAAAAATTAGCAGTTTGTGATCTTAGATTATGAGATATTATATGCGCAAAATTTATTAATCGTTCGTTTTGTAAAGAGGTTACATTTATTAGTTTTTTTAACTCTTTTTCTTTTTCTTTTATATCGGTAATATCAACGCTGAACCCAACTAGTTTGTTAACCTCTCCATTGTTTTCTATAAGTGGAATTTTAGAGGTAAGCATAATAGATTTTGTGCCATCCTTTTTTATAATTAGCTTTTCTTTGGCTAATACAGGAATACGAGAATTAATAACTTCCCGATCTTCTTTTACATTTTTTTTAGCTGTTTCTTCGTCACAAAAATGAAAATCATTTTTTCCTATAACTTCATCTGATCCCAATACTTTAGAAAAAATAGTATCGTGTTTATTAGATACTATTTTTTTAGAATTAATATCTTTAATAAAAACGTTTATAGGTAAGTGATCTATTAATGTCCTAAGGAGTTCTTCGCTTTTTTTTATTTTAATTTCTGAATTAACAATATCATTTACATCGTTAAAAGTTCCAAAAATACCAATTAATTTATCCTTTTTAAATATAGGTTTCCCAGAGGCAATAATCCATATTTCTCTGCCATCAGCGGTGATTATTTGTAATTTTTCGGACCAAGGTTTACCATCTTTTAAAGAGTTTTGTACTTTTTCTTTAATCGTTTTACGGCTATATCCTCTCTTATAAAATTTTATAGCTGTTTGTATACTTGGTTTATAGTTGTTAGATACTCCATGGATTTGCTTGGTCATATTAGACCATTTTAAAATATCTTCTTTAATTTTATATTCCCAAGTCCCTATTTTACCTGTAGTTGCGGTCTCTTCTAATAAATCCTTAGTTTTTTTTAATTCTAATTCAATGTTTGTAGTATCATCTACATTCTCTAGTTTAACAATTACTCCAATAATATTCTCGTCCTCATCATACCAAGGTGCGCTAGACCATTCTACCCACTTATAACTTTCATCATTATTAAAATAATATTCTTTTTTTACTTTGTAGTTTTTTCCTGTAATACTATCCCTAATAGCATTTTGGCATTGTGTGCTTAAGTATGGGAATGTGGTAAAAAAGTTTTCACCAATAACATTAGATGTACTTAGTTCAAAATCAGTAGACAATTTATCTGAAGCATAAATTATTTCCATTTTTCTATTTAGAAATACTACAGCGTCAGGTAATTGTTTAATTAAATAACTATTCGTATGTGTTTTGTTCTTTTGCAATATTTATAGGCTATTTCTTACTAAATTAATAATTTTTGTAAGAAAATACACTAATATTGTTGTAAATAATGTAAAAACAGTTGTGATTTATATTAAATGTGTATAAGAAGTGGTCTCAAATTATTAAATAGTTGAGTTGTTTTTTTATAAATTTAAAATACTAATTACTTTACTTTAACAGTATTTGGTACTAATCCTGTATAGTCACCACCATTTCTAATTACATCTCTAACAATAGAGGAGCTTATATAGGATTTTCCGGAAGAGGTAAGTAAAAAAACGGTTTCAATTTCGGAAAGGCTTCTGTTGGTATGTGCAATAGCTTTTTCAAACTCAAAATCAGCAGGATTTCTAAGCCCCCTTAAAATAAAATTTGCTTTTATTTCTTTGCAAAAATGCACGGTTAGGCCTTCATAAGTGGTTACCTTTATTTTGGGCTCGTCTTTATAGGCCTCTGTTATAAACTTTTTGCGTTCTTCTAAAGAGAACATATATTTTTTATCGGCATTTACACCAATAGCTATAATTAACTCATCAAATAAGGTAACACCTCTTTTAATAATATCATTATGCCCTAAAGTTAAAGGGTCAAAAGAACCAGGAAAAATAGCACGTCTCATCTTTTATTTGAGTTAATTTTGAGTGTTAAAAATACTTATTTTTTATTGCAAAGCCTCATCTATGGCGCTACTAAATAATTCTGGTAAAGATATTCCTGCAATACTAGCTTGTTGGGGTAAAATACTTTCTTCGGTTAAACCAGGAGTTGTATTCATTTCAAGCATGTAAGGTTCATCGCCTATAAAAATAAACTCACTTCTAGAGTAGCCTTTCATTTTTAAAATGTCGTAAGCTTTTTTTGCAGCTTCAATAACATTTTTTTCTTGGGTTGGAGTTATTCTTGCGGGTGTAATTTCTTTAGATTTTCCTTGGTATTTTGCTTCATAATCAAAAAAATCATTTTCAGAAACTATTTCTGTAATAGGTAACGCTTTGGTTTCTCCCTTATATTTTATTACGCCTATAGAGACTTCTGTTCCTTCTAAAAAAGCTTCAATAATAATTTCATCATCTTCTTTATAGGCCAATTCTATTGCATTTTGTAGTTCCTCTTTTTTATAGACTTTAGATATGCCAAAGCTACTACCCGCTTTATTAGCTTTTACAAAACAAGGAAGTCCTACTTTTTCTACAATAAGATTTTCGTTAATAATATCTCCAAGATTTAAGTAATAAGATGCAGCAGATTTTATACCATAAGGTTTTAAAGTGCTTAGTAAATCTCTTTTGTTATATGTTAAAGCAGCCTGGTAGTAATCGCAAGAGGTTTGAGGAATATTTATTAATTTAAAATAAGCTTGTAATAGACCATCTTCTCCAGGAGATCCATGAATAGCATTAAAAACACAGTCGAAATTAATTTTTTCTCCTTTTAAAATTATGCTAAAATCTTCTTTGTTAACAAGGGCCTCCTCATTGCTATCACTTACATAAATCCATTTATCTTTTAGAATATGTATTTTGTAAGTGTTAAATTTTTCTTTATCTAAATGTTTGTATACAACATTACCGCTTTTAAGAGAAATTTTATATTCACTAGAGTAACCGCCCATTATAATGGCTATGTTTTTTTTCATTAGCTATGTTAGTTTATTCCCTAATTTTAGTTTGTAAGTAGAGCAAATATCATTTTTTTAAAGTAAAGAAAAAAGTATTACGTTTCATATATTTGCTACTGCAATAAAACTTGTTATGCGGAATTTTCTAAATTTTTTAAAAAGTAAAAGCTTCTTAATCCAAATTGGGTTAGCCTTATTAATACTTGTAGTTATAATATTTTTAACTTTAAGTTGGTTAAAAAGTACTACTAACCATGGTGAATTTGTAGAAGTGCCAGATTTATCTAAATTATCGGTAAGCGATATGCGTAAGGTGGTAGAGGATAATAAATTGCGATATCAGGTATTAGATTCTGCAAATTATAATCCAAACTATCCAAGGTTTTCTATTATAGAACAGAATCCGCCAGCGGGCAATAAGGTTAAAGAAAATAGAAAAATATATGTTACTGTAAACCCTTCTGGGTATAAAAAAGTAACCATTCCTAAAATTATACAAGTAACACAACGTAATGCGGCATCTATGTTAAAAGCTGTTGGTTTAGATGTGCAAAGAGTTACTTATATAGATGAGCTAGGTAAGGATATGGTGTATTATATAAAATATAAAGGTAAAAATATTTCACCAGGAGATAAGTTACCTAAAACTTCTAAAATAGAGCTTGTTTGTGGTAACGGAACAGTTACAAGTAGAGCAGAAATAAAAGCAGCCTCAGAATAATATATGGCAGAAGAATACGGACCAGAGTTAAATGATGATGAACTTTACGAGCATCATAAGGTGATAGCATCTAATGGTCAGGTACCACTTAGGGTAGATAAGTTTTTATTAAATTTTTTAGAGAATACTACACGTAATAAAATTCAGCAAGCTGCAAGAGCAGGAAGTATTTGGGTAAATGATGCTGTTGTAAAACAAAATTATAAAGTAAAAGCAGGAGACGAAGTACGTGTGTTGTTTGAGCACCCTCCGCATGAGTTTTTATTAGTGCCCGAGGATATTCCTATTAATGTTGTGTATGAAGACGATGTGCTAATGGTAGTAAACAAACCAGCAGGGATGGTAGTACATCCTGGGCATGGCAACTATTCTGGTACTTTAATTAATGCATTATTACACCATGTAAAAGATTTGCCTGCTAATAGTGACGATAGGCCTGGATTAGTGCATAGAATAGATAAAGATACTTCTGGACTTTTAGTTATTGGAAAAACCGAAGCAGCAATGACACATTTATCAAAACAATTTTTTGATAAAACAAGTGAAAGAGAATATGTGGCGCTAGTTTGGGGAAATGTAGAGAACGATAGTGGTACGGTAAAAGGGCATGTTGGTAGGCACCCTAAAAATAGGCTTCAAATGGCAGTTTTTCCTGAAGGAGAACAGGGTAAAGAGGCAGTAACACATTATAAAGTAATAGAACGTTTAGGCTATGTAACGCTTATTTCTTGTAAGTTAGAAACCGGAAGAACGCATCAAATACGTGTGCATATGAAACATATAGGGCACACATTATTTAATGATGAACGTTATGGAGGAGAACGCATATTAAAAGGAACAACCTTTTCTAAATACAAACAGTTTGTAGAAAATGCTTTTAAGATTTTACCAAGACAAGCTTTGCATGCTAAAACATTAGGTTTTGTACATCCGGTTACTAACGAGTTTATGAGGTTTAATTCTGAACTTCCAGACGATATTGCTGAATGTGTAGAAAAATGGAGAAAATACGGTAAGCTAAATCAATCTTAAATAGATTTTAATTATAATATCATATAAAACTCTTTTTCTATTCTTTACCTAATCAAAAGAAACTATCTTATTTTTGATATGATGACTGGGATTTATTTGAAAAATAAAATTATGAGAAAAAATACTTTTTTTATTTTATGCTCTATTTTCTTCGGAATTTATAATTCATCATTTGCCCAAACAAAATATTCATTAACTTTTTATAATTGTAAAAGGAATCATATTGGGATGATAAATAATGGATATGATTCGATACCTGTAACAATCTATGATAATGATTCAAATCAAAAAATTGAATTTAAAAAAGGAGATTTACCTGGAGATTTTTATTTTATAACTGATAAAACAGATGTTAGAATAGAAACAGAAAACATCTTTAAACAAAAAATAGATACAATTATTAAGCTTAATAAAGCAAATAATGAGCATAGGATATGTGAAGATAAATTTAAAGATTATGAATTTGATACATCTGTAGAAAAAAGTTTTAAAGCTAAAGAGAAATGGATCTTGCAATTTTTTTCAATGGGTTGTTTTCATAGGGAAGAAGAGAGTATTGAGTTAGTTTTTGAAAAAGGAAAAGCTTATCTTATTCTTAAAGAGAATAGGGAGAAAAAACAAACAATGATACTAAGTGAAGCAAGAAAAAATGAGTTAGTGTTTTTTGAGAAAAAATTAAAGTTAATGAATAGGCCAAATGCAGGTTGCACAAATTCAGATAGTTATAAAATTATTTCAAATACAGAAAATTATAAGATTAATGATAGCTCTTGCTTATGGTTTGGATATAATCTTTTAAAAGAAAAACTTGGATTTAAATAAGAAATACTATGAAAATTGTAATATCACCAGCTAAGTCATTAGATTACGAAAGCCCATTGCCAACGAAACAATTTACGCAGCCAAATTTTATAGAAGAAGCTGTAAAATTAAATAAGGTATTGGTGAAAAAAAAGCCAAAAGACCTTTCGGAATTAATGCATATCTCCGATAAATTGGCGCAATTAAATTGGGAACGTAATCAGGAATTTTCGGTTCCTTTTACAGCAGAAAATGCAAGACAAGCGGTGTATGCATTTAATGGTGACGTATATACAGGTTTAGACGCATATAGTATTTCGGAAGATAAATTAGATGCATTACAAAACAGTTTACGTATTTTATCTGGACTTTATGGGGTTTTAAAACCATTAGATTTAATGCAGCCATATCGTTTAGAAATGGGAACAAAACTGGCTTTTGGAAAAAATAAAAACCTCTATGATTTCTGGAAAAAACAATTAACGGCTCATTTAAATAATGAGCTAGAAGAAAACGAGGTATTTGTAAACTTGGCTAGTAACGAATATTTTAGTGCTATTGATGCAAAAGCCTTAAAAGTGTCTGTAATTACTCCAGTTTTTAAAGATTGGAAAAACGACAAATTAAAGGTAATTAGTTTTTTTGCAAAAAAAGCAAGAGGTTCAATGGTTCGTTATATACTAGATACTAATGCAAAAACTTTAGAAGATATTAGAGGTTTTAATTTAGATGAGTATATGTTTAGTAAGGAACATACGTTAAAAGAAAATGAGCCTGTTTTTGTGAGATAATTGTTTTTTTACCCTTCTTTTTTAAGTTATATTGAAAAAACAGGCGGTAAAAGCTGTTTTTTTATAACAAAATACTTTTTTTTTATACAGTAGGGCTATTGTTACCCATGCTCAAAAACTGTAATTTTGCAAATTGAAAATTCATTCTTTTCAATATTTTTTATTCATTAGAATTTTAAGGCAAAAAATAGCATGAAAATAAAAAAGGTTTTAGTAGCAAATAGGGGAGAGATAGCCATCCGAATATTTAGAGCTTGTGTAGAAATGGGGATTAAAACCGTAGGAATGTATACCTACGAAGACCGTTACTCACTACACCGCTACAAAGCCGATGAATGCTACCAAATTGGTGAAGACCATGAGCCTTTAAAACCTTACTTGGATATAGATGCTATTATAAAAATTGCGAAAGATAATGATATAGATGCCATACATCCTGGGTATGGTTTTTTATCTGAAAATGCTGAATTTGCCGAAAGATGTGAAGAAAACGGAATTATTTTCGTGGGACCTAAAGTATCTGTCTTAAAAGCTCTAGGAGACAAAATAATGGCAAAAGATGTAGCTGTTGCTAATAATGTGCCTATTATTCGTAGTAGTGAAAAAGATTTAGATAATATAGATATTGCTTTGGCAGAAGCAGAAGTTATTGGATATCCAGTTATGTTAAAAGCAGCTTCTGGTGGCGGTGGCCGTGGAATGCGTGTAATAACATCGGAGCAAGAACTTAGAAAAGCTTATCCAGAAGCCAAAAGAGAATCTTTAAATGCCTTTGGAGATGATACTGTTTTTTTAGAAAAATATGTTCAAAATCCAAAGCATATAGAAGTACAAATTGTTGCAGATGCGCATGGAGATATCGTACACTTATTTGAGAGAGACTGTTCTGTACAACGGAGATACCAAAAAGTAATAGAATTTGCACCTTCTTTTGGCTTGCCACAAGAAACAAAAGACAGTTTATATAAATACGCTGTAGATATTTGTAAAGCCGTAAACTATAATAACATTGGTACGGTAGAGTTTTTGGTAGATGATGATGGTAGTATTTATTTTATAGAAGTAAACCCAAGAGTACAAGTAGAACATACGGTAACCGAAATGATAACCAATATCGATTTGATAAAAACACAGTTGTATATAGCAGCTGGGTATAAATTATCAGACGATGAAATCAATATAAAAGGTCAAGAGTCAGTAGTTATAACAGGGTACGCATTACAATGTAGAATAACTACAGAAGACCCTACCAACGATTTTAAACCAGACTATGGTGTAGTTACAACTTACAGAAGTGCATCTGGTTTAGGAATAAGATTAGATGCGGGTAGTGTATACCAAGGGGTTGTTATTTCTCCTTTCTTCGATTCTATGTTAGTAAAAGTTTCTGCTATTAGTAGAACATTAGAAGGTTCATGTAAAAAAATGCGTAGAGCGTTAGCAGAATTCCGTATTCGTGGTGTAAAAACCAATATGGCATTTTTAGATAATATTCTAAAGCACGATACTTTTAGAGATGGTAAAGTAACCGTTAATTTTATTAAGAACGAGCCTAGTTTATTTCAAATAAAAGAACCTAAAAATAGGGGTAATAAATTAGTAAATTTTCTAGGGGAGATTATTGTAAACGGAAATCCGGATGTAAAGAAAAAAGACAATAGTCGTGTTTTTTCTAAACCAATAATACCTGCTTACCCTAAGTTTGATCCTTACCCAAAAGGGACTAAGGATATGTTAACAGAACTTGGACCAGAAAAATTTGCAGAGTGGTTAAAAAATGAAAAGAAAATTCATTTTACAGATACTACTATGCGAGATGCGCATCAGAGTTTATTAGCAACACGTATGCGTACGGTAGATATGCTAAAAGTGGCAGAAGGTTATGCTAAAAATCACCCAGAAATATTTAGTATGGAAGTATGGGGAGGAGCAACTTTTGATGTATGTCTTCGTTTTTTACAAGAAAACCCATGGGAACGTTTAGCAAGCTTAAGAAAAGCAATGCCAAACGTATTATTGCAAATGCTAATTAGAGGTTCTAATGGTGTAGGTTATAAAGCGTATCCAGATAATTTAATAGAGAAGTTTGTAGAGAAATCATGGGAGACAGGAGTAGATGTTTTCCGTATTTTCGA
Source organism: uncultured Cellulophaga sp. (assembly GCA_947492955.1). Lineage (GTDB taxonomy): Bacteria > Bacteroidota > Bacteroidia > Flavobacteriales > Flavobacteriaceae > Cellulophaga. Next base: position 271,561 of record CANLOV010000003.1, on the reverse strand, counting down.
TTCACTAAACTGGATGAAGTCTATAGCACCGTGTATAGAACATGTACGAACAAAAACAGGCGGATTAGCAGAAGGTTCTATTTGTTATACAGGAGATATTTTAGACCCAACTAAAACAAAATACGATTTAAAGTATTATGTACAGTTGGCTAAAGACATAGAAAATGCAGGAGCACATATTTTAGGCGTAAAAGATATGGCAGGTTTATTAAAACCAAATGCCGCTTTTGAACTAATATCAGCATTAAAATCAGAGTTAAATATACCAATACATTTACACACGCACGATACGTCTGCTACACAAGCTGCGATGTATTTAAAAGCAGTAGAAGCAGGAGTAGATGTTATAGATGTTGCTTTAGGTGGACTTTCTGGTTTAACATCACAGCCTAACTTTAATTCTGTAATGGAAATGTTGCGCTATACAGAGCGCGAGAATAATTTAAATGCAGAAAAATTAGCAGAATATTCTAATTATTGGGAAACTGTACGTAGTTATTATTATTCTTTTGAGTCTGGTTTAAAATCGGGGTCGGGAGAAGTATATAACCACGAAATACCAGGAGGGCAATATTCTAACTTAAAAGGACAAGCCATTGCTTTAGGTTTAGAAGATAAATTCCCAGAAGTAACAAAAATGTATGGCGAAGTAAATAAGTTGTTCGGAGATATTGTAAAAGTAACGCCTAGCTCTAAAGTGGTTGGCGATATGGCGCAATATATGATTAGTAATAGCTTAACGGTAGCCGATGTTTTAGAAAAAGGAGAAGATATATCGTTTCCAGAATCTGTAAAGAGTTTCTTTAGAGGAGAGTTAGGACAACCATTTGGTGGTTTCCCAGAAAGGCTACAGAGAATTGTTTTAAAAGACGAACAGCCATTTACAGAAAGACCAAACGCGCATTTAGAGCCTATAGATTTTGATAATGAGTTTAAATCTTTCAAAAGAAAGTTTAAAAAAGGAATGGGGCGCGAGTTAGAAATTACAGATTTCTTGTCTTACAAACTATATCCAAAAGTATTTACCGATGCTTATAACAAGCATGTTAAGTATGGTAATGTAATGAATATACCTACCAAAAACTTTTTCTACGGAATGGAAGTAGGAGAAGAAATTATGGTAGAATTAGACAGAGGGAAAAATATTTTAGTTTCTCTAATGCTAAAAGGAGAACCAGATGAAGCGGGTAATGTTAGTATTTTCTTTAAAGTAAACGGGCAGTTAAGAAATGTAGTGGTAAAAGATACTGCTATTAAAGTAACTAAAGTAGAAAATAAAAAAGCAAATGCTTCTAACGATAAGGAGGTAGGAGCGCCATTACAAGGATTATTATCTAACGTATTGGTAAAAAAGGGGCAAGAGGTTAAGAAAAATCAGCCTTTATTTATTATTGAGGCCATGAAAATGGAAACATCTGTTACAGCAACAGAAGAAGGAGTAGTACAAAGTATAGAATTAAAAGCAGGTTCATTAGTAAATGCAGAAGATTTAGTACTTGTTTTAAAATAGAATTTTTAAAGAACCCTTAGATTAATTAATTTTGCTCAGGGTTTTTTTACGCTTAATGGTATTACACAAAAGCGTATGTATAAAAATTAAAACCATTAACTTATATAAAAGTAAAAGAGAATATGAAGCAGACTTCACGATTAAAGGAATTTAAAAAATCGGTTAATAACAAATTTAATGTTTATAACAGCCTGTTTTTAAATTTACCTTACCGTAACATAGAGAATGTTGGTATGGTAATTCCTTTAATGCTAGACCAATGTCAAAAAGGACTAAAATCGGGTAAAAGCCCAAAGGAAATTTTAGACGTATTTTTTAAAAACTACTTGGCTATTGATTCCGAAAAGGATCAAATAGATTTTATGTTTCGTATTATTCAGTACGTAGAACGTCAGGTTGTTTTGTATGATAGTGTAGAAGATGCTGCATTCCCAAAAATATACCAACATACAAGTAATTTATCTATAAAAGACTATTTTCAGTTAATCGATAAAAATAAAAGTTGGGATAAAATAGCAGAAAAATTATCAACCTTTAGTGCAAGATTGGTATTTACGGCTCACCCAACACAATTTTATACACCAGCTGTATTAGATATTATATCAGAATTAAGAACATTAATTTTAGATGATAAGATAGATGAGGTAGATGTAACTCTACAACAATTAGGTTTAACATCGCTTATTAATTCTAAAAAGCCAACTCCTGTAGACGAGGCTAAAAATATTATACATATCTTAAGAAATGTGTATTATGATGCTGTTGGAGATTTATATGCCTACATAAAGAAAAATATCAGTAATACAGAGCTGCCTTTTGAGAACCATAATATCATGAAATTAGGATTTTGGCCTGGTGGAGATAGAGATGGTAACCCTTTTGTAACAGCAGATATTACAAGTAAAGTGGCAGATGAATTGCGTATAACATTAATGAAATGTTATTATAACGATTTAAAGAAGTTACAAAAAAAGTTAACTTTTAGTGAGGTGCAAGAGTTTGTTAGTAGCTTACGTGCTCAATTGTACGATGCTATGTTTAACCCTAATAAACATGTTAGTTACAATGATATTATAGCACCATTAGAGAAAATTAGAACTATTATCGTAGAAAAATTTCATGGTTTATATTTAGCAGATTTAGATCATTTTATAGATAAAGTTAAAATTTTTAAAACGCACTTTGCTAATTTAGATATTAGACAAGATCACAGTGTACATACCAAAGCAGTAACGCAAATATTACAACAGAATAACCTTATTAAAGAAAACCTATCAGAGCTTAAAGAAGAAGAATTGGTAGATATTCTTTTACATAAGAACCTTAAGATATCTTTAGAAGATTTAGAAGAAGGTGTAGTAAGAGATACTGTAAAAAATGTTAGTCAGTTACAAGCAATTCAGGAAAAGAATGGAGAAGAAGGCTGTAATAGATATATTATAAGTAATTCTGAAGATATATTTTCTGTATTATTTGTTTACGGATTATTTAGATGGACAGGTTGGGATGCTAATGCTATTACTTTTGATATTGTTCCGTTGTTCGAAACCATGGATGGTATGGATGGTGCAGAAGATACCATGCAGAAGTTATTTAATACTCCAGAGTACATGGCGCATATAAACCAAAGAGATAATGTGCATACGATTATGCTTGGTTTTTCGGATGGTACTAAAGATGGGGGCTATTTAAAAGCAAACTGGTCTATTTTAAAAACCAAAGAAAGTTTATCTGGTGTTTGTGCTAAAAATAATATTAAAGCCATATTTTTTGATGGCCGTGGAGGACCACCAGCACGTGGAGGAGGAAAAACACACCGTTTCTATGCTGCGCAAACACAAGGTATAGCAAATAACGAAATACAATTAACAATCCAAGGGCAAACCATTACAAGTACTTACGGTACTAAAGAACAGTTTGTTTATAACTGTGAGCAATTAATAACAGCAGGTTTATCTAATAATTTATTTGGAGACGATAATGTAATTACTAATGATGCTAGAAATTTAATAGAAGAATTATCTGAGCTTAGTTTTGCAAAATACGATGCTTTAAAACATCACGATAAATTTATGCCGTACTTAGAAAATATGAGTACGCTTAAATATTATGGTAAAGCAAACATAGGTAGTAGACCGGGAAAAAGAGGAAATAAAGCAAAATTAGAACTATCAGATTTACGTGCTATCTCATTTGTAGGGTCTTGGAGCCAATTAAAGCAAAATGTACCAGGCTATTTTGGTTTAGGAACGGCTATTAAAGCTATGAAAGACCAAGGCAGAATAGAACAAGTAAAAGCATTGTATAAAGAAGTACCTTTCTTTAGAGCTTTAATGTCTAATAGTATGATGTCGCTTTCTAAATGTTACTTTGAGCTTACTAGTTATATGAAAGAAGATAAGGAGTATGGCGATTTCTGGAAAATTTTACAAGCAGAGTACGAGTTATCTAAAGAAATGTTATTACTTATTTCAGATTCAGAAATATTAATGGAAAAAGAAGTGCTTTCTCGTGAGTCTATAAAAATTAGAGAAAATATTGTATTGCCATTACTAGTAATACAGCAATATGCACTACAAAAAATAGGAGCAGATGCTTCTTTTAAAGAATTGTATGAGAAAATAGTTACCCGTTCTTTATACGGTAATATTAATGCAAGTCGTAATTCGGCATAGTATTAAGTAATATTTTTTTACAAGCCCTTAACAAGTAATTGTTAAGGGCTTTTTTTTATAGGTGCTTTATATGTTAATTAAGGGGTGTTTTTACTTTTTCCAACAAATGTTATATATTTAATTGTAGTAAATAATGTGGTTATTAATGAGTTAATTGAAAATCAAAAAAAGATATGACAAAAATAATTTTTACTTTGATAATAATTTTTTCATTTCAAGCAGTATTTGGGCAAAACGGATTGAAAAACGGAGATTTATTCTTGTTACAAAAAAACAAAAAAACATATTCGATAAATTCTTTCCAGAATAACCAAATCAACGAATTAAAAATATTTTCGGTATCTAAGAAATCTATTCTTGCAACTGATCAAAAAGAAAGGGTTGTTATTTTGGATACTATGAAAAATGAAATTCGACTTTTTGATATCTATACTTCGAAAGAAACAAACCTTTCAATTCCCTTTGATATTAAGCCTAAGACCATATTAATAAATCAACACAACCTTTTTCTGGGTGGTGAAATGGGACAGGAATTATTAGTACAATATCATTTTAAAAATAAAAAATGGTATCAGTTAAAAATCCCAAAAGAAGTAATGTCCTACGGAAAAGCAGTTGACGATTTAGTTGTAAATGATAGTTTACTTATAGCAGTTGACAATATTATTATACCGAAATACATTTTATACTACAAATTAAATTTAACAGATAGGCTAGAGTATTCTCATTCTAAAATGCTTAAATCAAATAGTAGTTATGAGAGCATTCATAAGGCTAGAATTACGGAAAATTATTTAGGATTACTATCCACATCAATGAATTGGGGAACTCGCAGTGAACACATTACTCTATACTCAGATTTGAATTTATTAAAGAGTTTTGCAATTTCAACAGATTATAAAGGAAAATGGAGCTTTAATGATATTCTTATTGATGGTAACAAATTATTTGTAGCGAACAGTTTTAAAGGTTTAGGAGTTATAAAAATAAAAAAAGAGTATTTTAAAGAAAGTATGCATGAGCATGATATTTTCAATAAAAATATAGATGAAGAATTAATTGAGTATAAAAAGTACCTTAATGGTGAGGTTATAAGATTGACAAAAATTCCGAACGAACCAAAAATTGCTTTAACGATAAGAAATAAAGATGATGAAATTAAAATTAAAATAATAAATATAGAATAAAGCTCATTATGTTGTAGCTTATAATGTTACATTAAAAGATGGAGAAACTATTGGTATTTCGGTTGAACAAAAACTAAAAATTTCACAATCAAAAGGAAAGTTCTTAGAAGGAGAAACATTAAAAATTGAATATTAAACATACTGCGCCCAACGATGCTATAATTAATACGGGTTCAGGTGTTAAGCCTAGAAGTTTATAATTATTTACAAAGACCGCTAAATTTAAAATTTAGCCTATTAAAATTAATAAGCTAAAAACAAAATACATAAAATTATTCTGTGTTTATCTGAAAAGGGAGTGCTTTTTTGTACGCTACGTTTTATATATAAATCATAGTCGAGACCGTTACCTTGCATTAAAAAAATAATATTGAAAATAAAACTTGAAGAATTAGCATTAACCTCTCCTTTTCTAAATCAGTTAGAGAACAAAATATTGTATTCAAATCACAAAAAAGATGTTTCTGTTTCTTATAAATCTACCTATACAATAAAACATGTTATTGAGGGGGTAAAATACTACAACTATAATAATCAAGATATTAAAGTTTCAAAAAATCAATATTTAATTTTGAATAATGGAAGTAACATTACATCTGAAGCAAAAAGCGGAACTAGAGGCTTATCATTTTTCTTATCAAAAAAATTAATGAATGAAGTATACCATTATGAAACAAATGCTAATTCTTCTATTCAATTTCTAGAAGTAATTCAAAATACGTCAAATAGCAACATTAGTAATTTGCTCAATAAAATAGCTTACTTATATGAGCACAATCCTTTTTTCTTAAAACAACAAATGGATGATTTGTTCATTAACATCTCTGAGCTCATTATTCAACAACAAATTGCGATTGATAACAATTTTAATAGTTTAAAAATTGTTAAACACAACACAAAACAAGAGCTGTATAAATTGGTTACACAAGCTAAAGAATATTTAGATGATAATATTTCTAAAGATATTTCTCTTGACACAATTAGTAAAGACATTGGAATTAGCAAATATTATTTACATAGACTATTTACTGAGATTAACGGGTATACTCCTAATAATTACCTAACAAATATTCGTATTGCAAAAGCAAAAGACAAACTCAGATATTCAAAAGATTCAATTTTTGAGATAGCCATTACTTGCGGTTTTGATAATATATCCTACTTTTCTAATACATTTAAAAAATACGTGGGGTATTCTCCGTCTCAATTCAGAAAAAAAATATAAACAGCAAGATTTTATAAGTAATTATAAAATAGCTCCGTTATTTTTGAGCTAATAACTTAAAAATATATCTAAAAAAATGAATAAATCTTTAATCATATTATTTTTCATTATAACTAGCTGCTATGGGCAAAAACCGAATTTAAAAGAAGAGAATGAACATTTAAAAAAGGAATTGTCTGAAATTAAAAATAAATATCAAAAACTTTTAGATAAAGAATTAGAGGTTTCACTTGTAAATACAACTGTTAAAAATCTAACATCAAAATATAATAGTCAGAAATATCAAATTAAAATCTATTTCCCAAGGAACTACAAGAAAAATAAGCAAAAGAAATATCCGGTATTATACGTAACTGATGCAGAAACAAACTTTGGTGGAATAAGTTACATAGTTCAAAGGCTTATAAAGGATAAACTTATTCCTGAAATTATAGTCGTTGGAATTGCATACAACACAGATTACAAAAATTTTTATAAACTTAGAAGTAGAGATTTAACACCGATTGTTGACAAAAATCTTAAGCCATATCATACTCCATTACCTTCTGGAGGCGCATCGCTCTTTTGTGATTTTATAGAATTTGAATTATTCCCATACATCAATAAAAATTTTAGAACTCAAGAAAATGAAACAGCCATTTATGGACATTCATTTGGAGGACTTTTTGGAACATATACTTTTTTAAAAAGACCTCATATGTTTAATAAGTATTTAGTTTTAAGCCCTTCTTTATGGTTTAAAGAAAAACTATTAATCAAGGAATTAAAAGAAATGGAATTTACTTCACATAAAACAAAATTATACATGGCATCAGGAGAGTTAGAACCAAGAATAGATGACCATCAACTTGAGTTTGTTAAAATTTTAGAAGACAAAAATATTTCTGGACTAAAATTAAAGTCAGAGATAAAGGAAAATGAAACTCATAGAACAATATTTGGAGTTGGTTTTACTAACGGACTAAGGTATTTATATACTAACAATGAATAATAATCAAAATATAGTAATTGATAAAGTTGACATTAATGATTTAAGTGATATTTATAGTTTTGTATCTCTCTTAGAAAAAAAGTCATTCGATAAAAAAAAGTTCAAAAAAATTTTTTCAGAAAATATCTCTAGCGAAAATAATATTTACCTAATTGCTCGTATTGAAAAAGTAGCTGTTGGGTTTATAAGTTGTCATTCTCAATATTTATTACACCATTGTTCATTAATTGGAGAGATTCAAGAATTGTTTGTCACTGAAAGCTATAGAAATTTAGGAATTGGACAAAGTTTAATTAATAGTCTAAAAGTAATTTTAATAGAAAAGGGAATAAATCAACTTGAGGTTACATCTAATTTAAAAAGAGATGCAACAAAACTATTTTATGAAAATTCAGGATTTATAAATACGCACAGAAAATTTGTGATTAACTTAAAAACAAAAAAGATACGTTAAAACTATGAAGTATATCATTATAACTTTAGCACTTTTATTTTCGTTAATTACTGTAGCACAGCCAACAGTAAGTTTAACTTTTGATGACGGGAGCATATCAAATCGAGGGGGCTATGAATTTGAAGAATGGAATAATATGATTTTAAGCTCTTTGGAAAGAGCAAATATAAAAGCAGCTTTTTTTGTGACAACTGATGACAAAACAACTGATAAAGGGAAGTACTTACTAGAAACTTGGAATAACAAAGGGCACTTAATAGCCAATCACACCTATTCACATCCAAATTTTAATAAAAAAGGTATCAATGCAGAAGATTTTAAAATAGAACTATTAAAAGCTGATTCCTTAATTAGCACGTATACAAACTATATTAAGCTCTTTAGATTTCCTTATCTAAAAGAAGGTAATACAAAGACAAAAATTGATAGTATTCGACAAATTCTGAAATTTTATGAGTATAAAAATGGACATGTAACAATTGATTGCTCTGATTGGTATATAGATAGTCGATTAAGAAAGAAACTTAAAGATAATCCTAAGGCAAATATTGACACTTTTAAAGATTTTTATTTAAAGCATATATTTTCACGTTCCAACTACTATGAAAAATTATCTTATGAACTCACTGGCAGACATATTAATCATACGCTTCTATTGCATCACAATCTCTCGGCTGCACTTTTCATCGATGACTTAATTGCTATGTTTAAATCTAAAGGTTGGAATGTGATTTCAGCCGATGATGCTTTTAAAGACCCTATTTTTGATGTTATTCCTAATTATGCAGGTGAAAGTTTAATATGGGCAATTGCAAAAGATTCTGAAAAATATGGGAGTAAACTTAGGTATCCTGCAGAAGATAGTAGATATGAAAAAGAAGAAATGGACAAGCTTGGTCTTTAAAAAACAAAAGAAACAACCGTTACAAGTAACTGCAGATGTATTAATAAAGTAATAAAAATAGTAGTAGTCTTTAGTTTATTAAAACTTAATTCTCACTAATATACTTTAAAAGAAATAGGAGCAGATGCTTCTTTTAAAGAATTGTACGAGAAAATAGTTACCCGTTCTTTATACGGTAATATTAATACAAGTCGTAATTCGGCATAGTATTAAGCAATATTTTTTTGCAAGCCCTTAACAAGTAATTGTTAAGGGCTTTTTAGTATGTAAGTTATTTATATTAGTTAGTTTTAATGGAGTATATTTTTAAACTAATTGTATTTTTAGGCTTTGTTATTTTTAATATCTGTACATGTTACCAATATTATCTTAATTTATATGAAATATCTTACTCTATTATTTTTTATTATTAATTTTTCTATCTATGGTCAGAATAATGGACGCAAAGACGGTTCCATTTTTTTAAGTAATGGAAAAGTTTTAAAGGGATATTGTCGTTTATCTACTGTATACGCGGGTATTCAAAAAAAGAAGCCTAGGGTTTACTATTGGAAAACAAATAAAGGAGGAAAGAAGGAGACATACAAAGCAAGGGAGGTTGATAGTATAATATTTTCTAATTCTGAAGTTATATATTCCTTAAATGTTGATAAACCATGTAAAAAAGCATTTTTTTTTATTATTTATGATGATAAAGTGCCGTTATTGGCTTTTAATATGGTAAGAGCAGCAGGTGCTAATGGGGGATTTATAACTCCAGGATATACATCTAATGAGTTTTGGATTTGGAAGAAAGAAAAAAACAAAGCTTTTCCTTTAAAACCAAGATATAGTCACACTAAATCTTTCAAAGGTTGTGTTAGAGATTACCTTAGTGAGTGCCCTAGTTTAATTAATAATTATAAGATTAAAGAATTAAAGAATATGGATATTATTGAATTAGTTAAATTATATAATAATTGTATAAAATAGTTTTATTCATATTAATCTTTAATGATGAATATATCTAGGACAATTATATTTCTTATTTATGAATTTTAATTAATATTTTAGAGGCATGTATTACTATTTTATAATTGCTTTGCAGGGGTATTGTATTTACCATTGTTACGCCAATAGAAACGAATATTATTGGATGTTTGTTATCTTTTTTGTGCCTGTTATAGGTTCTGTAATTTATCTTTTTGCTAATGTTTTTCAAAAAAGAGATTTAGATATAGTGCAAGAGGGTATAACATCTGTAATTAATCCTACCAAGAAAATAACCGATTTAGAAAAAAAGTTTAAGTTCTCTAATAGTTTTGAGAATCAGGTTGCTTTAGCAGATGCTTATCTAGAAGTAAATAACTATGATAAGGCTATTGAAAACTATCAAGCCTCATTAAAAGATGTTTTTGAAAAAGATTTTTATGTGCTTTCTAAATTGGAAGAAGCTTATTATTTTTCTTCACAGTTTAATAAGGCTATAGAAACAGCAGAAAAGATTGTAGATAATACGAAGTTTAATAAATCTAGAGCAGCATTTTTATATGCTTTAGCTTTAGAAAAAGAAGGAAGTGTTGTTAAGGCTAAAAAGTATTTAATTGCATTTGATGCGCCTTATAAAAATTACCAAGAAAGATTAGAATTAGCCAAGTTCTTTATTAGAAATGTAGAAAAAGAGAAGGCAAAAGAAGTGTTAGATGAAATTATTTTGGAATCTGAAACAATGACAAAATCTAGTTATAGGCAAAATAGATTAATTATAAAAAAATCAAAAGAGCTATTAGCTACAGTCTAAAAAAATAAGCCATTAAAATTTATTTTAATGGCTTATTAAATTTGTTTTTACAATTTCTTAATTAGCATCTACTGGTTTGTAAACACGAATCCAATCTACTTTAAAAGTATGGTCTTCAGGAGAATTTGCAATTTCTTCATCTGTTGGCATTCTACCAGCTTCAGCATTCCAGTTTTGAACTTCTGTATTTATAATAATATCCATTTCTTTACTTAATCCTGTTCTATCAGAAGTATTAGGAGGAGCAGAGGCAGATGTATACCCTAATGGATCTATGCCATCTTTACCATTGGCATTATCTAAATTATCCATTACTTTCACTAGCTCACCATTTATATAATATTCCAAATCGGTAGGAGATTTCCAGTAAACCCCAATACGTACCCAATCACTTGATGAAAAAGGATAACCCTCTACTTTTTGCCAAGTACTAGCATCTTTAGGTTGATAATCTGTAAATGGATCTCTTATAAAAACGTGGTGACTTATATGAAACCTTTCACTAAACCAAGCTTGGTCATTTCTCGGATTTTGAGCTCCGTATGTTTCTAAAATATCAATTTCTTGTGTATCATCCGGACTAAGCATCCATACATCTGAAGCAAAAAATGCATTTGCAACTTTTACTCTAGTTTCTACATAAACAGGATATTTAACTCTTTTTGTTGAGGTAATACAACCTAATCTTGTTGCTTTGTCAGTTAAGGTACCGTTAGAGCCATTATAAGATTTAGTTTCGCCTGCTACTCTACTAGTTATTAACCTTAAATTACCATCAGAAACAGTAGTGTTTTCGTGTTTCCAGATGGTTGGTCCAGGCCCAGTCCAATTATTTGGTTGTCCACTTGGCTGATCATGATATCTGTTATACCATTTTCCTCCTCCAAAATTAGCTCTAGATGTAGTAGCATCAAAAGTATATTCAAAATCATCGGATATATCTTCTTGTAATTCCCATACTTTATTATCACCAGCATTGGCAGGAATTTCAACATCGCTCCATTCGTTACCCGTATCTGGTGGGTTTGGACCTTGTTCTACAGGCTCCTCAGGTTCTTCTTTTGGTTCTTCTGGTGTTTCTACACTTGTTTCTGGTTCTTCTTTTTCCATTTCAGGACTATCACTAGAACATGAAAATGTAAAAGTGAAAAAAGAAATTAATAATAGTAATCTAATTTTAATCATAGCAATTGTTTTAATTTGATATTAAGTATTGATTTAATTAGTTAGTTTTTAATTAGTCGTAATTTTAAGGATTTTATTATTTATATAATTATGCTTTTTTGTTTAATGAGTATATTTTTTTGATAATTATATAATGTTTGGGTTATGTTTTTATAAAATTAGAAAATAAGCATGTTATTTTTTAACTAGCTTACTCTACAAAAACTGAACAATAATTAAAAAGATATTGTGAAAAGATAATTAAATAAGGTAAGTGGTATTTGCTTGTTTGTAATTATAGTAATAAAGGAATAGGTGGTTTTTTACAATCATAACTGTAATAAAAAATAAAGCCTATAAATTACATTATGCTGTCTAATGTAATTTATAGGCTTTATTAAAATGTTATGTAATATTATCTAATATTTTTTACAAAGTTTTTGATACCAGATACACCATCTTTAGTGATACATTTTATAAAAGCAGAACCAATAATAGCTCCTTTTGCTGTTTTTGTAGCTTGTTTAAAAGTTTCGGCATTGCTTATTCCAAACCCAACAATTTGAGGGTTTTTTAATTGCATGTTAGCAATTCTTTTAAAATAATCTTCTTGGGTATTTCCAAAACCACTCTGAGAGCCTGTAACACTTGCGGAACTTACCATATAAATAAAGCCATCCGATGCAGCATCTATTTGTTGTATACGTTCATCACTGGTTTGCGGTGTTATTAAGAAAACATTTACGAGCCCATATTTTTTAAATGTAGCCTCATATTTATCCTGATATACATCTAATGGTAAATCGGGTAGTATTAATCCATCAATCCCTATTTCCTGACATTTTTTACAAAAAGCTTCTACACCATATTGCAATACAGGGTTAAAGTATCCCATAATAATTAATGGTATGGTAACCGATTTTCGAATGTCTTTTAATTGCTTAAAAAGTATTTCGGTAGTCATGCCATTTTTTAAAGCAGCAGTAGAACTATCCTGTATTGTAGGGCCATCTGCTAAAGGATCACTAAACGGTAACCCTATCTCTATCATATCAATACCGCTTTTTTCTAAATCTTCTATAATTTTTACAGTATCATTTAATGATGGGTACCCTGCTGTAAAGTATATAGATAATAACTTTTTATCTTCTTGTAATTTGCTGTGTATTCTGTTTGTCATTATAGTAATCAGTATTGAGTATTAAGTAGTTAGTTTAAAGTACTAAGTATAAAGGCTATTCTCTAAATACTCATTACTTTGTACTTAATACTATTTTACAGTTTAAAGTATTCTATGTAATTATTTAAATCTTTATCGCCACGACCAGATAAACTGATGACAACAATATCGTCTGGTTTAAATTTTTTATGCTCAAAAACGGCTAATGCATGGCTACTTTCTATAGCAGGAATAATTCCTTCTAATTGTGTAAGCTCTAAACCAGCAGCCATAGCTTCATCATCTGTTGCAGAGTAAAATTCTGCTCTTTTTGTTTGGTATAAATGCGAGTGCATTGGACCAACTCCGGGATAATCTAAGCCAGCAGAAATAGAGTAGGGTTCTGTAATTTGCCCATCGGTAGTTTGCATTAATAATGTTTTGCAACCATGAATTACACCTTCTTTTCCTAAGGCAGAGGTAGCTGCACTTTCGCCAGAGTTAACTCCTTTTCCGGCAGCTTCAACAGCAATAATTCCAACCTCTTCTTCATGTAAAAAATGATAATAGGTACCTGCAGCATTACTACCGCCACCAATACAAGCTACTACATAGTCTGGGTTTTCTTTACCTTCTTTTTCTTTTAATTGCCATTTTATCTCTTCTGAAATAACAGATTGAAACCTGGTTACCATATCTGGATAGGGGTGTGGGCCAATAGCAGAACCAATAATATAATGCGTATCTACTGGGTTATTAATCCAATCGCGAATAGCTTCGTTAGTAGCATCTTTTAAAGTTCTACTGCCAGATAAAGCAGCCACAACTGTTGCACCTAACATTTTCATACGCGCTACATTGGGGGCTTGCCTTTTAATATCAATCTCTCCCATGTATACAATACATTCCATACCCATTAATGCACATACGGTAGCTGTTGCTACACCATGCTGACCCGCTCCTGTCTCGGCAATAATTCTCTTTTTACCTAAGCGTTTCGCCATTAATATTTGCCCAATAGTATTGTTTACTTTATGCGCACCTGTATGGTTAAGGTCTTCTCTTTTTAGGTAGACTTTTGTATTGTGTTTTTTAGATAAACGTTTTGCAAAATACAATGGCGATGGCCTGCCTACGTAATCTTTTAACAATTGGTCAAACTCTTCTTTAAAAGAAGGTTCTGCCATTATTTTAAGATAGTTCTGCCTAAGGTTTTCTACGTTCGGATAAAGCATTTCTGGAATATATGCTCCTCCGAATTCTCCGTAATATCCTTTTTCGTCTACATTATATGTCATGATGAGTATTCTTTTTATATCTAGAATATTAAGTGTATGTGCTCTTAATATAAATTACTTTTTTACGCTAAGCTTGTTTATAAATTCTTTTAATTCTGAAACATTTTTTAAGCCAGGTTCTATTTCAAACTTACTGTTCACATCAATAGCATAACAGTATTTGGATTCTGGTAGGCTTAAAAAATTATTTAATTTTTCTAACTCTTCTAATCCTATACCTCCACTTAAAAAATAAGGTTTAGTAGAAGGGTATTTTTTTAATATTTCCCAGCTAAATGTATATCCGTTACCACCTGGTAGTTTTCCTTTAGTGTCAAACAAAAAATAATCACATACAGGTTCAAAGGCTTTTAAGACAGAAAAATCAAAATCGTCTTTTATAGAAAATACTTTAATTATTTTTATTCCTTTTAATTCTTCTTTTAAATTTTTGCAATAGCTAACATCTTCTTTACCATGTAATTGCACCAATAGTAACTGATGTTCTTTTACCGTAGCAACTACTTCTTCTATAAAAGCATTTACAAAAACCCCTACTTTTTTTATACTATGATGTAACTGAGGTATTTTGCCTTTAAAATAACGTTTAGAAGGTTCCCAAAATATAAACCCTAAATAATCTGGTTTTAATTGTGCTACCTCTAAGGTGTTATGGTGCATACCACAAATTTTCAGTTTTACTTTGCTTCCTACTTCAATTTCGGAAGGAGTTAACTGGTTTTTATCTTTATTGGTATAATAATAGTTGCCCATAGCTATGTTATAATTCTAAAGATTTTATAAATGCTGTAGCACTTTCACCAGGATTATCTGTTTTCATAAAATTTTCACCAATTAAGAAACCTTGGTAACCGTAGGGTTGTAATTCCTTTATAGCATTTATGTTACTAATACCACTTTCTGATACTTTTACAAAATCGTCTGGAATTAGTGTAGATAATTTTTTACTGGTATCTAAACTTACTTCAAATGTTTTTAAATTTCTATTATTTACGCCTAGCATATCTAAACTAGGCATAATAGATTTATGTAATTCTTCTTCGTTATGTACTTCTAAAAGCACATCTAATTGTAGGCTTTTTGCAAGCTCAGAGAAGGTTTTAATTTCTTCTTTGGTTAATATGGCTGCTATTAACAAGATAACATCTGCACCATAAGCTTTTGCTTCTATAATTTGATACGGATCAATAATAAACTCTTTACGTAGTAATGGCATTTGTACGCTTGCTCTTGCAGCGAGTAAATCGTCTAAAGAACCTCCAAAATACTTACCATCTGTTAAAACAGACATACCACAAACCCCTGCGTTTTCGTAACCAGTAGCAACATCTGGAGTGCTTAAACTGTTATTTATTACAGATTTTGATGGTGAACGCCTTTTGTGTTCGGCTATAATACCACTTTTACTATTTCGTAATGCTTTGGCTAAAGAAGCTGTAGGCTTATTAAAAAGAACAGAGGCTTCTAATTGCGAAACAGGAATAATAGCTTTTCTTAAAGCTACTTCTTTACGTTTATCTATTACTATTTTGTCTAGTATGTTCATGGCTATATCTAGTAATATTAATTATATGGCGCTTAATGCCTGTAATTTTTTTAAGGTAGCTAATGCTTTTCCGCTAGCTAAGGATTCTTGTGCTTTTAAGAAACCATCTTTAATACTGCAATTTTCCACAGTGGCTATTGCAACACCAGCGTTGGCGCATACTACGTTGTTTTGTGGTGTGGTTCCTTTTCCTTGTAATATATTTAAGAATATTTGAGCCGAACCTTCTACGGTATCGCCACCATATATATCTGATTGTAAAATGGTATCTACACCAAAATCAGAAGGTTTTATCATGCTTTCCGTATTATTAGATATTGTTTTGGTGTTTCCGGTTAAAGAAATTTCGTCGTAACCATCGAGGGCATGCAGTACGGTAAAATTTTTATCTGTTTGCTGATATAAATACCCATACATACGTGCTAGTTCTAAGTTAAAAACACCTACCATTTGGTTTTTAGGAAAAGCAGGGTTAACCATAGGGCCTAACATATTAAAAAATGTTTTTACGGCTAATTCTTTACGAATAGGAGCTACATTTTTCATAGCAGGATGAAAAAGGGGTGCGTGTAAAACACAAATACCGGCTTCTTCGATAGATTTTTCTAAAAAGCCAGTATCATTACTAAACTTAATACCTAAGAACTCCATTACATTGCTACTACCACATGAAGAGGAAACACCATAGTTACCGTGTTTGGTTACTTTTATACCCGCGCCAGCAGTTACAAAAGAAGCTAGTGTAGAAATATTAAAAGTGTCTTTGCCATCGCCACCTGTACCGCATAAATCTATAGGGTTATAGGCAGATAAATCTACAGCTAAGCATAATTCTAACAGCGCATCACGGAAACCTTCTAATTCTTCTATAGTAATGCTACGCATCATATATACCGTTAAAAAAGCTGCTATTTGACTTGGGTTGTAATTGCCCTTAGCAATATTAACCAGTACTTGTTTAGCATCTTCTTTAGGAAGAATATCGTGATTTATAAGTTTGTTTAATATGTCTTTCATATTTGTAGTATTAAGTAAATCTTTTTGCTTGTGTTAGCTTTTAACCCAATTTTCTAATATTTTTTTGCCTTGTGGTGTTAATACCGATTCTGGGTGGTATTGCACAGCGCAAACATCATATTCTTTATGGCGTAAAGACATTACTTGTCCGTTTTTATCAAAAGAAGTAGCTTCTAAAACTTCTGGTAATTCTGGGTTTACAACCCAAGAATGGTAACGACCAACTTCAATCTCATTAGGTAAGCCATCAAATAAAATATCTTTTTTTGTAATATCTATTTTGGTAGCAATACCATGGTATACTTGGTCTAAGTTTATTAAGGAACCTCCAAATACTTCTGCTATAGCTTGTTGTCCTAAACAAACCCCAAAAATACTTTTAGTAGGCGCGTATGTTGCTATAATTTCTTTTAATAAGCCTGCTTCGTCTGGTATTCCAGGTCCTGGAGAAAGCACTATTTTATCAAAAGCTTCTACTTCATTTAAATCTAGCTGGTCGTTTCGTTTTACAATAACCTCACAATTTAAATCTTCTAAATAGTGAACCAGATTGTAGGTAAAACTATCGTAGTTATCTATGACTAAAATTTTCTTCATAACTAAATTGTTTCTGCTATTTCTAATGCTTTGGTTAATGCACCAAGTTTGTTGTATGTTTCTTGTAATTCGTCTTCTGGGTTAGAAGCGGCTACTAAACCAGCTCCTGCTTGGTAATGTAATTCGTGATTTTTACTTAAGAAAGTACGGATCATAATGGCATGGTTAAAATTGCCATTAAAGTCCATAAAACCAATGGCACCACCATAGTATCCACGACTTGTTTTTTCGTATTTTTCTATTAGCTGCATTGCCATGTGTTTTGGTGCTCCACTTAATGTACCAGCTGGGAAAGTATCTGCAACGACTTTCATTGTTGGGATATCTTTTTTCTTTTGTCCTGTAACTTTAGAAACTAAATGTATTACATGCGAAAAGAATTGTACTTCTCTATAGTTTTCTACATTAACCATACTTCCGTTTCTACTAAGGTCATTTCTGGCTAAATCTACTAACATTACATGCTCACTATTTTCTTTTTCGTCTTGAGTTAGTTTTTTAGCTAAAACAGCATCTTGTTCATCATTTCCGGTTCTTTTAAAAGTACCAGCAATAGGATGTATTTCTGCTTTACCATCTGCTACAATTAATTGTGCTTCTGGCGAACTACCAAAGATTTTAAAATCTCCGTAATCAAAATAGAATAAATAAGGAGAAGGGTTTATAGAACGTAGTGCCCTGTATACATTAAATTCGTCTCCTTTAAAGCCTTGAGAAAACCTACGAGATAATACCAATTGAAAAACATCGCCTCTTTGGCAATGCTTTTTTGCTAATGCTACGTGTTCTTTGTATTCTGCATCTTCTAAGTTAGAAGTGCGTTCTCCTTCTTTTTTAAAGTTATAAGTAGCAAAGTTTTTTACATTTAAAATATGTTCTATTTCTGCAATATTGTTATCAGATTCGTAACAATGTGCAAAAAGGTAGGCTTCATTTTTAAAATGATTTATAGCTATAATATTTTGGTATACAGCATAGTAAATATCAGGAATGCCTGTGTTTCCTTGTTTTTTACTAATTTCTACATCTTCGTAATATCGTACCGCATCATATGCCATATATCCAAAAAGACCGTTATTAATAAATTTAAAGTCTGTATTTGGAGCCGAAAATTTTTGACTAAAATCGTTTAAAATTAAAGGGATATCGGTTTCTTTGGTAATATTTATTTCTTCAGTAGTGCCATCAGGAAATTGTTGTACAACAACTTCTTTATCAACCTTTATAGAAGCTATAGGGTTGCAACAGATATAAGAAAAACTATTGTCGTTTGCATGGTAATCACTGCTCTCTAAAAGAATACTATTGGGGAATTTATCTCTTATTTTTAAATAAACACTAACGGGTGTAATAGTATCCGCAAGAATTTTTTTATTGTATGTTTTAAGTTGATATTTCATATCAATTGTTTTTTATTTCTTATGCAAAAGCAATTATTGTTTTATGGTAAAATGAAAAATAATAAAAATAGAAAAAGGCTTGTCGTGATGACAAGCCTTTTTTATAATATAATTACAATGGTGCTTTGCTCACGACTTTTTACGTAAGTTACTCCACCACCATGTATTTGCGTTTTCATTAATCATTATGGCATCAAATATATGAAGGAATTTTAAATTAACAAATAGCAACTAAAAAAAATACCCTCTCTTTTTTAAAATCTTAAAAATGAGAGGGTGTGTTGTGGGGTTTTTATATTTAAAAAGCTAAATCTACAACTAAATCGAACTCGTCGTAAATGGTTTTGTCTCCTAAATTATCAAAGAAACTACCAGAACCATATTTAATGTCAAATTTAGTTCTGTCTATTTTTAAAGTAGCATTTGCTTTACTACCATATACAGATACTACAAAAGTAACAGGTTTTGTTATTCCTTTAATAGTAAGGTTGCCATCTACAGTATATGAGTTTTTGTTAAACGGCACTACTTTGGTAAAAACTAATGTAGATGTTGGGTTTTTTGAAGTAGCAAAAAAATCATCAGAATGTAAATGTCCATCTAATTTTTCTTTCCCTTTGCCAGCTTCTAAATCAGTGGTGTTAATTGTAGTCATATCTATTACAAATTCTCCGCCTGTTAATTTATTTCCATTAAATAGTAAAGAGCCTTCTTTTAATGAAATTGTTCCTTCATGAGAACCTGTTACTTTGTAGGCTTTCCATGTTACGGTACTTTCGCTAACTTTAACTGTTTTTTTTTCACCATCTATCGGTGCTTTTGCTGTTGCAGAAAATCCAAATACAACTGCAAATACTAAACTTAATACACTTTTTTTCATCTTTCTTTAATTTATTTAATTGTTTTTATTTGTGATTAATTAGATAAAATAATTTAAAACTTATCTAATAATTTATTTAATAGTTCTAATTCCTTTTCAGTGAAATTATGAACTAGTTCTTTTTCTACCTTAGATACAATAACATCTATTTTTTTTAATGCTTTTTCTCCATCGGAAGTAATACTTATTTCTATTTTTCTTCTATTAGATTCGCAGGTGGCACGTTTTGCATAATTCTTTAAAATTAGTTTGTCTACTAACCGTGTGGTATTACTCATTTTAGTAACCATTCTTTCATTAATGGTGCCAAGATTTGCTGGCTTACCATTTTGCCCTCTTAAAATTCTAAGCACATTAAATTGTTGTATAGAAATATCATAGGATTTTAAAGCAGTAGTTATTGCTTCATTTAATTTAGAATTAACTAACTCAATATGAATAATAGTTCTTTTCTCAATTGGAATTTTTTTATCTGTCTTTATAATAGTTTCTACATTCATGTCTATACAACATTTGTCTATACAAATATAAGTCATTAGATATTATATGAAACATCTTTTGGGTATTAAATTTGTGTTAAAAAATTAAAAGAGGCTTAAATTACTAGAGTTTTAGCCTTGTGCTTAAAGTTATTAATGACTTGGTATACTATTTGTTAAATTATTATTTTAATTTTATAGCTTTAAATACAAATAATATGGCAGATTTATCACAAATAGAGTGGGAAGAGCAATTAGAGAAAGATGAAAACTCGTTTATTTTAGATGTAAGAACAGAAGAAGAAGTAGAAGAAGGATACATTCCTGGGGCTACTAATTTAGATATTCATAAAGGGCAAGAGTTTTTAGATGAATTGGAAAAATTAGATAAAAGTAAAAATTACTACGTGTATTGTAGATCAGGAGCACGTAGTGGTAAAGCTTGTGATATTATGGATCAGTTAGGTTTTGCTAATGCTTATAACTTAGAAGGTGGTTTTATGAATTGGGAAGGTGATGTAGCAGAATAAAAAATTAAGTTTTATTACATAAAAAATCTTACTACTTGCATGGTGTATTTCTGTAAGTAGTAAGATTTTTCTATTTTAGACCAATGCGTGAAGATATATTGCACTTTGTTTGGAAATACAAACAACTTAGATTGGCAGATTTAAAAACTACTAAAGGGCAGGCTATAGAAATAGAAAATATAGGGGCTCATAATCATTTATCGGGTCCAGATTTTTTTAATGCTAAAATTAATATTGACGGGCAAATGTGGGCTGGTAATGTAGAAATACATGTACAATCGTCGGATTGGTATGCGCACCATCACGAAAAAGACGAGAATTATAATAATGTTATTTTACATGTGGTTTGGGAAGATAATTTAGATGTTTTTAGAAATGATAATACTAAGATACCAACCCTTGCTTTAAAAAATTATATTTCTGATGAATTGCTAGTTGCTTATAATTCTCTTTTTAATAAGGATATAAAGTCTTTTGTTAATTGTGAAAAAGACATAAACTCCGTTTCTTCTTTTGCATTTAAAAATTGGTTAGAACGATTATATTTTGAGCGTTTAGAGCAAAAATCTTCTTTGGTTTATAAATTATTACAAACATCTAATAACGATTGGGAAAAAGTATTGTTTGTAATGTTAATGAGGAATTTTGGTTCTAAAATAAATGCAGAATCGTTCTTTAGTATTGGACAAGTGTTAGATTTTTCTGTGGTTAGAAAAATACAGCATAGTGCACCTAAATTAGAAAGTATTCTTTTTGGTTTAGCTGGTTTTTATAATGATGATAGTATTGTAGATGTTTATTATATAAACCAAGAAAAAGAATACCTGTTTTTAAAACATAAATATAGTTTGCAAGATGAAGGAGTACAAAAGCCAGCATTTTTTAAATTAAGACCAAATAATTTTCCAACCATAAGATTGTCTCAATTGGCTCATTTGTACGCGGCACATCAAAATATATTTAGTAAGCTTATTGCTGTTAATTCACTAGAAGAAATTTATGATATTTTTAATGTAACTGCCAGTGAATATTGGGATACACATTATACTTTTGGGAAAGTATCTAAAAAGAGTGTAAAAAAGGTATCTAAAAAATTTATAGACCTTATAGTTATTAATACGATAATTCCATTAAAATTTTGCTATGCTAATTATATAGGAAAAGATATAAATGAAGATATTATTAGAATAGTAGAAAGCTTAAAAAAAGAAGAAAATAATATTATATCAGGTTTTAGAGAATGTAATGTAGCAGTAAAAAATGCAAAGGAAAGTCAAGCTTTACTGCAATTGTACAACGAGTATTGTACTAAAAATAAATGCTTACAATGTGTGGTAGGTAATAGTTTATTAAGTGGAAAAGCTTAATTTTAACATATGAATATTTTTTATCAGGTACTTTATTATTTCCAAAAAAGAGGCTTTGAGGTTTGTAGGCGTATTGCAGAGCGTATAGGGATACGAGCTAAAGTAGTACGAACTTCTTTTATTTACTTGGCTTTTTTTACGCTAGGTTTTGGTTTTGCATTGTATTTGTTTTTAGCATTTTGGTTAAAAATTAAAGATTTAATATATACGAAAAGAACCTCTGTTTTTGATTTGTAATTATGATTAAACTTTTTAGGTCAAGAATATATACAGCACTTTTTTTAGTGTTAGTCGTAATCCTTACAGGAGTTCTAGGGTATCGATTTTTAGAAGGCTATTCTTGGATAGAAGCTTTTTATATGACTGTTATTACGGTAACAACAGTAGGCTTTTCTGAGCAAAAACCATTAGATGATGTAGGTAAAATATTTACGGTATTATTAATTATATCTAGCGTATTTATATTCGCATATGCAATATCTGTAATAACAGAATATATTCTAAGTAAAAACTCATTACAACTTTTAAAAAAGAAGAAAGTGAAAAACAAAATTAGTAGTCTTACGAACCATGTGATTTTATGTGGTTACGGACGTAACGGTATACAAGCATCAGAAAAATTACAAGCATATGGCCGCTCTTTTGTTATTATAGAAAAAGATAAAGAAGTAATTGAAAAACACGAAGATGAACATCTTTTTATAGAAGGTGATGGTAATGAAGATGAGGTTCTAATTGCAGCAGGGATAGAAAGAGCTCAATATTTAATAACAGCATTGCCAGATGATGCTGCTAATTTGTTTGTGGTATTATCTGCAAGACAAATGAATAAAGATTTGTTTATAATAAGTAGAGCATCACAAATAACTTCTCAAAATAAATTACGCTTGGCAGGAGCAAACAAAGTAATAATGCCAGATAAAATAGGAGGAGATTATATGGCATCTTTAGTTGTAATGCCAGATTTAATTACGTTTATGGATAAATTATCTATAGAAGGTAAACACACCACAAATTTAGAAGAAGTAGCCATAGAAGATTTTTCGGATCAAATAGAATGTAACTCTATAAGAGATTTAGATTTAAGAAATAAAACAGGGTGTACCATTATTGGTTATATAGCGCCAGACGGAGAATATATTGTAAATCCGGAAGCAGATTTAAAATTAGAACCCAAGAGTAAGGTAATTGTTTTGGGAAGACCAGAACAGATTAAAAAGTTAAATGAAATGTTTCATATAGAATTATGAATATTTTTTAATAAAAAACCTTGATTTGGTTAAATATTTTTATGATATTGCTGTTTTTATAAGATTTTTCACAAAAAAGATACCGTATGAAGTATAAAGCAACTGCTTTTTTTATGATGTTTTTACCATTATTATCCTTAGCACAAGAAACCGCAGAAATAGGTTTAGATCAAAAAATAGACAAAGCTTTTAAACCAGTATCAGATTTCTTTTCAGCATTAGTTTTCTTCACAATTTTTGACATTCCTTTTGTTTTAATCTTATTAGTACTAAGTGCCTTATTTTTTACTATTTATTTTGGATTTCCAAACATAAGATATTTTGGAAAAGCGGTAAATACGGTAAGAGGTAAGTATGATGATATCGAGAGCGGAGGATTAGAAAAAACAGATATGGCTATTGATGGTGATATCCCCGATACCATAAAAGATGAAAGTGAAGAAGGAGAAGTTAGTCATTTCCAAGCCTTGGCAACAGCAGTTTCGGGAACAGTAGGTAACGGTAATATAGCAGGTGTGGCTTTAGCAATTGCTTTAGGTGGTCCGGGCGCCACATTTTGGATGATCATTTGTGGGCTTTTAGGAATGTCGTCAAAATTTGTAGAGTGTACGCTAGGAGTTCAATATAGAGATGTAGGAGAAGATGGTACGGTATATGGCGGGCCAATGTATTATATAAGTAAAGGATTAAAGGAGAGAGGTTTTAAAACCTTAGGTAAAGTTGCAGCAGTCTTATTTGCAATCTTTTGTATAGGAGGTTCCTTTGGTGGTGGTAATGCAGCGCAATCTAACCAAGCAA
Organism: uncultured Cellulophaga sp.; assembly: GCA_947492955.1. Taxonomy (GTDB): domain Bacteria; phylum Bacteroidota; class Bacteroidia; order Flavobacteriales; family Flavobacteriaceae; genus Cellulophaga. Next base: position 247,350 of record CANLOV010000003.1, on the reverse strand, counting down.
CAATTGTATTAAAAAAATTGATGGGCTTAGAAAGTACCAGTGCAGGAGCTATAATTGGACTTATTTTGGCTATTTTGGTTGGAATAATAATTATTGGAGGAATTAAAAGAATAGCATCTGTAACAGAAAAGGTGGTGCCGTTTATGGCAGCAATGTATCTTTTAGCATGTTTGTACATTATACTATCTAATTTTAGTTTAGTAGGTGATGCCATTGCTTTAATAATGACAGAAGCTTTTAACCCTACGGCAATAGGTGTTGGTAGTGTTATAGGAGTGTTGCTAGTTGGTTTTAAAAGAGCAGCATTTTCTAATGAAGCAGGAGCAGGGTCGGCTTCTATTGCGCACTCAGCCGTTAAAACAAAATATTCAGCATCTGAAGGTTTGGTAGCTTTATTAGAGCCTTTTATAGATACTGTAGTTATTTGTACAATGACAGCATTGGTAATTATCATATTTAATTTTGGAGGCGTGTTTGAATATGGAGGAGAAGGTTCGGTAATGATTGATGGAGTTTCTTATGAAGGAGCTGGTATTACCTCAATGGCTTTTGCAAAGTACATTCCTTATTCAGATATCTTTTTAACAATAGCTGTAGTTTTATTTGCGGTATCAACTATGATTTCTTGGTCGTACTACGGATTACAATCATGGAAATTTTTATTTGGAAGAGGTAAAACAGCCGATTTGGTATACAAATTATTATTTTTAACTTTTATTGTTATTGGAGCAGCAGCAAGTATGAAATCTATTTGGGATTTCTCTGATGCTATGATATTTGCTATGGTTTTCCCTAATATGATAGGTTTATTTTTCTTATTCCCTGTAGTTAAAAAACAATTAAATAGATATTTAGAAGCTATAAAGACGGTTAAGTCCTAAGATTAAAAATGAATAAATTTAAATCCCACTTTAAGTTCAATAAACAAGAACGAAGTGGGATTTTCTTTTTGTTACTAATAATAGTATTGTTACAACTGGGGTATTTTGCATACTCTTATTTAAGTACAAGTGTTTCTTCAGACGTTTTTAAGGCAGATGCAACTACAGCATTACAAATAGCTACGTTAAAAGAAGAAGCATCCAAAAAGGATAGCATAAAACAATATCCTTTTAACCCTAATTATATAACAGATTATAAGGGCTATACATTAGGGATGTCTGTAAATGAAATTGATAGGTTGCATGCTTTTAGGTTAGAAGGTAAGTATGTAAACTCAGCTAAAGAGTTTCAGGAACTTACTTTAATATCAGACTCATTATTAAAGAAAATAGGGCCTTATTTTAAGTTTCCAGAGTGGGTAAGCCAAAAAAATAATACTCGTACACTTAAAAAGAATAGTGTAAAAAAAGTAAACCGTGTTAAAGATTTAAATACAGTTACGGCAATAGAATTAAAAAAGATAACGGGGGTAGGAGATAAATTATCAAAAAGGATTGTAAAATTTAGAAAAAGGCTAGGAGGTTTTCTTATTGATGATCAGTTAAATGACGTTTACGCATTAAAGCCAGAAGTGGTAAAACGCATTTTGTTTAATTATAGAGTACTATCAAAACCAAAAATTAGCCAAGTAAATATAAATGAAGCATCTGCCCACGAAATATCAAAAATTGCCTATATAAGTTATCCTGTAGCTAAGAAAATTATAGCTTATAGACAAGAGAATGGTTTAATTAAATCATTTAAAGAGTTAAACAAAATAGAGGGGTTTCCAACGGATAAGATTGATAGAATTAAATTATATTTGTACACAAAATTGCTAGAATGATTTCAGATACAATATCAACAATGAATTTTGATTATTCGGAGACTCAGAAAATGGTCGCTGCATCTGCAAAAGAATATGCGGAACAATATCTTAGACCATATGTAATGGAGTGGGACGAGTCACAGGTTTTTCCGGTTGAAGCCTTAAAAAAAGCAGGAGAATTAGGATTTATGGGGGTTTTGGTTCCTGAGGAATTCGGAGGCTCTGGACTAGGGTATCATGAGTATATAGCAATAATAGAAGAAATATCTAAAGTAGATCCTTCTATTGGTTTATCTGTAGCAGCACATAATTCATTATGTACAAATCATATATTATCATTTGGAACTCAAGAACAAAAAGAAAAGTGGATTCCTAAATTGGCAACAGCAGAGCATATTGGAGCTTGGGGTTTAACAGAGCATAATACAGGGTCGGATGCTGGTGGAATGAGTACAACAGCGGTTAAAGATGGTGACGATTGGATACTAAATGGGGCTAAGAACTTTATTACGCACGGAAAAAGTGGCGATATAGCAGTTGTGGTTGTTAGAACAGGAGAAAAAGGAGATAGCCATGGCATGTCTGCTTTTGTTGTAGAAAGAGGTACTCCAGGTTTTACAGCTGGTAAAAAAGAAGATAAATTAGGAATGCGTGCCAGTGAAACTGCAGAATTGGTGTTTTCTAATTGTAGAATTCCAGATGCCAATCGTTTAGGAGAAATAGGAGATGGCTTTATACAATCTATGAAAATACTAGATGGTGGACGCATATCTATAGGGGCATTGTCTTTAGGTATTTCTAAAGGTGCTTATGAAGCAGCATTAAAGTATGCAAAAGAAAGACATCAATTTGGAAAGCCAATAAGTGAATTTCAAGGAATTTCTTTTAAATTGGCAGATATGGCTACAGAAATAGAAGCATCAGAATTGCTGTTACATAAATCTGCTTATCTTAAAAATGCAGGTAAGAAAGTAACCAAAATGGGAGCCATGTCTAAAATGTATGCCTCTGAAGTATGTGTAAAAATAGCTAATGATGCTGTGCAAATACATGGAGGATATGGATATACAAAAGACTTTCCGGTAGAGAAATTTTATAGAGATTCAAAGTTATGTACCATAGGAGAAGGTACTACGGAAATACAAAAAGTAGTAATTGCAAAAAATATTTTAAAATAAACTAATTCTAATTGGTTTATTACTTGTATATTTGCAGTCCGAAAAAATCACTAAAGAAAGGAGGTTAAAGCTTATGTTAATTATACCAATTAAAGAAGGAGAAAATATAGATAGGCCGCTAAAGCGTTTCAAGCGTAAGTTTGATAAGACTGGTACTATGCGTCAATTAAGAAAGCGTCAGCAGTTTATAAAGCCATCTGTTAAGAATAGAGCAAAAGTTCAAAAGGCACAATATATTCAAGGTCTTAGAGATCAAGAAGAAATATAATGTCTATTGTATTTAAGTAATATATAAATCCCGCTATTAGCGGGATTTTTTTTTGTTTCTAAATTTTTATAACAATCACAATATGCTGTATGGTATTGTGTTTTAGTATATAAACCTAAATAAATCATAATGAGAAAATTACCTGTTTTTATTTTTAGTCTATTTATTTCTTTGTTATCATTTGCGCAAGATGGAATAACTGGGGAAGAGGAGTTGGCCTACCAGATTACTCTTGATAGTATTGAGAAATCATTTAAATATGAATATGGAGTAATTCAATTAAAAGATGGTATTGCTTCTATAAACGTGCCAGATGGTTATAAGTTTTTAGGGGCAGAGCAAAGTGCTTATGTATTGTCCGATTTATGGGGGAATCCGCCAAGTAAAGTTTTAGGTTTATTGTTTCCAGAAAATATATCTCCGTTAAGTGATAATTTTACATATGCTGTGGAGGTTACCTATTCGGAAGATGGTTATGTAGAAGATGAGGATGCAGAAGATATAGATTATGATGATTTATTAGCGCAAATGCAAAAAGAAGCAAGAGAGGGGAATAGTGCTAGAGTTGCTCAAGGATATGGAACAATAGAGTTAGTTGGTTGGGCATCTAAGCCATTTTATGATCAAGAAAATAAAAAACTGCATTGGGCTAAGGAGTTAAAATTTGAAGGAACCGATGTAAACACATTAAATTATAATATTAGAATTTTAGGAAGAAAAGGATATTTAAATATGAATGCTATTGGCGATATGGATGTGCTTCCTTTATTTAATAAGGATATAGATGCTATATTAAAAAGTGCAGAGTTTAATGAAGGTTATGCATATGCAGATTTTGATGCTGGTTTAGATGATGTTGCTGCTTATGGTATAGGAGGTTTAGTGGCAGGTAAAGTATTAGCAAAAGTTGGTTTTTTTGCGGTATTGCTTAAATTTTGGAAATTTATAGCCTTAGGTGCAGTGGGCTTGTTTAGTGTATTTAAAAAGAAAATATTTGGCTCTAAAGAAGCTTAAATTAAATAGTAAATAATAAGAAAAGCGAAATTACGCCATGTGTAATTTCGCTTTTTTATGTTTTGTAGTTATTATGTTTAAAATGCAATGGGTAAAGAAACACGAGTTTTTCCCCAAGCTAATATTAGCTCTGTAGAAGATTCTTGGTCTTCTTTAAAAGCAATAGAAAAAGCTTCAAGGTTATCGGTATCTGTACTAGTACTGGCTTTAACTCTAGCAACATCGGCAGCCTTATCGTAAGAGTAAGCTCCCCATTGGTTTAATTTACTATTTAAAATAATGGTCCAAGAGTTGGCATCTGGTATAGTAAATAAAGAATAAGTACCAGCTTTTATTGTTTCTCCATCTATGTTAGCATCCTTATAAAAAGTAATTTCAACAGATTCGTTAGCGCCTGTACGCCATACTTTTCCTGCTGGCGCAAGTTCAGATATAGAACGCCCTTTTAATTGCGGTCTGCTGTATATGATTTTAATTAGTTTGTTGGATATTTTGTAGCTCGATGGGTATGTTGCAATATCTGCAGGACTTTTATCTAATCCCCCAAATTTTTGAGCTTGTGTAGTACTTGTAAATATTAATGCCAGGATTAATAAGGAAAAAGAGATTGTTTTTTTCATGATGCTTTTGGTTTAGCTTTTAAAATTAAATAAAATTTTAAAGATTGTTCTTAAAAAGTAGTTAAACTTACTTAAGCCTTACAAAATCATTACATTATAAAAAATAAATAGCTTTGTGGTTTCATATTATATGTTTAATTGTGATTATTGTTTTAAATTATAATTAATATATGTATTTGTGTTTGTTTTTTGATAGTATATGTTCATATTTGTACTTTAATTGATTATAAATACGTAGAATATGTGTGGAATTGTATGTGCGTTTGATGTAAAAGAGAGCACAGAGGCATTAAGGCCTCAATTATTGGAGATGTCGAAGAAAATTAGACATAGAGGTCCAGATTGGAGTGGTATTTTTTCTAATGAAAAAGCAATTTTAGCGCACGAGCGTTTAGCAATTGTTGACCCAGCTTCTGGAACACAACCTTTATATAGTGATAATGGTAATTTGGTGTTAGCAGCGAACGGAGAAATATACAATCATAGAGAATTACGTAAGCAATTTGAAGGTAAGTATGATTTTAAAACTGAGTCTGATTGCGAAGTAATTTTAGCTTTATACAAAGAAAAAGGACCTACGTTTGTAGATGAAATGAATGGGATATTCGGTTTTGCTATATATGATATAGAAAAAGACGAATATTTTGTTGCACGTGATCATATGGGGATTATTCCTCTTTATATTGGTTGGGATGAGAATGGAACTTTTTATGTAGCATCTGAGTTAAAAGCTCTAGAAGGTACATGTACTAAAATAGAACTTTTTCCTCCCGGTCATTATTTGTCTAGTAAAGATGGGCAATTAACAAAATGGTATTCTAGAGATTGGATGGAATACGATGCTGTAAAAGAAAATGAAACAAGCATACAAGAAATAAAAGAAGCTTTAGAGGCAGCAGTAAAAAGACAGTTAATGTCAGATGTGCCTTATGGGGTTTTATTATCAGGAGGTTTAGATTCGTCTATTACATCTGCAGTTGCTAAAAAATATGCAGAAAAGAGAGTGGAGTCTAATGATGAAACAGGAGCTTGGTGGCCACAATTACACTCTTTTTCTGTAGGTTTAGAAGGTTCTCCAGATTTAGCTGCAGCTCAAAAAGTAGCAGATCATATTGGAACAGTACACCACGAAATAAAGTTTACTATTCAGGAAGGATTAGATGCTATTAGAGATGTGGTTTATAACTTAGAAACCTATGACATGACAACTATTAGGGCTTCTACTCCTATGTACCTTATGGCTAGAGTAATTAAGTCTATGGGAATAAAAATGGTGTTGTCTGGTGAAGGAGCTGATGAATTGTTTGGAGGATACTTGTATTTCCACAAAGCACCAAATGCTCAGGAATTTCATGAAGAAACAGTGCGTAAGTTAGATAAGTTACATATGTACGATTGCTTAAGAGCAAATAAATCTTTAGCAGCTTGGGGTATAGAAGGTCGTGTACCATTTTTAGATAAAGAGTTTATGGATGTAGCTATGCGTATAAACCCGCAAGATAAAATGATCAACGGAGAGCGTATGGAGAAGTGGGTTGTTCGTAAGGCATTTGAAGATATGTTACCAGAGAGTGTAGCATGGAGACAAAAAGAACAATTTTCTGATGGAGTTGGTTATAGCTGGATTGATACTTTAAAACAAGTAGTAGAAACAGAAGTAACAGACGAACAATTGGCAAACGCACAATATAAGTTCCCTTTACAAACACCTTTATCAAAAGAAGAGTTTTACTATAGAAGTATTTTTGAATCTCATTTCCCATCAGATGCAGCAGCACTATGTGTGCCTCAAGAAGCATCGGTAGCATGTAGTACAAAAATTGCTTTAGAATGGGATGAAGCATTTAAAAATATGAATGACCCATCTGGTAGAGCAGTAGCTAATGTGCATGATGATGCATATTAGTCTAATTTATAAGTAGTTTAACGTTACATTAATAATAAAATAAATTATTAGTCCGTTATTATAATATCAAAGAGAATTATCAATCTGTTTTACAGTTTTTTAATTATAATTAGTCCTTAAAAAGCACCCATATTGGGTGCTTTTTTTGTTTGCATAATTTTATGTAGTAAACGTGTCTTTAGTTTCTCCTTTTTTTAATTTTAAAAAGATGTTTTAGTAAAATATTTTCCACAATTATTGTTGATAACTTCATGGGTTCTAATGTGTTTAAATACCCTATTAAATATGGGATTCGTTATATTTGTGAGATTGCTAATTTTTAATTAAAAATAACTTATAGATTCTATGAGCGACGAAGCAAAAAAGAATAATTATTCAGCCGATAGTATTCAGGCATTAGAAGGGATGGAGCATGTACGTATGCGACCATCTATGTATATTGGAGATGTTGGAGTTAGAGGATTGCACCACTTAGTTTATGAAGTGGTAGATAACTCTATCGATGAAGCAATGGGAGGTCATTGCGATACTATTAGTGTTATTATAAACGAGGATAATTCTATAACTGTTAGAGATAACGGTAGAGGTATTCCTGTAGATATTCATAAAAAAGAAGGAGTATCTGCTTTAGAGGTTGTAATGACCAAAATTGGAGCAGGTGGTAAATTCGATAAAGATTCCTATAAAGTATCTGGTGGTTTACATGGTGTAGGGGTATCATGTGTAAATGCCTTATCAAATAATTTAAAAGCTACAGTATTCCGTAATGGAACTATATATGAGCAGGAATATGAAAGAGGAAAAGCTTCTTACCCTGTAAAAAGTATTGGAGAAACGGAAGAAAGAGGTACAGAGGTTACTTTTTATCCAGACGATACTATTTTTACACAAACTACAGAGTATAATTATGAAACACTTGCAAACAGAATGCGAGAGTTGGCATACTTAAACAAGGGTGTAGCTATTACTTTAACAGACAAAAGGCAGAAAGATAAAGAAAGTGAGTCTGGCTTTGTTGGAGAGCGTTTTTTCTCAGAAGAAGGATTAAAAGAATTTATTAAATTTTTAGACGGAAATAGAGAGCAGCTTATAAAAAGTGTAATTTCTATGGAAGGTGAAAAAAATGGTATACCAGTAGAGGTAGCCATGGTTTATAATACTTCGTATACAGAGAATTTACATTCATATGTAAATAATATTAATACACACGAGGGTGGTACGCATTTATCCGGTTTCAGAAGAGGTTTAACAAGTACTTTAAAAAAGTATGCGGATTCTTCAGGAATGTTAGATAAGCTAAAGTTTGAGGTTCAAGGAGATGATTTTCGTGAAGGATTAACAGCAATAGTATCTGTTAAAGTTGCGGAACCACAATTTGAAGGGCAAACTAAAACAAAATTAGGTAACAGAGAGGTTTCTTCTGCAGTGAGTCAGGCAGTATCAGAAATGCTAACGAATTACTTAGAAGAAAATCCAGAAGATGCTAAGGTAATTGTACAAAAAGTTATACTAGCAGCGCAAGCACGTCATGCAGCAACTAAGGCTCGTGAAATGGTACAGCGTAAAACAGTAATGAGTATAGGTGGTTTACCTGGGAAATTATCAGATTGTTCCGATCAAAATCCTGAAAATTGCGAAGTATTCTTAGTAGAGGGGGATTCTGCAGGGGGTACGGCAAAACAAGGAAGAGACAGAAACTTCCAGGCAATACTTCCATTAAGAGGTAAAATTCTTAATGTGGAAAAAGCAATGCAGCATAAGGTTTTTGAAAATGAAGAAATTAAAAATATATACACAGCATTAGGAGTTACAATTGGTACCGAGGAAGATAGTAAAGCACTAAACTTGGAGAAACTAAGATATCATAAAGTGGTTATTATGTGTGATGCCGATGTAGATGGGAGTCATATCGAGACCTTAATTTTAACTTTCTTTTTCCGTTACATGCGAGAGTTAATAGAAAAAGGTCACGTTTACATAGCAACTCCACCATTATACTTAGTAAAGAAAGGTTCTAAGAAGAAATATGCTTGGAATGATGAAGAACGAGATGCAATAGCAGAAAGCTTTAACGGTAGTGTAGGTATACAACGTTACAAAGGTCTTGGAGAAATGAATGCAGAACAATTGTGGGATACTACAATGAATCCTGAATTTAGAACATTAAGACAAATAACTATTGATAATGCTACTGAAACTGATCGTGTTTTTTCTATGTTAATGGGAGATGAGGTGCCACCTCGTAGAGAATTTATAGAGAAAAATGCAGTTTATGCAAATATTGATACATAAATAGTATAAAGTATAAGTACAAAAGCTCGAACAAATAGTGCGAGCTTTTTGTTTTTATAGCAAAATGTAAAGTGGTTAATATTGATTTTTAGCTCGTTTGTGTATAAAAATGGTATTTACGCAACAAAAAAAGTTTTAGGAGTTATTGGTTTTTTAGTTTTGGGTAAAATCAATTTAAAACAAACCATGAAAAAAATTATTTATTCTCTACTGCTATTGTTTAGCACAATGAGTATAGCGCAATCGAATATAAATGAATTGTTAGCTGCGGGCTTAAACGATGCTGAACGTTTTACTAATAGTTACATGAATCCGGTTACTGATGGATTAATGTATAGTATGTCTAACGGATGGTATAACACAGCAGATGCAAAACCTTTAGGAGGTTTTGAGATTTCTATCATAGGAAATATGGCTTCTTTTAAAAATAAAGATGATCAAAAGAGTTTTGTTTTAAATACTGCTGATTATGAAAATATATCTTTTCAAGATGGGAGTGCTTCTAAAACAGTATCAACGGCTTTAGGAGATATAGAAAATGTAAATATATTGGTATCAGCAGATGTTAATGGAAATACGGTGTCTCAAGAAATAGAGTTGCCCACAGGATTAGCATCAGAAAAAATAAATTTTGTACCATCTGCTTTTTTGCAGGCAAGTGTAGGTTTGGTAAAAGGTATAGAGTTAAAGGCTAGATTTTTGCCAAAAATAGATGTAGATGGTTCCTCTTTAGGTTTTTATGGTATAGGGATGCAGCAAGAATTTACAAAGTGGTTACCAGCAGATAAATTGTTGCCAGTAGCAATATCTGGGGTAATAGGGTACACGCATTTAGATGCATCTTACGATTTGGAAAATACAGGAGCAATAAATGGAAGTGACCAAAGTTTAGAAATGGAAATGAATACTTGGGTTTTTCAAGCAGTAGTCTCTACAAAGTTACCTGTAATAAATTTTTATGGAGGCGTAGGATATTTTACAGGAAAATCTGAAGTAGATGTATTGGGTACTTATACTGTAACAGCAAACCCTTTGCCAATAACATATACAGATCCATTTAAACTAAGTAACAAAGCAAGTGGAGTAACAGGTAATGTAGGAGCAAAGCTAAAATTAGGATTTTTTAGACTACATGCAGATTATACCTTAGCAGCTTTTAATAGTTTATCTTTCGGAATCAATTTTGGCTTTAGATAGAGAAGAAAATAAAAACGCAATCTTAAATAAACTCAAGATTGCGTTTTAGTATTTTTTACAGCTATTCTCTAATGGCTAAAATATTGCCATCAGTATCTTTAAGCATTGTTTTGTTATCAACTATTGTCATTATAACAATATCCTCAGGGAAATCGGTTCCAGGGTAAGATATGGTATAAACATTATCTTTTTGTACCCATCGATAATCTGTTTTAAAGGATATTACATTGTTATTGTAACTGTGATATCTACCTAAGTAGGCATCATTAAAAATCCATTCTTGTCTAGAGGTGTTTTCTGTTGTTTTGTTAGTTGTAGATATATTGTCCTCGTTAGACCATATACCAATAATTGGATCGTTATTCTCTTCAATAGGAGAACAATTGTAAAGTATAATAATAGCAAAGAGTGCTATTATACCAAGTATAGCTTTATTCATAGTTAAGTAGATTTTCAGATTTGGGATCTGTTATATAAATATAACATGGAAAGCTTTTGTATTATTGTTTAAAATCGACGTATTGCATTTTATTGCCCGCTTTTTCGATTAAAAGCTATTTTTTTTAACATTTGTTGTAAAAATTACTTCCAGTGTTGTGTATTGTTTAAAAATGTATATAACTAAGTATTCGCTACTTAGTTTTTGTTTAAAATCAGTATTTTTACGCAATTAAAAATTAAATTCTAAAAAAAAGATATAATGAAAGTTACTGTAGTAGGAGCAGGTGCTGTTGGCGCAAGTTGTGCAGAGTACATAGCAATTAAAGATTTTGCATCAGAAGTTGTAATATTAGACATTAAAGAAGGTTATGCTGAAGGAAAAGCAATGGACTTAATGCAAACAGCTTCATTAAATGGTTTTGATACTAAAATTGTAGGTAGTACAAATGATTATTCTAAAACAGCAGGGAGTGATATTGCAGTAATTACATCTGGTATTCCTAGAAAACCAGGGATGACTAGAGAAGAATTAATTGGAATTAACGCAGGTATTGTAAAAACAGTATCAGCTAGTTTAATAGAACACTCTCCTAATGTTATTATTATTGTAGTAAGTAATCCAATGGATACTATGACTTATTTAGTGCATAAAACTACAGGATTGCCAAAGAATAGAATTATAGGTATGGGAGGTGCATTAGATAGTGCTCGTTTTAAATACCGTTTAGCAGAAGCTTTAGAAGCGCCAATATCTGATGTTGACGGAATGGTAATTGGAGGACACAGTGATAAAGGTATGGTGCCATTAACAGCACATGCTACAAGAAATAGTCTTAAAGTATCAGAGTTTTTATCTGAAGAAAGATTAGAGCAAGTGGCAGCAGATACTAAGGTTGGTGGAGCTACCCTAACAAAATTACTAGGAACAAGTGCTTGGTATGCTCCAGGTGCTGCAGTTTCTGGTTTGGTACAAGCAATTGCATGTGACCAAAAGAAAATGTTCCCTTGTTCTACTTATTTAGAAGGAGAATATAATTTAAATGATATTTGTATAGGAGTTCCTGTTATTTTAGGAAAAAATGGAATTGAGAAAATCGTAGAGATAGAATTAAGCGATGCAGAGAAAGCAAAAATGCAAGAAAGTGCAGAAGGAGTTAAGAAAACTAACGGTTTATTAGAGTTGTAATACTTTAAAAACGGAATATATAAAAGAGCAACTTACGAGTTGCTCTTTTTTGTTTTGTAGTCTTAACTACTGTATTTTCTATGTTCTGTAATTATAGTTCTGGTATATTTAAGCTAAAATTGCAGAAATCCAGTCTTTATTTTTATATTTGGCGCATGAATACGAAATGGTATTTTAGTACTTTAATTATTATGCTGGCCTTTTTGGGCTTGTATAAAGAAGATACTATTGTACCAAATCAACAAATTGTACTGCAATTTGCTGATACCCAAGAAGCATCTGAGGATGCTAAAAACGCGTTGGAGCTTGCAACTACTCTGTTACAATCTATAGGTGTAGATCATATTAATGTTGAAGAACATAAGGAAAAGCAGTTAAAAATTACTTATTACAGTGCTAAAGATGTAGCGAGTATAAAAGCATTACTTCTAAAAAATAATCTTTATTTAGATTACGCTTCTAAAAATAAGGAAGAACTACCTGCAGATAAAAAAGAGAACAGTTACAATATAGATGTATGTGAAATTCAAAACAGCTCTGATACAGGAACAGATTTGAATGGTAAGTATACATTAGAGGTAAAACAAGAATATGATGGAGTTAATAACTCTAATGTTTTTACCCATGTTAATGAAATAGATACTAGAGAAAAAGATAGGGTAGTAAAAATAGCCTATAAAATAAATAAGAATATTGCGATTGCAATAGACAATACTTCTCAAAAAATTCCTGAAGTTAGAGCAGGACCTTCATCAAACAGAAATTCGTAATTATTTTAGAGAAAAGGTATTCTCTAAATATGTAGTTTTTATTGTTTTAATAAAAAGCTACAATCTATATTAACCATAACACAAATAAATAGTTAAGTGTTTTACATTATACATTTAACGCAAACAATTAAACAATGCAAAATAAAGGACTTATAAAGCTTTTTGCTTTTTTATTCGGGATTGTAAGTTTATATCAGCTTTCTTATACTTTTATTACAAATAAAATAGAAGGAGATGCAGAAACTTATGCTACAGCTAGAATAACTGATGCAGAAGAAGATTATATTACAAAAAGAGAAAAAATAGAAACTACATATTTAGATTCTATAGGAGATAATAGTGTATTTGGATATACTAGTTATAATGAGGCTAAAAAGAAAGAGTTAATTAAAGGATTAGACCTTAAAGGAGGTATAAATGTTACTTTGCAAATATCTGTAAAAGATATTTTAAAGGGATTATCAAATAATTCAAAAAATCCAATTTTTACAAAAGCAATTGCGCAAGCAGATATCGCTTCTAAAAATAGTGATAAAACATATATAGACTTATTTTTTGAAGCTTTTGATAAATTAAAAGGAGACTCAAAATTAGCATCACCAGATATTTTTGCAAATAAATCTTTAAGCGATGTTATTAATTTTCAAATGTCAGATGATCAGGTAAAACCAATTATCAGAAAGAAAATAGATGAATCTGTAGTATCCGCTTTTGAAGTATTGAGAAAACGTATTGATGGATTAGGGGTTACACAACCAAAAATACAAAGAGAGGGTAACTCTGGACGTATATTGGTAGAATTACCTGGGGCAAGAGATGTAAATAGAGCTCAGGAACTATTATCTAGTACTGCTCAATTAGAATTTTGGGAAACATACAAGCCTAACAACCAAAGTATAGGAGCTTTTTTAGCTGCTGCTAATAATGAGTTAAAATCATTAGTAGAAACAAAAGCCCCAGAAACTCAAAAACCAGAATCAGAAATAGATTCCTTATTATCAGATATATCACAAGATTCTTTAGATGTAGCAAACCAAGTAAACCCATTATTTGATTTGATTAAAGGCCCAGCTAGTGGTTACGGAGTAGCTAAATTTTCTGTAAAGGATACAGCTACAGTTGGTGAGTACCTTAGAAAAAAAGAGATTCGTCGTTTATTACCTAATGATGTTCAATTTGTAAAATTCTTATGGGAACGCCCAAGTGAAGGTAGTGAGTTGGTAGATTTATATGCTTTAAAATCTAACAGAGATGGTAAACCAAGAATTAGTGGCGATGTAGTAAATTCAGCAACTGATGTATTTGATCAGTTTAGCAAGCCCGCAGTAAGCATGCAAATGAACTCTAAAGGTTCTAAAGATTGGCAAAAACTAACAAGTGATGCTAATGTTAATGGAACAGGTATAGCAGTTGTTTTAGATAATCAAGTGTATACAGCACCTGGTTGTTCAGTAGTAGGAGGTATTACTGGTGGAGGTACAGAAATTACAGGTAACTTTACAGTTGCAGAAACTAAAGATGTAGCTAACGTATTAAGGGCTGGTAAATTACCAGCAAAAGCCGAAATAATACAATCTGCCGTAGTAGGACCCTCTTTGGGGCAAGAAGCTATTGATAGTGGTTTAATGTCGTTTGTAATAGCCATGATTATTGTACTAGTGTGGATGGTATTCTATTATGGAAAAGCAGGAGCTTTTGCAGATGTAGCTTTGGTATTAAATATCGTTTTAATTTTTGGTGTTTTGGTTAGTTTACCAGCAGTATTAACATTGCCAGGTATTGCAGGTATTGTATTAACTATAGGTATGTCTGTGGATGCTAACGTACTTATATTTGAACGAATAAAAGAAGAATTAGCAAAAGGTAAAGGCAAATCACTAGCTATTAAAGATGGTTTTAGTAATGCATTGTCTTCTATTTTAGATGCGAACATAACAACAGGACTTACGGCAATTATTCTTTCATTGTTTTTTAGCTCTGGACCAATTAAAGGTTTTGCAACTACATTAATAATAGGTATTCTAACTTCTTTATTTACAGCAATATTTATTACTAGAATACTAGTAGAATGGTATGTTAGTAAGCCTGGTAGAACATTAGATTTTACAACGCCATTAACTAAGAATTTATTTAAAAATATAAATATTAATTTCTTAGGAAAAAGAAAAATAGCGTATATAATATCTAGTATACTAATAGTAGTTAGTTTATTTTCATTAATGACTCAAGGTTTACAACAAGGAGTAGACTTTATTGGTGGTCGTTCGTATCAAATTAGATTTGAAAATCCAGTGAATCCTTCTGAAATTGCCTCAGAATTAAATACCGTATTTGGTAGTGGAACTAATGTGAAAACATATGGTGAGGCTAATCAAATAAAAGTAACTACACCTTATAAAGTAAGTGTAGAAGGTTTAGAGGTTGATAATGAAATTCAAGGAAAATTATTTACTGCATTACAAAAATACTTGCCAGACGGAAAAAGTTTAGATTCTTTTGTTAATGGTGGTAGTGACGGTACATCTATAGGAATATTAGAATCTGTAAAGGTTGGGCCAACTATTGCAGATGATATTAAAAATAAAGCATTCTTAGCAATTATAGCTTCTTTATTAGTTGTGTTCTTATATATTTTATTCCGTTTCCGTAAATGGCAATTCTCTTTAGGTGCAGTTACAGCAGTATTCCATGATGTGCTAATTGTACTAGGTATCTTTTCTTTGGTAGGCAAAATAATGCCTTTTAATATGGAAATAGATCAAGCGTTTATAGCGGCCATATTAACAGTAATTGGATATTCATTAAATGATACCGTGGTAGTGTTTGATAGAATTCGTGAAATTATAGAAGAAAAAGGATGGAAAAAAGGAACTAGTGTTAATGAGGCTTCAAGCAGTACATTAAGTAGAACCTTAAATACATCTTTAACTACATTAGTAGTATTATTAGCTATATTTATTTTTGGAGGAGAATCTCTTAGAGGATTTATATTTGCTATGATAATTGGTATTATTGTAGGTACATATTCATCATTATTTATTGCAACTCCTGTTATGTACGATACCTTAGGTAAAGATGTACAGGAAGATAAAGTGGTAAAAGAAAAAGAAAAAGAATAATATAATTCTTATCCTATATAAAAAGAGCTGCTATATGCAGCTCTTTTTTGTTTTAATCTTTATTGGTGATAAGAAGTATCTCTATATATTATTGGTGTTAATTTCACCTATAGAACCTTCGTTAGTTATTTTTAAAGCATAAGTAAAGTTGGGTTGTAGCCCTTCTTCATGTCTGTGAGAAACAAATAGTATAGCACTGTTGCTTTCTTTTGCAATTTTGTTTACTAGAGCAACAAATAGCTTAGCACTTTCATCATCTAATCCTGTTGTAGCTTCATCTAATATAAGTAATGGAGGATGTTTAATCATAGCTCTGGCAACCATTATTAATCGTTGTTGTCCTAAAGAAAGGTCTTTAAAGTGAGTATTGTGTAATTCCCACATATTAATAAGAGACAACCATTCTTTTGCTAATTGTAATTGTATTTCTGTAGGTTTAACGTATAAGCCAATAGAGTCGTTTAAACCAGAAATAACCATGTTTAATACACTATGCCTACCTGTAAATTTATCTATCATTGCAGGTGTAAAATAACCTATATGCTTTTTTATATCCCAGATAGTTTCGCCACTTCCTTTTTTTATCCCGAATAGAGTAATATTTTGTCCATAAGCTTTACTGTTTTCTCCAGTAATCATGGATAAAATTGTTGTTTTTCCACTTCCGTTTTTTCCTATAAGTTGCCAAAACTCACCTTTTTTTATTTCCCAATTAATATTTTTTAGGATGGGTTTATTGCCATAGCTAACCGATATGTTTTTTAACGCAATTAAAATATCTCCTTTAACATTAGTAGTTTGTATAGGAATGGGGATATCTCCTTTTAAAGAAACGTGTTTGTTGTTTAAGTTTTCTTTATTAAAAATAAGCTCGGATGCTTCTAAGTAGCAATAATTGGTAATAAGAGGCAATAGGTCTTCTTTTCTACTTATAATTTGTATTAAAATAGTTTTTTGAGCTATAGTTTGTAGTGAGTTTTTTAATTCGTCTATGGAGTTAATATCTAAATTGTCTAAAGGATTGTCTAGAATAAGATATTCTGTATTAGAATTTATAAGGTGTTTAAGTAGTGCTTTTTTGCGTTCACCACTAGACATAGATTTTAAACTTTGATGGGTGTTTTTTGTAACTATTTTTTTTTCTAAACGATCTTCTAAATCTATATATTTATGAATCTCTGAATTAGAAAAAACAGCACCTTTAAGTTTATTTAAATAATTAAATTCGGAGTAGGGATTTTTGTTTAGTAATGAGTTAATTAATTGCAGCTTGTTAGATTTGTTATTGATGAATACAGCCCAATGTTTTTTGTTAATCATAAATAGTAGAAATATGATTATAAATATACATTATCTAAGATTGATGTAATAGTATAAAAAAGAGAAGTTAATCTCTTGCATATTTAATAGAGTCACCAATTTCTAATTGCCACTTTTCTGCCAAGCCGGCATTTATTTCTAATACATATTTTACAGGGACAACAGATGGTAACCCTGTTTCGTCTAAGGGTATTGCATTTTCCTGAAAACTTGCAATTTTTAGATTTTCATCAATATATATAATATCTAGAGCTATTTTGGTATTTTTCATGTAGAAAGAATGCATTCTAGTATCCGGAAAAATAAATAACATTCCTTGGTTCTCTTTCATGCTATCTCTGTACATTAAACCAGTTTGCGTTTCATAATCAGTTTCAGCAATTTCTATATCTAAAACGCTAATTATAGCATCTGTTTCAGCCTTATATATGTTAAGAGTTCCTTCTTTTTTAAAAGTAATAGGAGCTGTTTTTATTGTTTTTTTAGATGCTTCTTTACAAGAAGTACATGCTATTGAAAAACAAAGTAATAATGTGAAATAAAGTTTAAAATATCTCATTGTGCGCTAAATATTATTTTTTAACAGGTCTAAACATAAAGTATAAACCTATTATAATAAAAGGAATACTTAACCATTGGCCAATAGATAATAATTCTAAAGAGGCATCTAAATCATTTTGTCTTTCTTTTACATATTCTACAAAGAAACGAACAGTCCAAAGTAAAAATAGGAAAGTACCAAATAAGAAACCAGCTTTATTCTTTTTGTCTGTTTTCCAGTATAATAGATATAAAATAATAAAAACAAAAATATAACAAACGCCTTCATACATTTGTCCTGGGTGCCTGTATGGAATCTGTTCTAAAGTTTCTGCAAACCTTGGATTGTTCTCTATCATGGAGTAAGCAGCATCTACAGTTTTAGCTTCTGTAATAGTCATTGCTTCTCTAGGTCTAATGGCATCTCTAATAAAACGGGTAGCGAATATAAATGAGCCATCTGTTATTTTACCTATAATTTCAGAATTGAAAAAATTGCCTAGACGTACAAAAAATGCACCAATAGCAGTTGGAATTACCAAGCGATCTAAAATCCATAATATTTTAAATTCTGGAAACTTACGGGTGTACAAATACATGCCAACGATTACACCAATAGCTGCACCATGGCTAGCTAAACCAGCAAAGCCAGTAAATTCATAACCGTTTATAAAACCTAACAAAGTACCTGTAGAGTTTTCTCTAATAGGTAATAATATTTCTAATAGATGGTTTTTATAGTAAGCCCAGTCATAGAAAAAAACATGCCCTAAACGAGCTCCTAACATAGTAGCTAATACAGTGTGTATAAACAAAGAGTCTAATTGTTCATTAGTCTTTTTTTCATGATTAAAAATTCTCTTCATAATGTACCACCCAACAACAAAAGCGGCAATCCACATTAAACTGTAGTATTTTATGGATATAGGGCCAATATTAAGTAATGTTTCTTTGAGATTCCAATTAAAGCCTAAAAAGTACATGCGTTGTTGTTTTAATGTAAGCTAAGATAAGTAAATAGCAATAAAGATAATCTGCTATAGCTTTAAAATATAATTAAACTTGCCTTGTGTTTTATGGTACGGGGTCGTAACCACTTCCGCCCCAGGGGTTACAGCTAAAAATACGTTTTACAGATAGCCATCCTCCTTTAAACAGCCCATGTTTTTTTAATGCTTCTAAGGTATATTGAGAACAGGTGGGTGAGTATCTGCAACTAGCGGGTGTTAATGGTGATATAAGATATTGATATCCTTTTACTAATATAACAAACGGAGCTATTAATATTTTTTTCACCTTAAATGTTGTTATTTCTTCCTAATTTTAGGAAGTGTAGTTTTAAGAAATACTAAAAGTAGTACCCTCTTTCCCGTCTTTTAACTGAATACCTAAAGCAGCTAATTCGTCCCTTATTTTATCCGATGTGGCAAAATCTTTATTTCCACGAGCATCATTTCGTAATTGAATTAGTAAATCTACTACTTCTGGTAATTTATTAGAGCTTTCTTTACTAGTAACATTATTTTCAATACCTAAAACATCAAAAACAAAATTAGAAAGAGTTTCTTTTAATAGTGCTTTATCTTCCTCTGTAATTGTTTCTTTACCTTCTTTTATAAGGTTTATGTATTTTACTCCTTCAAATAAATTAGCGATTAAAATAGGAGTATTAAAATCGTCATTCATGGCATCGTAACACTTCTGTTTCCATGCAAGAATATCAAAGCTTGTAGCTGCGGCAGTTGTGATATTTTCTATTGTTGCAATAGCATCTGTTAATTTATGATATCCTTTTTCGGAAGCCAATAAAGCATCGTTACTAAGATCTAGGATACTTGTATAATGGGCTTGCATCATAAAGAAACGAATAACAGCAGGAGAAAAAGCTTTACTTAGAATTGTATTTTCTCCGGAAAACATTTCGCCAGGTAAAATATTATTTCCTGTAGATTTTGCCATTTTTTTACCATTTAAGGTAAGCATATTAGCGTGTAGCCAGTATTTTACAGGCGAAGTGCCATTACAAGCTTCAGCTTGTGCAATTTCACATTCGTGATGCGGGAATTTTAAATCCATTCCACCACCATGAATATCAAAAGATTTACCAAGGTATTTTGTACTCATAGCTGTACATTCTAAATGCCAACCAGGAAAGCCATCTCCCCATGGGGATGGCCAGCGCATAATATGTTTTTTACTTGCTTTTTTCCACAGCGCAAAATCTTGAGGGTTTTTTTTCTCGCTTTGCGCATTTAATTCTCGCGTATTAGCAATCATATCCTCTAATTTTCTGCCGCTAAGTTTACCGTATTCTTTAGTTTGGTTAAACTTTTCTACATCAAAATATACAGAACCATTTTTTTCGTAAGCATAACCTTTATCAAGAATATTTTTAATGATTTCAATTTGTTCTATAATATGCCCAGTGGCTGTAGGTTCTATACTTGGAGGTAAAAAATTAAATTGTTGTAAAATATTATGAAAGTCAACAGTATAGCGTTGCACCACTTCCATGGGTTCTAATTCTTCTAAACGTGCTTTTTTTGCAATTTTATCTTCTCCCTCATCAGCATCGTTTTCTAAATGCCCTGCATCTGTAATATTTCTAACATATCTAATTTTATAGCCTAAATGTTTTAGGTACCTAAAAATCATGTCAAAAGACATAAAAGTACGGCAGTTTCCTAAATGTACATTGCTATAAACTGTAGGCCCGCATACATACATTCCTATATGGCCTTCGTTAATAGGTTTAAAAATTTCTTTTTTACTAGTAAGGGAATTGTAAACTTTTAAAGTTTGGTCTTTATATAATTGCATTGACACTAAAAAAAATTAAAATTTAGTTTCTAGTTCTATAAAATTTAAAAATTCGCGACGCACAGCTTCTTCTTTAAATTTACCACCATATTCTGCTGTTACGGTACTGCTTTCTATATCGCGAATACCTCTAGAGTTTACGCACAAGTGTTTGGCATCTATAACACAAGCTACATCTTTGGTGTTTAGTACTTTTTGTAATTCTCTTACAATTTGTATGTTTAAACGTTCTTGCACCTGAGGTCTTTTGGCATAGTAATCTACAATACGATTCATTTTAGATAAACCAACTACAGAACCATTAGATATGTAAGCAACATGGGCTCTACCAACTATAGGAAGTAAATGGTGTTCGCAGGTAGAATAAAGTGTTATATTTTTTTCTACCAACATTTCACCATATTTGTACTTATTGTCAAAAGTAGAAGCTTTTGGTTTTTTATCTGGATTTAAACCTCCAAATAATTCATTTACAAACATTTTAGCAACTCTATTAGGTGTACCTTTAAGACTGTCGTCCTCTAAATCTAAACCTAAGGTGGTTAAGATATCGGTTACACTTTCTTTAATTTTACTAATCTTATCTTTATCACTTAATACAAAAGCATCTTTTCGTAAAGGTGTGTCCTCAGATGTAGAGATATGATTCTCTCCCATCTCATCATACTGCTCTTCCAATGTGTTATCTATTTTCATCTATAATTACTTATAACAGAGAGCAAAGATATACATAAAATGCCACTTAATAGCATGTTTACTAGTACTACACAACATAAATTAGTGTTAAGATAATTGGTGGTTTATTTTTGTGTTGCCCCAAAGTATGCATAATTATGAAGTGGTATAGAATTATTTTTTATGTTCTTCTTTTTTCAAGTTTTTATACAGTGTCTGCTCAAACTTCAGCAGATTGCACTGCCGCTATTCCTATATGTAGTAATACACCCGTAAATGGAGTTATTAATGGTTTTGGAGCAGATGATTTTAACGGGGCTAATAATACTGGTTGTTTAGAAAGTAATAATAATTCTGGAGCTATAGAGTCTAATTCTGCTTGGTATCATTTTAAAACAGGAGCTTCAGGGGAATTAGGGTTTAATATTAGTTTTAATGCTTCTGAAGATTGGGATTTTGCTTTGTATAAAACCAATGATTGTAGCAATTTGGGTGATCCTATACGATGTAATTTTTTTGATAATGCAGAAGAAGTATCGTATGCAGGAGTAGGAGAGGATCCTTCTGGAAATATAGAGAACTTTCAGTACGAAGAGTGGTTGCAAGTAGAACCTGGAGAAGATTATTATTTACTAATAAATAATTTTAGTAATAATAATACAGGTTTTTCTATACAGTTTTCCGGAAACATTTTTGTAACAAACCCTAGTGATGCCTTAGATTGTTCTATTATAAATAATCTATTGGGAGCACCTATAATTGCATGTGTTAATGAGAATATAGATTTAGATGCAACAACTACTAATGCAACCTATGAGTGGTTTTTAAATACAGGAAACGGTTTTGGGCGAATTATTGGAGAAACAAACGCTTTGTTAAATGCAAGTATGTTAGGGTCTGGTATTTATAGAGTTCGTGTAAGTACGCCTGGTGAAACTATTATTAGTGATGTACAGGTTGTATTTTCAGATTTGCCATTGACTTATGAGGTTGCAAATGATTTCTTTTGTACCGCAGATGTAACATACGATTTGTATCAGAAGAATAATGAAGTCTTGGGTGGGCAATCTCCAGATAATTTTTTAATAGGATATTACGCATCATTAGTAGATGCTATTAACCAAACCAATCCTTTGCCTAGATATTATGAAAAAAGTTTAGGAGAAGAAACATTTTATGTAACTGTAGCCTCAAAAGATAACCCTAAATGTATAGATACGCCATGGGATTTTACCATTACAGGAGAACAAACACCAGAATTAAATTTTGAGGAAGAAGTGTTTTTATGTGAAGGAGCAACAGCTGTGGTTATTGGAGAACAAATTCCAAATATAAATTATAGTTATGAGTGGAGTACAGGGGAAACAACTCCTACTATAAATGTTGATGAAGCTGGTGTATATACAGTCACTGTAACCAATACGGCAAGTATAAATAGGTGTAGTGTAGATAAAGAAGTAGCAGTATATATATCTACAACCCCTAAGATTAAAGAAGTTTTGTTTAATGAGATACAAACGAATAATACCGTAACCATTGTAGCAGATTTAGAAGGGAATTACGAATATAGATTGGATGATAGTGATTATCAAAAAAGTAATGTCTTTACTAATGTGTTACCAGGGATGCATAGAGTAGAACTTATAGATTTAAATGGTTGTGGAACTAGCGTAGAATCTATTGTAGTAGTAGGATTTTTAAATTTCTTTACGCCTAATTCTGATGGTTCTAACGATACATGGAATATCATAGGAATTAGAGAGTTAGATAACCCCGAGGTTGTTATATATGATGCTTTTGGAAAAATTTTAAAAAGAATTTATAAAGATAGTAGCCCTTGGGACGGCACTTATAATGGAGTTCCTATGCCATCTTCAGATTACTGGTTTAAACTTTCTTATGTAGATTTTGATGGTCAGCGTACAGTAGCTAAATTTTTAGGAAATCATTTTACACTAAAGCGGTAAATAATGTAAAATATGCTGTTCATCGATAAACAGTAAAAAAATACCGTTGAAATATACGAAAACTATTATCCCTAAGTTATACGTATAACCATATGTGTAACATTCAGCCAGTTAATCCATGCAAAGATATAGTTATATTATAGGATTATTTTTTTTAATAACCTATGGAGTTAATGCTCAATTATCTCCAGATTGTAGAAATGCTATTCCTATATGTGCAGATGCGCCCTTACCAATTACAATTTCTACAGCAGATGGTAATGGAGATGTAGATGATTTTGACCCAGATGTTATTAGGGAAACAGGTTGTTTACAAAAAGGTAGTGTAGCTTCAGCAAATATAGAAAATAATACAGTTTGGTATGTTTTTAGGGCAGGGACAGATGGTCAGGTTGGTTTTAATATAGAAGCAATTACACTTACAGCTGAGTGGGATTTTGCAGTTTATGGTCCAGATGTAACATGTACGGAGATAAGTGCTGGTGCAGATCCTATTTTGTGTAATTATGAAGTAAATGATACAAGTTTTACAGGTTCTGGAGTTAATCCAGAAAATGGACAAGTAGGAATGCCAAATTTAACCCAAAGTTTAAATACGTATGATGAATGGTTAAATGTAACGGCAGGAGAGATTTATTATATACTTATTAATAATTTTAGTAATAGCGCTGATCCAGAACCATTTACATTTACATTTACAGGGAGTTCTGTAGATGCAGACCAAAATACAGCTATAGACTGTACCTTAAGAGATGAATTTTTAGGTTTAGATATAGATGCTTGTGTGGGAGCAGAAGATATTGTGCTTAGTGCATTACGTTCTCCTGCAGGAAACGATATAGCAAGTGTGGTTTGGTCTGTTGATTATGATGATGATGGAGTAATTGATGCTACAAATTTAACAGGTTCGGGACCAAATGCTGCAGAATTGGTAATACCAACTATAACTGCTAATACGGGACGTTATTTTGTAACCATAACAACAGCTTCTGGAACACCTCCTACTGTGGTCGATGATGGAGGTATTTTAGTTACTTTTTTTGAAGCTCCTGTTTTTGATGAAGTATCAACTTTAGAAACTATTAGCAGTAATATATCAGAAGGAATTAATGCTAATACAGTAGAAATTATTGTAGATGATGCTTCAGGAAGAGGTAGCTACGAATATGCTTTAAATCCTATTGATATTGATAATCCTGAGTATCAAGATAATCCTATCTTTACAGATGTTCCTCCAGGAATAAATACTGTTGTTATTAATGATAAAAATGGTTGTGGTACTACAATAGAAGAATTTTTAATTGTTGGCTATCCTAAGTTTTTTACTCCAAATAATGATACATTTCATGATTTGTGGAATGTTTTGGGTATAGAAACACTAGATAATGCTTCTGTATTTATATTTGACCGTTATGGGAAGCTATTAAAACAAATAGGAGAAATTGGTGGATGGGATGGAACATTTAATGGAACTCCATTACCTTCTTCCGATTATTGGTTTCGTTTAGAATATACAGAAGTGGAAGGCGGAGTAGCTGTTAATAAAGTAAGAAAAGGGCATTTTACATTAAAGCGATAAATAAAAAAAGGCTAGAATTAAATTCTAGCCTTTTTATGGGTTGTAATTATTTCTTAAAAATTCATGGTATAACTAAGCGTTACATTTGTATTAATATTATTTACAAGAGCTGGTGAGTTAATTCCAGTATCAAATAATTGCTCGTTTATATCTTGTTCTGTTCTGTTTACGGTAAGGTCTAATTTACTTGCACCAAAATTATAACCAATACCAGCAGAATATCCTTCTAAATCACCAATCGTAATAGCATTTTCGTAAGGACTTTGCTCAAAGCGGTAACCACCTCTTAAACTTACTTGTTTAATTCTATATTCTCCACCTATTTTAAAACTAGAAACAGGGGCAAGTTCATTAGATATAAATTCGTTTTCAGTCTGAAAAGCCGGAGTATTTGTAGGCTTTAATTCAGCTTTAGACATATCTTGGTATCCATAATCAAAACTTAAAAGACCATCTTTTCCAAAAACAATAGCAATACTACCTGTTAGCTTGCTTGGTATTTTTATGGTGTAGTGTTCAAATAAATTTACAACATTATCAAAGTTAATAAATCGTAAATCTTCATTTTTTACAGGAGAATCAGAATCAATACGTTGCGATGTCTCGTCTTGTAAAAAATACCATGTTGGAGATTGGTAGCTACCACCAACTCTAATATTGTCATTTAATTTGGTAATTGCTCCAAGGCTAAAAGAAACACCACCACCATTAGTTTGTAATAAATTATCAAATGCACTAAATTTAATAGGAGATGTAGCATCATAGCCTCTTTCTCTTAATTGAGTAATTTTTTCAAAATCAACAATATGGAAATTTAAGGCAGCTCCTAAGTATAAATTATCTTCATATTCTCCACTAGCATTTAATGTTACTTTACTATTGTATCCTCTGGTAGTTTGTATAAAGGTTTGGTTTATGTTATTACCTATTGTATTTTTATTGTAGATGGTATTATCATCATTAGTATCATCTTGTGGGTCTATAATTCCACTTTGGAACCCTAAAAATGCTTGTTGTTCTATAAAGCCAAGACTGGTACCTATGTCTTCATATGCATCTTCTAAAAATTCTCCATCTAGCAATAATAAAGAACCAAAAGGAACACCATTCGCTATATTTTCGAAGTAATTACCTAAACCATCATTAGTGCTACCAGATAAAGAAAACTCATTGTCAAAATTTTCTGCAACTTCGTAATTAAATGCTAATGCAATTTTTTTCCAGCTGTTGTTGTTTGGTGATTTTAATACCAAAACACCACCGACTTGGTTTATGTTTACTGAATTTAATTCTGTGTTTAATGTTCTATTTGTGTAGGTGGCATCGTTATTTCTATTGTAGTTAGTTCCAGAAACGGTAAACTGACTATAGTTAAATACAGCTGAACCAGCTGGGTTAACACCAATAGCAGATAAATCGCCACCTAAGGCACCAAAAGCACCACTTAATGCTTGGTAACGAGCGGTTCCTTGTGTGTTTTGATTACCATATCGTAATACATCAGAAATGTTTTGTGCATTTGTTATAGTGCATACAAATACAGCTATTAAAAAACTATAATAACTTTTCATTATGGTGAAATTTAAGAGTTTGTATTATTTTTAGCGTCTACCTCTAGAACCAGATGATGATCCGCTTCTTGAGCTGCCACCAGAACTTCTATATGATCTACTAGAGCTGTTAGAACCTGAACTTCTGTAGCTTCTAGAAGATGAACTTCCAGAACTTCTGTAGGATCTGCTAGGTGTGCTACTAGAAGATGATCTTCTGTAGGTATTGCTAGAGCTTCTAGATGGTGTAGTAGAACGGCTGTATGTTCTATTTGTAGAAGAACCGCTTCTATAGGTACTACTTCTGGGAGAAGAACTCCTATATGTTTGATTGCTTCTAGAACTACGATTATATGTTGGTGCAGTTCTTGTGCTTCTACTTGTTCTGTAAGCCGAATTTCTGTCTACTCCAACAGAATTTCTTCTGTATGTTGTATTTCCTGTTCTATATCTATTTGTATTTCTGCTAGTATTATATCTACTATTGTTAGTTCTGTATCTGGATGTAGTGGCCCTAGATGTAGTTCTGTAGTTTCTGCCTCTTAAAGCTGTTCTAGAATAAATTCCTCTATTTCTGTAATTGTTATAGAAACCACGTCTTCCGTAACCGTATGCGTAGTTATTGTATCCGTAAAAACGATTGCCATAAAAAGGAGGACAAAAGAAAGGATCGTAAAAACCACCCCAACCAAAGTTGTTGCCCCAAGCTCCATAACCAAACCCTCTGTTCCATCCCCATCCTCTGTTCCATCTCCAAGGGTTGTTAAAGCCATTCCAACCATACCCATAAAAACCACCCCAACCAATGTTGTTGCCCCAGCCCCAGTTATCGTGTATGTTTATGCTAACACTTGTTGGGTTATCTCCCCATCCTGCAGAACCATTGTAAGTATTATTTTGGTTAAAGTAATCTGTTTGTGCAGCAATATTTGTACTGTCGTTTACTTGGTCACTATAGTAACTATCAACATCTGTGAAAATTTCATTTTCTAAAATGTTTTCGTATTCATTAGCCTTATTTCCAAAATAATCAGAGTAAGAGTTATTTGTTTTTTGTGGAGTTTCTTTTACTGCAACTTGTTTGTTATTAGAACTATAGATTCCATCATTGTCATAATAAGATGCTTGTTGGTAAGAACCACAAGAAGTTATTAGAATACCTATTAAGGCAAACAAGGAAGTTGCTTTTATTTTTTGGAAGGGCTTAGAATGTATCATCACTATAAATTTAATTGTTGGACAATGTAAAAATAGTTAGTTTTACCGAACTATTTTTTAGTTATAAATCACAATATTTGTGCCAAACTGTGTGTAATGGGTAAAAACTTAACGAAAAGAGAAGAAGATTATTCTAAATGGTATAACGAACTTGTTGTTAAAGCAGATTTAGCTGAAAACTCGGGAGTTAGAGGTTGTATGGTTATAAAACCATATGGTTTTGCTATTTGGGAAAAAATGCAAGCGGAATTAGATAAAATGTTTAAAGAAACAGGACACGAAAATGCCTATTTTCCTTTATTTATTCCAAAATCATATCTAAGTAAAGAAGCAAGTCATGTAGAAGGTTTTGCAAAAGAATGTGCTGTTGTTACACATTACAGACTTAAAAATGCCGAAGATGGTAGTGGGGTTATTGTAGATCCAGAAGCAAAATTAGAAGAAGAACTTATTGTTAGGCCTACTTCAGAAACTATTATATGGGATACTTATAGAAGATGGATACAATCTTATAGAGATTTACCGCTTTTAATAAATCAATGGGCTAATGTTGTAAGATGGGAAATGCGTACTCGCTTGTTTTTAAGAACAGCAGAGTTTTTATGGCAAGAGGGACATACAGCACATGCTACAGAAAAAGAGGCAATAGCAGAGGCAGAGCAGATGATGAATGTATATGCAGAGTTTACAGAAAACTTTATGGGTGTTCCTGTAATTAAGGGAGTAAAAACAGAAAGTGAGCGTTTTGCAGGAGCAGTAGAAACATATTGTATAGAGGCATTAATGCAAGATGGGAAAGCATTACAAGCAGGGACTTCACATTTCTTAGGTCAAAATTTTGCAAAAGCTTTTGATGTAAAGTTTGCAAATAAAGAAGGTAAGAAAGAGCATGTATGGGCTACTTCATGGGGAGTGTCAACAAGGCTTATGGGGGCATTAATTATGACACATAGTGATGATAACGGTTTAGTATTACCTCCTAAATTGGCTCCTATACAGGTAGTTATTGTTCCTATATATAAAGGAGAAGAGCAGTTAGATGCAATTTCTGAACGCGTAAATCCTATAGTTAAAAAACTTCGTTCTCTTGGAGTTTCTGTAAAGTACGATAGTAGAGATACTCATAAACCAGGCTTTAAGTTTAATGAGTACGAATTAAAAGGGGTTCCTGTTCGTTTGGCTATAGGAAAAAGGGATATGGAAAATAATACCTTTGAAGTAGCAAGAAGAGATACCTTTGAAAAAGAAATAGTACCTGCGGATGAGTTAATTGATAAAATTAAGTTTTTGTTAGATGATATTCAGCGTAATATATATGAAAAAGCATTAGAGCATAGAAAGAATCATATTACAGAAGTAAATTCTTATGAAGAATTTAAAGAGGTTTTAGAAAATAAAGGAGGATTTATTTCTGCGCACTGGGATGGTACTATAGAAACAGAAGATAAAATTAAAGAAGAGACAAAAGCTACAATACGCTGTATTCCTATTGATGTTAAGGAAGAAAATGGAGTATGTATTGTGTCTGGAAAACCATCTTTAAAAAGGGTGTTATTTGCTAAAGCGTATTAAAAGAAAAAAAAATAATATTTTACCCTTGCAATAGTAAAAAATAATTGTATTTTTGCATCCGCAATTACGCAAAAGCAATGGTCCGTTCGTCTAGGGGTTAGGACGCCAGGTTTTCATCCTGGTAACAGGGGTTCGATTCCCCTACGGACTACTAAAATTTTAGAAATGTAAATTGTAAATTTATGTTTCGTTGCATAATGGTCCGTTCGTCTAGGGGTTAGGACGCCAGGTTTTCATCCTGGTAACAGGGGTTCGATTCCCCTACGGACTACACAGTTAAGTTTAGGGGAAACCCAATTAAAAAATATAATTAAGAGAAAATGGCAAATCACAAGTCAGCATTAAAGAGAATTAGAAGAAACGAAGCGGTACGTTTACGTAACAGATATCAGCACAAAACAATGCGTAATGCATTAAAGAATATACGTGCAGAAAAAGATAAGTCAGCTGCTGAAGCTCTTTTACCTTCTGTTGTTAGTATGATAGATAGATTAGCTAAGCGTAACATTATTCATAATAATAAAGCTGCTAATTTAAAAAGTAAATTAACAAAGCAGGTTGCTGCATTGTAGATTTTTATTTTCTTAAAATTTTTAAGCGTATTTCATAAGAAATGCGCTTTTTTATTTTATAAAAAGTCGCTTATCAAAGTTAAAGGGAAGAATATTAGTTATTTTTATTTTATTAAAATTTTTGTGTTTGGGGTTTAATAAGTAGTTGTAATCACCTTGAACAACAGCAGAAGGAACTTTTAAAATAACACTTTTTTCTTCTTTAATAAATTTATCTCCTATTTGTTGAGTGGTGTTTGAGTGGGGAAAGCTTTTCCAGTCTTTTGGTAAATCATCAATCTTAAGCTCTTCAATTTTAAGCTCTTTAGGGATTTCTATTTCTATTATAAAATAGTTAAGTGGTAATATACCTAAAGGTGTTCTAACAGCGATTTCAGTAGTGCATAATGCTCTTGATGCAGATGTGTATACAACAGCAATACCTTTGTTGTTCCATCTACCACCGGCAATTTCTGCGCCTCTACCGCTTAAATCACTTTTATATTTTCCTTTAGAGAGTCTATAAACTTTCATGCAAGAATACCGTGTTCTATTCTTGTTAGTTCGTCTTTTAGTAAGCTAATGCCAAAAGTGGTATCTAATAAAGATTTTGGTTTAATGTTTCCTAGGGCTACATTGTTGGTGTTTAACCAAATATCAAAATTTTCTTTTTCTTCAAAGACTTCAATACCAAATTTATATACTAAAGTAACCTCAAGAATTTTTTCTGATTGTATAGGGTCAAAAACTTTTTTTTCTTTAGTATAGCGCTGCATAGTACGTTCCGAAATATGCAGGTAATTTGCCCATTCTTTTATGGTAAAGGGACTGTGGTTTATAATACTTTTAAATAATGTGTAAGCAACACCAGTTCTGCTAGCGTGTATTAATCTTAATACACCCTTATCATCTATATTGGAGTAAGACAGGTTTTTAAGTAAACTAGAAGTGCTCATACAAATTATTTTTAGCTAAAATACGAAAAAAGTCGTAAAAAAAAAGACAAATGACGTTTTTATTATTGCTTAATTTTTTTATTTATTTTGATAAAACCAATGATAAAACAAAAGTACATAAGTATAGCAAGTGTCATATGTATTTTTCTTAGGTGAATGTATTCTTGAATTCCATAAATGATATTGTAGAATCTATTCATTTTTATAGGTATATAACCACAATAAAAAACAGATAAACCTATACTAATCCATAGTAATAGATAGTATTTATATGTTAAGAGTTTTTTTAATTTATATATTTTTTGGAGGTAAAATACAATAGTCATTAGTAAAACCAGTGCTCCAGTAATATATGAAAAAAACTGAGTTTTAAGCATAAAGTTTTCGAAAAATGGATTTAATATGCTTATTGTTAGAAAAAATATTGCGCCATAAAATATTTTTTGCTTTTGCTTTTTGTTGTCTAAATTAGACCAATATATGTAGTATAGATAAAGGTAAAATACAATATTATATATGTTATATATAATAAAATTATATTGTGGGTATAGTTTGCTTACAAATAAACTATAGTCTGGATATTTGTATATAATAATACCAAGGAGCTCATTTAAAAAAGTGTATAGTAATATTATGGGTAAATATTTTAGAGATGAATTGTAGTATCTAGGATATTTTATTATAGAGACAAAAAGAGTAACCCCATATAAAATAGTATGGGGTTGGTTAAGGAGGATGTTGAAACTAAGATTCATGGGTGTTTTAAAGTTTCTTGAATTTAGTTGTTAGCTGGGGGGCTCATATTTACTTCATTTAACATAACGCTACGATGATTTACAAATAAAGGCGGAGATATTGTGTTGGTCGTTGTTGTGTTAGGTAAAAAAGAGGCGTAGGATTTTTTTGTTACTGTATTGGAGTTTCCAAGATTATTTTCGTTAAGTTCTTTTATGTCATCGGAAAGTAAACCAGCACTTCTTTCTCCTTTATCATTTTCAATAATATAAAAGCCATAATCTTTATTTTCTTTTTTTATGGTAGGTGAAATGAAAAAAGAATTTTGTCTTGGGCTAACAACTTTTTTGCCATCATTAAATTCTTCTTTATCAGGATAATTAGAAAAATAAAATCGTAAAGTGGAAATTTCTACATTAGCTAATTTAGCTTCTTGTTCTATGTAGGCAATATATTGTTTTATGGTTTTGTAGTCGTAAGAACCATAACGAGAAGGGGTAAATTTTGTTCTATAGTTGTTTATAGAATCCTCGTAACGCTTAATAAGTGGAGTTCTTCGTCTAGTGTAGTTGTCGTATGTTTCTTTAGCTTGTGCTAAACTTATAATTTGTTTAGGGGCTTTTATTTCTTTTGTTGCTTCTTCCTCTTTTTTCTGATATTCTCTACAGCTGTTTAAGGAAAAAATAATAATAGAAAAGAGTGCTAGTTGTAATAAATGGTTTTTCATAATACAGAACTTTTAAGTTATAAAATTAAGTTTAATTTATAATTACAATAAAAGGGGGATATAGTTTATGAAATATAAAGATATTTAAAATTTATGTAGTTAACATATTTTGTGTCAGTTAATTGTAAGGTGACTAGTTAAAATAAAAATCCCAGTAATTGTAGTTACTGGGATTTTTTATTGTTGTTGTTATTAATGAGGTTATTGATTCATGGTTAATAAAAATTCCTCATTATTTTTTGTTTGCTTAATGCGTTGCTCTATAAATTCCATGGCTTCTACAGGGTTCATATCTGCAAGGTATTTTCTTAGTATCCACATGCGCTGTATTGTAGATTCATCTAATAGTAAATCATCTCTACGTGTACTAGAAGAGGTGAGGTCTATTGCAGGGAATATTCTACGATTAGATATTTTACGATCTAATTGTAATTCCATGTTACCAGTACCTTTAAATTCTTCGAAAATAACTTCATCCATTTTAGAGCCAGTTTCTGTAAGAGCAGTTGCAATAATAGATAAAGAACCTCCATTTTCAATATTACGTGCAGCACCAAAGAAACGTTTTGGTTTGTGTAGCGCGTTTGCATCTACACCACCACTCAATACTTTTCCAGAAGCTGGTTGTACTGTGTTGTAAGCACGTGCTAAACGTGTAATAGAATCTAAAAGTATTACAACGTCATGTCCGCATTCTACTAAACGTTTTGCTTTTTCTAAAACAAGATTTGCAACACGTACATGCTCTGTAGCTTCTTTGTCAAAAGTGGAAGCAACAACTTCTCCTCGTACATTACGCTGCATGTCTGTAACTTCTTCTGGTCGTTCATCAATTAATAATATAATTTGATAAACTTCAGGGTGGTTAGCAGCAATACCATTAGCAATGTCTTTTAATAACATTGTTTTACCAGTTTTTGGTTGTGCTACAATCATACCTCTTTGACCTTTTCCTATCGGAGAAAACAAATCGATAATACGAGTAGAAATAGCACCTTGTCTATGTGATAAATTAAATTTCTCTTGCGGAAATAAAGGAGTTAAATGTTCAAAAGAAACACGGTCGCGCACCACTTGCGGGTCAATACCATTTATTTTATTTACTTTAATTAACGGAAAATATTTTTCACCTTCTTTAGGAGGACGAACATTTCCAAGAACAGTATCTCCAGTTTTTAATCCAAATAATCTAATTTGTGATTGTGATACATAAATATCATCAGGAGAAGAAAGGTAATTATAATCAGATGATCTTAAGAAACCGTAACCATCTTGCATTATATCTAATACACCTTCACTGGCGATTATACTATCAAATTCAAATTCTGGTTCTTTGTATCTGTTTTTTAAATCTTTATCAAAATTATTATTCTTGTCATGACCATTCTTATGATGGTTAGGCTTTTTGTTATTTTGATTTCTGTTTTGATTGTTATTTACTCTCGGGTTGTCTTTCCTAGGAGTTGGTACATGTTTTTGTACAGGTTTTTTCTCTCTTGGAGCTTCTGTTTTTGTATTTTCTTTAACTGCGGTATCAGAACTTGCATTAGCAGGCTTTGTTTCAGTATTTTCAACAGTAGTCTTTTTGTCTGCGGGTTTTGTGTCCTTTTTTTCTATTGGAGTAGCTTTTTCTTTTACAACTCTTGTCCTTTTGGGTTTAGGAGGGGTAGTTGTTTTTTTTACTTCTTTAGAAGGAGCATCTGTTTTTTCTATAACTTTTGCTGATTCTAACGCTTTAGGGTTAGCAGCTTGTACATCTAGTATTTGATATACTAAATCTAATTTTTTTAACGTCTTGTATTTAGGTACGTTTAATTTTTTTGCAATTTCCTGAAGCTCAGGAAGCTTTTTTGGCTTTAAATCTGAAATCTCAAACATTAAATGTAGAATAAATTATACTTATGGTATTGTATTTTATGAAGTATGTATGTTATTAACTTGGGTAATTTTTAGGATCGATGTCCTGTAAATGGTAAGCTATACAATAATTATATATTACAATAATACAAATTATTTTTAATATTTAAAGGGAATTTATAAAAAAGACACTTATTTTTGTCTTTAATAAAATTTCACATTAAATAATGATTCAAAGAATACAAACAATTTATTTATTTATAGTAATGTTACTGGCTGGTGTATTACCTTTGTTCGTAAGTTTGTGGTCTAATGCAGAAGAAGGTGAAGTATATGCAAGTCAGCAATTATGGATTTTAGTTGCTTATTATGCGTCTGTATTATTAGCATTAATTGCTGTAGTACTATATAAAAAAAGAAAAAATCAATTTGTGGTTAACAGATTGAATATGATATTGAATGTTTTTTTACTAGGATTTTTCGTTTATCGATCACTAAACATATCCGGAGAAAGTAATATTTCTGAGAAGGGTATTGGGATGTTTATTCCTGTTATTTCTATCGTTTTTTTAGTGTTGGCAAATAAGGCCATCAAAAAGGATGAAGATCTCGTAAAATCTGTAGATCGCTTGCGTTAAACCTAACATCTTAGTAGTATTAGTGCGTTAAAACCCGGGGTTGTTCCCGGGTTTTTATTTTAAAGTTATAGATATATTTGTTAAATATACTTATCGTTTTCCCAGCTCTATAACCTCTAAATCTTTAATTTCTTTACCTTCAATTG
Organism: uncultured Cellulophaga sp.; assembly: GCA_947492955.1. Taxonomy (GTDB): domain Bacteria; phylum Bacteroidota; class Bacteroidia; order Flavobacteriales; family Flavobacteriaceae; genus Cellulophaga. The sequence continues at coordinate 212,758 of CANLOV010000003.1, read as the reverse complement.
TAAATCTGAGCATAGTACGCATTTGGTGAAAGCCATGTTTTCCGCAAGCGCCAGGATTCATATGTAGCAAATTTAATTTTTTGTCCCACATAACTTTTAGAATATGAGAATGACCAGAGATGAATAATCTAGGTGGATTTTTTTTAATATCATCACGAATACGGGTGTAATATTTATTAGGATGCCCACCAATATGTGTTATCCAAACATCTACACCTTCGCACATAAACCTGTTGTCTAATGGGAATTCTAGCTTTGCTTTGTGGTCATCAATATTTCCGTAAACGGCTCTAAGGGGTTTTATTTTTTTTAAAGTGTCGGTTACATTTAATACTCCAATATCACCAGCATGCCATATTTCATCTGCCTGTTTGGCGTATTTTAAAATAGCATCATCAATATGGCTATGGGTATCAGAAAGAAGCAAAATACGTGTCATGAAATAGTAAGTTGTAGTGCGGTGAAAATTAAAGTATTTTAACTTTTTATTCTTAATTTCTATACCAAAGAAACAGGTATCTTTGTGTTTTACAAAAATAGCATATTCGGTTGAGATATTTTATTGCATTTTCATATTTTGGAACTTCTTATCATGGTTGGCAAAAACAACCTAACGCTATTACGGTACAAGAAGTTTTAGAAAAAAGTTTATCTACATTACTTAGAGAAACTATTGTGTTAATGGGGGCAGGTAGAACAGATACAGGGGTGCATGCTAAACAGATGTATGCGCATTTTGATGCTGAGGAAGTTGAGAATAAAAAAGACTTAATACATAGAGTAAATGCTTTTTTACCAGAAGATATTGCGGTAGATAATATTTTTGAAGTTTCTAATGAGGCTCATGCGCGTTTTGATGCTGTATCTCGTACTTACGAGTATTGGGTTACTACGTATAAAAATCCATTTTATATTAGTAACACTCACTTAGTAAAATATTCATTAGATATTAATTTAATGAATGAAGCGGCAAAAATTATTACATCATATACAGATTTTGAATGTTTTTCTAAATCCAATACAGATGTGCACACCTATTTGTGTACCATAACTAGAGCAGAATGGGAAGTAAAAGATGATGTTTTAGTTTTTACAATTACAGCTAACCGTTTTTTACGTAATATGGTACGTGCAATAGTAGGTACTTTGTTAGATGTAGGTTCTGGTAAGTCTGTCTTAGATGATATTAAAAAAATAATAGAGAGTAAAAATAGAAGTAAGGCAGGGGTTTCTGTGCCAGCAAAAGGATTGTATTTAACTAAAATAGAATACCCATCACATATAAAGTTAGATAATGGATAAAGAAACAGGGAAAGCTTTTGATTTTAAATTATTTAAAAGGTTAGTAGGGTATACAAAACCATATAGAGTTACTTTTTATGGAGTTGCTTTAGCAGCTATATTAATATCTGTATTTGCGGTTTTAACCCCTTTAGTTGTTAGGAAAATTATAAATGAAGCCATTACAAATGTAAATGCAGATAAATTGCTTTTCTTCACTATTGCAATGTTGGTAGTTTTATTAGGGCAAGTAATTAGTCAGCTACTATTTAATTATTATGCTAATTGGTTAGGAGAATCTGTTATAAGGGATATTAGAGTACAGCTTTTTAAGCATGTAGTTGGGTTTAGAATGAAATATTTTGATAATTCTTCTATTGGTGTATTAGTAACCAGGACTGTAGCCGATATGCAACGAATCGGAGAAATTTTTAGTCAAGGTTTTTTTGTAATTGTAGCAGATTTACTAAAAATGATTTCTGCAGCAGTAGTAATGGTGATAATAAATTGGAAGCTATCCTTAATAGTTTTTGCCTTACTTCCTATTTTGTTATATGCTACTAGATTGTTTCAGAAAGCCATGAAAGTAGCTTTTATAGAAGTAAGGACTCAGGTTTCTAATTTAAATTCTTTTGTACAAGAGCGTTTAACAGGAATGAGAATTGTGCAGCTATTTAATAGAGAGGCTATAGAGCAGGAAAAGTTTAGAGAAATAAATGAAAAACACCAAAATGCATGGTTAAAAACAGTATGGTATAATTCTATCTTTTTTCCAGTAGCAGAAATTGTATCTTCTATTTCTGTAGGCTTAATAGTATGGTATGGTTTGTATCAAAATATAAATAGTTTAAGTAAGGAACAATCTGGGACTATTTTCGCATTTATTATGTTTACCGAGATTATGTTTAGGCCACTGCGCCAGATTGCAGATAAGTTTAATACGTTGCAAATGGGAATGGTAGCCGCGAACCGAGTTTTTGGAATTTTAAATACGGAAAGCAAAATAGAAGATAATGGAACTGTAAGGAAGGAAACAGTAAAAGGAGCTATTCAGTTTAAAAAAGTACATTTTGGATACATAGAAAAGGAAGAAGTATTACATGGTATTTCTTTTGATGTTAAAGCAGGAGAAACAGTAGCAATTGTAGGAGCAACAGGCGCAGGTAAATCTACGATTATTAACTTGTTAAACCGATTTTATGAAATAAACTCAGGGACTATTTGTATAGATGCTATTCCTATTAAGGAGTATAAATTAGAGTCTTTACGTTCTAAAATAGCGGTAGTTTTACAAGATGTGTTTTTGTTTGCAGATACTATTGCTAATAATATATCTTTAAAAAATGAGTCTATTTCTATAGAGGATATAGAAGCTGCTGCAAAAGAAATTGGTGTACACGATTTTATTAAGAGTTTGCCAAAAGGTTATTTATATAATGTAAAAGAAAGAGGTGCTATGCTTTCTAGCGGACAGCGACAGTTAATAGCTTTTTTAAGAGCTTATGTTAGTAATCCTAGTATTTTAATTTTAGATGAAGCTACTTCTTCTATAGATACTTATTCGGAACAATTAATACAAAAAGCTACAGATAAAATTACAGAAGGAAGAACTTCTATTATTATAGCTCATAGATTGGCAACTATACGCAAGGCAGATAAAATTTTAGTGATGGATGCTGGTCATATTATAGAAACAGGGACACATAAAGAGTTGCTAGAAAAAGGTGGGTATTACAAAAACTTGTACGAAGCTCAGTTTTTATCTGAAGAAGTTACTGTTTAAGAGTTTGTATTGGCTTTAGTAAAGAGTAGAGATATGAATGCTATATCGGTTTTAATACTTTTTTTAGAAAATAAAAGGGTGTTTCGTAAAATAAATAGATTTTTCTTTCATAAGATAATAATGTTTATTATATAGTTTTAAAAAAAAGAGATATTTTTATAGTGTTATATGTACTGAATATTGTTCTAAATCTTACAATGAATGAAAAAAAAATTACTTTATTTTAATTTTAAGCTTGCTTTGTGTTAATAGTATAAATTCCCAAGATTTATTTTTTCAAGATATTAATGGAGATAAGAAAGCTGATATTCTTTCTATTACAACTGAAAATGAAAGAGTGTTAAAAATAAAACAACTTTATTCTGGTCATAAAACTTGGAAGTTTGATTATTTAAATGAATTTGATTTTGTTTCCAGTGATAGTTTTGATTCTTATTCTGTTGCTGATATAAACGGAGATAATAGAGCTAATATTACAACATTCTTAGATGATGGAAGTAATAAAAATATTTGGTTTTTTAATGTAGCGCCAGATACATTGCAATATGTTGGTCATACACTTTTAAACAATGTTGCAGGATTTAAAGAGTATTTTGCTGACATAGATGGGGATGGAAAAAAAGAATTAATACTTGTTAAGAACGTAGGTACTAATAAACATATTCGTACATATGGTTATAATGGAGATTTTTATTTGTTAGATTCTTTAATTGTTTCAGGTAGTACTCGTAAAGAACATTTTGCCGATATCACGGGAGATGGTAAAGATGATTTAATATTAACACAAGACTATGGTTCTGATAAGAGAATATGGACATTTAAATCCAATGGAGCTAGGTTTGACTATTTGGCATTTACAAATTTGATTTCTGATGCTGGTAAAGAGGTGTCTTTTATGAATTCAAATTCAGGCAAAGATAATTTAGTGGATCTTATACTTTCAATAAATACAACTGAAGGTAAAAGATTGTGGCTTTTTGAATCTGATGGGGCAAGATTTCACTATAAGATTACAAATACTTTTGCAGATGGAAATAACAGAAAACTCTTATTTGGAGATATTGATGGTAACGGTACAGATGATCTTATTGCATCAGACGAAGTGGATAATGTATGGAGTTACCAAAATATAGGGAATATATTAAATTATAAATTGCATTCTTCTCTGAATTTTTTAAACATTATACCTTCAAATTGGACTGTAGATTGGCATAATGCTGGTTATAGAGGAGGTGCAAAGGTTCCAAATTTATTTTTGCATTATGTAGAGATGCCTCTTCCTAGTGATAATCCAAATATAAATGACTCAAATTTTGAAGCAAAATTAAATGAAGCAGTAGCTTTAAAAAGTATTTATCCTAATGAACATATTGTTGTAAAATTTCAATCAGGAAGTTATATTTTTAATAAAAAAATAGTTTTAAATGTTTTTTCAAATCATTCAAATATAGTTTTACAAGGTCAAGGAACTAAGGCAGAATCAAATGCGAATGAATTTACGGAGTTAGTTTATAATATTGATTCAACTTCTACAGATGATAGAAATCATTTTATAAATATATCAGGAAGTAGAAAGTATCCAAGTGCTGATGAAGCTCCAAATTTAACTCTTTATAATAATGAGTTAAATCAAATTACTCTTAACAAAAAAATAGGAATATCTGATGGTAAAGAATATTTAGTTGAGTTATTATTTACTAACGGTAAATGGCATAATCAACCTAATATACCTAAAGATTCAGTACAGCCAAATGAATATACTGGTTTTATTACTTCTGCTAATTTGGTTTCTGGGAGCACATATAAATTGAAAAAAGATTTTAGTTTGTCATGGAAATTGTTTAAAGATGAGACAAATAAGGTTAAGGTGTATAAATTTTTACCAATTAAAGAAATTGGACTAATGAATCTTTCAATAAGATATAGTGATGAATTTGAAAATGTAAATAAAGACTCTGTAGATTCAGCATTAATAAATATTAGTACAGCAAAAAATTGTTGGATAAATAATATAGAAATTTCAAAAGTATTGTCTACAGGTGTAAGTATAGGTGAATCAGAATATATAGAAGTTAGAAACAGCTATTTTCATGAAGCATATGGTTATGGAGGTGGTGGTAGAGCCTATGGAGTATCAATTGGGGGTAGAAGTATACATTGTAAAGTTGAAAATAATGCCTTTAGAAAGTTTCGTCACTCAATTGTTGTTATTCATGGTGCAAATCGTAATGTATTTGCTTATAATTATTCAAGGGAACAAACAGATCAGTTAGGTAATACTCTCGGAGATTTAAATTTACATGGCTACTATCCTTACGCGAATTTATTTGAAGGTAATAGGGTAGATAGAATAGTTGCAGATGTATATTGGGGGCCAAATGGTTCATTCAATACTTTTTTTAGAAATTATACTTTTTATAATCATCTACAAGTTAGGGATATGAAAAATGCTAATATAATAGGTAATCAAAATGCTCTTGTATATGATAGTGATGAAAGTACATTTGAGTTTGCAAATTATACTTATAAAATCTTTGATGAATTTAACAAGGTTAAACGATATCATTATTTACCTGAAATATCATATTATTTAAATGATATGCCTGATTTTTTTAATCCTTATATAAATTCTGAAGTATCTTGGCCCTCAATTGGCCCTCAATTGGCCCTCCAGTATTGAATAATGTTTTGTTGCAAGATATACCAGCTAGAAGAAGATGGTTTGATTCTTTAAATAGTGTTAATTTAAAAGTGTATAATTACAGTAATTTTGGTGCATTAAATAATGATATTGGTTTTAATATTTTTCCAAATCCAAGTACTAATAATGAGGAGATATTTATTAAAGGAATTAATATAAAATCTTCAAATGCAGTTTTGAAAATATTTTCAATAGGTGGAAAATTAATATTAGAAGATAATATTTATTTCAAAGATGATGGTATGCTAAATAATAGCATAAACTTATCAAATCAACCAAAAGGACTATATATTATTTCTATAAGCACCGCAAAAAATACATATGCAGAGAAAATTATAATAAATTAATTAGAAAGAAGGTTTGTTTTTTTTGTAGTCAGATAGATTTAGTTTCCTTTGTACATTTTGTAAATTTCAGAGCCTGCGGATAAGAAGGCACCTGTACCATAAACCTCAGTTTTGTTAACCCAAGCTTTTCCAGGAGCGGCTCCAATAGGTTGCACATACCCTAACATGCCATCTTGTGTAATATGACTAACCATTGCATTCCATCCTTTTGTAACAGCGGGAGAATAAGTTTTTTTATCTAGTATTCCTTTGTTTATCCCCCATGCTAAACCATATATATAAAAAGAAGAACCACTTGTTTCTGGTGTAGGGTAAAAATCTTGCCCCAGTAAACTCATAGACCAATGACCTTTAGGCGTTTGGATTGTAAGTAGTTTTTTTGCCATTTTTTTGTAAATTTTTAAAAAATATTTGTACTCCTTACTATTACTACTAGGGTCTAGTTCATTCATTATATTGGATAGTCCTGCAAATACCCAGCCGTTACCGCGCGACCAGAAAATTTTTGTGTCATTATCTAGTTTTCCAATATAATTTTCATCACGGTAATACAAATTTTCTTTTTTATCATATAAAAAATCGGTAGTAGCTTTATATTCACTCATCATAAAATCTAGATATTTTTTTTCTCCAGTAATCTTATAAAGTTTTGCCCAAACTGGGGGTGACATAAATAATGCATCACACCAGTTCCAACGATTTTGATGGTATGGAGTTTTCCATTTTAATGATGTTTTTGCAGGGTGTAGGATAATAAAATTAAACTGTTCTTTTGTAGGTTCAATCATCTTGTTGTCTCCATATTTTCGATATAAATCAAGATATAATTGCCCCACAGTATGATCATCTGCAAAATATTTTCGATAGTGTAATTTCCACTCATGGCTTTCTCCAATTTGTTTCAGCCAATTGTAATATGTATCATCATTTGCCATTGCTGCCCACTTAACCATACCAACATATAATGCGCCATTTGTCCAATCTAATGGATGATGAGGCTTTTTCCGGCCACTATATGTGTCATTAAAGTGCTTAATTTGCCAATCGGCAACCTTTTTCATTACTTTTTTTACTTCTATTGGTTTTATTTCTTGAGCTTGGAGTAAAGCTCCAGTTATAAAAATTATAGTTACAATAATAATTTTTAATAGTTTAATCATTATTCGTTTTTTATTAAGTTTAATAATTTAAATCTTCTTTAATAACACTAGAAAGTTCGGTAAGGTCTTTGTATAATACAAATTCTCCGTTTTTAATATAAGAAATCATACCTGTTTCTTCACTGACCACAATAGCTAAAGCATCGGTTTTTTCGGTAATGCCAACAGCAGCTCTATGTCTAAGTCCAAAGCGTAACGGTATAGTACGCTCGTTGGATACAGGTAAAATAACACGTGTAGCAACTATGTAATTATCTTGTATTACTGCGGCACCATCGTGTAAGGGGCTATTTTTATAAAAAATACTCTCAAGAATAGGTTGTGTAACTTCAATATTCATTTTATCCCCAGTAGATTTTATAAAGTCTAATGAGTTATTCTTTTCAATTACTAAAATAGCTCCTGTTTTAGATAAACTCATTTTTTCGCAGGCAGATAAAATAGCATCTACATTAATATTGGTAGATAGAGCTTCTTCTCTAGAGAATTTAAAATGACGTAAGAAATTGCGTTTAGCACCAAAATTAGTAGAGCCAACCATTAATAAGAATTTTCTAATCTCTTGCTGAAAAACGATAATTAAAGCAATTAAACCCACTTGCATAAAACCGCCAACAATACTACTGATCATTTTCATATTTAAGAGTTCTGTAAGTTTCCAGAACCCCCATACAATTACAATACCTATAAAAATATTAATAGCAACCGTACCTCTTACTAGTTTATATACATAGTAAAGCAATACAGCCACCAAAATGATGTCTAAGAAATCGGTAACCTTAAAATCTAGAAAATTTAAAAAATCCAATTACAGTGGTTTTTGTAAAAGTAGAAAAAATACCTGAGTTCTTATTCGATATAATTTAATTCTTTATATAGTTTTATACATTCATTTGCTTCTTTTACATCGTGTACACGTAAAATCTTTGCACTGTTCTGCAAAGCAATCATATTTAGTGCTGTTGTGCCATTTAAAGCATTTGCGGCATTGGTGTTTAAAGTTTTATAAATCATAGATTTTCTACTAAGTCCAGCTAAAATTGGGGTATTTAAAGTATTAAATACATTTAAGTGTTGTAGTATTTCATAATTCTGCGCTATTGTTTTTGCAAAACCAAAACCAGGATCAATAATAATGTCGTTAATACCTAAATCTCTTGCTGTTGTTATTCTTTCTGAAAAATAGTAGAGTATATTGGGTATTAAATTTTTATAATCTGTTTTTTGCTGCATGGTTTTAGGAGTTCCCCTCATATGCATCATAATATACGGAACTTTATGCTTGGCAATTATGGGAAACATATTTGTATCTAATTTTCCTGCAGAAATATCATTTATTAAAGATGCTCCAAGTTGTAAACATTCATCCGCTATTTTACTTCTAAAAGTATCAATAGAAATTAAAATATCAGAAAAATTCTTAATAAGAAGCGAAACAATAGGTGTAATGCGTTGTAATTCTTCTTCTTCAGAAATATCTTTAGCGCCAGGCCTAGAGCTATAAGCACCAATATCTATAAAGGTAGCTCCTTCATTTAACATTTTTTCAACTTGTTTTAAAATAGAAGACTCGTCTTTATAGGTGCCACCATCAAAAAAAGAATCAGGGGTAACATTTAAAATCCCCATAACAACAGGGGTATTTAAATCTATGAGCTTTCCTTTGCAGTTAATTGTCATTTTTTTCTACTTAAAAATTAAAGCCAACTATTTAAAAAAGATAACTTTAAACCTTGAACTTTGATGAATTGAAAATTTTAAGCGAAATTTACACAAATTACTGAGAATACATGCAGCATACATCTAAACAATACGATTCTGTCATAAAAATATGTAGAGATTTATTTCTTAAAAAAATGAAAGACTATGGCAGTGCGTGGCGTATTTTAAGACTACCGTCATTAACAGATCAGATTTTTATAAAAGCGCAAAGAATACGAAGTTTACAAGAAAATACAGTTCGTAAGGTAGATGAAGGGGAGCGCGCAGAATTTATAGGAATTATAAATTATTCTATAATGGCATTAATACAATTAGAAAAAGGAATTGTAGATCAGCCAGACCTTTCTTTAGAAGAATCTATTCCGTTATATGATAAATATGTTTCCGAAACAAAAGCGTTAATGGAAAATAAAAATCATGATTATGGAGAGGCTTGGCGAGATATGCGCGTAAGTTCTCTAACAGATTTAATTTTGCAAAAACTTTTAAGAGTAAAACAGATAGAAGATAACGAAGGAAAAACATTGGTGAGTGAGGGTATAGATGCTAACTACCAAGATATGATTAACTATGCTGTTTTTGCAATGATTCATTTACAAGAAAATTTTACAGGAGAATGAAATATGTAGTAGGACTTTCTAGAATTATTGTTGGAGTTTTATTTATTATCAGTGGATTCATAAAATTAAATGACCCTGTTGGTTTTTCTTTTAAATTGCAAGAATATTTTAGCCAAGGAGTATTAAATCTACCTTTTTTAGAGCCACATGCATTAAAGATTTCTCTTATAGTAGTTATTCTTGAGGTGTTGTTAGGGGTAATGCTTTTAATAGGTTTTAAAAAGAAGCTTACAGTATGGAGTTTGTTATTAATGATTATCTTTTTTACGTTTTTAACCTTTTATTCAGCTTATTTTAATAAAGTTACAGATTGTGGATGCTTTGGAGATGCTATAAAATTAACTCCTTGGGAATCTTTTACTAAAGATATTATTTTATTAATTCTTATTGTTATTCTTTTTGTTGGTATTAAACATATAAAATCTATGTTAACTCCTTTGGTGAAAAGAATTATAACAGGTTTTGTATTAATTGCTTGTATTATTTTCGCAGTGTATGTTTTAAGACATTTACCAGCAATAGATTTTAGACCTTATAAAATAGGTGTAAATATAGAAGAGGGGATGAGTACTCCTGAAGATGCCCCGAAAGCTATTTATGATTACGCATGGAAATTTAAGGTAAATGGTGAAGAAAAAATTATTGTTACTCAAGGAGATTATCCAACGGTAGAAGGAGAGTTTATAGATGTAGAAACTACAGAAGTACAAAAAGGATACGAACCGCCTATACACGATTTTACCATAGAGCAAAACGGAGAAGATTTTACAACAACATTATTACAAGAACCCAAATTAGTGATAGTAGTAGCCTACGATTTACAGAAAAGTGATTATAGAGCTTTTGAAGAAATAAAACGGGTAACAGATATTGCAAAAGGGAAAGGGTATAAGGTAATAGGTATGTCTGCATCATCTAACAAAGTATCAAAGAAAATTATTAGTGGTTATAATTTAGGGTTTGAGTTTTATTTTACAGATGAAACAGCATTAAAAACTATTGTGCGTTCTAACCCAGCAATTTTAGTTTTAGAAAAAGGAACAATAAAACAAAAAGTGCACTATAATGATGTTACTGATTTAACGTTTTAATCAAATGAAAAAAAGATATTACTTAATTGTCTTTGTGTGTTTATTTGTGAATACGCACTTGTTTTCGCAGGATACTAAATTTTCTAAAGAAGCATTGGAAGATACTTTTTTAAACTTGGAAGGGGATACAATTACTTTTGAAAATATTTTGCAAAAGTATAAAGGGAATGTTGCTTTTTTAGATATATGGGCATCATGGTGTAGAGACTGTATTGTTGGTATGCCTAAGGTTAAAAAGCTAACAAAAAAGTATCCAAATATAAAATTTGTATATCTATCATTAGATAAAGGGCTTAGTAATTGGAAAAAGGGAATAGAAAAATACAAATTAGAACAAGGAGAACATTATTATGCACCTAATGGGTGGGAGTCTGCTATTTTTACTGCTATAAATTTAGATTGGATTCCTAGATATATGCTCATAGATGAAAAAGGAGAAATACTAATACACAAAGCTATTAAAGCAGACGATAAAAAATTAAGAATTAAATTAACTAACATAGAAAATAGATGAGAACTAAAATAGTTGCAGGAAATTGGAAAATGAATAAGAACCTTGTAGAGACAGAAACTTTACTAACTGAACTTGCAGCAAAGTTGCCAGATACTACAGCAGAAGTAATGGTAGCACCTACATTTATTAATCTAGTAAGTGCAAAGCAAAGTTTAGATAATTCTACAATACAAGTAATAGCACAGAATATGCATTTTGCAGATAGTGGTGCATATACAGGAGAAATTTCTGCAGATATGTTACTAAATGTAGGTATAGATACTGCAATTATTGGTCATTCTGAAAGAAGAGCATATTTTGGAGAAACAGATGAGATTTTAGCTAAAAAAGTAACAACAGCTTTAGCTAAAAACATGCGTGTTATGTTTTGCTTTGGAGAAGAGTTAGAAGATCGTAAATCTGATAATCATTTTAATGTAGTAGCAAGTCAATTAAAAAATGCATTATTTAGCGTAGAAGCTAGTGAGTGGAAGAATATTATTTTAGCTTACGAACCTGTATGGGCTATAGGTACAGGAGAAACAGCATCTCCAGAACAAGCACAAGAAATGCACGCATTTATACGTAAAACAATTACAGAAGCTTACGATGCCTCAATAGCAAATAATGTATCTATTTTATACGGAGGAAGTGTAAAGCCTGCAAATGCTGTAGAGATTTTTTCTAAACCAGATGTAGACGGAGGTTTAATTGGTGGTGCAGCTTTAAAAGCAGATGATTTTGTAGCTATAATAAAAGCAATATAAAGTTTAATAGTAAATATTACTATAATCTTTTAGAGGTTATTTTAATGGAAAATTAGTGCTCAACTATCGTTCTAAAAACTAGACGGTAAGTTGGGCATTTCTTATTTTTGCAGTTCTAAAGTAATAGATATTATTATAAAATCACCTTAATGCAAAAAAATACAACATATATAGAATACACTTTTAAGGTGACGCCTAGAGAGCCAGCTACAGATATATTAATAGCCGAATTGGGAGAAGCTGGTTTTGAAAGTTTTGTAGAAACAGAAGAAGGTGCTTTGGCTTATATAAAACAAGAAGATTGGAATGAGAATATATTAAATGATATTCAAATTATTGAGCATTCAAATTTTTCGGTGGAGCATGTCATGGCAACAATAGAACAAGAAAATTGGAATGCTACTTGGGAGCAAAATTTTAATCCTATACAGGTAGGAGAAGCTTGTGTTGTAAGAGCTCCTTTTCATGAAAAACCAGAAGTACAATATGATATTGTTATAGAGCCCAAAATGAGTTTTGGAACTGGGCATCATGAAACTACACATATGATGTTAGCGCATATCTTAAATCATGATTTTGAAAATAAATCGGCGCTAGATATGGGAAGTGGTACAGGTGTTTTGGCCATTTTAGCAGCAATGAAAGGAGCCAAAAGTGTAGATGCAATAGATATAGACAATTGGTGTTATGTAAATGCGCTAGAAAATGTAGAACGTAACAACCATAAAGAAATAAATGTTTTTGAAGGGGATGTTAGTTTGTTAAAAGGCAAAAAGTACGATGTAATAATAGCTAATATTAATAGAAATATTTTATTGGCAGACATACCTAGTTATGCAAAATCTTTGAATAAAAACGGAATTCTTTTTCTGAGTGGGTTTTATGTAGAGGATATTATTGCGATATCGTTAAAATGTAATGAGGTAGGGTTAAAATTTGAAAAAAATCTAGAAAAAAATAATTGGGTAGCCGTAAAATATGTATTTTAGTTATATGTTAAGCCCTGAATATATGAGTGTTAAAGAAAAAATTTCAGAAGAGCTTCTATTAGAAGAACAAGTTGTTAAACAAAATGAGATAGTATTGTTTAATGATGATGTTAATACATTTGACCATGTTATAGATACATTAATAGATGTATGTGATCATACCGCAGAGCAAGCTGAGCAATGTTCGCTTATAGTTCACTATAACGGAAAATGTACTGTAAAAACAGGAGAGTATAAAGATTTAAAACCACGTTGTAGCAAATTATTACAAGCAGGTTTAAATGCGGAAATTGTTTAATGAGGCAATTTATTTTTTAGTACTCCATAAATAAATGTTCCTAAAATAGCAGCAGCAAGTACTATTATTATACTATAAGCTCCGGTTCCTAGTAATATATACATTGGTCCAGGGCAAGCACCAGCTAAGGCCCAACCTAAACCAAAAAGTATACCACCAATGATATAACGTGTAATCCCTTTTTCTTTCGGAGGTAATATGGCATTATAGCCATCAATGTTTTTTATTTTTAGCTTTTTAATTAGCCATAAAGAAATAATACCAAGACTTACAGCAGAACCAATAATACCATACATGTGGAATGATTGAAATTTAAACATTTCATAAATTCGATACCATGATACTGCTTCGGATTTTACCAAGATAATTCCAAAGAAAATGCCAACGAGTAAATATTTTAAGAATTTCATGTTGTTTAAAAAATTAAAGGAATAATAAAATGAGTCATTAACAATCCGCCTATAAAGAACCCTATAACAGCAATAAGAGAAGGTAATTGAAGATTGCTTAAGCCAGTTATAGCATGTCCGGAAGTGCAACCGCCTGCATATCTTGTTCCAAAACCAATTAAAATACCGGCAATAACCAATATAGAAATCCCTTTAAAACTTAGAGCATTATCTATGTTGTAAATTTCTGGAGGGAGTATTGTTTTACCTATATTATTAAAACCTATTGCTTTTAAATCTTTTATAGTTTCAGCGTTTAACAATATTTCAGAATTATCAGATAAAAAATTAGTAGCAATATAACCACCAAGAATAGCACCTAATACCACAACTAAATTCCATCGTTGTTGTTTCCAATTAAATTTAAAGTAATCAGAGTATTTACCTGCTCCGCCTATGGTACATAAGGTTCTTAAGTTAGATGACATACCAAATGTTTTTCCAAAAAGAACAAGGAGAATTAAAACACTAGTAATTAAAGGACCAGATATATACCATGGCCAAGGTTTAAGTATAAATTCCATAGATAACATATTTATACAAACATACTTATATTACAAATATTTATATGTAATATAAGTTACACCAGTTTTTAAGAAAAAGAATTGTCTCTATATTTTAAAAACTATACATCACAAATTGTAAATCCTTGTTTTAAAGAATCTATAATATCTTCTCTTTCCGGAATAAATTCTTGTGCAACATAGCCTTTGTAGCCAGTGGCTAAAATGGCACGCATAATTGCGGGGTAATATAATTCTTGATTTTCGTCTATTTCGTGTCTTCCTGGCACACCTGCAGTATGGTAATGTCCAAAATATTTATGATTGTCTTGTATAGATTTTATAATATCTCCTTCTTGTATTTGCATATGATAAATATCAAAAAGTAATTTAAAATTATCAGACCCAAGTTGTTTGCAAAGTTCTATGCCCCAAGCAGAAGTATCTGCCATATAATCTGGATGATTTTGTTGATTAAAAAGTTCCATTTGTATTACCACACCATGTTTTTCTGCTAAAGGCATTATTTGTTTTAACCCTTTAACGCAGTTTTGTAAACCAATCTTATCGTCCATACCTCTTCTGTTACCACTAAAGCATATAAGATTGGTATACCCTGCAGCGGCTACTTTCGGAATCATCTCTGTGTAGTTTTTTATAAGAGTTTCATGATATTTAGGATCGTTAAACCCTTCTGTAAGACTTATTTCGGCACCATTACACATAGAAGAATGGATACCATATTTTTTTAATAATGGCCATTCATCTGGACCCATTAAATCTATAGATTTTACTCCTAATTCATTTAATTTTTTAAGAAAATCTTCAAGGGGAATACTATTAAAACACCAATGGCACACACTATGGTTTATATTGTTTTTTAATGTAAACTCTTTATTTTTTTTTGTATCCAAAGCATTTGCATTTTTACAAGATAATAACCCTACAGAAGCAGTAGCAGCTGTACCAATAAACTTTCTTCTTTTCATGATAAATGTAATTTATACCTCTATAAAGATAGTTTTTTTAGATCAATAAGGATAGTAAGTAATTATTGTAAAACAAAAAACCTCTTATTAATTTAATAAGAGGTTTTAAAAGTATTAAGTTTATTATTTATTGTCTTGCAAAAGTAATAATCAGAGAGCCTTTTGTGTCTAAATCTGCTCCGCCAGCTCTAATTACTCTATCTATTTCCGTTTTTAGTTTTAGAGTGGTTTCTGTTAATTCTATTATTTCGTAGCTCCCACTAGTATCTTCGTTAGATGTTATGGTTAAATTATTATCATTAATTTCCCAAGAACCAGATGCTAATGGGCTGTCAGATGAAATTTCTTCATTATAATCAGTTCCTAAAACATTAAACTCAAGAATTGTAGTGTAAGTTCCTGTGCTAATAATAGTATTTGGGTTTTCTGATAAAGTTATTTGCACATCCTCATTTGTAGAGCTAGCTTCATATGGTATTGTAAGTTCTGTATTGCTTACTGTTGTTGTTGCTACACCATTTTCTACAATTGCATTAGTTAAGTTCCATGTGCCAACTTCTAGAGGTGTAACAGGTTCTATTATTTCTTCCTCTTCTTCATCAAAAACTAACGGGTTAGTTCCATTCTCTATTTCTTCTTTGTTTGTATAGTTATCTGCATCACAATCGGCATCATTCCATGCATCACTAGGAGTAGAGGTTTGGTTATTAAGAACAAAAGAACAGTTGTTAAGCGGGTTGGTGTTGTCTGCTTTTTCGGTTCCATCTATAACTCCATCACCATCAGTATCAGTATTTAAAGGGTCTGTTTCGTTTGTTTTTTCTTCACCATCATTAGATCCATCATTATCGGTGTCAGGTTTTAAAGGGTCAGTACCATCTATTTTTTCAGTACCATCATTAACACCATCATTATCGCTATCTGGCTTTGTGGGGTCTGTTCCATTTGATTTTTCTTCATTATCATTAGACCCATCATTATCGGTGTCAGCATTTAGAGGGTCAGTACCATCCTTTTTTTCATCAAAATCTGTAATACCATCATTATCGGTATCTTTTGTAGATTCTTCTTGAACAATGCTAATAAATTCTTGACCATTTTTAGAGCAAGAGATAATCGTTAATATAAATATTAGTACTATTGGTTTAATATTTTTCATTCTATAAATTAAGATTGATGAGTTTTTGTTAATTGAAACGAATATATTTTTTTAAGGCCAATAAACCATTTAAATAAAATCATTAAATAGTTAAGTTTTATTATGTACGAAATAATTCATAAGTTAGATTAATGGAATATGTTAAAAATAATTCTCAACAATTAATTGAGCTTGCACATTATAAAATGCCCTTTGGAAAGTACAAAGGTAAATATTTAATTAGTCTTCCTGAACCTTATTTGGTTTGGTTTCAGCAAAAAGGATTTCCTGATGGAAAATTAGGAAATTTATTGAAAGCGATGTTAGAAATAAAAATTAATGGATTAGAAGAGCTGATTTATAAAATTCAAAAAGATTTCCCTTTGAATTAAGCTTTATTTCCTGTAGCAATTTGTACCTTTGCTTGCGTTAAGAAAACAACCTAACGCTTCATGTCAAAGACAAAATATATTTTTGTAACCGGTGGGGTTACTTCATCCTTAGGAAAAGGGATAATAGCAGCTTCTTTAGCTAAATTACTTCAGGCTCGTGGTTATAAAACTACGATTCAAAAATTAGACCCTTATATAAATGTAGATCCAGGGACATTAAACCCTTACGAACATGGAGAATGTTATGTAACTGATGATGGTGCTGAAACCGATTTGGATTTAGGACATTATGAGCGTTTTTTAAATGTAAGAACTTCACAAGCTAATAATGTAACTACAGGAAGAATTTACCAAAGCGTTATAGAAAAAGAACGTAGGGGAGAATTTCTAGGAAAAACAGTACAGGTTGTACCGCATATAACTAATGAAATAAAAGAAAGAGTTCAGATACTTGGTAAAAGTGGAGAATATGATGTTGTAATAACAGAAATAGGAGGTACTGTAGGTGATATAGAATCTTTACCTTATATAGAAGCAGTAAGACAATTGCTTTGGGAGTTGGGAGATGATAATGCTATGGTAATACACCTTACATTAGTTCCTTATCTTTCTGCGGCAGGAGAGTTAAAAACCAAGCCTACACAACATTCTGTTAAAACATTAATGGAAAGTGGTATTAAAGCAGATGTTTTGGTATGTAGAACAGAACATGAAATTTCTGATGATATTAAAAGAAAGTTAGCATTATTTTGTAATGTTAAGAAAGAAGCTGTAATACAATCTATAGATGCATCTACTATATATGATGTGCCGTTATTAATGCAACAAGAAGGATTAGATTCTGTAGTTCTTAAAAAATTAGCACTTGCAGATACTAATAAACCTAATCTTAACGAATGGAAAGCATTTTTAGATAGGCATAAAAATCCAAAAGATGAGGTTGTTATTGGTCTTATAGGTAAATATGTAGAGCTGCAAGATTCGTACAAATCTATATTAGAAGCCTTTATACACGCAGGAGCAAAGAACGAAGTAAAAGTTAAAGTAGTTTCTATACATTCGGAGCATTTAACAGAAAAAGATATAGATAAAAAATTAGCGGGTTTACATGGTATTTTGGTAGCTCCTGGTTTTGGAGAACGTGGTATAGAAGGAAAAGTTAAAGCAGTACAATATGCTAGAGAACAAAAAATACCTTTCTTAGGAATTTGCTTAGGAATGCAGATGTCAGTAATAGAATACAGTAGAAATGTTTTAGGTTACAAGGAAGCCAATTCTAGCGAAATGCAAGAAGGAACAAATTATCCTGTTATTAATTTAATGGCAGAACAAAAGAATATTACCAACAAGGGCGGTACCATGCGTTTAGGAGCTTGGGATTGCGATTTAAAAGAGGGTAGTCTTGTAAAAGAAGTATATAATGGCGCAGTATCTATCTCTGAAAGACATAGACATAGATATGAGTTTAATAATGATTACAAAGAACAAATAGAAGCTGCAGGTATGGTAGCTTCAGGAATAAATGCAGAAACAGGATTGGTAGAAATAGTAGAAATACCAACGCATCCTTGGTTTATTGGCGTACAATACCACCCTGAGTATAAGAGTACAGTATTAAATCCACATCCTCTTTTTATAGGGTTTGTTAAAGCAGCCTTAGTTCATAAAACAAAGTAAACTTCTGCCAGTATGGCATAGTTTTCATAAATGGACATATATTTGCCAAGTTAAAACCAAAGCATTACACTAATTAGTTTATTATCCATATGGAAGAAAAAAAGTTAGATATTAATTCTATTATAGGTTTCGTACTTATTTTTGCGATACTTATTTTTATGTTTTATACCAATAAGCCTACACCAGAAGAGGTAGAAGCTCAGAAAATAGAACAGCAAAAAATTGAAGCGGAAGCGGAAAAAGAAGAGCTGCAACAAGCCATAACAGCAGAGCCAACAATTAATGTTAACGATTCTACTGCTGTTGCAAATTATAAAAGTGCTATTGGTGCTTTTGGTTTTACTGCTCCCAATAATGGGGTTACTGAGTTTCAAAATGATCTAGTTTATTTTAAAATAAGCAATAAAGGAGGACAAATTGTAGAGGCAAAAATGAAAAATTTTGTAACCTATGATTCTATTCCTGTTTATTTGGTTAAGGATGGTAATGCATCATTTAGCTTAGAGTTTAATACTTCTGATAATAGAGTTTTAAATACTAAAGATTTATATTTTACACCTAGCTTATCTACCAACGGAGATAATAAAATATTATCTATGAAGGCTAAGGTTTCAAATAATCAATATTTAGAATATAGATACGAAATAAAGCCAGATGATTATTTAGTAGATTTTACAGTGCGTTCGCAAGGGCTTAATAGTGTTATTAATTCTAGTAAACCAGTACAGTTAGATTGGCAATTAAAAGCAATTCGCCATGATAAAAGTATTAAATATGAAAATAGATATACGCGTTTAACTTATAATCATGAAGAAGGAAAAATAAGTAAGCTTTCAGATTCTAGTGAAGAAGATGAAGAAACGGAAGATAATGTAAAATGGTTATCGTACAGGCAACATTTTTTTAGTTCTATTTTAGCAACTAAAACACCATTTAAAACAGCAAAGTTAAATTCTAAAAACCTTGTAAAAGAGGAAAGTAAAACTGCAGGTTTTACAAAAGCATATCAATCTAAAGTGCCTTTAGAATTATCTGGTGGAGAATTGTCTTATAATATGAATTGGTACTATGGCCCAACAGATGTAAAGGTGCTTAGTGAATATAAAGAACTAGGCTTGGTAGATTCTATTCCTTTTGGATGGGGTATTTTTGGTTGGATTAACCGTTATGTATTTACACCATTATATACTTTCTTAAGTTCTTTCTTGCCTTACGGTATTGCAATTATAGCTATGACTATTCTAGTACGTTTGGCAATGTCTCCTGTTACTTATAAATCTTATTTATCACAAGCAAAAATGAAGGTGTTAAAACCTGAAATTACTGAGTTGAATGAGAAGTTCAAAGATAATGCGGTTAAAAAACAACAAGAAACAATGAAGTTGTATCGTAAGGCAGGAGTTAGCCCCATGAGTGGTTGTATACCTGCATTATTACAAATGCCTATATTTTATGCTTTGTTTATGTTTTTTCCAACTTCATTTGCATTAAGACAAAAATCTTTTTTATGGGCAGATGATTTAGCATCTTATGACACAATATTTGAATGGACTACGCACATACCTTTAATATCTACTTTTTATGGTAATCATATAAGTTTATTTCCAATTTTAGCCTCTATAGCCATTTTCTTTTATATGATGATGACTTCAGGGCAAAACATGCAACAGCAGCCTGGGATGCCTAACATGAAGTTTATTTTGTATTTATCTCCTCTAATGATGTTAATTTTCTTTAATAGTTATGCCAGTGGTTTAAGTTTATACTATTTTGTTTCTAACTTAATTACTATTTTAATTATGTTAACGATTAAGAATTTTATTATTAATGATGATAAAATACATGCTCAGATTCAAGAGAATAAAAAGAAAGAACCTAAGAAGGAAAATAAGTTTCAGCGTAAAATGAGAGAGATGATGGAGGAAGCTGAAAAACAGAAAAAGAAGTAATAAAATTTAATTAAATAAAAAACCCTGCTAATTAGCAGGGTTTTTTATTGGTTGTAGTTTGGGGTAAAAGGTTAAAAAGAAAAGCTCTTAAATACTGTGGGTATAGCATTAAAGAGCTTTTTGGTATAGGTTTAGTTTGGTAAGATTTGGGACTGTAAAGATGTAATTTTAATGCAGTTAAATAAAATATAAGTTGCAAAGCAACAGCTTTTGTGTGCTAATGGATAGTGATTTGTTGTTTTGATTTTTTTCCTACATTTCCTACATTTCCTACAAATAAAAAACTTCTTCCATGTAAATGGAAGAAGTTTTTTATGGGGTTAATATCTTGTGCTTTTAATGAGTAAGCGTAGCTACAAAATCAATAGCTTCTTGTGGTAATAATACCTTACCTATTGTATGCGCAACACCATTAGTAGCCATAATATCGGTACCTGTTATTTCAGCATCTGTATCCGAAGCATCACCAATAACAAAAGTATCACCAGAAGCGATTACTGCAATGCTATTATCAGCTAAAGCTGTACCTACATCACCAGCTGCTAAATCGGCAGCAAGCACTTTAGCAGGCACTACGTGGTATAATAATATATTTTTTAATAGTGCAATTTCTTCATTAGTATCAAAATCTTCTAAGCTATTGTAGTTATCACCTAAAGCATCTAATAAAGCAGTAAATGCATCATCAGTAGGCGCAAAAACAGTAAATGGACCATCACCGTTTAGGGTATCAACCAAATCCGCTTTAATAACAGCAGCTTCTAAAGAAGATAGTGCTTCAGTAGCTACTACTAAATCAACTAAAGAACCATTAGTGATTTGTTGAACAAAATCAATAGCCGCTTGTGGAAGTAAGACTTTGTTAATTGTATGTGCAACACCATTAGTAGCCATAATATCAGTACCTGTTATTGCAGCGTCTGTATCCGAAGCATCACCAATAACAAAAGTATCACCAGAAGCGATTACTGCAATACTATTATCAGCTAAAGCTGTACCTACATCACCAGCTGCTAAATCGCCAGCAAGTACTTTGTCTGGTACTACATGGAATAATAAAATATCTTTTAATAATGCAATTTCTTCAGTAGTATCAAAATCTTCTAAACTATTGTAGTTATCACCTAAAGCATCTAATAAAGCAGTAAATGCATCATCAGTAGGAGCAAAAACAGTAAATGGACCATCACCGTTTAAGGTATCAACCAAATCCGCTTTAATAACAGCAGCTTCTAAAGAAGATAGTGCTTCAGTAGCTACTACTAAATCAACTAAAGAACCATTAGTGATTTGTTGAACAAAATCAATAGCAGCCTGTGGTAGTAATACTTTATTAATTGTATGTGCTACACCATTAGTAGCCATAATATCAGTACCAGTTATTTCAGCATCTGTATCCGAAGCATCACCAATAACAAAAGTATCACCAGAAGCAATTACTGCAATACTATTATCAGCTAAAGCTGTACCTACATCACCAGCCGTTAAACTAGCCGCAAGTACTTTGTCGGGAACTACATGGAATAATAAAATATCTTTTAATAATGCAATCTCTTCAGTAGTATCAAAATCTTCTAAACTATTGTAGTTATCACCTAAAGCATCTAATAAAGCAGTAAATGCATCATCAGTAGGAGCAAAAACAGTAAATGGACCATCACCGTTTAAGGTATCAACCAAATCCGCTTTAATAACAGCAGCTTCTAAAGAAGATAGTGCTTCAGTAGCTACAACTAAGTCTACTAAAGAACCATTAGTAATTTGTTGAACAAAATCAATAGCAGCCTGTGGTAGTAATACTTTATTAATTGTATGTGCTACACCATTAGTAGCCATAATATCAGTACCAGTTATTTCAGCATCTGTATCCGAAGCATCACCAATAACAAAAGTATCACCAGAAGCAATTACTGCAATACTATTATCAGCTAAAGCTGTACCTATATCACCAGCTGCTAAATTAGCTGCAAGCACTTTATTATCAGGTACTACATGGAATAATAAAATATCTTTTAATAATGCAATTTCTTCAGTAGTATCAAAATCTTCTAAACTATTGTAGTTATCACCTAAAGCATCTAATAAAGCAGTAAATGCATCATCGGTAGGCGCAAAAACAGTAAAGGGACCATCGCCGTTTAAAGTATCAACCAAATCCGCTTTAATAACAGCAGCTTCTAAAGAAGATAATGCTTCAGTAGCTACAACAATGTCTACTAGCGATTCAGTTGGAGCGTTTAAACCAGCTACAAAATCAAGAGCCGCTTGTGGTAGTAATACTTTATTAATAGTATGTGCTACACCGTTAGATGCCATAATATCTGTACCAGTTATAGTGGCATTGGTATCAGACGCATCTCCTATTACAAATGAATTACCAGAAGCAATTACAGAAATGCTATTACCTGTAAAAGCAGTAGCTACATCTCCAGCTGATAAATCAGCAGCCAGAACCTTAGCAGGCACTACATGATACAATAAAATATTTTTTAATAGCGCAATTTCTTCTGGGGTATCAAAATCCTCTATACTATTGTAATCATCACCTAGTACACCTAGTAGGGCAACAAAAGCATCGTCTGTAGGCGCAAAAACAGTAAAAGGTCCACTTCCATTTAATGTGTCTGCAAGGTCTGCTTTAATAACAGCAGCTTCTAATTGTGTTAGTGCGCTAGAAGCAACAACAATTTCTGTTAGTGTTGGGTCTGGAATCATTTCTTTACCACCATTGTCATCGTCTTTACAAGCTGTAAATAAAACTAGAAAGGAGCAGAAAAAGAGTAATTTTTTTAAATGAATTGATTTTTTCATGATTATAATTTTTAGTGTTACTAATTCTTTGTTTAAATATTTTTACATAATGTTAAACATAATTTTTAGCTAATATAGTAATTTTTGTTTATTGTTTTTGTTAAAATGATAAACAAAATGATGTTTTTTTTCATTTTTGGAATTATATACTATAATTCTTAGTAATAAATAGCTAGTGTATTTAATAAGTTTAGATATAGTTATTTAGTATTTTTGCATTTTTAAAAGTAGATATGAAAAGAGTTGTAGTTGGTCTTTCTGGTGGAGTAGATTCTAGTGTTACAGCATACCTTTTAAAAGAGCAAGGGTATGAGGTAATAGGTCTGTTTATGAAAAATTGGCACGATGACTCTGTTACAATATCTAATGAGTGTCCTTGGTTAGAGGATAGTAATGATGCACTTATTGTGGCAGAAAAATTAGGGATTCCATTTCAAACGGTAGATTTAAGTGTAGAATACAAAGAACGTATTGTAGATTATATGTTTCGGGAGTATGAAAAAGGACGTACTCCAAATCCTGATGTTTTATGTAATAGAGAAATTAAGTTTGATGTTTTTTTAAAGATTGCAATGCAATTAGGTGCAGATTATGTGGCTACAGGGCATTATTGTAGAAAAGATGTGATTAAAAATTCTAGCGGTACAGAAATTTATAAGTTATTAGCAGGGAAAGATAATAATAAGGATCAGTCTTATTTTTTATGTCAGTTATCGCAAGAACAATTAGCTAAAACTTTATTTCCTATAGGAGAGCTTACCAAACCAGAAGTTAGAGAAATAGCAGCTGCTAATGATTTAGTTACTGCAGATAAAAAGGATTCTCAAGGACTCTGCTTTATAGGGAAAGTACGCTTGCCAGAATTTTTACAGCAGAAACTAAAACCTAAAAAAGGAGTTATTGTGGAAGTGCCCTCTGATATAGAGAAATATAATACCCCAATTCCAAATTTTACATCTAGAGAAGATGAGCTTTTGTATTTTTCTAGTAAGCATGAGTATTCATTAGAAGATGGAAAGGTAGTTGGAGAGCATCAAGGTGCGCATTATTTTACAATAGGACAGCGTAAAGGATTAAATGTTGGAGGAACAAAGGAGCCTTTGTTTATTATTGATACCGATGTTAATTCTAATACCATATATACAGGCCAAGGAAAAAATCATCCGGGATTATATCGCAGAACTTTAAAAGTCGCTAGTGATGAAATTCATTGGGTTCGTAAAGACCTAGAGCTGCAAGATGGAGAAACAATGCATGTAATGGCACGTATTCGCTACAGACAAGCTTTGCAAGAGGCTATACTATATAAGTTTAGTAGTGGTATTTATGTAGACTTTGTAGAACAACAATCTGCTATTACCGAGGGGCAATTTGTTGCTTGGTATATAGAAGATGAACTTGTTGGGTCGGGAGTTATTTCTTAAGTGTTTTTTACCCTTTTAAATACATACAAAGAGCAATAAGTGCTAATAAAAAGCATAGAGATACCAGAACCATTAATAATTCTGCCGATAGTCTATTTTCAACTTTCTTCCTATGCTGTTGTATGAAAGCTTTAAAATATTGTGTAATCTTCATAAACTGTAAAATAGAAGTTTAATCAAATACAAAACCTGTAAAAACTCTATAAATAAAAGCATACAATACCATAGCAAACATAATAAAACTAAACCATGCAAATGCTTTGAAGTAGTTTTTTACAAAAAAATTTCCTAAGTTTTTAAATCCTTCTAAATAAATATTTTTAACAAGTAATAATGTTTTCATAATTATATTTCTTTGGTTTTATAAGAACAAAGTTGCAACTACTTGTATTTTTAAAGGGAATATAATTGATGAACAGGTAAAAATTAAAGTTGAAAGGTTAGTGAAATTGTATGGATACGTTGAAATACAAATTAAATCGTTGAAATTATGATTGTTGTAGTAGATGAATGGATTGTTTCAACCGTTTATCGGTAATAGAGTTACAATTGAATTTAAAAAAGCAATATGTTAATGAAAATTTATTTCCATTCTATTAGGGGAGAAGGATAGTAATTAACGTTCATATGTTTTAAATATGGTACTTGGTTGGCTAAACGAATTTTATAGTTTTCCCATTCTCTATTCTCTTTATTTGTCCAGCCTAATTCTGCATACCCTATAATTCTAGGAAAGGCTAAATATTCTAATTCAGATATAGTACTTATAGTTTCGGACCATAGAGGAGCTTCAATACCTAAAATAGCATTGTTAGGTATTTCTGTTATATAATTTTCGGGAGCCCAATTATATGCATCGGTAACAGATATATGTCCTGCCCAATCTAACCCATGTTTAGATAATGAATCATATTTCATATCTAAATAAGTATTTTTAGCAGGAGATAATATTATTTTAGAACCTTTGTTAGATGCTATTACGGCATTTTTTTTAGTTCTCCAATGTTGGGCTACGGAGCTAGTGTTTGTTGTTGCTTGTATTATTTCACCCCAACCAATAACTTGCTTGTTATGTTTGTTAACAATAGCTTCAACCTTTTTTACAAAATAATGGTAATCTCTTTTTTTTGTAACATGGCTTTCATCTCCGCCAATATGTAAATAGGGGCCTGGAGTTATAGCAGCTATTTCTTGTACTACATTATTAATAAAGCTATAGGTAGTATCTTTTTTTGTGTTAAAAGTACTAAAGCCAACACGCATACCAGTGTATGGTTTAGGAGTTTTTCCGTTTCCATTTAAAAAAGGATAAGATACAGAAGCCGCATTGGTGTGACCCGGCATATCTATTTCTGGTATAATTAAAATATGTCTTTCCGCAGCGTAGGAAACAATGTCTTTGTATTCTTCTTGTGTGTAAAAACCACCTTTACCACCACCTACTTCAGAGTGTCCTCCAACGCTTGTTAATTTAGGCCAAGATTTTATTTCTATTCGCCAACCCTGGTCGTCTGTAAGGTGTAGATGTAAAACATTTATTTTATAATACGCTATAAGGTCTAAGTATTTTTTAACATCGGCAACACTAAAAAAATGTCTGGCTACATCTAGCATAGTTCCTCTATAATTATAATTAGGACTATCTATTATTTTTCCTGTAGGTATGGGCCATAGTCTATAATCGGTAAGTGTATCGTTACTAGTATAAGGTATTAACTGTCGTAACGTTTGTATGCCTCTGAATGCCCCTTCTGCAGTTTTAGCGTTTATTATGATAGTATCTTTTGTGATGTATAATTGATAAGCTTCTTTGTTTTTAAGCGCTACACTATCAGATTTGTTAATATAGATAAATTTATCAATAGTATTGGTAGTAGTCTTGTTAACAGGAATATCTAATCCTGTTTTTTGTTTTATTTTTTCTGATAAAAAGTAACCAACTTTATTAAAACCATTATTAGTCTGTGAAGTATAGATTACGGTACTTTTATTAAGTCCAAAAGCATTATGGGTTGGTATTATTTTTAATGGTTTGGGGATTAAATTTTCTGTAGATAAATCTGTATGAGGAAAATTAATTATTATTTTCTTTTTTTCTTCTTTACAAGCAACAAATAAGCCTATGCTTATTACAACAAGTAAAGAGCGTATAAAAACAGAGTGTATTATTCTTTTGAACATTGTTAATATATATTGAAGCTATTTATAGATTGATGTATTTTTTAATTACCTGTTGCCATAGTTTATAGCCTTTAGCATTCATATGTAATCCGTCAGATGAAAATAATTCTGTTTTTAGCATTCTATTTTTTAGCATTATAGACCAAACATCAGCATAATAAATAGTAGTATCTTTCTTAGCTATTTGTTTTTGTTTTCTATTTAGCTTTTTGTACTGTTTTTTTAAATGCCATCTTTTTATACTTGGTTTAGCAGCTATTAAAATAATTTTAGTGTTACTATTTTCTTTTTTTATGAGTTTAATAATCTCTTGTAGGTTATCTATAATTTCATTTGTTTTTTTTTCGCCAGCAACATCATTATCTCCTTCATAAATAAAAACTTTTTTTGGTTTATAATTAAGAATTAATTCTTTGGTGTAAAAAAGTAAATCTTCGCTAACAGAAGCACCAAAGCCAGTGTTTATAATATTATAATCAGGAAAAATTTCGGATAAATTGCGCCATAGTCTAATGCTAGAACTACCCGTAAAAACAATAGTTTCTTTTGATGTGTTTAAAGGTAGAGTGTCATACTTTTTTTGAATTGCTTTTACTTCATCTGTAAATCTTAAATAATTTTGAGTATGCCCAAGTGTTGTAATAAAAGTAAAAAGTAGTAGTAATAAAATTTTCAAAATATTATTTTGTTGTTACAGGTTCTGTAATTTTTTCTGCAATTG
Organism: uncultured Cellulophaga sp.; assembly: GCA_947492955.1. Taxonomy (GTDB): domain Bacteria; phylum Bacteroidota; class Bacteroidia; order Flavobacteriales; family Flavobacteriaceae; genus Cellulophaga. Next base: position 185,272 of record CANLOV010000003.1, on the reverse strand, counting down.
TCCATTCGTAAAAACGCTGAATCCAATTATCTGTAGGTAAATTATTTTTTACCATACCAAAGCCGTGGCCTCCTTTAGCATACATATGTAACTCAGCTATTTTTCCTGCGTTTATCCAATCTTTATATAAATCAACATTAGATAAGGCAAGTCCGTCATTAGAGGCACAAGCTATAAACATTGGAGGAGCATCTTGCGGAGTTTCTTTTTTTATAAGAACAGAAACCCAAGGATATATAGGAACAATAAAATTGGGTTTATTATTTTTATTATAATTATAGGTAACTCCCATAGTAACAGTACCACCGGCAGAAAAGCCCATGAAGCCAATTTTATTAGGATTAATATTTAATGTTTCGGCATTGGTACGTACATAGTTAAGAGCTGTTAAACCATCTTCTACAGAAAGCGGAACTACTTTTTTAACTTTTGTTTCGTCATAACTTGTTTTTATTTCTTCAGTAGCATCATTACTTTTTGTAGGAACTAATCTGTATTTTAAAACAAAAGCGGTAATTCCCTTCTCATTTAACCATTTGGCAACATCTGTACCTTCACTATCAATACTTAGAGCATAAAAACCTCCGCCTGGTGCAATTATTACAGAAGTACCATTATTAATTTCTTTAGAAGGTCTATAAATATGTAATGTGGGTGTAGATACATTAGAAACTACAGGTTTGTTCCAGTTTTTAGAAAAATATGTTTTTTCATCACCTTCATATATAACATCATCTTGAGTTGTGTGTAGTAGTTCTATAATTTCTTGTGAAAACCCTAAAAAAGTAATGTGGGAAATGAATAAACAAATAAAGAATTTTATGTTTAAAGCTTTCATGTTTATGGATGTTATTTAGAATTAAACTGCTTTGTTACTTATTTTGTCTCTAAGGTACTATAAATATGTTATTGGGATAAAACTTTTCTATTTTTGTGCAAATTATAGGTATGACTTCCAGAGAAAATCAATTAAAAGCTTTTGACCGTTTATTAACAATAATGGACGAGCTTAGAGAAAAGTGCCCTTGGGATAAAAAGCAAACGATGCAATCTTTGCGTCATCTTACTATAGAGGAAACTTATGAGCTTGGGGATGCTATCTTAGATAATGATTTAGAAGAAATAAAAAAAGAGTTAGGAGATGTATTATTGCATATTGTTTTCTATGCCAAGATAGGTTCCGAAACTAATACTTTTGATATTGCTGATGTTGCTAATGAAATCTGTGATAAGTTAATCCATAGACACCCACATATCTATGGAGATGTTAAAGTAGAGAATGAAGAAGATGTAAAGCAAAATTGGGAACAATTAAAGCTTAAAGAAGGAAAAAAAAGTGTCTTAGAAGGAGTTCCTAAAGGGCTGCCTGCTTTAGTAAAAGCAAATAGGGTACAAGATAAAGTAGCCGCAGTTGGTTTCGATTGGGAAAAACCAGAACAAGTATGGGAAAAAGTAGAAGAAGAGTTAGTAGAGCTTAATGAAGAAATAAAGGCAGGTAATAAAGATGCTATGGAAGCGGAATATGGAGATGTTTTATTTTCTTTAGTTAATTACGCTCGTTTTTTAGATATAAACCCAGAGAATGCTTTGGAGCGAACCAATAAAAAATTTATCAAGAGATTTCAATATTTAGAAGCTAAAGCTAAGGGCTTAAATAAATCTTTAAAAGATATGACATTAGCAGAAATGGATGTTTTTTGGGAAGAAGCTAAGAAAGCTTAATTGTTGGTTGTTTTTCTAGTAAAGAAGCTAATTTATTAGCTCTAAAAATAAAGCTAAAACTTATCTTTGCTTAAAAATAAATTCCTTGTTGTTTAAAAAATATACTAAAGAGTTTAAGTATAACTTAAAACTATCATTTCCAGTGATTTTGGGGATGTTGGGGCATACTTTTGTGGCTTTTGCAGATAATGTTATGGTTGGGCAATTGGGTACCGCAGAATTGGCAGCAGTTTCTTTAGGAAATAGTTTTGTGTTTATAGCCATGTCTTTAGGAATAGGTTTTTCAACTGCTATAACTCCATTAGTAGCAGAAGCAGATACATCTGGTAAAATAAACGAGGGTAGAAGTGCTTTAAAGCATGGAGTAATATTATGTACTTTGCTAGGGCTTATTCTTTTTGGAATTATATTACTAGCAAGACCCTTAATGTATCATATGAACCAGCCACAAGAGGTAGTAGCATTAGCTATGCCTTATTTAAACTTGGTAGCATTTTCTTTGGTTCCTTTAATTATTTTTCAGGCATTTAAACAATTTTCAGAAGGCTTATCGCAAACTAAATATCCAATGTACGCAACAGTAATTGCGAATGTGGTGAATATTACTTTAAACTATTTATTAATTTTTGGAACTTTTGGTTTTCCTAAAATGGGTATCATTGGTGCTGCTATAGGAACATTAGTCTCTAGAGTAATTATGGTTATTTTTATATGGGTTCTTTTAAAAAGCAAAGAAAAATTTAAACCCTATATTTCAGGTCTTAATTTTAAATCGATAGAGAAATCGATAATGCAAAAAATTATAAATCTTGGGTATCCATCTGCATTACAAATGTTCTTTGAGGTTGCTATTTTTACATCAACAATATGGATTAGCGGTGTTCTTGGTAAAAATGCACAAGCAGCAAATCAAATAGCTTTAAACCTTTCTAGTATGACTTTTATGGTGGGTATGGGACTTGGTGTTGCAGCTATGATTCGTGTAGGTAACCAGAAAGGAATGCTTAATTTTAAAGAATTACGTAGAATAGCACAATCTTTATTCTTTTTAACCTTTTTATTAGAAATAGTATTTGCAGCTATATTTTTAATTTTTTACAAAGTATTACCTACTTTTTATTTAGATATAGATAACCTTGCCAATCAGTTAGATAATACCGAAGTACTTTTTTTAGCAGCTCAGTTATTAATAGTTGCTGCCTTTTTTCAAATTTCAGACGGATTGCAAGTAGTTGTTTTAGGAGCTTTGCGAGGTTTACAAGATGTAAAAGTGCCAATGGTTATTACCTTTATAGCCTATTGGCTAATAGGCTTTCCTATTAGTTATTATTTAGGTATACACACCTCTTTGGGTACAGTAGGTATATGGATAGGTTTACTCTCTGGATTAACAGCTTCGGCTATTATGTTATATATTAGATTTAATAAAGAAACAAAGAAAATGATTGTTAACTAAAATCATTTAATTATAAAATACAACTATGGAATTTCCGAAATTTTTACTAGGTGATAATACAGATTACCCCAATGCAATATTTGTTGTTCATACAGATTACCCAAGATTCATTATAAATTTAGAGAATGATGAGGTAGAATGGTTAGAAGATTTTACTAAAGAGGATGAAGCAGAATTACAAGCTGAAGCTGAAAATTTAATAGAGGAAGCTACTGCTTTTTATGATAGGGAAATAGCCAGATACGAAGAGTAGATTTTATGCTAGAAGAGATTATAAAATATGACAAACAACTGTTTCTTTTTCTAAATAACTTAGGGAGTTTAACTTGGGATGGTTTCTGGATGTTTGTAACTAATAAGTTAAATTGGATACCTCTGTATATTGGTTTGCTTTTATTGTCCTATAAAAACTTAGGACTTAAAAAAACATTAGTACTACTAGTTTTTATAGCGCTGTTAATTACAACAACAGATCAGTTGGCCAACTTTTTTAAATATGGTGTACAACGTTTACGCCCTTGTCACGATAGCGATTTAGATGGTTTAGTGAGATTGGTTAAAAGTAGTTGTGGCGGTAAATTTGGTTATTTTTCTGCCCACGCATCTAATCATTTTGCAGTAGCCTTATTCTTTACAATATTATTTCGTAAAAAATATAAATACATAGGGTTTTTCCTTTTGTTTTGGGCGTTTTTAGTGGCGTATAGTAGAGTCTATATTGGAGTGCATTTTCCATTAGATATACTTACGGGTACATTAATAGGTCTGATTTTGAGTTGGTTATTCGTTAAGTTGTATATATTTGCAATCGAGAAATTTCTTATATGATATCTAATAAAAGGTACTGGTTTTTACTTTTCTTAGTAGTTTTAGTTTACATCATAGGAATGTTTGTAACACTTTTCGAAAATGATTCTGCGCAGTTTGCTGTTATGGCAATGAGAATGTATCAGGAAAACGATTTTATAAACTTATTTAAAGGGCCTAACGAATATTTAGATAAGCCACACATGCATTATTGGTTGGCAGCTATCTCCTATAAAATATTTGGTTTACACGATTGGGCTTATAGAATACCGGGCATTTTAGCATCTTTCTTAGCAGCGTATAGTTGTTATGGTTTAGGTAAGTTATTGTACAATACTAATATAGGAAAGTTAGCAGCACTAATTTTTTTAACGGCACAAACTATAGTATTAGGTAATATAGATGTTAGAACAGACGCAGTATTAACGGGTTTTGCCATTTTTGCCATATGGCAATTAGCAACGTATATAGAGAATAGAACTTTAATTTCTATTATTTTAGGAGCTTTTGGAGCAGGAATGGCTTTTTCTACAAAGGGGCAAATAGCAATATTAGTTATTGGTTTTCCTTTATTATGTCATTTAGCATATACACGTAAATGGAAAGCCTTTATAGATTGGCGTGTATTAGTAGCTTTATTGGTTTTTGCAATTACTATTACGCCAATGTTATATGCCTATTATTTACAGTTTGATTTGCATCCAGAGAAAGTTATTAGAGGAAAATCTAATAGAAGTGGGATCTTTTTTATTTTCTGGGAGCAAAGTTTTGAGCGTTTAAGTGGTGAAGGCATAGGTAAAAATAGTAGCGATTATTTTTTCTTTTTTCATACTTTTTTATGGGTGTTTATACCTTGGAGTGTTATTGCTGTTATTGCTTTTGGACGTAGAATTAAAACATTTTTAAAATTAAAGTTTCAGTATATTCCTAAGTACGAGTTTTTAACATTAGGAGGAATTACATTAATTTTTATAATTATAAGTTTTGCTCAATTTAAATTGCCACATTATTTAAATATAACAATACCGTTATTTTCTGTTCTTTCCGCGTCATATTTATATAGTTTAAATGTATATATAAAAACTAAAGCAATTAAATTTATATTGGGAGTGCAGTATTTTATTTTAGGATTGGTATTTGTAATATCTGTACTTATTGCATTTTACGTATTTAAGTTAGAAGATAGTTGTTATTATATTTATTATATTATACTTTTTTCTCTTTTTGCGCTTGTTATCTATTTCTGCTTAAAAAGGGAAGCATATTCACTTAGAATAGTTACTTTATCTGTACTTACAGCTGTTTTGTTAAATATGGTTTTAAACGGACATTTTTATCCGTCATTACTTAAATACCAAGCAGGCTCGTCTATGGCTGCTATTGTAAAAGAACAAAAAATACCTGTAGATAATATTTACAAAATATCTCCTATGCATACCTGGTCTTTAGATTTTTACAATCAAGAGCCACTTAAAATAAGTTCTTTAAAATCTATTCGAAATAAAAAAGATTTTTGGTTATATGTAACCGATGCAGAATTAGAAAGGTTAAGGAATAATGATTACGATTGGGATAAGCAATACACTGTAGATCAATTTAGAATTACAAGATTACAAGCAAAATTTTTAAATTCTGCTACTCGTAATAAAGTATTAAATAAGATGCATTTGATACATATATATTAATATACGCAAAGACTTTTTGTAAATAATATAGGAGTTTATAGGTTGTCTATGACGTCTAATTTTGGCTTTTTAAAGTGGAAATAAATACCAAATAAAGCAACTAGTGCAGAGATTAAGAAAAAAATCATACTGATACTTACGGCAGTATTTTGGTTTAAAGAAAGCCATGTGGCACCATAGAAAAAAGTAATTTCTCTACTGCCAATACCACCCAAGGTAATAGGTAATACCGATACAATAGATGATATTAAAAACAAGAACAAATATGCTGTTGTATTTGTATCTATGGCAAGTGACTTTAAAATACAAATAACAGCTAGTAATTGTGCTAATTGTACAAAAGCAGAATATGCCAAGGATTTCCAGAAAATAGAAAACACATAATCAAAAAACTTTTTGTTTAAGAACCAAAAAGTTATAATACTTAAACCTATAAGTAGAATAGGTAATGTTTTATATACACTAGAGGGGTATAGGTTCGTGAGTGTTATAGCTAATAAGCAAGCATAAATAAATAGTAGCAGCATACCACTTAATCGGTCTAAAATTAATGCAGCAGCAATTCTTTTGGTTTTAGTATTAAATTTTTTTTTAATTAGATATCCCTTGTAGGCATCGCCACCAATACCGCCAGGAAGAAATAAGTTGTAAAACATACCTAAGAGCGATAGCTTAAGATTACTCTTATGAGTTAACAGTACTTTTAATTCATGAAAATATAAATTAACTCTAAATGTGCCTATTACTTTAGAAGCTATAAATAAAAGAATAGCTAATATTATATAAAATGGATTTAATGTTTTTATGGTGTTAAAAACATCATCTATTTTTATTTTAGAAAAAATAAAATAGATGAGCACAACACTAAAAATAATTTTTAATGCAGTAATAAGTTTTTTACGAGGATTTGCCACCTACAGATACTGTTTTAACTCTATATGGTCTTTTACTTTGAGATTCGTAATATGTACGTATTAAAAGTTCCATTACAATACCAATAGTAAAAAGTTGTATCCCCGCTAAAATAAACATCATCCCCACAGTTAATAACGGACGTGTTCCTATGTCTTCTCCCATTAGTTTAACTGCCAAAAGATAGATGTTTACACCAATCCCAAGCATAATTAATAATACACCTAAAATTCCGAATAGGTGAATAGGTCTTTGGAAATATTTACGAATAAATAGTAATAACATCATATCTGCTACTACTTTAAAAACACGTTCTAAACCGTATTTAGAAACTCCAGCGTGTCTGGCATGGTGTTTTACAGAAACTTGTTTTATTTGTGCTCCTTCTAAGTGTGCTAATAAAGTAATAAAACGGTGCATTTCTCCATAAAGATTAAGCTCCTTGGCTATATCTTTGGTGAAAACTTTTAGTGCACAACCGTTATCTTTAATATTTAATTTGGTAACTCTACGTACTAAAAAATTAGCAATTTTAGAGGGTATTTTTTTTACGAGTGAATCTTTTCTTTTCTGGCGAATACCTGTTACAACATCGTAATCATCATTAACGGCATAAGATAACATCTCGGGAATATCACTAGGGTCGTTTTGTAAATCACCATCCATAGTAATAATATATTCTCCTTCTGCATAATCTATACCAGCGGCCAAAGCTAAACTTTGTCCATAATTTTTCTTTAACTCAATTAAATGAACCTTATCATCATTTAAAGCTTTAGTTACTTTACGTGTTTTATCCGTAGAAAAATCATCGATGTATACAATCTGATAATTGTAACCAACAAGACTTTCATGGATTTTTTGGGTAAGTAAGGTTACGTTATCTTCTTCATTATAAAGAGGAACAACGATAGATAATAGTGAATTCGTAACTGGATTCATTTAATGTTTTTAAATACAAGTGCAAATTTAATCTTTTTAACACGAATTAAAGTAAAAACACCTGAGTTCTACATAAGAATTCAGGTGTTTTTATATTTAAAATTAAATTCTACTTATAATACATCAAAAGTAAAAGTAGAAGTGTTATTATAGGTTTCTCCAGGTTCTAAAACACTAGAAGGGAAATTAGGATGGTTAGGTGCATCTGGATAGTTTTGAGTTTCAAAACAGATACCAGCAAAATCTACAGGAGTATATATTACCATGGCTGGCTGGTTGGTATTTACTTCTAATGAAATTCCAGATTTTTTAGAAAAAACTGTTGCGGCTGTATTTTCTTTTTTTGCAGAATTAATTACAAAAGAAGTATCTAAGCGTGTTTCTTTAAGCTGTTTTCTAGTTAAGAAATCGTATTTAGTATTGGTAACCGGTGTAAGTTTACCTGTTGGTAAAAGATTATCCAAAGTATCTAAAATTTGATTGCAATTCAATTCCAAATCGTAGTCATTAACATTACTAGCATCGTCTAATACAAAATACGAATGGTTGGTAAGGTTAATGATAGTAGTTTTATCTGTTGTAGCTTCGTGTATTATTTCTAAACTTTTACCTACAAGTTTATAAGTTACCATGACAGTTACATTACCAGGGTAACCGCCTTCTAAATCTTTACTAGTATAAGAGAATTTTACAAAAGGAGTATCTCCATGGTTTACTTCTGCAACTTCCCAATATTTTTTTCCAAACGTTTCTTCTCCTCCATGTAAATGAACTCCATCTACAGATTTAAGAGGGTAATTAGTATTACCTATAGCAAATCCGTTATTTGATATTCTGCCCGCATACCTACCAACACAAGCACCTAAAAAACGGCCCGCATCTTTGCTTAGGTAATCTTCGGGGTTATTAAAGCCAACTACAACATTGGTATCTTCTCCTTTTTTATTTTTTACTATTATTTTTTGAATTATAGCACCAAAATTTATGGCACTTAATTCTATAAAGTTATTTTTTATGGTAACTTGTTTCAATGGATTTTTTTTAAATTTTTGATAAAAATAATCTTTTTTGCAACATAGGAGTTTTTTAGTCGTCCTTTTTATAACGAACAACCACAAGCTAAGAATAGAGACATATATAAATGCTTCAGATTAATTTAGTAGAGCAAGCAAAAGCTAATAACCGTAAGGCACAACTAAAACTTTACAGGCAGTATTGTAATGGTATGTTTTGTGTTGCAATGCGATTTTTAAAAAATGAAGATGATGCTGAAGATGTTTTACAAGAATCTTTTATAAAAGCTTTTCAGAAAATAAATCAGTTTAATGGAGAAGTTACATTTGGAGCGTGGTTAAAAAGGATTGTAATTAATAAAAGTATAGATTTTTTAAAGGCAAAACAGGAAAAAATGGTTTCGTTAGATGAAACTTATATGGTAGTTTGTGATGATGCCGATGATTGGACTATAGACGATGGTATAACTATAAATGAGGTTAAGCAGGCTATTGAAAGTTTAGCAGATAAGTACAAATATGTTTTACAATTATATTTAGTAGAAGGGTATGATCATAGCGAAATAGCAGAAATTCTAAATATAAAAGAGACTACTTGTAGAACAAGGTTATTAAGAGGTAAAGGTCATTTAAAGCAACTATTAAAGAAGGAGAGATATGGCACAAGATGTTAGAGAAATGTTTGTAAAAGACAGCAAATGTATAAAATACACAATGAAAAAGGGACACCAATCTCGTTTTGAAAAGCGGTTACAGTCACAATTGCCAGTAACAAAAAAGTCTTCTTATTTTTTATTTAAAGTAGCTGCATCAGTATTAGTAATAATAGGTTTGGGTTTGTATTTCCTCATGAATAAGGAAAATATAAATGATACAAATACAACCATTGTAAATAGTAATAATCAAATAGAAGAAGAAACAGTAATTTCTTTTGGAGATTTATCTCCGGATTTAAAAAGGATAGAAAATTATTATGTAACAACTATTAATGTAGAACTTTCTCAGTTGCCAGTATCTTCAGAAAACAAAACTTTGGTAGATAGTTATATGGAGCATTTAGAAACATTAAATGAAGAATATAAAAAATTGAATACAGAATTAAATACAGTAGGTCCTAATGATCAAACAGTTTCTGCTCTTATTAAGAATTTACAATTTCGTTTGCAATTATTGCAGAAGTTAAAGAAGACCTTGAACGAATTTAAGACATTAAAAAATGAACAAATTATATAGAATAATATTTAATACAATCATATTTTTTATATGTTTTGTAGCGGCAGACGCTTACTGTCAAAAGCATACGAAAAACTATAAAGAAAGTTTTAATGTAAATGATAACACTATTTTAGAGATAGATATTAATCGTTCAGATATTGTGTTTGAAACATGGAAAGAGAACAAGGTGTCAGTAGAAGCTATTGTAGAGGTTACGGGGGTAGCTAAAGAAGAAATAGCTGCTTATTTTAAAGAAAATCTTATTGAGATAATTGGGAATAGCAAAAAAATAAAAATAAGTACTAACTGCGCTAATGTTTGGAACCCAGTTGCTATAAATGCAGTATGTAATCTAAATGATTTAAATGTAGAAATTCCTGATTTTCCAGAATTAATATTGTCTGTGCCAACGCCAATGCCAGTTTTTGATTATGAAATGTATAAAAAAGAAGGGGAATCATATTTAAAAAAATGGCAGCAAGATTTTGATAAGAGTTTTAGTGATACTCATAAGAAAGAAATAGAGCATTATATAAAAAATGTTGAAGCTGATAAAAAAGTACACGCGGATATACAAGACAAAATGATACGTGTAGAGGAAAAGATGAAGGAGGTAATGAAAATGCAAGAGATACAGGGAAGTAATGAATTAAATCCTATGCCTAATAAAGACACTTATGAAGTAAAAAAGGTGATTAAAATAAAAATGCCAAAGGCTTTAAAAATAAAAATGAATGTACGTCATGGAAATGTAAAACTTGCAGAAAATACAAAGAACATAGATGCAACTTTATCTTATTCTAAATTGCAGGCATTTGCTATAGACGGAGAAAAAACAATTATTGTGGCTTCTTATTCACCAGTAACGGTTCAAGAATGGAACTATGGAAAGTTACAAGCAGATTATGCCGAAAAAGTAAATTTAATAGAAGTAAAGAATTTAATTTTAGATACTACATCATCTGATGTTACCATAGGTTATCTTATGGATAGTGCTTTAATTAAAAATAAGTTTGGCTCTTTAGATGTAAATTCTATATCTAATGCTTTTACAGATTTAAATGTATCACTCTACAACGCAGAGTTTAAATGCGAGGTACCTTCAACTCCTTGTTCAATAGCAGTGAATGGGAGTAATTCAGAGTTAAAGGCATCATCATGTATAAATTTAAATGCAACAAAAAGTATAGGTAATACAACGTTGCATAAAGGTTTTTATATAAATAATAGTTCAGGAAAATCTATTACTATTAATGCAGAATATAGTACAATAGCATTGGATTAATTAATCTATTTTATTTTATAAAAAGAATAGCTGTGCTATTAATGATTACCTTCTTTTAAAAGGTGTGGTAATTTCTTTTTAAACCTATTTAATCTAGGAACAGATACATTTCTAATATATGGGTTGTTGGGATGTAATTTTTCGTAATCTTGGTGATAGTCTTCCGCATCATAAAAAATAGAAAATTTAGTTACCTCAGTGGCTATAGGGGTATCATATACTTTTTCCTTTTCTAATTTGGCGATATAATCCTCAATAATTTTCTTTTCATTATCATTTTTATAAAAAGCAACAGATCTATATTGCGGGCCTAAATCTGGACCCTGTCCATTAACCGTGGTTGGGTTATGAGATGCATAATATACATCTACTAACTCTTTAAATGATATTACTTTAGGGTCGTAATAAACTTTCACTGCTTCTGCATGGCTGGTGTAACCACGACCTACTTGTTCGTAAGAGGGATTTTTTTCCGTGCCACCAGAATATCCAGAAATTACTTCTTTTACACCTTTTACATGTTCATATACAGCTTCTAAGCACCAAAAACAACCACTAGCAAAATATGCAGTTTCATATTTTTGTAAATCTTGCTCAGATAATTTTACCTCTGATACAATTTTGTCTTTGCCTTTATTTTTAGACTCACAATTGAAAGAAGAAAATATAAGAATTGCTACTAACGATATTTTAAAAAAATTCATAATCTTTTGTTTTCTGTATTAGTAACCATAGCTGTATAAACCTTACGCTAATTAATGGTTAAAATGTTGTTAATGCAAATTAAGAAATATTTGTATTTTTTTATATAGGTATATTATATTTGATAAGTGAATACTTTAGAAAAAATTCTTAATAGTTTATCTGCTACTCCAATCAGTATTTTAGACAGTTCTATTTCTTTAGATAGTTACACGCCTATAGATTTATCTATTCATAATAAAGAAATAAGTAATATAGCTATAAACGACCCCTATATATGTCAGGAATACATAAATAAGGAAACAAAGGCTAATAATGCTATTGTAGCTTATGGAGGCTATTTAGAACAACGTAGTATATATACAATGAATACTAATTTCTCCAAAGCAGGAAGAAATATTCATATAGCCCTAGATTTTTGGGCGCCAGAAGCCACTAAAGTAATTACTCCTGTAGATGGAGAAATGCATAGTTTTAAAAATAATGCAACAAAAGGAGATTATGGTCCTACTATTATTTTAAAACATACAATTAAAGGCATTACTTTTTATTCTCTATATGGGCATTTGTCATTAGAGTCTTTAAAAGGTTTATATATAGGAAAGAAATATATAAAAGGAGAGGAGCTAGGCTCTTTAGGAGAAATAGCTGTTAATGTTAATTATGCTCCTCATCTTCATTTTCAAATTATAAAAGATATAGGTAGTTATAAAGGCGATTACCCTGGGGTTGCTGCTAATAAAGATATAGAATACTATAAAAGAAACTGCCCTAACCCTAATTTGTTATTAAAGTTATAGTTCTTTTTACCGATTAAAAACACAATCAATCGTTAAGTTAGATTTGGGTTTAAAATCTTTTGTCGGACAAATTATTCACTTCACCTATCTTTTTGTTAGATACCGAAAAATAAGAGGTCTTGAGCGATTTTTGAATAAGATATGCTTGTGCTCGATATTACTTTGTTGTAACAAAACAATGTAATTATGAAAATCGTTGCCACAATAATATTCACATTTTTAATAGGACTCTCAGCACAGTCGCAAGAGATTAAAAAGAATATAGAAGAAGTTGCTACAACAGTAAATGTAAAAGAATTAAAGTTAGAAAAAGAAAATAACGTAGCTCGTTTATATATGTTTAAAAACTATAGAGTAACAAAAGCATTATCTTTTAGAACAAAAAGAAATAAAGCAAAATTAGCCTAATAGTACAATCTTCTCTTTTTTATTAGTTATCGTACATCTTCATATAAGATAACTTAAATACCTTCCTTTTTATATTCTTTTAGTTAGTTGTTTACTAAGTTCTTTTACAGTAACAATATATTTTATTGCTCTATTTTTTTATAAAATTATAAGTATGCTAATACCATTATTAGTACTAAAGCGAGCTTTTTATTAAATACCTATCTACACAGATATCGATTAAAAACATATTAAATCGATAAGGTATATTTTACACTTAAAAATTTCATCGAGCAAAATATTCACTTGGTCTGTTTTTTTGTTAGATACCGAAAAATAGGCTGTTTTAAACGGTTTTTAAGCTTTTGAATCTGGAAACAGAAGTAAATTTGAGTAACAAAATTTTACAGCCATGAAAGCAATTATAACTTTATTATTCATTTTATCAGTAGGAATTACAGCACAAGCTAAGGACATTAAAAACTCTTTAAATAAGGAAGTAACTAAAGAGGTAAAAGTAAAAGAACTAAAATTAGAAAAAGAAAATAATGTTGCTCGTTTATATAAGTATAAAAATTACAGAGTAATTAAAGCTTTGTCTTTTGCAACTAAAAAAAATAAAGCAAAATTAGTTTAAACCATATAGTATTGGTTTTATCTGCAGCAATTAAGTTTTATTATAAAAAATATTTTTCTTTCCTAACTATTAATAGCATAAAAGTAATTACTCGTTTATAGAGTAATTAAAATTTCTACAAAATATAAAGGCTTTCAATCATTTGTTTTATTCTATTAAAAGAAATCTAAAAGTATAATTATCGATTAAAAACAAATTAAATCGATGATGTATATTTTACACTTAATAACTTCGTCGGATAATATATTCACTTTATCTGTTTTTTTGTTAGACAGCGAAAAATATAGGTTCTTAAACGATTTTTGGGTTGGTTAATAAGAAGTGGGAAGTAAATTTGAGTAACCAATGATTACAACCATGAAACTAATTACAACCTTATTTTTTGTTTTAATATTAGGAATTAGTGCTAAAGCACAAGATGTTAAAAATACTTCTGAAAAAGAAGTTAGTATAACAACTAGTTTTAATAAAGTAGAAACAAAAAAAGAAAATAATATCGCTCGTATTTATAAGCACAAGAATCACAGAATAAATAGAGCTTTATCTTTTACAACTAAAAAAAGTAAATCTAAATTAGCATAGTTATGGTAACAAGTATTTTATTTTCAGTCTTTTTTACAGTTTCATTAGTATATGTACTTTCTAAGTTTAAAAATAGAAAGCAGGTAAAACCAATTAGAGTTAGGGTTCGTAAGTAGTAAATCCTTTTTTACTTCTAATTTAAAGAAGGGAAAGGTTGTCCTATTTCTTGAAACTTTATAGAATAATTAGTGCCTTTTTTGGTACTATCTTGAGTAATGGAGCCTTTCAGTTGTCTGGTTAAATTATGCATTAACTTTAATCCTAGTGTTTTAGTATTGCTAAAAGAGATATCTTCGGCAAGACCAACACCATTATCACCAATATTTAAAATATAGTCTTTTTCAGCACCTTTTTTTAAAGCTATATTAATTTCACCTTCAGTATCATCTTTAATTCCGTATTTAAGAGAATTACTTACCGTTTCATTAATTAAAAGACCTAGTGGTATAGCTGTATCTATATCTAGTTTTATATCGTCTATATCTAAATTAAGCTTTATTTTATTGTTTATCCCTTTCATAGAATTTATTAAGTATGTACTTAATTCTTCTACATAAGATTTATATTCAATTTTAGAAAAATCTTCTCTCATATATAGCATTTCATGAATTATAGACATAGATACAACTCTATTTTGACTACTCTTCATTAAATACTTTACCTGTTCATCATTAATATTTCTAGATTGTAAGTTTAATAAACTAGATACTGTTTGTAAGTTATTTTTTACTCTATGGTGTATTTCTTTTAATAAAACTTCTTTTACTCTGTGCTGTTTTTCTAATTCTTTTTTACTTTGGTATAGATTGTAATGTGTGTTAGATAAATTTTTACCAAAAATTGCACCTAATATGTATACAGAATACATAATACTTAGAAAGCTAAAGATACTTTTAGAGGTTTCTGGAACAACATTTTCTATAGGGTATCCAGATATACTTAAACCAAAAATGGCTACTACAGCTGTTATAACAAGATACAGGTATTTTTTTCCGTAAAATTTATTGGTTGTGTACGCAGCAAAAACAATAATGGCTAAAATAAATATAAATGGGCTATTAATACCTCCGCTAAAAAGAATAATAATAAAACTCCCAATTAAAGATGAGATGGAATTTATATTATAAGAAAGTTCAAATTTTTTATGTTTTTTATAGAGTATAGCATTACAGCAATTAATGATAGCATGTGCAATAAATACTAACGGAATTACTTTATAAATGTCTAATAAAAATAAACACGCAACCCCCATAACAAGACTAGAGATTGAAGAAAAATAGTTTACTTTAAGTATAATACTATCTTTATTTTGTTGGCGTAACTTACCTTCTTTTTTCATTTTAATACTAATAAAACCTAAATAACTAGGCGGAAAAATTTTTTCCCATAAAAAGTAGAAAGAATGGGGAGTTTCTTTATAATTCTATAAAAAATACATTTATGTACCTACGTAAAATAGATGCAAAAAGTTGTTCTTGTGAAGATTGTGGGGCAAACTCACTTTAAATAAAGTAAGTGCAAGATAATATTAAACTTGTTTAATATTTTAATTTATAGTCTAATAAAATTAATTTTAACGTTAATTTAATATAGGATATAATAAAAAAAGGGATTTATTAATAAATCCCTTTTTTTTGCCTTGATAAATTTTCTATTCCTCAATCAGCACCCATTCTCCTTTTGTAATTAAAGGCTCTGCTTGCTTGTATTTAACACTTTTACTTTCGCCAGACATTACATTTTTAATAGTAACCCTATCGTTTCTGCCAATTTTGGCTTTTTCTCTAACTATTGTTTCTGTTACTTGTGGTCTTGCCTGTGTTTGTTGTCCTGCAGCTCTGTTTTGCGCCGCTAGTTCATCACTATTAGGAATTTCTTCTTTACTTGTTTGTATATTTTCCTTAGGTCTACGAACATTCCTAGCTTCTTGTATTTCATTAGGATTCTCTGTTGGTAGTTCACCTTTAAATAAGAAAGAAACTATTTCTTTGTTTACTTTCTCTATCATACTCTTAAAAAGCTCAAAAGCTTCAAATTTGTAGATTAAAAGTGGGTCTTTTTGTTCGTGTACAGCTAATTGTACAGATTGTTTTAACTCATCCATTTTACGTAAATGAGTTTTCCAAGAATCATCAATAATGGCAAGACTAATATTTTTTTCAAAATCAGTTATTAATTCTTTACCATTACTTTCGTAAGCGCTTTGTAAATTGGTAACCACATTTAAAGATTTTGCTCCGTCTGTAAAAGGAACAACAATACGTTCGTAATTATTACCATTGTCTTCGTATACCTTTTTTATTACAGGGAAGGCAGTAGCGGCATTACGTTCCATTTTTTCTTTGTAATGACTATAGCTAGTGTCGTATATTCTAGTAGCTATTTCTGAGCTGCTTAATTTAGTAAATTCTTCTTCTGATATAGGAGATGTAATTGCAAAATATTTAATAAGCTCAAACTCAAAATTTTTGAAATCATTAGCACCTTTATTTGTATCGGCTATTACTTCACAAGTATCATATATCATATTAGCAATATCTACTTGTAAGCGCTCTCCTTGTAATGCGTGTCTTCTACGTTTATAAACAACTTCTCGCTGAGCATTCATTACATCATCATATTCTAATAAACGTTTACGAACCCCAAAGTTATTTTCTTCTACTTTTTTCTGCGCACGCTCTATAGATTTAGTCATCATTGAATGCTGAATAACTTCTCCTTCTTCTAGCCCCATTTTATCCATCATTTTAGCAACCCTATCAGAACCAAATAAACGCATTAGGTTATCTTCTAAAGAAACGTAAAATTGAGAGCTTCCTGGGTCTCCCTGACGACCAGAACGACCTCTTAACTGTCTGTCTACACGTCTAGAATCGTGTCTTTCAGTACCGATTATTGCTAAACCACCAGCATCTTTAACAGCATTGGATAATTTAATATCAGTTCCTCTACCTGCCATATTGGTTGCAATAGTTACCACTCCTGCATTACCAGCTTCTGCAACTACATCTGCTTCTTTCTTGTGTAATTTAGCGTTTAATACATTGTGTGGTACTTTACGAATGGTTAACATTCTAGATAAAAGTTCTGATATTTCTACAGAGGTAGTACCAATTAATATAGGTCTGCCAGCTTGCGATATTTTGGTAACCTCGTCTATAATTGCATTATATTTTTCTCGCTTTGTTTTATAGATTAAATCATTTCTGTCATCTCTGGCAATAGGCCTATTGGTAGGTACTTCTACAACATCTAGTTTGTATATTTCCCAGAACTCACCAGCTTCTGTAATTGCAGTACCTGTCATCCCTGCCAATTTACCATACATTCTAAAGTAGTTTTGTAGAGTAACTGTAGCAAATGTTTGTGTTAATGCTTCAATTTTTACATTTTCCTTTGCTTCAATAGCTTGGTGTAAACCATCTGAATAACGACGACCATCCATGATACGACCCGTTTGTTCGTCTACAATCATTACTTTATTGTCCATTACAACATACTCTACATCTTTCTCAAATAAAGTGTATGCTTTTAGTAATTGACTCATGGTATGGATACGCTCACTCTTAACACTAAAGTCTTTAAATAAAATATCTTTTTGTTCTGCTTCTTCTTCAATATCAAGGTTTTGGTTCTCAATTTTAGCAATTTCAATACCAATGTCTGGTAATATAAAGAAATCTTCGTCTTTATCTCCTGATATATAATTAACACCTTTATCTGTAAGCTCTATCTGATTGTTTTTTTCATCAATTACAAATAATAACTCTTCATCTACCTTTGGCATTTCTCGGTTATTATCTTGCATGTAAAATCCTTCTGTTTTTTGAAGTAGTTGTTTTATTCCTTCTTCACTTAAGAATTTTATTAAAGCTTTATTTTTTGGTAAACCTCTGTGTACTCTTAATAATAAAAAAGCACCTTCTTTAGTATCGCCAGAAGCAATTAGTTTTTTAGCTTCTGATAAAAGGCCTGTTAAGTATTGCCTTTGTTTCTGTACAATATCACTAACCTTTGGTTTAAGCTCATTAAATTCATGGCGATCTCCTTGTGGTACGGGACCAGAAATAATTAATGGTGTACGGGCATCATCTACTAAAACAGAATCTACCTCATCTACGATAGCAAAGTTATGTGGTTTCTGTACTAAATCACCAGGCGTATGTGCCATATTATCTCTTAGGTAATCAAAACCAAATTCATTGTTAGTACCATAAGTAATATCTGCATTATAAGCTGCTTTTCTACCTTCTGAGTTTGGCTGGTGATGGTCTATACAATCTATTGTAAAACCATGAAACTGAAATATTGGAGCCATCCATGCACTATCCCTTTTAGCAAGGTAATCGTTTACAGTTACTAAGTGTACTCCGTTCCCCGTTAGGGCATTTAAATACACAGGAAGTGTTGCTACTAAAGTTTTACCTTCTCCAGTATGCATTTCTGCAATTTTACCTTGGTGCAATGCAATACCACCTATTAATTGTACATCGTAGTGTACCATGTCCCAAGTAACTTCTTTACCAGCGGCATCCCAAGAGTTGTTCCAAATGGCATTGTCTCCATCTAGGTTAACATAGTTATTGTTTCCAGAAAGTTGTCTGTCGTACTCAGAAGCAGTAACGGTAATTGTAGTGTTGTTGGTAAAACGTTTAGCCGTTTCTTTTACCACAGCAAAAGCTTCTGGTAAAATATTATTTAATGTATCTTCAGATATTTTGTAAGCTTCTTCTTTTAACTTATCTATCTGAGTATAAATTTCCTCGTTGCGGTCAATATCTGTAGATGTTTTTACTTCTTCTAGTAAAGCCTCTATTTTATTATTAACGTCTTTACAGTTTTCTTTTATAGTAGCTTTAAAAGTTATTGTTTTATTACGTAACTCATCATTACTAATACTTTCTAGTTCTTGTTCAAAAGCTTTTATTTTACCTACTAATGGCTGTAAATTTTTAACGTCTTTTTTTGCCTTGTCTCCTACAAACGCTTTTAATACAGAATTTAAAAAACTCATATTTATATATCTTGAATATTATTTATATCGAATTGTTGTGTACTAACTACATAGATAAACAACAACGCAATTATTGTGCACTTTTTATAATAGGGCTAAAGTTATGCCATAGTTCTGACAAAATCGTATTCTTTACTGCCAAAATTTCATAAAAAAAAGCCTCGAATGAGACTTTTTTGTGTATTTAATAGGTAATCTATATTTTAATATTCATCCTCATTCCAGAGGTAATCTTCTTCGGTAGGATAATCTGGCCAAATTTCCTCGATAGATTCGTAAATTTCTCCGCCTTCTTCTTCCATAGACTGAAGGTTTTCTACAACTTCTAGAGGCGCACCAGTTCTAATAGCATAATCTATTAACTCATCTTTGGTGGCTGGCCAAGGTGCATCACTTAAATACGAAGCCAATTCTAATGTCCAATACATTGCTTGTAATTTGTTTAATTTTTTGCAAAAATAATTTTTAAACTGAAACAGCCAAGACTTTTTGCATTTATTTTGACTATTTTTTTGTAATTTTTATTAGTTAACAATTTGATAACGAATAAATAGCGGATTTATTAGTCTTTTTTCTCTGGAATCCATTTTATTTCTTTTGCC
The DNA here is from genome assembly GCA_947492955.1 of uncultured Cellulophaga sp. Taxonomy (GTDB): domain Bacteria; phylum Bacteroidota; class Bacteroidia; order Flavobacteriales; family Flavobacteriaceae; genus Cellulophaga. Next base: position 165,511 of record CANLOV010000003.1, on the reverse strand, counting down.
TCCAAATCATTAGACAATTTTCTAGCTAATACAAATAAGTAGTCGGACAATCTATTAATAAATGACAAAACAGTAGCATCGAAAGGTTCGTTTTCGTGTAAAAGTGTAGCTAAACGTTCTGCTCTACGGCATATTGTGCGGGCTATATGGCAATAAGATACTGTAGTGTGGCCTCCTGGTAAAACAAAATGCGTCATTGGAGGTAAAGCATTATTCATAGTATCTATTTCTTGTTCTAAATAGCTAATATCTTCTTCGTTTATTTTAGGAATATTTAAGCGCTCTTTCCCATTTTTTAAAATCATTTTTTCTGGGTCTGTAGCTAAAATTGCACCAACGGTAAATAATTGCTCTTGTATTTTTATAAGTATTTCTTGGTATTTAGCGCCTATTTCTTGATCACGTAATAAACCTAGCCATGAATTTAACTCATCTATAGTACCATAACTATCTATACGGATGTGGTGTTTGGCAACACGGGTGCCCCCGAATAGTGCTGTAGTACCTTTGTCGCCTGTTTTAGTGTATATTTTCATTACTAAAATGTATGAGTTTTAAATTAATTTAAAGGTAATTACAAGCTTTATCGCTTATCCCTATCCATAAATTTTCGAGATTTTCTTTCTCTAGATTTTTTTTTGATGCGTATAGAAAATAGGATGTATATAACTCCGATAATGGCTAGGGCTATAAAAATTGGATATTCTGTCATTGTTATTCGTTTGGTGCTTTTGTATAAAATTAAGCTTTATAACCGAATTTTAAAATGTTCTTTTTCTTGTTCTCGTCTAAAAAATACAATGCCAAAGTAAAATAAATTAATACTTACAGTAATTTCTTTTTGTTGAATTAATGTTGTCCAAAGGCTTATATTGTTCTTAATATTATTTATAAATAAAAAACTATCATTGTGGTAATTCTTATTTTGTATAATAGTATTTAAGGTGTTTTTTTTTAATTTATCAATATATATAGCATCTGGGGCTTTTTTATCAAAACTAATAGTTGCGAAAGTATTAGAAATTTCTTTTTTTAAATCGGAATCGTTAGCGTCTATGTGTATATTTTTAGCTTTAAAATAAGCAATACTCTTTATCAGTATATTTTTTGATTTATTTTTTGAAAACCTTTTTTTGTTATATAAACACTTAGTAACAAAGCCATATACAAAAGGAGAATGTACTCCGTGTTGGTTTGTAGCGCTTATTAAAAATTTTAAATATGCTATAAGTTGGTTTGGTTTTAAAACCATAACAATTAATTTTTGTAGAAAATTATTCTTCCATCATAGCAGAAAGTTCAAACCAACGTTCTGTTTTAATTTCTATGCTATCTTCTACTTCTTTTAAATCTTTAGATAAATTAGCGATATCGTCTCCAGATAAGGTAGTATCCATAAATTTATTCTGAATCTCTACTTTTTTTGCTTCTAGTTTCTGAATTGCTTTTTCTATTTGGTTGTATTCTTTTTGCTCGTTAAAGGATAGTTTTTTTGTTTTCCCTTCGTTCTTCCAACTGTTTTTATCTGATTTTTTTTCTGGATTTTCTTTTTTTGCAGTTCTATTTTCTATCACTACACTATTTTCATAAGCTCTAAAATCGGAATAGTTACCAGGAAAATCGTCTATAACTGTATCGCCTCTAAAAACAAATAGGTGATCTACAATTTTATCCATAAAATAACGGTCGTGAGACACTACGAGCAGGCATCCAGGGAAATCTAATAAGAAACTTTCTAATACATTTAGGGTTACAATATCTAAATCATTAGTAGGTTCGTCTAATATTAAAAAATTAGGGTTTTGTATTAATACAGTACATAAGTACAGTCTTTTACGTTCGCCACCACTTAGTTTTTCTACAAAATCGTACTGTTTTTTTCTATCGAACATAAAACGTTCTAGTAATTGTTGCGCCGAAATTTGGTTTCCTTTTTTTAAAGGAATATAATCGCCAAATTCTCTAATTACATCAATAACTTTTTGTCCTTCTTTTATTTTAATCCCTTTTTGTGTGTAATAACCAAACTTAATAGTATCTCCTACAATAACTTTTCCGCTATCAGGAGTGTCTTGTCCGGTGATAATATTTAAAAAGGTAGATTTACCAGCTCCATTTTTGCCAATAATACCAATACGCTCTCCTCTTAAGAAATTATATTCGAACTGATTTAAAATAGGTTTATCTGTATAGGCTTTAGAAATTTTATGAAGTTCAAGAATTTTACTTCCCATACGCTCCATATTAATTTCTAGCTGCACTTGGTGGTCGTTTCTACGTTGGTGTGCTTTCTCTTTTATAGCTTTAAAATCGTCAATTCTAGATTTAGATTTTGTAGTTCTAGCTTTTGGTTGCCTACGCATCCATGTTAATTCTTTTTTAAAGAGAATTTTAGATTTATGTAGTTCTACGGCTTCTTGTTCTAAACGAGCTTCTTTCTTTTCTAAATAATAAGAATAATTTCCTTTGTAAGGATATAATTTACCGTTATCTAACTCTATAATTTCATTACATACTCTTTCTAAAAAGTAACGATCGTGAGTTACCATAAAAAGGGTCATGTTTTCTTTGGCAAAATATTGCTCTAACCATTCAATCATTTCTAGATCTAAATGGTTGGTAGGCTCATCTAATATTAATAAATCTGGTTTGTTTATTAGAGCATTGGCTAAAGCCAAACGCTTCTTTTGTCCACCAGATAAAATATTAATTTTTAAATGAATATTATCTAATTTTAATTTAGATAATATTTGCTTGTATTGTGTTTCAAAATCCCAGGCATTATAGCGTTCCATTTCTTCAAAAGCTTTTTGGTAAGCATCTTGGTCGTCTGGGTTGGCAAGTGCTTTATCGTAATTAGCAATTGCTCTTAAAAGTTCATTGTCTGCAGCAAAGATTGTTTCCTCAATAGTAAGGTTTGGGTCTAAAACAGGTTCTTGCGATAAAAAAGAAACTCTAATTTCTTTTCTATAATTTATTTGCCCCGCATCTGGAGAGTCGTCTCCAGATAAGATATTTAATATAGATGTTTTTCCGTTTCCGTTTTTAGCAATAAGGGCAATTTTTTGTCCTTTGTTAATGCCAAAAGAGATATCTGAAAAAAGAACGTTTTCGCCATAAGATTTGGCTATGTTTTCTACTGATAGTAGGTTCATTAAATATTGTGTTTTGCTGTTATAAACTTATTTGATGTTTGATATTTTTTTTACCTAATGTTATTAAAAAAACATATCTAACAATTAAGGTTAGTAATATAGGTATAATTAAAGGAGAAAAGCACTGAAATTTAAATAGCCATAAAATAATTGTGATGCCAATAAAACCAAGTAAAGAATAAATGTATAAGTGTACCCATTTTGGTAATGACTTTTTACGTAGTAAAATAAAGCTAATAGCAAGGTTTATTGGAAACACCCACAGAATATTAAAATTGCTGGCTGTGGCTGTATGGTCTGTAGCAAACCATAGTAAAAAAACGATGATACCAGCAATACCAGTAACAAAAAATAAGATAAAATCTAAACGTCTATTTCTAGTATTATTTTTAATATCGATATAAGTAATTACAATAACAAAAATCAGTAATACTGTAAACCAAAATAAAGGTGAAGTTAAAAAATAGACATTGTTTTCGTAAGGTAAACGGTCTAGTATAATGCGTTCTCTTTTAACAAGGGGTTTGCTGTTTATAGTTGTGTTATTAAATTGTTGAAAAACGTAATTAGGCAAAAAAGAGTGTTGTAGAGCGTTAGCTTTTTTATCTATTACTGCACCAAGCGCTAAATCTATTCCGAAACTAGACCATGAGTTAGATACCAAGTTTTGATGAATTAACTCTCTAAATGTGTATTTGTTTTTTAAATGAGAATCATTGAAAACTAATTTGTCTCCAAAAGTTTTTTTTAGAATTTCAGGGAGTTTTGTAGCGCAATTATCAAATAAAAAATCGTATTTGTAATATCTGTTTTCTGGTTTGTGATTGTTCCTTAGGAAATTAAAGAGCGTAATTACTTCATTATGTGTTAAATCTAAAACTTGTTCTTTTACCCATTTGTTTTCCAATTCATATTCATATAAAAAATTAGGAAATTTAGAACCTCCGAGCGCATATAGTAATTTGCCTTGTGTAAATTTTAAATAAAAATTTGGAGTATTAAAATCAAACCGGCCATAATCAAAAACAATATCTAGACCATTTAGAGAATCCTGTAACCTTACCGCGTTATGTCCAAAGCTAGAGTATAATTCTGGGCCAGAACCACAGGTTAATATGCTTATTTTGGCTTGTGACGATAATTGTATTTCTTGCGAATAGCTATTTAAAGAAAAAAAAAGCAGAAGAACTATAACTATTTTTTTAAATAACATACATACAAATTTGTAAATGGTTAAACTAATTTAGGCTTGGTAGTACAAATATCGAATAAATAAAAAGAAAATTAAGTACAGAAGAATATGATTATAAAAAACTTAACTTATTTAGATACTATTTTTAATTAATAGTATTTTTACAAAAATTGAATCTAATGAAAAAACAAATTCCTAATTTAATAACCTTATTAAATGTTTTATGTGGTTGTATTGCAACAGTGTTTGCGGTCTCTAATGAGCTAGAGTTAGCTTGCGTTTTTGTTTTTTTAGGTATATTTTTTGATTTTTTTGATGGCTTAGCAGCACGTTTATTAAATGCGCAAAGTGAATTAGGATTGCAGCTAGATTCTTTAGCAGATATGATTACAAGTGGTTTAGTTCCAGGTATTGTAATGTATAAGCTACTAAACATGTCTGTTGTAGATGGTTGGGGAGCTACGTTTTTAGAAGGTGTTTATATATTTCCTTTTGCAGGATTTATAATTACTATGGCATCGGCTTATCGTTTGGCTAAATTTAATATAGATGAAAACCAAACAAGCTCATTTGTTGGTTTGCCAACACCAGCAAATGCTTTATTAATACTATCGTTGCCTTTAATATTGTTTTATCATTCTAATGATAGCTTAAATGCTATTATTTTAAATAAGTGGTTTTTGTTGGTAGTAACGCTATTATCTGCTTATTTATTAAATTCTAAAATAGCACTTTTTGCTTTAAAATTTAAGAATTGGAGCTTTAAGGGAAATGAGCAACGATATATTTTTATAATCATAAGTTTTGTGTTTATAATTACTGCTAAATTTATAGCTATACCTATAATTATACTACTTTATATTTTGATGTCTTTATTAGGGAGTTTAAAGAGTAATGGCAACTAGAATTATTACGTGTAATCTATATTAAATAAAGAATTTTGTTGTAGGTATTAATAAACATATAAGTTGTGTTTATGTTACTACTTTCTATGAAAATACCACCAGTTCATTTCTCGGGTTAATGTATACCCCAATTTTTCGTATAGTTTAATAGCTCCGTTTCCTTTTGTAGTATGTAAGATGGCTTTTTTTCCAGTTTTTAAGACTTCTTTTGTAGTATGAGCAACCAATTGTTTTGCTAACCCACGTCTAGTGTAGTTAGGATGTGTAACAACGCCACTAAGCTCAATAAAATTATTAGTTTGTATCCGTTGCCCAGTTACCGCTACCAATTTACCGTCTTTAAAAATACCAAAATAGGCACCCATTTCAAAGCTTCTTTTTTTGTAATAACCAGGCATAACAAGCCATATTAAATCGTAAATTTCATTTATATGCTTTTCTGTTAAAGGTATAATAGTTTCAGTACTTTCATAATTTGCTAAAGCATTATATAGAACCATTTGTACGCCTTCAATTTTGCGGTCTAGAACCACTTGGTCTTTATCAAAAATAGGGTCTTTTTTTTCAGAAACTAGAAAAAAGCTATCGGTGAGTTTGGCATATTCGTTTAGTGCAATAGTAGTTTCGCTAGCATCTTTAAACGCTCCGAAAGGGCAAATTTTAGGGTCATAGAATTTAACACCATTAAATGATATTAAGTACTTTTTATGAACTTCATCTAAAGCATGCCAAACAGGGTTTTTTAATGTGAGTTCAAAATTATTCATCTACTTACTTTTAGACTTTTAAGTAAGATAAAAATAATACAATGTTTTTTAAAAATCGAGTTTCTTTTTACGTAGCTCAAAGTTTTGCCCAAGGTATACTTTACGTACCATTTCATCGGCAGCTAGGTCTTCTGGAATACCAGATTTAAGTATACCACCTTCGAACATTAAATAAGAGCGCTCTGTAATAGCTAAGGTTTCTTGTACATTATGGTCGGTAATAAGGATACCAATATTTTTATCTTTTAATTGTGCTACAATACGTTGTATATCTTCTACAGCAACAGGGTCTACACCCGCAAAAGGCTCATCTAGTAGAATAAATTTAGGGTCGGTAGCCAATGCTCTGGCAATTTCGGTACGTCTACGTTCACCACCAGAAAGCAAATCCCCTCTGTTTTTTCTAATATGTCCAAGACTAAACTCATCTATAAGAGAGTCTAATTTCATTTGCTGTTCTTTTTTGCTCAGCTTTGTTAATTGTAAAACACTAAGGATATTTTTTTCTATACTTAATTTTCTAAAAACAGAAGCTTCTTGTGCTAAATAACCAATACCATTTTGCGCTCTTTTGTACATTGGAAACTTGGTTATTTCCATATCGTCTAAGTAAATCTGACCACCATTAGGCTTTACTAAGCCAACAATCATATAAAAGGAGGTAGTTTTTCCTGCTCCGTTAGGTCCTAATAATCCAACGATTTCTCCTTGGTTTACTTCTAATGAAATTCCTTTTACTACTTGTCGTCCTCGATAGGACTTCATGATGTTGTCTGCTCTTAGCTTCATTTTGTATGCTGATTATTTTTCAAATCTAATCTATAATACCTCTTAACAAGAAATAATTATAGATTTTTTAACCTTGTTTTTGTTTTTTTAATTTTTTGGCTTCCTTATTTAATACCAATCTAGAAATATAAATACTAATCTGATATAGTATTAAAATAGGTACGGCTACTACAATTTGACTTGCTACATCTGGTGGCGTAATTACAGCAGAAAGTATAAGTACTACTACCAATGAAATTTTCCTGTATTTTTTTAAAATCTCTGGAGTTACCAACCCTACTTTGGTTAAAAAGAAAATTATAATAGGCAACTCAAAAATTAACCCGCAAGCAATTACAGATGCTCTAACGGTAGATATATAGGAACTCAAATCTATATCGTTAAAAATTTCTTTACTAACACTGTAGCTTCCTAAAAAATTAATAGATAAAGGAGCTACTATATAATATCCAAATAAAACGCCTAAGAAAAATAAAAAGGAAGCTATAAAAATAAAGCCTTTAGAGCTTCTACGCTCTTTTTCATACAACCCAGGGCTTATAAATTTCCACATTTCGTAAAGAATGTATGGGAAGCCTACAATAAAACCTACCCATATAGAAGTCCATATATGCGCAGAAAACTGCCCCGCCATAACTCTACTTTGTACTCTAAAAATAGGTTCTGTACTACAAAAAGCTTCACTAAAACCTAATAGTTTAGATAATTTACAAAAAACGCCATAAGTGGGGAAGTCTGGTTTTTTAGGCCCAAAAAGAACAGTGTCGAAAACAAAGTCTTTCATAAAAAAAGCAACAAAACCTACAATTACAACCGCTAAGGTAGAACGAATTAAATGCCATCTCAATTCTTCTAAATGGTCTAGAAAAGACATTTCGTTGGGGTTTGTATTTTGACTCATTATAATATTCCTTCGCTTATTAAATTATGTAAATGAACAATACCTGCATAAGTATTATTTTTTGTAGCTAGTATCTGAGAAATACCCTTTTCTTGCATTATTTCTAATGCTTTTATAGCTAAAATATCAATATCTATAGTCTTAGGGTTTATAGACATTATATCTTTTGCTTTAAGAGAGCTAATATTATCGTATTTGTTTAGCATTCTACGGATATCACCATCTGTAATTACACCTATAATTTTATCACCTTCTAGAACAGCAGTGATACCTAGCATGTTTTTAGAAATTTCGATAATAACTTCTTTTATGGTAGTATCTATGTGTACTTTAGGCTGCTTATTTTTTGCAGCTATATCGCCTACACGTAAATAAAGGCGTTTACCTAAAGACCCACCAGGATGGTATTTAGCAAAATCGTCACTACTAAATCCTCTTAATTTTAATAAAGATATGGCCAAGGCATCTCCTACAACTAACTGTGCGGTAGTACTTGTAGTTGGTGCTAAATTATTGGGGCAAGCTTCTTTTTCTATATGTGTATTTAAAACAAAATCTGATTGTTTGGCTAGGAAAGAATCGGTATTACCCGTCATCCCTATTAGTTTATTGCTTCCTCTTTTTATTAGCGGAATCAACATTTTTATTTCAGGAGTGTTTCCACTGTTAGAAATACAAATAACAATATCGTTTTCTTGTATAGTACCTAAATCTCCATGAATAGCATCTGCGGCATGCATAAAAATAGCAGGTGTCCCCGTAGAATTTAAAGTGCTTACAATTTTAGAAGCTATAATAGCGCTTTTACCTATCCCAGAGATAACAACCCTTCCTTTAGACGTTAATATGTAATTTACGATACTAGCAAATTCATCGTCTAATAATTTAGAAAGGTTATGAATAGCCTCTGCTTCTGTGTTTATAACCTTATTTGCTATGTCTAATATAGCTTTTGTATTGTTCAATGTAATAATAGAATTAGGTGGCTGTATTATTAAAAGAATACATTATATTTAATGATAACAAAATTACGCAAACTTATTTTTATATTTTTGTTTTATTAAAAAATGAATTGAAATAAGTATTTTATCGTTTAAACTGGTTAATAATGTGAGTTTTACGTGTATATTAAAATACTTATATTTAATTTGTGCAGATGTAAAAAAATAGTAGATATAGATGAGTATAAATGATAATGATTTACACGCTTCGTTAAAGAAATACTTTGGTTTTTCTCAGTTCAAAGGATTACAAGAAGGAGTAGTCAAAAATTTATTGGAAGGCAAAAACACTTTTGTTATTATGCCTACAGGTGGTGGAAAATCACTATGCTATCAACTGCCAGCATTAATGCAAGAAGGTACTGCTATTGTAGTTTCTCCTTTAATAGCTTTAATGAAAAATCAGGTTGATGCTATTCGTGGTGTTTCTTCGGAAGTTGGTGTAGCTCATGTTTTAAATTCTTCTTTAAATAAAACAGAAGTTAAACAAGTAAAAGAAGATGTTATTAATGGAGTAACAAAACTTTTATATGTAGCTCCAGAATCATTAACAAAAGATGAGTATGTAGAATTTTTACAATCTGTAAAAGTATCTTTTGTAGCAGTAGATGAGGCACACTGTATCTCGGAATGGGGACACGATTTTAGACCAGAATATAGAAATTTAAAAAATATTATAGGTAGATTAGGAGAAGGTATACCCATTATAGGTCTTACAGCTACAGCAACTCCTAAAGTACAAGAAGATATTATTAAGAATTTAGGGATAGGAGAAGCAAAAGTTTTTAAAGCTTCATTTAACAGACCTAATTTGTATTATGAAGTACGCCCTAAAACCCAAAATATAGAAGCAGATTTAATTCGTTTTATCAAACAAAATACAGGTAAATCTGGAATTATATATTGCTTAAGTAGAAAAAAGGTAGAAGAATTAGCACAAGTACTACAAGTAAACGGTATTAGTGCAGTTCCTTATCATGCTGGTTTTGATGCTAAAACAAGGTCTAAATACCAAGACATGTTTTTAATGCAAGATGTAGATGTGGTTGTAGCAACTATTGCCTTTGGTATGGGTATAGATAAACCAGATGTGCGTTTTGTAATACATCACGATATACCTAAAAGTATTGAAAGTTATTACCAAGAAACAGGACGTGCAGGAAGAGATGGAGGAGAAGGACATTGTCTTGCCTTTTATTCTTATAAAGATGTAGAGAAGTTAGAAAAGTTTATGTCTGGGAAACCAGTTGCAGAACAAGAAATTGGGAATGCATTATTACAAGAAATTGTAGGGTACGCAGAGACATCAATGTCTAGAAGAAAATTTATTTTACATTATTTTGGTGAAGAATTTGATGCTGTAAATGGTGAGGGTGCCGATATGGATGATAATACCAGAAACCCTAAAGAAAAAGAGGAAGCTAAAGGTAGCTTGGTAAAATTAATTACGGTTGTTAAAGGAACTAGCGAAAAATTTAAGTCTAAGCAAATAGTATTGGTTTTACAGGGCAAAGTAAATGCTATTATATCGTCTCATAAAACAAATGAAAAGCCATTTTTTGGTATTGGAAAAGAACACAGTCAAGGCTATTGGATGGCTTTGATTAGGCAATCTTTAGTTGCAGGTTTTTTAAGGAAAGAGATAGAACAATATGGTATTTTACGTTTAACTAAAAAAGGAAAGGAATATTTAGAAAATCCTACTTCCTTTATGATGACGAAAGACCATGTGTACAGTCAGGAAGCAGACGATGCCATTGTTAGTGCAGCCAAAGCTAGCGGAGGTGTAGCAGATGAAAAACTATTAAAATCATTAAAAGATTTATGTAAAGCAGAAGGAAAAAGGTTAGGAGTACCTCCTTTTGTAGTTTTTCAGGAACCGTCTTTACAAGATATGGCTTTAAAGTATCCTATAACATTACAAGAATTAGTAAATATTCATGGCGTAGGAGAAGGAAAAGCTAAAAAATATGGGAAGCCTTTTATAAAATTAATAGGTGAATATGTAGAGGAGAATGATGTGTTGCGCCCAGACGATTTAGTTGTTAAAAGTACAGGAGCAAATTCGGCTTTAAAATTATATATTATTCAGAATATAGATCGTAAACTTCCATTAGATGATATAGCTTCTGCTAAAGGGCTTACTATAGAAGAACTCATAAAAGAGATGGAAAATATTGTATTTAGTGGTACAAAATTAAATCTAAGTTATTGGGTTGATGAAGTTTTAGATGAAGACCAACAAGAAGAAATACACGAGTACTTTTTAGAAGCAGAAAGCGATGATATAGAAGATGCTTTAGAAGAGTTTGATGGTGATTACGAAGATGAAGAATTACGTTTATATCGTATTAAGTTTATAAGTGAAGTTGCTAATTAAAACATCTAACTTAACTGTATAAAAAAATGCCCTGAAGTTAACTTTAGGGCATTTTTTATAATATATGTATGTGTTGTTTAGTCTATATTTTGTAGAATTTCTTCAAATCCACCACCAGACCCAATTGCGGCAATAATTACTCCAAAGTAAAGTATAAGAGGAATTAATGCTAATATTGATAATATTAAACCAATGATAGAAAGTACTTTTCCAGTACGAACATTGTCAATACCATAATAAGCATCAGGGTTTTGTTGGTATGTTTTTTCCGTTTTATTGGCGCTTACAAGTCCAATAATACTCATCAGTAAACCCACAGGGCTACAGCAGCAAGATATTGCAGAGATTATTGCAATTATGCCCATGGTTAGAGCTGTACCAGCTCCAGGTAGTTTTTCTTGATTCATAGTAATTTAAAATATTTAATGAAAAACCACCTTTAAGGTGGTTTTTGTTTATAGTTTTCTACTTGTATTTTATTCTAACGGAATACCTAGTTGTTCGTATATTTCTTTTTGTTGTTCAATATATCCATCCCAACCTCCAGCAGTAGATATTTGATATATTGATAAAATAATGCTTATAACAGCTAAAGCTAACCCAATAATAGCTACAATTTTTGTTGTTTTTAATTGACTATAATTAGAATACCCTTCTGGGTTTTCCAAATATAGCTTTTCATCTTTTTTAGTTAAAAATAAAGCTATTCCAGAGCATAAAAGTCCGCCAATACCAGCAGAGCAACAGCAGCATAAAAAAGATACTATACTTAAAATTAAGGCAATAGTTACATTAGGTAGTTTTTGTTGTTCCATAATTGATTTTTTAAATTAAATAAATTTTAAAATATAATTGGTTAATATTATAACGACAGAAGAAACTGCTAGGCTTATTATGATATGATTAGAATACTTTATTTTATAAAAGTTATTAATTAATAAAAACGAAAATAAAAGAATAAGCGTATAAATTGCAGGATACATTTTAAAAGCTGCTACAAACTCTCCTTTTAATAAAAAAGCTATAGATCTTTGTATACCACAACCAGGACAATCTATGCCAAAATATTTTTTATTAAAACAAGGAAGCATATAATCTTCTATGTGTAAGAAATAGGTAGCCAATAGCATTTTTATATAAAGCTAATTTGTAAGCTGAAAAATACTACTATTTTTGCAAAATGAAAACGAAACGAATCATTTATTTTTTATTGATAATTCTAGGAGCCGTTATTATGGCTAGTGATACTCTGTTTAAAGTAAAAGAGTATGCATTAATTTTAGGCATAGTGTTATTAATGTTTGGTGTTTATAATACATCAAAGGTATGGTCTAGTAATACACAAGAACATAAGTTAAAAGAAAACTCAAATCATAAAAAATGAGTTTTAATATAGGTGACCGCGTAGAGGCTATAGATGATGTAATGATAGGTACTGTAGTCTATATAACAACAAATGAAGTTACAGTAGAAAGCGATGAAGGTTTTCAGCTAAAATATAGTGCTTCTGAATTGGTAAAAATATCAGGAGAATTAAGGGTTTCTAATTATGAAATAGCAAAAATAAAATCAGAAAAAGAACTTCCAAAAAAACGTAAATCTACGGTTGTAAAATCTAAAGAACGTAACGCTCCAAAAATGGAAGTAGACTTACATCTTCATAAATTAACAAAATCTACAAGAGGCCTCAGTAATTATGAAATGCTTAATCTACAATTAGATACGGCTAAAAGGCAATTAAATTTTGCGATTAGTAAAAGAATACAAAAAGTAGTGTTTATCCATGGTGTAGGGGATGGTGTGCTTAAAGAAGAGTTAAAATATCTTTTTAACCGATACGATAATATAAAATATTACGATGCAGATTACCAAAAATATGGACTAGGAGCCACAGAGGTTTATATTTTTCAGAATCGTAGTTAAATATAATTAAGGTTTTGTTGTAACTACACCAAAATCATTAATACTTAAATCTGTTATACGAGACCCAGAAGAAGTTTCTAAAGTTATATTGTCTAATTGTATAGTGTGTTCAAAAGAGACTTCATCTTCAGCTAATACTGTTGTTATAATTACAGAGCCGTTTTTTGCAGGTATTTCATCTATTACAGTAGGACTTATTGGGGGAATATCATCACAGAAATAATTTTTAGAAACTTTATCGGAAAAAATACGGTAAGTTATTTTAGAAGGTCCACTTTCTGTTACGTTACTTGTAATAGGAGTGTCTTCTGGTGTTATTTCATTTTTTAGAATATTAGCAGGCAATGTTAGTATTAAAGCCTCATCATCATTTATTTTAAATAGGATGTTTTCTGTGTTTACAGCTACTGTAGCACACACATCAATAGAGGAGTTGTCAAAATCTAAAGTTTCTATTTGTAAATCACCATCATCACAGGATACAAACAAACAGATTAAGCAAAAAAATAAAAATTGTCTCATGCTCCAAATTTAAATTAAATAAAAGAAATATACCTATAGCTTTATACAGTTTTAAGAGAAATTAACTTTATTTAAATTATTTTTGATTTATGAAAAAAGTGTATTTAGATAATGCTGCTACCACACAAGTAAGAGAAGAGGTTATTTCTAAAATGCAAATGGTCTTAGCAGATTTTTATGGAAACCCGTCTTCTACACATAGTTTTGGTAGGTCTGCGAAAACGGTTATAGAAAAAGCAAGAAAGACGATAGCAAAATTATTAAATGCACATCCGTCCGAAATTATATTTACTTCTGGGGGTACAGAAGCAGATAATATGGTTTTAAGAGGTGCTGTTAGAGATTTAGGAGTAAAAACTATTATTACCTCTAAAATAGAACACCATGCTGTGTTATACACATTAGAAGCCTTAGAAAAAGAATTTGATATCACATTACACTATGTAGATTTAGATGCGGATGGTAATCCTAATTTGTTGCATTTAGAACAGTTATTAAAGTTAGATGATACTCAGAAGTTGGTAAGCCTAATGCATGTAAATAATGAAATAGGTAATATTTTAGATTTAGAGGCAGTATGTAAGCTGGTTAAAGAGAATAATGCATTATTTCATTCAGATGCCGTGCAGTCTGTAGGGCATTACGTTTGGGATGTACAACAAACACCAATAGATTTTTTAGCAGTATCTGCACATAAGTTTCATGGTCCCAAGGGAGTTGGTTTTGCTTATGTTAAAAAAGATAAAATGTTAAAGTCTCTTATTTTTGGTGGCGAACAAGAACGAGGTTTTAGAGCAGGAACAGAATCTTTGCATAATATTATTGGTTTAGAAGCATCTTTTATTATTGCTCATAATAATATAGTAAAGGAACAGGCTTATATAAAAGAATTAAAAGCGTATTTCGTAGCAAGTTTACAAAAGGAAATTCCATTAGTAGAATTTAATGGATGTTCTGGGATTATGGATAAGAGTACCTACACATTAGTAAGCGTGCGTTTACCTTTTGATAAAAAAAAGGCATCTATGCTTCTTTTTCATTTAGATATAAAAGGAATTGCTTGTTCTGAAGGTAGTGCATGCCAATCTGGAAGCAGCGCAGGGTCGCATGTATTAGAGGAAGTTTTGTCTAAAGAAAATTTAGAACAACCATCTCTACGTTTTTCTTTTTCTAAATACAATACGAAAGAAGAGTTAGATTATGTAGTTGCTGTTTTAAAAGATTTTGCAGAAAATTAATTCTTTTTCTTTTTGTCTTTTATTTTTTCCTTTTCGTAAGGGAATTTTTTGGTAGCCTGTTTCATCATTAACTCAATGAGGTTAGTGGTGTTTTTACCAGACTTTTTGTTAATTTTTTTCTCATACTTCCATAATAATTTACCTGTTTTTCCATCACTAACTTTAATGCCAATTCTACCATAATTTGAATTTCCATTAAAATAATCTAAAATGCTAAAATCGGTAGGTATTCCTTTGGATAGTAGTATGTTTAGGTCTAAATTTCCGCTAATAATACCATCTACATTTAAGGTTTTGCAAAGCTGTTTTATGGTGTATATATCTATATTTTCGTAGGTAATATTATGCTGACGTAATAAAGCATTGGTATTTTCTATATTTTGAAAATCTACCGCATACTTTTTCTTTTTTCGTCCTCTAGAAAAATATGTCTCTAATGCATTTTGTACAGCATAGCCTTCTTTTTCTTCCAAAGATTTTAATTCTTCGTTACTTATATTTTCTTTTAAATCTAGTTTCGTTAAAAAAGGAATAATAGCAAGTACTTTGTGGTCTTTACTAAGGGAGTTAAATTTATTACTCTCGTAAATGTTTTTCTGTGCCTGCAAAAAAACAGTAGTGAATAATAGTGTAATAAATAGAGTTTTTTTCATTTTTAAAATCGCATTCCAAGTTTTACATTTAAAACTCTTGTTGTCATAAAATTAGGTATTGCAAACTGTTGTTTGCTATCTACATCTATAACCCATGTATTGGTTATAGCGTTTTGTATATTAAATAAATTAAAAATTTCTAATCCTGCACTTAATGCTTTAAAATTATGTAGCCAATGCTTTTTCGGATATCGTTTTTTTGAGTCTACAAAAATATGAGAAATTCCTAAATCTACACGTTTATAATCTCTTAATCTATTCTGAAAAATATAGGGGTCGGCATAACTAGGAGAACCACCTGGAACTCCTGTGTTATATACCATGTTTAAATACATTTTTAAATTAGGAATAGTGGGTACATAGTCTTGAAATAAAACAGCAAATTTTAGTCGTTGATCCGTTGGCCTAGCAATATAACCCCGATTATCTATATTTTCTTCTGTTTTTAAATAGCCAATGCTTACCCATGATTCTGTTCCAGGTACAAAAGCACCATTTAAGCGTAATTCTGCTCCGTAAGCGTATGCTTTAGAATTATTATTTGCGGCATAACGAATGCGTACATCTTCTACAGTATAAGGGTTTACGTTGCTTAAGTTTTTATAATAAGCTTCGCTTACCAATTTAAAGGGTCTTTCCCATAGCGTAAAACTATACTCGTTACCTAGTACAAAATGTATAGATTTTTGTGCTTTTACATTTAGGTTAGCAGTACCAGTAATACCTCTAAGCTCTCGGTAAAATGGAGGCTGATGATAAACTCCTACAGCTGCTCTAAAAAGCATTTCTTTGTCCCAATTTGGTTTTATAGCAAATTGTGCTCTTGGACTAAAAACAGTTTGTTTAACATTAGAATTATTTTTATTAGAAATAGACCAATGATGAGCTCTAAAACCTAGGTTGTAGTATATGGCATTGTTTTTCCATTCTGCTTGTTTGCTATATTGTAGAAAACCAGAAAAACGATTGGTTTTTACAAAGTTTTGCGCATTTGTACCCTCGTAAGGTTCAATAGGAGCAGTAAATGGTTCTTGGGGTTGGTTGTTAGTAAATTGAGCTAATGGCGGTCTAATAAAAAAACCAGCCGAGTCTATAAATGTAGACTCGCGTATTTGATCTCTAATATCTTCATGGGTGTATGTAATACCCCAACGGATACTACTGTTATTATAGGTGTGTTTTCCTTTTTGTTCAAGGTTAAAAATAAGTGCGTCTAAATCGTTTCTAGCTCTACTAAATTGTGTACCTAAGCCTCTAAACGAAGGTTCTATTTCGTTTATGTTAGCGGTTAATTCTTCACTTGTAGCATCTCTTAATGCGTATTGAGAAATAACATCCGAATATTCTTCTTCTGTAGTATGGTATATAGATGAAATTAGTTTTAAAGAAGTATGCTCATTTAAAAAGTAATTCGCCTTTAAAGCCCCAAAATTAGTGTTAAATTTATTATTTTCTCTTCCTTCGTAAAAAACAAATAGTTTTTTGGGGTCGTTTAAAGTGCCAAAATTTGTTTCTCTGGTTAAAGGTTCATTTTTATAATCGTTTACAGATATATTTCCTAGAAAATTTAATTGAAATTTTGGGGAGAATTGATAACTTAAATAGGATTGTATATCTACAAAAGTTGGATTAAAATTACTTTTGGTTTGTTGGCTATTTACCAGCAAGCTATTATTTCTATATCGAGCGCCAGTAATGCTAGTGAATTTTTTATTTTTTGATGAGGTTTCAATAGTACTACTAACTCCCAGTAAACTTGCATCTACCTGTACACCAAAATTAATAGGTTTTTTGTAGGTGATATCTAGTACAGAAGATAACTTATCGCCATATTTTGCTTGAAAACCTCCTGAAGAAAAGTTTACATTCTGCACCATACTACTATTTACAAAACTTAAACCTTCTTGTTGTCCTGATCTAATAAGAAAAGGGCGGTAAACCTCAATTTCGTTAATATATACTAGGTTTTCATCATAATTACCACCTCTAACAGAATATTGGGTGCTTAATTCGTTGTTGGAAGATACTCCGGGTAATAATTTTAAAATATTTTCTACACCTGCATTTGCTCCAGGTATACGTCTTACTACTTGCGGAGAAATAGCAGTAATGCTTTCGGCTTTTTTTTGCCCATTTGCTGTTACCGTAATTTCATCAATCTGTACCGTATTTGTATTCATTACAGGGTTAAACTCATAAATTTCGTTAGTAGCCAGAATAAGTTTATTTAAAACAATATTTTTATAACTAACATGAGAGTATGTAATTGTATTTTCACTATCAGCGGTTATCTGTAAAAGATAATATCCATCTTTATTTGTAATTGTGTTTTTGGTGTTAGATGTAATTGTAGCATTACTAATAGGGGTATTGTTTTTATCTAATACAATACCAGTGATAGTAGCAGTTTGCGCATGTATTAGCACAAACGGAAACAAAAAAAATAGATAGCTAATATGTTTTAAATAATTCAAATGCTATTTTCTGTAAAAGGTTGATGTAAAAGTAGTAGAATTACCAACATTATCTGTAACAACAACTTTTAAATTACATTCTTTTTTGTTTAATATTTTATCGTCAAAATTATAAGTAAGGGTATTTTTTTTAGATTCATATTCTGCTAATATCCATTCCCCATTTAATGTTACGTTATAGGTGTTAATACCGCTTAAATCATCGGTTATTTTTAAGGTTAAATATTTATAATTATTAAGCCACTGCTTGTCTTTAAAATTAGTTGCTTTAATAACAGGCGCAATAGTATCTTTTGCTAATGTATAAGTACCTAAGTTTTTAGTTTTGGTAGAAAATATAGCACCTCTTTTATAGGTGGTGGCATAACTAGGGTTTAAGTCTTTATCTAATCTAGCAATAAATAATTTTTTACGCTCTTCTGTACTGTATTTTGATGTGTTAAAAGTGATTGTAAATTTTTTGCGTACAGGCACTGTACTTTTATGAATGCTAACAGTATCTTTTCCTTTTTTTAAATCAATATAAAAATCATCATAAAAAGTATTCGCCGGGAAATATACTTTAGCACCATCTAAATCGTAGTTATTTGGTTTTTTGGCAACCACATAATTAGGTGTTTTGTTGTCTTTTTTAATCACTTTTAATTCTTGTTTTTTTCCTTCAACAGGGATTTTAATTTTAGTGATATTATTTTCTAAATCTTTTAGTATAATTTCTACGTTATAGGTTAAGCCTTCTTTTACTAAAATTTTACCATTATTATATAAGGTGTTATAGATACTAAGTTTATTACTATTTGTTTTAAAACATTTTAAAATACGCTGTCTATGAGTTCCAAAATGCTCATAGTCTATCATTGTATTTATGTATTTACTTTCGCTAAAAGAAAAGGTTTCAAAATCAAAATCAGTGTAGGTTTTACCGTTAACGGTTTGCGTAACTGCATAAATACCATTTTTGTTTGCAGCTAAATCTTGCATGTCATAGCCGTTAAACCCAAAACCTATGGTACCAGATGCATATACTTTATCTGCTAAAAAAGAACCATCTGCTTGTTTGGTAAAATTAATTTTTACTTTATCATTACTCTGGTTCATTTGTGAGTTATTTGTAAGCGGATATCCATAGAGGTTTAATAGTGTAGGTTTTGTAGCATCTTTTACATTATAACCATAAAATAATGGGTTTGTAGGTTTAGAGTTAATACTACTTCTAATTTCAAAATGTAAATGCGGACCTGCAGAACCACCCGTATTTCCTGTATAAGCTATAACTTCTCCTTTAGTTAATTTAAGCTCGCCATAATTAGGGAAAGTCTGTACTTCATAAGATTTTTTTTGATACTGTAATTTTTTAATATAAGCTTCTATTTTAGGTGCAAATTTCTGTAAATGAGCATATACAGAGGTATAGCCGTTAGGATGCGTAACATATAAAGCTTTTCCATAACCCCATAAAGAAACTTTAATTCTAGAAACAGAACCATCTCCAATAGCATATACAGGGAGTCCTTGCCTTTGTTGTGTTTTAATATCTATACCAGAATGAAAATGATTAGATCTTAATTCTCCAAAATTTCCAGATAGTATAATAGGAATATCCATAGGGGACCTAAAAACATCTTTTGGATATTTTTCTTGGGCAAATGAAATTATAGTAAAAAGAAGTAATAAAGAAAGAAATAATTTTTTCATAGTATGTATAAGTTATACGAAAGTAATTAATACCCGTTTAATTGAAAAAAAATCTTTTGGGTATGTAATAAATATGTTTTGTTGTAACTTTTTTTAATAATTAAGAACAAGAAATATAAAAAGTTAAACAGCAAAAGTTGAGCCATTTGAAAAAAGTTTGAAGTATTACTTTAAGAATAATTGATAAAAGAATTGTAAAGTCACTAAAGGTATGTTAACTTTGTGTAAAATGCATTGATTTTTGCATATGAGTGATTTAGTAGAAATTGTAGATTCTTTAGAAAATAAAATTAGCAAATTGTTGCACAAGCTAGATTTGCTTGGGCAAGCTAATTTAAAATTAAAAGAAGAATTAATTTCTGTAAAAAGAAGTGAACAAGAGTCTCAAAGTTCTGTTAAAGAATGGGAAGAGAAATACAATTCGCTTAAACTTGCAAATTCGATGTTAGGCAGTAATAAGAATAAAACGGAAGCTAAGCTTAAAATAAATACATTAATTAGAGAGTTAGATCATTGTATAGCTCAACTTTCTGAATAATGCTCTATAATAATTATGGCAGAAAAGCTCAAAATAAAGCTCTCTATTGCAGATAGGGTTTATCCCTTAACAATAGACCCTAGTCAAGAAGAAGGGCTAAGGAAAGCAGCAAAAAATATTGAGCAATTGGCAAAGAAATTTGAACAAAATTATGCTGTAAGAGATAAACAAGATGTATTGGCAATGTGTGCCCTACAATTTGCGTCTAAGATAGAGCAACGAGGTATAGATAGTTCTGAAGACACTAAAAAAGTTACAGAAAGATTAAAAGCCTTAGACGGATTAATTAATGATAAGCTTGGACTTTAGTACAAGATAAGTTCTTTTAAATAAAATCAAAGTTACTGCCCACATTGGTATTTAATTTTTGACAAACTCAACGTTAATTTGTTTAAAAAGGGTGAGTTTAAATTGTAAAAGCGGGCCTTACTCGTATAAGGATTCTTGAGCAGTTTGTTAGCCCTAAACCTGTTTTTTGGAGTTTGTACAAAACTTCGCTAATGTGGGCTTTTTTTTATAATTAATTTAAAACTATGGAGAATACAACATTTATAATAATAGCAGCAATAATAGGTATAGCAATAGGCTTTGTTATTGCAAAATTTCTAGAAAAAGGAAAGGCATCTAAGACTATAGCCTCTGCTAAAAAAGAAGCAGCATCTATATTAAAAGAGGCTAAAATAGAAGGAGAAGGCATAAAGAAAGATAAAATATACCAAGCAAAAGAAAAGTTTTTAGAGCTAAAAGCAGAGCACGAGAAGGTTATTATAAATAAAGATAAAAAAATAGCTGAAGCAGAAAAACGCACTAGAGATAAAGAATCTCAGATAAGTAATGAGCTTTCTAAAAGTAAAAAAGTAAATGATCAGTTAGCTTCTAAAATAAAAGATGTTGATTATAAGAAAGAGTATTTTGAAAAGAAAAATGCAGAGTTAGATAAGTTGCACAAGAGTAAAGTGCAGCAATTAGAAGTTATCTCTGGATTATCTGCAGATGAAGCAAAAGCACAATTATTAGAGTCGCTTAAAGCAACCGCTAAAAGTGATGCCATGGGGTATATACAAACCACGGTAGAAGAAGCTAAGCTTACCGCACAACAAGAAGCAAAGAAAATAATAATTAATACTATACAACGTATTGGTACAGAAGAAGCAGTAGAAAACTGCGTTTCTGTTTTTAATATAGAATCAGACGATGTTAAAGGTAGAATTATTGGTAGAGAAGGTAGAAATATTAGAGCTTTAGAGTCTGCTACAGGAGTAGAAATTATTGTAGATGATACACCAGAAGCAATTATTTTATCATGTTTCGATTCTGTACGTAGAGAAGTAGCACGTTTATCTCTTCATAAATTAGTTACAGACGGTCGTATACACCCAGCAAGAATAGAGGAAGTTGTTAAGAAAACAGAAAAACAAATAGAGCAAGAAATTGCAGAAATAGGAAAGCGTACTGTTATAGATTTAGGAATTCATGGATTGCATCCAGAATTAATAAAAGCAGTAGGTAGAATGAAATATCGTTCTTCTTACGGACAAAACTTATTACAACACTCTAGAGAAGTTGCCAAATTATGTGGTGTAATGGCAGCAGAGTTAGGAGTTAATCCTAAGCTTGCTAAGAGAGCAGGTTTATTACACGATATTGGTAAAGTTCCAAATACAGAAGCAGAAGTAGAAATACCACACGCTATTTTAGGAATGCAATGGGCAGAAAAATTTGGTGAAAAACCAGATGTATGTAATGCCATTGGAGCTCACCATGACGAAATAGAAATGAAAACACTAATATCACCAATAGTACAAGTTTGTGATGCTATTAGTGGTGCAAGACCTGGAGCAAGAAGACAAGTTTTAGATTCTTATATTCAACGTTTAAAAGATTTAGAAGAAATAGCTTTTGGTTTTGGAGGTGTACAAAAAGCATATGCTATACAAGCAGGTAGAGAGTTAAGAGTAATTGTAGAGAGTGAAAAAGTAACAGATGATAAAGCTGCTGAATTATCATTTGAAATTTCGCAGAAAATACAAACAGATATGACCTATCCAGGACAAGTAAAAGTAACAGTGATTAGAGAAACAAGAGCTGTTAATGTTGCTAAATAAACTAGTTTATAAATAGAATTAAAAGCGAACTGAAATCGGTTCGCTTTTTTTATGAAATACCTTTCTTTGCTAAGAAAACAAGTAGTAGAAAAAAATCAACGTATCTTTGCCATTACATTTAGAGATGACAGTTTATAGTTATTTCTTAAACAAAATATATGTCATTTAATTCTTTAGGCTTGTCCAATGCCTTGTTAAAAGCAATTAGCAAAAAAGGATATACACAACCCTCTCCAATTCAAGAGAAGGCAATTCCAGAAGTTTTACAAGGAAAAGATGTTTTAGCTTCTGCACAAACAGGAACAGGAAAAACAGCAGGTTTTACGTTACCACTTTTACATATATTATCTGAAAATAAATTAGGCAATAGCAGAAGACCAAGAGCTTTGGTTTTAACCCCAACAAGGGAATTAGCAGCTCAGGTATACGAAAATGTAAAGGAGTATAGTGAGTTTTTAAATATGAAGTCTATTGTTATTTTTGGAGGGGTAAATGCAAATCCGCAAATACGAGCCTTAAAAAATGGAGTAGATATTTTAGTGGCAACACCAGGACGTTTATTAGATCTACAAGGGCAAGGGGTTTTATCTTTAAAAGATATAGAGATTTTGGTTTTAGACGAGGCAGACCGTATGTTAGATATGGGTTTTCTTAGAGATATTAAAAAAATATTAGCCTTGCTACCTTCTAAAAGGCAGAATTTATTATTCTCGGCAACTTTTTCAAAAGACATAAAGAAATTAGCAAATAGCTTTTTAAACAATCCAGTACTGGTAGAAGCCACTCCAGAGAATTCTACAGCAGAAAAAGTAATACAGAAAGTATATAGAGTAGATAAGGGTAAAAAAACAGAGCTAACAATTAAATTAATTTCTGAAGGGGACTGGCATCAGGTTTTAATTTTTACGAGAACAAAGCATGGCGCTAATAGATTAGCAGAAAAATTAGCAAAAAAACAAATTACTTCTGCTGCTATACATGGTAATAAAAGTCAGAATGCAAGAACAAAAGCCTTAAGTGGTTTTAAAAAAGGAACTATAAGAGTATTAGTAGCTACAGATATTGCTGCACGTGGTTTAGATATTCCGTTATTACCACATGTTATTAATTACGAATTGCCTAATATTCCGGAAGATTATGTACACAGAATAGGAAGAACTGGTAGGGCAGGAGCAAACGGAGAAGCATTATCTTTAGTTTCTATTGATGAGGTAGAATATGTAAAAGGGATAGAAAAATTATTAGGACAGCAGTTATCTAGTGAAATTATTGAAGGGTATGAACCTGTAGATAAACCAGACCCTAATGCATCAAAATCTAAAAAGTCATCTTCTAGAAACTCTAATCAAAGAAGACGAACAGGAAACTCTAATAATAACAGAAAACGCTCTAATAATAAACCAGGAGATAGAAAACGTTCTTAATTATCTATAAGAATAATTAGAAGAATTTAGCAGGTTCAAAAGTTTTCTTTTCGGATTTAAATTCGAATCTGAGAAAAATTTCGTGAGTTCCAAAATTATTTCTAGGGTTATTAGAAGACATTTCATAAGCATAACCAGCATGCAATCTTGGAGTTAATTGTAGCCCTAGTATAGAAGATATAGAGGTGTTAAATCTGTAAGATACTCCTAAATTTAGGGTTTCTTTTAATAATGCATTCATAGCTATATCTGCTATAGTAGCAGTATCTTGAGGTTTTTTTATAAAAAATGAAGGTTTTAATTTGATGTGTTTATTAAAATTAAAAACAGCACCGCCAATAAATAAGAAGTGAATTCTTTCTACTTCAATTTTTTGAATAGAAGCATCATAAAATTCCTGAGAGAAAAAATTAGGAATAGAGACTCCAAAATAACTTTTAGGAGAGCTATAATAAATACCAGCACCAATTGTTGGAAAAAATTTACTGTTTATATCTGTTAAAAAAGTAACATCTTGATTTTCTGTAATACCCTTTGTAAAATCTACATTAAAAACTCTTCCTCCACCTTTTAATCCAAAAGATAATTTTTTTCCATCTCTATCAATTTTTAAGGAGTAAGAGAAATTAATATTTGTAAAAATTTCATTAACAGGACCTAAAGCGTCATTTGAAATATGTATTCCTAATCCTACCGCATTGCTAACAGGACCATCAAGACTTAAATTCTGAGTAGTAGGAGAACCATTTACACCAACCCATTGTGATCTATGCATTGCTAAAGCAGTCCAATGTCCTTTAGAACCCGTATAGCCTGGGTTAGTGGTCATTGTATTGTAAATATATTGAGAATAAGTAGGTGTTTGTTGTGCCAATGTAAAGCCATAATGCATAATTGCAAGAAGTGTTATACCATATGTAGTTAAATTTTTCATGAAGAAATATTAAAGCTTTAGGTATAACCAATCTATTATAGGAGAAGAACCGTTTCCTAAATCTAGCACATAATAATAAGTGCCTACAGGTAACATTTCTCCAGATTTAACAATACTATTGTTGCTAGAATGTCCTTTCCAGTTATTTTTATAATTGTTTTCTTCGTATACAATGGTTCCCCATCTATCGTATATTTTTAAGGAGTTATTAGGATACCCCGTTAAACAGTCAATATTAAAATAATCGTTAATACCATCATCGTTTGGAGAAAATTGATTGTATACTTTTACACAGGTAGGAGCTACTGTTGCTGTTGCGGTATCATTAGAAATATTTAAATCTAATTGGTCTAAAAAAGCAAGGCTGGCGGTATTTAAGTATTCTCCCTTTTTTAAGGCTTGTACGGTAATTGTTAATGTTTCCATTGCTTTACTTTCTAACACAGGAATACTCCAGAAGCCACTAAGTGCATCATAATTACCAGCAGATGTTTGAGAATTAATATAGGTGTATCCTGTGGGTATTAATTCGTTAATACCAATATTTGTGGCATCTGCATCTCCAATATTATTAACCGTAATTGTAAATAAAATATCGTCTTCTATTCTAGGAGAGGCATTATTAACTGTTTTGGTAATTGCTAAATCTGTGGTTATAGGTACTACATAAGCACTAGATTCATCATCCTCGGTTTGATTACCATTATCGTTATTAGGTTTGCTATCCGGGTCTTTTTGGTTAACAGCTACTATTTCTACTCTATTTTTATAAGATTCATTAGCATTTACAATTACATCGTAAGTAAGTATTGATGTATTACCATTAGGGATAGATAAATTACTCCATGTTATGGTAGCATTTGTTTCATTAAAAATTCCATCATTACTAATGGTTTCTGGTATTAAAGTATAGCCACTTGGAAGATAATCTACAATAGAAACTCCTGTAGCATCTCCATTTTCTACAGCAGCATTATTAAAAACAATTATTGAAAAAGTAACAGTATCGTTAATATTTACATCGATGATAGATGCTTCTTTGTGCAATTCTAAATCGGTTAACTCTAAATCAATTCCTGTAGTATCTTGATCGTCTTCTGCCTCTAAATTATTATTTACCGTAGAGTCTCTGTCGTGCTCATTACTGGCTACTATTTCAGTAACAACTTCGTAAGTGCCTTCATCTTTTACAGTAGCATCAAAAGTAATTTCTAATTTATTTCCGTTAGGGATGGTTATGTTAGACCAAATTATGGTATTGTTTTTTGTATTGTATATCCCTTCATTAGTTATGCTATTGGGGATTATGGTGTAGCCATCAGGAATATTACTTTTTATAGCAACACCATTAGCATTTGCAGAACCATTTGTATTGTTATTGGTTACTATTATTGTAAAAGTTGCAATATCTCCTTTATTAGCAATAAGAGGCAAAACAGTTGATGCTAATTCTAAATCTGCACCACCATTAAAAGTAATTTCTACTGTATCAGATGTTGTTGCGCAAGCACCATTTGTTACAGTCCATTCAAAAGTATAAGTACCTACAGTAGTAGAAAGTACAGCTGTATTTGGGTTTTCTATATCAATAAAAGTGGCAGTTGTGGGTCCAGCTATTTGTGTCCATTTTCCCGTTCCTATTGTTGCTGGGGTAGCATTTAAAGTTGCAATAGAAAACTCATCAAGAGTTTGGTCATCACCTGCATTTGCATTTATAGGTGCAGCATAATTAATAATTTCTGCGGTATCTGTAAGGGAACATCCACCATTAGAGTTTGTCCATGTAAATTCGTAAGTACCTGTTGTTAAGTTTTCAATGTTTGTTGTGGGGCTGTTTATAGCTACAATAGTAGCTTTATTTCCTGTTTCTGTTATACCTGGGCCTAAAGTTTGAGACCACATTCCTGTACCAATAAGTGGTGTACTGGCATTAAGGCTGCTTTGGGTTGCATTACATAATTGCTGTGATAATCCTGCTTCAGCTATACTCGGTATTTCTCCTGTAAAAGTAATTTCAACAGTGTCTGATGCCGGTTTACAGCTACCACTATTAAAATTACCATTGCTTACTGTCCATGTTAATTCATAGGTGCCTAAACTTGTAATGTTAGATAATGTAGAGGTGGGCGAGTTTGGATTATCAATTTTAATAGCTCCGTTAGAAGGATCCGCAGTAAGCGTCCATTCACCATTTCCAGATTTAGGTATAGCAGCATTTAAAGTAGCATTTAATTGGCAAGCATTGGTTTGGTTTGGACCAGCATTAGCTTCTAAGGGTTCAAATACTTCTATTTTAACAACATCTGAAGCCTCTGTACAGTTTTCTGTAGAAAAATTCCATTCTAAAATATAAGTTCCAGGAACTGTAAGATTATTTAAAGTACTGTTATGTTGGTAGCTGTTAGTTATTGTAGCTAAACTCCCGTTTGGAACACTAGAGAATCGCCAAAAGGCACTATTATTGGGTAGCGAAGTATTAAAACCGGCAGTAATTGCTTCATTACCGTTTAAAGTTATAGATGTGCTTGTTCCTGTATTGCAAAGAAATTGGTCTGTACCTGCGTCTGGTATAGCCATGGTTCCATTACTACTAGTTATTGTTACGGTATCTGAAGTATTAGTACAGGAAGGGTAATCGGTAGTAAATTCAAAAACATAGGTGTTTCCTGGAGTTATAGTTACTTCTGCCAAATTACTATTGGGCGGATTTTGAGTTATGTTAGCTTTATTTCCTGTATTTTCGTTTACTCCTGGGCCATCTACCTGCGTCCAAGTACCAGTAGAACCAAATGTAGCTTCTAAAATAAGGTTAGATGCCATGCATAATTGTTGGTCCTCACCAGCATGTGCAGGGGTAAAAACATTTATAGTAATATCTGCAAATGTAGGAGTACAATTAGTGTTACCTGAGATTGTCCATCTAAAAATATAAGAGCCAGATACCAAATTTGATATGCTAGTATTTGGATTATTTACATCTGAAATAACAGGAGTATTTGGAGCTCCAGAAAGTAATGTCCACACGCCACTTTCTGTATTTGCATCAAAATTATTTCCAGATAGGGTAGTGGTATTTGCATTACAGATAGATTGATTGGCTCCTACTGTTGCAATAGTAGCAGGGACACCTACATCTAAAGTAACCAAATCGCTATCGGTGTTACAGCTGCCATTTGTTACCGTCCATTGAAATACGTACTGACCAGAAAAAGTAAAATTAATTTTTGCAGTAGGTTTGGTTTCATCATCTATTATAAACCCTCCTGGACCAGATATTAAACTCCACATTCCTGTTCCATTAGAACTTGAAGCTTTCATTATATATTCGCTAGCGCATATAGTAGCATCAGTTCCTGCATTAGCTATGGCATTTCCTATTGTAATTTCAACATCATCAGATGAGGATTGGCATTTATCTATAGTCCAAGTAAGTATGTAACTCTGTTCTTTGGTTATGGTTACACTGGTATTATGCTTACTAGCATCTGTAAAATTAATGCCTGTACTTGGTACAGATGTCCATGTGCCAGTTTCATCAGATTTAGTACTATTACCACTTAAAGTTACTGTCTTTGTGCCACTAGGTAAGCATTGGTCTTTACCAGCATTAGCTATAGTAGGGCCTTCTGTAGAATTTGTTTTAATAGATACGATATCTTCATCTGGATAGGGACATATAGGGTTATTAGGATTAGCTATTGTCCATTTTAGATTATAGGTTTCATCTGGCAGGTTTAATCCTGAAACCTTGGTATTGGGGTCGTTTATATCATCAAAAATAATATTAGCTCCAAAAGGTACGGAGGCAACACTCCATGTACCTATTACATTAGTATTAGGAGGCATATTTGCATTTAATTGTACCGAAGAACCAAAACATACGTTCTGATCTGCTCCTGCATTGGAAGTAACAGTAACAGAAGAAGGTACAATAATTTTTACATCTGATTGTGCAGGGGGATCACATGGGCCTCCACCAGTAATATTATACCTAAAAGTATAAGTACCCGGAATTAAGTTTTTAACAGCAGTTTGTCTTGCATAGGGTTCTGTAATGGTAGCAGTACTTGGGCCATCTATTTGCGACCATAATGATGTTCCTATTAATACAATATTACCCGTTAAAGAAGTTTCTGTTACATTACAAGATAAGGTTTGCCCTGTTCCAGCATTTGCTCTTGTGGGTATAGCAGAAATGGTTACATTAATGGCATCGGTAGCCTCATCGCATCCTGTTAAAACATCACCAGTAACAGCTCTTTTAAATAATATAGTGTAGGTACCTTCTTTATCAAAATTTATAGATAAAGGAGATTTAGTTATGCCTTTAAAACCATTAGGGTTCACTAAATTAGAAGTACTAGGACCGCTAATAATACTATATCCATTTTTACCATTTCCTGTTTCGGTATAAGGAATATCAACAGATGTTATTCCACAGTTAGGAGTAATATCGTCTCCATTATTTACAACTATTTGTAATGGGTCATTAGCATATTCTATATTTACGGCTGTTGTATTACTACAACTTGTAGTACCATTAGCAATACGGTAAGAAAATTGATAATTACTATTGCCATCTAAACCTGTTATTTGTGTTGTGGTATTATTTGGGTTTTCTATAGTTGCTGGTGGTCCTAAAGTTTGTGTCCATAACACCGTTTCTCCTGTATATTCTGGTACAGCACCTACAAGCGTGGCCGAGTCTATACTAGCATCACAAAATTTAATATTACTGTATTGTACGTTAGCATCTGTGACTTCTTGTGTTGCAGGAGCTACTGTTATAGACATGGTGTCTGAATCTGTAACACATGGCCCATTTACGGTCCACTTTAGAATATAAGTACCCGCAATTAAATTTGTTATTTTAGATTTTGCGTTATTTGGTTCCTCTATTGTTGGGATATTAGGGCCAGAAATTAAAGACCATGTTCCTTGTTGGTTATTAATGTTGTTACCTCCAAAACTGGCTTTTAAGTTTGTTTCTTGATTTAATGTATAACAGTGATTTAAGTTTTGATCTGGTCCTGCATCAACAATGGCTTTCCCACCATAATTTGTTATAGAAATATCAGCATACGATTCGCAATATTGACCTATTGAATTTTTAGGTCCTTTAATGGTCCATCTTACGATACTAGTACCTGCATATACATCAATAAGGCTTATTGGAGAGCTAGTAGCAGTTTTATCGTGTATAATAACACCAGCATTATTACGACCAACAATACTCCATGAGCCTGTTTCTCCACTATTTAAAGGAGAGTTTCCTGTTATAATAATGGTTTTACTTTTATCTGGACACGAGAAAATAGCATTACTGGTTGTTGCTTTTGTAATAGATGTTGTGTTTATAACTACATCTTGGAACTGTGTGCTCCCATCGTTACAAGTAGCGCTTAACCTAAAAGTATAGGAGTTTTCACCTGCTAAACCAGTTATTGGAGTATTAAGGTTTGTAGGCTCGTTAATAATTACAGGTGGCCCTGCTATTTGCGACCATTTTGGCAGGCTTTGCATTAAACCTGTTGTAGACCCAGATAAGGTATAACTTAAGTTATTTTCACAAATAGTTTCTGAAACACCAGCATTTACAGAACAATCTTGGGCATTTATAGTATTAATAAATAGAATAAGAATAGTAAATAATATAGAATATTTGTAGTAATTATATTTTACTATTGTTTTGTGTAAGTTATTATTAGGAATAAAGCTGTCCATACTTTAAAATATTTAAAGGATGTACTACTCATTCGGGGAATATAAAAAGTAGTCCTTTTCTTTCAAATTTAAAAAAATAACACCCTTGTTATTGTTATTTGTTGTGTAGACCTAATAAGTTGTGGTTAAACAAAATTTTGTTTTGCAGCTTCAGGTTGAATATTATTAGGAATAAATATTCATAAAAAAAGAAATGTTTTAAGCAATTTACCTTGTAATCGAGATTTTATGTCTTAGCGGCTTATTACTAAATTTTAATGTTGTTTTGCTAATGTTTTAATTCCCACTTGTTCAGAAATATTTTTGTTTTTAACAATTTTGTAGCAATAACAAGCCCAGTTATTCCTGTAAATATCCAAAAAATATCTACAGAAGCAACTAAATATTGTCCTTTAGACAAACTAATCCAAATCCAATCACCTGTGTATATACCATTAAGTATAGGTATTACAAGTGAAAGAATACCTCCAATTATTAAGTAGTTTCTATTTAACTTTTTATAATTATTCCAAAACAATCCAATAATAGCTAATAATAACCATCCTAAAAAGAAAATTGAATTTACATAGATAATCCGATTCTCTAGTTCCATAGAAATAACTTTATTGGCTATAAAAATTAGCGCTACTGTAGGAAACATAGATAAACAAATAGCTAAGTATATTTTTGTAATAATATGATGAAATCTACGCTGTTTTTCTGTGTATTTGGGATTATCTCTTGCTGTTTGCCATATCATAACTCCACTTATTATAATGTAGCAGGTAATCATTGCTAAGATAAAATAGATAATTTTTAAGAAAATACCGCCATAAGTAGCATAATGTAGTTTAATTAAAACACCATAAGCACCTTTGGAATAGTTTTTTTTATCTGGTATTATAGCATTTAAAAGCTTTCCGTTTTTACGACTATAAATAAAAATACCATCTCCTGTAATACTTTTTTTATCGTCTACTCTAATATTTACAGTGCCGTCTTCTTTCCCATAGTTACCTGTATAAATAAAAGTAATTTTTTTATCTGGATAGTTAGAAGAAATATCTTTGTTAATGGCTGTAAAGCTATACCCTTGCTCAATTTTTTTTGCATTTTTATCGTACTTAATAGCAGCATCTGGTCGTATAGTTTTAATAATTTCGTTTGTATCTCCATCAAACATTAAAAAGGCACTTGGTGCTAATAAGAGGATGGACAAACCCAGTAGTGCTCCTGTAATAGCATAGATTAACTGAAAAGGTAAAGCTATTATACCTAAAGAAGTGTGACTATTGGTCCAAATTTGCTTCCACTTTCCTTTGGTAGTAAAGGCATAAAATTTTGTGATTATATTTTTCCAATGTGTTAAGACTCCTGTAAAAATGGCAAATAAAAAAAAGAAAGCAACAAAACCGGACAGGTAAATACCTATGACTGGTATTTGCCTAAAATAATGCAATTCATAAATAGTACGCCCCATATGGGTTTTTGGATTTTCATATGGAGTTACTTTATAAGTATAAGGGTTTATATAGGCACTAAAACGTTTTGCTTCTTTATTCTCTGTAGTTTTTAGGTTTCCGTTAAACCATATAAAAGGGTTTTCTTTAGTGGGAGGAACAAAGCTAAAACGCTTATTAATATCTATATCAGGATTATTTACAAGAACAACTTCTAAAACTTTATCATAATCTATGTTAGAAGAACTTAGAGATTCAAACCGAGCCTCAGGATTTTCCCATCGGTATATTTCGTCCATGAATAATGCTACAGCTCCAGCATAAAAGCATACAAATAAAGCAAAACTTATTACAATGCCAGAAACAGTATGAGTATGAAACATTGCATTATATAATCTAGGTTTTAGGGCTTTTAGCTTCATAATTATATATTTTTTGTACTATTTAGATATAAAGATTAGCGAAACAAAAAGTACTATGAGTAAAATGTATATGCCCCATATTTTCCAGCCATTTTTTGATAAAAATGCTAAAACTATTAAAGCTGCCCATAGTATAAAAGAAGAGTAAGCAGAGGTAATTATAAGACCTTCTTTTTCTTGTAAAAGCCCCCCTATTGCATTATGAAAAAGTACCGTAACTATATATCCGCCAATAATACCTGCGGTAATTTTAAGAATTCTTTGTCCAGAGTTAGACAAGTGTTTTTTATTTGCAGGCATTATATAATGTTTTCTAGAATAATAATTAAAAGGCTTAAAGTAGCTATAACATACACATACCTTTTATGAATAGGAATTACAATTAATGTTATACATAAAGAAAATACTAGTGCTATAATAAAAACAATTATAGCAGTTCCCCAACCTAATTGATGGTAAAAAAAAGTATACGAAATTAAAAAAAGAGTATAGGCCAGTATACGTATTACTTTGGGGTATTTTTTTATTTGAACTCTAACATAAGATAGATTTTCAGGAAAATATTTTGAATTTCCATATAATAAAAAACATCCCATAATCAATATAACGATACCCATCTTTAATTACTCATTTAAAATAACAAAGCAAATATAAAATAATTTATTGTTATTTAGATTAATTTAAAATAGTTGTTTAGATTTGTTCCAAATAATGATTATGTGCTCAAATATTAAAATTTTAAATACGACTCCAAATGGATATATATATTGGTTTAGAAACTCTGATTTAATACAGGTAATTTTTAAAAATTTATGTTTTGATTTTTCTCGACATACCTATAATTCTTTTTTAGATTTTATAACTCATATGGATGCTGACCAAATTGATAAACAATATGAAAAGTCTATGTATAAAAGGAAAATACCAATACCTGTGTGTAATACTGATATGACTATTATATTAAATAAAGAAGAGTTGTTAGAGCTTCAATTTTTATTAAATAATAAGATAGGATACAATATCCTTAGTAATCCAGAAGAAAAAATTGAATACCAGATGATATTAAATTAAAAAATAAAAACACTTAATTAAATGATAATGAAGCACCTTTACTTTTTAGTACTCTTTATACCTTTTTTTACATTTTCTCAGTCAATGTACACAATTTCTGGTGTAATTAAAGATAATGAAGGAAAACCAATTCCATATGTAAATATTACATTAGATAGGGATAACAAATATGCTATTTCTAAAGAAGATGGTACCTACGAAATAAAAAAAGTAAGAGCAGGAAACTATATTCTTAAAATAAGCTCCGTAGGATATACTACCATATCTAGAAAAGTAACAATTAATACCAATACAAGTTTACATGATACATTAGAAGATAGTGTTGAAAATTTAGATGATGTTATTGTTTCTGGCAAAAAGGCATCAACAAGGCAAAAGGAACAGGCAATTTCCATAGGTAGTTTTGAACTTACAGATGTTATTTCTCAAACTAATATTATAACAGACCAAATAGATAAAATCTCTGGAGTTCGTATTCGTCGTTCTGGTTCTTTAGGAGATAATTCAGATGTTTCCATAAATGGCCTTAATGGTACAGCAGTACGTATTTATATAGATGGTATTCCTTTAGAATTTCTATATCCACGATTAGATTTAGCAACCTTACCTCTTACTAATATAAAAAGAGTAGATGTTTACAAAGGTGTATTGCCAATTGATATTAGTACAGATGCTTTAGGAGGAGGTATTAATATTGTAACAGAAAATAAAAAAGCAAACCATTTAAAGGCATCCTATAGCTTAGGTTCTTTTAACACTCATTTAGGAGACTTAAGTTTAACTTTAGTAGACAAAAAAGATAATTTTTTAAATGTTGGTGGAGGTGTTAACTATTCTGATAACGATTACACGTTTAAAGCAGATTTATTAGTTAACAATCCTCTATTGCCAGCAGGAGCACCCCCTGTTGCAATTGAAAATCAAAACATAAGAAGGTTTCATGACCAATATAGATTACAACATACCAATATGGCTATTGGAACCTCTAATAAAAAATGGACCGATAATGCTCAAATATCCCTCAATTATTTAAGAGCATATAGAGAAGCGCAAAATGCTTTTAGAATTAGTAACATTGCTATAGGAGAAGCTTTTTCTGAAAGTGAAAGTTCTTCTGTTATTGTAAAATATGATAAAACATTATTAAAGAACAAACTACAATTAAAAACAATATCTAACTATAGTCATGAGCTTATTAAATTTGTAGATACTACAGCAAATGCTTACAATTGGCTAGGAGATATTATTTTTAGAAACGCTTCAGGAGAATTTACAAATGGCTCGCCTGCACTTGTAGATACTAAGACACAGAATTATGTAAATAGAACTTCTTTAAATTACAATATAGATTCGTCTCATAAACTTTTACTTAGTAATATTATTGCATATCAAAAAAGAGACATTAAAGATTTTGATATAAATAATCCTATAGCGTATAGTGAAGTTCCTACACAAAAAATTACTAAAAATATTTCTGGTTTACAGTACGAGGGGAAGTATCTAGATAATAAAATAAAATTAACAGCTACGGCAAAATATTATAATTTTAAACAATCTTCCCTTGATTTTAGGAGCAACGAAATTTTAGATTTAGAAGATGATTTTTTTGGGTGGAATGGGGCTATTAAATATCAAGTTGTTCCAGATTTAGCCTTACGTGTTTCATATGAAAGAGGGTTTCTTATTCCTGAAATATTTCAATTTGCGGGTAATGCTACAGGTGTAGTAAGTAATGCATCTATAAAACCCGAAGAGAGTGATAATTATAATTTAGGATTTTTATTTTCTAAAAATTTTAATGAGGACTTTTCTGTTTTTTTAACCGCAAATGCTTTTTTAAGAAAGCAAAAAAATATTATTTTTTTAAATACAGATGTTACTCCTTTACAGTATGTTAATGCAGAAAATGTAGAAGCTAAAGGCATAGAAGGAGAGCTTAAATTTAAATTTTTAAGCAATTTTAATTGGGTTACTAATGTAAGTTATATTGAAAAGAACTTTATATCATTTACAAACGGAGGTATTCAAAACGATTTCTTAAAAGGAAGCCCTTTCCCAAACACGCCTAGTTTTTTTTACAACACACAATTAAATTGGTCTAAAGAAAACATATTCAATAGTAATATAGATGTTAATATCTATGCAGCTTATAGTCATGTAGATGCTTTTAATTTTATAATTGTAGGTGAGGAACAAACCATAGAAAATTCTCCGGATTTATTTATTCCTAATAATAATAGAATAGATGCAGGGTTTTCAGTAAGCTTTTTAAATAAAAAAATAACCACAGCTTTTAATATTGTAAATATTACAGATGAAGAGCTGTTCGATAATTTTAGTATCCCACGTCCGGGGAGAAATTTCAATTTTAAACTTATATATGAACTATCAAATTTTTAACCTAATGTATTATAAATTACCAAGAATTTTTAGAACCTTTTCATTTGTAACTTTACTTTTAATGCTATCATGTGAACCAGATGAAGTTATAAAAGAAGTTACTTTTACACCAGGAGAAAGCACAAGAGAAGAATCTGAAGAAGAATTTAAAACCTCTGGTTTTATTGTATCATCATTTGCTTCTACCTCTGCAGGAAATGCAAGTTTTGCTACCTATTTGGAAAGCAAGCCTGTGGGTAATTTAGATTTAACTCAACATAAATCTTTTCAGCTTTTTAATCCCATTGAAACTTATAAAAACTTTTCTTTTGGAAGGCAATTAAATGGCGAACGTAATGGATTAAGTAGGTTTTCTATAGATAAAGAAACAAATGAAATTATAGAAAAAACATTGGTTACTACTACAAATATACAAGCAGTAAAAGTTATTAATAATGAGTTGGCGCTATATACAGTAAGTAATACTCAAAAACTTTTTGTTTTTAATCCCTTAACTATGGAGTTTATTAGAGAAATTGATATGCCAAATGCAAAAGCTATTAAAGAACCTAATGACCAAACAAATAATTATTTTGAGATTATTTATAGAGCTCAAGACAACAAAGTTTTTCTACCATTGGTTACCAATAATCCAAACACTCCTGCATTTTATGATGCTAATGATATTTATATTGAAGTAGTAAATTTAGATACATTTTCTTGGGAGTCAACAGCTACACTTACAGAAGCAACATACCCTTTTACACGTGGTGCAACTAATAATATTATAGATGAAATGGGCAACGTTTATATTACATGCCAAGGTTCTTATAGCTTAGATGGACAAGCTGGTCCTACTGCAGCAAAAGGTTCTAGGCCGCAAATTGTAAAAATTCCATCTGGTAGTACTTCATTTGATACGGATTATAGTTTTAATCCAGTAGATTTTTTAGGGTTTAATTTTATTGTTTCTCAATTTGTTACAGGTACTGTTTACGGTAGTAACGGTATAGCTTATGCAGCTATTTCTGCCAAAGCAGATGACCCAAGAATTTTAGAATTATTACAATTAAGAGCCAGTGGACAAGCTACACAGGAAGATTTTAACGAACTTAGAAACTTAGTTATTAACGGAGCAAATTCTAGATGGGCT
Source organism: uncultured Cellulophaga sp. (assembly GCA_947492955.1). Classification (GTDB taxonomy): domain Bacteria; phylum Bacteroidota; class Bacteroidia; order Flavobacteriales; family Flavobacteriaceae; genus Cellulophaga. The sequence goes on along the minus strand of CANLOV010000003.1, from coordinate 128,727 downwards.
AAGTTAGATTTAAATGCAAAAACTGCAACTGTGATAGAAGATATTCCTTTTACAGCTGGTTTTGGATTTCCTTACTCCTATAATTACGAAGGCAACCTATTTTTTCAAACGTTTAATATAGAAGAAGGAATAAATGGGTATTATGAGTATAATCCAGAGACAAATACAAGTTTTAATATCTTTAATGTAACAGCTGGTGGAATAGTTACGCAGTTGGTAAAACTTCAAGAATAATTTTATTTTTTGGTATTAGAGAGTGTATTTTATTAATCTAAATATTTTTTAACTGGTTATGACTTGTGTTAGTAGTTTTAATATTATTAAAGGAATTTTTACCGATTTTTTAGAAGAGAATGGGCATAGGAAAACTCCGGAACGATACGCTATTTTAGAGGAGATTTATACCATTAATAAACACATAGATATAGATTCTTTGTATGTTAATATGAAGAATAAAAATTATAGAGTTAGTAGAGCTACTTTGTATAATACCATAGATATTTTATTAGAATCTCGTTTAGTTCGTAAACATAAGTTTGGGGATAATATAACCTATTACGAGAAATCTTTTTTTGATGGCAAGCACGATCATATTATTCTCACAGATACTGGTGAGATTTTAGAATTTTCTGATCCAAGAGTTCAAGAAATAAAGAAAACTATAGAAGAAACTTTAGGAGTTACTATTAACGAGCATTCTTTGTATTTTTATGCTACGAGTAATAAAAATAATGATGAGGATAATAAAGAATAGAAAATTATTTTGGCTAAATAAGGTTTTACATATTTAGCCTGAATGTTTTTTTATTAGTATCGTTATAAAGGGTGTAATATTCCTAGGCTTGCCCTCCAATTACATATCTTAAATTCTGGATTTAAATATTTAGTTTTATGATCATTTTACTAAAACAGCAATAGAATATACCCTGTCAACTATTTCTCCAGATTTACTTTTTCTGTTTTCTCAATAATCTTCTTTATTTTAAAACTTGTTGTGCAGATGGCTTTAAAAAAGGAGCTTCTTTAGATGGTGCTAATGTATTTGTAAGTTTATTATTCAAAAATTAGTTTTTTAATCACTTAATACATCATTAGATGTATTTAAATATTTGTTAACTCCAACTAAATAATTTTTGGTTGGAGTTTTGTTTATATTAATATGTTTTTCAAAACTTTTTTAAAGCTTAGATGTTTTTTAATGTGTTAAAATAGATATTCTATCCTAATTATTTCTGTCCTCTTATGCAACCATCTAAAATTTCAATTGTCTTTTAGAGATATAATTATATATAATTAATCTTATAAAGGTTGAATAAAACAATACTAGATTTTGCAATTATCACTCGTTTTATTACTGAGTATTTTATAAGTATCTCATTAATTACAACTTCTTTTTTAAGAGTAGTGCTAATAACTATTTCTGGTTATAACAAATTAAAACATAAACTAATGAAAACAATATCCTTAAAAATGATAAGTATCAATTATTATCATTCAATTTCAAAAGTAATTTTGATCACATTTTTATCAATTATAACATTCGCTTGTTCCAATGACGACAAACCTACTGTGATGGAGGAAGAACCTCCGGTTGCGATTACAGAACTATCAGAAGAAATAAAAGAGTTAATTTATTTTAAAGGAGACGAAAAAGCTTCTACAGTACTTATTACGATACCAGGCGGCCCTAGTACCAAATTTGATACAGCTATAGTAGACGACTTGGTTTTGGCAATTTCTAATAAGGCAGACCTTTTAACTGTAAGCGTACACCAAGCACAAACCATAGATTCTACCATTGTAAAAGGTAATGATATTACTTTAGACAAAGCAGTTAGCTTTAATATGGAAAGTATAGAAATGCTTCATAAGGTAGCTTCCTATTTTCAAGAGCAAGGTAGAACCGTGTATGTTTTTGGATTTTCGTTTGGTGCATTTGTAACTCAAGAACTTATTGCAACAAAAGGAATAGATAGCGCTGATAAATACTTAATTATTACAGGTAGGTTAGATATAGACAATGTTTTGTGGCAAGCATCTGCTGAAGGAAAGGAGGGGATGTTCGATAACGGTGTTACTCCCATAATAAAACCAGACCCAGACCCAGATGTAACAGAGAGAAACCTCCTTAGGTTGTCTGCAGGATTGGGAATGAACAGATATACAGAGCTTCTGAATCCTATTGAGGATTTATCTAAACTAACATACGTTTATGGCGAAACGGACGAAGCACTTGGGAGCCTTACCGCCGAAGAAGTTCAGTTTTTAGAATCTAAAAACGCTAGTATAATTTCTGGTAAAGGAGACCATGGGGGAACTTTTTTTGAATTTATTGAGCAGGGAATGCAAGAGACCTTTGGAATAGAAATAGTACTATAAATAATAACACTTAATTAAAAAAACATGAAAAAATATACAATTATTTTTCTGCTTATATATGCTTTACAATTACAAGCTCAAAGTAGGGCAGATGGTATTACTTTTTTAAATAGAACAGAGTTTAAAGTAGGGTACTATGGTAATGTATTTTCGGAGAATGGACTTAATTTAGGAATTGAGTACCTATGGAAAGAAAAGGAAAAGGTTAAAGAAAAAAAGAGAGGGCAAAAAATAATTACTCATCAACTTTTATTCAATGGAAGTCTAGGATATGCTACAAACTTTACCAATAAAACAGACAATGGTTTGTATACCCATTATGGGCTTATATGGCGAAGAACAAGCCCCAAAAGATGGCAGTTAAATCTAGAACTAAACCCACTTGGTTATTATCGTTCTTTTTTACCAGAAACTTTTGAGGTAAAAGGAGATGAGGTTTCTAAAGTTAAGTTTCCAGGAAGAAGTTACTATGCGCCATCAGTTGGTTTTGGGATAGGAAGACTCCGTAAAGGAAAAAGGCGTTCTGGCTGGTATCTTAACTTAAACTATGCATTAAGAACACCCTACAATGCTGGTACATTAGACATTTTATCTATACAATATGGTCACCGTTTTAATTTTAAAAAGAAATAATTATGGAAAGAATAGTTAAAAGCAAAATAAAAATAGTTGCTATTATATTATTAGTGTTCACTGTTTTCTCTTGTGCTAAAGAAGATGTAAACATAAATAGCCTAGATGAAACCATTTTTGTGAGGCATAAAAAAGCAGACATGCCTGCTTATATTCATGGTAACGGTTCGGATAAAGTATTCCTTATTATACTGCACGGCGGACCAGGAGGAAGTGGATTACAGTATAGATCAAATACTATTAGAACAGAAATAGAAAAAAATAACGCTGTTGTTTACTTTGATCAAAGAGGTCATAACAATGCACAAGGGAATTACTCTGAAAAGGAGGTAAGTGTCGATATTATGGCTGAAGATATAATAGCCTTGGGAAGGGTAATTAAGGCAAAATTCGGAGACGATTCTAAACTATTTTTAATGGGGCATAGTTGGGGAGGTACACTAGGTACAGCAACTTTATTAAAGAACCAAAGCATTTTTTCTGGATGGATAGATGTTGCTGGTGTACATTCTCCTAAAGGGCTTTATGATGCCTATAAAATAACCTTAAACACTGTAGCAAATGAGCAAATAGCTTTAGGAAATAGTGTTGATTATTGGAGAAACACTCTAGATTTGGTTCAAAATATAGAGCCAACTAATACTTTAGAGAGTTTTGGTAAATTAAATACTGCTTCGCATGAAGGAGAAGCAAAACTAGAGGAAGATAAGGTTATTAATGATTTTAAAGCTGATTATGGAGATGATGTTCCTTCTGATCATTTACCTAAAGTTAGGTGGAACAGTAATAAAATACAAGATATATTAATGAAAAAACAAGGGCTTTTTCAAAACGTATCATATACGAATCAATTGTCTAAAATTACCTTACCTTCTATAGTGTTATGGGGTAAATATGATCTTGTAGTTCCTACAACATTTGCCTATGAAGCTTTTGATAATTTTGGCTCTAACGATAAACAATTTTTTATTTTTGAAAAATCTGCTCATAGCCCTATGTCTACTGAACCTAAGCTTTTTTCAGAAAAAGTCATAGAATTTATCAATAGCCATTAATCTATACGTAAAGTATAAGGTCTTTTATTAAGTATTAGATTATATAGAATTGCATTATAAAAGCACTGTAAAACAATTGTTTTACAGTGCTTAAATGTGTTTTAGTTTTAGGAATACATAAAAAATTTACTTAGATTAAGTAGGTCTAAAAATACTTTATTAGTTTAGATGAGCTTCTGCGTTTGTAGTTAGAGAATATTTTTGTTGGAAAATATAGTAAAACAGATAAGCCTATTGAAATTAGCAAAACCTGATAAATGTTATTTACTTTAATAATTTCACCATTATTTATTGTTGACATTAAAATTCCATGAATTATTAGGATGGTATATAGGTGAAGAATATAAAAAAACATAGGAGCAGAGCCAAATACCTTTAATATTTGGGTAAATTTATTAGTAATGTTTTCAAAACAAGAAAGAAGTAAAATACCAATACCCACAGTAAGTAGTATAAAATGTAATGATGGAGGGTATTTTGTATAGTTTAAAAAAGACATTACCGATTTTATTGTTGAATTATGAGCTTCCCAAGCTAAAGTTTCTCCATATATATTAAATCCTCTTAATATTAAAAGTAAAGTAATAGAAGATACACCAATAAGCAAAAGTGTTTTTTGTCTTTTTATGGTTGATGTATAATGAAATATAGGTCCTGCAAAATACCCTAATAAAATTACTCCTATCCATGGTAGCAAAGGATAAGAAACTCTGGTATTTATAAAGCCATCGATTACCAAATAACCTCTATCGTGAAGAACAGTCCAAAGGTTGTAACCTAGCTCATCCTTTAAAAATGTAATCGGAGTTAAAAGATTATGCCCAAAAACAATAATAAATCCAAGTATTCCAATCCAAACTCTTGGTAATCTGCTTAAAAAGCCCAAAGAAATCATACTTAAACCAATTGCCCATATAACTTGTAAGTACAAGATGTTATAGGTGCCAGACCATGAAAAATTAATAAGAGTTACTTCTAAAAGAATTAAAAAAAGTCCTCGCTTTAATAAAAATGCTGTTGCAGACCTTTGGGGTTTACCCTTTGGGTTTGAATATAGCCAAGCAGATAAACCTGTTAAAAAAACAAAAATGGGGGCGCAGAAATGTGCTGAGAATCTGGTGAAAAATAAACTACTACTTGTCTCTTCAATTATCATTGGGTCCATTACTGTATGATGAGAAAAAAAATGTTCTCTCACATGATCTACCAACATTATTAGCATTACCAAACCCCTTAATATGTCTATGGAAGCAATTCTGCTTACTTTCTTTTTATTTTCTACCGTATCAGTTGTCATTAAATAGATATAGTTTATTAGTTACTAATTTTATTTAATTAAAGTATCTAAAGTTTCTAAAAACTGCAAAACCAATTAAAACTATTGTAATTAAAGTCATTGGTAATATATTTTTTATCCAACTAAAATTAGCAGTAGATATAAAAAACTCAGGTTTATATACTTCCCAATTTACAGCACTTGCCTTTTGGTTTTCAAAAATTTTAGGATAAAACTGTAAACGGATTTTTTCATGAAAGTTTGTGGTTTCGTTTAAAAAATCAACATGATTTGTTAAACTGGTGTTAGCAATAGTATTCATTGCTAATTGTACTTGTAACGGAGGAAAAAATTGCGCTATTTGGGAACTTAACTGTTCTCTATTTTTAATCTTACTATACATATCTTCTTTTTCATGCTGAGATTCGTCATCTCCCATTTGCTGCATAGCGTAATACCATAACCAGGAAAAGCCTTCTTCTTGCAATTTGTATTTTTTAAACTGTGGGTAATGTTTATAAAACTTGTCCATAGTCTCTTTTTTATCGGTATCCCATCGTTTATGGTATTCGTCTCTTTGCTTAATAGTCATTGTAAAAGCTTCATCAACAGGATATTTGTTAATAATGTAGTTATTTACTAAAACAGGTAAGAACACAACCAATAGCAACCAACTCGCTAACAGCGTAATAGCATTAGTGTTTGATGATTTTCTAAGTAAAATCACAAAAAAACATAATGAAAACCAGAAAAAGATATACAAATAACTAATGATTATAATGTTTATAAAATCTGTATTGAATGGTATATCTAAGATAAGTTTAGACAACAAAAATAAAACGCCTAAGACTAAGCAAATAAAGAGTATTCTAATGCCTAATTTCATTATTAAAAACTTAAAAGGCGAAATGCCTTGGAGGGTAACCATTTTCCAAGTGCCTTTTTCAATTTCTTCTGAAAGCACATTAAAATTTAATGCTATAATTACAAGTGGAAAGAGAAAAATAATAAGAAAACTCAAATCTAAATTACCTACTTGTAAACGCATAGGATTTACCAAATCGGTATCATATTTTTGTCCTTCTAAATTTAAAATTTTTACATTTTGAATGTGTGAGTTTAAATCGCTTTGTCCAATTGAAATAGCGGAAAGTGGCTCAACAGGATTAATAAATGAGAATTTTAAATAATATAATAATAAGCCAATATGATTTTCATGAAGTTTTACTTGCCTTTTTATATGTTCTTCTTGTTTTTCAATAGTTTTAGCAATCGCTTCTTCTTTTTGTATTACAAACTGTTTTCCTGTACCAATACTTAAAATACCTAAAACCATTATAATGCCAAAGGCTAACCATACGGTTTTAGACCTGAAAAATTGTTTAATTAATAGGTTATACACAATTAAATAATTTTAAAATGATTAGAAAATTTTGTCATAATTATTAGCATTATAGCCAACCAAATGCTAAATGATAATAATGCAAGTATTTGGTGTTTTAGTGTTTTGGATAATGAAACAAACTCGTAATTAAATTTTGGTATAGATTTCCAATAGTCGCTTTTCACAATATGAACCTTTCCTTCACTACTTTTAGCTTCGTTACTAATATATTTCATTTGTAAATCATTCATGTATTGAGATTGCATGTATCTATACTTTTCTGTTTGAACTAAGAAATTCGTGTAGGTATTAAAATCTGTTCCAGATAGCCCCATAGATATATTTTTAATAGCTAGATAAGGGTTAAACAACACTAAACTATTGGTAATACTATTTTGCTTTTGATAGGTTTTAATTAGTTTATTATGCTGATTTGCATAAATTTTTGCTGTTTGCGCTTCACCTTTACTCATAAGAAATCCACCGTAGTTAAAAGGTAAATCTTTTGTATCACTAACATTATTTGCTTTTAAAATAGAATCTCTTAGTTTATTAAATTGCGGATCGTTTGGGTCATGACTATCGCCTTGTTTTAATACTTCGTTTTCAATATTAGCTTTAAATTCAATTTTAGATACATTAGGGTAAATAGAATTTCCAACAACTTGTGCTGTTTTAGGAATTATAATAAAGAATAGCAACCAACCTCCTAATAAGGTTAATAAAGACTTGTTAGAATTTTCGCTTTTTCCTGAAATAATTACCGTAATGCAGCATAAAATAAAAAAGAATAAAACATAACTTATTGAGATTAAAAGAGCCCTTAGAACTAGAGCCGAATTAACCGTATGCGTTTCTATAAACGAAATACTCCAAAGTGCAATTAAGGCTGGAATAAAAAACAGAGCGGCAATTAAAAATAGGCCTAAAGTTTTTCCAAAAAGCACTTCTTTTATTGATGTGCCTTGGATATAAATAACTTTAAGCGTACCATTTTCTTTTTCTGAAGTGATAGATGCATAACCAATAAAAAATATAATTAAAGGTAATACGAGTTGTAATAATATGGCAATGTTTAAATCCCCAAAACGCATTAATCCAGTTGATAAACTTGCTTCTGAAAAATTAGCTGTATGCTGTTTATGTGCTTCTAAAAAAATGGCATTACCTGTATAACTCTCAATACCAGAATCAAAAATGCTTAAAGGATGCTGTATCCTAAAAACAAATGACCCAAAATGTGCCATTCTATGTGGGTGTTTATCTGGATTGGCTTCCCAACTTTGCCGTTCTTTTCCCTGATGGTGTTCCACTACATGGTGATGCTCCTCAAAAGTATACCAACCATTTACAGTTATATAAGTTAATACAATTAAGAATAGTGTTAACAGCACAAAAAGACCTTTAGAGAAAAAGGTCTTTTTGAAAAACTGTTTGCATATTAAAATAACGAGGTTTATCCTCATTTTATCTAAAATTTATAAGTAGCGTTTAGTAATACATTTCTTGGTGCTCCCGGGCCTAATCTAGAAGGGTTAAGCCCACCTAACCAATATGTTTTATCAAATAAATTATTTACTTTAAGTGTTAATTGGATGCCTGTATTATCTGGCTTGTAATAAATAGCAGCATCAAATATGGTATAATCTGGTAATAGTACTCTATTAGTATCGTAAGTAGGATTGTACCATGTATATTTTTCATCTACATACTGGGCACCAAAACCAATTCCAATACCTCTTAATGTTTTATTCATAAAATCATAACGTCCCCAAAAATTTGCATTATGCTTTGGCGCACCTCCGATACGTTCTCCTATAAACTCTTCTATAGCATCTTCTACAATTTCAGCATCTGTAAAACCGTAAGATGCTGTAAGCTGAAAATTTGGCATTACATAACCAGAAATATCCATTTCAAAACCTTTGCTTCTTTGCTCACCTCTTGTTGTTAAACTTTCTAAATCGTATGTGTCTCCAAGTAAAATGTTTTTTTGATTAATATCAAAAAAAGCAATGTTTGCAAATATTTTACCATTTAAAAATTCGCCCTTAGCACCAATCTCTTTTAAACTACTTTCTAATGGGTCAAATCTTCCTGGTGATGCTCCCCAGAAGAACCCTTCTGCTGTAGGTGATAAGGACACTGTATTGGTATGCGGTTGAAACCCTTCTAAATATGTAGTGTAAGCACTTATGTTATCGGTAATTTCATAAGTTAAACCAAGTCTAGGTACAAAAGCACTGGTTTTAAATTCCTGTTCATCTCCTTTGTAATTAAAAATATCTGTAAACCACTCATATCTTAAATTTACCAATGCCGAGAATTTTCCAATCTTGAATTGATTTTGAATATATATACCATCCGATGATGTTAAATTTGCAGGAATACTTAATTGAGCAATATTGTAATTTCTTGTATCTCTAGCGCCATTAAATGTATTGTCTAAATCAAAAAAAGCAGCAGCAGGAGCAGGAAGCGTTGTTCCATTAACTACAATTTGTTGAAAATCTGCGGCATTACTTGGATTGTAATTAGATTGCCCACCATCAATTTTTGAATATCTTCTAGCTCTAAGAAAACCTGCACCAGTTTTTCGTTCCCAACGAGTAGCATCATAACCTACTAAAGTTTTATTAGTAAAATTATTCTTTTTTATATCGTAATTAAAATAACCACTAAAATTATCAGTTTCCCAGAATTGTTGTCTTTCATCATATCTTAATCTTATTAAATTAGGAACAGTATTACCATCAATATCAACAGCAGTAGTTTCTACTCTATGTTCTGCTAAATCTTCATCCCAAGTTTGTTTCATATACTGAGTATTGAAACTAAAATTTTCTGTAAACTTTTTACTAAAGCTTGCCATAAGTATTAACTCTTTAGTTTTGTAATGATCGCTAGATGCGCCAACATTCCTTGTAATGGGTGTACTATTGATATCGTAGTTGTCATCTACTGCATCAAAAATTGGCTGACCTCTATCTAAATTACCTTCTGCATTGTTATAAATCATTTCCACATTAAGTGATGTACTTTCGTTAGGGATATAACTTAAGGATGGTGAGATTAAAATAGCATTGTTATTTACTACATCTCTAAAAGAATCTGCTTCTTGAAAAGCTGCATTAAAACGATATAATAAAGTTTTAGAATCGTTTAATGGTCCTGTAAAATCTGCTGTAGCTCTTAACGTACCAAAACTACCTGTGGTTAAACCTATAGAACTTCTTTTTTCAGCTAATGGTTTTTTAGTAACCATATTTACCGTACCTCCTGGGTCTGCACTAGAAAATGTTACAGAAGATGGGCCTTTAATAACTTCTACACGCTCTAAATGAGATGTTATTGGTTGTAAAAAGTAATATTGGCGAGTACGCATACCATTAATAACCTGTCCGTCATCTGCTTGTGTAATACCACGAATATTATAATGGTTGTATAAACCAGTAGGAGCTACATTACTTACCGTTTTTACCGCATCTGCTAGCTGAAAAGCTAAACGGTCTGCAAGAAGTTCTTTTGTAACGGTGGCAACTGCCTGTGGTAATTCTTTATTTTTAATGGCTGTTTTTGTAGCCGAAAAAGAATAATCACTATTGTAGTCTTTACGTATTCTACCAATGACCTCTACAGATTGTAATGCCTCTACAGATTGCATTAAAGAGATGGTTCCTAAATCTAAATTTTCATTAGTAGTTATCGTAATTTCTTTTACGTACGTTTTAAAACCTATATAAGTAATACGGATGTTATAAGTGCCATCTTTTTGTATATCAATGTTAAAATTACCCTTGTTATCAGAAACCATTCCAGTTTTTTGTTGTGCCGTATTGGTTAGTATAACATTGGCTCCAACAATTGGTGCTTCGTTTTTATCTACAATTTTTCCACTAATTTTAGCTTGTGAAAATCCTAATTGTAGAATTAGAAAAGTAATAGCTATTACTATATTTTTAAAATTCATTTTCAGTGTAATGTTTGAGTTAATTCAATTGTTTTTATGTATAAATTTTGTAATTCTTGTGCAGAAATTTTTGAGGTTTCAGTAGTATGAACTAAAGTTCCTTCTTTCATGATGCCTATTTTGGAGCCAATATTTACGGCGTTAAAAATATCGTGTGTAGCCATTAGAATACCAACACCATTTTCTGATAATTCTTTACACGTTTTTGCAAATTCAACTGATGCTTTTGGGTCTAAACCAGACGTTGGTTCGTCCATAAGTATGTATGATGCATTTTTTGCTAAAGCAATAGCGATACCTACTTTTTGACGCATTCCTTTAGAATATGTAGATAATTTTTTTTGATGTGCTTCTTCTTGTAAATTAGCCTGAGTTAAAAAATTAATGAGTTCTTCTTTGGTATAAACACATTTTGCTAATCTGCTAAAAAAATCTAAATTTTCTTGACCAGATAAATTCCCATAGAGTTGAACAATTTCTGGGATATAAGCAATCATACTACGCGTAGAGTTGTTTTTAGCTATAGCTTTATTATTAATTAAAGCTTCTCCTGATGTAGGTTTTAATAAACCCAAAAAAATATTAATAGTTGTTGTTTTACCTGCTCCATTTTGTCCTAATAAACAAAAGACTTCTCCTGGTGCAACAGAAAAACTTAAATCTTTAAGCGCTTGCGTATCTTCATAGCGCATACTAAGCTTTTTTGCTTGTAGCATAATATTAGTTTATTTACTTATTTTAATGCAACTTTGTTGCAAAAGTACATTGCATTTCATTATAAAGCAACTTGGTTGCATTATAATTTTAATTAAGATTAAATAATATATGTAGTGTGCGTTTATTTTAGCTTATTTACTTATAAATAATTACATAAAATCTACTTTGTTTTAAGGTTTATTTCAATTGCCTTATTAAGGATAGCGGGGCTGCTACCAGGACCAATAGTGAGTAGTTTTGATCCTGTTATGGGTACGCCATTAAATGGTCTAATATGTATTTCTCCGTCTGGTTTACGTTCAAAATATATATAGCCTTGTTCTTGGTTAATTTGAGTGCAACCTTTAACACGAAGAATGCTTTTGGGCAGCGAATTACAAATATTATTAATACATTTTATACTGGGTAAATTTGGTAAATCTACAGAACAAGATGCCCAGTGAGCTTTTAAATGCTCAAACTTTTGGGCAGTATTATTAGAGGGTAATAATTTTGGAAGCAATGCCACATCAATTGCATCCATAGTTATAATTTTAGCAGAAGTATTTAATATTTTTAGTTCATGAATAACTTTTGCTTTTCTCTTGGTCGAAATAGTATTAAGATGAGTTAAAATGATAAGAGAAGATACTTGTATTTGATTGGATTCTAAATCATTATGTTCGCCTCTCTTTTGCCAGTTTTTTACATCAACTACGGATATTTGAATAGGAGGTAGAAAACGTTCATTAATCCCTACACCCAAAAACTCTATTAATGAGCACGCATCGGATGTGCCATTGGCTTCTATAAAAGTAATGCCATTTTCTCTTTCGGGAATTCTGTTAACAATATTTCTAAGTTCAACAATACCACTACAACATATACAACTACCACTAAGGGCTTTAATAGATTTTGATTGTATTTGATTTGTAAACTGTTGAGCGTCTATATAGGCATTTTCATAATCATTAAGAATAATAAAAGGATTGTGATTGGCTTCTGTAAATTTATCTATTAAATATTTTAAGAGTGTAGTTTTTCCTGCTCCTAAAAACCCAACAATAGTAATAATGGCTTCCATATTTTAAACACTAATCATTGCTACTATGTTTTATTTTTTTGGCCTAAAAGGTTTTATATTGTTTTCATTACATTTTAAATAAGGACCTTCCATTAGATCTATGCAATAGGGGATAGCAGGAAAAACAGCGTCTAAACATTCGCGTATAGATTTAGGTTTGCCTGGAAGGTTAATAATTAAACTAGTTCCTCTTAAACCAGCAGTTTGCCTAGATAGAATTGCTGTTGGCACATGTTTTAACGATTCTGCTCTCATAAGTTCTCCAAAACCCGGCATCATACGATCACATACAGCTTCAGTAGCTTCTGGTGTTACATCTCTTTTTGCTGGGCCAGTACCACCTGTTGTAATAACTAAACAGCAATTTTGATTATCTACCATATCAATGATTGTTTTCTCTATAAGCGCTTGCTCATCTGGGACTATTTTGTAAACCTCTTTCCAAGTAGAAATTAAATAATTTTGTAGTGTATTTATTATTGCTTTTCCGCTTAGGTCTTCATAAATTCCTTTACTTGCTCTATCGCTTACAGTGATGATTCCGATTTTAATTGACATGTTTGTTGCTCTTGCTTTATTTTATTTTAAAGTTGACCTTCGCATTCCGTTAGGATATAATTAAAATGTTCAATATCGTCTTTATTCAATACTAATTTACCAGTTACCACTATAATGTCATCAGTCTTAAACTTTGGTTTAGATTTAAATTGAAGTTCCATAGCAGTTTCGGGACCTCCTATACCGCAAAAAAAACAAGATGCCATTGGCCCTTTAGATAGGATATACATTTTTTCATTAGGGTCTATATTTAAAAAATACCCTGTTATCATTATTAATTCTCCTTCTAAAGCTTTAACCGATTCTGAAAACTTTGGTTCTAAAAAGTTTTGATCGTAAGAAGGATAAAATTTTTCTGTGAATTCTACTTTTGATAAATCTTCCCATGTAATACTCTTTTGAGAAAAAGACACTAAACCGGTTAGGGAAATTAATACGATTAATATTTTATTTTTCATTTCTTAAAATTTCTGACACTTTCATTTTCATAATCGGATGCACTGCTACAGCAATAGCCAAAAACATAATAACAAAAACTATTGCTCCTATTTGCAATATCATTTGTAATGGTAATTGTTGCAGTAAATTAACTTTAAAACCTAAGTCAATAGTTTTAAGTAGCAATGGTAAAACTATTTTAATACTTGCGATACCAATTAAAAAGGCAAAAAGAACTATAATAATTCCTTCATAGGCAACGATTTTCATTACTTGGAAATTGGTTGCGCCATAGGTTCGTAAAAGAGCTAAATCAAAAGCACGCTCTTTAACCATCTTGTATAGGCTTATAAATATAGTTAATCCGGCTATTATAAGCACTAAATAGGCTATCCAAGTAATGGTTTTAATGCCAATACCCATATAATTGTATAATTTATCTAGTTCGTATTTTGGTAATGCAGCTTGCATATTGCTACGCTCGTTAATTATTCTAGGTATTGTTAAAAAACCTGTAGGATTTCTAAAAGAAACTAATAATGCCGTTATTTCATTATCGTAGTTATGTTCTTTTTTATCATGATTTTTATTGATATCTATATCCTCTTCATGTTCATGAATATCCCATATACTTTCTAAATTACATATAACTAAGCGGTCTATAACTTTTTTGGTAGGTTTTAAAATACCAACTATAGTAAATTTTTCGTCATGTATTTCTATGTCTGATTCTACTAAACCATGAGAACTTAAAAATGTATCTCCTATTGAAAGTTTTAATTGTTTAGCAACAGTGTGCCCAATAATTACCTCCATGGGATTATTAAAATCTCGTCCCTTTTGTAGTTTAGCCTTATAAAGTTTTTTAAAAGCTTTGTTTGTGCCAATAATTCTAAAACCTTTATAATTATCGCCATAAGAAATTGGAATAGCCGATTTAATGCTAGGGGTATTACTAATTTTCTTTGCTTCGTTATATGAAATATTACCTGTTGGGTTATCTAAATGTAATACAGAAGCTAGTATTAATTGTAATGGGCTGCCTTTTGTACCAATAACTAAATCTATTTCTCCTAAATTATTTTTAATTTGGTATTGAAAAGAATTTTTTAATTGCTGCATAGCAAGAAGTAATGAAATACTTAATGCTAAGGTTAAAACACTTAAAGCAGTGTATAATGGTTTAGACTTTATATTATGTAAAGCAATCTTCCAAATATTCATATTATAATGGTGTTTTGAAAGAATGGTTTAATTCTAGAATCGTGTGTAATTATAATTAAGCAGGCATTATTAAGTTTTGCTTGTTTTTTAAGTAACTCTACAACAATTTTACAGTTTTCATCGTCTAGGCTAGAGGTGGGTTCGTCTGCTAAAATTACTTTTGGTTTATGTATAACAGACATTGCAATATTAAGACGTTGCAGTTGCCCCTCGCTAAGTTCATTTAATCTTTTGTGTTTAAATGCACTTAAGCCTAATTTTTGTAGCAGGGTTTCTATCTCTGAATTAGGAACCGTTTTTTTACTAAAAAAAAGACGTGCTTCCAAGTTTTTTAAAACGCTTAAAGACTGTATAGCATGTTTTTTTTGAAATACCAATCCAATGTTTTGCCCTCTAAATTTATCTAACTTATTATTTGATAATGAGTTTATATCAACATTGTTAATACTTACCTTTCCGCTTGTAGGTTTTAGTAAGCCAGCCAAAAGGTGTAAAAAAGTTGTTTTGCCTATTCCTGATTTTCCTAAAATGAGTAAATCTTCTTGTTCTTTTAAAGTGATATTGGGAAATGAAAAAGCATCTTTTTTTTCCTTGTTGTAATAAAATGTAAGATTATCTGTTTTAATCATTTTAGAGCTTTTAAAGCCTAATACTTAACGTTTTTCTCTATGGTTTTAGTATTAAATTTTTTGAATAGGCCATTGGTCTATCTCTGGGAATAAATGGTCTTGCCATTGTTCTATTTCAGTATTAGATAAAAGGCATTCATTTAGTTGATTAATAATTTTTTCTTGTTCTAAATATTGCCCTATAAATACGAGTTCTATTTTTCTATCTCCAAAAAGGGGATCCCAATTCGATTCTATTTCTGTTTGGTTTTCAATGAAAGCAGTATAGTTAATTCTTTCAGAAAAAAGCATAGATGCCCACCAAACACCATCATTATCAGCTTTACAAGAGCCACCTGCAGAACTCCATATAAGTGCTTGTTTGGGTCTAGATGCTAGCCAAAATAAACCTTTACTTCTAATAACATTTTGAGGGAAACTCTGATTAAGGTAATTTAGAAAGCGTTGGGGGTGAAATGGTTTTTTACTTCTAAAAACAAAGGAACCAATACCATATTCTTCTGTTTCAGGAACGTGCTCATTCTCTAATTCTTTTAACCACCCAGCGGAAGCTTCGGCTTTTTCATAATCAAATAACTCTGTATTAATTACGTCTGTAGGTTTAACTTTAGATTGTTGGGTATATATAATTTTAGCTTCAGGGTTTAAGGAGTTAATAATGGCTTTAAGCTCTTCTAACTGTTCTTTAGTTACTAAGTCAATTTTATTAATAAGTATAACATTCGCAAATTCAATTTGGTCGGTTAATAAATTAACTATAGTTCTATCATCTCCTTCTATATTTGTTAACTCTCTTGAAACTAAATAATCTGGGCTAGAAAAATCTTTTAAAAAGTTAAATGCATCTACCACTGTTACCATGGTATCTATATAACTAAAGCGACTTAAATCTATGGTGCCGTCTTCGCTTTCAAAAGTAAAAGTTTCAGCTACAGGAATAGGTTCACTTATTCCTGTACTTTCAATCAATAGATAGTCGAACTTATTTTGATTAGCTAATTTTTCTACTTCTACCATGAGGTCTTCTCGTAAAGTACAGCAAATACATCCGTTACTCATCTCTACAAGTTTTTCTTCGGTTCTAGAAAGTGTGTTTTCGTTTTCAATAAATTGAGCGTCAATATTAACTTCACTCATATCATTTACTATAACGGCCACTTTTAAACCTTCTTTATTGTGTAATATATGATTAAGTAAAGTTGTTTTACCAGCTCCTAAAAAACCACTTAATACAGTTACGGGGAGTTTTTTCATTTATACTTTCTTTAATCGAATTAAGATTCTATTTTATTTAGATAATTCATTTTCTCAATTAAATCACCAGTAATGGCAACAACGGCTGGTTTAGGAATATTATCGGTATAAAAAGGCCATTTACTTGTTAAGTTTTCTAAATCTTTACTTTGTTCTCCGGGGTGTTGTACACTTAAAAAAAGTGTTTTACCATCAGGAGCAAACCATGGTCCCGTAAGTTCAGCATCTGTGGGAGCAGATACAACACGAATTACTTTACCTGCATCTTTTCCATATCTTGGTATTACAAAAAGGCTATTATTCTTAAAGGGCATGTATGGACCATTTTCTTTATTCATAGCATTTCCAGACATATCTGTAGTCATCCAAAGATTCCCAGATAAATCAAATGCTAAATTATCTGGACAAGAAAATCCATTTTCTTCTCCGCCAGCCATATAGTTTGACGCTTTAAAAGTTAACGCATCAAATACACCATTGGATTCTTCTATTTTTAAAATTGAGCCATGATAATCATTTTTACTTTTATTATTGGTTAAAGAGACTAGTATATTACCTGTAACAGGGTCAATTTCGATATCTTCGGGACGATTTAACGCTGTGGCACCTAATAGTTTTGCTGCTTCTCTTGTTCTAATAAGCACCTCGGTTTGGTTTTTAAAATTACTTTTTAAAATAGGTTGATTTTCCCAATCTAAAGCCAGCCAATTGCCATTTTCTACATCGGCTACATAAAGAGTACCTTCTTTTAAAGAACTAGGTTTAGATGAAATGAATTTGTACAGATGCTCATCATTCGCATCATCTCCTGTGTAAGCTACTATTCTTTGATCTGGAAGTTCATAAAGTGTACAACATTCATGGGCAAACCTCCCTAAAGCAATGTGTTTTTTAGCTGTTCCGTTTTTTGGATTTACTTCAACCACCCAGCCATAGTGTTCGGGAGGATAATTATAAAATTTTTCCCATCCGTAAATACCTGGTTTATGTTTGTAGGTACCTTCTTTGTCATATACTGTTTCCCCAAAAAAGCTATCATAGTTTTCTTCGCAAGTAAGAAATGTGTTCCAAGGAGTAATTCCTCCAGAACAATTACTATTAGTTCCTATTATTGTTGTTTTCTCTTTTATTGGGGTATCCCAATTAATTTCTATTGGAGTATGTGCTGTTATGCGTTTATTATGCGGATCGTTTTCTACTACTTTCCATAACCCGTTTTCTTGCTTTATTCTTACAATGGTCCCTCCAACATTATACATCTCTTTATTTACTTGTTCTTTAGTCTTAAGTTGCAAAGAGTCTTTGTTTTTTTTAGAATTGAAACCTGAAACAAAGAGTGAAGTTACATACTCATGATTTACCCATAATAAACCATCATAAGGATTGTTTTTATCAAAAGGAATAAAACAAGTAAAATCGTTATTAAATCCAAAAGTATCTTTATCATTAATGCGATCTCCCCATTTTATGATAGTATGGTAATTTAATCCTTTTGTAAGTAATAAATCGTCTTTGTTAGATGGTAGTAAGCCTTCTAAAGATAGCTCCTTTAACCGTTTAAGATTTTCTGCGGAAATACTTTCTGCTGTTTTTGGACTTGAAGTATTATTTCCACAACTTGTTAAGTAAGGAAGTATTAAAGCTATTCCTAAACCTGCTTTTCCTAAAAAAGCTACAAACTTTCTTCTATTATATTCCATTATATTTAGTTTGTATTAATGAAACCATTGTACTTTAGATAGGTATCTATAGATATTTTTTAGTTTAAATAATGTTTTTCAATACACAATAAATTAGAATATATATTACTAAAGACATTCTCTTGCTTGTAGTAAATTTTACCACTTAATTTAATTGGTGTCGAAAACAAGTTATTTAATTCAGATTGTAATTCGCTTATTTTCTTATTTAAGTAATAAGAAAGAATAGCAAATTGCTTTCTATCTGTTCGCCATAATATATTAGAATGTGCTTTTTGATTATTTACTTCTATTTGAAACTTCTGCTATACTATGTTTTAGAATCAGTTTTTTAATTTCGCTTATGGTGTTACTATTAAACATAACAGAGTTCCCCAAAGAAGTATAAAAGTAATTTTCATACTTAAATCTATTGTTTATAATAGATTCTAAACAATCGGTAGGGCACACAAGGTGCAAGCACTTGTACATTATGCAATAGTATCGTCTAAACTGAAAGGGAATGATGAATGATGCAGGTCTATCTTTAGTTTATGATCAACTAACTTATAGCCAAATGTATATTCTACTTTAGCCTCATTACCTTTTAAATCTGTAAAAAAGTAATTCCCCATGGCAATAGCACGTTTTTCTCCTAAAATAATACCAGAATTCTCAAACCTTACCTTTGTCCAAGGATTAATAGCAAAACCTTTATCCTCGTTACAGGCACGATTTTCTCCTGCTATAAAATATGATAATGCTTCTGGTTTAGTAGGTCTAAATTGTTCTATAGCACATTTGGTAGGTTTAAATAAAACTGTACCTGCCTCAAATGCATATAACTCATCAAGAAATTTGCTAGTGAATTTTTCGCATTCCTGTCTTTCCTGTTTTAATACTCCTATTTTTACTACACCATTTCCCCATGTGGTTTGTGCTTCTAGTACTTGTTCTTTTGATATCATTCTTATATTTTTTAATTGTTAATTACATTTAAAAATTCATCACGATTTTCTTTGCTTTCAAAGCATCCTCCATACTCTATAGAAGTTGTAAAACTATCTTTGTCTTTAATTCCTCTAGAGGATACACACAGGTGTTTTGCAGAAATCATTACAATAACATCTTTTGTATCTAATGCATTTTGTAATTCTTTAAGAATTTGCAAAGACAATCTTTCTTGTACCTGTGGTCTATGTGCATAATAATCTACCAATCTATTTATTTTAGAAAGCCCTATCACTTTATCATTTGGTATATAGGCAATATGCGCGTGCCCTGTTATGGGTAAAAAGTGGTGTTCGCAAGAAGAATCTATGGTTATATTCTGCTCTATCAACATTTTTTTATAACCATATTTATTATCAAAAACCGATAATTTTGGCTTGTTTTTAGGGTTTAAGCCATAGAATAGTTCTTTTACGTACATTTTAGCAAAACGATATGGTGTACCAGACAAGCTATCATCTGATAAATCGAGACCTAACTCTTCCATAATTTTTTTAAAATGCTGCTGAATGTTTTTTATCTTTTCATCATCCGATTTATCAAATGCATTGGAAAGCATTGGAGTTTCAACACTTGTAGATATATGGTTATTACCTATTATTTCAATGTCTTTTTTATCCATTTTTTTGTCTATCGTTTACACAACACGATTCATCTTTACATTGACAATATTTATTATTATAGATATGTAAAAATATTAGGCTTAATGTAGGTATATAAATAGCTGGCTCAGGGATATGATACCAAGCCATTTTTTCGTTTACTATTATAAATGTTAACAGAAGAAAACTCCCCCAAAGTGCAATTTTAATCCATTCTTTTGTTCCGTTAAGGCTTGCTTTATATATTGCTAAAGAAGAAATTAATAAAAAAATTAAATCGATGTTTGACCACCAAAAGGGTTTACCATGACCACCATTTACAATATGGATTTGTGCAGCAAAAAGTAATGGTGTAGCTAAACAATGTATTAGGCATAATGTACTAGAAATAATGCCAATGGAATCTGGCTTATTTTTTATTGATAAATTCATATTAATATTTTAATGCAACTAAGTTGCAATATTAATATAATTATTTTTATAGTGCAACTTAGTTGCACTATATTTGTATTATGGGTATTACAAGACAGACAAAACAGGTTAAAGCTCTGATTGATATTTTTGATAATAAAAAAACTGCAATCTCTGTTGCAGATTTGGTTAAATTATTAGAATCGAAAATGAATAAAACCACTGTTTATCGTATTTTAGATAAGCTTATGGATGATGGTGTTGTACATTCTTTTATTGGTAAAGGAGGACTTAAATGGTATGCAAAGTGCCAAGATTGTTCTTGCGAAACACATAACGATGTACATCCTCATTTTCAATGTAAAACCTGTGGTGAGGTAGAATGCCTATCGGTAAGTTTTAAGTTACCTTCTGTAAATGGTTATAAAGTAGAATCTGCTAGTTTACTTATGGTTGGGGAGTGCAATGCTTGTGCTTAATTAAGCTTTGTCTGGTTAATTTACTTGGTGTTATAATGTGTTCTAAGAACTCTATATAGCTGTCAAAACTTGAGTAAAAATGGTATTTGAAGGTGCAAAATGGCACTTAATATGCAAATTGTTATTATAAAAAAAGAAAATATAAAAGCCTAAAACCTTAATAAGCTTAAGGTTTTAGGCTTTGTCGGGATGACAGGATTTGAACCTGCGACCACTCGACCCCCAGCCGAGTGCGCTACCGGACTGCGCTACATCCCGATTATTGTGTTACATTTTTTTTGTTAAAAAACGAAAAGAAGCAAATGTATAAAAGTTTATTGGTTTTTAACAACCAAATTATTACTCTATAACGTAGATTAAATATTTAACATTATTTGATGTTAAAAACATATATATTTGGAAAATTATTTAAAAATAAAAACTATAAAAATGAGAAAACTATTAACACTTACTTTATCTTTTTGTGCTTTTGCAATTATGCAATCTAATGCGCAAGATTATACTATAGCTGGAGGAATTGGTTTTGATTTAGGAAATGGGGCTAATTTTTTTGGACCTAGTGCAAAATATTTCTTTGCAGAAGAACATGCAGTACAGGCAGAAATTTTATTTGAAACTAATGTAACTGCAGTGAATGCGTTATACCATTATAATGGGTCAATTGCGCAGGTTGATAATTTAAATTGGTTTGCAGGTGGTGGAATTTCTTTATGGCTTATTTCTAATGGATTAGGAAATGAGTTAGCATTAAGACCAACAGCTGGTGTAGAATATATAATAGAAAGTGTTCCTTTAGTTCTTTCTTTTGATTGGAGACCGTTTATAGGGCTTGGAGATTTAGGTAATGAAGTAGGTACTTTTGGTTTAGGAGTTAAGTACGTATTTCAATAAATACACACACAAGAATTAATAAAGAGCAGAAGATAATCTTCTGCTTTTTTTATGCAATGCATTTTAGTATTTTTATCCCATGAAAATTATCATTATAAACGGTCCAAATTTAAATCTTCTAGGAAAAAGAGAGCCAGAAATTTATGGTAGCGCTACTTTCGAAGATTATTATAAAAAGCTTCAAGAAAAGTTTCCTAAGGTAGAATTTACTTATTTTCAGTCTAATATAGAAGGTGAGCTTATAGGAAAAATACAAGAGGTAGGATTTTCTTATGATGGTATTGTATTAAATGCAGCAGCTTATACTCATACTTCTGTAGGTATAGGAGATGCCATAAAAGCAGTAACAACACCAGTAGTAGAAGTGCATATATCTAACACACATAAAAGAGAAGCTTACAGACATGTATCTTATATATCTCCAGTGGCTAAAGGTGTTATTTTAGGTTTTGGTTTACAAAGTTACGATTTAGCGATACAGAGCTTTTTATAATAGTGACTGTGTTTAAAGTGTTGTAATTCATTGTTTTACAACTTTGATTCTTTCTTTTTAAGTTATAAATAACTAACTTCATCTGTATTAATATAAATGCTAATTAGATGAAAGTAGTATATAAAGTAATTTTATTATTAAGTGTACTTCCTATAATTATTGTTTGTGCAGGTAGTAATACAGAAAAAGAGGAACTAGTTGATAGGGGAGAAGAAGAGTCTTCCTCTATTCAAATAAAAAAGGCATTTCCTGCATTAAAATTTACACGTCCTGTAGATTTTCAAACTCCAGACGACGCTACTAATAGAGTTTTTATAGTAGAGCAAAGAGGGGTTATAAGTTCTTTTACGAATTTAGAAAATGTAAAAGAGAAAACTACTTTTTTAACTATAGAAGATAAGGTAGACGATTCTAGAAATGAAATGGGGTTGTTAGGATTGGCTTTTCATCCTAATTATAGTGTTAATGGATTGTTTTATGTAAATTATACTACAGCTACAACAACAGTAATATCTCGTTTTCAGGTAGCAGCCGATAACCCTAATATTGCTAATGCAGATAGTGAAACAGTGCTATTAGAGTTTACACAACCGTATAGAAATCATAATGGAGGTCAGTTGGTTTTTGGACCCGATGGTTATTTATATATAGCAGTAGGAGACGGAGGTGCTGCAGGTGACCCTCAAAATCATTCTCAAAACAGGAGTAATTTATTAGGTAATATTTTAAGAATAGATGTAGATAAGGTTGAAAATGGATTAAATTATGCTATACCAGAGGATAACCCTTATGTAAATAATACCAATTTTAGGAATGAGATATATGCTTATGGACTTAGAAACCCTTGGAGAATTAGTTTTGATGTAGACACGGGTGTTTTATGGGCTGCCGATGTAGGGCAAAACAAAATTGAAGAAATAGATGTTATTGAGAGCGGAAAAAATTATGGGTGGAATATTATGGAAGCATCCGAATGTTATAATGCAGAAAGTTGTGATCAAACAGATTTAATATTACCAGTTTTTGAGTATTTACAAACTAATGGAGATGTATCTATTACAGGAGGTTATGTGTATAGGGGAGAGGTTATTCCCAGTTTAAAAGGGAAATATATTTATGGAGATTTTGTATCGGGTCGTATTTGGGCGCTTACCACAGATTTAAATACAAGATTGTCTAATGAATTATTAATAGATACAGATATAACGGTATCGTCTTTTGGTACCGATATAAACAATGAAATTTACTTTTGTAGTTTTGATGGTTATATTTATAAGTTTCAGGAATAATAAGTTGTTTAAAAAAGATAAATTAGAATTTAGTTATTCTTTATACTATTCCGAATTAACTAAATTCTAATTATAGAAAACAAGATTTATTGCTTGTTTTGTGTTTTTTGTTGTAATTTTTTTAAATCAATACTTTTTTTAATTCCAGCACCAGCAACTCCTAAACCTATGATACTAAAAAAACCAGCAACCCCAATTTTACCAGCGATATCGTAAATACCCCATAATATAGAATTTAAATGCATTTCTTCGTTAGAATTTTCCCATGCCGCTAAATCAAAATACAGGTAAATACCAAAAGCTATAAAGCCAACACCTAACAGAATACTCCAAATCATAGAAGAATTAGGATTTCTAGACGACTTTCCTGTGTACATATTATCACTCATAATTATATAGTTTTTATTGTTCTTGTTTAATATCGAATATACCTCCAGATATTTCTTGGTTTTTGGGGTCAAAACCATAAAGTACACCTAGTTTAAAATATTTTAAAGATAATTTCAGTGTTTTGTTTGTGAAATTTTTATCATCTAAATCAAAATCAGCATTTTTATCAGCGCTTAAATTTTTGTGTTGTTGCAGCCAAATAGTATCTGCTTTTATCTCTTTTACCAAAAACCAAGTAGTTCCGCTTTTTCCTAGAATGGTTGCCAGCGTTTTTACTTTATCTCCTTTTTTTACATTCTTTATGGCTTCAGTAGTATTAGCATACTGTTTGCTCTCAAAAGAAGAATAAGCAATACCACCAACGACTAGTAGTGTTATTAAGATTAAAATTATAATTAAACCTTTAGAAAATTTAAACTTTTTAGGGGTTAATTTAAGTTTTTGCTTTTCTGTTGTAAAATAATTTTCTATTTCATCTGTCCATAAAACAGGAGCTATTTCGGTATTTGTATGGTTGCAAAAGAGAATACCCGAAACTTTGTTGGTAATGTTAGTAGCAAAAGGAGTTTCTATTCTTTTTTGATAAAAATTAAGCTCTAAACAGTTTGTATTGCCACAATCTGGACATTTAGAACTAATCTTTTTATTGCCTACAGGGTCAAAGTACTCGGTTATTTGATAGAACATAATTAATTTTTAGATGTACTAATATCTAAAAATTAATTTAAAATAACTCTTACTTTTTAATTTTAACTAATTATCTATGAAGATTTTAAATATTTTTTTTCTACATAAAAAGTGGCAAAAGGAAGTAATGATGCCACTAGTAGAATGAAACCTTTTTTTAAGCTCCATTTTTTTTGATACCAAATAATAATAGCTAATAATACATAGGCTATGAACAGAAATCCGTGTGCATAGCCTATATATTTATTAGGTTCTAATATTTGTGCTGCATATTTTAGAGGCATACTTAATCCAAAAAGTAGAATGTATGATACTCCTTCGAGAATTGCAGTAAGCCTAAATAGTTGTAGCATTGTATTATTTTATAAGTGAATTACTTCGTCGTAAGCGTCAGCTACAGCTTCCATAACAGCTTCACTCATTGTTGGATGAGGGTGTACTGCTTTTAAAACATCATGACCAGTAGTTTCTAGTTTACGAGCAACAACGGCTTCAGCAATCATATCTGTAACACCAGCTCCAATCATATGGCATCCTAGCCATTCTCCATATTTAGCATCAAAAATAACTTTAACAAAACCATCTGGAGTACCAGCTGCTTTTGCTTTACCACTAGCCGAGAATGGGAACTTACCAACTTTAATATCAAAGCCTTTTTCTTTTGCTTGCTTTTCGGTAAGACCTACTGAAGCAATTTCTGGTGTAGAATATGTACAACCAGGGATGTTTCCGTAATCTAAAGCTTCAACATGTAAACCTGCTAATTTTTCTACACAAAGTATGCCTTCAGCAGAAGCTACATGGGCTAATGCTTGCCCAGGAGTAACATCACCAATAGCAAAGTATCCAGGAATATTTGTTTGGTAAAAATCGTTTACTAATATTTTATCTCTATCGGTAATTATACCAACGTCTTCTAAGCCTATGTTTTCTATATTGGTTTTTATACCAACTGCAGATAAAACTAAATCTGCTTCTAAAATTTCCTCTCCTTTACTTGTTTTTACAGTAACGCTAACACCTTCACCAGAAGTATCTACTTTTGTTACTTCAGAAGACGTCATTACTTTAACACCTGCTTTTTTAAAGTTACGCTCTAGTTGTTTAGAAATATCTTCATCTTCAACAGGAACTATATTTGGTAGGTATTCTACAACAGTAACTTCTGTTCCCATTGCATTATAAAAATAAGCAAATTCTATCCCTATAGCTCCACTACCAACAACAACCATTTTTTTAGGTTGCTTGTCTAATGTCATAGCTTGTCTGTATCCTATTATTTTTTTACCATCTTGTGGTAAACTAGGTAGTTCTCTACTACGAGCACCTGTAGCTATAATTATATTTTTGGCACTATATTCAGTTACTTTTCCATCGGCATCAGTAACAGCTACTTTTTTACCAGTTTTAATTTTCCCAAAACCATTAATAACTTCAATTTTGTTCTTTTTCATAAGAAACTGAACACCTTTGCTCATTCCTGCAGCTACGTTACGGCTTCTTTTTACAACGGCATCAAAATCTTTTTCTACTCCTGTTGCTTTAAGTCCGTAATCTTCAGCATGTTGTAAGTATTCAAAAACTTGAGCAGATTTTAAAAGGGCTTTAGTTGGGATACATCCCCAATTTAAACAAACACCACCTAAATTTTCTTTTTCTATAATTGCGGTTTTAAATCCTAATTGAGAGGCTCTAATAGCAGTTACATAACCACCAGGTCCACTTCCCAATACAATAACATCGAAATTGCTCATGTATATATTTTTTTATGTCTAAAATTGAAGCTGCAAAGTTACAAAACCATTCCTATACTTCCATGCGGGCTATTATTAAAAAAAGCTTTAATTTTTTATGGATTCTTAGGTTAAATAGCTTATTTGGAGAATTTTTCTTTGTTAAAAGCATTAGAAGCTCCTTTGGGTGTAGAAAGTGAAATCTATTGCGCTCCTTTTAGTATTTTTCCTATTAGTATAATTCGCCCTACATGACTTGCATAATGTATTAACAGACGATTAATAGTTTTAGTTAAACATTTGTTTACCTGTTAAGCACTTTGCTGCATATGTTTTTCTAATAAGTGCAGTGCTATTATTTTCTGAGTTATATTGCCACTGTATGTCCTTTTCGTTTTAAGATAATTATTAATAACACTCACTGTATAAAAAATTATGGCTTTTTAAAATCGATACTAACCGAATTTATACAATACCGTTGCCCTGTTGTTTCTTGTGGCCCATCATTAAAAACATGACCTAAATGTCCGCCACAATTTGCACATACAGTTTCTACACGTATCATACCATGAGAAGTATCTTTTATATATTCTATAGCGCCTTCTTCAGCTTTATCAAAAGAAGGCCAGCCACAACCACTTTCAAATTTATGTTTACTATCAAAAAGTTTAGAGTTACAGGCTTTACAGTGGTAATCTCCGTTTTCAAAATGAAGATTGTATGCGCCAGTATGTGGGTATTCTGTTCCTTTTTTTCTTAGTATTCTATACTCTTCTTCCGAAAGTTGTGCTCTCCAATCTTCTTCAGATTTTTCTATAGCGTATTTTTTAGCCATTGTATTAAAAATAAGGTTATCTATCTACTAATGTATATTAAAATTATTTGATAGTTATAGGGATTGTTTTTTTTCTGCTTCCGTTGTAAATAATATTAATTAAGGCTGAATCCTTTTTATGTGTTCCTAAATGTTCCACTGTTAATTTTATTTCTTTACCAGAGTTTAAAAGTGTTAAGTCTGTATTAGAATTTATTTTAAAATTATTTTTATCTACTCCGTTAATTGTAATTGAATGTATAAAATTACCAGTATTTCCTCCTGTACTTTTAATATAAATATTTTTTTGTGAATTCGGTTTTAGCGACACATTTTTTGGCGTCTTTAATTTGGTTGTTTTTATTTTTTCAGCTTTAGGCTTGTCTTTATTGTATACTTCCATGTTTAATTGGTTACCGCCACCTCTGTTAGGAGATCCGCCAGTAATGTAAATTCCTTGTCCAGATACAATTGCTTGTGTACCATGGCGAGGATATTTTATGTCTTTTTTTTGAGTCCAAGTAGTTGTTTTGGGATTGTAAACTTCTACAAGTTTGTATGCTGGTCCTTTATTTTCGCCTTCGCCACCTACAATAAATAACTGCTCATTAAAAAGAGCAGTAGCAGGAGCAGCTCTTGGTGTTGGTATGCCCTCCTTAAGTGTAGCCCATTTTTTTGTGGTAAAATTATAGGTATCTATATGCTTAACTAGTGGTGCAAAAAAACCACCTTTTCCTCCAGAATGTCTTCCGGCAATTGCATATAATGTATCACCAATAATTGCGGCATTAAAATGATCTCTGGCATTAGGTGCATTTTCTAATATTGTCCACGTATTTTTAACAGGGTCGTATTCATCAAACCAATTTACAAAACCTCCGCTATGCCCAATGGTATTACCTCCTAATAAATAAAATTTATCCTTATAAACAACTAAACCAGCACCACCTCTTTGCCTATCTACAGGTATTTTAGGTCCTTTAATCCATTGGTTATTTTTTACATGATATAGCCAAATGTATTCTGCGGGTATTTCTTTAGGAAACTCATTTGTTTTAAAACTACCAATAACCCAAATAAACCCTTTGTAATAGGTAGCTTGGAAATGGTTAAATTCTTTTGGAGCACTTTGGCCAACACTCCATGTATCCGTTTTAAAATTGTAAATATCTAATTGTTGTGCTTTTTCTCTGCCTCCAAATAAAATAAATGAGTCGCCAGCTTGTACAAAAGAGCACTCGTGCCTAGCGGTATAGTTTTCATTTTCATTCTTATCGATCCATACATCAGATTGTGCATAAGATATTGAGCATAAAAAAGAAATAATTATAGTAAAAAAAGAATTTAAGAATACTAAAAAACGAGTATACATAATTAAAATTTAGAGTATCTAAATATACATGTTTTTTAGTACAGCTCTTTTTATTTTCAATAGATTATTTTGTAGGAATAAATTTTAGTACTGCACCATTAATGCAATGTCTTAGCCCAGTAGTATTACTAGGGCCATCTTCAAAAACATGTCCAAGATGTCCGCCACAAGTAGCGCAATGTTCTTCGGTACGTTTGTAACCTATTTTATAGTCTACATCATAAGCTACATTACCTTTTATTTCTTGGTCAAACGAAGGCCAACCTGTTCCCGAATTAAATTTATTTTCACTTTTAAATAAAGGAGTGTCGCAACCAACACAAACATAAACGCCTGTTTCTTTATTGTTTAATAAATTACTTGTAAAGGGGCTTTCTGTTGCAGCTTCTCTAAGGATGTAATATTGACTTTCTGTTAAATGTTTTTTCCACTCTTCTTTAGTCTTAGTAACCTTAAATGTTTTTTCTTGTTTTGGCGTGGTAACTTTCTCCTGAGAAATACCTTTGCAGCTGCAAACTAAGATACAAAGGATATAGATAAATTTATTCATAGCAATTTTTATTGTGTATGCTTTGTTAGACGAAAGATTGTTTTCAAAATTACGATAGAAAATAGAAGTTTTTATGGGCTAGGTATAAAAAAATCCTCATTACAATATTAGTAATGAGGATTTGTATGAGGAATTAAATTTCTTATTCTACTTTTTTAATATCAGCTTCATTAATATTTAAAGCACTTAAAACAGCTTCTATGTTAGAAGTGTCTAATTTAGAAGTACCTAAGTTAGCAGGTATAACAACAATTCTAAATGTTTGGTCTTCTACTAAATCTAAGGGAACTAAATTAGAATCAAAATCAGATTCTACAACAATATTAAAATCATTTAACGTAAAATCAAAGTTGTAAAACAAGGTTCCTTGATCTGTGATTAAAGGTTGTGGTAATTGTCTCCATAAAGGGGTGTTGTTATCTACAACATCTTCTAGTCTATATATTAAAATAACATCATCTATTAAAAGAGTAATATCCGAAGGATAAGATTGTGGAGTTAATTCGTATGTTCCGTTATCTGCATTAAAAACTAAATCTCTAGTGATTTCAAATGCTGGAGCCTCAAATTCTGACCCATTTATACCAGGAGGTCCTTCTGGTCCTTCACAAGAAATAATAAATAAGGTTATAAATGCTCCTAGTAAAAGTTTGAAATTTCTCATAGTTTTTATTTTAAATTTTAAATGATTTGTAAATGTACCTTAATTTAATAACAAAAAGCGTTCCAAATTATTATTGATGTTTTATACAATAGGAGGCTTTATATACCGTTGAAACTAACGTTAGAAAATTCGTACTTATTATACAAAGTTGCTTATTATTGTAATAAAATTAAAATACCATGCCAAACGTAATACCGCATAGTTTATTTTCCGATTTTGATATCGATTTATTTAAAGGAGGAAAACATTTTCGGTTGTATAAAAAATTAGGAGCTCATTTAATAGAGCTTAATGGAGTAAAAGGGACTTATTTTGCGGTATGGGCTCCAAGTGCTAAAGAAGTTGTTGTAATAGGAGATTTTAATTATTGGAACTCAAGTGAACATAAATTAAATGTAAGATGGGATGCTAGTGGTATATGGGAAGGTTTTATTCCGGAAGTAGCCAAGGGAGCTATTTACAAATATGCTATTACCTCTAATAACGATAATATAAAAACAGAAAAGGCAGATCCTTTTGCACGTTCTTGTGAGCACCCGCCTAAAACAGCTTCTGTTGTTTGGCAAGATACTTATGATTGGCAAGATAAGAATTGGATGGGCTACCGAGCAGACAAAAATGGTTTAGATAAGCCTTATGCTGTTTACGAAGTACATTTAGGTTCATGGAAAAGAAAAAACGATAATGAGTTTTTGTCGTATACAGAGCTTGCAGAAGATTTGGTGGCTTATGTAAAAGAAATGAATTTTACCCATGTAGAGTTTATGCCTATTATGGAGTACCCTTATGATCCATCATGGGGGTATCAGCTTACAGGTTATTTTTCCCCTACTTCTAGGTTTGGAACTCCCGAAGAATTTAAATTTTTAGTAGATAAATTACACCAGAATGATATTGGTGTAATTTTAGATTGGGTACCTTCTCATTTTCCAGAAGATGCTCATGGGCTAGGCTTTTTTGATGGCTCACATTTGTACGAGCATCCAGACAGACGAAAAGGCTATCATCCAGATTGGAAAAGTTTAATTTTTAATTATGGTCGTAACGAAGTACGTTCTTTTTTAATAAGTAATGCCGTTTTCTGGTTAGATCAATACCATGCAGATGGTT
The DNA here is from genome assembly GCA_947492955.1 of uncultured Cellulophaga sp. Lineage (GTDB taxonomy): Bacteria > Bacteroidota > Bacteroidia > Flavobacteriales > Flavobacteriaceae > Cellulophaga. The sequence continues at coordinate 97,972 of CANLOV010000003.1, read as the reverse complement.
TACGTGTAGATGCTGTTGCTTCTATGCTTTATTTAGACTATTCTAGAGAAGAGGGAGAGTGGGAGCCTAATATGTATGGTAATAATGAAAATTTAGAAGCCATGTCTTTTATTCGTGAAATGAATGAAGAGGTATATGCAAGTTTTAATGGGGTGCAGACTATTGCAGAAGAATCTACTGCTTTTAACGGTGTATCTAGACCTGTAGCTATTGGTGGACTTGGATTTGGTATGAAATGGATGATGGGATGGATGCACGATACCCTAGAATATTTTAAAAAAGAACCGATATATAGAAAGCATCATCAGAATGATTTAACATTTAGTATGACCTATGCTTTTACCGAAAATTTTATGCTTCCCTTTTCACATGATGAGGTAGTCTACGGTAAAAAATCTTTATTATACCGCATGCCAGGAGACGAATGGCAGCAATTTGCAAACCTTAGGTTACTTTTTGGATATATGTACACACACCCAGGAGCAAATTTGTTATTTATGGGTTCAGAGTTTGGGCAATCTTCCGAATGGAATTTTCAACAAAGTTTAGATTGGCATTTGTTACAATATAATTACCATGCCGGAATTAAAGAATTGGTTAAAGACCTTAACTCATTATATAAAGAATATCCTGCTTTGTACGAAAAGCAATTTAGCCCTGAAGGGTTTCAATGGATAGATTATGGTGATCATGAAAATTCAATTTTAACCTACATAAGAAAAGGACACGATGCTAAGAATGATGTTATTATAGCGTGTAATTTTACTCCTATTCCAAGAGAAAATTATAGAATAGGAATTCCTATGAAAGGTAAAATAAAAGAGCTATTAAATACCGATGCTAAAAAGTATGGAGGTAGTAATAAGTATAGTAATAAAGTACTTAAAATAGAAAAAAAACCATGGCATGGATGTGATAATTCTGTTGAAATCACAATTCCGCCTTTAGGAATAATAGTTTTTAATAATATATAACGAATAAAATGTTTTGTTTGCAATTACATATAACATGTTTGTTAAATTAGCAGTTATTGTATTTTTTTGTTAGACAATTAAACCCGCAATTATGATTACAAATACGGAACTAGAATATAAAGGGAATTTATACCCAAATAAGATAGTAGATTACAAAAAGGAAGTAGATAAGCTTTATTTTACTACAGAAAACGGAGTTATATTAGAGATTACTATCTTAAGAGATAGTGTTTTACGTTTTAGGTATGCTACTGAAAATACATTTGAACCCGATTTTTCTTATGCAATTGCAGATGATGCTAGTAGAGGGTTTAATCATTTAGAAGTAACAGAAAATGATACTGAATATTTAGCACAAACTGCTAAATTAAAAGTACTTATAGATAAACAAACTTTAAGAACTCAAATTTCTGATTTAGATGGGAATATACTTAACGAAGATGAGTTAGGTTTTCATTGGGAAGAAAACTACGAGTATGGTGGTAATACCGTAAAAATGAGTAAAATTACCCAACCATCGGAGAGTTTTTATGGGTTAGGAGATAAAGCAACACATAATAATTTAAAAGGAAAAAGAGTACATAACTGGGCAACAGATCAATATGCTTATGGTAAAGACCAAGAGCCATTATACAAAGCAATTCCTTTTTATATAGGGTTACATAATAAAGTAAGCTACGGTGTGTTTTTTGATAACAGTTTTAGAACACATTTCGATTTTTCTCAAGAGCGAAGAAATATTACTAGTTTTTGGGCAGATGGGGGAGAAATGAATTATTATTTTTTCTATGGGCCGCAGATGTCTAAAGTAGTAGACTCTTATACTAATTTAACAGGAAAACCAGAATTACCACCATTATGGGCATTAGGTTTTCATCAGTGTAAATGGAGTTACTACCCTGAGTCTAAAGTAAAAGAAATTACAGGGACATTTAGAGAATTAAATATCCCGTGCGATGCTATTTATTTAGATATAGATTATATGGATGGGTTTAGATGTTTTACTTGGAATAAAGATTATTTTCCAGACCCAAAAAGAATGGTAAAGGAATTAAACGATGATGGTTTTAAAACAGTAGCCATTATAGATCCGGGTATAAAAGTAGATAAAGATTACTGGGTTTACCAAGAGGGAAAAGAAAACGATTATTTCTGTAAACGTGGAGATGGGCCATATATGAGAGGGAAAGTATGGCCAGGAGAATGTAATTTTCCAGATTATACCAACCCTGAAGTAAGAGAGTGGTGGGCAGGATTATATAAAGAACTAATTGGAGATGTGGGAGTACAAGGAATTTGGAATGATATGAATGAGCCTGCGGTAATGGAAGTACCAGGAAAAACATTTCCGTTAGATGTACGTCACGATTATGATGGTCACCCTTGTAGTCATAGAAAAGCGCATAATATTTATGGAACACAAATGGCGCGTGCTACCTATGAAGGAGTAAAGAAGTTTAATTACCCTAAAAGACCATTTGTAATTACAAGATCTGCTTATTCAGGAGCGCAACGTTATACTTCTACATGGACAGGAGATAATGTAGCAACATGGGAGCACTTATGGATAGCTAATGTACAAATGCAACGTATGTGTATTAGTGGTATGTCTTTTGTAGGTTCAGATATAGGAGGTTTTGCAGAGCAACCTAATGGTGAATTATTTGCCAGATGGATACAGTTAGGAATATTTCACCCATTTTGTAGAGTACATTCGAGTGGAGATCACGGAGAGCAAGAACCATGGTCTTTTGGTGTAGAAATTACCGATATCGCTCGTAAATATATAGAGTTAAGGTATCAATTGTTACCATACATATATACTATGTTTTGGAATTATACTAATGAGGGAACTCCATTACTACAGCCTATTGTGTACTATGATCAAGAGGATTTGCAAACTCACTTTAGAACAGACGAATTTATTTTTGGAGACAAAATATTAGTATGTCCAGTACAAGAACCTAATGTTCAAGGAAGAAGAATGTATATTCCAAGAGGAAAATGGTACAATTATTGGACTAATGAAGTAGAAGAAGGAGGAAAAGAAAAATGGGTAGAAGCGGCTTTAGATATAATACCATTATACATTAAAGAAGGTTCAATTATACCTAAGTACCCAGTACAACAATATGTAGGGGAAAAAGAAATAAAAGAATTGTTGTTAGAAGTGTATTTTAGAATAGGAAAAGAAAATTCTGAAGTTTACGAAGATGCACAAGATGGATATGACTATACAAAAGGAAGGTACAGTTTACGAAGCTTTAAGTTAAATGGTAAAGAAAATGAGCTTATTATACAGCAGCATAAAGCAGGCGAATTTTTAACTCCTTATGATACGATGAAGCTTAAATTAATAGGATTACCTTTTGAAATAGGAACAATTGAGATAGATAATGTGGTTGTTTCTTTTGAAGATGTAAAGTTAAGTGAAGACCATACAATAGAGGTTGGTAAAGATTTTAATGAGCTACATATAATAGGAAAATAAAATTTTTGTAATTTTATTTCCTTAAACACCACTAAACATTAACTATGAAAAAATTAGTATTAATGATGGTTGTTTTTTTGGCAATCTCTGCCTGTAAAACAAATCCATTCACAGGACAAAAAACATTGAATTTTTATGGGAATAGTCAAATATTTCCAACGGCTTTTGCGCAATACGACCAGTTTTTAGGTAGCAATAAAGTTTTAAAAGGCACAGCAGATGCAAATATGATAACTAAAGTAGGGCAACGTATATCTGCAGCAGCAGAACGTTGGTTAAATGCTAATGGGCATGCTGGGTACTTAAAAGACTATAAATGGGAGTATAATTTAGTAGAAGACAAAACAGTAAATGCTTGGTGTATGCCAGGAGGTAAAATTGTATTTTACACAGGAATATTGCCAATAACGCAAACAGAAACAGGTGTAGCAGTAGTTATGGGGCACGAGGTAGCCCATGCATTAGCAGATCATGGAGCACAACGTATGAGTGCTGGTACATTACAACAATTAGGTGCTGTAGCTGGTAATATAGCTATACAAGATGAACAAAAAAGAAATATGTTTAACCAAGCCTATGGAATTGGATCACAATTAGGAGTAATGTTACCTTTCAGCAGAGGACATGAAACAGAAGCAGATCGTATAGGTTTACAAATTATGGCTATTGCAGGTTATAACCCAGATGAAGCAGCAGAACTGTGGAGAAGAATGAAAGCAAATAGTGGAGGAGAAGCTCCGCCAGAATTTATGAGTACGCACCCATCTAACGATACAAGAATTAATAATTTAACAGCATGGGCTCCAGAAGCAAAAGTTGAAGCTAGAAAATATGGTGTTACTTCTTTTAGATAAAATAACGCACAGAAAAGAAAACTAAATAGTATTAATTGTATATTAGAAGCTGTTCCTTTTGGGAACAGCTTTTTTGTATATAAAATTCGAATACCTTAAAAATGAATGATTAAATACTAAACAGATATTAATATTCATTAGAAAAACAGCTAAAGCACTAACGGTATAACATATAAACATGGCAAGACCAATACTAGAAAAAGGAAGTAAAAAATTATTAAATGCTTGGGCATTTTACGATTGGGCTAATTCGGTATATAGTTTAGTTATTACTTCAGCAATATTTCCTATTTTTTATGGAGCATTATTTAGGGCAGCAGAAATAGAAAAGGTTACCGTTTTTGGAGGCGAAATTTCTAGAGCACCGCTTATAAGTTATATCACTTCATTGGCATTTGTTTTCATAGCAATTATAACTCCGTTAATATCTGGAGTAGCAGATTATTTAGGAAACAAAAAGCTGTTTATGAAGTTTTTTTGCTATTTGGGAGCTATTTCATGTATTGGTTTATATTGGTTTTCAATTGAAAATATATACTTAGGACTTACATGTTACTTTTTTGGGTTAGTAGGTTTTTGGGTGAGTTTTGCTATTAATAATTCTTATTTGCCAGATGTAGCTTTCCCTGAACAGCAAGATAAAATAAGTGCTAAGGGATTTTCTATGGGCTATATTGGTAGTGTTCTTTTACTAATATTTAATTTAGCAATGGTAATGCAGCCACAATGGTTTGGTTTTGATATTAGTATTACTGAGTCTATTATTAAAAATGGTACAGCAGTAGAAATAGAAGCGGCTACCGAAGCGGTAAAAAATGCAGCTTCTTTTGAGGCTATGAAAATTTCTTTTGTAACAGTAGGTATATGGTGGATTCTTTTTGCTCAGTATACTTTTTTACACCTGCCTAAAGGAAACAAAAAAGAAGGAGAAAAAAAGAATGTTTTATTTAATGGTTTTAAAGAATTAAAAAGTGTTTGGCATCAATTAGGAAACCAAATTAAACTAAAGCGTTATTTAAAGGCATTTTTTGTTTACAGTATGGCAGTACAAACGGTGATGTTAATTGCAACATATTTTGGGGAAGAAGAAATTAATTGGGGCTCAGATAGTGATAGAACTATAGGGTTAATAGTAAGTATACTAGTTATACAATTAATAGCCATTTTGGGCGCATTAATTACGGCAAGGGCTTCAAAATCTTTCGGAAATATTAAAACGCTTATAGTAGTAAATCTGTTATGGGTTTTTATATGTATTTATGCCTTCTTTATGGTTTCTCCTATAGATTTTTATATAGGAGCATCTTTTGTAGGTTTGGTAATGGGAGGAATACAAGCATTGTCTCGTTCTACTTATTCTAAATTTATTCCAGATACAACAGACACAACATCGTTTTTTAGTTTTTATGATGTAGCAGAGAAAATAGGTATAGTTATAGGAACTTTTATGTATGGTTTTGTTGCCCAACTTACTGGTAGTATGCGTAATGCAATTGTTTTTCTTGGGATATTCTTTTTAATAGGAATGTTTTTATTAACCAAAGTAAATAAAAAAGAGTAGTTTTATAAAATAGATAAGTTGTAATATTATAATGTAATAATAAAGTAGATTAATTTTTTTAAATTAGCGTAACAATCAAAAACCAATTTTAAAATGAAAAGAGTATTTACGGTTATATGTATAGCATTAGTTTTAATCTCTTGTAGTAATAATGTAGATTTAGCTATAGATAACCCAACATCTGAATCGGTTTTTGTAAAAGTAGATTCGTTAGAGGTAGAAGTACCTGCGGAGCAAGTTGTGTGGGTAGAGATGGGGAAAGGAGATCATAGTATAACTTTAGCAAACGATAGTATTGTTAATTTTAATTTTACACAATCTATATACATGATAAACCCAACATTATCAGAATATTTAATGTATGGCGAGTATTACGGAAACCAATCTTGGTATTCTATATACGAAAAGATGTCTCCTAAAAATAAAGTGCAGTTTTTAGGTTATGAATTTGAAGGAGATTATACAGTAGTTAAAGATGTAATTAATCCTATAATATGGGATTACGGACCAAGAGAAGAACTTCCTGAAATGATAGAAATGGAAGAAGGAGATAATTACGAAATATTGCAAAAATTGTATTCGGCTAATGAGTTTATTCAGATGGTCCAGAGAGAAAGTCAAGCGAAATAGGAATTTAAAAATAATATACTATTTTGTACATAGGAATGCATGCTACGTGGGAGGTTTATCATGGCGATGGTGAAAAACTATCTTATGTTCCATATATTAAAAAAGCACTTCATAGCGTAACCGCTACATTAGATTTAGTAGAACTTAACGAAGCTTTTAAACAGTTTGATCCCGTTGGTGTTACTGGTTTTATTCTTTTAGAAGAGAGCCATATAAGTATACATACGTGGCCAGAACATAATTATGCGGCTGTAGATGTTTTTTCTTGTAAACCATTTGATAGTGATTTGGTTACAAATGTTTTAAAAGCATTATTTAATACAGATAAAGTAGTTGCTAACATTATTAAAAGAGGAGATTTAAAAATAGCAAAAGAAGTTGTTTCTAAACTTAAATAATATAGTGCGACATAAATTCACAATCATCTGTTATAATTGGTTTCTCCTGAGTTCTAAAATTTAAGGCAGAAGCTTTATTGGTATAAAACATTCCTACTTGATAGTAATAATTTTCTAAATCTTTTTCTAGCGGAAAATACTTTTGATGAATCATTTTTTGGGCTCCATAATCTCCAGCAGATTGTTCCTTAATTTTTGAGCTTAAAATAGATATGTTTTCACCCAATCTACCATAATATGGCTTAGTAACATATTCATTTAACAAAGGCTTTTCTAGGTGGGTTTCTGCTATAATGTTATTAGGGAAATATTTGCTTATGTATGCCAAGAACTTTTTATTTTGCCATATAGCAGTATAAGCAGGATTTAGCACAGTACACAAGTCATTGCATATAATACCAGATAAGTCCTTTGCTAGTTGTGGTTCTTCGTTAAACATCCAATCCCAAGGAATCATTTTAAACCATACATCTACAATTTGATATTCGCCATTTATTTCATACAAAATACCTTGTTCTTGAGAAAAAATAACTTCTTCAAGATTAACATAGAAAGATTTGTAGCCTTGGTTATATGCAATGTCTAGAATACAATTTACATTTAAAATATCTTCTTTGTAACCAAACGAAGAACCAAGTAGAAATGGATTAGGATGATTGATAGAGTTTTTTAATGTATGTAGCGTATTACCAATATCTTTTTCTAGATTGTTAAATTGCTCTACATTTCCCTTTAATTGTTCTTGCTGAATTTTTTGCCAGTGAATAGTTTCTGGTAATGTACTGCAAGTATCCGCGTTAAATTCAATAATATGAGGGTCATTATGTTTTATGCCGCCATTGATATCAAATCTGCCGTATAGAAAAGGGTTTTTAGTTCTATTTTGCCAAGTGTGTATAATACATTTGTGAAAGAATTCAGGAATATCTAAATCACCTAGCTTGTTATCATTAATTATTTTATCGGTAGCTTTTTCAAAAACAGAAAATGCCTCGTTACTTATACGAGTATATTTATTTAGCTCATGCTTATATATTCCTAAAAGTTCTTCAGAAAAATAGTCTTCATTTAAAAACCAATGAAGATGATGAGGTACGTGCTTTTTTTTTAATCGTTTTATTTCTTTAAAACGACTATCCTCCAAATGATCTAAACGATTTTCCACTTCCGTATCCTTTTGATGATGCTCCTGGCACTCTAACTTTTCTTGAAGTGGCAGAATTGGTTAAATCGTTTTTTAATCCAGTAGATTTATTATAAGCACTAGTGTTTTTGTAGGCACTAGAATTTGGCGTTACATTAGATAGGTTTCTATTAAAGTAAGAAGCGGCTAATGAGTAGTATAAAATACTTCTTAGTCCAGACCTATTTCTGTAACCATCTTCTTGAGAGCCTTTATCTATTTTAGCTAAAGAAAGAGTATCAATTTTTCCGTCTAATCCATGTACAATAGCAATTGATCTTTCTTTTTCGTCTATAATACGCTCGTCAATAATTTTATAATCATTGCCAGGTTCAATTTCTTCAACTTCTGTTACAACTCCTTTTGTAGACTCATAAATAGTTTTTTCTTGAGAATCTTTAATTCTTGGACTACCATCGCCACCACAGCTTGTAAGCGCAATAGAGCTACTTATTGCTGATGCTAGTATTAATTTTTTTGAAAATGCTAAACCAGTCATCGTTTTTTTATTCATCTTTGGAATTGTTTTCAGTTGTTGTAACGTATTCAAACTTAATTAAATTTTATGAGAAAAAAAATACTTCTTTCTTTTGCTGTGTTTATAGCTGGGCTTTGTTCTATTATTTACGAACTATTAATTAGTACTACAGCCACTTATTTTCTTGGAGACGGAGTAAGGCAATTTTCAATAATTATTGGAATTTATCTCTTTTCTATGGGCTTAGGAGCCTTTTTTTCTAAGTTTTTAAAGGATATGCCTTTGCGTTTTTTTGTTCATATAGAATTTTTATTGGGATTAATAGGGGGGATTTCTGTGCCACTTATTTTCTTTTTATTTGTAAATGTTAATACACTAACCTTACAAATATTGTGTTTGGTTATTATATTTATAATTGGCCTACTAACGGGAATGGAAGTGCCTTTATTAACATTCGCTTCTAATGAGGTAGATTTTAAAAATAATTTGTCTAATGTTTTGTCTTTAGATTATATAGGGGGCTTAATAGCTACTTTATTGTTTCCTTTTGTACTACTGCCTTTTGTAGGCTTGTTTTATTCCTCCTTGGTGTTTGGTATATTAAATATTCTCCTAGGATTGGTACTAAACCATGTATTCTTAGGTAAATCAATTAAAACAATGGTTTTAGGGCTTGTTTCTATTGTAATTTTAGTTGTAATGGTAATTTTTGGAGGAAAGTTATTAAAAGCATGGGATCATGCAATATATAAAAGTCCAATTGTTTTAAATAAACAAACGCCATATCAAAAAATTGTAGTTACTAAAAAACAAGAAGATGTTAGGTTGTACTTAAATCGTGTAATACAATTTTCTTCTTTGGATGAGTATAGGTATCATGAACCTTTAGTGCATGTACCATTAACCATTCATGAAAACCCTAAAAAGGTGCTAATTTTAGGTGGGGGTGAAAATTTAGCAAGTAGAGAGGTTTTAAAATATAAAGATATTGAACGTATTGATGTTGTAGATATTGATAGTACAATGTTTTATTTAGCTAAGAATGATGCTAATTTTGTAACAATAAATGAAAATGCGGCTAAGAGCTCTAAAGTAAATTTAATAGCCCAGGATGCATTTACTTTTTTGCATACGAGCACAGAAAAATATGATGTTATTATAGCAGATTTGCCAGATCCAACCAATGAGGCAATTGCTCGTTTGTATAGCAAGCAGTTTTTTATTTTAGCTAAGCATAAATTAAATAAAGACGGGCTCTTTGTAACACAGTCTGGAGAAGTGTACTTTTCAAATTCTGTTTTTAGTTGTATAAATAATACATTGCAAGAGGTTTTTAGTAATGTTAAACCATACCATTCTTATATTCCATCTTTTGGAGATTGGGGCTTTATTTTAGGAAGCGATTTACCAATTAACGAAAAAAAGAGAACCCCTTTGCCTAAAGATTTAAAATTTTTAACGGACACACAATATCAAATAGGATTTGAGTTTCCAAAAGATATTAAAATACAAAAGACAAAGTTGAACACTTTAGATAACCCAATTATTCTTAACTATTTTATAGACGATTGGAATAAATGGAAAACAGACCTGCAATCTGGTACTAAGTAATTAGGTTTAATTTAGTGTAAGATTGTTTACTGTTACTATCCTTTTGAAATATTTCCTGAACCAGAAGTCTTAGCATCTACTTTTATAGGGTTTCCTCGGTAGCTTATATCTCCGGAACCAGAGACTCTTGCTTTAATTTGTTCTTTTACGCTTACTTTTATATTTGCCGAGCCAGAAACAATAGCATCTACATTATCGGCTTTTAAGTCATATGCTTTTATATCTCCACTACCAGAAAGGTTAGCACTAAAATTAGAGGTTAAGCCATTTAAGTTTATATCCCCAGAACCAGACATATTTGCTTTTACAGATTTAGCTTCAATAGTTAAAGTAATATCGCCAGAACCCGCCATGGAGGTAGAAAAGTTTTCTGTTTTTATGGTTTTTTTGCCAATGATATCTCCAGAACCTGCTAAAGACACCGCATTTATAGTTTCTACAGGAACTATAATTGTAATTCCTTTGTTCCAAGAAGATTTAAGGTTAATTCCGTTTTTAGTCTTAATAACAAGATTTCCATTTTGTACTTTAGTTTCAATATGTTCTAATAAGTTTTCTTCACCTTTTAGAGTAATATTACCTTCTTTACCATCTACTATCTCAACATTATACCATCCAGATACATTTATGGCGTTGTATTCCTGGGTAGTTCTGTTAATTTTTACAGTGTTTCCATTTCCTTTAATTTTTTTATGCGATTGACAATTACTAAGGTTTATAGATAATAGGGTTAAAATAAATACGATTAAATTTTTCATGACTGTTCTTTTTTGATGATGATGATTAATTTTTATAAAATGCAACTCCTCCATAACCACTGTTAATAGAGATTCTTTTTCCGCTATTTTGCTTTCCATGGTAACCTTTGTAGTATGCAGAGGTGTTTTTTACGTTACTAATGTTAATTTCAAGGTTTTCTTTGCCGCTAAAACCAGCATATTCAGTTTCAATTTCAAAGTCGAAATGATACGTGGGGCTGTATCCAATTTTTATCCCTGTATAATCTGTTTTTATATTTACATTACCAGCACTTTCTGTTAGTTCTTTTATTTTAATAGAGCCGTAATCAGAATTTAAATCAATATTACCATAAATATTACCTAAATTAATATTTACATAGTCTCCATTTCCTATAATATTGTTAGCGCGTTTTACTTCTAAGTTACCATAATTACAAGAGTACTTAAGGTTTTGCATAGTTATTATGGTAGAATTGGTATAATCGGCATTTATATCCAAGTTTCCTGCTTTATCTATGGTAAAACCAGAATAATCTGCCCTTATATTTCCGCTATTAATATAGCTAATGTGAGATTTAGAAGTGTAATCAAAATTTAAGTCGTTATTTCTTCCGTGCAATTCTCCAATTTCTAATCTTCCATAATCGCAACTTATTTTAGCGTGCCCATCAATTCTGTCTAAATAAATATTACCATAATTATTACTTAAATTAATATTGTTTTTTACGGGAACTTTTATAGTATAATTTATTTGCATGTTTACTTTATTACTCTTGCCCCAGTTCCATCCCCAACTACTTTTATTATTGTTAAAGATTGTTTTGGCATATACCATATCGCTACTTGCTTCAAAATTTACTCTAATTTCATTAAGTTTATCTTGTACTTTTTCTTCGTTATTGCCATTTGTTTTTATGTGTACTTCAATTAGGATAATATCTTTATCCCAAGAAGTAATATTAAGGTTGCCATAGCTATTGTCTATCTTTAATAATGCATCTGAGTTTACATTATATTCTTTTTTTATAGTTTTTTCCTTGGTATATTTTCCGTCCATTTTCTTTTCAGAAGCTATAGCGAATGTTGATAGCGCTAAAAAAAGAAAGGTTATATATTTATATGATATTTTCATGCTTGTATTTTTTTATAGTTTCAATTTGATTTAGAACATCTTGTAAAAGATCTATCCTTGTTTGGAAATTGGTAATCATGGCACTTAAAATAAGTTTGCTATTACCTCCGTTTAAAAGATCTTGTTCCATTTTTTTATAATTAGCTTCTAGTTTTTTTAACTGAAGCATTGTGTCTTCTATAATTTGTTTAGTTTCAGGAGTATTTTCTCCTTGCATTAATTGTATTTGTTCTTCTATAAGGCTTGTAAAATAAAGCTCTGTTTTTGAGGCTTCTGGAGAAATTTCTGCAACCTGTTCTTCTACAGAGGCAGCATTATTAAAAAAGCTTATGCCAGCTATGCATATAAATGCTATTGATGCTGCTATAGATATTGGTTTTAACCAATTTCTTTTATACTTTTTGGTAGAAGCAGTTTTTGTATCGGTATTTAATTTCTCTAAAAAACGAAATTCGTGTCCTTCTTTTGGTACTTCAGTATCAAAAAAGCCTTGAGGTTTATCAAACATCGGGGTTAAGTTATCTTTTTCCATCATTCGGCAATTATTAATTTTTTTCGTAAACTCTCTTTAGCTCTAGAAATTGTTGTTCTGCAATTTGCATAACTTATATTCATTATATTACTTATTTCTTCATAATCATAACCTTCAATTAAATGTAAGGTCAAAGAAACTCTGTAATTATCTTTTAACAAATTCATGGTTTCCAACACTTTTTGAGCCTTTAGTTCTGTAAACACATCATTTGAAATAAGTTCGTTGTTATCTTCGACCTTATAAAGTACATCATCCAGACCAACCTCATTTTTCTTTAGTTGTTTTCTGTAATGATAAATACTGTTATTTATTACAATACGCTTTAACCAAGATCCGAAAGTAACTTCTGCTTTAAAAGTGTGCAATTTTGTAAACGCGTTTAAAAATGATTCTTGCATTACATCTTCGGCTTCAGCACTATTCTTTACAATTCTTAAGGCAGTGTTGTACATAGCTTTGTAGTATCTATTATATACCTCTAACTGTGCACTTTGTTTGCCTTCTTGGCACCATTGCAATAAAATATTTATATGTTCTTTTTTGTGGCTCAAAAAATGAATGGTTTGTCTTAAAGATGTATTAATTTAATAATTGTTACAGTAATTTTATTTTAAAGTTATTATTTGTTGGCATAACAATTGTCTATGTAGTTGTAAAATAATACGTGTAAAAAGTACTATGTACTATTCATGGGCGTTTTACAAGAGTTTTAATAGTAATAAAAAAAGATTTTTTGTCTGTTAATGACAGAATGACTGAAATAATGATATGGGAAAATCTAATTTTTTAAATATGGACAGTATGTCACTTCAAGGGATAGATGAGGATTCGGAATTAATTCCGTTAATGACTCCTGAAGATGAAGAGGAAATAAATAATGAATCGTTACCAGAGACTTTACCAATTTTATCTTTAAAGAATACAGTATTGTTTCCAGGCGTTGTTATACCAATAACAGCAACTAGAGATAAGTCTATAAACTTAATTAAAGATGCAAATAATGGCTCTAAAGTAGTTGGGGTAGTTTCTCAAAAGGATAAAGAAGTAGAAAACCCAGGAATTAAAGATATTAATTCATTAGGTACTGTAGCAAGAATTTTACGTGTTTTGCAAATGCCAGATGGGAATACTACAGTAATTATTCAAGGTAAAAAGCGTTTTGAGATTGCCGAGGTGTTAACAGAAGACCCTTATATAACAGCAACAGTAAGAGAAACGAAAGAAGAAAGACCAGAACCAGAAAGTAAAGAGTTTAGTGCAATTATAGACTCTATAAAAGAACTAGCTTTAAAAATTATAAAGGATAACCCTAATATTCCTAGTGAGGCATCTTTTGCTATAAATAATATAGAAAGTAATTCGTTCTTAATCAACTTTGTATCGTCTAATTTAAATATTGGAGTAAAAGAAAAGCAAGAATTATTAGAAATAGCAAGTTTAAAAGATCGCGCATTAGCTACTTTAAAGTATATGAATGTAGAGTTTCAGAAATTGGAGCTAAAGAACGATATACAATCTAAAGTACGTAGTGACTTAGACCAGCAGCAAAGAGAATATTTTTTACATCAGCAAATGAAAACCATCCAAGAAGAATTGGGCGGAGTTTCTTATGATGAGGAAATAGAAGAAATGCGCGCCAAGGCTAAGAAAAAGAAATGGGGTAAAAAGATAGAGGAGCATTTTACAAAAGAATTAAATAAAATGCAACGTATGAATCCGCAAGTGGCGGAATATTCTATACAGCGTAATTATTTAGAGTTGTTTTTAGATTTACCTTGGAATGAGTTTTCTAAAGATAAATTTGATTTAAAAAGAGCACAGAAAGTATTAGATAGAGAGCATTACGGTTTAGAAGACGTAAAAAAGCGAATTATAGAGTATTTGGCAGTTTTAAAGCTCCGAAACGATATGAAATCGCCTATTTTATGTTTGTACGGCCCTCCAGGAGTTGGTAAAACATCATTAGGGAAATCTGTAGCTGAAGCTTTAGGAAGAGAATATGTAAGAATATCGCTGGGAGGTTTACGAGACGAAGCGGAAATAAGAGGGCACCGTAAAACATATATTGGTGCTATGCCAGGTAGGATTATACAAAGTCTTAAAAAGGCAGGTACATCTAATCCTGTATTTATTTTAGATGAAATAGATAAGCTATCTAATAGTCATCAAGGAGATCCTTCTTCTGCTATGTTAGAAGTTTTAGATCCAGAGCAAAATAGTGAGTTTTACGATAACTTTTTAGAAATGGGATACGACCTTTCTAAGGTAATGTTTATTGCAACAGCTAATAGCTTAGGAACCATACAGCCTGCATTGCTAGATCGTATGGAGATAATAGATGTATCTGGCTATACCATAGAAGAGAAGGTAGAAATAGGAAAGCAGCATTTATTACCAAAACAATTAAAAGAACACGGTTTATCCGATAAAGATTTAAAAGTTGGTAAGCCTCAGTTAGAGAAAGTAGTAGAGGGTTATACAAGAGAATCTGGAGTGCGTACTTTAGAGAAAAAAATAGCAAAATTAGTGCGTTATGCAGCTAAATCTATTGCTACAGAAGAAGATTACGATGTAAAAGTTAGTAGCGATGATATAGAAAAAATACTAGGCCCTGCTCGTTTAGAAAGAGATAAGTATGAGAATAATGATGTAGCAGGTGTTGTTACTGGGTTAGCTTGGACTAGAGTAGGAGGAGATATTTTATTTATAGAATCTATTCTTTCTAAAGGAAAAGGAGCGCTAACAATTACGGGTAATTTAGGAAAGGTAATGAAAGAGTCTGCTACCATTGCTATGGAGTATATTAAATCTAATGCAGATAGTTATGGTATAGATAGTGAGGTGTTCGATAAGTATAATGTACATATCCACGTGCCAGAAGGAGCAACACCAAAAGACGGACCTAGTGCAGGTATTACTATGTTAACCTCTTTAGTTTCTCTGTATACGCAAAAGAAAGTAAAAAAGAGTATAGCAATGACAGGTGAAATTACATTACGTGGTAAAGTATTACCGGTAGGAGGTATAAAAGAAAAAATATTAGCCGCCAAGAGAGCAAAAATTAAAGAATTGATTCTTTGTGAAGACAATAGAAAAGATATTTTAGAAATAAAGGAGAGTTACTTAAAAGGCTTAACTTTTCATTACGTAAGCGAAATGTCTGAGGTTGTAGCTATTGCTGTAACAAAGCAGAAAGTAAAGAATGCTAAGAAGTTGTAAAAAACTTTAGAATTTATAAACAATAAATGGACGTAAGTAGGCAACTTTCGTCCATTTTTTATTAGCGAACAATTTTTAGAAACTAATTAATTCTATTATTTTTAGCCGATGCAAAAAATTACAATAGCAATAGATGGGTTTTCGTCTACCGGAAAAAGTACCATTGCCAAACAATTAGCAAAATCCTTAGGCTATATATATGTAGATACAGGAGCAATGTATAGAGCGGTAACGCTTTTTGCAATGCAAAATAATTTTTTTGGTGAGGCTATAGAAGATAAAAAAGGATTAGTAGCATCTTTATCTCAGATAAATTTAAAGTTTGTATATAACGATGAGTTAGGCTTTGCAGAAATGTATTTAAATGGTGAGAATATAGAAAAGCAAATAAGAACCTTAGAGGTGTCTAAATTAGTAAGTAAAGTTGCTGTTATAGAAGAGGTGAGAATTAAGTTGGTAGAAATGCAGCAAGAAATGGGTAAGGAGAAAGGTGTTGTAATGGATGGTAGAGATATAGGAACAGTAGTTTTTCCTGATGCAGAATTTAAAGTGTTTATGACAGCATCACCAGAAAAAAGAGCTTACAGGCGCTATAAAGAATTGTTAGATAGGGGAGATGATGTTAATTATGATGAAGTTTTAAAAAATGTACAAGAACGAGATTATATAGATTCGAATAGAGAAGTATCTCCTTTAAAGCAAGCAAAAGACGCTATAGAGTTCGATAATAGTGATATGGGATTAAAAGAACAATTTGATCGTATGTATAATTATGCACTTAGGGTCATCGAAAAACAATAAAAAAAGACGCTCATTAGAGCGTCTTTTTTAGTTTTATTTATCTAGAACTAGTTTTATAAGTTAGGAATAACTAAAACTTGGTCTGGTTGTATAACATCAGGGTTGCTTAAGATATTTGTATTCGCAGCAAAAATTTCTTTATATTTCATTGCGTCTCCATAATAAGCTTTTGCAATTTTACTTAAAGATTCCCCACCTTTAACAGTATGTCTGTGGTAAACAGAATCATCAGCTACAGAAATATTAGCAGCTATATCAGCAGCATTTTCTCCGCCTAATTCTTTAATTTTATCCCACAATAAGTTTTTTTCATAAGGAGTGTTAGCAACACCTTTTATTTTTAAAACGCCACCTTCTTCAGTTACGTTACCATCTTTAATTCCTAATTCTTCACCAAGATTTAAAACTCCTTGATATTTAGCTTTAACGCTCATGTTATTTAATATTTATGGTTAATATTTATAAAACCTCAATATACTAAAATTATTATAGTATTAGGAGTTAAAAGTAATAAAAATCGCAATCTAATTAATCCTTAATAAGAAATAGGTTGTTAAAATCATTTTTTAGTTGTAGTTTTGCACTCCTTTTTTAACGAAATATCAAGAGGAAAAAGGGATTAAATAAAAAACATAAACACTTCTGTAGTAATTGTTTAACTCTTGTGTAGCTACAGAATACAAATTTTAATCAGCAAATGGCTGAAGAAAAAGCAACAGCTCCAGCAGAAGAAACTGCAGCAGCACCAAAAGAAGTACAGGTTCCTGTACAAGATCCAAAAGAATTTTTAGAAAATTTTAATTGGGAAAAATACGAGCAAGGAATTGATCGTGTAGAAGATTCTCAATTAGAAGAATTTGAAGCTTTAGTAGCTAAGAACTTTGTAGATACTGCAGATGAAGAAGTAGTAGAAGGTACAGTAGTTTATCTTACAGATCGTGAGGCTATTATTGATATCAATGCTAAGTCTGAAGGAGTTATTTCTCTTAACGAATTTCGTTACAATCCAGATTTAAAGGTTGGCGATAAAGTTGAGGTTTTAATAGATATTCGTGAAGATAAAAGTGGACAGTTAGTATTATCTCATAGAAAAGCCAGAACTATTATGGCTTGGGATAGAGTAAATGCTGCTCATGAAAAAGAAGAAATCGTTAATGGTTTTGTAAAATGTAGAACTAAAGGTGGTATGATTGTAGATGTTTTCGGAATCGAAGCATTCTTACCAGGTTCTCAGATAGATGTTAAGCCAATCCGTGATTACGATCAGTATGTAAATAAAACTATGGAATTCAAGGTAGTTAAAATTAACCATGAATTTAAAAACGTAGTAGTATCTCATAAAGCGTTAATCGAGGCTGATATTGAAGTACAGAAGAAAGAAATCATTGGTCAGTTAGAAAAAGGACAAGTATTAGAAGGTGTTGTTAAAAACATTACTTCTTACGGTGTGTTTATTGATCTTGGTGGTGTAGATGGTTTAGTTCACATTACAGACCTTTCTTGGTCTAGGATTAACCACCCTAACGAGGTTGTAGAATTAGATCAAAAATTAAATGTTGTAATCTTAGATTTTGATGATAACAAATCTAGAATACAATTAGGTCTTAAGCAATTAGAGAAGCACCCTTGGGAAGCTTTATCTGATGAAATTAAGATTGGAGATAAAGTAAAAGGTAAAGTAGTTGTTATAGCAGATTACGGTGCATTTATTGAAGTAGCTGAAGGAGTTGAAGGATTAATTCACGTTTCAGAAATGTCATGGTCTACACACTTACGTTCGGCTCAAGATTTCGTAAAAGTTGGAGATGAAGTAGAAGCAGTTGTTTTAACTTTAGATAGAGAAGATCGTAAGATGTCTCTAGGTATTAAGCAATCTACTCCAGACCCATGGACAGATATTACAGCTAAATACCCAGTAGGTTCTAAGCATAAAGGTATTGTACGTAACTTTACAAACTTTGGTGTGTTTGTAGAAATGGAAGAAGGTATAGATGGTTTAATTTATATTTCTGACTTATCTTGGACTAAGAAAATTAAGCATCCATCAGAATTTGTATCTGTAAACGATACCTTAGAAGTGGAAGTTTTAGAGTTAGATGTTGAAGGACGTAAATTAAGTTTAGGTCACAAACAAACAACAGAAAATCCTTGGGATAAGTACGAAGCAGAATTTGCTTTAGAAACTGTTCATAAGGCTACTATTGCTGATATAGTTGATAAAGGTGCAACAATAGAATTTAACGAAGATATTGTAGCATTTGTGCCTACTCGTCACTTAGAAAAAGAAGACGGTAAGAAATTAGCTAAAGGTGAAGAAGCAGAATTCAAAATTATTGAATTTAATAAAGAATTCAAGAGAGTTGTTGCTAGTCACACTGCAATATTTAGAGCAGAAGAGCAACGCAATGTAAAAGCTGCTGTTAAAAGACAAGCTGCTGCTGCTGATGAGGCTAAGCCAACAATAGGTGATGCTAATGAAGCTTTACAAGCGTTAAAAGATAAAATGGAGGCTAACGCCAAGAAAAATTAAGTTTTTGTTTATTACAGATTGAAGAAGGCCTGAGTTTAAGACTCAGGTCTTTTTTTTGCCTGCTTTTAAAATAAGAACTTATTTTTTTACTCTATATGTAATTTGTCTATTGGTAATAATAGTTGCTTTTGCCTCTAAAGTAACAGTTCCTGTTGCGCACAATTTGCTGGTATCGTTAATAGATATTCTACAAAGAGACGGGAGAGCATTTCCTGCGTTATCTAAATTTTTTCCAATAATCACATCAGAAGCAAGAGAAGTATCTATTGGTGAAAAGTCAGGAGCAACATTAGAAAAAGAGGTAGTAGTTCCATTTGCAGTGTAAATAATATCGCCAGATATTTCATTGTATTCAATATTGTAAGTTGCTGTTCCTGATAAAAAAGGACCTAGGTTTACAGTATAAGAAGTGCTTATACCTGTATTGCTATTAATTACATTAATTGTTACACCAATATTATTACTGCTAATATGGTATATCCTAAAATTTCCTCCCTCAACAATATTAGCTTGGCTTTCTCTGTCAGCATACTCAAATTCCATAACAAAGCTTGTAAAATTAAAAATAGAAGATGTATTAGGCACATTAACATCTAGACCTACTGATGATCCTGTTCTGTCACTTGGAATTCGTATACCACAATCTGTTTGTACTGCATCTGGGTTTATGCTATTAGCATCAGGCCCAACAGAAGCTGTAGTTAAAGGAGTGCTGTCGAAATCAAATTCAGAAACAAGTTTTATTGGCATACCATTATCACAAACTTGGTACTCAAAAGTTGTTGTGCCAACAAATCCAGTTTGAGGTACAAAAGAAAAGCTACCATCAGTATTCATGCTTACTACTCCATTTGCAGAAGGCGATACTAAATTAGGGTTGGCTGTTAATGTAGAAGAACCACTATTATCTGTATCATTAAAAAGAACACCAATACTAGCATCAATAGTTTTTGTTTGGTTTAATTTAAAAGTATATGTGTCTGCATTTGCAATAGGAGCTGTATTTTGTTGATAAACTTTTGGGCAGTAAAAAAAAATAATAAAAAGATTCAGTAAAATTATTTTTTGCATCATGCTTATTTTTAGATAGTACGTGAGCTAAGTCTTGTAAAGATTTGTTTTTTTAATAGTGTATAAAAATAAATGTTGTAGAACTATAATTGATGATAGTAAAATCCCGCAGAAATATTTTTTCCTACATTTTTTTTATTTGTAGGAATAATTTTAGCAATAAATTACTTGTGTTCACTACTTGTTATTTTAAGAATTTGTTAGGGATTATATTTTAAATAGATAATTTATAAACAGATATCTATAATTAAAGATAAATACTTACTTTTGTTATGCAACAGTGTTTGTAACCTAACCTATGAGTCAAAAAATACTGCTTTCCTCTAAAGAGATACAAATAATTCTACATCGTTTGGCATGCCAGCTTTTAGAAAAACATTTAGATTTTAAAGATGCTGTATTAATAGGAATACAACCTCGTGGAACCTATTTAGCAGAAAGACTTACTAAAATTTTAAAAGAAGAATATGGGGTTAAAGAAATTAGCCTTGGATTTTTAGATATTACTTTTTACAGAGATGATTTTAGAAGAAGCGATAAAACCTTAGAGGCTAATAAAACGGACTTAAACTTTTTAGTAGATAATAAAAAAGTAGTTTTAATAGATGATGTTTTGTATACAGGAAGAAGCATTAGGGCAGCATTAACGGCAATACAATCTTTTGGAAGACCTTCTGAAGTAGAATTACTAACGTTAATAGATAGGCGTTTTAGTAGACATTTACCCATACAGCCCAATTATAGAGGTAGGCAGGTAGATGCTATTAATAATGAAAAGGTAAAGGTGAAATGGGAAGAAAATGAAGGGGAAGACGCTGTTTACCTAATAAATAAGTAAATAAAAACAAGGATTTTGTAAAAACCTTGTGAAATATAGAATAGGAAAATAAAGAATATGAGCGAGTTAAGTGTAAAACACTTGTTGGGAATAAAATATCTAACAGAAAAAGATATTCAGCTCATTTTTTCTACTGCAGATCACTTTAAAGAAGTAATAAATAGATCTATAAAAAAAGTACCATCGCTTAGAGATATTACTATTGCCAATGTTTTTTTTGAAAATAGTACGCGTACAAAGCTTTCTTTTGAATTGGCAGAGAAAAGATTATCTGCAGATGTTGTTAATTTTTCCGCAGGACAATCATCTGTTAAAAAAGGAGAAACATTAATAGATACGGTAAATAATATCTTATCTATGAAAGTAGATATGGTTGTAATGAGACATCCAAATCCTGGAGCAGGTATATTTTTAGCAAAGCATGTAGATGCGGCTATTGTAAATGCAGGAGATGGAGCTCATGAACACCCAACACAGGCATTGTTAGACTCGTACTCTATTAGAGAAAAATTAGGAGATGTAGCAGGTAAAAATGTGGTAATAGTAGGAGATATTTTGCACTCAAGAGTAGCACTATCTAATATATTTGCATTAAAGTTACAAGGAGCTAATGTTAAGGTCTGTGGTCCAAAAACATTACTGCCTAAGTATATAGAATCTTTGGGGGTAGAAGTAGAAATGGATTTAAGAAAAGCACTAAATTGGTGCGATGTAGCTAATATGTTGCGTGTGCAAAACGAGCGTATGGATATTAGTTATTTTCCAACAACAAGAGAGTATACACAACAATTTGGAATAAATAAAGCTTTACTAAATAGCTTAGATAAAGAGATTGTAATAATGCATCCAGGTCCTATTAACAGAGGTGTAGAGATAACTAGTGATGTGGCAGATTCTAAACAATCTATCATATTAAATCAGGTAGAAAATGGAGTTGCAATTCGTATGGCAGTATTATATTTATTAGCTTCAAAAATAAAATAAGGAATTATGATTTTTGATAAAAAAGGAACAACAACAACTGTTTTTCAAGAAGATACATCGTTATCAGTATTTTTAGAAAACTTAAATAAAGGGTACTCAAAAATTAAAAATGATAATCTTATAATAAATCTTTTTTCTTTTTCTGAATTAAAAGCTGGTGATGTTTTAGAATTTCTTCAAATGTCAGATAAGCATAAAGCATCAAAAAAGTCTTTTGTATTAGTAACAAATAAGGTTTCTTATGATGATGTGCCCGATGAAATAGCTGTGGTTCCAACCTTACAAGAAGCAAACGATTTAATAGAAATGGAAGAAATAGAAAGAGATTTAGAGCTATAGTTTTAATAAAGTATGTATTGTAAAATCTCATTTTTTAATCATCTATTTATAATTTATAATTAAGTAAATGAGGTTACAAATTTTAGGTTGCTATGCTGCAACTCCCCGTACTTTAACAAATCCTACTTCACAGGTATTAGAAATTAATAACCATCTTTTTTTAATAGATTGCGGAGAAGGCACGCAGGTACAATTGCGTAAGCACAAGATAAAATTCTCTAAAATTAAACACATTTTTATTTCTCATTTACATGGAGATCACTTTTTTGGTTTACCAGGTTTAGTATCTACCTTTAGATTGTTAGGAAGGGAAAAAGAATTGCATATTTACGGACCAAAAGGAATAAAAGAAGCCATAACATTACTTTTAAAATTGGGAGATTCATGGACTAATTACCCTCTAATATTTCATGAGTTAGAAAGTAAAGATTCAGAATTAATTTTTGAAGACGATAAAGTTTCTGTAGAAACAATTCCTTTAAGCCATAGGGTTTATACCAATGGTTATTTGTTTAAAGAAAAGTTAGGGGAGCGTATTTTAAATATAGAGGTAGCTAAGGAATATAACATAGAAACATGTTATTATCAAAATATAAAAAATGGAAGAGATATAACGTTAGATGACGGGCGTGTTATTTCTAATGAAGAGCTATCGTTTGATCCTAAAAAACCAAAAAGCTACGCTTTTTGTAGTGATACTGCTTATAAACCAGATATTGTACCACAGATAAAAAATGTAGATGTGTTATACCATGAGGCTACATTTTTAGAAACAGAAGCTTTTTTAGCACCTAAAACAAAGCATACTACGGCTAAAGAAGCCGCTAGTATAGCAAAAGATGCTAATGCAGGGATGTTAATTCTAGGGCATTATTCTACACGCTATAAATCTATAGCACTTTTTAAAGAAGAGGCGCAAGAAATATTTGCTAATGTTGCGTTAGCAGACGATGGTAAAGAATTTCATTTGTAAAGTAAAAAGTATTAATATATCATTATACTTTGTACACTTTTGCAATCTTTTGCAGAACTTTGTTTATCTTGTTTTAAGATTAGAAAAAAATGCAAAAAGATTTAAGTAATTACCGTAAATCATACGAAAAAAAAGAGTTTTTAGAAACTGTTGTTTCTAAATTACCCATGGAGCTTTTTGAGCAATGGTTTACAGAAGTAGAAGTTTCTGGTGGTGTAGAAGAGGCAAATGCTATGACAGTAGCCACTGTTGGTTCAGACGGGTTTCCTAAAAGTAGAATTGTGTTATTAAAGCAGTACACAGATCAGGGTTTTATTTTTTATACCAATTACAACAGTGAAAAAGGAAAAGCTATCGCAGAGAATTCTAAAGTATGCGCTTCTTTTTTTTGGCCCAATTTAGAACGACAAATTATTATAAAAGGAGAGGCAAAAAAAATAACCAAAGAATTATCAGATACCTATTTTAAATCTAGACCAGAAGGCAGTAGGCTAGGAGCATTAGCTTCTAACCAAAGCAGTATTATTACTTCTAGAGCGGTTTTAGAAACAAAATTAAAGGAGTTAAAAGAGGCATATAAAAATAAAGAAATTAAAAGGCCAGAGCATTGGGGAGGATATATAATTAAACCCGTTTCAATAGAATTTTGGCAAGGAAGACCCAATAGGTTACATGATAGGATTAGGTATACATTAGAAGATAATAATTGGAAAATAGAACGATTAGCACCGTAGTTTTCTTAAAAGAATTATGCGAAAATGAAAAAACTAATACTTGTACGTCATGGTAAATCATCTTGGGATTTTAATGTTTCAGATAAGGATAGAGTTTTACAAGAACGTGGTGTTAATGATTCGTATTTGGTAGCTGCTCAGTTGGGTGCAAAAAACATTTCTATAGATGCTATATACTCTAGCCCTGCAAATAGAGCATTGCATACGGCAACTATTTTTACAAGAGCGCTTAATTTTCCTATTACCTCACTAAATATTACAAATGAGTTATATGATTTTTCAGGAGAAAGCGTTATTTCGTTTATAAAATCCTTAGATAATAAGTTAGATGTAGTGCTAATATTTGGGCATAACCATGCGTTTACATACATAGCCAATGCTTATGGGACTGCTTCAATAGCAAACGTTCCTACAGCAGGCTTAGTAGAACTAAATTTTAATACAGAAAATTGGAACTCTATAGAAAAAGGAGTAACAGCAGAACATATATTTCCAAAAGAATTAAGAAAATGATAAAAACCAAGAACACCTATATAAATAGAGAAATTAGCTGGTTACGATTTAATGAAAGAGTTTTACAAGAAAGCGCAGATAAAAGTGTGCCTCTTATAGAACGACTTCGTTTTTTAGGTATTTTTTCTAATAATTTAGATGAGTTCTTTAAAGTTCGTTATGCTACTGTAAAACGTATTGTAGAAGCAGGTAAAAAAGGGAAAAGTGCTCTTGGAGGAGAGATAGCAAAAGATCTATTAGAACAAATTACCAAAATAGTAATAGAGCAGCAATCTAATAGCTTAGAAATATTAAGGTCGGTAGAAAAGGAGTTAGAAGGAGAGAATATATTTATTATAAACGAAACAGAGATAACAGAAAAACAATCGGAGTTTATAAAAGACTACTTTATAAAAAAAGTAAGTCCGGTATTAATGACGATTATCTTAAATGATTTAAGAGAGTTTCCTGTTTTAAATGATACTGCGGCATATTTAGCAGTAAAAATGGTACTTAAGAATAGCGAGAGTAAAGAGAATCGTTATGCTTTAATACAAATTCCAAAAAGAGTAGACCGTTTTGTAGAATTACCTAAAGAAGGAGATAAAAACTATATTATTATTCTAGACGATTTAATTCGTTATTGTATGGATGGTGTATTTACTATGTTTGAGTACGAATCTATATCTGCACACATGATAAAAATAACCAGAGATGCAGAATTAGATATAGATGATGATTTAAGTAAGAGTTTTATAGAAAAAATATCATCGAGTGTAGCGCATCGAAAAATAGGAGATCCAGTTCGTTTTGTTTATGATAAAAGTATTGCAGCAGATACTTTAAGTTTTTTAAAAGAAAAAATGAATGTAGAGGATACAGATAGTGTAATTCCAGGAGGGCGTTATCATAATAGGAGAGATTATATGGGGTTTCCTAGTTTAGGAAGACAAGATTTACAGTACGAAAAAATTAGCCCTTTACCTATAAAAGGATTAAGTATAGATGGTAGTTTATTAGAGCGTATAGCAGAAAAAGATTATTTACAATACACGCCTTATCATACCTTTTCTTATATAATACGCTTTTTAAGAGAAGCAGCTCTTGATCCTAAAGTAAGAACAATAAAAATTACAGTTTATAGGTTGGCTAATAACTCACAAGTTGCAGCAGCACTTATAAATGCAGTAAAAAACGGTAAACAAGTTACAGTACAGATAGAACTGCAAGCTAGGTTCGATGAAGCTGCTAATATTTTTTATGCAGAAAAGTTACAAGAAGAAGGAGTTAAATTAATATTTGGAGTACCAGGATTAAAAGTACATAGTAAAATATGTATAATAGAACGAGAGGAAGATGAAGGTATTAAGAGGTACGGATTTATAAGTACGGGTAATTTTAATGAGTCAACAGCAAAGATATATACAGATTATACATTATTTACAGCACACACACCAATTTTAAAAGAACTAAATAAGGTGTTCGATTTTTTTGAAACCACTTATAAAATAAACAAATACAAGCATTTAATTGTATCGCCACATTATACCAAATCAGTATTTAAAGGTTTAATAGATCAAGAAATAAAAAATGCGCAAGAAGGAAAAGAAGCTTATATAAAAATTAAGATGAACAGTATTACATCTTATAAAATGATAGATAAGCTATACGAAGCAAGTAATGCAGGAGTTAAAATACAGATGATTGTAAGGGGCGTTTGCTGTTTAATACCAGGAGTGCCAGGAATGAGCGAAAATATAGAAGCCATAAGTGTGGTAGATAAATTCTTAGAACATACTAGAATATTTGTTTTTGGTAATGGAGGAGACCCAAAAGTATATATATCATCGGCAGATTGGATGACTCGTAATTTGGATTTTAGAGTTGAAGTAGGTTGCCCAATATATGATAAGGATATAAAACAAGAATTAATTGATACTTTTGAAATTTCTTGGAAAGATAATTTAAAGGCACGTATTTATTCTGATAAGCAGGATAACGCATATAGGAAAAATGATAAAGAAAAAGTAAGGTCGCAATTTGAACTTTACAATTATTATCAGCAAAAGTTAAATTCATAAAAAGAATAGTTTGAAAATACGAAAATTAGCAGCTATAGATATAGGTTCTAATGCTGTACGCTTACTAATACATAATGTTATAGAGGAGGAAGGAAAAAAAACTCAGTTTAAAAAAGGGTCTTTAATTCGTGTTCCTGTACGTTTAGGAGCAGATTCTTTTACATTAGGGAAAATATCGGAGCATAATGTAGATAGGATGGTAAATACCATGAAAGCTTTTAAGCTTTTAATGGATGTTAATGGAGTAGAAAAATATATGGCTTGTGCAACTTCTGCCATGCGAGAAGCTACTAATGGGAGCCAGGTTATTAGTAAAATAAAAGAAGAAGCAGGTATAGATATAGAACTCATAGATGGTAAAAAAGAAGCCGCCATTATTGCCTCTACAGATTTAAAAGAAACTATAAAAAAAGATAGTTCTTATTTATATGTAGATGTTGGTGGTGGTAGTACCGAGTTTACCATTTTTACAAAAGGAGAGGCAAAAGTGTCTAAATCTTTTAAAATAGGTACAGTACGTTTGCTTAATAATATGGTTAGCGATAGTATGTGGAGTAATTTAGAATCTTGGATTATAGAGCATACCCAAGATTTACCAAAAATATCTATCATAGGTTCTGGGGGGAATATTAATAAGTTGCATAAAATTTCTGGCAGAAAAATAGGAGAACCTTTATCATACATATGGTTAAATGCACAATACCATTTTTTAGATAGCATGACTTATGAAGATAGAGTATCAGAATTAGGATTAAATACAGATAGAGCAGATGTTATTATTCCTGCAACACGTATCTTTTTATCCGCAGCAAAATGGTGTGGAGCTAAAAAAATACATGTACCTAAAATAGGGTTGTCAGATGGTATTATAAAAACATTGTATTATTCAGAGGTAGCTTCTTAGAAGTAATGAAGATTTTTTTAAATAATCAGTTTTAATATGTACCAGGTAAGAGAATATTTTGATAACATCATTAAAATGACCAATGATGATTGGATAATATTTTCTTCCAAATTAAAAAAGATTGAACTAAAAAAAAGAACAGCACTTGTAAAAGTTGGAGCGATAGAAACTCATCTTAATTTTATAGAAAAAGGTTCTATTCGGTTCTTTATGCCTAAAGAAGAAAACGATATTACTTTTGGTTTTTGTTTTAAAGGGCAATTTGTGAGTGCTTATGATTCTTTTTTAACTCAAAAGCCAAGTACATACCAAATAGAAACCTTAACAGATACTTTACTATGGCAACTAAGCTATGAAGATTTGCAAGATATTTATAAGCGAACATCAGTAGGGCATATTATTGGTCGCGTAGCTGCTGAAAATTTATATTTGATAAAGGCTAAAAGAGAACAATCGCTTTTGAATGATACTGCTGAAGAGCGGTACTTAAAACTATTTACAGAGCAACCGCATTTAATAAAAGAAATACCATTAAAATATTTAGCATCCTACATTGGAATAACACCTCAAGCTTTAAGTAGAATAAGAAAACGAATTTCTTAACCTAGGTTCATTGTATTAATCGGAATGTGTTAAGACATTTGTACAAAAAAGATGAAACCTCTTATTGTACTTATTGTTATTACTATAATATCATTACTTATACTAAAAATTAGTAATGGTAAATACGATTTTATATTTGCTGCACGTATAGGAATATCTGTAATGTTACTTTTTACTGCATTAGGACATTTTTTATATTCAGAAGGCATGGCTTTAATGGTACCAGATTTTATTCCTTTTAAAAAAGAAGTAGTTTATTTAACAGCTATTATTGAAATCGTTGCAGCAATAGGGCTACATATTCCTCAACTACGTGTATTAACAGCTTGGTTGTTAATATTGTTTTTTCTTCTTCTTTTGCCTGCAAATATTAATGCATCTATAATCCATTTAGATTATCAAAAAGCTACTTTTAGCGGAAACGGATTGTCTTATTTATGGTTTAGAATACCTCTGCAAATATTGTTTGTAATTTGGGTATACATTAGTTCTATTAGGTATAATTAAAACATTTATGAAACAAATATTCTTATTATATATGATGTTATTTAGTACTATGATTTTTTCGCAAAAACAGATTGTATTATTTGTAATGAGCTCAGAAGATACTTTAACACTAAATAATGAAGCAAAATTGAGGCAAACAGGAGTTTTTCTTAATGAGTTTTATTTAGCATATAAAGCAGTTAAAGATGCGGGTTATAGTGTAGAATTTGCAACTCCAAATGGAGTACAGGCAACTATTGATCAAGAAAGTATACATGATAAATATTGGAAAAAAAAGTTAGCAGTAAAGAAAGAAGCCTTATCTTTTATAGAAAATGATATAAATTTTAAAAACCCAATAAGTTTAACGCAAGCAATTGAGAATAAAAAACAATACGTTGGATTAGTTATTCCAGGCGGTCAAGGTTTAATGGTAGATTTATTGTATGATAAGCGTATACCAATACTTTTAAAATATTTTGCCAATGAAAATAGGCCAACAGGTTTAATATGCCATGCACCTGTTTTAATTTCTACCATTCCTAAATTAGAAAACCCATATGTAGGTTTTAAAGTAAACTCAGTATCACCTATAGAAGAGTTTGTGATAGAAAGTTTTATAATGAAAGGGAAACCTAAAAATAGAAAAATAGCGAAAAGGCTAAGGAAATTAGGTTTAAGATATAGGAGTGGATTACCAAAATCTAATTTTGCTATTAAAGACAGAAATTTAGTAACTAGTCAGAACCCTTATTCAAGTGATGCCTTTAATAAATTATATATAGCAGCTTTGCTAGAATATAATGTTGATAATTAAAAATTTTAAAACAAAGTTGTAAAGTAAAAAAATAAAAGTCATTCTAATTTTAGAGTGACTTTTTTCTTATTTAAGAAATTTGAAATTATGAATTCATTTAGGTGTATTTTTGCAATACAATTAGAGATATGATACGATTAGGAGATTATAATACATTAGAAATTCTTAGAGATACAAGCGTTGGTGTTTTTTTAGGAGATAAAGAAGGCACAGATATATTGTTACCCAATAAATATGTTCCTAAAACCTATGAAATAGGAGATGAGATTAGTGTTTTTTGCTATTTAGATCATGATGAAAGACCAGTGGCAACAACATTAACGCCTTATACAATAAGAGATAATTTTCAGTTATTAAAAGTAGCAGAGGTAAATAATATAGGAGCTTTTTTAGATTGGGGTTTAGAAAAACACCTTTTAGTACCATTTAGAGAGCAAAGAACAAAGATGCAAGAAGGACAATGGTATGTGGTATATTGTTATTTAGATGATAAATCACAGAGGTTAGTGGCTTCTAATAAGTTAGATAAATTTATAAGCAATGAGGATTTAACAGTAAAAGTACTAGATGAGGTATCATTAATTGTAACAAGAAGCACAGATTTAGGCTGGGAAGTTATTATAAATAATAGGCATAAAGGCTTGGTGTATTTAAATGAAGTGTATAAAAAAATAGCTATAGGAGATAAAATAAAAGGATTTGTAAAAAATATAAGACCAGACCATAAAATAGATATTTCTTTACAAGCTATAGGGTACCAGAGTTTAGAGCCTGCTGCGAATACTATTTATCAAAAATTAGTAGCAGAAGGAGGTTTTTTAGCTTTGCATGATAAATCTGACCCTGAGGATATTAAAAACCAATTAGAAATGAGTAAAAAGGTTTTTAAAAAAGGAGTAGGTACCCTATATAGGGAAAGAAAAATAGAAATAAAAGAAAACGGTATTAAGCTTATTTAAAAGAATTAATAAGTTATGTATAATAATATGTATATCAGTTAAATAGCTTTTATTTTTTTGTTTATTTATTTTGTTTTTTATCTAAAAACATTATTTTAGCGTAAGGAACGGTATAAATTATACTTAATGCTAGGGAATAATAGTAAATATCTAAGAAAAACAAAAGAATATGCCTTTCATTGAAGAAAGCGATTTATTAGAATTGCATAAAGATATAGACAAAGCTCAAATAATTAACGAGCGACTTTTAGATCAAATAAAATTTAAAAATAAAGAGATAAAAAGGAAAAAAATTCAACGTAATGTTTTAGCTGGTATTACAGGAGTTTTTTTACTTGCAACTTTGGCTGTAACCTCATTTACTGCGGGTTTAAGTAGTTCTAATTCTTATGATAATCAAAATAGTTTGTTAGTTTCTTTAGACAGTTTAGACGCTTATAAAACTAGAATGGCTAATCTAAAAGTTAAAAATGAAGAGCTTAGTTTGGTAAAAGAATTTTACTTAGCTAAAAACTTTATAGATAAAGAAAAAGTATACTCGGTTCAGATAAAATCTTTTGTAGAAAATAATATGACACTTGCGTCAGAATCATTAACAAATACCCTTTTTGTAAAAACAAATCCTTTTTATTCATATTCTTTAGGTAATTTTGAAACCTTAGTAGAAGCAAGAGAGTTTAGAAACCAACTAGTAGAAATGGGTTTCGAAGATGCATTTGTAGCTTCCTATAAAGAAGGAAAACGTTTAAAAATAGAAGACCCCTATTAAATTTTGTTAAAAATTAAATCTTGGTTCAATGCTGCAAGGCTAAGAACACTCCCATTATCTATTTCTGGTATTATTGTAGGTACAACATTAGCTCATATTAATGGCCACACTAATGGTGTTATTTTTATATTAGCATTAATAACTACAGTTAGCTTTCAGATAACATCTAATTTTGCTAATGATTATGGAGATGGAGTTAAAGGAACAGATAACGAAGACAGAGTAGGGCCTAAAAGAGCTTTACAAAGTGGTTTGTTGTCTAAGGAAGAATTAAAAAGAGGAATATTTATTTCGGTAATTATTAATGTGATTTTAACCTTTAGTCTGGTATATATCTCATTTGGAATAGAAAATTTACTCTACATACTTTTATTTTTAGGCTTAGGAGCATTTAGTGTTTGGGCAGCCATTAAATATACGGTAGGTAACTCTGCATATGGCTACAAAGGATTAGGAGATGTGTTTGTTTTTCTTTTCTTTGGTTTATTAGGAGTTTTGGGAGCCATGTTTTTATACACAAAATACATTACATTTTTATCGGTTTTACCAGCAATTACAATAGGTTTATTAAGTGTAGGGGTTCTTAATTTAAATAATTTAAGAGACTGCGTATCAGATAAAAAATCTAATAAAAATACTTTAGTTGTAAAAATAGGTTTTGCCAACGGAAAAAAATACCACTATTTATTATTGATTATTAGTTTTTTATGCATGGCATTTTTTGTGTTTTTAAATTTTGAAAACTGGACTAATACAATATGTCTTTTAGCCTTTATACCAGTAGCGGCTCATTTTCTTAGAATATCAAAAATAAACGAACCAGCTTCACTAGATCCAGAGTTAAAAAAGCTAGCACTATCAACTTTTTTACTAGCATTGCTATTTTATTTTAGTTATAATAATTTTTTGTAAATTTGATTTTAACAAGAACTTAACTAAAACCTATATAATTTGGAACAAGCCATAAAAATTCTAATAGTAGAAGACAATGTTATTATTGCAGATGATATGCAGTCAATGTTAGAAGAGATTGGTTACGAAATCGTAGATAATGTAATTGTATACGAGCAAGCAGAAAAAGTACTGAAAAATAACCATGTAGATTTAGTACTTATAGATATAATTCTTGCATCTGATAAAACAGGAATAGATTTAGGAAAACATATTAGAGAAAACTATAACATTCCTTTTATTTTTGTAACATCTAACTCGGATAGAGCAACAGTAGAAAATGCTAAAACAGTAAAACCAAACGGTTATTTGGTTAAACCATTTGAGCAGCAAGATTTATATACTTCTATTGAAATAGCATTATCGAGCTTTAATTATGCAGAGAAAGAAAAAGCAGGTGGTAAAGAAGCGGCAGCATCCAATGATGATGATGGTAAGTTAATGTCTAACTCTGTATTAAAAGATTCTATTTTTGTTAAAAAGCAGCATTTATATTACCGTATTCAATTTGAAGATATACAGTTTATAAAAGCAGATAATGTATATTTAGAAGTTAATACTGTAGATAAAAAATTTCTGGTAAGGTCGCCTTTAAAAGATTATTTAGAAAAACTGCCTCAAAAGAAATTTTATAGAGCCCATAAATCATATATAGTTAATGTAGATCATATAGATGCTATTAACTCTAAAGATATTATGATAAATAATAAGCTTATACCTATTTCAAAAGAATTTAAAGAGTTTATTATTTCAGCAATGAATTCATAAAATATACTTTTATAAAATTTTTAAAACACCTAGGTTATGTATAATCTAGGTGTTTTTTTATTCCTTAAAATAACAAAGAATCCGATGAACTACATCATTGAAAATAAAAAATAGATTTCACAACAAAATTACTTACTTACACAACAATATTCTTATGTTTTAAATACTTCATATTACTTTTGGGGTATCATGAAATAACAAGATTCCCAAATCTTATCATTTTCGATTAACCTATAAAAGGCTGTGCGTAGTTTCGTTCAGCCTTTTGTCGTTTTTAGCATTTAAAAATTTTAAGACTATAAAAGCTACAATTAAGTGTATTTATTTATTTATATTAACATCATCAAGTATAAATATCATTTTTATAATGTCTTCTGTTGTTATTTTCTGATATTTGTATAACCAAATTTTTATTAATGTAACCACAACAACCATATGAAGCTACGTTTTTTTAGTAATTTTTTTCTTATTATTATTTTTTCACTATCATCAGGGTTACTTAATGCTCAAGAAGTAGCAGATGAGGATAATGTGTTAAAGAAGTTTCAAGAGAAAGTTAGTCTGCAAGAAAAGTTTCATTTCTTTTTTATTACATCTAATAGATATAAAGAGAATTCTCCTTACGATTGGGAAGATACTGTTAATGTGTATTTAGATACAGCAAAGAATGCAAACGATTCATTGGCCATAAATCATTACAAATTAATACTATCTCAGATTTATTATAATTTGGGAGAATTTGATCATAGTATAAGTACCGCTAAAGAACTACATAGTTATGAATGGAGTTTAGAAAAAAGAAAAATTCTGTTAAATATAATGGATCATAGTTATTCAGAATTAGAGCTTTACGATAAACAATTAGAAGTAAGAAAAGAGAAAAAAGAATTAGGAATATCTAAGAACATTGCTTTTTATGATATCTATTCAAATTTAGGATTGCATAGAAAGGCAATGACCGATTACATTCTAGAAGTAAAGAAAACAATTCCAGAAGAAGATTTTTATGGTAAAGCCGAATATCATAATAAGGTTGGAAATTATTTGCGTTTAGATAAAGCACCAACACCCGCAATTACAAGTTTAAAAAAAGCTAAAGGTTATATAGAAGTTTTTTTAAATGATATAACTAAGCAAAAAACAGAAAAGGAAATTTTAGAGGGTAATTTGTTAAAAGGAATTATAGAAGGAAATATTGGTAAGTCTTTGGCACTATTAAAACAATATGATGAAGCAATACCAAGATTAGAATCTAGTATTTCTATTATAAAAGAAAATGGAATAGGTAAATATAATTTCGAAGTTATAGATAATATTTTAGATTTAGCAGATTGTCATCTTCATGTAGAGAACTATAAAGAAGCTAAAGAATATTTGTCAAATGATATAAATCCTATTAAGTATAATAATAAATTAAAGAAGAATAGATTGCTAGCTTCATATTTCGATAAAATAACAGATTATAAAAATTCTGTATTTTATCTAATGAAAAATGTAAGAATGCAAGATTCATTAAAATCTAATGAATCTTTATTAAAAAAACAACAATTAAGCGCCGTAGTTGCCCAAGAGTTAGAAAGCTCTAAAAAAACAATTGATGAGCAAAAGATAGATATAGAATTATCTAGAAGGCAAATGGAAGAGAAAGATGAGCGAATGAATCTTGTTTTTATCTCGTTAATATTTACATTATTAGGTTTTGCTGGTTTAGTATACGCATATTTAAAAAGTATAAAATCTCAACGACTAATTGCGGAACAAAATCATATTATAGAAGCTTCATTAGTAGAAAAAGATTCCTTGTTAAAAGAAATACACCATAGAGTAAAAAATAATTTACAAATGGTGTCTAGTCTATTAAGTTTGCAAACAAAAAACACAAGAAGTAAAGCAGCTATTGTAGCCTTAGAAGAAGGGAAAAGTAGAGTAAAAGCAATGGCATTAATACACCAAAAATTATATCAGAATGATGATTTATCGGTGATAGAAATGCAAGGTTACATAGAGAGTTTGGTAAATAGTGTACAATCTGTATATAAAAAAGGAGGGCATAATATTAATATAACTATTGATGCCGAGGGAACAGAATTAGATATAGACAGAGCTATTCCTTTCGGATTAATATTAAACGAATTAGTATCTAACTCTTTTAAGTATGCTTTCCCAGATGGTGATGAGAATGGAAAAATATACATACATCTAAGAAAGAATGGAGAACATGGTTTCTTTGAGTATACAGATAACGGAATAGGATTACCAGAAGATACAGATGAAAGAACTAATTCTTCTATGGGAATACGTTTAATGAACCGTTTGGTAAATCAATTACAATCTACTTTAAATATAGATAAATCTCCAGAGGGAGTTCGTTTTTGGTTCGATTTTAAATAATAGCTATACATTTACCTGTTTATTAGAAATAAGATTAATATATTTCTATAAATAGAACAATTTTTAGTTATTTACTTTATGAAAGCCAGTTGCAAAAAATATATACTAAATTTTAAAAGGCCAAGTGGAACCTCTCGTGGTGTTTTAACGCAAAAAGAAACATGGTTTCTGGTGTTAAAAGAAAATAATAAATACGGAATAGGAGAATGTGGTATTTTAAGAGGACTTAGTGTAGATGATGTTCCTGAGTATGAAGAAAAACTACAATGGGTATGTGCTAATATTCATTTAGGAAAAGATAAGCTACTAGAAGCTTTAATAGAATTTCCAAGTATTCAGTTTGGAATAGAGCAAGCATTTTTATCATTTGTATCAGAAATTCCTTTTAAATTATTCCCGTTTGATTTTCTGCATAAAGAAAAACCTATTTCTATAAATGGATTAATATGGATGGGAGATGAAAGCTTTATGTTGGAGCAGATTCAGCAAAAGTTAGAAGCCGGATTTTCATGTATTAAAATGAAAATTGGAGCCATAGATTTTGATACTGAAATAAAATTATTAGCATCAATAAGAAAAAAATATTCTCAAGAAGAAATAGAGTTAAGAGTTGATGCAAATGGAGCTTTTTTACCCAATGAAGCATTAAATAAATTAAAAACTTTATCCCAATTTAATTTACACTCTATAGAACAACCAATAAAGCAAGGTAATATATTAGAAATGAAGAGCTTGTGCAAGGCAACACCTTTGCCTATAGCTTTAGACGAAGAATTAATAGGCATTTTTAATGTAACAAAGAAACAAGAATTGCTACAAACTATACAGCCACAGTATATTATTTTAAAACCAAGTTTGGTAGGAGGATTTAAAGGTACACAAGAATGGATATCCATAGCAGATAAGTTAGGAATAGGCTGGTGGATTACGAGTGCTTTAGAAAGTAATATAGGTTTAAATGCTATAACACAATGGACATATACTTTAAATAACAATATGCCGCAAGGATTAGGAACAGGAAGTTTGTATACTAATAATATTGAAAGTCCTTTAACAGTTAAGAACGGACAAATATTTTATAGTAAACAAAAACAATGGAATATAAATAAAATAGAAGAAATATGTATATAGAGCAGGGTTATAAGGGGGATATAGGATTATGGAAATATTTTATAATTCCATTGTGTTTTATATCATTTATGATTATAAATTATATTGCTACAATAATGTCACCTGTTAGTGTAGAAGACAGTATGGATATGGTTATAAAGCAATTTGGGTCAAACCTTGTGCTTATAATGATTTTGCTGCCATTAGCTGTAGGCTTTTTTGTTGTATTAGGATGGACTAAATTAGTACATTCACAGTCAATTACCTCATTAACAACATCTAGAGAGAAAATAGATTGGAAGAGAGTTATTTTTTCATTTTTATTATGGGCTATTATTACTATTTTAATTACAGGAGTAGACATATACTTATCACCAGAAAATTATAAATTCAATTTTAAACTAATTCCCTTTTTAAGCTTAGCCATAATTGGGATAGTACTAATTCCATTACAAACTAGTTTTGAAGAGTATTTATTTAGGGGGCATATAATGCAAGGTGTTGGTTTATTGGTGAAAAATAGATGGTTTCCCTTAGTAATAACATCTGTTTTATTTGGACTTATGCATCTGGCTAATCCAGAGGTGGAAAAACTAGGCTATAGTATTATGGTGTATTATATTGGAACAGGTTTTTTTCTTGGGATTTTAACTTTAATGGACGAAGGCTTAGAGTTAGCGCTAGGTTTTCATGCTGCAAATAATTTAATTACAGCATTATTAGTAACAGCAGATTGGACAGCTTTTCAAACAGAATCTTTGTATATAGATGTGTCTGAACCAGTTTTAGGTTGGGATGTTTTTATTCCTGTTTTGGTAATTTATCCAATACTTTTATTCATTTTTTCTAAAAAATATGGCTGGACTAATTGGAAAGAACGTTTAACAGGTAAAGTACTGTCTAAAGAAGAATTTGTAGCTTTAGCGTCAGCAAATGCAGAAAGTATATCATAAAATACATCCAAAATTTAAGTTAAATGGAATGTCGTATGCTATAGAAGCATTAAAAGCATATGGAGTTCATTTAACTAAACAATTAATACCTTACGAGGTTTCTTTGGGAAACTTTCTTTTAAACTGGCTTAATAGTGAGAGTAGTATAAAAGTAAATACATCTGGCTCTACAGGTATACCCAAAGAAATTAGCCTGGAAAAGCAATATATGGTAAATTCTGCTATTGCTACAGGACATTTTTTTAATTTAAAAGAAACTTATAAAGCATTACTTTGTTTACCAACAGATTTTATAGCGGGTAAAATGATGCTGGTAAGAGCTATAGTATTAGGTTTAGAAATAGACTGCATTTCTCCAGACTCTAATCCTTTAGAAAATATTAAAAAATCATATGATTTTTGTGCAATGGTACCCTTACAAGTGCAAAATTCATTAATAAAATTAGATTGTATAAAAACTTTATTAGTGGGTGGAGCTCCCATGTCTCTAGATTTAAAAAACAAAGTGCAAGATAAAAGTACGTTGATTTTTGAAACATATGGGATGACAGAGACTATTACCCATATAGCAGCTAAAAAAGTTAATAATTTTATTGATGGAGATTTAGCATTTAGTCATAATTTTAAATTACTACCAGGGGTAACTATAGCAAAGGATAATAGAGATTGCTTAGTAATAAAAGCGCCTAAAGTATCTAAAGAAACTATAGTAACCAATGATATAGTAAATATAATATCAGAAACAGAATTTGAGTGGTTAGGTAGGTACGATTCTGTAATTAATTCTGGAGGAATAAAATTAATACCAGAACAAATAGAAGCAAAATTAGCAGATATAATTTCTAACCGTTTTTTTGTTGCAGGGATTCCAGATGAAAACTTAGGGCAAAGACTGGTTTTATTAATAGAAGGAGTTATAGATATTGATAAAATACATCAAAAAATAAAAGATTTAACAACACTTAAACGTTTTGAAATCCCTAAAGAAATCTATTGTATCAATTCCTTTTTAGAAACTAAAAACGGAAAAATTCAACGTAAAAAAACTGTAGCGTTGTTAAAAAGATAGCTTTTACTCATTCAAAGAGTTACTTCCCTCATTCTTCATTTTATATAGCAGTACTCTTGTGTAGGTTTACTTATAATTTAAAACCAACATAAGATGAAAAATCAAATTATAGTATTTATCTTTTTAT
This sequence comes from uncultured Cellulophaga sp., assembly GCA_947492955.1. Classification (GTDB taxonomy): domain Bacteria; phylum Bacteroidota; class Bacteroidia; order Flavobacteriales; family Flavobacteriaceae; genus Cellulophaga. The sequence continues at coordinate 59,416 of CANLOV010000003.1, read as the reverse complement.
TAACGAGTGTTATTGTAAAAAGTCAAATAAAAGAAGAGTCAGTTTGTACAAAAGGGCAAGATAGTATTGTAATATCACAAGATAAAAGAACTGCAGTAGACATTAAGCTTTATTGTGGAGCCCCGAAAAAAAAAGATTTTTTATATGTACTTGATGGAGTACCAATACTATGTGATAGTATAGGTAGCACTCTTTCTAATTTAGATGTAAAAAACATTAAGAATATAGAGGTTATCAAAGAAGCTGATCATGCTATTTTCAATTGTTTTGGAATAAGGAAAGATTGTATTTTAATAACTACAAAGGATAAAATAGAAGAAAATCAGTTAGATATTACAGACTTGCCGTTTAAAATTTACGATGTAAATACAGAAAATTTTAATACACAACAAGATGTTTATAATGCTATAAGAGCCAAGGTTCCTAATGTTCAAATTACGAATACGCAGTTACAGGAAACTCCGAGAATAACCATGCGTGGCGATGATAATACTATTGTTATTATAGATGGTATAAGAACTACCGTTGCCGCATTACATGCATTAAACCCATCGGATATAGAAACTATTAAGGTGTCTAATAATCCAGCAGCAGTTAATTATTTAAGAACCACTAATAATTAATAATATGAAAAATACAATCGTTTTTGTATTTGCTGTACTATGCAGCATAGGAGTAAATGCACAAATAAAAACTATTACTGGTATAGTTACAGATGAAACAAAATTACCCGTACCAGGAGCAAATGTTATTGTAAAAGGAACCAATAAAGGAACAGTGACAGATTTTGATGGAGCATATACCATAAAAGTATCTCAAGAAGATATTTTGGTTTTCTCTTATTTGGGATATGTAACAAAAGAAGTAAAAGTAGAAAATGCACTTACAATACATGTACAGTTAGAAGCAGACACCGCTATATTAGACGAAGTTATTATTGTAGGATATGGAGTAGTAAAAAAAAGAAGTATTACTGCTTCAGTATCAAGTGTAAATGCAGAATATCTAAGGTCTCCAAGTAAAAAAGAAAAAAGGGAAGCGTATAAACAATCTATTGCAAATGCTTTACAAGGTCAAGTAGCAGGAGTGAACATAATAGGTGAATCTAATACTATAAATGTTGCTGAAATAAAGGAAAAAGAACCACTTTATATTGTAGATGGGAAGCCAATGAAAACATACAACAATGCAGTTTTGGCAAAAATGAATTCTCAGGACATAAAAAAAATGAAGATTCACAAACCAGCAAAAGCAAAGCAAATATTTGGCGAAGCTGCTAAGAATGGATGTGTTGTTATTACTACTAAAAAAGGAAACTATCAGTTAGAGAATGATGAAAATTATGCAAAAATAACAGAGAATAATTTTGAGGGAGTAACTGTAAATCCATTGTCAACTTTTTCTATAGATGTAGATAAAGCAGGGTATAGTAATATTAGGAGATTAATAAATAATGGACAAGAAGTACCTATAAGTGCAATAAAGATAGAGGAGATGATAAATTATTTTGATTATGAATACCCTCAACCAACAGAACATCCGTTTTCTATAAATATGGAGCTTGCTAAAACTCCTTGGAATACGGATACAAAATTAATACGTATTGGTCTGCAAGGAAAAGAGTATGCTAATGAAGAATTACCAGCCTCTAACCTTACTTTCTTAATAGATGTTTCTGGTTCTATGAGTAATCAAAATAAATTACCCTTATTAAAGTCAGCTTTTAAATTGTTGGTAGCTCAATTACGTAAAAAAGATAAAGTAGCTATTGTTGTGTATGCAGGTGCAGCAGGAGTAGTGTTAGAGCCAACGAGCGGAGAACAGAAAGAAAAGATTATTGCTGCTCTAGATAATTTAGAAGCTGGTGGTTCTACTGCAGGCGGAGAAGGTATAGAACTAGCTTATGATTTAGCTATTAAAAATTTTAAAAAGAATGGTAATAACAGAGTAATATTAGCTACAGATGGTGATTTTAATGTGGGAGCATCTAGCAATATAGCTATGGAAGAATTAATTACAGAAAAAAGAAAGTCAGGAGTATTTTTATCTGCCTTAGGTTTTGGAATGGGAAATTATAAAGATTCTAAACTAGAAATTTTAGCAGATAAAGGAAATGGTAACCATGCTTATATAGATAATATGCAAGAAGCGCAAAAAGTATTTGGTAAAGAGTTTGGAGGTACTTTGTACACTATAGCTAAAGATGTTAAGATACAGGTAGAATTTAATCCAGCAAAAGTACAGGCCTATAGATTAATAGGCTATGAAAATAGATTATTAGCTGATGAAGATTTTGTTGATGATACCAAAGATGCTGGCGAATTAGGAAGTGGGCATACCGTAACAGCCTTATATGAAATTGTACCTGTAGGCGTTAAGAGTGATTATGTGAAGAATATATCAGATTTGAAATATACCAAAAAGCAAGTGGTAGGTACAAATTATACAGATGAATGGCTAACAGTAAAATTTAGATATAAAAAACCAGAAGGAACTAAGAGTATAGAATTAGTAGAAGTGTTAAAAACAGAAGATGAGTTAATGTCATCAGATTTTAAATTTGCAGCTTCTGTAGCTTTATTTGGAATGCAATTACGTAAATCTAAATATATAAATGCTACAAAAACAATTAATGTATTGGATTTAGCAGAAGAAGGAAGAGGAAAAGATAAGCAAGGCTATAGAGCGGAATTTATACGATTGGTAAAAGCTATGTAGTTTTATTTATTGTTGTAAATTATTTTAATAAGCAAAACCGATTTACATTTTAATGTATCTTGGTTTTGTTTATTTGTAATCTATAAAAAATAAGAGAAGCAATTAGTCCTATAAGGCAAAAGACAGTAAGTAATATAAATACGTGTACATGGCCTAATTTACCAGGAGAAGTGTCTAGTAAATAACCTGTCATGAGTCCAGCAAAAATATCTGGCGTAAAACCAATTACAGAAATAAGCCCAACAGCAGTACCAGTGAGTGTAATAGGAATGTGTCCTTCTTGCATTACGGCAAAATATAGAGATCGTAGCGCATAAATACCAGTAGCAGTAATAAAAATATTTATAATAAAAAGAGAGCTAGTATTAGGATTAATTATACCAGAAACAAATAATAATGCTCCAATAATACTAATTATAAAACTGATGATTAGCCATAGTGTAGTTTTGGATTGATCAGCTATAAAACCAATAAGAACCCCAATAATAGGTCTAATGTACAATAAAAAAGCACCCACTTTTGCAGCTTTTATTTCATTATAATTCATTACTTCTTTTGCATATAGAGGTAAAATATCTGTTGTTTTATAACCAAAATAAGCACATAAAATAATAACCATAAGCAACCATACAGAAGGTATTTTTAGTACACTTATAATTTGTTTAGTGTTTATTTTTTCTAAAGAAATTTCTTTTTCATTAACATGACTAGGTTTTAAGAAGAACCAAACTAAAACCCCAATAAAAATGATAATAATAGAGGATAGTAAGATTACGTATTTAAAAGCTTCTTTCCTTTCTAATAAGTTAGAAGTAGTAACTTCCTCTATAAGAAAAAGAGAAAAAATAAAAACTCCTAATGAGCCAAATAAAGCTCCAACAAGCCCGCGACCACCATCTAAAAAACCAAAAGCTTTTCCTTGCGATGTATTTTCGCCCCAAACTCTTGTAGCTTTAATCATTGGTGACCAGAACAAAAAAATACTAGTAAAACCCCAATAACCATATAAAAGTTGTAGTATTTTAAGGGAAGGGAAAAAAAGCAGTATAAACCCTCCTAAAGCAGTTGACCATAATGAAATAGCAATTAGCTTCCTTGGCGAAAATTTATCAGCAACAGGGCCTCCTAGAAGATAAGATAGTAATGCGGTAAGCCCATAAACAGAAAAACAAGTTCCTAAATCTAAATTAGTTACGCTAAAAACATCTAATACGGTGGCTCTAAATATTCTAGGCAGTACAAACGGTAGAATAAAAACGGCTTCACCAGATAAAATAAGTAGTATTAAATACCACCAGTTTTTATGTTTCTTTATATCGATATCATTATTATTAGTTTCCAAAAAATAATTTTACTATCACCTACTAACAATTTCTAAACTTGTAAAACACCCATATTAAAAGGTTTTTCAATAGGAGCATGGTTGGCAGCATCTATCCCTATAGAAATCCAAGTACGGGTATCTAATGGGTCTATAACACCATCTGTCCATAGGCGAGCAGCGGCATAGTACGGAGAAATTTGGTCGTCGTACTTTTCTTTTATTTTATTATAAAGTTCTGTTTCTTTTTCTTGGGTAATTTCTTCTCCTTTTTTTAATAGAGAAGCTTTTTCTATCTGTAATAAAACTTTTGCAGCAGAATTTCCACTCATAACTGCTAATTCAGCACTTGGCCAAGCAGCTATTAAAGTGGGGTCGTATGCTTTACCGCACATGGCATAATTACCAGCACCATAACTGTTTCCAATTATAATAGTAAACTTAGGAACAACAGAATTACTTACAGCGTTTACCATTTTGGCTCCGTCTTTAATAATACCACCATGTTCACTTTTACTGCCCACCATAAAACCAGATACATCTTGTAAAAAAACTAGTGGAATTTTCTTTTGGTTGCAATTAGCAATAAATCGTGTAGCTTTATCAGCAGAGTCGGAATAAATAACACCACCGAATTGCATTTCTCCATTTCCGTTTTTAACTACTTTACGTTGGTTTGCTACTATGCCAACTGCCCAGCCATCTATACGGGCATAACCTGTAAGGATGGTTTTTCCATACCCTTCTTTGTATTCTTCAAAATCAGAATTATCTACCAAACGGTGAATAATTTCGAGCATATTGTACTGCTCTGTCCTAGCTTTTGGTAGTATTCCGTATATGTCTTCAGGATTTTTTGTGGGTTGTATTGCTTTAGTTCTATTGTATCCAGCTTTGTCATAATCACCTATTTTATCAATAATAGAAGCTATTTTATTTAAGGCATCCTTATCATCTAAAGCTTTATAATCTGTAACGCCACTAATTTCGCAATGCGTGGTAGCGCCACCAAGAGTTTCGTTGTCTATAGATTCTCCAATTGCAGCTTTTACTAAGTAACTACCCGCTAAAAAGATACTTCCTGTTTTATCTACAATAAGCGCTTCATCGCTCATAATAGGTAAGTAAGCTCCACCAGCAACACAACTTCCCATAACAGCAGCTATTTGTGTAATACCCATACTGCTCATCTTTGCATTATTTCTGAAAATACGACCAAAGTGATTGGCATCAGGGAAAATTTCGTCTTGCATAGGAAGGTAAACACCAGCACTATCTACCAAATAAATAATTGGCAGTTTATTTTCCATAGCAATTTCTTGTGCTCTAAGGTTTTTTTTGCCCGTAATAGGAAACCATGCACCTGCTTTTACGGTGGCATCATTAGCAACAACAATACATTGTTTGTTTTTTATATAGCCAATTTTTACAACAACACCGCCAGATGGGCAGCCTCCGTGTTCTGTATACATATTTTCGCCAGCAAAAGCACCTATTTCAATACTTTTTTTATCAGCATCTAAAAGAAAATCAATGCGCTCTCTAGCGGTCATTTTTCCTTTGCTATGTTGTTTTTCGATACGAGATTTTCCGCCGCCTAATTTTACTTTTACAAGTCTTTTTTTTAGGTTGGAAACTAGTAATTTATTGTGGTCTTCGTTTTTATTGAAGTCGATATCCATTCAGTAAAATATTTCTTTAACAAAGATAAAGATAAGGAGTAAAATTGACTAACTTTCGTGAAATATCAATCTTAAAAATATTAAGTTACATGCGTTGGGGTATTATAGGGCTAGGAAAAATAGCGAATACGTTTGCTAAAGATTTACAATTGGTTGAAGATGCAGAATTAGTTGCTGTAGCCTCTAGAGATATAGAAAAGGCAAAAGTGTTTGGTCAAGCGTATAATGCAAAATATATATATGGCAGTTATAATGAGCTGTTTACTTGTAATGAGGTAGATGTGGTTTACATTGCTACACCACATACATCGCATGCAGTCCTAAGTATAGCCGCTATGCGTTTAGGAAAGCATGTACTATGCGAAAAGCCTGCAGGGATAAATAGCAAAGAAGTAGCACAAATAATTACTGTGGCAAGAGAGTATAATGTTTTTTTTATGGAAGCCTTATGGAGTAGATTTAACCCCACAATAAAGAAAGTAAAAGAATTGGCAGATAAGGGTACTATAGGTACTATTGGTTTTTTATCAGCATCTTTTGCTTTTTATGCTATGGATAGAGATGAAGAAAGTAGGCTGTTAAATCCAGAATTTGGTGGAGGTTCTATTTTAGATATAGGCATTTACCCTATTTTTTTATCGTATCTGTTATTAGGTAAGCCTAATGATATTATGGCAACATCTAACTTTTCAGCCATAGGAACAGAAATTCAAACATCTATAATTTTTAAGTATGCAAAGGCACAAGCTATCCTTTATAGTGGTTTTACCTCTGATTCTGATATGAGCGCTGAAATTTCTGGAGATAGTGGAACCATTAATATTCTTCCTAGATGGCACGAGGCAACTAGTTTTTCTTTAAAAACAACAGATAAAGAAGAAGTATTTAATATTCCTAAATTAGGTAAAGGCTATACACATGAGATAAAAGAAGTGCATTCTTGTATAAATGAGGGGAGAAAAGAAAGTAGTTTATGGTCTTATACAAATAGTTTAGATTTAGCAAATCTTTTAGATGAGGTAAGGAAACAATCGGGTGTTGTATTTCCTTTTGAAGCAAAAAAATAGAATTTCAGATTAAATTCTTGTAAAAATCACGATATTTGAGGTCCAAACAAACTGAAATAATATGGGAATGAATAAGAATACCGTGCTAGCATGGGCAACATTTATAATGATTGCAGTAGGGTTTTTATTAATAGGCTTAGGTGCTTTTAGATATGAAGATGTAGCAGGTTGGGGCTTTGGCGCTGTAGGTGTTGGTTTTTTTGCTATTGCATGGGTGTTTAATGCACTAAAAGGAAGAGTGTAAATTAAAATACTCTAATAATTCTACCTAGAGTATAAAAATCAACATTGTTTTTACCTAAATCAATACATAGGGTTGAGATTCTAAATTTTAAATATAAATAATCAAAATAATTCAATAAATAGAACATGTCTGACGATAAGAAAGTAATTTTTTCTATGTCTGGGGTTACAAAAACCTTTAAGACAGCTAATACGCCAGTATTAAAAAATATACACTTAAGTTTTTTTTATGGAGCTAAAATAGGTATCCTAGGACTTAACGGTTCTGGTAAATCTACCTTATTAAAAATCATTGCTGGAGTAGATAAAAATTTTCAAGGAGATGTTGTTTTTTCTCCAGGCTATAAAGTTGGGTATTTAGAGCAAGAACCTAAATTAGACGAGGATAAAACGGTATTAGAAATTGTAAAAGAAGGGGTTGCAGAAACCGTTGCTGTTTTAGATGAGTATAATAAGATAAACGATATGTTTGGCTTGGAAGAAGTCTATAGCGATGCAGATAAAATGCAAAAGCTAATGGATAAGCAAGCAGAATTACAAGATAAGATAGATGCCTCTAATGCATGGGAGTTAGATACCAAATTAGAAATTGCAATGGATGCTTTACGTACGCCAGATGCAGATAAAAAAATAGGAGTATTATCTGGTGGTGAGCGTAGGCGTGTAGCTTTATGTAGATTGTTATTGCAAGAACCAGAAATATTATTGTTAGATGAGCCTACCAACCACTTAGATGCAGAATCTGTACATTGGTTAGAGCATCATTTAGCACAATACAAAGGAACAGTTATAGCTGTGACGCACGATAGATACTTTTTAGATAATGTAGCAGGATGGATTTTAGAATTGGATAGAGGAGAAGGTATTCCATGGAAAGGAAACTATTCTTCTTGGCTAGATCAAAAATCTAAACGTATGGCACAGGAAAGCAAAACTGCTTCTAAGCGCCAAAAAACATTAGAACGAGAGTTAGAATGGGTAAGACAAGGAGCAAAAGGAAGGCAAACGAAGCAAAAGGCGCGTTTAAAGAATTACGATAAATTAATGAGTCAAGATCAAAAACAACTTGACGAAAATTTAGAAATATACATCCCTAATGGTCCTAGATTAGGAACTAATGTGTTAGAAGCAACGGGAGTAAGCAAAGCATACGGAGATAAATTACTTTACGAAGATTTAAATTTTAAATTACCACAAGCAGGAATTGTTGGTGTTATTGGTCCTAACGGAGCTGGTAAAACTACTATTTTTAGAATGGTAATGGGAGAAGAAAAAGCAGATAAAGGAGAGTTTACCGTAGGGGAGACTGCCAAAATAGCTTATGTAGACCAGAGTCATTCTAACATAGACCCAGAAAAAACAATCTGGCAAAACTTTAGCGATGAGCAAGAATTGGTAATGATGGGTGGTAAACAAGTAAATTCTAGAGCTTATTTAAGTAGGTTTAATTTCTCTGGAAGCGAACAAAATAAGAAAGTAAGCATGCTTTCTGGTGGTGAGCGTAACCGTTTACACCTTGCTATGACATTAAAAGAAGAAGGCAATGTATTGCTTTTAGATGAGCCTACGAACGATTTAGATGTAAATACCTTAAGAGCTTTGGAAGAAGGTTTAGAAAATTTTGCTGGTTGTGCAGTAGTTATTTCTCACGACCGTTGGTTCTTAGATCGTATATGTACACATATATTGGCTTTCGAAGGAGACTCACAAGTATATTTCTTTGAGGGGTCTTTTTCTGATTATGAAGAAAATAAAAAGAAACGCTTAGGGGGCGATTTAATGCCTAAACGTATTAAATACAAGAAATTAATTAGATAGTTTTAATTTTTGTATTTTAAGAGTAATAAAAAGCAACACTTTAAGTGTTGCTTTTTGGTTTTTTTAAGCAATTAAAGAAGTAATATTAAATATATAAATAATAACTTTTTCATTTTAGTTATATTTGAATTGTACGAGATGATACCATATTATTAATGATTACTATAGTTATAGAATCTTTTTTAATTAAGGTTTATATTGGTAGCTTTTTATAATAAAAGAAATCTAAAAAGAATAAAATCACGTATATTAACAAACACAAACAAATTATTAAGTTAGAAAAACAACAAAGGTTAATCAATTTACATTATGGCTGAAACAAAAAGTAATAACAGTTTAAAAGTAATAGCGGGCTTATTAGGTGTGGTATTATTAGGGACAATTATATACACAGTAAGTCTTTATCAGGATAAGCAAAAAACAACAGCAGATTTAACAAATGAGAAAAATTTAGTTGTTGAAGATTTAAATAGCTTAAAGTCTGAGTATGATAAAGCTATTTTAGAAAGTAATGCAACAAATGAAGAGTTAGTATCTGCAAGAGATAATATTGCAAAATATATAGATTCTGTAAAATCTATGAAAGCAGATATTTCTACCTTATCTAAATATAGAAGACAAGTTAGTGTGCTAAAAAGAGAAAGAGAATTATTACTTAAAAAAGTAGATTCTTTAACACAATCTAATGCGCTTATTGCAATGCAAAGAGATAGTACGTATGTAGAGTTAGAAAAGCAAACTGTTTTTAATGATTCATTAGTAGTGCAGAATACACAATTAGCATCTGTTTTAGAAAAAGGTTCTGCATTAAGTTTGTCTAAATTTTCTGTAGATGCGGTAAAAGAGCGTAATAGTGGTAAATTAGTTTCTACATCGAGAGCAACAAGAACAGATAAATTTAAAATATGTTTTTCTGTTGCTGATAATGTAATAGCAGAGGCTGGCGATAGACAATTTTTTATAGAGGTTTTAGACCCACAAGGAAATGTTTTAGGAGAAAGCTATTCTAAGTCTAATGATTCTGGAGCTTCTATTGTGTATAGTAAAGAAACAAACTTTTATTATGAAAATAAATTATTAGATGTTTGCGATTATATAGGAAAGCCAACAGGAGATTTCCAAAAAGGAAACTATATGGTAAATGTATATGATGATAAATTAAAGTTGTTAGGAACATCTAAATTCACTTTAAAGTAACACTATCCATTAATATAAAATTAAAAAAGGGAATCAGTATTGATTCCCTTTTTTTGTACCTTATATTAGACTATTCTTTATTTTAAAGAGCCTACCATATCTTCTGGTTTTACCCAGTCATCATACTCTTCAGCAGTTACATAGCCTAAATTAATAGCTTCTTCTTTTAAAGTAGTACCATTTTTATGTGCTGTATTTGCTATTTCAGCAGCTTTGTAATATCCAATTTTAGTGTTTAATGCAGTAACTAACATTAAAGAATTATTTAATAATTCTTTAATAACAGCGTGGTTAGGTTCTATACCCGCAACACAATTAACATCAAAACTAATACAAGCATCACCTATAAGTTGTGCAGATTGTAAAATGTTAGCAGCCATCATTGGTTTAAATACATTAAGCTCATAATGTCCTTGCGTACCACCAACACTTATAGCAACATCGTTACCCATTACTTGCGCGCAAACCATAGTAATAGCTTCACACTGTGTAGGGTTTACTTTTCCTGGCATTATAGAACTTCCTGGTTCGTTAGCTGGGATAATAATTTCTCCAATTCCTGAACGTGGGCCAGAAGCCATCATTCTAATATCATTAGCAATTTTATTTAAGGAAACCGCTATTTGTTTTAATGCTCCATGGCTTTCTACAATAGCATCGTGTGCTGCTAATGCTTCAAATTTATTTTCTGCTGTTACAAATGGTAAGCCAGAGAAATCGGCTATATATTTTGCAACTAAAACATCATAACCTTTAGGGGTATTAAGCCCAGTACCAACGGCAGTTCCTCCCAAAGCTAGTTCACTTAAATGTTCAAGCGTGTTTTTTAAAGCTTTTAATCCATGGTCTAATTGAGAAACATAACCAGAAAATTCCTGACCTAGTGTTAATGGAGTAGCATCCATTAAATGGGTACGTCCAATTTTTACAACATTTGCAAATTCTTTAGCTTTTTTATCAAATGTATTTCTAAGCTGTGTTACTCCCGGTATAGTTACTTCTATAATTTTTTTATAGGCAGCAATATGCATTCCAGTAGGGAAGGTATCGTTAGAAGATTGTGATTTATTTACATCATCATTAGGTTGTATAGCTTTTTCTCCTTCACCAATTTTACCTCCTGCTAATTCTTGGGCACGGTTAGCAATAACTTCATTTACATTCATGTTACTCTGCGTACCAGAACCAGTTTGCCATATTACTAAAGGAAATTGGTCATCGTGTTTACCCGCTAAAATTTCATCGCATGCAGTAGCAATTAAATCTCTTTTTTCTATAGCTAAAACTCCTAACTCATGATTGGTATAGGCAGCCGCTTTTTTTAAATATGCAAAACCATATACAACATCTAAGGGCATAGAAGCTACAGGTCCTATTTTAAAATTATTTCGAGAACGTTCTGTTTGCGCTCCCCAATATTTATCTGATGGGACTTTTACCTCTCCCATGGTATCTTTTTCTATTCTAAAGCTCATTTTAAACAATTTTATAGTAACAAAGGTAGGGGTTTGGTAAATTATTTCCATGTGGAAATAGGTTATTTACATAAAGGGAAAAATATATTTTGTGTATTTTTTTACATTTCGTTTGTAGTATTTATCATTTTCAAAGTATCTTTGCAATGTTAAAAATTATTACACATGTTCGACTTTGACCAATACTTAGGTTTTTTATCATTCTTAACAATACTTACCATTGGCTTTTGGTTAATGATATTCTTATTAACTTTTGTAATTCCTTATTGGTTATTTGGTAATATTATAGAAATAATAAAAGAAAAACGAGCTGCGAAAAAAGCAGCTAAGAATAACGCATAAAGAAAGCAGCCAATTGGCTGCTTTTTTGTTTTTATAGCTTTTAGGTTTATATTGTTTTATGTTCTATTTAAAGTAAATAGGGTAGAAGTTAATTTATAAAACAGTTATTGTGTATATATTAGGTCTTTAATATTTAACTTCTACATTAATAGCAGCTCCTCCATTCAGTTTTTTCCATATACCTAAGCTATTAGTTCTAGAATAGCCTTTTCCTTTTGTTAAAATGGCACCTAGGTCAAGAATGGTTGGGTTTTTAAAATTTGGGATAAACTCTATGCCAACAAAAAAGTTTTGTGAAATATTAATATGATAAGCATCTAAATTAATTTGCATCCAATTAGAATCTGTTTTTTTAGGGATTTCTTTAATAATATTTTTCATTATTATTTTTTCTCCGGGAGCATTATCCTCATTTTTATAAAAGTTAATTCTAACATAAACACCATCTACTTTAGACCATTTACGAATATTAAAATTTACAACTTTTATTCTAACTTCTTTATTGCTAATATTTACTCTTTGAGCTACTTCAATAATATCATTAGTTTCTGATATAACACGCATAGATAAAAAACGATTAAAAGACTTAACGCCTATTTTTCTATGTTTAATTTTTTTATTAGAAACGATAATTTCTGAAAGCTCATTTGTTTTTGGCGTGAGAAGAATAGGTTTGTTTTTAAGGTTTTCAATTGGAACTTTAATTGGATAATAGTTTATATGACTTATGGTTAGACTATCATTTAGGAACTTTCTAGAAATATTTAAATTAAATTCGCCGTTTTCATTAGAAATTGTTCCTTTATTTTTCTTTAATATTCCAATATTTACAAATTTTATAGGCTCTTTTGTCTCAGAATTAATTACAGAACCGTTCATTTTTATATTTTGTGTATACCCAAAAAAGTTTAGTGTAATTGCTAATGTTACAAATATTGTATTTCTCATGAGTACGAGTTTAATTTTTTATAAAGAACAATAAATGTTTTTTTGTAGGTTGTTAATTATATTTTAATTGGGAAAAATTTAAGTTATTAATTATACTGTTAATGCTTGTTTTTATAGTTTTTTAATGTAGAAATATTGAAAATAATATTTATAACTTGGTTAGAATAATTGAATGGTAGCAATCGTTTGCAATGGGGGGAATTAACTGCTTTAAATATTTTTATGTTACAAACTTTTACATTTAGTTACAAATTGTCTTTAGTATTAGAACATAGGGCTCATAACTAATTACTTTATGCTGTTTTTGAGTAAAATAGGGAATCTATTTAGTATAAGGAAACTAAGTTCATGGCTAACCTTCAAAATCAAAATCTTCTCCGTTACCATTATTTCTTCGGTTGTTTTTGCTTTTTTCGTTTTGTTGTTGGTTAAATATATACCTTAAGGCTATGCGTATTTGTCTTTCCCTTCTTTGAAATTCGCTATAAGTAAAAACGTTGGGTGTTTTAGTTTCTCTTCGTCTTTTTCTAGTGTTAAATAAGTCGCTTACATTTAAAGAGGCTGTAAACTTATCTTTTATAAGGTCTTTGCTAAAAGCTAAATTAGTTACTAAAATACTTTTGTTTTTTGCTTGTGCGGTTTCTCTTGGTCCACGATAAAATAAATTGGTTTGGAAACTAATGTCTTTTGGTAGTGGTATTTTAGCACTAAACCTTGTAAACCAGGTAAAATTATCGGCATCAAAATTTTGGGTTATTTCTTCGTTTAAAAAGTTAATATAAGAATGGCTACCTCTTAATTCTTGTTTAAAAATATTAGTGTTTAAAGACAAACGCCAATTCCTTTTTGGACTATAAGAAGTGGTAAACTCCATTCCGTACCTCTTTTCTGTTGCCAGATTTATAGGACTTAACACTTGTACAGGAACTAATATAGGTTCGTTGGGGTTTGTTGGATTGTTTATGGCTACAAAGTCGCCTCTTTCTTGTGTGATAAACTGAAAAACACCAGTAGATTTGTTATAGTAGCCAGAAGTAGTAAAAGTTATTTTATCCCATCTTTTTAAATAGCCTAAATCATAAGCATTAGTATAGGTAGGATTTAGGTCTGGGTTTCCCTGAAATAAATTGGTATTACTAGAACGAGAGGGAAATGGGTTTATGTATCTAGAGCGTGGTCTTCGTAATCTTCTGCTATAACTTATGGTTAACTGTTCTGTATCTGAGAACTCATAACCTATAAATAAAGAAGGGAACCAATCTACATAGTTTTTTGTATTATTATCGTTTGTGTTAATTAATTTTATGCCAATATTAGAAGCTTCCATGCGTAAACCACCCAATACATTAAACTTGCCAAATTTGGAGCCTAACTGTGTGTATGCTGCGTTTACATACTCTTTATAGTTTAATTCGTTGCTAAAATTGGGGTCACTAGTGAAAATATTGTTTTCTAGAATTCCAAAATCAAAATCAGTATTAAAATTATTGAAATTACCTCGATACCCAAGTTCTAATTGAGATTTGTTGTCTTTTCCAAATGGGAGTATATAATCTACTTGTAAAAGCTGTCTTTTTTGAGTGTCGTTTGTAAGTGTTTGTTCGGTAGCAGCAATTTCATTATTATTTAAAATAATTTCATTTATAGTAGCATTTTCGTCCTCTGAACTTCTAGAATATTGGTAATCTAGGCTAAGTTCGTGTCCATCTTCATTAAACTTTTTCTTATAATTTAACGAATACTGAATGGTTTCATCTTCATCAGATTCGTTAGTAAGTCTATTTCTTTGTATGGTAGGTGTTTTAGAGGCATCAAAATTAAAAAAGTCGATATCTACTTTATCATCTCCATTAGATTTTCTGTATACTATACTGTTTGTAAGTGTGCTTGTTTTGCTTAAAAATAGCTCGAATCCTATATTTGTATTAAAGCCTTTATTTTCTCTTTGGTACTCCCTTATTTCATCTTGGAAACTATCCGTAATACCATTTTGATTAAAGTTTTCTTGTTTAAATAATGCATTACCTGGAGTATTGCTATATCTGTAAGAGGTATTGGTAAAAATATTAAAATGGTCTCTTCTAAGGTTTAAGTTTATACCAGCTCCATATAATTCTGGATGTCCACCAAAAATGTTTACAGAACCATTTACGCCTACTGTTTTATTCTGTTTTAAAATAATATTTAAAATTCCGGCTGTTCCTTCCGCATCATATCTTGCAGAAGGGTTTGTAATAACTTCTACTTTTTCTATGGCATCTGCGGGTAATTGTTGTAGTGCATCGTTGGTAAAACCAGATAAAGCAGATGGTTTACCGTTAATAAGAATACGTACACTTTCGTTACCACGTAAACTTATGTTACCTTCTACGTCTACGGTAACAGAAGGGACATTATCTAAAACATCTGTAACGGAGCCTCCTTTTACAGTAAGGTCTTGGCCAACATTATATACTTTTTTATCTAATCGTAGTTCAACAGTTGTGCGTTCTCCTACTACTTCTATAGCGTTTAATTGTTCTACATTAACACCTAATTTTATAGTGCCTAAATTTGTAGACGTTCTTAAAAGTTGTTCTTTTAACTCATAAGTATTGTAGGATAGGTATTCTACTTTTATATTGTATTTGCCAGGGAAAATTTCAATTTCAAATTTCCCATTTTGGTCTGTTAAGCCTCCTGTGATTTTATCTGGGTTTCGTACTCGTTGTAGTATTAAAGTGGCATATTCTAAAGCTTTATTTGTTTCTTTATCTATAACTATTCCTGATATCTTAATAGGTTCAGGTTTATTTCCTAAAGGTCTTTGAGCGTATGTGTTTAGCGATGTAATTAAAAAGACAATCAGGAGTATTTTTTTCATAGTTATTTTTTGTCTTTAGATTTTTTCTTTTTTTCCTTCTTCTTATTTTTCTTTGCTTTTTTTAACCCGTCTTCTTGGAGTTTTACAAAGGCATCATATTTTTCTTTTGGTAAACCAGCTTGTAATTCTTCTTTTTGCGTTTCATATATTTTTTGATATGCTTCTTTCGTTTTTTCTGGCGAAAGTTGCAAAATACCAAGTTCTATACGCTTTTGAATAGATTTTGTAAGGATACTACTTACTACTGCTTCTTCAAAAGGATTTAAATCTAAAGCTTCTTTTATAGCCGGCATCTCTTTTTCTACAATTTCTTCGGCTGTAGGAGGAACTACTTTTTCTGGTGTTTCTTGTACTTGCGGAACTGCACTTCTGTTTCTTCCGTAGCCACCACGACCATAACCGTTACCGTACCCATATTGAGCTTGTATACTTCCTGCACTTAAAATAATGAACAATAATCCTAAAAGTAATTTTTTATTGTTTTTCATGATTTATATTTTAGTTAGACTATCTTATAATACAATAGTTTAATTCTAATTCGTTAAATGTATGTTAATACATTTATGATGCCAAAAATTCATTAATATTTTCTGGAGGCCTACCAATAACTCCTTTTTTATCTTTTATTACAATGGGTCTTTCTATTAATTTAGGGTAAGTAACCATAGCTTCTACAATTTCATTATCTGTCATTGTAGTGTCTTTAAATTTTTCTTTCCAAATTTTTTCGTTTTTACGAACTAAACTTTCAGGAGAAATATTTAAATAGCTAATAATATCTTTTAGTTCTTGTTTCGTAGGTATGTTTTCTAGATATTTTATTATTTCAAAATCTAGACCAGATGCTTCCACAATTTTAAGTCCGTCTCTAGATTTTCCACATCTTGGATTATGGTATATTTTAATCATTTTTTAATCTTCGTTTTTTTGTCCTATAGCCATTAAATAAGCTTTAAGGAACTTATTAATATTACCGTCCATTACAGCATCTACATTACCAGTTTCTTCGCCTGTACGTACATCTTTTACTAATTTGTATGGATGCATAACATAGTTACGTATTTGAGAACCCCATTCTATTTTCATTTTAGAGGCTTCTATTTCATTACGAGCTTCTTGTTTTTTACGCAACTCTATTTCGTACAATTGCGATTTTAACATTTTCATTGCTGTAGCTCTATTTTCGTGTTGAGATCTAGAGTCTGAACATGAAATATGTATGCCAGATGGTTTATGTACTAATTGTACTTTAGTTTCTACTTTATTTACATTCTGTCCGCCAGCACCACTAGATCTGGCTGTTGTAATTTCTATATCAGCAGGATTAATATCAATCTCTATACTTTCATCTGCTAAGGGGTAAACATAAACAGAAGCAAAAGAAGTATGCCTTTTAGCATTACTATCAAAAGGAGATATACGTACTAGTCTGTGTACACCATTTTCTCCTTTTAACCAACCAAAAGAAAAATCACCTTCAATTTGTATAGTAACAGTTTTAATACCAGCAACATCTCCTTCTTGGTAATTTAGTTCTTTTACTTTGTAGCCATTTTTTTCGCTCCACATTAAATACATACGCATTAACATAGCAGCCCAGTCGCAACTTTCTGTACCACCAGCACCTGCTGTAATTTGTAATATAGCCGTAAGGTTGTCTCCTTCATCGGAGAGCATGTTTTTAAATTCTAAATTTTCTAGAACTTCTAGTGTTTTTGTATAGTGCGTTTCTACTTCTTCTTCGGAAACGTCTCCTTCTTTAAAAAATTCTATTAAAACCTCTAAATCATTAATTAGAGTTTCAGAAGCATTATAATCGTCTACCCAAACCTTCATAGATTGGATAAATTTCATATGCGATTGCGCTTCTTGTGCGTTATCCCAAAAATCTGGAGCTAATGTTTTTTCTTGTTCGTTCTCTATTTCTATAAGTTTGGCATCAATGTCAAAGATACCTCCTTAACGCACCAAGGCGATCTATAAGACCTTTGTGTTGGTCTGTAGTAATTATCATAGTATTCTATATTTCTAACAAAAATAGAATTTTAAGTATATATAAGAAGAAGTATTTTAAGAAATACTAGGTAGTAAATAAATTATTATTCAATATTACTTATTGTAGAGATGTTGTTTTTTAAATTTTTAATTCCGTTTTCCATACCAGCTTCAGAACTATAAAGTTTACTGCTACCAATAATAATACCTTCTTTGTTTTTTAAATTAAAAAGAAATTTACCTTCATTATTAGTTCTTCTTTCAAAAACTGATTGTTTTTCTATTAAAGGAGATAAGTTTTTAATCGTTTTTTTAAGTTCTGTTTTGCTATTAAATAGCATACTTTTTAATAAAACATGTCCATTCTTAGTTTTTAAATTAAAAAGATACATACTTCCTTTTTGTTTTTTTATTTCTATCATAGGCGTTAAGAATCATGATAATAATAAAGATACAAAAAATACTTTTTGTATTTAGGGGAGGAAAAATGAATTATTAGCAAAAAAGAAATGTTTTTTGTAGATCATTTTGGGGTTTACTTTTGTTAAAGTATATTTGTGGTACTATAAAAATTTAACATAATTTAACACTAATCCATTAACATGAAAAAAGTTTTATTCTTTTTTGCAGTAATGACTGCATCAATTACAATGGCACAAGATTTGCCATCAAACCCACAACCTGGAAAATGTTATGTACGTTGTACTACGCCAGATGTATATGTAAACGAAACAGTATCTATTGTTGTTAAACCTGCATATAAAACCTTAAAAACAGTTCCTGCAACATTTAAAACGGTTACAGAAAATGTTTTAGTAAAAGCAGAAGGAAAAAGATTAACAGTTGTTCCAGAGAAATGGGGAACAGAAACTGTTACTTATGTATCTAAAGAAGGAGGGAATACAATTAGCACTTCTCCTGCATCTTTTTCTCCTAGTTCAGAGACATTAGAAATTAAGCCAGCATACGCGCAGTGGGAATTAGGAGCACCTGCTCCAGATTGTGCTTCTGGAAATCCAGATGATTGTAGATACTGGTGTTACAAAGGATACCCAGCTGAGTTCACAACGGTAAAAACACAGGTATTAGCAAAAGATGCTAGTTTTTCTAAAACACCAATAGGATCTAGAAATGCTACTTATACTAAAACTGTATTATTATCTCCTGCTAAGGTTGTAGAGGAAGTAATCCCTGCAAAGTATAAAGATATTACTAAAACAGTATTAGATAAAGATGCTTACACTATAGAAGAAACAATCCCAGCAGTTACAAAAACTATCTCTAGAGAGGTATTAAAAGAAAAAGGTGGATTAACAACTTGGAAAGAGGTTGAGTGTTCTTTAGTAGAATACCAAGCTTTACCAATAAGCTGGAATGTAAACAGTGCAACATTAACAACGGCAGCAAAGAATTTAATAGATACTCGTTTAATGCCTGTATTACAACAAAACCCAGGAGTTAAGGTAGAATTAGCTTCTCATACAGATTCTAGAGGTAGCGCATCTGCAAACCAAGCATTATCTGAAAGAAGAGCACAAGCAGTAGCAGAGTACTTAAAAACAAAAGGAATTAACTCTAGTTTATTAGTAGCTAATGGTTACGGAGAAGCTAAATTAAAGAACAGATGTAAAGATGGAGTTTCTTGTACAGAAAGAGAGCACGCTGTTAACAGAAGAACTGAATTTAGATTAATTAACTAATCTGCATATTTAAAGTATAAAAAAAGGCTTCCAAATTTTGGAAGCCTTTTCTTTTTATATGGAATGTTATTAGCCTTTAGTAATACTTCCTGAAACAGATTTTGTTTTCTCTACTTGTGGCTGTCCTGTATAAGAAATATTACCTCCGCTAGATGCATTTGCATTTAAAATATCTAATACATTAACTGTAATACCAGAACCGCTACTTGCTTTAGCATTACATGTTTTTGTAATTAATTTGTTAGCTTTTATTTGTGCACCGCTACTTGCATTTGTTGCTAAATAAGAAGTGTTTCCCGATACTCTAATATTGGCACCACTACTTGTTGTAATAGAAACCTTATTAGCTGTAACATCTAACTTTACATTAGCACCACTACTAGCATTTAATTCTATATTATCGGCTTCAATAGTATTCTCTGCTATTAGATTTGCTCCGCTAGAGCTTTTTAATTGAGTAATGATTGGTAATGATATATGTATTTTTTTGGTTGCGGAACCTATGTTTTCAGAGGTGTGAATATATAATTTTCCATTTTTAATGTCTGTATTAATAAGGTCTATAATATTTTCATCTGCTTTTACTAAAATGCTTGTTTTGTTAGATTGTGTTATATAAACTTCTAAGCCTTCTGCAGCAGATACTTCGGTAAATTCTTCAGGAGTTTCTCTGGTGTCTTCTATAACTAATCCATTGCCTTTTTTTCCATTACTAAAGTTTCCGTTAAAGACGCAAGAAGAAACAAATAGTGCTAATACGATTGAAATTAAAATTTTTACGATTGTTGTCATGACTGTTGTTTTTTTGATTGTTTTTGTTTTGATGATGATTAGTGTTGTATTGTTTAATCTGAGGTAAAATTCATAATTATGTGTTTTAATAGCTAATATTAATTGCTTAACTGTTGTATGTGTATGATGAGTTGTTTTTTAGTTCTCATCTGCATTTATTTTTATACCATCTTCGTTTATTTTCATTTTAAAAGAATCTCCATTGTCATTTACATCGATGTCAATCCCGTTTTCATCAATTATAATTTTTCCTTTTTCCCCGTTTTCATTGATCTTTATATTAATACCTTCTTTATTGATATTAATTTTATTGTCATCATTTTCTATTTCTTTATCTGGGCAATCTTGACATATTAATTTCCCTTTTTTGCTCATTAGCCATGTATATTTAGCTATATCGCACCCATTCATATCACGGTTATTATCTGCTCTCATTTTCCAACAAGAATTATCACCTTTATTATAATTCACTAACATTTTTGCTGGTACATAAATGTTTATATGCATTTCTTCATCCTTAAATCTGCTTATTTCTGATAGTGTAAAATAGTTGTTAAGTAGTAGTGTATTGCCTTCTATTTTATAATTATATTCAATTTTGTCAGCATTCTCTCTGGCTTCATTGTAAGAAGGTCCGTTTGCTTCTTTTCGTATTTCAATTTTAATAATGGAGTCTTTTGCTTTTTTAATATGAAACCTTACATCATCGGATAATAATATTTGCTCGCCTTTATTATTATGAGTAACAATCATATTATCTACTCTATGGATATTTCCACTATTATAAAACATATTTGTAGAGTTTAAAGCAATGTTTAAAGTATCAGAAGGCTTTTCAATATAAATTTGATTTTCTGTAGTAGTACTTCCAGAATAAGCATGCGCAGCAGCTTCTTTAACTCCAATAATAATTAAACTTATTATAGCTATTAACCAAAGCCCTAATAATGAAAACTTGGCAACATTTCCTATAGATTTTAGATTGGTTACTAATATTTTTAATCCTAAATAGAATAAAAAGAAAAACGGAATCCCTACAGCAAAGAATGTAATTAATGAAACAAGCCAAGTAGGTGCTATTGTTGAATTTAGTATAAAATTATCTACCCATGGTAAATTAGCCCAGTCTAAAGTCCCTATAGTTAATAAGCCTATAAACAAAGCAATAACAACCGTAGCGCCAATAATAATAAGTAGTATACCAATGAATTTACCAAAGACTTTAAAAAGAAACATAATTATGTCTCCTAGGGTATCAAAAAAAGTTTTGCTGCCGTTTTTTACTTTGTTTCCTACCTTTTCGTAGTCTACATTTTTTACTTTTTCTGCTACTTCATCAAACCCCTCTTTCACTTTACGTTCTATATTACTAATATTTACGGTTTCACCTCTCATGTCTAATTGCTGAGAAGTAGTTTTAGCCTCTGGAATTAATATCCAAAGCAGTCCATAAATAAGAATAAAACCTCCCCAAGAAAATACAGTAAGAAGTACTAGTAATAAACGTATCCATAAAGAATCTATACCAATATAGTGTTCTAAACCAGCACAAACACCCCCGATATAT
Organism: uncultured Cellulophaga sp.; assembly: GCA_947492955.1. Classification (GTDB taxonomy): domain Bacteria; phylum Bacteroidota; class Bacteroidia; order Flavobacteriales; family Flavobacteriaceae; genus Cellulophaga. The sequence goes on along the minus strand of CANLOV010000003.1, from coordinate 37,688 downwards.
TTATGTTCTATATCTCGGTATAACTTTTTAACTCTTTTAGTTGCAGAAGAAGATTTGCTAGTGTTGGGTTCGTCTTCAAAAATATCTTCGTCTACGATATAATCTTCAGGTTGTCCCATAATAGCTATAACATCGTCTACTTCTTTGGTAGTTATTACTTGTCTTTCATTTTCTAATTTTTCATGAAAAAGTTCTGCAATACGGGCTTCTATGTCGGCAATAATCTCATCACTACCAGGAGTGTTAGCAAATGATCTAGTAATAGATTCTAGATAGCGACGCATTTTGTTGTAAGCATCCTCATCTATATGAAATAGGATGTTTGCGAGGTTTATATTTACGGTCTTGTTCATTTTAGTTGTTTTTTATATTGTACTTGTGTTTCTACAAGTATTAGCTGCTAGTTGTTTAAAATCTAATTTTTACTGGTTACTATATTGGTAGCATTTCTTAACTCGTTCCAAGTAGTATCTAATTCTTTAAGAAATAGTTTACCGGTTTCTGTTAGTGTATAATATTTTCTTGGTGGGCCAGAGGTAGACTCTTCCCAACGATAGTTTAGTAAACCAGCATTTTTTAACCTTGTTAGTAGCGGGTATATGGTACCCTCTACAACAAGCATTTTGGCATCTTTTAGCGTTTTTAAGATTTCAGAAGCATACTTATCGTGCCCATTAAGGATAGATAGTATACAATACTCCAAAACTCCTTTACGCATTTGTGCTTTTGTATTTTCTACATTCATAATTTGTTTTCTTTTTATGCGTAACACTTTTTAGCGTGTCCGATATATATCTTGCATACATTAACTGTTCGTTTTCTCTTTATACCTCTTCTCTTGTAAGGAGAAGAGGCTAGGAGATTCCTGATTGATTTTTGATTGATGATGACTAATTATAATTGATAAGGAGTGATGAATTCCTCTGTTTTACTTTATAAAATTGATACAAATAGGATATTTAAATTCTTGCCCTTCGTTGGTTCTTAAAGTGGCTAATATGGTATATACAATATTAATAATAGTTATACTTCCTTGTAGTAAACCCGTTATTCCAATTGGTAACCACCAAGAATTATGTCTGAAACTATCTAAATTGAAATTAATATTTATGCTATTAAAATCGTTAAGTCTATTAAAATTAAAAACATTAAAATCAAATAGATTTGGAATTGTGTGTATAAAAAAAGGAATACTAATAATTCCTATAATCATAGCGTAGAGTAACAAGCTTATCTGAAAATTTAAGGCTTGTTTTCCGTTATAATCTACAAAAGCATGTTCTTTTTTATTAGCTGTCCATAAAATTAATGGCAGAATAAAATTCCCAAACGGAATAAAGAACTTAGAAAAAGTAGATGCATGTATAATAGACGATAAATTACGTTCGTGCTTGGTAAATGTATTTGTCATAATAGGTGATTTTGTGTTGTTTTTAATTTAATACTTATATATTACCTAATAACTTACTATGCAAATATATGTTTAAAAAAAGGTACTATGCAAAACAAAGTACTAAATATTAACATAAAATTAACATTTTAAAATTGTATAAATTCATTTTCATAAACTATATATTTTCAATACTTTAGAAGGAAATAAAATACTTTATGGGACTTTCTGCAAGCAAATTTAATACGTTTACCTTTTTTAAATTGCCATCGGCTTGGTGGTCTGGAGTACGTGTAAAACATATTGATGATAATAAAACAGTAGTTACTGTAAAGCATAGATGGTTTAATCAAAACCCTTTTAAATCTATGTTTTGGGCAGTACAAGGAATGGCAGCAGAGCTTAGTACAGGTGCTATGGTTATAAATAAAATAAAAGAGAGTGGAGCTAAAATTTCTATGCTAGTAGCTAATAACAAAGCAAACTTTTCTAAGAAAGCTACTGGTAAAATTACATTTACTTGTGAAGATGGCTATTTAATACAAGAAGCTTTAGATAAAACTATTGCAACAGGAGAGGGGCAAACCTTCTGGATGAAATCCGTGGGAGTAAATGAAGCGGGAGTTGTAGTGTCTACTTTTAATTTTGAGTGGACCGTACGCGTAAAAAAATAACAGAGAAAATTCCTTTCTCAATATTAATTAATATATTTCAACTAACTTTTTATAGTTATAAAATTTAACCAACCAAATTACTATTTATGACCTTAGGAATTATTTATTCGCTTATTTCAGCAGTATTACTAGGACTTTACGCATTACCATCTAAATACACCAAAAATTACGCTTGGGAAAATACTTGGGGTGGTTTTTTCTTTTTTGGAATGATTGTAATTCCATTAATCACAACTTTTTTATTAGTAGATGATTTGGGTGGTATTTATAGTCAAATCCCTAGCTGGATATTTTTTGCTATGTTAGGCCTTAGCTTCTGTTGGGGTATTGGTAATATAATGTGGGGTTTTAGTATATCCTCTATTGGTATGTCCTTGGCTTTTAGTCTCTTTTTAGGGGTTATAACTTCTATAGATACCGTATTGCCTTTAATTTTAGTTCCTGAAGGGCAAGAGAGTATTATAGGTACACCCATTGGTAATATTATGCTTTTTGGAATTTTTGTAATCGTATCAGGAATTGCATTAAACGGTTATGCAGGTGTGCTTAGAGATAAGAGTAAACAAACAGATAATAATTTACCTAAAGACCCTAAAGTAATGAAAAAGGGAATTATGTTATGTGTTCTTGGAGCAATCTGTGCAGCAGGTTTTAATCTTTCTTATCATACCGGTAATAATATTGGAAAAATAGGAGATGTTGCACAATTAGAATATGGTAATGAGCCATGGATAGCACGTTTGGCTGTATTGCTGCCTATATTTATGGGAGCAGCACTATCTACCATGATTTATTTTACCTATACCATAACCAAAAGAAAAACATGGGGTAATTATACAGGGAAAGGTGCTTTAGTAGGTTTGTTATTAGTATTGTTAATGGCAATTTTTCATGATGCAGCTTTAGTTATTTATGGTTTAGGAGCTTTTAATCTGGGAGAATTAGGAACCTCTGTTGGTTTTGCTATCTTAGAAACAGGGGCTATTATGATAGCTAATGTAAACGGAATTTTAACCAAAGAGTGGAAAGGAGCATCAAAGAAAAGTGTGGTTGTATTGGTTATTAGCTTAAGTATATTAATTATTGGGGTGCTAATTATAGCTAAAGGAAATCACATGAAAATAGAAGGAGATGAAGTAAGCCATATATTAACGATATTATCTAATAATACGATTGCTTAATTATATAAACATATGGAAGAAACATATTACGCTATTTTACCAGACAGAATTAAAGCTGTAGTTATACAATAGAGTTGTGTGTTATTTGAAAACTAAGGTAAAGTGAATGAAACAAGAAGGGAATATCTGAAGCGAATAAATTTAGTGTTAGATTTCATTGAAAATAATCTTGATACTGATTTATCGCTCGAATATTTATCAAAGAAAGCTCATTATTCATCTTACCATTTCCATAGAATATTTTTAACAGTAGTTGGTGAAAATTTAAACGAGTTTATTAATAGAAAACGAATTGAACGTATTGCTTCAATTTTACTTGTAGACTCAAAAACTCCTCTGAAAAATTTAGTTTATCAATATGGTTTTAATAGCGATAGTTCTTTTTCTCGAGCTTTTAAAAAATATTATGGTGTAACCCCAACTCAATTTAAGTTAAGAGGAAAAGAAATACTTAGCAAGATTGGTATAGTGTCTTTTTCGTTTCAAAAATACATTTGCTCCATTGAAAATATTAATCAGTGGATTAAAATGAACGCACAAATAACAATAAAAGAACTTTCAGAATTAAAACTTGCAAGCATATCTCATATTGGAGAATTTGATAAGGCTAGTGATATGTTTAAAAGATTGATGGAATGGGGACATCAAAAAAAAGTACTAGATACTTTAAACTTTAAAGCAATAACTATTTATCATGATAATCCTAATGTTACTCTAAGCTCCAAATTAAGATTTAGTACATGTGTTACAATTAGCAAAAATATTAATGCAGAAGGGGAAATAAGACAGCGTAACTTAAATAAAGGTATTTATGCCGTTGGGAATTTTAAAATTAAAGTAGAAGAGATTTCAAAAGCTTGGAAAAACATGTGTGTTTGGGTAATAGAGCAGGGGTATCAATTTAGAGATGGAGATTATTTTGAAGTCTATCATAACGACCACAAAACTCATCCTAAGCAAAAATTTATAATGGACATTTGTATTCCTATAGAAAAAACGAAAAACATTAAACTAGGAGAGGTAAACAACATAAATCTGTCCAGATATAAAGTGCAAAACCAAGGATGTATAAATGATTTAGATTATCATCAATTGATAAGTTATATGAAAGAATTGAGGCTTTTTTTTCAGAGAGAATATGAAATAATTTTTAAGCTCGGAAAGGTTTATCAAGGTGATTTTAAATTCTCTTACTTTTCCCTAACTACTGAAGAATTAAAAAAACTAAAACTAAAATTTGTTATCATCTTAAATCATAAAAAGCGGCATTTTTGGATTTGCTTATCTGGTCAAAATAAAAGTATTAGAAAGAAATATTGGAAAATGTTTAAAGGTAGTGATTGGGGCAAATACCATTTAGCAGAATCAATAGATGATAGCTTATCTATCATTGACCAAAGTATTGTGATAAATCCTAATTTTGATGATAAAAAACACTTAACAGAATTAATTGAAAAAGAAGCGTTAAAATTTATAAACACCATTAAAGGTATATTATAATATAAAACAATTTAATAAGCTGTGTAAAAAAACACTTTTAAATGGGATGATCTTGTTGTTAAAGAGAAAAAGTAAGCTAGGTTTATTTGTTGAGTTTACTATGAAACATCTATTTTTTTACAGACCAATATAATATAATTATTATCTAAATCTTTAGTGAAAAACAAGTAACTATCTCCACCGTCTTTAATTTTAAAGGTTTTACGAATTTTTGCCACACTATCTGGGAAGTTACGGGTGGTTATATTTGCTTTTTTTATACCCAGTTTTTGTATCGTTTTTTTATGATAAGCTAAACATTGTTGTATTTTAAATATTCTACCAGGAAAATCTTGTAATTCTTCTGAAGTATATAAATGAGAGTGTTCGTGTAATTTACTTAGCTTGTAGCTGTTTCCAACGATTTTAAAGGCGCCAGCTTTTAAAACAGCTGCATTTGGTTCGTATAAATAACTGAGAGGTTTAGTGTAATCTGGAATACTTTCTTTTTCATTATTTAGTGTAAAAGAATAAGTTTCAGCCTTTGTTTTACGATAATTTATTGTTTTTATAGTAATAGTGCCAGTATACTCTTTTTCTAGTACCCACAGCAGTTCTTTAACTTCGTTTTTAACTGCTACCACATGTATTTCTTTTACAAATTTTAATTCTTTAATACCTATAGAAAAATCTAAAAGCGGAGAGGTTTTAATTAGTATATTGTTAGTTTTTGTAAATAATAAAGGCAAATGTTCGGGAACATTTGGTATACAATCGGATAGTAAAAACACCTTTCCTTTTACATCGTTTCTACGAGAGGGGTCAATATATACCCAATCAATTATTTTAGGAGTATTTTTTAGGATATCGAGTCCACTTTCAGGAAAACATTCAATATTATTAACCTTTAAAATTGAAAAATTATGAGCAGCAATTTTAGATAAACCTTCATTAATTTCGCAATGCGTAACCTTTGTTATTTTTTTGGAAAAGTAATAAGAATCAATTCCAAATCCGCCAGTAATATCTATTAATGAGCCACCTTCTACAATACTGGCCTTATATGTTGCTGTTATTTCCGATGATGTTTGCTCTATGTTTAGCTTATTAGGGTAGTATATATCAATTGTATTATACCATGTGGAGAGTTTTTCTTTACACTTTTTCTTAGCTTCAATCTGTGCTACAAGTTCTTTAGTGCTTACGCTTTTAAAAGTTACCTTTTTTAATAGAATAGCCACAACATCTGTTTGTAAGTTGTTCGCTATAAAATTTTGAACATCAGTCTGTAATATATTTTTATTCAAAACTAAACTATATGTTTTTAGTCAAAGACTTTACAATCTTATTGTCTGATAAAAATTCTTTTAATATTACTTTTATAGCAGTATAGCCCGGAACGGCTATAATCATACCTGTTACTCCAAAAAGTAATCCTCCAATAATAATAACCAAGAAAATTTCTAAAGGGTGAGATTTTACACTATTAGAAAATATAAGTGGCTGTGATAAGAAATTATCTACTAACTGCCCAATAACAAAACCTATCATTACATATATGGTTTTAGGTAATATAACTTCGCTAAAATCGTAGCCCAAGTTACTTGTCATGGTTAAAATAATCATAAGAGCACCACCTATTAATGGGCCTACGTAAGGTATTAGGTTTAATAAAGCACATAAAAATGCGATTACAACAGAGTTTTGTACACTAAAAATAGAAAGTACTATGGTGTATATAATAAAGAGTATTAATACCTGAAAAACAAGTCCTATAAAATATCTAGAAAGCAAGTTTTTAATGGTTTCCATAGATTTTTTAAGCCTACTTTCTTTACCGCTAGGAACAAAAATAAGAACTCCATCTTCGAACAATTTACTATCTTTTAAAAAGAAAAAAGTAATAAACAAAACGGAAAATAAACCAATACTTAAGCTCCCTAAAACACCTACAAGAGAGTTTAAAAAATCAGGAATAAATCCAAAGTTAATTTTAGAAAAAACTTTGGAATTTTTAAGGTTTTGCTCTAGTTCTATGGCTGTTATTCCAAAATACTCTGTTATTTGCTGATAAAGATTTTCTACGTTTCCTTGTAAGGCATCAATATTTAAAAGGGATAAGTTTTGACCTTGTTGTATTAGTAAGGGTATAAATAAGGCAATAATCCCAACTATAATACCTCCTAAAAGTAGCATGGTAGCTAATACAGCTAATATGTTAGGAAACTTTAATTTTCGTCTTAAGAATAAAACCAAAGGTCTGCCAATTAAGGCTATTACGGCAGCAATGGCTAAATAGGCTAATACCGATTGTATGGTGTATAAAAAATAGAGCAAAACTAATATACCAACAAGAATTCCTACTGCTCTTAAAATACCGTTTGAAATTGTGTTAGAAGTCACTCTTATAAATTTATAAAGCTAAGCTAATGATTTAGAGCGAAAATGAGAAATTAGATTTCTAGGATTTGTAATTTACAATAACTGTTTTGTTATTTCGTATAAAGCAATATTAGTTGCCTGTACCACATTCATACTACTATTATTCCCAAACATATCTATATGTATAATATCATTGGATAATTCTAAAATATTTTCCGCAACGCCAAAGTTTTCATCGCCAATAACTAATGCTATGGGTTTATCTGTTGAAAATTTAAAGTTGTGAATAGCTTTGCTAGTATCTGTTATTTCTAAAGCAATAATTTGATATTTTTTGCTTTTTAAATTAGTAATGACTGTAGTTATAGATTCGGATATAGAATAGTTTACTACTTTTTCTGTGGCTCTAGAGGTTTTAGTCATTTTTCTGCCTAAAGAAATATTTGTACCGCAAAGTATAAGCTCTTGTACTCCAAAAGCATCCGATATTCTAAATAAGCTTCCTAAGTTTGGTGCGTTTGTAACATTATCACAAACTAATACTACTGGGAAACTACGTTTTAAAAAAGTGGTATTGTAATGGTTAAGTTGCAAGTATATTTTAGATTTATTAATTTATAATAATGATTGTAGAATATGTATTAATTTTTAAATGCATATTCTATAATATTGGCTCCCATTTGTAAAGCTTTTAAACGCACTTCTTCTGGGTCGTTATGTACCGATACATCTTCCCAGCCATCTCCTAAGTCGCATTCATAAGTAAATAGTAAAACTAATCTGTTCTCATGAAATATACCTAAGGCTTGCGGTCTTTTACCATCGTGCTCATGAATTTTAGGGAGTCCTTTAGGGAATTTATATTTCTGAGAAAATATAGGATGATTAGCACCTATTTCTACCAATTCGTTATTAGGAAATGCTTTTATTAATTCTTTTCTAAGGTAAGGTTCCATCCCATAATTATCATCTATATGTAAAAAACCGCCAGAAAATAGATAAGTTTTAAGGTTTTCTGCTTCTTTTTTAGAAAAAACAACATTTCCGTGCCCTGTCATATGTAAAAATGGGTATTGAAAAATACTACTACTACCCACTTCTACGGCCTCTGGTTTTGCATCTATTTTTGTGCCACTGTTTTTATTGCAAAACTGAATTAAATTAGGAATAGCTGTAGGGTTAGCGTACCAGTCGCCACCACCACTGTATTTAAGAATGCCAATTTTTTGTGAAAAAATAGGCGAAATCATAAAAAAAGTTAAAAAAAGGAATGCTATTGTAAGTTGCTTCATTTTAGACCGAACTATTATAGTATTCCAAATGTAATAATTATCATGTTTAAAAAAATTATAATTGTAGTATTAGTTTTAGTGAGTCTAGGAATTATGGCTTTTAAAAGTTCTTCTGAAGAAGGGGTAGGGGTAAAAAAAATAGCCGAGACTGGTATCTATGAACCTTTTGTGGTTTTAGAGTTATTTACATCGCAAGGATGTTCTAGTTGCCCTTCTGCTGATGTTTTGCTAGATCAAATGAAAAAGAAATATAAGAAAGAGGTAATTGCTTTATCCTACCATGTAGATTATTGGAATTATATAGGTTGGGAAGATCCATTTAGTAAAAAAGAGTTTGTTACTAAGCAAAGTTTTTATAATTATAAGTTTAGAAATAGAAGTAATTATACGCCACAATTGGTGGTAAACGGAAAAGAGCATTTTGTGGGTTCTAATGCATCTAAAATGTATGCAAAAGTTAACGCTTATAAAGGTGTAAAGGCGCCAAATAAAGTTAGCGTTTCTAATACAATAATTAAGGACGGAAAAGTGTTTTTTGATTTTACTGTTTTGGGTGATATTAAAAACAAACAACTAAAAACTATTTTGGTTTTAGATCAGCGAACTACTTATGTAAAACGAGGAGAAAATAGTAATAGAACATTAAAGAATAGTAATATAGTTGTTGCACAAAAGCTAGAAATATTAGCAATGGAAAAAGGGAAATCATATATAGATATACCTGCTATAGTTACAAATAATGAAGCAATCCAATTAATTCTATTAATAGAAGATGATTTGAATGATATTACGGGAGCTACAAAAGTAGCACTGGAAAGATAGTTTAGTGTTTTTTGTTGATTGTTGGTCCGCATTTCTTTGCCCTTATCAAAGAAGTGCGGATTTTTTTATCCGTTATTTATTAATGCTACTGTAGTACAAGCAAAAATAGCAGCAGTTTCTGTTCGTAAACGATTTTCGCCTAAGGAAACTGGTAAAAAGCCATTGTCATAGGCTGTTTTTATTTCGGAAGTAGAAAAATCTCCCTCTGGTCCAATAAGTATGGTAACATCTTTATCTGCGGCTACACGTCTTTTAAGTTCTACTTTTTCTTCTTCTTCGCAATGGGCAATAAATAGTAAACCTTCTTTTGGAGTATTTATGTATTCTTTAAATGTTACAGGGCTATTTAGTTTAGGTAAATAGGCTTGTAAAGATTGTTTCATGGCCGCTAAAATTACTTTTTCCATGCGTTCTATTTTTACAATCTTACGTTCAGAATGGTCGCAAATAATAGGAGTAATTTCATTAACTCCAATTTCGGTAGCTTTTTCTAAAAACCACTCAAAACGGTCGTTCATTTTTGTAGGAGCCACCACCAAATGTAACCAATGTGCTTTTTGGTGTTTTTTAGTGATATCAATTATTTCAGCTTTACATTTTCTTATGTCAGCAATTAAAATTTTAGCTTCAAAAAACAACCCTTTGCCATTGGTTATAGTAAGGATGTCTCCTTCTTTTTTACGGAGCACTTTTACAATATGTTTACTTTCTTGAGCAGGAAAAACAAATTGAGAAAAATTATTGTCTAAGTCGGGATTGTAAAAAAGCTGCATGTTTTATTTTTATTATTTAATTTATTCTAAATATAGGTTTATTTACAATAATTGTTCTTTCTCTAACTAATTACATATCTAGGTTGCGCAGTTACACTTTGGTCTGTAAAATTCTTCTCCTTGTATTTTAAATAACCAACAATACCAATCATAGCAGCATTATCTGTGCAGTATTCAAATTTTGGAATATAAGATGTCCAGCCATATTTTTTTTCGCCTTCTTCTAATGCTTTTCTAATTCCAGAATTAGCCGATACACCACCACCAATAGCAATCTGTTTTACACCAGTTTGTTTTACTGCCTTTTTTAGTTTATCCATTAAAATATTAATAATAGTATGCTGTATAGAGGCACAGATATCATTTCTGTTTTCAGTAATAAAATTAGGGTTTTCTTTAGTTTGTTTTTGAATAAAGTATAAGATACTAGTTTTTAAACCACTAAAGCTAAAATTAAGCTCGCCTACCTTAGGTTTAGGAAAAGGAAAAGCTTTAGGATTTCCTAATTGAGCATACTTGTCTATTAAAGGGCCACCTGGATAGGGTAACCCTAATATTTTTGCACTCTTATCAAAGGCTTCGCCAACGGCATCGTCTAAAGTTTCTCCTAATATTTCCATATCAAAATAATTTTTAACTAATACAATTTGGGTGTGTCCGCCACTTATTGTCATTGCTAAAAAAGGAAAGCTAGGGATTTTTCCATTTTCTTCTTTAATAAAATGTGCTAAAATATGAGCTTGCATGTGGTTTACCTCTATTAAAGGAATGTTTAATCCTAAGGCCAAAGACTTAGAAAAAGACGTACCTACTAATAAAGAACCCATAAGACCAGGTCCACGCGTAAAAGCTATGGCAGATAATTGTTTTTTATCGATATTTGCCTTTGCTAAGGCTTGGGAAACTACAGGGACAATATTTTGCTGGTGTGCTCTAGAAGCAAGTTCGGGAACAACACCGCCGTATTCTTCGTGTATTTTTTGCGTAGCAACAACATTGCTAAGCTTTTTATCATTACATAAAACGGCAGCAGAAGTATCGTCACAAGAAGACTCTATGGCTAAGATGTAAATATGTTCGTTTTCCATTAGGGTTTGGAATAAAAATTGAAAGAAACAAAGGTAAAACATAAACACCTATCAAAAAACTAAGAAAAATATTGATACGAACATTATTAGTTATTTTACTAATATGTGTTTTTGGTACTCTTATTTTGTCTTTACCTTTTGTACAAACGCGTTTAGCCGCTTACGCCACAGATACTGTTAATAATAAATATGGTACTAATATAACAGTAGATAAACTAAAACTTTCTTTATTAACTTGGGATACAGCTCTAAAAGGAGTGTATATAGAAGATTACCAAAAGGATACTTTGTTTTATGTGGATAAGCTTACCACGTCTATATTAAGTGTTAAAAATTTAGTAAACGGAAAGTTAGAATTTGGAGATATAGAAGCCGATGGACTTATTTTTAAGTTAAAGACATATAAGGGGCGTAGAGATAGTAACTTAGAAGTATTTGTGGATAAATTAGATAGTGGAAAACCAAGAGCACCAGATAAGCCCCATTTTTTCTTATCGTCTTCTAATGTGCAAATCTTAAATAGTAATTTTAAGCTTATTGATGAAAATTTACAGCGACCAGAAAGATTAAATTTTAAAGATTTAAAAATAGCCGCTACAGATTTTACCATATTAGGACCAGAAGTAAATGTAAATGTACAAGCATTATCATTACAAAGTAAGCAAGGTTTAGTAGTAGAAAAATTAGCAACAGAGTTTAGGTATACTAAACAACAGATGCTCTTTAATTTTTTAAGTATAAAAACTCCATTGTCGTTTTTAAAAGGGAAACTTGCTTTTAATTATGATAGAAAAGATTTTAAAGATTTTTTAAATAAGGTAAAAGTAAACGCATCTTTTAACGAGTCTACTATTGCTTTAGATGAGGTAAACTTGGTGTATAACCAGTTTGGAAAAGGAAGGAAAGTTGCTTTTTCATCGGATGTTAGCGGTGTTTTAAACGATTTAAATACAACAAATCTTTTTTTACAATCTGATCATACAGGGATTAGAGGTAATTTTAATTTTAAAAACCTATTTACTAAAGCCGAGCCTTTTTTGTTAAATGCAAATATTAAAAACTTAACATCTAGTTATTACCAGCTTCGAGGTTTATTACCAGAAATTTTAGGGAAAACATTACCATCTTCTTTTGAGAAGTTAGGGCAGTTTACAATGAGGGGAGATGCTTTAATTACAGAAACATCTATAGATTCCAAAATAAATTTAAACACAGCAATAGGGAATAGCTATTCAGATTTACAGATTACGAATATTAATGATATAGATGCAGCTTCATATAGAGGTTTTGTTTCTTTTATAGATTTTGATTTAGGAGAATTAGCAAATGACAAAAAATTAGGAAAAACTAGTCTAGATTTTAATGTAGAAGGTTTAGGTTTAGTACTAGAAACTTTAAATACAGAAGTTATAGGAGAAGTACATTCTGTAAATTATAACGGATATGAATATAAAAATTTAAAGGTTTCAGGTATACTTAAAGAGCTATTGTTCGATGGTTCTTTGGTAAGTAATGATGATAATTTAAAACTTAATTTTAAGGGCTTAGCAGATTTTAGTGAAAACCAAAGTAATTTAAATTTTATAGCATCTGTAGATTATGCAGATTTAAAGAAGTTAAATTTTATTTCGGATAGTATTTCTATTTTTAAAGGAGATATAAATATGGATATTTCTGGAAGCTCAGTAGATAATATTGTAGGTGATATTAAATTCACGAAGACCAATTATCAAAATAAAAATGACATCTATTATTTTGATGATTTTAAAGTGTCTTCTATTTTCGATAAAGATACCATTAGGACTATAACTATAAATTCTCCAGATATTATCACCGGATATTTAAAGGGGAAATTTAGAATAAACGAATTAGGGAAACTCGTTCAAAATTCTATAGGGAGTATTTATACAAATTATAGACCTTTCGAAATTTCTGAAGGACAGCGTTTAGCTTTTAATTTTAAGATATATAATAAAATAGTAGATGTGTTTTTTCCAGAAGTTAAGTTTGGAGCTAATACTTTTATTAAAGGAAATATTATTGCCGATGAAGGAGATTTTAAATTAACGTTTAAATCTCCCAATATAAAAGCCTTCGGTAATGTATTAGATAATATAGATGTAAAAATAGATAACAAAAACCCATTGTTTAATACATATGTGTCTATAGAAAATGCGGCAACAAAGTATTATGAAGCTAGGGACTTTAATTTAATAAATACTACATTAAAAGACACCCTGTTTTTTAGAACGGAATTTAAAGGAGGAAAAAAGTATAACGATAGTTACAATTTAAATTTTTATCACACATTTAATAAAGACAATAAGTCTGTAATAGGATTAAAAAAGTCTGATATTAATTTTAAGAATAATAAATGGGTTTTAAATAAAAAAGGGGATAATAAGAATAAAGTTATTTTTAATAAGACATTAGATAGTATTACGATTCAGGAAATTGTAATGAATAATGAGGTAGAAGAGCAAATACGATTGCGCGGTACATTAATAGACTCTTCATATAAAGATGTACAATTACAGTTTAAAATAGTGTCCTTAAATAAGATAACACCAGAAATAGATAGCCTTAAATTAGATGGTAGGGTTAACGGTTCTCTTCATATTTTACAAAGAGATAATGTGTATTTGCCATCATCTAATTTAGAGATTGCAGATTTTGGAATAAATAATATTCGCCTTGGAGATTTAACCATGGGAATTGTAGGGAATAAAGATTTGTCAGATTTTGTGGTGAATGGGCAATTAACAGAGAATAATATAGAAAAATTAGGTATACTAGGTAATGTTACCATGAAAAATAAAAAACCAATAGCAGACTTATTGGTTAATTTCAATGGTTTAGGATTAGAGCCATTTAGTCCACTTGGAGAAGGTGTAATTTCTAATATACGAGGAAAAATTAATGGAAGTGCGCAGATTAAAGGAGAGATAGGGGATCCTGAGATAAATGGGTTACTAACTTTAAATAATGCAGGTATTGGCATACCATATTTAAATGTAGATTATAGCTTTGCCCCTAGATCAAGAGTTCGTTTGTATGATCAAACCTTTAGTTTTGAAAATATTGGTTTAACAGATATAGCAGAAAAAACAGGAGCAACATTAGATGGTACTATAAGTCATAAAGCCTTTGCTAGTTGGAATTTAGATTTAAATGTAGATACCAATAATAATCGTTTTTTAATATTGAATACAGATTATGAAGAGGAAGCACTCTATTATGGGCAAGGTTTTTTAAATGGTTTAGGAAGAATATACGGTTCTACAAAAGCATTAAATATAACTGTAGAAGGGTCAACTGCTAAAGGAACCTCATTAAAAATACCAATTAGTGATGTAGCCAGTATTGGCGATTATTCTTTTATCAATTTTATAGAAAAAAGTGATGTTAAAACATTAGAAGAGCAGCGTGTATTAGATGATTATCAAGGATTAGAATTAGCCTTTGATTTAGCGGTTACACCAGAAGCAGAGGTACAAATAGTTGTAGATCAAAAAACAGGAAGTTCACTTAAAGGAACTGGGGAAGGTATTTTATTAATGGAAATAAATACCCGAGGTAAATTTAATATGTACGGAGAGTTTGTTACAGTTACTGGGAAGTATAATCATAAATTTGGAGGAGTAATAGACAAAACGTTTGAGGTAAAACCAGGAGGAACCGTTGTTTGGGAAGGAGATCCTTTAGCAGCAAGATTAAATATGGAAGCAATCTATTCTTTAAATGCCAACCCTGCTCCTTTACTAGATAATAATGGGTATACAAAACGTATAGCAACAGATGTTGTTTTACAATTAGAAGGAGAATTAGAAAGACCTACAATAGCATTTAATATAGATTTTCCTGGTACTAGTTCAATTATTAAATCGGAGTTAGAATATAAGCTGCAAGATCCAACGGTAGAAGAACGGAATGCTTTTTTCTTGTTAGCGCAAGGAACTTTTGTAGACGAAGAATCTGGCATTAATCAGCAAGCAGTAACAGGGAATTTATTACAAACGGCATCGGGATTATTAAATCAGGTATTAGGAGGAGAAAATGATAAGTTAAATTTTGGAGTTTCTTATGAACAAGGAGGGGCAAATCCTAATGCAGAGGTACAAACGGAAAATAGGTTAGGAGTAACTGTATCTACAAGAATAAGTGATCGCATACTTATTAATGGAAAATTAGGAGTACCTGTAGGAGGGGTTAGTGAAACTGTGGTAGCTGGTGATGTTGAGGTAGAAATTTTGCTAAATGAAGAAGGTACATTAAGTGCTAAAATATTTAATAGAGAAAACGAGATTCAGCAATTTTTAGTAGACAACAACCAAGGGTATACTCAAGGGATAGGACTTTCTTATGAAGTAGATTTTAATAATTTTAAAGAATTAATCAGGAAAATATTTAGAAAGAAAGGATTAGAAGAGGAAGAGTCTAAAGAAAAAAGCACTATCAGTAGTATGGGTAAAGATGGTATAATTCAGTTTCAATCTAAAAATTAAACAGAAAAACATAGGGTCTAAATGTTTTATTTTTTACTTATTTACTAAAAATAGTAACGAAAACGTTAGAGTTTTTTTGTTTAACAAAGTAATGGCTTTATCTATTCTTTTTATTGAAATAAGTTTGCTAATTTTGCACTTTCAAAATTATAATGAATACAAACATAGATAAAATAGGAGTATTTACATCTGGAGGAGATTCTCCAGGAATGAACGCAGCCATACGATCAGTAGTTCGTACATGTGCTTATCTCGAAATACAATGTGTAGGTATTTACAGAGGATACCAAGGCATGATAGAAGGAGATTTTAAGCCGATGGATGCTCGTAGTGTAAATAACATTATTAATAAAGGAGGAACTATTTTAAAATCTGCCAGATGTTCAGATTTTAAAACAGAAGAAGGTAGAAAAAAAGCATATGAACAATTAGTATCTGCTGGGATTAAGGCTTTAGTTGTTATTGGTGGTGATGGTAGTTTTACCGGAGCTATGCTTTTTAATAAAGAATATAATATTCCTGTTATAGGAATACCTGGTACTATAGATAACGATATTTTTGGAACAACCTATACATTAGGTTTTGATACAGCATTAAATACTGTAGTAGAATCTATAGATAAAATTAGAGATACGGCGAGTTCGCATAACAGGCTTTTCTTTGTAGAAGTTATGGGAAGAGATGTAGGGCATATAGCATTAAATGCTGGTGTAGGAGCTGGTGCTGAAGAGATTTTAATTCCAGAAGAAAATTTAGGATTAGATCGTTTGTTAGAGTCGCTAAAAAGAAGTGATGCTTCAGGGAAATCTTCTAGTATAGTTGTTGTTGCAGAAGGAGAAAATACAGCAGGTAAAAATGTTTTTCAACTAAAAGAATATGTAGAAGAGCACATTCCTAAATACGATGTACGTGTATCTGTATTGGGACATATGCAAAGAGGCGGTGCACCATCATGTTTTGATCGTGTATTAGCAAGTAGAATGGGAGTAAAAGCGGTAGAGGCTTTGTTGGAAGGAAAGTCTACGCTTATGGTGGGAATACAAGATAATAACATAACTTTGACACCAATTAGCGAAGCCATAAAAGGGCATACAAAAATAGATAAAGAACTCATAAGGGTTTCTGATATAATGACCACATAATTTTAATCATAAATAAAGTAAAATGTCAAATTTAAAAATAGGAATTAACGGGTTCGGAAGAATTGGAAGATTAGTTTTTAGAACAAGTGTAAAAAGAGGAGATGTAGATGTAGTTGCTATCAACGATTTATTAGATGTTGAGCACCTAGCATATTTATTAAAATACGATTCTGTTCATGGAAAATTTGATGGAACTGTAGAAATAGAAGGTGGAAACTTAGTAGTAAATGGAAAAGTAGTTCGTATAACTGCTGAAAGAGATCCAAAACAATGTAAGTGGGATGAAGTAGGTGCTTCTATCGTTGCTGAATGTACAGGTATCTTTACTACATTAGAAACAGCTCAATACCATATAGATGGTGGTGCTAAGAAAGTAGTAATATCTGCTCCTTCTAAAGATGCTCCAATGTTTGTAATGGGAGTTAACCATACAGAAGTAAAATCTTCTGACACTATTGTTTCTAATGCATCTTGTACTACAAACTGTTTAGCTCCTTTAGCTAAGGTGTTAAATGATAATTTTGGCATAGAAGAAGCTTTAATGACTACAGTACACGCTACTACTGCTACTCAAATGACAGTAGATGGTCCTTCTAGAAAAGACTGGAGAGGTGGTAGAAGTGCAATGTTAAATATTATTCCAGCATCTACAGGTGCAGCAAAAGCAGTTACAAAAGTAATCCCTGCTTTAGAAGGAAAATTAACGGGTATGGCATTTAGAGTACCTACAGCTGATGTTTCTGTAGTAGATTTAACTGTTAAAACAAGCAAGCAAACTTCATTAGAAGATATAAAGAAAGCATTTAAAGCTGCCTCTGAAGGTGAATTAGCTGGTGTTTTAGGTTATACAGAAGAAGCTGTTGTTTCTCAGGATTTTATCGGTGATTCTAGAACTAGTATTTTTGATGCTGGTGCTTGTATAGAATTAAATCCAGGATTCTTTAAATTAATATCTTGGTACGATAACGAAGCAGGTTTTTCTAATAAAATGTTAGATTTAACGCAGCACGTTTCTAAATTATAATAATTATTAATTGATATATGCCCTAAAAATGAGTTTTTAATGCTTGTTTTTAGGGCTTTTTTTATAAAAAGCATATTATATATGATACTAGTTGTTGATAGTGGTTCTACTAAGTGTGATTGGATTGCAGTAGATAGTAAAGGTAACCAGTTATTTGATAAAATAAGGACTGAGGGCTTAAACCCTGCTATTTTATCTGAAGAAGAACTTGCAGAACGAATTGGTGAAAGTAGTGTGCTTACAGAGAATAAAGAAAAGGTAACTCATGTATATTTTTATGGGGCTGGTTGTGGAACAGAAATTCCTAAAAAATCTTTAGATGGAGTGTTACATTCAATTTTTTCAAAAGCTATAGAAATAGTTGTTGAAGAAGATACCTTAGCGGCTGTTTATTCTACTATTAATAATGAGACGGAAGCTGCGGTAGTTTGTATTATGGGAACAGGTTCTAATTGTTCTTATTTTGATGGTTCTAAATTACACCAGCGTGTGTTATCTCTTGGTTATACTTTAATGGATGATGCTAGTGGTAATTATTATGGTAAAGAACTTATAAAAGGATATTACTTTAAGCATATGCCAGAAAGTTTAAGAGAACTTTTTAGTAAAGAGTACAATTTAGAGGCAGATGTTATTAAGCATAATTTGTATAAAGAAGAAAATCCTAATGCTTATTTAGCAACTTTTGCTAAGTTTATGTTTGCTCATAAAGAAAACCCTTATATGAGAGAACTTATAAAAGAAGGTGTTAGAGTGTTTTCTAAAAATATGATTCTTCAGTTTAAAGAAGAATTAAAAAATATACCTGTTCATTTTGCGGGTTCTGTGGCATATTTTGCACAAGAAGAAATAAAAGAAGTAGCACAGGAACTAGGTTATAAAGTAGGAAACTTTACAAGAAGACCAATAGAAGGTTTAGTAACCTATCATATCAATAAGCTTAAATAAAAAGTAAGCTTAAAAATAATATTTTATTTTACTGCAATCATAGAAATTTCTACGTTTACAAATTTGGGTAGGTTAGCCACTTCTACAGTTTCTCTGGCAGGAGCTGTATCAACATTAAAATAACTACCATAAATTTCGTTAATTTCTGCAAATTGATGCATGTCTTTCACAAAAATAGAAGACTTAACAACATTTTCAAAGGTCATGCCTGCAGCTGTAAGGATAGCTTCTAGGTTTTGCATTGATTGTTGAGTTTCTTTTTTGATATCTCCTTGTACAAGGCCTCCTGTTATAGGGTTTATAGGGATCTGGCCAGATATATATAAAGTGTTTCCAGTTAAAACGGCTTGGTTGTATGGCCCAATAGGAGCAGGAGCATTTGGTGTGTTTATTATTTTTTTCATTCGAAGTATTAAATCAATAAATAATAGGTGTTTTTTAAATTTACCTTCTTCTAGGTTGACTCCTGTTTTCCCATTTTAAGTCACTAAGTATGGAACTTTTAATTCCAATAAAGAAAAACCAACTTTCATTATTGCCAAATGGAGTCCAGTTAAAGTTTATTCTAAAGCTATCCAAATCTCTTTCAAACCTGAGTTGTGTAAGTGTAAATCCTTTTCCTTTAAAATCGTAACCAGAAGAAGCGCCCACTTTCCACTTGGGAGTAAGTTCAATATTACCAGAAAACATTAACGAATTATTACTAATATCATTTTGTCTTTTACTATTAATATAGCTAACGGTATAGGCTAAACGTAAATCCCAAGGAAGTTTATTTCCGTATAATTCGGCCTCTTTATTATCATCATCTTTGTTATCATCACTTCTGGTTCTTTGGTCGCTAAAGTTATCTGCTCTACCAAATAAATCATCTGCTCTACCTCCACTAGCTGCTGAAAAACTATTTTCCTCTTCTTTGTCTCCCTTTTTAATATTTTTGTCAAAATCTTTACTACTTAAAGAGTAACTAACATTTGCATTTGCTCCAGTTAATCTTAATAGGCTACCTCCATTATCTATATTAAAGGTGTTAATTCTGGTTCCATTATTATCAATAGCATATGGATCTAAATTTGCAGAAAAATTAATGGCCATCTTTTCTTTTAAAATAGCTGTACCACCAGATAGCCGTAAAGGGCTAAGTTTTAAAGAGTCAGATTCAAAATTATAACCAGTAGATACTGTAAAGTTTTTTAATAAAGATATTTTTTTAGGTTCTAAATCCGTAGAATCTTTTGATCTAACTTTAGCTTCTAATGTATTAGCAATAGATAAGTT
Organism: uncultured Cellulophaga sp.; assembly: GCA_947492955.1. Lineage (GTDB taxonomy): Bacteria > Bacteroidota > Bacteroidia > Flavobacteriales > Flavobacteriaceae > Cellulophaga. The sequence continues at coordinate 17,710 of CANLOV010000003.1, read as the reverse complement.
AAGAGAATTAGACTTGTTTAAACTAGGGGCGCCATTTAATGTTCCTTCAAATCTGCTATACTGAATCATATCCCCATTTGCGTTTTCATAAGAGTCATAAAATTGCTCAAAAGAAGGAGCGTATCCGTAGCTTATAGAGGGGCGCATTACATGGCGTATGGCTTGTATTTTTTTGTCTTCACCACGTGTAAACGTACCATATATATTTGTTGTTATACTAGCGTTTAAACTATACTTGTTAAAACGATCAAAGCCTTTTATGGTATCTCTTACAACTTTGTTTTCTTCAGTGTCAAAACGTTGTCTAAATGTTTCTAAAGTCCAATTGTCTTCATAAGTACCTCCAAGGCTAACACTAAAATATTTAGCAACTTTTAAATTAGTACTAATCGGTAGTCTATGTTTGGCACCAACTTTTGCATTTTTAAACATTCTGCTACTTAAAAAATCGTCTTGCGATGTTTTTATGGTGTTACTAGCATTAACATCGTATTGGAAATTAATGTTCTGAATTACACCTTTTTTTATACCATCTCTTTTAGCAAAAGGGAAAATACGTTCCATGCTTGCTGTTAAAGTTGGTAATGTTAAATTTATATTTTCTACATCTGTACCAGAGTTTTGGGCACTAATATTTTGGTTATGTGTAGCAGATAAACTTAAATTAACAGACGGATATGCCGGAAAAGTTTTGGAGTAAGAGATAGAGGATGATAAATTGTTATTTAATCTATTTGGTGTATTTACCTGATTTAGTGAGTTAGTAAAAACATTATTACTTCCCAGGTTTACAGATGCTGAAAATCTAGAGTTTGGATTAGATTTTGGGTCCTGACTATGAGATATACGTACTTGGTAGGATGTACTTCTAGAAAAGTCATCAAACCCCTTTTGGCTTCTAATTATATTTTCAAAGCTAAAATTAATATTCCCTCTAAATTTGTAGCGCTTAATATACACAGATTCTCCTCTAAAACCGTAACTACCATTGGTATAAAAGTCTCCGGTTAAGTTTAAATCTACATGGTCGTTTATGGGTATATAATAGCCACCATTTTGTAGAAAATAGCCTCTGTTAGGGTCGTTTCCAAAAGTTGGCATTATAAGCCCTGCTGTTCTACCAACGGTTAAAGGAAAATAAGCAAAAGGCAATGCGATAGGGGTAGGAACATCTGCAATATATATGTTGCTAAAACCTGCAATAATTTTCTTTTTAGGAACAAACTTAGCTTTTCGTATTCTAATATAATAATCAGGATTTACAGTATCTTTAGATGTTGTAAGTTTACCCTCGTGTAAAAAGTAAACAGAATCATTTTCTTTTTTAGTAATGTCTGCATAAACTTTCATAGCGTCACTACCTAAAGAACCAAGTCCTGCTTGTTGTTCTGTTCTGGAGTTCCAGATAAGAGCTTTTTGGGTGTCAAAATTAAATCGTATGGAGTCTGGACGAACCTCATTTGTACCTTGCTTAAAATAAGGAGTTTGAGTATATGTACCTGTAGAATCTTTTATTCTACCAGCATATACTTCATTTTTAATGTAGTCCATAATAATAATGCCAGCTTTTAACTCTGTATCTTGATAATAAATTTCGGCATTATTATATAAATATATTTTTTGGTCTTTTTGACTCAGTTTAGCGTAATCAGTTGCTTTATATTTTATTTCATCTAATAATAATGGCTGCTTTTTATTTAAAGAATCGGCTATAATAGAATCTTGTTTAACGATATTATCGTATAAGTAAGATGGAATTTCTGGCGCAATTATTGTGTCCTTAAATATTTTAACAGGTAATGGGGTGTCTTGTATTACAGTAGCAGGAAGATCATTAATATTGTCTTCCTGAGAAAATACAGGGACAGCTGCTAAAAATAGCAGAAAAATTAAAAGTAGATGCTGTTTATTTGATTGCAATGCTATATATCCTATTTTTGTAATAATATGGTCTTATTTTACGAAGCCAAACATACATATATTTTTTGTTCTGTATATAGGACATTACAATAATTTTAACCATTTATTTAATAGATTTAACCTAGTGTCATTTTATGAAAAAGAAACAATTTTATTTTATATTACTTTTTTTAGGTATTGGTTTTTTGTTTTCTTTTAGCAAAAGTATTGAAAAAGAGATAGTTGATGATGCTTTTGTTGTTGTTTTAGATGCGGGACATGGAGGGCATGATCCTGGAAATTTAGGAAATGGTTATCTAGAAAAAAATATAGCATTAAATATTGTTCTAAAAGTAGGTGAAATCCTTAGTAAAAATAAAGATATTAAGGTTATCTATACTAGAAAGGACGATACGTTTGTAGATTTGTATGCGCGTGGAGAAATAGCCAATAAGGCAAATGCAGATTTGTTTGTGTCTGTTCATTGCGATTCTCATACCTCAGATGCGCATGGTGCAGGAACATTTGTATTAGGATTACATGCCAATAAGCAAAATTTTGATATAGCAAAAAAGGAAAACTCAGCAATTTATTTAGAAGATGATTATGAAACTAAGTATGCAGAGTATGATATTAATTCCCCAGAGTCTGTAATTGGTTTAACTATAATGCAAGAAGAATTTTTGAATCAAAGTATTTTACTGGCAAAAGAAATTCAGAGTAATTTTTCTAAGAAATTAAAACGAGAAGATAGAAAAGTAAAACAAGCAGGTTTTATTGTTTTACACCAGACTTTTATGCCAAGTGTTTTGGTAGAAGCAGGTTTTCTTACGAATAAATCTGAAGGCGCATATTTAAATTCAGGAAATGGTCAGTCAGAAATGGGAAATGCTATTGCAGAAGCTATTTTAAGTTATAAAAACGCATTAAACATTTCATCTTCATCTACAGAAGAAAAAGTTGTGAAGTCTACGCCTAAAAAGAAGCCTAAAAAACAAGAGCCTAAAAAAGAAATAGAAAAACCGATAGTAAAAAATACACCTAAGAAAACAACACCAACACCAGTAAAAATTGTTGCAACAGAAAAGGAAGAGTCTAAGAAAGAGGTAAAACCGGTAGTTGTTAAAAAAGAGGAAGTTAAAACGCCAGTAAGTAAGGCTAATATTGTATTTAAGGTTCAGCTATTAGCTAGTTCAAAAAATATTCCTTTAGTATCTGGTAATTTTAAAGGTTTAAATAAATTATCTAAAGAGCCATATAATAATTTGTATAGATATTTGTATGGTAATACAAACTCATATACCCAAGCTAAACTGTTAAAATCTAATGCTGATGTAAAAGGCTATACAACCTCATACATAGTAGCTTATAAAGATGGACAGCGTATACCTATTAAAGAAGCAATTAAATACGTGTCAGAATAATACCCGTTGTATGAAAAATATTTCTAATTTTGTTTAGAACCTAAAAAAATATCCTTTTGAAAATATCCAGAGAAATTAAAACAGGTATTATAGTAATTGGTGGAATCTTATTATTTATTTTAGGTTTTAGCTACTTAAAATCAACATCTATTTTTGACAATAATAAAACATTGTACGCAGTATATGATCATGTTGGTGGTTTACAGGTAGGAACACCAGTAACCATAAATGGTTTAACAGTTGGTAAAGTACAAGATATTAGATTTAAAGATACTAAAGGGAATTTGTTAGTAACATTTTCTGTAGAAAATAGTTTTGTGTTTTCTAAAAATAGTAAGGCAGAGCTTTATGATACTGGTATATTAGGAGGAAAAGGAATAGAGATAAAACCAGTTTTTGATGGTGCTGCTCCTGCGCAAACAAAAGATACCTTAATAACAAATACAAAGTCTGGGTTAACAGATTTGGTACAACAACAATTAGGGCCTTTAAAAACAAAAATTGAAGGAGCTGTATCTAATGCAGATTCATTATTGGTTAACTTTAACGAGATTTTAGACGATAAAGCTAAAGGAGATTTAAGAGAGACCATAAGTAATTTAAATTTGGTAATGCATAGTTTTAAAGGTAGTGCAGCCACTTTAAATAGTTTACTAGGCGGAAATAAAGAAAGTTTAAGTAGCTCCATAAAAAATATAGGAACTATTACTGATAATTTTTCAAAATTATCAGATTCTATATCCAATGCAGGTTTAGGAAGTACATTAAAAAGATTAGAATCTACGGTAGGTAATTTAGATGCTTTACTTGCAAAAATTGAAAAAGGAGAAGGTTCTTTAGGTAAATTAATGAACGATGAAAAGTTGTATGCTAATTTAACAGATGCATCTAAAGAGTTAGATTTATTATTGCAAGACTTTCGTTTAAACCCTAAGCGTTATGTAAATGTTTCAGTTTTTGGAAAAAAACAAAAACAGTATAATTTACCAGAAAATGATCCAGCTGAAAAAGTAGAAAATTAATTTATGAATTATATTCCCAACATACTTTTTTTAATAATCTTAGTACTAAGTATTGGTTTTTTTGCAGCTAATGTAAAAAAGCTTTTTCGTAATATAAATCTTGGTAAAGATGTAGATGTAAGTGATAATAAATCGCAGCGATGGAAAAACATGGCTAAGATAGCCCTGGGGCAAACAAAAATGGTAGTAAGACCAATCGCTGGCTTTTTACATATTATTGTCTATGTAGGTTTTGTTATAATTAATATAGAAGTAGTAGAAATTATTATAGACGGACTTTTTGGTACGCATAGAGTATTTGCGCCCTTAGGAGCTGCTTATAATTTTTTAATTGGTTCTTTTGAAATATTGGCAGCATTAGTCATTATTGCTATTGTTATATTTTGGATTAGAAGAAATATTGTTCGTATACAACGTTTTATAAAATCGGAAATGAAAGGTTGGCCTAAGACAGATGCTAACCTTATTCTATATTTTGAGGTTATATTAATGACGCTTTTTCTTGTAATGAATGCGGCAGATAACCAATTACAGCAATTAGGAGCAGATCATTATGTAAAGGCAGGAGCATTTCCTGTAAGTAGCTTTTTATTGCCTTTATTAGATGGAATGTCTATATCTAGTTTAATTATAGTAGAAAGAGTAGCATGGTGGTTGCATATTATAGGAATCTTATGCTTTTTAAATTATTTATACTATTCTAAACACCTACATATATTATTAGCTTTTCCAAATACATATTATGGTAAGTTAAAACCAAAAGGAGAGTTAGATAATTTAGAAGCTGTTACCAATGAAGTAAAGTTAATGATGGATCCCGATGCTGACCCTTATGCAGCACCAGCGGAAGATGCCCCAGAGCCAGAAAAATTTGGCGCTTCAGATGTATCGGATTTAAATTGGGTACAACTATTAAATGCCTATACCTGTACAGAGTGCGGACGTTGTACAAGTGAATGTCCAGCAAATCAGACCGGAAAGAAACTATCACCAAGAAAGATAATGATGGATACCCGTGATAGGTTAGAAGAGGTAGGTAAAAATATTGACGCTAACAAAGGTAGTTTTGTAGCTGATGGAAAACAGCTTTTAGGCGATTATATAACAAATGAAGAATTATGGGCATGTACATCTTGTAATGCATGTGTAGAAGCTTGCCCAATAAGTATAGATCCACTTTCTATTATTATGGATATGCGTAGATATTTGGTAATGGAAGAATCTGCGGCGCCATCAGACTTAAATAATATGATGGGGAATATAGAAAATAATGGAGCACCTTGGCCTTTTAATCAGATGGATAGGCTTAATTGGAAAAACGAATCATAAAAAGCAACGACTTATATGAGCAATGAATTAAAAGTGCCTACTATGGCAGAACTTTTTGCAGCAGGTAAACAACCTGAAGTGTTATTTTGGGTAGGTTGCGCAGGAAGTTTTGATGATAGAGCTAAGAAAATAACAAAAGCCTTTGTTAAAATACTAAATAAAGCAAATGTTAGTTTTGCAGTTTTAGGAACTGAAGAAAGTTGTACAGGAGATCCTGCAAAGCGTTCTGGGAACGAGTTTTTATTTCAGATGCAAGCAGTTACCAATATAGAGGTAATGAATAGTTATGGGGTAAAAAAGGTAGTAACCGCATGTCCTCATTGCTTTAATACTATTAAGAACGAATATCCTGGACTTGGTGGAACTTATGAAGTAGTGCATCATACACAGTTTTTAAAGCAATTATTAGAAGACGGTAAAATGTCTTTAGAAGGTGGTAGTTATAAAGGAAAACGAATTACTTACCACGACCCGTGTTATTTAGGAAGAGCAAATAATGTTTATGAAGCTCCAAGAGAGTTAATAAGAAAATTAGATGCTGAACTTGTAGAAATGAAAAACTGCAAGAAAAAAGGGCTGTGCTGTGGAGCTGGTGGAGCACAAATGTTTAAAGAGCCAGAAGAAGGTACTATGGATGTAAATATTAAACGAACAGAGGAAGCATTAGATACTAAACCAGAAATAATAGCAGCAGGTTGTCCTTTTTGTAATACAATGATGACTGATGGTGTTAAAAATAAGGAGAAAGAATCTGATGTAGCTGTAATGGATATTGCAGAATTAATTGCAAACGCACAAGATTTATAGAATTAAATATAGTAAAGAATACAAAGTAATATTGTTTTCTTTTTATTAAACAATACTCATAACCTAAGAATAATTATGTTAGTACATTTTGATACCTTACCAAACACATCAAGAGTTTGGGTATACCAAGCCAGTAGAAGTTTTAATGCGGAGGAATTAGAAGAGGTAAAGAATAGTTTAAATGAATTTATTCAGGAATGGACCGCACATGGTAGCGAATTAAGAGCTGGTTATGATATAAAGTACAATAGGTTTATTACAATAGCAATAGACCAGACAATGGCAGGAGCTTCTGGTTGTTCTATAGATGCATCGGTTCGTTTTATTCAAGATTTAGAAAAAAAGTACAATATTGATTTATTGGATAAAATGAATGTGTCTTATAAACAAGGAGAATTTGTAGCTTATAAGCCATTAATAGATTTTAAGAAAATGGCTAAAAACAAGTCTGTTTCTAAGAAAACAATTGTTTTTAATAATTTGGTAACCAATAAGCAAGAATATTTAAATCATTGGGAAGTACCTGCAGAAGAAAGTTGGCATGGTCGTTTTATGATAGTTTAAAATTAATATCAAAAATTAACGTTTTACTTTGGCATTCTATTTGTATAAATACATTATGAATAGATTTAATAGTTGTTTTTCATAAATTTTATGCGGTTATATTCTTTTTTCATTTTCTTCCTTATTGCCCTATACGCCAGAGCACAATCTAATCCGTTAGTAGTTAATGATAGTGTAGCTCAAGAAAAATGGGTAAATACCATCTATGATACAATGTCCTTAGAAGAAAAAATAGGACAATTATTTATGGTTAGTGTTGGTTCTAATGAAACTAAAACAGGAACTAATAAAATAAAAACATATATAGAGAAATACAATATTGGAGGAGTTATTTTCTCTAAAGGAGGCCCAATACGCCAAGCCCAACTTACAAATGAGTATCAATCAGCATCAAAAACACCTTTACTAATTGGTATGGATGCAGAATGGGGATTGGCTATGCGCTTAGATTCTACTTATGCTTTTCCGTGGAATATGACTTTAGGTGCTATTAAAGATAATTCTATAGTAGAAAAAGTAGCTTATCAAATAGGACTTCATGCTAAAAGGATGGGAGTACATATAAATTTTGCCCCCGTTTTAGATATTAATACAAATCCTAATAATCCAATTATAGGAAATCGTTCTTTTGGAGAAGATAAAGAAAATGTTGCTCAAAAAGGTATTGCATTTATAAAAGGAATGCATAAAGCAGGTATATTATCTAGCGGAAAACATTTTCCTGGGCATGGAGATACTGCTGTAGATTCGCATTTAGCTTTACCTGTTATTAATTTTACAGAACAACGAATAGATAGTATAGAATTATATCCGTACAAGAAACTCATAAAAGAGGGATTAACCAGTATAATGGTAGCTCACTTAAGTATTCCTAGTTTAGAAACAAAGGTTGGTTACCCATCATCTTTATCAGAAAATATAATTACAAATCTGTTAAAAAATAAATTAAATTATAAAGGATTGGTATTTACTGATGCTTTAAATATGAAAGGCGTTGCCAATGTAGATGAAGAAGGTGATGCAGAGTTAGCTGCCTTTTTAGCGGGGAATGATATTTTATTGATGCCGAAGGATATAGAAAAAGCAAAAGAGAAGATTTTAGAAGCTTATAACTATGGTATTATTAGTGATGATCGTTTATCTTTTTCTGTAAAAAAAATACTTCAGGCAAAATATAAGGCAGGTTTACATCAATATAAACCTATAGAGGAGAAAAATTTATATGTAGATTTAAACTCGTTAGAAAACGATTTAATATATGAAGAAGCCATAGAAAATGCAATTACAGTTGTTAAAAATAAGTTTTCATTATTACCAATTGTAAAGCTTAAGAATAAAAAGATTGCTTATGTAAAATTGGGTGATGCTGATAATGCTCCTTTTGTTAATGAGTTAAAAAAATATGCATCAGTTACAGAAATAAAGGGAGAAGATTTTGCTACTATAGGTAAAAAAACAGCGGCATATAATCTTATTATTGTTGGGTATCATAAGAGTAATGCTAGTCCATGGAAATCTTATAAGTTTTCAAAAAAAGAACTGTTGTGGCTTCAAGAACTAGCTAATAATAGAAACTCCAATTTAATACTAACAGTTTTTGCTAAGCCCTATGCGTTATTAGATGTTCCTTCTTTTGATAATATAGATGCCGTTATGCTTGGTTATCAGAATAGTAAAATAGGACAGCAAAAAGCAGCTCAGGCAATTTTTGGTGCTATAGCTTCTAAAGGGGTATTACCAGTGACTATTAATTCTGATATTAAAGTTAATAAGGCTATTAATTTAAAATCTATAAAAAGGTTAGGCTATAGTTTTCCAGAGCGAGTAGGATTAAGTTCAGAGAAATTAAAAGCAGTAGATACTTTGGTACAGATAGGGATAGATTCTTTAATGTTTCCTGGTGCCCAAGTATTAATAGCAAGAAAAGGGAAAGTAATTTATAATAAAGGCTTTGGGAAACCAACCTATACTTCAAAAGATAAAATAACAACGGAGCATGTATATGATTTAGCATCTGTAACAAAAATATTAGCAACACTACCGATGGTAATGAAAATGGAGGAGGAAAAGAAGATAGCATTAAATACAACATTTAGTGATATGATTCCTGCTTACAAAGAATCAGAATTAAAAGATGTAACGGTATTAAAAGCATTATCTCATTATGGAAGATTACCTGCATGGATAGCTTTTTATGCAAGTACTTTAAATAAAAAAAGAAGGCCATCGCCAGAATTTTATAGAACAACTAAAACCGATGGTTTCTCTATAAGAGTAACAGACAAATTATACTTAACAGATGCATATAAGGATTCTATATATAATAGAATAGGTAGGCAAGAGTTAAAATCTAATCGCTATAGATATAGTGATGTATCTTATTATGTATTTAAAAAATATATAGAAGATACTTATAACTCTAGGTTAGATAAATTGGCTAATAATTTTTTGTATAAGAATATAGGGGCTAACCATACAAGCTATAATCCGTTAAATAAATTTTCTTTACATACAATTGTTCCTTCTGAAGAAGATAATTATTACAGATACGATAGAGTACAAGGTTATGTACACGATATGGGAGCTGCTATGCAAAATGGAGTAGGAGGGCATGCAGGATTGTTTAGTAATGCAAATGATGTTGCTAAAATAATGCAGATGTATTTGCAAGGTGGGTATTATGGAGGTAAGACTTATTTTAAATCTAGAACTATAAAAAAATTTAACACCTGTTACTTTTGCGATAAAGGAGTAAGAAGGGGAGTGGGTTTTGATAAGCCTCAATTAAAAGATAGCGGACCCACATGTGGTTGTGTATCTAGAAAAAGTTTTGGGCATAGTGGTTTTACAGGCACTTATACATGGGCAGACCCAGACAAGGAAATAGTATATGTTTTTTTATCTAACAGAACATATCCGTCTGCATCTAATACACTTTTAGTTAAATCTGGGTTAAGAACAAGGATTCAGCAAGCAATTTACGATGCGATAATAAATTAAACATTAATTTTGTTATGGTTGAAAGGAAGTGTGTTTACACAAGACTAAAAGGCTGTAAAATTTAATAATAATCATTGATTATGTCAATGGTAAATAAAAGTAGATGAAAATAGCAATTGTATGTTATCCAACTTTTGGAGGTAGTGGTGTTGTGGCAACAGAATTAGGAATAGCCCTGTCTAATAGAGGTCATGAAATACATTTTGTAACCTACAAGCAACCAGTACGATTAGAGCAGCTGAATAACAATGTTCATTTTCATGAAGTGCATGTCCCCGAATACCCATTATTTCAGCATCAACCATATGATTTAGCATTATCTAGTAAATTAGTAGATACTATAAGAATGCATAAAATAGATGTATTACATGTTCATTATGCAATACCACATGCATATGCAGGTTATATGGCTAAAAAGATGTTGCAAGAAGAAGGTATATTTATTCCCATGATAACTACATTACATGGTACAGATATTACATTAGTAGGTAAACACCCATTTTATAAACCAGCGGTTAATTTTAGTATTAATAAGTCCGATATAGTAACTTCTGTCTCTGAAAATTTAAAAGCGTCTACTTTAAATTTATTTAATATAGAAAAAGAAATAGAAGTAATTCCTAATTTTATAGATAAGAGTAAATATCGCACAGGATTTACAGATTGCCAACGTACTTTAATGGCAGATGAGAATGAGAAAATAATTACCCATATTAGTAATTTTAGAAAAGTAAAACGTATTCCTGATGTTATAAAAGTTTTTAATTTAATTCAGAAAGAAACACCTGCGAAGCTTTTAATGGTAGGTGATGGACCAGAACGAGAGAATGCAGAGAATTTTTGCGAGGAATTAGGAATTACGGATAAAGTATTGTTTTTAGGAAATAGTAATCAAATAGATAAAATTTTATGCTTTTCTGATTTGTTTTTACTGCCTTCTAAAACAGAAAGTTTTGGTTTAGCAGCTTTAGAAGCCATGATAAATAGAACACCAGTAGTATCTTCTAATGCAGGAGGTATACCAGAAGTAAATATTCAGGGTGTAACAGGTTTTTTAAGCGAGGTTGGAGATGTAGAAGAAATGGCTGCTAATGCATTAAAAATTTTAAAAGACGAAAGCTTGCTTAATGCATTTAAGAAAAATGCTGAAGAAAATGCATATAGGTTTGATATTTTAAAAATATTACCTTTATATGAAAAAGTATACGAAAAGGCATTTGAATATAGGTTTAAAAACGTTCATTAGCATATGAGAAATATAATTCTTATTTTTTTTAGCATACTTTTATTTTCCTGTAATGCGCAGAAAAAAAATATAAGTAATACATTGGATGCTGGCGATGGTGAACTTACATTACTAATAAAAGATAATTACAGCAATATAGATACACCAGAAATACAAATTATAAAAGAAGCTAAATCTTTAAAAAGCTTTTTTTCTACAATAAATAAAAGTCGTAAGCCTGGGTTAGCAGTTCCTAGAGTAGATTTTAATAAAAGTATGCTTATTGCTTTATGTAGTGGAGAACAAGAAGAAGGAAAGGTAATAGCATTAACTCTTGATAAGGAAGAAGACTTAAAATTAATATTAAAAGTAACAGAGGATAAAGTGGTTAATAAAAATGCATCATCTACTACAATTTCTACACCATTTTACCTGTATAAAATGCCTCTTACCGATAAAGAAATAGTGTTTGTAAAAGAAGATTACCAATATTAATAGATATTAGCTCTTATATCGATTATTAATACACTTCACAGGATAATTAGTACTCTTGAAATTAAGCAATCATAATTTTGTACTTAAAATAGCCGTATTTAAACAAAATGAAAAATTATAGTGAGCAATTATTTTTATTAATGTTTCTAAGCATTTCTATTGGCTTTTCTCAAAATATAGAATTAGCAGAAGAAGATACTAGCTACCAAAATTATTGGATGCTAGGTATTGGATATAATATAGTAGACGATTCAGGAAATATTTTTGATACTCCTTTAAGAGTTCAAGATAATTGGAATGCACTTCCTTATCCATCTAGAATTAGTATTGGACGTTATTTTAATAGTGGTTTAGGTATTGAACTAATCGGTAGCTATAATAAATATAAAGAGGGAAAAATAATAGATAAGGCTATAAATACTGAAGAATCAGACTATTTAGCTTTTGATAGTAGGCTATCCTACGATTTAAATAAAATAATTGGAGAGTCTAATTTTTTTGACCCATATTTAGGAGTTGGTATAGGCTATGTAGAAGCAAGTAATGTTTCTAGGACTACATTTAATGCAACAGTTGGTGTTAGAACTTGGTTTACCAATAATTTAGGTATGGATATTAATGCAGCAGGAAAATGGTCTATAAATAAAAATAAAACAAGGAGTAACCATATACAATACGGAATAGGACTTGTATATAAATTTAATATTAAACAAGGATATATTAAAGAAGAAAAAGAAGAATCGGTAATAAATAAGATTGAAGAGAATGTATCCGATTCTACTGTAGAATTACCTCGGGATATTGAGCAAGAAGCCAATGTAGTAGAAAATAAAAATACACAATTGCTTAGTGAAGAACAATTGAGGTTGCAAAAAGAGGAAAAAAGAAAACAGCAAATAGAGAAAGCTATTAAAGATATTGGGAATGTTTATTTTGATTTAAACTCATCTTATCTTAATAAAGAATCAAAACAAACTTTAGATCAATTAGCTCTATTGTTGTTAAGTAGGTCTACAATAACATTAAATGTAAAATCGTATACAGATTCTAGAGGAACAGATGCATATAATTTATGGCTTTCTAAAAGAAGAGTGCAACGAACTGTAGATTATCTAATAAACAAAGGAATTGCATCGGAAAGATTATTGTTAGAAGCTTATGGAGAATACGGTTTAACAAATGAATGTGATAATTTTACATATTGCGAGGAAGAAAAGCATCAGAAAAATAGGAGAACAGAGTTTAATATAGTTGATTTGTAGTAATAATTTTTAGTAAGTTTTTTAAATATTTTATGACTTATATAGCTAAATTGTTAAAAGATTAATTAAGTATATGATTTTTAATTCGATTGAGTTTTTTGTTTTTCTACCTGTAGCATTTTTATTGTATTGGTTTATAAGAAATATTAAGCTACAAAATTTATTTATTGTAATTGCAAGTTATTTGTTTTATGGTTGGTGGGATTGGCGTTTTTTATCACTTATAATATTTAGCACTTTAGTAGACTTTACCATTGGTAGTTTATTAAAGAAAGAACAAGTTACACAAAAAAGAAAGCTATACTTATTAATAAGTGTAATTATTAATTTAGGTTTTTTAGGGTTTTTTAAATACTATAATTTTTTTGTAGATAGTTTTATAGATGCATTTAGCTTTTTTGGAAAGGAATTAAGTGTAAACTCATTAAATATAATTTTACCAGTAGGTATTAGTTTTTACACTTTTCAAACACTTAGCTATACAATAGATGTTTATCGTAAAAAATTAGAACCAACTAAAGATTTTTTAGCATTTTCGGCTTTTGTGTGCTTTTTTCCACAATTGGTAGCCGGACCTATTGAAAGAGCATCTAATTTGTTACCTCAATTTTATTCTAAACGTAAGTTTAAATACAAGCAAGCAGTTGAAGGGTTAAAATTAATATTATGGGGGTTATTTAAAAAAATAGTAATAGCAGATAGTTTAGCTCCAATAGTAGATGATGTCTTTATAAATTATGATACTTATGCAAGCTCTACGTTAATAATGGGAGCTGTTTTTTTTGCCTTTCAGATTTATGGCGATTTTAGTGGTTATTCAGATATTGCTATAGGAACGTCAAAGCTTTTTGGTTTTGAATTAATGAGTAATTTTAAATTCCCTTATTTTTCTAAAAATGTTAGTGAATTTTGGCAACGATGGCATATTTCTCTTTCAACTTGGTTTAGAGATTATGTGTATATACCACTTGGAGGTTCTCATGGTAGTAAATTTAAGACAATAAGGAATATTTTAATTGTTTTTTTAATTAGTGGCTTTTGGCATGGGGCTAATTGGACTTTTATTATTTGGGGAGCTTTTCATGCTGTTTTGTTTTTACCAATTTATTTCCTAAAAAATAGGAGTAATAGAATTAAGTTTTTGGCGCCTTTTAGTATTGTTTTTAATTTTGCAGTTATTTGTGTTGGTTGGGTTTTTTTTAGGAGTGACTCTATTTCAATTGCCAATATTTACTTACAGCGAATGTTTTTTAATTTTAGTTATGAGTATTATTTACACCCAAGAGGGTTTAGAATGATTGATTATTTTATATTATTAGCTGTTTTTTTAGTTTATGAGTATATTATAAAGGATAATGAACGGAATCCTTTTCCAATTAAAAATAAAGTGTTTAGGTATATAACATATATTCTTGTTATTTTTTCTATGCTTTTATTTTTTGATGATGGTGTTGATAGGTCATTTATATATTTTCAATTTTAGTATATGTTTAAATTTATAAAAAAAATAGCTGTTTTCGTTTTTATAACTTTTTTAGTGTTAGAATTATTGGTTCGTTTTTTTCATTTACAAGATGAAAAACCTAATAGATATATAGATGAATTTAATGTAGAGAAAATTTTGCCTAATCAAAGTGGTTTTTCTGTAACAGGTAATAGAAGACAGAATGTGGGGGAATTTAAGATTAATTCATTTGGATTTAATTCTATATACGATTCTTATAAACCAAGTGTAGATAGTTTAGAAATTGCTTTAATCGGAGATTCTTTTATACAAGGTTTTCATGAAAATTATAAAACGTCATTAGGGCAAAAATTAGAAGATAAGTTGTCTAATTATAAGGTGTATGAATTTGGGTATGCAGGATGGGATTTGGCTGATGAGTTACATCTTTTAAAAGCTTATGATAGTATTTTTAAAGAGATAGATGAGGTTGTTATTTATATTCGTTTTACTGATGATTTAGAAAGAGGAGAATATGAAGTAACAAATAGACTAAAAAATATAAATACACCATTTAAAAAAATATTAAGGAATAGTAAGTTAATTATTTATGCAAAAGATATTGGAGTTGTAAACGGATTAACTGGTGGTATAATAAATATTATTAATAAAGTTAAAAAAACAAAGGAGCTATCTAAAGAGAATAGTATTACAGAAAAAACGAATAATAAAAAACGATTGTTAAATTTTGAAAAGCTCATTAAAAGTTACCCAATAGATAAAGATAAATGTGTTTTTTTAATTGATTATAGTTTGTGTGATAAAGCTTTTGTAGATTATTTAAGCGATAACGATTTTAAGACGATAGATTTTAGTGAGACTTTTAAAAAATCTAATAAAGAACCTACTTTGGTATATGATCAGCACTGGAATAGTTATGGTAGAGATTTGTTATCAAGTTTAATCTCTGACTATTATAAAAATAAGTGATTTAAATGATGGAATAGTATTAACTTTTTATATTTAGCAAAGGAAATAATAAACTTATTAATTTGTGGTTTTTTTGTATGAAATCATTATGTGTCTAGATTTTTAAGTATTACCCATTCTTTATTAATTGAAATCATAATTCTTATTTTCTATATTTGGGAAAATATTCATTATTTAAATCATCATCATTGATTTTATAATCAATGTTATGTTTTAATTCAACTAGTTTTTGATAAGCTTTCTTATTTATTATTTTTCTTCCTGTATAGTATATTAAATCTTCGTCTTTATGAAAAAAAGTCTTTTTGTATTGATATAATTTATCGTTGTCTATTCTTCCGCCACCAAGTACATAGTTTTGATAACCATTTTTCCTTCCCCAATTTAAAACCTCAATTTTTAAAAAATCATTAGGTCTTTTATTAAAATAATTAGCATCTGTTCCTCCTAGAAACGAATAGATAGTTTTTTCTGACAATAAAATTAATTCTGTAGAAATTGGTTTGTCATTTAGGCATACAATTATAATAGCACATAATGAAGGATGATTTGATATAAATTTTTTAAAATACTCTAAAGTGTAGAAATATGTTTCAATAGCATCATTTCTTTTCATAGTTTTTAAATAAATATTATGAAAATCCTTGATTGCTTTATCTGGAATGTTTTGATGGTATATAGTCGATGTTAAATTGTTTTTAAGAGCTTTTCTGTAATTGTTTCTTACCTTGGGTTTGAAGTTTTCCCATTGTTTTTCTTCTGCAATTATTTTTCCATTTACATTTTTTAATGATGCTAATAAGTTACCGTTATATCCTTTCCAGTTTTCTTCTAAATTAAATCTAATGAATTCTGATATAATATTATTTTTTAAATACCATTTGTCAACTTTTTTCCAAAATATTTTTATATATGTGTCAGGGATATTTTTTTTAAAAATAGGACCGCTGTATCCATAAGGAGAGCATACATCCATTAGTTTAGATTTTTCGCTTGATATTATTGCGTTGATTTCTCTAATTATGAATGGCATAAGAATTAATATTTTATTCTCTTTTGACATTACAAAGTAATATAATTTTTCAATTTTTTGATTTTGAACCCATGGTTTAATTAATTCTATTTTATAAAAAGGGTTAAAAGAAAGGGAGTCAAGGTGTATATTATATTGGACAATGTCTTTATCAGATTTCAATTTGTAAACTCGTAAATCTAAAATATTAGTATTTGTCATTTTATTTAATCTGCGATTAAGGGTTATTTGTAATATAAATTTTAACAAGTAAGTATATATAGAATTATTTTTTCTATGTATTTATGATAAAATATTTTTATATTATAATAATGTTAAATCATTAACGCTTATTGTGTAAAATTATTGATTGTTTTATATTATTTATCAAAAATAATTCCAATTGATATAACCAAATTTAATGTTTCTCAAATTAATGAAAAATTTTTAGGCATATATTTTATTGTATTCAGAGATAGTCATGATTTACAATATTTATAAAGCCTAAAATATATGAGAGACTATTTTTTTTGATTATAATGTACTTTATAGTTGAAAATGGTCTTTTGTAGATAAATATTTTAGAATTAGGGTTAAATAACTAATATTACATTTGTTTTGTTATAATTTTAACCTAATTATTTTTTATGAAAAAAAATAAATTATTTTTTGTTATTATTTTTTTTGTTACTTTAATTTTGAAAGCACAAAATTTACATAATGATGCAAATGCAGTATCATTTTCAAATGAAGCAAATACTACCACGGGTTGGTCTGGTTTAGCGACAATAACTTCTGATTCTTCAGATTTTCAAATTGGTAACTTTTCTATTAGAGCTGTTTCAACAGCTAGTAATGGTAGAACATTAGATTATTTTTTTAATGCTGTTATTGGTCAAGAATATGTAATTAGAATATGGGCTAAAGCGGGAACACAAGTTTCTTCTCCAGCATCACCTGCTTTTGCAGTTTGGAGTGGTCTTTCTGGTTTTTCAACAACTCCTATTTCAAGTTTTGATTGGACTGAATATGTTTTTAATGTAACTGCCACTTCTTCTAATCCAAGAATTAGGGTTTATACAAGTAATTATCCTACTAGATTCACTGCGGGAAATACTATATATATTGATAACGTATCTATACTTCCTGCTTCTACACCTGATACGGAATCACCAAGTGTTCCTACTAATTTGTTGTCTTCTAATATAGGAGAAACGACAGTAGATATATCATGGGA
>CANLOV010000002.1 GCA_947492955.1 uncultured Cellulophaga sp. | reverse complement strand
GCTTCTGGAGCAGGAGTGGAGTATACGATTGAGGTTAGAGGCGCAAATACATGTCCTGCAACTATAACCCAAAGCATTACAGAGCCAGATGCAATAGTTGTTAATGCTAGTGCAATAAGTGTGGACCAGTTTGGGTGTATAACAGGCAATACGCAGAACAATGCGGTTATTACAGTAGATGCTACGGGTACCAATGTAACAGGAGGATCAGGAGTATATACAAGATATGTATTTGAACATTCAGTACGAGGAGTATTACAAGATGGAAGTAATGCAGAGTTTACGGAGACAGATTTAGGAGGAGGAGATTATACAGTTACGATATACGATGATAAGGGTTGTATGGGCTTAATTAGTACCCCAACTTTCCCATCAATAACACCATTTGTGGAGATAAGTAATCCGTCTATTACTGTGAATAATAATGTATCCTGTGGAGGTAATGATGAGGATATCACGGTATCAGTAACAGAGACTCCACCAGCAAGTGTACCAGGAGCAATAGCAACTTTAGAGTATGTTATAACAAGTAGTAATACAAGTTATACGGCACCAAATAATACTACAGGAGTATTTACAGGCTTGGGTATAGGAAATTATACTATAACAGTAACTAACACAGATACAAACTGTAGTGTAGTGGTGAATCATATTGTAGAAGACCCTAATATTATAGAGGCGGTAGCAACTCATATTTCAAATGATGATTGTGTAACTTCTGCAGGTAGTTTTAGTGTAGCAGTTAATAATTATACAGGTAATTATAGTTACCAAGTGTTTGATATTAATGATGTTGCACAAACGGGGGGTTCTCACCTTGGTACTAACAATACAGGAACACCACTGACTGTAAGTAACTTACCAGGAGGTAGTTATTATATAGAAATTACAGAAACAGATGCATTAAGTACAATGTGTACAACAAAATCTAATGTGATTACTATTGTTGCACCAGAGCATGCAATTTCTGCAACGATTAATGAAGAAGCTAATGTGGCTTGTACTAATGATCAAGGAAAACTGTTGGTAGATCCAGAAGGAGGTAGAGCACCTTATACTATTACTATAGATTCTGGCTCACAAACTTTTACGGAAACTAATGTACAAGCATTTATATTTGATAATTTATCTGCAGGAGTATTTTCAGTTACAGTTACCGATGCTTTAGGGTGTGTATTTACAGGTTCAGAAGAATTAATAAGACCATTAG
The DNA here is from genome assembly GCA_947492955.1 of uncultured Cellulophaga sp. Classification (GTDB taxonomy): domain Bacteria; phylum Bacteroidota; class Bacteroidia; order Flavobacteriales; family Flavobacteriaceae; genus Cellulophaga. The sequence continues at coordinate 524,112 of CANLOV010000002.1, read as the reverse complement.
ACCTTGTGGCAGCTATTTCACCAAACATTGTTTTAGATTGCTATGGAGATGATGATGGTGTAGTAAGCGCAACACTTTCTCAAGGAGGATTAGGAACTTTAGAGTATCAATTAAATATATATGATGAAGCTACAGGTACGGTTCTTTTAAATACATCGGCTCTGCAATCATCTAATACTTTTACAGGCTTATTTGCAGGTCGTTATAGTATTACAGTAACAGATGAGTTAACGAATTGTAGTGATGAAACACCAATAGCAATAATTCGTAATCCAAATGAAGTAACAGCATCATTAATTAGAACACAAGCTATTACATGTTCTAATGACATAGAATTGCTACTAACGGCTAATGGAGGTATGGCTCCTTATTCTTGGAGTACAACAGAAAATGGTACTTATACACCATTTAATAATGGTGATGAAAACGTCTTTAATAATTTGCCTTCTGGTAATGCAGGGGCAGGAACCTATAGATACTATGTTAGAGATTCATTTAACTGTACTTCTATGTTATCTAATGAGATACAAGAAGACCCTATTATAGATTTAGGTATAGATTTAGATACTAGTGCAGCAGTTATTAATTGTAATGGAGAAAGTACAGCTATAATTAGTGCAAGAGCTACTGGTGGTTTAGGAAATTACCAATACGAACTATTCCAAAATACAGTTAGTAGTACATTTAATGCTACAGCAACGGCAGACCAAACAAATATTACAGGAATTTTTACAGATTTACCAGTTGGTTTTTATTATGTGCGTGTAATTAGCGAAGACTGTAACTATGTAACATCAGAAATAGAAATTATAGAACCGGAGCCATTAGTATTAAGTGCAAATAGTGGAAAAACAGATGTTACTTGTAGTGGAGAAGATAACGGACGTATTTTAGTAGAGCTAGAAGGTGGTTCTGGAGATTATGTGTATGCTATTTCTCCAGATTTAGATAAGTTCGATATAGAAAACGAATTTACAGATTTAGAAGGTAGTGTAACAGGTATACCATATACAGTGATTGCGCAAGATAAAAACGGATGCTTTATGGTATTAGAGTATACCATTTTTGAGCCAACACCAATAGAAATAATGGTTGATCCTTTAGATGTTATACAAGAAACTTGTGAGGGAGAAGAAGATGGGTCTATTACTTTTACAATAGAGGGAGGAACACCACCTTACTTTACAAGTTTAGATTCTAATGCACCAGGAGATTTTGTAGAAGCTACAACAACAAGAATAACATATCCAGATTTAGCTTCTGGAGACCATGTTATCTTTGTAAAAGATGCTAATGATTGTGATGTTCCTGCTAGTATTGTAACTATAGAAAGAGGAGCAAATCTTAGCGCCACTGTTTTACCAGATTATGCATGTACAGGTGACGCTCCTACAGCAGGAATAAGTGTATTGTTCCAAGATCCAGAGGTTGTTAATGATAATAATGTACTATACTCACTAGATCCACTAGATCCATTAAATCCAGACCCAGCAAATATGCAATTAACAGCTGATTTTGGAGATATTGCTCCAGGTGACCATACCTTAGTTATTTCTCATATTGTAACAGGTTGTAATAGAGTTTATGATTTTGAAGTAGAAAGTTTTGAACCTTTACAGATTTTATTAGCACCAACAGACACTTATAATGAAGTAGGTGTAACGGTTACCGGAGGTAATAGAGATTTTGTAACCTATACTTTAGATGGAGAGGAAGCTAGTATAGATGGTTCTTTCTTTATTGATAGAAAAGGGATTAATACATATACCGTATCTATAACAGATGATAATGGTTGTTTAGCTACGGCGTCTATAGAAATGGAGTTTATTGATATTGATATTCCTAATTTCTTTACACCAGATAATGGTGATGGCCAAAATGATGTGTGGAAACCAAGAAATATTGAAGCATGGCCAAACATACTAACTATAATCTTTGACCGTTATGGTAGAGAGGTATATCGTATGGGTGTTGATGATAATGGATGGGAAGGATTCTACCAATCTACAAAACTACCTACAGGAGATTACTGGTATATTATTAAACTAAACGGAGAAACTGATGATAGAGAATTTGTTGGACACTTTACATTGTATAGATAATAAATAATAAAAACTTAACCTACATATTATGCGTACTAAAATAATGTTATTGGCGCTCTTATTAAGTTCTTTTGTTCCCAAAGCACAAGAACTTAATTCGCCGCAGCTCTCCCAATATTTGGCAGATAACCCCTTTGTCTTATCGCCAACATATGCAGGTATTGGTGATCATATAAAAATAAGAGCTAACGGATTGGCACAATGGGTTGGTATTAAAGATGCTCCCAGAACACAATCTATTGCCGCAGATGCAAGGGTTGGAGAAAGGTCTGGATTAGGAATCTTTTTTTACAATGATAAAAACGGATATACTAAACAATTAGGAGCAAGAGTTTCTTTTGCACACCATTTAACTTTAGATCGTTACGACGATGAGTTTTTATCATTCGGTATATCTTATAACTTCAATCAATTTAGAATAGATATTAATGAATTTACAGATGCTAATTTAGATCCAGCAATTGTAAATGATAGAGGAACAGCAAATCACAATTTTGATGTAGGATTGTTATACAGGAGAAATCAGTTTTATTTTAGCCTTAATGCATCTAATTTATTAGATAAAGACCAACAAATTTTTTCAACTTTTGAGCCTAATGCATTGCGTAATTATTATGTTTATACAGGGTATAGATATAGAAAAAATAACAAAAGTAATTTTGATATAGAGCCTTCGGTTTTGTACAAAATTTTTGAGAGTGATGGTAGATCAGAAACCGATTTAAATGTAAAACTTAGATGGTACGATTTTGAAGATTATTATTACGCAGGTGTTACCTATCGTTTTTTAAATGATCAAATAGGTAAGCCCTTATACATAGCACCTATAGTTGGTTTTAAAAAGAGTAGTTTTTATTTTGGATATTCTTATCAAATTATATTGAATGAGATATTAGGATTTAGTACAGGTACGCATGTAGTAACAGTTGGTTTAGATTTATTTCAAGGCATTAGTAATTGTAGATGTACACATTAAAAACTTAAGTTTGCATAAACTTAATATTTAATAGTGTGGGAAAAGTAAAAGTAAATAATATTAGAGTCTATGCTTATCATGGTTGTTTAAAAGAAGAAAGTATTATTGGGAGCGATTATAGAGTAGATGTAGAGGTAACAGCAGATTTAACTAAAGCCTCAATTTCTGATGATTTAACAGACACTGTAGATTATGTTCATATTAATTATATAGTAAAAGAAGAAATGAAGATTAAATCTAAACTCTTAGAGCATGTAGGTAAAAGAATTTTAGATCGTATTTTTAAAGAAATTAAAATTGTAAGCGCTGCAGATGTTACCGTTTCTAAAATAAACCCACCAATAGGAGGAGATGTAGAAACAGTTTCGATAAACTTACAATTAAATCGATAAGCAACGATAACATAGTTTTGTTTTTCTCTTATTTAATTTAGCTTTGTAGGCGTTAATATGGCATTGTGGTTGAAATGGATAAACAAAGTCTCGCAAAGACTTTCATAGTGGTTCGAATCCACTCGATGCCTCTAAAGAACCTCTAATCAGAAGATTGAGGTTTTCTTTTTTTAAATTATTGTTTTTTTTGTTCTAAATATTAACTTAACATTTTAGAAACTTAAAAAAAATAGTACATTTGCGGTAAATAAGGGCATTGTGGCCGAGTGGCTAGGCAGAGCTCTGCAAAAGCTTGTACAGCGGTTCGAATCCGCTCGATGCCTCTAAAAAGACTCTAATCATTTGATTAGAGTCTTTTCTTTTTAAACCGTTTTATTTTTAGAAAAAAGATGGTGTATAACCCATAGAGGGCCAATTAATAAAAATTGTAAATCTTTTATAAATGAGGGTTTTTTACCTTCTATTTTATGCCCGTAAAATTGCCCAATCCAAGCAATTATAAAAATAGAGATAGAAATATAAAATAAGTTTCCAAAATTACTAAGCCAATAATTACCTAGTATAGAAAGGCCTATAACAACTAACATTTCTATAAAATAAATAAAACCAATACGAGCATAGAATAGTAATACTAAAATGGCTACAATAAATGCCCAGTTCTCTATAAGTGGTTGTTGTAAACCTAAAATATTTTGTAAAAAAGTTGTTGGTATACTCATTAATAAACCAATAACGCTAAAAAATATAGCAGGAACACATATAAAGTGAATCTTTTTGTTTTGTTCGTTTTGGTGACTTACAGCATATTCACTAAACCATTCTTCAGAAGTTTTCATAGGTGTGTTTTTACATGCCCTATAAGGTAAGCATAATTTTTAACCTATTTACAATCTGTTAATAAGAATTTTAAAGGCTATTGTTGCAATAAGTAAACCAAAAATATAGCAGGAATAAAATAAATAGCAATGGTTCTTGCTCCATCATAATCTTTAGCAATACGTTGTCCAAAGAGTAACATTAATAATGAAACACAAGATAGTATTGCGCCATAAAAAGCCATTATTTTGTTAGCTTGTGCTATAATTTGATAAATTCCTATAATACACAATATAGAAGCAATCATTTCTGTAATTAGAACAATTATTAGTAATGATGGTACAATATTTTTAACAAAAGTCTCTGCAAAATGACCTTTAAGCCAAGATACATTACCATTCCAATCAAAAATTTTATCTATACCGCTTTGTAAAAAGGTAATAATTAAAAAACTAAGAAGAAGAATTTCTGTAGCATTGTTTACTATTGTTTCCATAAATAATATAGTTCTAGTGTTAGATAAATTAGGATATAGGAGTTGTTTTTTTATGTAATAGTCTAGTTAGTTTAATAGATAAATCGGTTAAAATTATCTTAGAATTACCGTTTCTTTCTATATGGTAGATAGCGCTTTCTAATTCTTTGGTAATAATAGTAATATTATTTTCATGTATAAAAGGAGCAAATTTTTCTAACTGAAAACCATCAGAATGTATGCGCATATAAGCTAAATCTTTTACGTTAAAATTAATAAGCATGGCTTGGCGCATCATAGCAATACAATAATGTAAAAACTTTTTTTGTGTTTCTCTTCCTGTTTTTGCTATTTCGTCTCCCCATTTAATAAGATCGTGTATTGCTGTTTTATTTCCTTTGGCTTTAAAAGCACTACGCACCCATTTAATAAACCATTTTTCAAAAACTAAATCTTCAGACGAATTATCTATTAAATCTAGTGCTTTATTATAATTACCATTAGCTTCATGGGCAATTCTTGTTGCTTCATCTGCGCTTATTCCTTTTGCAATAAGAGCATTAGTAATAGCATTTTCTGCTAAAGGAGGAAAATGTAATATTTGGCACCTAGAACGTATTGTTTGTATAATTTGCTCTTCATCTTCAGCAATTAAAATAAAAACAGTTTTTTCTGGTGGCTCTTCAATTAGTTTTAGCAATTTGTTTGCAGCTGCAACATTCATTTTATCAGCCATCCAAATCAACATTACTTTATAACCACCCTCATAAGATTTTAAAGTAAGTTTTTTTACTACTTCTAAAGCCTCATCAACACCAATTTGCCCTTGTTTTTTTTCAATTCCGATAGCACGGTACCAATCAAAAAGATTTCCGTATGGTTGTTCTTTTATAAATTGACGCCATTCTTCCATAAAATGGTTACTTACCGCATGGCTTTTTACAACACCATTATTGGCTACAGGAAAAGCAAAATGCATATCTGGATGCGATAGTGAACTGCATTTTATATTACAAGCTTCGTTTCCTGTTTCGTTTTCACCATTAGTATTGGCACATAAAATATATTGTGCATAGGCTATAGCCATAGGTAGTGTGCCACAACCTTCTGGGCCAATAAATAATTGAGCATGCGAAATACGACCAGCATCTGCACTTATGGCTAAGTGCTTTTTAATATGAGAAAGTCCTAAAATATCTTTAAAAAACATAGTTTCAAAGATAGGTTTTTGCTCTTTAACAGCCTAGTTGTAAAAAAGAACAAAAATATACTTTTTGGTATTTTTAATGTTGATGATTAAAATGTTATTTAAAATCTTTTTATGTGTCAACCACAACAAATACAAATAATTATGAGGCTACATTTTACAAGCATTATAGAAATCTTTACATTTGCTATTCTTTAAAAACACGTTTAAATAATGAAGACCATCAACGATTTTAATTTTGACAATAAAAAAGCATTAATAAGAGTAGATTTTAATGTACCATTAGATGCTGAATTTAATGTAACCGATATTAATAGAATTGAAGCTGCAAAACCAACTATTATAAAAGTATTAGAAGATGGTGGTAGCGCCATACTAATGAGTCACCTAGGAAGACCAAAAGGAGAGCGCAACTCAGATATGTCTTTAAAGCATATTTGTGATAAGGTTTCCGAGGTAATTGGTGTACAGGTAAAATTTGTAGAAGATTGTGTTGGGGAAGTAGCAGAACAAGCTGTAGCAAATTTAAAAAGTGGTGAAGTATTGTTATTAGAAAACCTTCGTTATTATTCTGAAGAAACTAGTGGAGATAAAGAGTTTGCAGAGAAATTATCTAAGTTAGGTGATGTTTATGTAAATGATGCTTTTGGAACAGCACATAGAGCACATGCTTCTACAACAGTAGTAGCACAATTCTTTGGAGAGAATAAATGTTTTGGTTCTTTATTAGCAAAAGAGATAGAATCTATAGATAAAGTAATGCAAACGGGAGATAAGCCTGTAACAGCAATTCTAGGAGGGTCTAAAGTATCTTCTAAAATTACAATTATAGAAAATATTTTAGATAAGGTAGATCACTTAATTATTGGTGGCGGAATGACTTATACTTTTATTAAAGCTCAAGGTGGTAAAGTAGGAAATTCTATTTGCGAAGATGATAAAATGGAGCTGGCTTTAGATATTTTAAAACAAGCCAAAGCCAAAGGAGTAGAAGTACATATTCCTGTTGATGTTTTAGCAGCAGACGATTTTAATAAAGATGCAAATACGCAAGTAGTAGATGTAAAAGCTATCCCTGATGGATGGGAAGGTTTAGATGCAGGACCAAAAACATTAGAAAACTTTAAAGAAGTTATTCTTAAGTCTAAGACTATTTTATGGAACGGACCAGTTGGTGTTTTTGAAATAGAAACTTTTGCTAACGGAACAATTTCTATAGGTAATTTTATTGATGAGGCTACACAAAACGGAGCATTTTCATTAGTTGGTGGTGGAGATTCTGTTGCTGCCGTTAAGCAGTTTGGTTTCGAAAACAAAGTAAGCTATGTATCTACAGGTGGTGGAGCAATGTTAGAGAGTTTAGAAGGAAAAACATTACCAGGTATTGCTGCAATAGCAGGGTAATAGAAATTTTTTAAAAATAAATGAAATTATTTAACCCCCATTTTTGGGGGTTAAATGTTTTATAATATCAATAAAAAACCCGATTTTCGCCAGTCTACATTAATTTTAAGGTCTGATTTTAAAATGATTATAAAAAAAATATACGCCCTAGGAGTTTTTCTTTTAGCTTTTGGTGCTACTGCATTTTCGCAAGAAGTAGATTCTATTGCCGTAAATAATATTAGGATTATTGAAGCAAAAGATATTCCTTTAGATACAATTGCAAATCAAAATAATAGTGAGGAAAAAGCCCCTGAACTTGTAATTTCTAAACCAGTATTAAAAGATAATGTGGTATTAGAAATCCCTAAAAAAGGAAATAATTTTAATTTACAAGACACTACAATTGCGGCAACTTACGACCGTTTATGGTTAAAAGAATTATATAATAATGCATCTTTATACGATACTATTTATAAAGAAGTATCAGAACTAAATTTAGATGAGGTTACTTATATAAATACTGTTAGTACAGCAGTTTTAAAAGAACGTTTGGCAAAACTAGATCAAAAAACGCCTTTTAATATTGCATATAACCCTTCTTTAGAAAATGTAATTAAATCGTTTTTGCTTAGAAAAAAAGGATTAATGGAGCGCATGCTTACAATGAGTCAGTTTTACTTTCCAATGTTTGAGCAAGAGTTAGATAATTATAATATTCCCTTAGAAATAAAATACTTGGCTATTGTAGAATCTGCTTTAAACCCTAAAGCAAAGTCTAGAGTAGGTGCTACAGGTCTTTGGCAATTTATGTATGGTACAGGTAAAATGTACGATTTAGAAGTAAGTAGCTATGTAGATGAAAGAAGCGATCCAATTGCAGCTACAAAAGCAGCATGCGAATATTTATCTAAATTGTATTCGCTCTATAACGATTGGGATTTAGCACTAGCAGCGTATAATTCTGGGCCAGGAAATGTAAATAAAGCCATAAGAAGATCCGGAGGATATAAAAATTATTGGAATATAAGACCATTTTTACCAAGAGAAACAGCAGGGTACTTGCCCGCTTTTTTAGCTACTATGTATATGTTAGAGTATGCAGAGGAGCATGGTATTAAAACAAAAAAAGCGCCACATCCTTATTTTGAAACAGATACAATACGAGTTAAACAAACCATTACTTTTAGTCAAATATCTAAATTAACAGGTGTTTCCGATGAGGAATTAAAAGTATTGAACCCGTCTTATAAATTAGATATAATCCCTTTTGTAGAAGGTAAAAACTATGTTTTAAGGTTACCTAAAGAAGCTTTAGGGAAATTTGTAGCCAATGAAAAAGCGATATATGCTTTTGTACAAAAAGAATTAAAAACAAAGGAAAAGCCATTACCAAAATTGGTAAAAGCGCAAGACCAAATACGATATAAAGTAAAAAGTGGCGATTTTTTAGGAAAAATAGCAGAACGTTATGGTGTGCGTGTTAGCGATTTAAAAAGATGGAATGGTCTTAGAAATAATAACTTAAGAATAGGGCAACGCCTAACTATTTTCTCTAGAAAGCCAGTAACTAGGACTACTAATACTACAACTAAAAAGAAACCAGAAGTAGTTATAAAACCAGGAACAAAGGTACATGTGGTAAAGAGTGGAGACTCTTTATGGACTATTTCTAGGCAATACCCTGGAATTAGTATTGAAAATTTACGAGAATGGAACGATATTAGTGGTAACAATTTAAAACCAGGAACAAAACTAAAATTGTGTCGTTGTTAATTAATGTTTTAAAATAATAGTATGAAAAGAATAGGATTATTTATTGCAGTACTTTTTTTAACTATTTCTTCTTGTAAAGAAAAAAAAGAAGTAGACTATAAGCCAGCATCCATAGGAGCTATTAATTCTCTAACCTTAGTAATTGATAATGATTTGTGGAAAGGCAAAGTAGGCGATAAAATAAGAGCGCATTTTGCAGCTCCCACATTAGGACTTTCTTGGGAAGAGCCTTTATTTACTATAAATCAGTTGCCCGCTAAAGTTTTTACAGGAACTATTCGTCAAACACGATCATTATTATATGTGCAAAAAGACACTCTAAATATAGGTCATGTAAAAACAGATTTATATGCCAAGCCACAAAAGGTAGGTGTTATAAAAGGAAGAACAGACGAAGAAATTATTGCCAATATAGACGCTAAAGCAGATGAAATTATAAAAGCTTTTAAATCATTAGAAATAGCAGAAGCACAAAAACGATTTTTAAGATCTTTAAATAAAGAAAAAGCATTAGAAAATAATTTAGGAATTACGTTAAACTTACCTTCAGTATATAAAGTAGGTAGAGAAGAAGATAATTTTGTATGGATAGATAGGCAAATACCTAAAGGAAATATGAATGTTATTGCTTACAGTATGCCAGCAGATAACTTTAAGAACGATGCTACTTTTGTAAAAGATATTATTAGAATGAGAGATTCTATAGGGCAAGCATTTATCCCGGGTTCAGATGAGGGTTCTTATATGATAACAGAAAAAGCTTTTGCGCCTTATGTTTTCCCTGCTGAAATTGGAGGTAAAAAAGCAGTTGAGGTTCGTGGTATATGGGAAATGCACGGATACCCAATGGCAGGACCTTTTTTAACCTATATTATTAACGATAAAGAAAAGAATAGAAAAATAGTAATCGAAGGTTTTGTTTTTGCTCCCTCTACAGCAAAAAGAGACTATATGTTTGAGCTAGAAGCTATTTTAAAAACCATTAAGTTTTTAGATTAAAACAAATGCTATTATGAAAAAAATAATAACCTATATAGTTATATTTTTTTTCCTTTGTTGTAAGACAAGAAATAGACATATTGCGGACGATTGGAAGATTCCCATTGTTTATGATACATTACCTAAATCAGATAAATATTTTGAAACTAGAATCATAAGAAAGCCTATTAATCAGTTGATTTATATTGGAGTAAAAAATGATTCGATTTTAATTGCTAAAAATAGTTTAAATATTAATTCTTATTATTCTGAATCTTTAAAGAATAAGGATACATTAGATATAAAGGAAGTTGAAATTATACCTGACTTAAATCAAGATTTAAGCATCGATTTAGAAAACTTTGCTTTTCCTCCTTCACCAATTCTATTTGATGAGCATAAAACAGATTCAATATTTGAGATTTGGAAAAAAAGACCTAGAAACTATGTAAAAGCTTATCCGATTTTTATAAAAAATATAACTAGAGATACAGTACACATAGATAATCAAGACGGAGATATATTTTTAATTCAAGAAGCTAAAAACAAAGAAGGAGAATGGAAACCAATAGAATATTGGAGGTATTCAACTTGTGGAAATAGTTATGGAACTACTTCTATTGGACAAAATGATATTTTAATAATAAAAAAAACAAAATATAGAGGATTGTTTAAAACACAGATGAGATTAAAGTTAAAAACAAATAATAAAATTATATATTCAAAACCTTTTGATGGTTCAATTAATGTGGAACAATTTGATACGAATAATATTGATAGTTGGACAAAAAAGAGGTATGAAAATATAGATTTTATTTTTTTTAATAAATAAAGTATAACAATTAGTTAAATGTATTAATGAAAAAGATTTACAGAAATAGAGAGACTAAAAAGCGCCCATTTAAGGCGCTTTTTTTATTCTTCTAGGTAATTGTTAGGTTAATCGAAAGCGAAACCTGTAGCAACTCTAAAAATAAAAGCATAGAGTACTATAACAAAGCTAATAAAACATATCCAAGCGAATATTTTAAAAAACGACTTAATAAAGAAATGGTTTATGGTTTTAAACGCTTGTAAGTAAAGTTCTTTTAAAAGTAATATACTTTTCATAACAGTAGGTTTTAGGTTGTTTGGTTTGATGTTTTAATTATTTATATAACTCATAATCTGTATGTTACGTACATTTTCGGTTATTTTTGTTGTGTAAATACTTTACTTTGTTGTGAACAGATATATTTATTAGTTATTATTCAATAGTTTAATTATTTAATGTAAACTAATAACCTTTTTAATCTTCCATTCACCGCTTTTATTACTCCAAATCATAATAAATTTAAAAGGGATGGACTCTGCATCTGGTTCTTGGCTATTAATAAATTTATGAAACCCTATTTCTACGGCACCATAATCGCTGATAGGATATACCTCAACACTTTCTTTTATTAATTCTCTTTTTACCTTACCACAAATGTATTTTTTGGTGCTGTTTAGGATGTCTTTCTTTGATGTCATGTAGCCACCTTTATCATGAAAAAACTCAATATTATCAGCATATATATTAGCCTGTTTATCTAAATCACAACTATTATAGGCATCAAAAAAATCCAAATCCATTTTAAGTATGTCATCATATAATTTTTCATTTACAGGCTCATATGCTCTTATTTCATTAGAAACTTTAACTTCCGGATTTGTTTTCTTTCCCATTTCAATCTCCATAATTTCTTCACCATACTTGCCCAAATATTGAGTTAAAATTTTATCGTATGCTTTATAACCATTATCTGCATTTGTAAATATCACAACTCCCTTTTTAGTTTTAGGAAGCATAACCATCATGGCACTTACTCCTTTGTCTCCCCCACTATGAGAAATCGCATAATTACCATCTTTAAAATTATATCTTATAAAACCTAAACCAAAATGTTTTTTATCAAAAACAACTTGATTAGACTGCATTTCTTTAAAAACTTCTTTAGATAATCCTTCTCCTTGCATTACACTTGTTAAAAAAATACCATAATCTTCTATCGTTGTTAACAGATCATCTGCTCCGTTAGATATTTTACGCTTATAAGTTTCATAAGCAACTCCTTCTTTATTGAACCCATCGGCTACTCTAGATTCATCTATTTTTAGGTTCCAAATAAACTGAGTATCCTTCATATGCAATGGTTCAAATATCAACGCTGTAGCTAGTTCATTTAATGTTTTTCCAAATTTTTTCTCTAAAGCTAAGCGTAAATATTCAAATCCTTCTCCTGAATAACTACATTTAGTACCTGGAGTAAACATAAAATTTAGTTTATTTTTTCTTCTCCAATTAGGAAACCCTGTTTGATGTGTTAAAACATATCTGGTGGTTATTAATTTTGTGTTTGGATTAGTTGCAATATCTGGGTCTATCCAATAGTTATATAATGGCTCATCTAATGTCCATTTACCTTGACTAATTAATTTTAAAGCAACCACAGTAGTAACCGTTTTTGTAATAGAAGCTACATTAAAAATAGTATTATAAGGTGCTTTTTCATTAGGTTTAATATCTCCAAACACTTCTATTTTTTGTAGTTTTCCGTTTTCTATAACACCCAAACCTAAAACGGGAATATTGTTTTCTTTTAACCATTTTTCCATGGTATGTTTAGTTTCTGTTTGGGCGGTAAGTAGTATTGTATTTAGTAAAAAGATAATAAGTACTAGTTGCTTTTTCATTGTTTAATATATTTAAAGTTTAACCAATGTAAAAGTATATGCTAATGAAAAGAAAAGCTCTAAAACAGGCCTGACAATAGCCCGACAACTAGCCGACAGGGCTTATATAATACTGAAATTCAGTTTTATATGTAATTTTTTGTTTTTGTGTATTTCTGCGGTATTACGAAGTATAATATAAACATTTGCCAGTAGTAACAACAGCATAGTTAATGGAACAGATTGTTTGTTTATTTTAAAAAGATTACCCAAAAAGATAACTAATAGTACAACTAGAGGAAACAAAATAGTCCATAAAATTTGAATAGATACGATTTGCTTGGTAATAGCATTCACTTCTTTTCTCCAATACATAATTATAAGGGGAAGTATAATACTCCCAAATGGTACTATGAGTAACAATAAAGAGGAAAGGTTTATTAATTTTATTATCTGTGTGTTTGTTTCTTTTTCTTCTAAATCTTTGTCTTTAAGTAGTTGTTCTCTGCTAACTTCTAATGCTTTAGATAAAGCATCTAATGTGTAACCTTTTAATTCTTGTCCTGCTTCTATACGTTGAATGGTTCTTACAGATATTTTCGCCTTATCTGCAAGTTGTTGTTGTGTTAAGTTTAATTTTTCTCGGTATTTAAGAAGGTTATTCAATTTGTTTTTTTGACTGCAATAAACTAAAAAATCTCGTTACGCTTTATAGCATAACGAGATTTTTTTTGTTTAAGGTTTTATGTGGGATTACATTTTTACAATAATAAATTCTGAACGTCTGTTTTCTAAGTGTTGTTGTTCTGTACAACGAATAGAACCATCACATCCATTTAAGAGTCGTTCTTCTCCATATCCAATAGCACTTTGTATTCTGTTAGGGTCTATTCCTTTAGATATTAAGTAATTTTTAGAAGATTCTGCCCTTTTTGTAGATAAGTATTTGTTGTAAGCTTTTTTACCTCTAGAATCGGTATGAGATTCAATCTTAATAACCATACTAGGAGATTCGTTCATTACAGCAACTATTTTATCTAACTCAGTTTTAGCTTCTGTTTTTATACTGTATCTATCAAAATCAAAATAAATATTTTCAATTTTAAGTTTTTTAATACCTTCTTCAACAGCAATTAAATCTTTTAATTTCTTTAGTGCAATATCTACATTTACAATATCATTTGCTTTAGCTGTTGCCACAGTTTCATCGTCAAAATAATTACCTTTTGTAGTTTTTATGGTATATTTTTTAGACCCTTCCAAATCTTCAAAAATAAAACTACCATCATTGTCTGTTACAAACTCTTTAAGTTTAATATTGTTTTCGTCTAAAAGAACAACAAGTGCTTCTGGCATTAAATTACCATCTATAATATCTGTAACAATACCTGCAATAGCATTACCAGTTACTTCTTCTGGTATTAAGCGTTTAAAAGAATAAATATCGTCATCTCCTTTACCGCCTTTTCTGTTAGATGCAAAATATCCCGTTTGGTTTTTTTTGTCTACGATATAGGAGAAATCGTCTAAATTACTATTAATAGGCTGACCTAAATTTAGTGCATCTCTAAAGCCTTCTTCATCATCATACACCGCTTCAAAAATATCTAAACCACCAATTCCTGTGTGTCCGTCAGAAGAAAAGTATAGTTTGTTTTCATTAATAAACGGAAACATTTCTCTTTTCTCCGTATTTATTTCTGGACCTAGGTTTCTTGGCTTAGAAAAAGTTCCGTTTTCTAAAACATCAACAACAAAAATATCTGTTTGCCCTATGCTTCCTGGCATATCTGAAACAAAGTATAATTGTTTTCCATCTGGGCTTAAAGCTGGGTGGCCTGTAGAGTAATTGTCACTATTAAAAGGCAATTCTACAGCTGTAGTCCATTCTCCGTCTATTTTATTAGATACATATATTTTTAGGTGGTTTATTCCTTTTTTATCTCGTCTAAGTTTTTTGCCTGTATTTTTTTTATTATAATTATTTCTAGTAAAATACATGGTATTGTTATCGGGAGAAAAAGCAACAGAAGCCTCGTGGTATTTTGTATTAATTTTCTTTGATAATTTAGTAGCGTTTTTTAATTCTAGAGACTCTTTGTTTACTTTGGCTACATATAAATCTAGGTAAGGTTGATCATTCCATTTATACTTTCTGGTATGAAAAAAAGAAGAGTCTTTTGCAGATGCAAAAACAACTTTCTCATTAGTATAATATATAGGAGAAAAATCAGAATATTCACTATTAACGGCTAAATTTTTAACTTCATATTTTTTCTGAATATCTAAAAGTTTATCTAATGTTGTTTCTTTTACAGACAAGTTGTCGTTTGTAATAGTCTGCGGTTCGTTTTTTTGCATTTTACCATACAAACGCATTAGTTTTTTAGCTCTTCCGTATTTTCCAGTTCCTTTTAGAGCATGCGCATATTTAAAGATATTATCAGAAGACATCTCGTCTTTATAATCATTATATAATATATCATACCAATAATGGGCCTTTTCCATATTTGTATTATAGTAATGAGCGTCTCCTGCTTTTTTTAGTATGGAGGCATTATAGTTTTCTTTATTTTTTAAAACTTCTTCGTATAAATCTGCCGCTTCTGCGTACCACATTTTATTAAAATAAGTATCAGCTTTTTCTATGAGCTTACTTTCTTTTAGGCTAGGATTATCTTTTTTAGCAGTATTTAAAGAGTCAGAGCTAGTTATTGGTTCGCTTTTTTCCACTTTTAATAACCAAACTTCTTCTGTATACTTAGCGTTAAATTTAGATTTATGGCTTTCTAATGCGTTTTCCCAATTGGTGTAATAACCTGCATAAACATATTTTAAATTTGTATTTGGGTTATTAATAAACCCAGAATTTAAACCTTTTTTATTCAGCTTTTTTATTAGCTTAGAAACAGTTTTAGTGTCATTATACACTCCTGCAATAAGGTAATAACCATTTTTTGTTCCATTTAAATTTTCAAATTTTCTGTATGGTATTGCTCTTTCTTCAATAGCTTCATCAAACAATTCATTATTTAAAGTAGAATTATTATTCACAAGAGATATACTTGTAGAAGTATCTACATTTAATGGGTTATGCTCTATATTTTGAGCAAAACAACCAAAGTATAGTATTAAAAAATAAGTGGTTATTAATTTTTTCATTCCGTTTGGAGAAATAGGTTAAGTTATAATTATTCTTAAAGGTGTTACCTTATATAACGTTAAAAGTACCTAGAGTAATATAAAACAAGCTTTTTTTGTTGTGAAATGAAAGTTTTTTGTGGTTTAGATAAAGGCAAAAAAAAACATCCCTGAAAAGGAATGCTTTGTATTATAATAAATTGATTTTTATCTTATTAATCGTTTTTCTCTTTTAGTTGGTCATCTTCTTTAGAAGCATCTTTAAATTCTTTAATACCACTACCAAGACCACGCATTAATTCAGGAATTTTTTTACCCCCAAATAATAATAAAACCACAACAATTACAAGTATTATTTGTGGAGCTCCAATTGCTAAAAATGTATTTAATGCTATCATAACTGCAATGCTTTAGAGTACAAATTTAATAAAAAAGAAACAAGTAAGCTGTTAATATTAAGCTTTTAGTATTTTTAGTTGTTTAACTATTAGATGTACACTTAGTTTTAGATGTATTATTGAATTTAGTAATTTTAGTTGTAACATATATTTTCTATTAAGTAAACAGTTTAAATACATTTCTAATCTTATATTTGTAATTAATGGCCCAAAAAGGAAAAAAAAGAAAGGAAATAAAAAGGAAATTACTGCATAAGTACCGTTTGGTAATCCTTAACGAGAGTACTTTTGAAGAAAAAATATCCTTTAAATTAAGTAGATTAAATGTTTTTATTACAGGAACATTATTTATTATTGTTCTTATTGGTTTAACAACACTTTTAATAGCTTTTACGCCTTTAAGAGAGTATATTCCTGGTTATTCGTCTACTAAACTAAAAAAGCAAGCTACAGAACTAACATATAGAACAGATTCTTTAGTTAATGTTTTAAATTATACCAATAGGTATTTAGATAATATTCGCATGGTTTTAAATGGCGATATAGATAATACTAAGGTTAATAGAGATTCGCTAACCAAGCAATTTAAATTAGACCCAACCACTATAGATTTAACACCTATAAAGGAAGATTCTATTTTAAGGGCTGAGGTTGCATTGGAAGATAAATATAATTTGTTTGAAAAGAATGATGCTCATGTAGATTTGGTGCTTTTTCCACCTTTAGAAGGAACCTTATCACAAGCCTATGATGCAGATAAAAAGCATTATGCAGTAGATGTGCTAGCACCAAAGGGAACTCCTGTAAAATCGGTAGCAGACGGTACAGTAATTTTTGCAGAATGGACCACAGAAACAGGTTATGTAATAATAATAGAGCATTCAAAAGGCTTACTTTCCGTATACAAGCACAATGGGTCTTTAAATAAGAGCCAGGGAGACTTAGTGGCTTCCGGAGAAGTAATAGCATCTGTAGGTAATACAGGAGAGTTTACCACAGGGCCACACTTACATTTTGAATTGTGGAATGAAGGCAATCCGGTAAACCCATTAGATTATATCGATTTTAAATAAAAGAGAATGTCTGTAAAATCGTTAGCAGCAAAGGTTTTTGCAAAGAGAATTGTAAAAAAAACGAATAAATGGATTCAAAACCCATTAGAAACACAAGAAAAAGTTTTTCAACAACTTATTAAAACGGCGAGTAACACAAAGTTTGGATTAGACCATAATTTTGCTACAATAAAAACACATGTCGATTTTGTTAACAATGTTCCGGTTAGAGATTATGAAGCGCTTAAGAATTATATAGAAAAGGTTGTTGATGGAGAAGAAAATATAGTTTGGCCAGGAAAACCCTTATATTTTGCAAAAACATCTGGCACCACTTCTGGAGCAAAATATATTCCTATAACATCAGTATCTATAAAATACCAGGTTGAAGCTTCTAGAAATGCTATTTTAACCTACATACATGAAACTGGTAAAGCAGATTTTGTAGATGGTAAAATGATTTTTTTACAAGGAAGCCCAGAAATGCAAGAGAAAAACGGTATTAAATTAGGAAGGCTTTCGGGTATTTCTGCGCATTACGTACCTAATTATCTTCAGAAAAACAGAATGCCAAGTTGGGAAACTAATTGTATAGAAGATTGGGATACTAAAGTAAACGAGATTGTAAAAGAAACCGTTAATGAGAATATGACGGTAATAGCCGGTATACCATCTTGGGTACAAATGTATTTTGAAAAATTAAATAGCAAAACCGATAAAAAGATAGGAGAGTTATTTAAAAATTTTCAATTATTTATATACGGTGGTGTTAACTACGAACCTTACCGAGCAAAATTTGAGAATTTAATAGGTAAAAAAGTAGATAGTATAGAGTTGTTTCCTGCTAGTGAAGGTTTTTTTGCCTATCAAAATTCGCAAAAAGAAAAAGGAATGCTATTGCTTTTAAATTCAGGTATTTTTTATGAGTTTATTAAGGCAGATGATTTTTTTAATGAAAACGCTAAACGTATTACCTTAAAGGATGTAAAGTTACATGTAAATTATGTGATGATAATCTCTACCAATGCTGGTTTATGGGGATATAACCTTGGAGATACCGTTCAGTTTATTTCTTTAAGCCCTTTTAAAATCATTGTTTCAGGAAGAATTAAACACTTTATATCTGCTTTTGGAGAACATGTAATTGCAAAGGAAGTAGAACAGGCAATGCAAAGCGCTATCGAAGCAACAGGTGCTAGGGTAAATGAGTTTAGTGTAGCACCACAAATTAACCCTATAGGAGAAGAATTACCGTATCACGAATGGTTTATAGAGTTTGAAAAAGAACCTGCAGATATGAAAAAATTTATTTTAACTTTAGATAAATCTTTACAACAACAAAACAGTTATTATTTTGATTTATTGGATGGAAAAATTCTCCAGACCTTAAAAGTTACAAAAATAGAAGTAGGAGGTTTTAGAGAGTATATGAAATCTATAGGTAAACTAGGAGGGCAAAATAAAGTACAAAGATTATCTAATGATAGAAAAGTTGCAGATGGCTTAAACGCTTTTCAAATAAAATAATTACAATTAGAAAATAAAATCCTG
This sequence comes from uncultured Cellulophaga sp., assembly GCA_947492955.1. GTDB lineage: Bacteria > Bacteroidota > Bacteroidia > Flavobacteriales > Flavobacteriaceae > Cellulophaga. The sequence continues at coordinate 505,171 of CANLOV010000002.1, read as the reverse complement.
ATTTTTAGTTGTAGTTTTGAATGAATTTAACCGATGAATACTACAGTAAATACAACAAGAGCGCAAGAATCTACAAATGCCATAGAACGTTTGTATATAACAATGCGTCATTTATTTAATCGTGGTTTTTACAAACCATCAGGAGTTTCTGGCGCTGCATTACGTACTGCTTTGCTACAGTTGCGGCCAGAAATATATGGTTCTGTTGCAGAAGAAAAAACAGAATTAAATGGTTTAGTATATGTATTGGAACGCTTACCAGAAGGTATAGAACAGTGCAGACATATAAATTTAACATCAGAAGAAGGATACTCAAAATCTCACTTTAAAGTAATTGTTCCGCCTAAAAGAAGGCGTAATTGTTATCGTATTGATGATGAAAAAATGAATATTGAGATTACCAGAGGTAGATCAGATATTTATGATATTCTTACGCATTTAACATTCTTATTTATTGAGTCTGATAAAATATGTGATAAGGTTTTAATAGAAGATACCAAAGAAACGATTAGAGATTGGAATAAGCTTGAAGCAGCAGTAAAAAAAGGAAAGTTAACCCAATCTGAAAGAGAAGTAACATTAACATACACAGCAAATATCTTAGGAAGATCTTTTGATGAGCTTATAAAAATCCATGAAAAATTTGCTACACAAAAGAACCCTGATCAGTTTCTTAAAATAATATACGGATTAGGAAAAATAGCAATAGAAGAAGAAACTACAGGTCAAAAACGAGAAATAACATTTACACCACTTTTAAGAGAGCGTTTGGGGCATCATATTCATGGAGAACGTTGGGCCAATACAATTAAAAAAACTTTAGCCGATAATGGTTTAATACAAAGACCTATTCATATTATAAGTGCCAATATGCACAGTGTTATGAATTCTTTATTTGCTAAAAAGGCATTAAAGAAAGAGTTTCCTAATACAGATGATTCATTGGAAATTTTTGAGGCTTTAAGTTCATCTGAAAATAAGGATTTACGAAAAAAAGTAAACACTTTAGCTCAAAAAAATGGAATGATAGCTATTGATGACGTTTCTGGAGCAAATATTAATGTGCAAATATTTGATACGGCAAAGTTCGTAACTAATGCTTGTTGTTACGATTTTCCAGATGCACTTTCGAATGAGAAAAAACCTGTTATATTTGTGATGGACTATGCTTTTGGAGAGCAAGCCTATGAAACAATAGACGAATTGTTAAAGCCTTATGAAGTAGCCAATCAAAAAATATTTTTAAATATAGATTCGCTTTCTATCATGGGTAAAGCGGGTATTTTAGAAGGAGGAAAAGGAGATTTAATGATTCCGTCAGCACATATTTTTGAAGGAACAGCAGATAATTATCCGTTTAAGAATGAATTGTGTGCCGCAGATTTTAAAGGATGTGGATTAAAAGTATTAGAAGGTACCATGGTAAGTGTTTTAGGAACATCATTGCAAAATAGAGATATTTTAAAGTTTTTCCATGAATCTACCTGGAATGTTATAGGCTTAGAAATGGAAGGAGTACATTACCAAAAAGCAATACAATCTGCTTCTAAAGTGCGTAAAAGCATTAAAGAAAATGTAAAAGTGCGTTATGCTTATTATGCGTCTGATAATCCATTAGAAACAGGTAGTACTTTAGCTTCTGGTGGTTTAGGCACTACAGGAGTAAAACCAACATATTTAATAACAGACAAAATTTTAACCCAAATATTTAAATCATTATAAGAGAATGAGTAACCAAGTACCAACACCACAGCCCTCTGAAGAAATAGATTTAGGGCAATTATTTCAATTAATAGGTAATGCTTTTAAAAAGCTGTTTAACTTTATTGGAAGTATTATTAAGGGAATTTTTGGGATTATAATTTCTTTTTTGCTTTTTACTCAAAAACATTTTTTAAAGTTTGTAATAGCATTTCTTATCGGTGCTATAGGGGGGTATTTCATAGATAAATATAAAACACCTAAATATATATCTTCTATGGTTGTGGAGCCTAATTTTAATAGTGTTCAGCAATTGTATAATAATATCGATTTTTATAATGATTTAGCTGGTGCTAGAGATTCTACTGCATTAGCATCTGCTTTAAATATATCTGTTAATGATGCTGCAAGTATAAAAAGGCTTTATTTAGATTCTTATTCTGATGAAAATCAGAAATTAAAATCGTTTGATAATTTTATTAAAGGGTTGGATACTACAACCATAAAAGCAATAGATTATGAAGCCTATTTAAAGAACTTTAATTCTTTAGACGCTAGGTTTCATAAAATTTCTATTGAAAGTACCAACAGTTATGTTGCAAAAAAAGCGCAGCCAGCTATTATTGGTTCCATAGCAACAAATGATTATTTTAAGCTGCAAAAGAAAATAAATGACAAGAATATAGAGTTAAAAAGCGAAGTATATCAGCAACAGTTAAGAGAAATAGATTCATTGCAAAAATTGTATAAAACTATTTTGGTTAAAGAAGCAGATAAACCAATACAGGGTACTAATATTAATTTAGCAGCTAATGGAACTTCTAGCCAGAATAAAGAATTGACTTTATTAAAAGAAAGAGATGTTCTAAAATTTAATATGGTTGCCTTAAATAATGAACGTGCTAATAAAGCAACTATATTAAATGTAATTTCTGATTTTCCAACAAGAGGAGTAAAGATAAAGGGAATATGGAAGAGCTATAAATTTTTATTGCCTTTGGCTTTATTAGGTTTAGTTTTAGCGTTACTTTCAGTATTAGAGCTAAATAAATATTTAAAAAGATATAAAGGATAGTTTATGAGATTATTACTGGCAGGGGGGAGGGGAGCAGGTTTTATGGAATCACATTTATAATAGGGAAATTTGTTAATAAGTACCCTAATTACCATGTCTATAATTTAGATAAACTGACATATGCTGGAAATTTAGAAAATTTAAAAAATATATAGAGTTTTTCCAATTACACTTTCATTAAAGGAGATATAACAGACGCTGTATTTATAAATAAATTGTTTTCAAAATACATTTTGATGGGGTTATACACCTTGCTGCGGAGCCTCATGTAGATAAATCTATTATAGATACATTACATTTGTAAATATAAATATCATAAGGACGATTAATTTTTTTTGATGTAACTAAAGATTTATGGGATAATAATTTTTAAAACAAGCTTTTCTATCAGATAAGTACCGATGAGGTTTATGATTCTTTAGGAGAAACAGTTTTGTTTATAGAAATCAGTTCTTATAATCCAAATTCTCCTTATTCAGCATCAAAAGCAAGTTCGGATCATTTTTTGAGAGCTTATGGAGAAACTTTTGGATTATCTTACGTAATTAGTAATTGTTCTAATAATTATGGGCCAAATCAATTTCCTGAAAAATTAATTCCATTATTTATTAAAAATATTATGCAAAAAAGAAACCATAGATAGGTTATATGTAAAAACTCATGCTAGAGCTATAGATGTTATTTTTCATAATGGTAAAAGGGACGAATTAGAAATTACAGATGTTAATAAGGAATATTTAAAGAAAAGAAAATTAAAAATTAGTATTTTAGATAGAGAAACTGCTTGGCTAGATATAAGAACAATTAAACCTTTAACGCAAGTGGCACAATTTGTAGAGGCTATAGAAGAACAGCAAGAACTTAAGGCATGAGCCATAGGAGAAGTTGTTTATATGATAGGATATATTTCCAAAGAACATTCTAAATATTGGCAAATCACTATTAAAAAGTAGTTATGGCGAATATTTAACGCTGTTAAAGTAAATAAATCTTGCATAGATAACATTTTATCTTAATAAATAACCATATAGAATTTGAAAATCACGGAAACAAAATTAAAAGGCTGTTTTATAATTGAACCCAAAATTTTTGAAGATGAAAGAGGCTATTTTTTTGAAAGCTTTAATTCAGAAGAATTTAATAGAGCTTTAGGTATGAAAATTATTTTTTTACAAGATAATCAGTCGTTTTCAAAAAAAGGAGTTATACGTGCTATTCATTATCAAATTGGATCCTATGCTCAAGCTAAATTAGTTCGTGTTATTAACGGTACTGTATTAGATGTTGCAGTAGATTTGAGAATTAATTCTCCAACTTATGGAGAACATATTTCTATAGAATTATCCGCAGAGAATAAAAAACAACTATTTATTCCCAGGGGGTTTGGACATGGATTTTCTGTTTTAAGTGAAACTGCAGAACTTTTTTATAAATGTGATAATTTTTACAATAAGAAATCGGAAAGAGGAATAATATATAATGATGTTTTAATTGGAATTGATTGGAAAATACCAGAATCTGAAGTGTTAGTTTCAGAAAAAGATTTGGCTTTACCCTTATTCAGAGACTTATAATTCTAATAAAACTTATTCTATAAAATTAAAGATGAATATACTAGTTACAGGAGCAGCAGGATTTATTGGCTTTCACTTAATAAAAAAACTTAGTGATATGCAATACAATGTTTTAGGAATAGATAGTATTAATGATTATTATGATATAAATCTAAAATATGATAGGTTAAAAGAAATTGGGTTTAGTAAATCACTTGTTAATAATAATGAGATTGTTCAAAGTGATTTATATGAAAATCTGAGTTTTTTTAAATTAGATATTATAGATAATAAAGGGCTTAGCGTTCTTTTTGAACAAAAATCTTTTACACATGTGGTACATTTAGCAGCACAAGCAGGCGTTAGGCATTCTATCAATCATCCTTCAGCTTACATTCAATCAAATCTAGTAGGATTTGGTAATATATTGGAAGCTTGTAGGCATTATGACATCAAGCATCTTTTGTTTGCTTCTAGTTCTTCTGTATATGGAGACAGTATAGAAATACCTTTTTCAGAAAAGCAAAATGTAGATAAACCATTAAGTTTATATGCAGCTACAAAAAAAAGCAATGAATTAATGGCGCATACCTATAGTCATTTGTATAGTTTACAAGTAACGGGTTTACGGTTTTTTACAGTTTATGGTCCTTGGGGAAGACCTGATATGGCGCCTATGTTATTTGCTAATGCTATGTCTAATAATGAGCCAATAAATGTATTTAATAACGGTGATATGCTAAGAGATTTCACTTATATTGATGACATAGTGCTTGGCATTGTAAAATGTATAGGCTATGAAAATAAGAAGTCTCCAGCTTATGAAATTTTTAATATAGGGAATTCTAAACCCATAAATCTCATGAATTTTATAGACCTTATGGAGAAAGAACTGGGGTTTTCTGTGAAGAAAAATATGTTCCCAATGCAGCTAGGAGATGTTAAAGTTACTTTTGCAGATACTTCTAATATTGAAAACGCTATTGGCTATAGTCCAAGTACAGAATTAGAAGAAGGGTTAAAAGCTTTCGTAAGATGGTATAAGAAATATTATCAAATAGATAAAGCTCAAGAATAGTTGTCTAAAATTTAAAAAATGAAACGAATTTTAGTTACTGGCGCAAATGGTCAGTTGGGACTTACATTTCAGGATATATATCAGAATTATACAGATTTATATTTTGTGTTTAAAAGTAGAAAAGAATTAGATATTACAGATTTTAAAAATATAGAAGAAGAGTTTAAAATTGGTAATTATGATTATATAATTAATTGTGCAGCATATACCAATGTAGAGCAAGCTGAAAAAACGCCTGAAATAGCATATAAAGTAAATAGAGATGGAGTTAGAAACTTAGCATTAGCCTGTAAAGAATTTGATGTTAATTTAATCCATATTTCAACTGATTATGTGTTTGATGGAGAAAAAGAAGAGCCATACACAGTTAATGATATTCCAAATCCTATAAATGAATATGGTAAATCTAAATGGGAAGGAGAAAAATACATTCAAGAGATTTTAAGTAGTTATTTTATTATACGTACCTCCTGGTTATATAGTAAAGTGCATGGAAAAAATTTTTATAAGACTATTTTAGAAAAAGCTAAAAAAGGGGATGATTTACATATTATTGATGAGCAAATAGGATGTCCAACAAATACAAATACCTTAGCTAAATATTTGATAGAATTAATTTTAAGGCAATCTAAAGGATATGGGATGCATCATTTTACGGATGAAAAAGCAATGACTTGGTATGATTTTGCAGATAAAATATTAAAAGAAAATAAAATCAATTCTATTACAAAACTTGTAAGAGATAATAATTATTGTAGTTTTGCTAGAAGGCCTATAAATAGCACCTTAGAATAAAGAAAATGTTGAAAAATAAGAAAAGAAATTTAATAATTTTCGGAACAAGACCCGAAGCTATAAAAATGGCTCCATTAGTTAATGAGTTTCGAAAAAATTCTACCGATTTTGAAACCAAAGTGTGTATAACTGCACAACATAGGGAAATGCTAGACCAAGTGTTGTCTTTTTTTGAAATAACCCCAGATTATGATTTAGACTTAATGAAGCCTAATCAAAATCTATATACATTAACGGCAGACATCATTACAAATCTTAAGCCTATTTTAGAAGAATTTAAACCAGATTATGTATACATACACGGGGATACTACAACGACAATGGCTTCAAGTATTGCGGCTTTTTATTCTGGAGCAAAAGTATGTCATGTTGAAGCGGGATTAAGAACGTTTGATATGAAGTCTCCTTTTCCTGAAGAAATGAACAGAAGTGTAGCGGGTGTAGTTTCTAATATTCACTTTTCACCAACAGAAACATCACAACAAAACCTAATTAACGAAAATAAACCTTCAAACTCAATAATAGTCACAGGAAATACGGTTATTGATGCATTACAATTTAGTGTAAATAAGGTTAATGCTTATGACTTTAAGGATGAAGAAATAGAACAACTTAAAAAAGTTGTTGAGTTTAATAAAAAATTAATTTTAGTTACAGGTCATAGAAGAGAAAATCATGGACAAGGATTTATAAATATTTGTGAAGCTTTAAAGCAAATAGCAACAAATAATCTAGATACTCAAATTATTTATCCTGTACATTTAAACCCGAATGTTCAAAAACCAGTATATGAGTTGTTAGATAATGTGGATAATATTCATCTTATTTCACCTCTTTCTTATCCAGCTTTTATATGGTTAATGGATCAGTCATATTTGATTATAACAGATAGCGGAGGTGTTCAGGAAGAAGCGCCAAGTATAGGAAAACCAGTATTAGTAATGCGTGACACTACAGAAAGACCAGAAGCTGTAGATGCAGGAACTGTAATTTTGGTAGGAACAGATAAAGAAAGAATAGTTAAGGAGGCAGAGAAACTTTTAAAAGACAACATATCTTACGAAAAAATGAGTAAGCTTCACAATCCATATGGAGACGGTAAAGCTTGTCTGAGAATAGTAGATTATATATTAAAAAATTAAAATGAATAATAAACCGAGTGTAGTGATGATTGGTTTGGGGTATATAGGACTGCCAACTGCTGCTTTAATAGCACAAAACAAAATCTATGTTCACGGGGTAGATATTAACCCAAGAGTAGTAGAAACTATTAATCAAGGAAAAATTCACATTGTAGAACCAGAATTAGATATTGCGGTTGCGGAAGCTGTTAAAGAAGGTTATTTAAAAGCTAAGACAACACCTATAGAAGCAAATACCTATTTAATTGTTGTGCCTACACCATTTAAGGCAAAAAACGAGCCAGATATATCTTTTGTAGAATCCGCAACTAGAGCAGTTTTACCATTGTTAAAGGTAGACGATTTATATATTATAGAATCTACTTCTCCTGTTGGAACAACAGAAAAGATGATGCAATTAATATATGCCGAAAGACCAGAGTTAGAAGGAAAAATAAATATAGCTTATTGTCCAGAACGTGTCTTGCCAGGAAATGTGATGTACGAATTAGTACATAACGATCGTGTTATTGGTGGTGTAGATGAAAAATCTACAGAAAAGGCACTTACTTTTTACAGAGAATTTATAAAAGGGGATTTACATAAAACAAATGCGCGTACTGCAGAGATGTGTAAATTAGTAGAGAACTCTTCTAGAGATGTACAAATTGCTTTTGCTAATGAATTATCACTAATCTGTGATAAAGCAGATATAAATGTATGGGAGCTTATAGCATTAGCAAATAAACACCCAAGAGTAAATATATTACAACCTGGTTGTGGAGTGGGTGGACATTGCATAGCTGTTGATCCATATTTTATAGTAGCTGAGTATCCTATGGAATCTAAAATAATAGGAACTGCTAGAGAAATAAATAATTATAAATCATTTTGGTGTGCTGAAAAAGTACAAACATCCAAATTAGAGTTTGAATTAAAGCACGGGCGTAAACCAAGTATTGCAATAATGGGATTAGCTTTTAAACCAAATATTGATGATTTGAGAGAATCTCCAGCAAAATATATAGCTCAAAAAGTTTTACAAAACGCTAATAATGAAGCACACTATATTGTAGAACCTAATATAACAGAACATAAAGTGTTTAAACTAACAAATTATAGAGAAGCAACAAAACAAGCCGATATTATTGCGTTTTTAGTAGCACATGATGAGTTTAAAACATTAAAAATATCAGAGGATAAAGTTGTACTCGATTTTTGCGGGGTATACAAGTAGTACAAGAACTTGTTATTAATAAAATAGAGAAGAATAATATTATTTAAAGACAATATCCATTTTAATTAAATAGCTTAAAAAAGTGAAATTATTTATGCATGATAGATATATATACAAGTGTAATAATAAATTCTATTTAAAAAGGTAACTTAGAGGCAAAATAGCTATGAATATATTAATTACAGGAGGAGCAGGTTTTATTGGGTCGCATGTAGTGAGGCAGTTTGTAACAAAGTATCCTAATTATAATATTTTTAATTTGGACGCCTTAACGTATGCAGGTAATCTCGAGAACCTAAAAGATTTAGAGCAAGCGCAAAATTATGTTTTTATAAAAGGAGATATTACAGATGAAAAGTTTATCAATAAACTTTTTAAAGGACATAGATTCTCTAGTGTAATTCACTTAGCAGCAGAAAGCCATGTAGATCGTTCCATTAAAGACCCTTTAGCATTTGCTAAAACCAATGTTTTGGGAACAATGGTATTATTAAATGCGTTTAAAAACTTATGGCAAGATAACTGGCAAGGAAAACGCTTTTACCATGTAAGCACAGACGAGGTATATGGCAGCCTTGGAAAAACAGGTCTTTTTACAGAAACTACGGCATATGACCCTAATTCACCTTATTCTGCCTCTAAAGCCAGTTCAGATCATTTTGTAAGGGCTTATGGAGAAACATATGGAATGCCTTATGTTATTAGCAATTGCTCAAATAACTATGGGCCAAATCATTTTCCAGAAAAATTAATTCCATTATTTATAAATAATATTATAAATAATAAACCTCTCCCTGTTTATGGTAATGGATTGTTTACAAGAGATTGGTTATATGTAAAAGATCATGCAGTAGCAATTGACTTAGCGTTTCACAAAGGAAAAAATCATGAAACCTATAATATTGGAGGATTTAATGAATGGACGAATATAAGTCTAGTAAAACTTTTATGTAAATTAATGGACGATAAATTACAGCGTCCCACCGGAACATCGGAAGGTTTAATTACTTATGTTAAAGATCGCCCAGGACATGATTTACGATATGCTATAGATGCCACAAAAATAAGGAAAGACTTAGGTTGGGAACCTTCCTTGAAATTTGAAGAAGGTTTAGAAATAACAATAGATTGGTATTTAAAAAATACCGAATGGCTTAAAAATGTTACTTCAGGTGCTTATCAGCAGTATTACAAAAAACAATATAATTAAAATACTATTTTTAGTAGTATTAGTAAATATTAAATAATGAAGGGAATAATACTAGCAGGAGGTTCAGGAACACGTTTACACCCTTTAACACAAGTGGTTTCTAAGCAATTATTGCCAGTGTATGATAAACCAATGGTTTATTACCCTCTTTCGGTATTGATGCTGTCAGGTATTCGTGAGGTTTTAATTATATCGACACCAATAGATTTACCAAATTTTAAACGCTTATTTAATGATGGTTCTCAATTAGGATTACAAATAAGCTATGCTGAGCAGCCTTCCCCAGATGGTTTGGCCCAAGCATTTATTATAGGAGAAAAATTTATTGATGATGATGATGTTTGTTTAGTTCTGGGGGATAATATATTTTATGGAGCAGGGCTACAGAAAATATTAGCACAATCTAAATTAACCGTAAAAGAGGAAAAAAAGGCTGTTGTTTTTGGTTATTATGTAGAAGACCCTGAGCGGTATGGTGTTGCAGATTTTGATGAAGAAGGTAACGTATTAAGTATTGAAGAGAAACCAGAAGAACCAAAGTCTAATTTTGCTGTAGTTGGGTTATATTATTACCCAAATTCAGTAATTCAAATTGCTAAAAATATAAAGCCTTCTCATAGGGGAGAATTAGAAATAACTTCTGTAAACCAAGCTTATTTGAATCAAAAAAACTTAAAAATGCAAGTAATGAGTCGTGGTTTTGCTTGGCTAGACACAGGTACGCATGAGGCTTTAACGGAAGCTACAGAATTTGTAAAAGCTGTAGAAAAACGTACAAGTTTAAAGATTGCTTGTTTAGAAGAAATTGCCTTTAGGATGAAATATATTTCCAGAGGAGAATTAGTAATTATTGCAGAAGGTTATAAGAAGAGCGGTTATGGGGAATACTTAAAACGATTATTAAAAGAATAATGGGTAAGGTTTCTTATTATATTATGTCAAGAAAGGGCTATCTAGTATTGCAAGCTCTAGTAAAGTATGGCTATCGCAAGCATATTGAACAAGTCATTTATGCAGAAGATATAAATGTCGTAGAAGATTATACTGAAGAGATAAAAAATATATGTATAACAAATAACATAGATAATTTTATTAGACAAGATGCTCCAAAGTCGAAAGCAGGATTTATTGTTGCTATTTCATGGAGATGGTTAATTCCTGTTACAAATAATCAAAAGATAATTGTTTTACACGATTCTCTCTTGCCTAAATATAGAGGGTTTGCTCCTCTGGTAAGTGCATTAATAAATGGAGAAAAAAAGCTTGGTGTAACTGCTTTATTTGCCTCAGAACAATATGACAGAGGCCCAATTATTAAACAAACCACAATAGATGTTCAATACCCTCTTAAAATAAATGATGCAATAGATAAAATTTCAAATTGTTATGTAATTTTAGTCTTGGATATCATGAAAATGATAATCTCAAATCAAGTAATAAAGACTGTAGAACAAGAAGAATCTGAAATTACATATAGTTTATGGAGAGATGAAAAAGATTATAATATAGATTGGAGTAGAGATGCTACTTATTTGGAAAAGTTTATCAATGCAACAGGTTTTCCTTATAAAGGTGCAGTTAGTTCTATGGGAAAGGAATTAATAAGAATAGAAGAAGCGATTGCTTTGGATGATGTGGTAATTGAAAATAGAACTCCTGGTAAAGTGATTTTTGTAGAAAAAGGAAATCCTGTAATAGTTTGTGGCAATGGATTACTGAAGATTATATCAGCGTTTTACGTTTTATCTGGAGAGGCTGTTTTGCCAATAAAAAAATTTAGATTAAGATTTACATGATACCTTTTAATAAACCATTTTTAGTAGGTAATGAAACCTCATATATAGAAAATGCTGTACAATCAGGAAAGATATCTGGTAATGGTGATTTCACAAAGAAGTGTCAAGATTTTTTTGAAGATAAATTTGGATTCAAAAAAACATTATTGACAACATCTTGTACAGATGCTTTAGAAATGACAGCTATTTTAATGGATATTAAGCCAGGTGATGAGGTTATTGTGCCATCTTATACTTTTGTGTCTACTGCTCTCGCATATGTGCGGCAGGGTGCTAAAATTGTATTTGCGGATAGCAGAACAGACCATCCTGGAATAGATGAAACAAAAATAGAAAATCTTATTACCTCCAAAACACGTGCTATTATTGTAGTACATTATGCAGGTGTAGCATGTGATATGGATATTATTATAGAAGTAGCTAATAAGTATGGTTTATTTGTTGTAGAAGATGCCGCACAAGCTATAGATTCCTTTTACAAAGGAAAAGCTTTAGGGTCTATTGGTCATTTTGGAACTTTTTCTTTTCATGAAACCAAGAATATTATTGCTGGTGAAGGAGGATTACTTACAATTAATGATGAACGTTTTATTGATAGAGCTGAAGTTATATGGGAAAAAGGAACTAATCGTTCTGCTTTTTTTAAAGGAGAGGTAGATAAATATGGCTGGGTAGATACAGGGTCATCATTTTTACCTTCAGAACTTATAGCCGCCTTCTTATATGCACAATTAGAACATTTAAAACAAATTCAACTAAAACGGATATTATTGTGGGAAACTTACTTTAAGCAGCTTGTTCTCTTACAAGAAAAGGGTAAAATTATATTACCTTCTTTTCCAGATTATGCTACAAATAATGCCCATATGTTTTATATTCTTACTAAAGACAGTTCAGAGAGAGATGCATTACTAACTCACTTAAAAGAGAATAAAATTCATGCTGTTTTCCATTATTTATCTTTACATACGAGCCCTTACTATAAAGAAACATTAAAAGGGAATCATTCAGATTTACCGCAAGCGGATAAATATACAGACTGTTTAATACGTTTACCTTTTTATTATAATCTAGAAATAAAACAAGTTGAACATATTGTGCAATGTATAATTCAATTTTTCAAATGAAAATATTACATATTGCCCCAGACGAAAAGTTTGTAAATAGTATATATTTTCAGTTTAATGAAATTATTAAAAATCAGAATAGATTTTTAATAATTTTAGAGAAGAATTTGAAAACTACAAAATATGTAAATTTAAGTGACGAATTCGCTATAATTACAAATAATAAGAAAAATCTATCTTTTTGTCTAAATGAAACTAAAAACTATGATCTTACAATATTTCATGGGTTAAATTATTTTCAAAGTCAAATAGTTATTAAATCTAAAGACATTAGTAGATTCATTTGGTTTTTTTGGGGTGGTGAGCTGTACGATAATTCTAGTGCACTTGGAAAAAAAATTATTGGTAAAGATACATTCTTAAAATTCCATAAACAAAATCTAAAAGATAGGTTAAAATCGGTAATCAGGCCTTTTTATTATTGTTTAAAACATCAAACTAAAACTCCAGAACACACAATACTTGTAGCAGCAAAAAAAATTAAACATTTTGGTATAATTCACAAGGAAGAGGTAGAATATTTTAAAAAACTGGGTTATTTATCACCTTCTGTTTCTCATTTTTGCATGACCTATTACCCTTTGGAGTTTATCTTTAAAGGGATTGAAAATCTAAGAGTAGATGGTAGCAATATTTTACTGGGTAACTCATCATCTACATCAAATAATCATATTGAAGCTTTTAATATTTTAAAACAGTTTGACATTGAAGACAGAAAGTTGATTGTTCCTTTAAGCTACGGTGACAAAGAATATGGCTCAATTATTGATGACATTGGGACAAACATATTTGGTAAAAACCTGATTACACTTTTTGATTTCATGTCATTGGACAAATATAATACACTTTTGAGTAGTTGTAATATAGTTATTATGAATCATTATAGACAACAGGCAGTAGGCAATATAATTGCTATGTTGTGGATGGGAGCAAAAGTGTATTTGGATGAGCGTAATACTTTTTATCATTATTTAAAAAGAATTGGAATTGTAGTTTTTGCTATCAATAATGATTTAAAGCTAAATAACTCTGAAGCTTTAATGGGTTTATCTTTAGATGAAATCAATAATAATAGACAAATTTTAAATAGAGAAATTAGTCTAAACAACATAAAACATCAATTAAAACAAGGTTTATATTCTATCGTAAATGAATATTAAAAAACAAGCTATTTCTGGGGTTAAATGGACAACAGTTTCTACAATTACCATAGCGATTAGTGCTTTACTTAAAATATCTGTATTAGCTCGTTTTTTAGATGTTACTGACTTTGGGTTAATGGCCTTAGTTACTTTTGTACTTGGCTTTATGGATTTGTTTATGGATATGGGGCTAACCTCAGCGATACTTCACAGACAAAATATTAAAAAAGAGGAATATGCTAGTTTATACTGGTTAAATGTTGGATTTAGTTTTTTTTTACTAGGATTAATAGTTGTTTTAAGCCCATTTATTGCAAATTTCTATAATGAAACACAACTTAACAAGCTTATTCCTTTAGCAGGGTTTGGAATTATCTTCTCGGCAATTGGCCGCCAATATAAAACCATCTTGCAGAAAAATTTAGAATTTAAAAAAATAGCTGTAATTGATATGTTGACTGTTGTTTTATCCTTAATATTAGCAATTACCTTGGCTGTTAAAGGTTTTGGTGTTTATGCTTTAGTATATTCGGCATTAACTCAATACGGAATAAGTAATTTGATTTATTTTGTAATAGGAAACAATAAACAACGCCTTATCTTTCATTTTAATTATGATGAAACCAAGCCATTTTTAAAAATAGGAATCTATCAAGTGGGAGGGCAAATAGTAAATTATTTTAATAGAGACTTAGATGTTCTAATTATTGGTAAATTTTTTGGGCCAGAATTATTAGGAGGCTACAGTTTGGCAAAACAATTGGTGAGAAGACCTATAAGTATCATTGATTCTGTTGTAAATAAAGTTGCAATATCCATATTACCTAGATATCAATCTGATAACAAATCATTATTGTCTTACTTCAATAATTTAATAACAGGATTAAGTTTTGTAAATGCTTTTATTTATGGAGCTATTGCTATAGCAGCACCATTAATAATTACTATTCTCTATGGAGAAGAATATTTAACTATTATTAATTTGGTAAGGATATTTACTATAGTAGTTTATTTCAGATCAATTTCTGGTTTAATTGGGATATTATCAATAACAAAAGGAAGAACAGATATTGAGTTTTATTGGAATATCATTATTATGGTGATATTTCCTATTGTAATATTAATTGGAGTACATATAAACCTAATTGGAGTGGTAGTATTGATTGCCTTAGCACAAATATGTTTAATTTTCCCTTCATGGTATATGTTTTACAAAAGACTTTTAAAGATGCCTTTTATAGCTTATATTAAAAAAGTGTTTACTCCATTTATTTTATCGGGCATTATTTTTTTAGGTTATAGTATAAGTAATCAGACAAATTTTGTATTTCAAATAATATGGTTGCTTCCATTATTGGTTCTATTATTTATTTATGCTCTTTTAACTGAGAGAAAATTTAAAAATATTGTTAATAATTACAAAGAAAAATATGTCAAATTTTTTACTAGAAATAAATAAATCTAAGTCACTATCAGATTATAGGGTAGATATTAATTTTAATGAAAAATTTAGAAACGATAAATGTCATTTTGAAAACGAACAATTTATTGTAATTCTAGATGGGGTTATTTTAAATAAAAAAGAGTTTTTAGAATCATCATCCAAGACATGGGTAGAAACCTTAGTGACTTTATATTTGAAAAAAGGAGATAGTTTTTATAAAGATTTCAGAGGGTCGTTCTGTGGGGCATTCTTAGATAAAAAAAGAGATAAATGGATTGTGTTTCAAGATCATATTGGAAGTAAAAATATGTATTTTTCCGAGATGATGAATGGAGGTTTAGTATTCGCAAGTAGTATGCCCAAACTATATGAATTAAGAAAAAGAAGAGGTATAAAAGAGCAACTAGATGTGAGTGCAGCTTATATGTTACTAACCTATGGTTATATGTTGGAAGATTATACACTATCTGTCGGTGTAAGAAAAATGTCCCCAGGTAGTTATATTAAATTAGAAGGTAATACTACTACTCATCATAAATACTATGAAATAAATAATATTCCTAATAATAATTTAACGGAAGATGAGATTATTGATAGGATGGATTCTTTATTTAAAATAGCAATTAAAAGACAATTTGACAAAGATATTGAATATGGGTATAAACATTTTGTAGCCTTAAGTGGAGGTCTAGATTCAAGAATGACATCATGGGTGGCAAATAAAATGGGATATACAAATCAACTAAATTTCACGTTTTCGCAATCCCGATATTTGGATGAAACTATTCCTAAACAAATAGGGTCTGATTTAAAACACGAATGGATTTTTAAGGCATTGGACAATGGATTGTTTTTAAAGAATATTGAGAACACGACTAAAATAACAGGGGGTAATGTATTGTATCACGGTTTAGCTCATGGCTTAAGCTTATATAACCAACTAAATTTTGAATGTTTAGGAATCTCCCACTCGGGTCAATTAGGAGATGTTGTATTTGGAAGTTTTGATAAAGGTATCGTTTTACAGACTAATTTTAAAAATGGAGATGGTGCGTATTCTAAAAAGTTGATAAACAAAGTTGATTTTAACCAAGTAATTAAGAGTTCATATAAAAATTATGAATTGTTTTGTCTGTATCAAAGAGGGCTTAACGGGGCTAATGATGGGTTGATGGGAGTACAGCAATATACAGAAACAATGTCCCCGTTTTATGATATAGACGTTTTGAACTTCGCAATGACTATACCTGTTAAACATAGAAGTAAACAAAAAATTTATAAAAAATGGATTTTAAAGAAGTATCCAGAAGCAGCAAATTATATTTGGGAAAAAACAGGAGAGAAAATTAACTCACCATCAATTTTTATAAAAAATAAAGAGGTTACTCTATATAAATTATTACGAAAAATATTGTTAAAAACTAGAATAAAAAAATTGGGCTATGGTTCTAAAAATAATATGAACCCCTTAGAGTATTGGATTAAAACCAATGACGATTTAAGGGAGCATTTAGATAATTATTTTTCTTCAAATATTAGCCTTGTTGAAAATATTCAACTTAAGGAAGACTGTATAAACCATTATAAAAATGGAAATGGAATAGAGAAAATGCAAGTAATTTCTTTACTAAGTGCTTTAAAATTATTTTTTAATTAAAAAATAGTGTTTGTAGAATATACTATTTTTATCTTCTCCCTAAGTTTTAAATGCTGTTAATTCTTTAGGTTTTCTAATATTTTTTATATTATTTAGTAGTATATGCTTTTAGGTTCGAATAGAAGATATGGATGGTTATTATTACTTAATTAGAGTTGTCATTTTTAAACAGTCCTTTTGAATAAATTATTTAAAATATTATTAATATTACTCTTTCTTCTCCAAGGAACCAACGAATTCAATGTTTTTCTACTTGGGCTTTTTATATTGTTATATATATTAACTTTTGTTTTAAACAAAACAACAATTAAGTTACCTCAATACTATATATTAGCAATATTGGTTTATGTCTTTTATCTGTTAATTGGGATATTTAACTTTCATGAAAATCCGTTTATAGATATTAAATTTCAAATTTTTTCGTTTCTATTTTTCTTTTGGCTTATTAATTATGGCTTTAGATTTAATATTTTAGGCTTATTATTTACCATAAACACCATTACGTTTTATACTTACATATTACTATTTTTAAACATTATTCCAAGTATATGGAATGAAAGCACATTGGGGCAAGGCGGAAGGCTCTATGGCCCTACAATAACACCAATAATATTTATTTTATTTTATTATATACTTTTTAAAAAAACCTTCGACAGAAGATTGATTTTTGCTTCTGTTATGGGGGTAATTTATATTGCTTTAACTACAAATTTTATGAATTTAGCAATTTTAGCAATTTTACTTCTTCTACTTGCTGTAAACTTTAAAAAACTTTTTAAGCCTATATATATTATAGGTTTTTTTGTTGTCTTTCTAAGCGGTTTGTGGTACTTGAACTCCCCTTTTGTCCCAGAATTGGTGTCAGCAAAAATGGAATATATTTATAAACCTTGGAAATATCCTTCTTTACAAACAAGAGCAGAAGATTTAAATAAAGCTTTACATTATGAAAATTTTAACACGTTTAAACAAATATTTGGGGAAGGTTTTGGGGCTTCAACAAGTATATACAGAGAAAATAAAATTGCAACTAGTTTAAGTAGAACATTTGTTTTTCAAGAAATAGATAATGGATTCTATTATCTTTATCATAGAGGAGGTTGGTCATTATTAAGTATTTTTATTATTTCCCATACATACTTAATGTTCAAAATAAAGGGAATAAAAGCTAAAATAGGTTTTGTCGCTATTATCTTTATAACAAATATATTATCGATTCATTATTTTAATTATTATTTCTATTTATTAATACCGTTTTTCATAATGTATAGAGATAGTAATTTAGATAAATTAAAAAGAATATAATTTATGAACGTCCTATACGTTGTTCCCAATTTGAAAAAAGTTTCTGGAGGGCCTAGAACAAGAGTATCTTTGTTTAAAGCGGTTTTTAAAAAAAATGGTGGAGAAATTATCGAAAAAGGTAATAAGCTATCTTGTAGTTTAAAACCCCGAAGAATAAATTTGGTTTATGTTGAATCTGCTACAAATAGAATAAGTTTTGTAGATATTATTAGTTTGCTTTTTTTGCGATTGTATTCTAAAAAAATTATTGTTTTTATCAGGGATGTTTATATTGAACTCTTTCCAGGAGAGTATGTTTCATTAAGGGGTAAGATTACATTAGTTTTTAATAAATTGAGTAACTTTTTTTTAACAATGCTCTCTAGCTCAATGGTATTTCCTACAAAAGAAATGGGTAAGGTTTATTTTCAAAAAAATCGTTTTTTTCCTAAACGAGAATATACTGATTTACCACCAGGCACACTCATAGCCACTAAAAAAAGAATTCTACCTAATTTCTCACAAAAAATTGGGATTATGTATTTAGGAAGTACCCAATATCAAAACTCAGGATTTGAGACTTTCATGCGTTTTGCAAAAAAATATGCAAATTTCTATAATTTTTTTGTGCTTTCTGGCGATAGTGGGCTTAAATCACTACTTTCTAAGACTTCAATTCATTTAACAACCCTACACCGGAATGATATTCCTGAATTTATACATCAAAAAAATATTGTATTTGCTTTACACACTAGACCAAGAAATAAATATGATGATATGACTTTTCCTATAAAAATTTTGGATTTTATTAGTTTACAACTACCGTTTTTTAGTGAGAGACACTTACCTTTGGAAAACCTACTTGGTAAACAATATGATCTTTTTTTATCAATTAACCATGCTGATAATATTCATAATAAAATACAATCAATCGGAATAGAAAAATATAAAGAATATTTAGAAATGCTTCATCAAATTTCCACAGAAAATACTTATGATAAAAGGTATAAAAAATTACTTGAACAGTAAGTCTTGGCAAATTTTATTTTTTGAAATAAGCACATATTTTTTCGTAGGGACTTTACCTTTATTTCTAAAAATTAATACAATTATATTATGGTTTTTTATTCTAGGGTCTATAATTCTTTCCTATAAAAACAAGGATTGGAGAATAAATTTAAAAAATAATAGACTGGTATTACTTACTCTTCTTGTGCTATTCGTTCTAGGGTTTTTCTTTTCTGAATACTCAAATATGGCTATTAAAAAAATTATAAAGAACTTGCCTTTATTTATAATACCTCTTTTTGTGCTTTCTCATAACAAAAAAACATTTAACATTAAAGGAATTTACATCTCATTAGGAATTGGACTATTTATTGGGATGCTTATTTGTTGGTTCCAAATTTTAATGTCTATTATGTCCAATAATACGCCTGTAGAACAGGCTAAATATTTTTTTGAATGGATTTATACGAGTTGGAATTTAGTCTCTCCGTTAGATACTCACCCTAGCTATTTCGCAATATTAATTGTTGTTTTTCTGACTGCTATAATAATTAATGATAATTTTAAAAATATAAGGAGAAATCGATTAAAATTAGGGGTTTTAATATTTCCTTTTTTTCTTTTTTTAATTGAAACAAGTTCGCGAATTGGAGTAATAACTTTATTCGTTATATTGCTTATTTATAGTGTAAGAAAATTGCGGCTAAAAGGATTGTTTTTAATGATAGCAGTTTTATTCTTAATTGTTTTTTTTTCTTTAAAATTTGATTATTTAGGTTCTAAATTTAGTAATATATTTAATTCTGAGGGAGAAATCAAAATAGAGCGCTATTATCGGTGGAAAGAAATAATTAAAGTTTTTAATGAAGAAGACAAATGGCTATTAGGAGTTGGCTTGGATAGTGTTGACAAAATATATGAAAGAGCATATATTAATGGAAATTTTAGTTTAGCTTTTGAAAGTAATTATAATGCGCATAATCAATATATAGAATTTTTAGTGTCTAATGGAATTTTAGGTTTATTTGTTTATATATTTGTTTTCTTTATATTCATTTATAAAACAAGATTAAAGCAAGAAACATTAAGTTTTTTTATTATTTTTTTGCTATTTTCTTTAAGTGAGAGTGTTTTTAGACGTAGTCAAGGTGTTTTTGTTTTTTCATTTCTTTACTCATTATTAATTTTATATGGCAACCCAAGAATAAAAAAATGATTACTAAAACTATAAATAAAGTATTTCTTATATCAAATATGTATCCGTCTAAAAAAAATATTAGGTATGGCATATTTGTTAAAAATTTTGAAGATGGTATTCAAAAAGATTTTGTGATTGAAAAAATTGTGATGACAAAAAAGTATGGTAATACTGAAAAGATATTTGCCTACTTTATTCTTTATCTTAAAATCTTCTTTTTGTTTATTAAAGCAAAAAGAAAAGATTTAATTTATGTTCACTTTCCATTACATGTTGCACCAATATTATTGCCACTAACAATAGTACATAAAAAAATTATACTTAATTTCCATGGGAGTGATTTAATTTTTAAAACTAAATTTAAAAAACTTCTTTCATTTTTTTTATTACCTATGTTAAAGAAATCTCATATAGTAGTACCTTCAAATTATTATAAAAAAAAGCTGACATATGAATTTAATGTCCCTAACTCTAAAGTTTTTGTTTATCCTTCTGGAGGAATAAATGAGAAAATATTTTTTCAGTTGAAAAAGATTCAAAGCAAAAGATTCACTATAGGATTTATTTCTAATTTTATAGAGGAAAAAGGATGGATGCTTTTATTGGATGCAATTAAAATGATAGAGCAACAGAAGTTGATTGACAACTTAGAAGTTATAATGATTGGAGATGGTCCTGATAAAATTAAAGCAGTAAGCATAGCGGCTAAATTGAAAACAAAAATTACCCTGCTCACTAATATTGAACAAAAAAAATTAGCTAGTTATTATAATAAATTTGATGTTTTTACATTTCCTACTTACAGAGAAACCGAAAGTTTAGGCTTAGTTGGTTTAGAGGCCATGGCATGTGGAGTGCCAGTTATAGCAGGAAAAGTTGGAGGGCCAATGGGGTATATAAAGAATGATTATAATGGTTATTTATTTAACAAGAAAGATAGTAAGGATCTTTTTGATAAAATAATGCATTTTTACAGGCTTCCTAACTTTGATAGAATGAAAATGGCACAAAATTCCATAGATACTGCTTCAAACTACGAAAGCAGAAAAGTAAACAAAGAATTATTACAATTTTTAAATAGTTTTAATTAATTTAAATGGATAAAATCCAAATACTTAATACTTGCATACATAACTTAACAATGCAAGAAACTTTAGCTACTATAGATAATACTATTTCTAAAGATGAACAGTTACACCATGTTGTCGTTAATGCTGGTAAAATAGTAAGTATTCAAACAGATTTACAGTTAAGACAGAGTGTTAATGAAAGTGATTTAATTAATGCAGATGGTCAAGCTGTTGTTTGGGCCTCTAAAATATTAGGGAAACCATTAAAAGAGCGTGTAGCAGGTATAGATTTAATGATTAACCTTGTAGAGTTAGCTTATGTAAAAAAATATAAGGTATTTTTCTTTGGGGCAAAAGAAGAAGTGGTTAAGGAAGTTGTAGATATATATAGCAACAAATATTCTTCAGAAATAATTGCAGGCTACCGTAATGGTTATTTTAAAAAAGAAGATGAACAAAAGATAGCTAAAGAGATAGCAAGCAGCGGTGCAAATATGCTTTTTGTTGCTATAAGTTCTCCAACAAAAGAAAATTTCTTGTACGAAAATAAAAACCTATTAAAAAATGTTAATTTTGTCATGGGAGTTGGTGGGAGTTTTGATGTAGTTGCAGGTAAGGTTAAGCGAGCCTCTTTATGGATGCAAAAATATGGACTAGAATGGTTTTATAGGTTTATTCAAGAACCAAAACGTATGTGGAAACGTTATTTAGTAGGTAATTATAAATTTATTAAATTAGTTTTAAAAGAAAGGTTTAAAAAGTTAATATCTTTGAAATATTTGCAATAAGCTAAATGCCTTTTAACCAACATCGATATTCAGGATTATTAAGCCCCATTTTTTATGGAATAGATTTGTTGGTGGTAAATTTATTTGCATATTATTTGCCCATAAATTTTCAAAACCCGATACTTTTTCATAGTTATATATCAATTGCATGGATAGTATTATCTATAAAAAATGAATTTTATAAAGTATATAGATATACCAAAGTTGTCCATATTCTAAAATTATTATTTACTCAATTTGTTTTCTTTTTTTTAATTCTGTATGCTTATATAGGTTTTTTTAAACAACCTAATATGAGTAGGTTAGCATTGGCAGAATATTTTGTATTTACTTTTATAGCTGTTTTTGCTATTAAGTTTTTAAATTATGTGCTTTTAATGAAGTACAGAGGAAGTGTAAAAGGAAATATACGAAATGTTGTTGTTGTTGGTAAAAATAAAAAAACAGAGCAATTAATTAATGTTTTTAAAGAGAGAACGGAGTACGGATATCAATTTATAGAACAGTTTACTCCTAAAGAAGCATTTTTTAATATTCAGGATTGTTTTTCTAGTATTATAGATAAGAATATAGATGAAATATATTGCTCCGTATCAGAATTAAAAAATAATGAAATAAATCAGTTTATAAATTTTGCAGATAATAATTTAAAGACACTTAAGTTTATCCCGGACAATAAAAATATTTTTTCTAAAAAACTAAAATTTGAGTATTACGATTATATCCCAGTACTATCATTAAGAGATATTCCTTTGCATGGCACTTTTAATGCAGTTTTAAAAAGAGCTTTTGATATCATTTTTGCGCTTTTAGTTATTTTAGGGTTATTATCATGGTTAACTCCTTTATTAGCGATTATAATTTCTATAGAATCCAAAGGCACTGTATTTTTTAGGCAAAAGAGAAATGGAATTGATAATGAAGAGTTTTATTGTTATAAGTTTAGATCTATGGCTCCAAATGATGATGCGGATAGTGCTATGGCAAGTAAAAATGATATGCGCATTACTAAAGTAGGTAAATTTATAAGACGAACTAGTATAGATGAATTACCACAGTTTTATAATGTTTTGTTTGGGAATATGTCGGTAGTAGGGCCAAGACCGCATATGGTAAAACATACCGATGAGTATGCTAATAAGGTAGATAAATATATGCTTAGACATTTTGTAAAACCAGGTATAACAGGATTGGCACAAGTTAGAGGATATAGAGGTGAGATTGAAAAAGATGGTGATATTCTAAATAGGGTAAAGTTTGATATTTTTTATGTAGAAAACTGGTCTTTATTTTTAGATATTAAAATTATATTTCAAACAATTATTAATGCTATCTCTGGGGAAGAAAAAGCATACTAAAAGTCACATGAAAAAGGTATTAATAACAGGAGCTGCAGGATTTTTAGGGTCACATTTATGTGATCGTTTTATTAAGGAAGGTTATTATGTAATTGCCATGGACAATTTAATTACTGGTGACCTTAAGAATATAGAACATTTATTTTCGTTAGAGCAATTTGAGTTTCAGCACCATGATGTAACTAAGTTTATACATGTTCCTGGT
The DNA here is from genome assembly GCA_947492955.1 of uncultured Cellulophaga sp. Lineage (GTDB taxonomy): Bacteria > Bacteroidota > Bacteroidia > Flavobacteriales > Flavobacteriaceae > Cellulophaga. Next base: position 481,324 of record CANLOV010000002.1, on the reverse strand, counting down.
AAGTTAGATTATATACTACATTTTGCATCACCAGCAAGTCCTATAGATTATTTGAAAATTCCAATTAAGACATTAAAAGTAGGCGCTTTAGGTACTCATAATTTGTTAGGCTTAGCAAAAGAAAAAAAGGCTAGAATATTAATAGCATCAACGTCTGAGATTTATGGAGATCCATTAGTACACCCACAGAATGAAGATTACTATGGCAATGTAAATACCATAGGTCCAAGAGGAGTGTATGATGAAGCTAAGCGTTTTCAAGAATCTATTACAATGGCTTATCACAGAATACATGGTTTAGAAACGCGAATTGTGCGTATTTTTAATACCTATGGCTCTAGAATGCGATTAAACGATGGTAGGGTAGTACCTGCTTTTATTGGACAAGCATTACGAGGAGAAGATTTAACGGTGTTTGGAGATGGTTCTCAAACTCGTTCTTTTTGTTATGTAGATGATCAGGTAGAAGGAATTTATAGGTTGCTATTAAGTGATTATGCAGAGCCTATTAATATTGGTAACCCTCACGAGACAACCATAAAGGAGTTTGCAGAAGAGATTATTAAATTAACAGGAACCGACCAAAAAATAATTTATAAGCCTTTACCACAAGACGATCCTATGCAACGTCAGCCAGATATTACTAGGGCTAAAGAAATATTAGGTTGGGAGCCTAAGGTAGATAGAGCGGAAGGACTCAAAATTGTTTATGAGTATTTTAAATCACTATCTCCAGAAGAACTGCAAAAAAAAGAGCATCGCAATTTTTCTAATAGGTAATGTTCGTTTTTTAATAAGAATTAGCTAAAAGCTAGTGAATTAAAAATCAAACCGTATTTTTGCAAAAATTTTTTTAAGATGAATATCCTTATTCTAGGAGCGGGAGGTCGTGAACACACTTTTGCTTGGAAACTAAAACAGAGTCCAAAATTAAATAACTTGTTTGTAGCGCCAGGAAATGCTGGAACTGCTGAAATTGCTAAAAATATACCAATTGGTGTTAATGATTTTGAAGCAATTAAAGAGTTGGTGTTATCAGAAGCTATTAACATGGTAGTTGTAGGGCCAGAAGATCCTTTGGTAAATGGAGTTCATGATTTTTTTTTAAATGATGCCGCTATTAAACACATTCCTGTAATAGGACCAGAGAAAGCAGCAGCAGAATTAGAAGGCAGTAAAGATTTTGCTAAGCAATTTATGATGCGTCATAATATTCCAACAGCAGCTTATGAAAGTTTTACTAAGGATAACTTAGAAGAAGGATATGCATTTTTAGAAAGTTTAAAAGCACCTTATGTATTAAAAGCAGACGGATTAGCCGCAGGAAAAGGAGTTTTAATTTTGCAAGATTTACAAGAAGCAAAAGACGAGCTTAAAGAAATGTTGGTGGGTGCTAAATTTGGGAATGCAAGTACTACAGTTGTTATTGAGGAGTTTTTAGACGGAATAGAGTTAAGTGTTTTTGTACTTACTGATGGCGAAAACTATAAAGTTTTACCAACGGCAAAAGATTATAAACGTATTGGAGAAGGAGACACAGGATTAAATACAGGCGGTATGGGAGCTATTTCCCCAGTTCCTTTTGCTGATGATGTATTTATGACTAAGATACATGACCGAGTAGTAAAACCTACCGTAGAAGGGCTTAAAAAGGATAACTTGCCTTATAAAGGATTTATATTTATTGGCTTAATAAAAGTTGCTAATGAACCTTTAGTAATTGAGTATAATGTTCGTATGGGAGACCCAGAGACAGAAGTGGTTTTACCAAGGGTAAAGAATGATTTGGTAGAGGTTTTTGAAGCTGTAGCAGCACAAAAGCTAAATGAGATAGATTTGCAGTTAGATGATAGAACAGCAACTACGGTAATGACGGTTTCTGGCGGATACCCAGAAGCATATGAAAAAGGGAAAGAAATTACAGGTATAGAAAATGTTTCTAATGAGTCTATTGTTTTTCAGGCAGGAACAACATTAAAAGATGGTAAAGTAGTTACCAATGGAGGTAGAGTACTTGCTGTTACTTCTTTTGGAACAAATTTTAAAGAAGCATTAAAAACATCCTATAAAAATCTAGATAATATAGCTTTTGAAGGAGTATATTACAGAAAAGATTTAGGATTCGATTTGTAATATAGGATTATAAGTAAATAAAAAGTCTGGTTTTAGAAATTTCTAAAACCAGACTTTTTTATGTTTTTACTATTCTATGCGTTAAATAGTAATAAGTGTATTTAGCCTATGTAAGAATGTGCCGTAGCATCTTTCTTCTCTTCTCCTCTATCACTAAACCCTTTTAATTGTAGCATCCAATATACCATTGCCACAGCGCCAATTATCATAAAAAGCCAGTTTAATGTATTTGCAGCAAACCAATTACTTAATTCTAATTCTCTAAGTCCATCAAGAGGAGCAAAAAGAACATTTACAAATAAATCCTGTATACCTTCAAAAAATGATTTCATCTTATCTTATATTTACAAAATGCAAAAATATAAAATTCGAAGATGATATCAAGCATTTTTAGGAAAACTAAACCTATAAACTATATAATTGTATTAACTTTTTTGTTTTTACTCTATGGGGTTACGCATTTTTTCTTTTTTGAAAGAAGCTATGCACCACAAGAATTATTAATACAAGGACTTATATTATGTGTATTGTTATTTAGTGTTTTTGCTGTTAATTTCATTGTAAAAAAGAACAAAATAACAGAAACAAATGCCTTTGCTATATTGTTTTATGTGCTTTTAATTACATTGTTTAATGAAGTATTGGTAGATAATAATGTTATTTTATGTAGCTTTTTCCTTCTTTTATCTCATCGGAAATTAATAAGCTTAAAATCGTTAAAAAATAATAAGTTTAAAATATTCGATGCTACACTATGGATAACAATAGCAAGCCTTTTTTACGATTGGGCATTGCTATATTTAATTCTTGTGTTTATAGCAATATATATGTACGAACCAGAAAATTTTAGAAATTGGTTGGTTCCTCTTGTTGCCATATTTACAGTGTTTGTAATTAGCTTTTCTATATTAATGTTGGTAGATAAGGTGTCTTTTTTTAGGAATCATTATGTATTTAATAATTCGTTTAATATGGAGTACTTCTTTTCTTGGAAACAAGGTTACAGGAACATCACATATATATTAATTAATATTGTTTTATGTATAATTACTTTTATACGATTTAATAAATCTGGTTTTGGTAAATTAATTACAATTAGGCTTATAATAACATCTTTTGTTATAGGGCTATTGGTAACAGTTTTAAAAACAACAGAAAGTGTATTTCCAATACTAATCACTTTTTTTCCTGCTACTATTTTTATAACAAATTATATAGAGATAATTAATAAACCAAAACTTAAAGAGGCTTTATTAATAATAACAGTATTAATACCTCTGATATTATTGGTAATTCGGGGTATTTAAAATAATTTATAGTTATAAATAAAAAGTATCTTTGTATTAAAATTAATAAGAATGATTTTTAGCGAGTTTGCGTATAGTATTTTTGAAAAAAGTATAGAAAAGTATCATATTATAGATGATGTGTATCAATCTTTTGAAAACCCATATGATAAGGATGATATTTCTCATTTATTATATCGTAAAAATTGGATAGATACTGTGCAATGGCATTACGAAGATATTATTAGAGACCCTAATATAAACCCTGATGATGCTTTAGTTTTAAAACGTAAGATAGATGCTAGCAACCAGGATAGAACAGACTTAGTAGAGTATATTGATAGTTATTTTTTAAACAAATACCAATCGGTACAAATTAAAGAAAGCGCAACTATTAATACAGAAAGTCCTGCATGGGCAATAGATCGCTTGTCTATTTTAGCACTAAAGGTATATCATATGAACGAGGAGGCAACGAGGACTGATGCTTCTACAGAACATATAAAAAAGTGTAAAGAAAAATTAGCTGTTTTATTAGAGCAAAGAAAAGATTTATCTACAGCAATAGATCAGTTAATTGCAGATATAGAAAGTGGAGATAAATACATGAAAGTGTATAAGCAAATGAAGATGTATAATGATGATGAGCTAAACCCTGTTCTTCGTGGAATTAAATAATGTCCCGGAACGTATTTTAGTTATTCGTCTTTCTGCTATGGGAGATGTGGCTATGACAGTTCCTGTTTTACTTGCACTTTCTAAGCAGTATCCTAACTTAAAAATTACAGTACTTACAAGGGCTTTTTTTAAGCCCATGTTTCAGCAGATTCCTAATGTTGAAGTATACGAAGCAGATGTTAAAGGAAAGCATAAAGGTGTTTTAGGGCTTTATAAATTGTATAAAGAGCTAAAAGCACTTGGTTTTATTGCGGTAGCAGATTTGCATAATGTTTTACGTAGTAAAATTTTAAAATTTTATTTTAAGTTTAGTAGTGTCTCTTTTGTGCAAATTGACAAAGGGAGAGCAGATAAGAAAGCACTAACTAGGGTAGAAAATAAGATTTTTAAGCCCTTACAAACTACTCATGAGCGTTATGGAGCTGTTTTTAATAAGTTAGGTTACCCTATAGATATAACTAAGTCGCCATTATTATCTAAAGAAAAGTTATCTGATAAAATAGTAGATATATTAGGGGCAGATACTAAAAAATGGATAGGAATTGCACCATTTGCAGCGTTTAAAGGTAAAATGTTTCCTTTAGAGGCAATGAAAGAGGTTATAGCGGAACTTAATACTTCAGAAAAATATAAGATTTTACTTTTTGGAGGAGGTAAGAAAGAGCAAAAAATGCTAGATGAAGTTGCAAGTCAATTTAATAATGTAATTAACATAACTGGTAAATTAGCTTTTAAAGAGGAATTAGCGTTAATTTCTAATTTAGATGTAATGGTAGCTATGGATAGTGGCAATGCTCATTTAGCAGCAATGTATGCAATACCTACGATTACTTTGTGGGGAGTTACACACCCATATGCTGGTTTTGCTCCTTTTGGGCAAGAAAGCAACACCTTATTAGCAGATAGAGATAAGTTTCCTTTAATACCCACTTCTATCTACGGTAATAAATTCCCAGAAGGTTATGATAAAGCTATAACAACAATTACTCCCAAGGAGGTTGTAGCTAAAATAGAAAATGTATTAAATTAAAGAGTATTTACCTGTTGTTTTGCCTCAATAGATTTAAAGTAATGTTTTAATTGCGACATAAAACGATATTTACGTGCAGCAGGAGACATTTCTGCCATTAGAGTTCTAATACCCATAAAAGAACTCATAAGATATATAGCTACGGCTTCACTATCTACATGTCTATCTATAAAACCATTAAATTTTCCTTTCTGAATAGTAGATACAAGGGTAACCTCCCAAGTTTGCATTATCTCGTTTAAATGAGATTTTATGATTGAGTCTTTTCCGTTAAATTCAATCATAAAATTATTTAATGCAAAACCATAGTCTAACTCATCGTTTACAGCAGATTCTAGTGCATTTTCAAAGCAATTGATAATTAAATCAATAGTATTATCATGCCCTTCTAGAGGTCCAATAAGCATACTATACATTTTACCAACTAAAAGGTTCTCTATTATCTGTATAAAAAAATCTTCTTTAGATTTAAAATGATAATAAAATGCGCCCTTAGATAATGAAAGCTCGCTTAATATATGATCTACAGTAGTATTGTAATATCCTTGCTTATAAAATAATTCTAAGCCTGTACTTTGCATTCGGTGCATGGTAGCCATGCGTTTTAAAGATTTTCCCATATTTTTTTAAATTCTTATAAAACAGACTACTTGGTTTATACAAATAACTCAATAAATCGCATTTTATTAAAAATCAAAGGATAAAATCGTAGTAAAAATCGTTCAAGTGTTAAAAAAGGAGGGTGTTTTTAAAATAATAATATAGAAAAAGACTATTCAGTTGGTAATGAAAAATATAAAAGCCATCAAAAAACAATAAATTATTGTCTTTTGGTGGCTTTTTTTATGTAGTGCTTTCTTATTTTTTATGCCACCGTACCTTGGCAACTACTACCTGCACCAGCAGTACACCCATAACAGTGTTGCGATATAATAATGTTTCTATCATTTAAAATATCTTCATTATAGTCTTTAATATGTTTTATTTTACTAGCTACTTTTAAATCTAACATTTGATTAAAATCGCAGTCGTAAAGCCAACCATCCCAACTAATAGAAATAGTGTTGGTACACATAACATTTGCAACAGCAGCTGGGTTATAAGCTTCAACTAATGAATACATATAATCTTCGTAGTTTTCAGAAGCAATAAGATAATCTAAAAAACGAGATATAGGTAAGTTAGTAATGGCAAATAGATTATGAAATTTAATATCAAAATCTTCTTTTAAAGCCTTTTTAAAATCTGCTTCTAATGCCATTTGATCACCAGGAAGGTATGCTCCCGAAGGATTGTATACTAAATCTAATCGTAAGGAACTATCTGGCATTCCATAACCAACAGCATTTAGTTCTTGTAAAGCCTTAATAGATTTATCAAAAACACCATCACCTCGTTGTTTATCTGTTTTACCACGTGTATAATGTGGCATAGAAGATATTACGTGTACATTATGTTTTTTAAAGAACTCTGGTAAATCGTAATATTTTTTATTGGCACGTATAATAGTTAGGTTAGAGCGTACAATAAAATCTTTAATTCCTGCTTTAGCAGCTTCTTCTACAAACCAACGAAAATTAGGATTCATTTCAGGGGCGCCACCAGTAAGGTCTAAAGTATGTGCTCCCGTATTTTTTATGACTTCTAAGCATTGTTGCATAGTTTCGCGTGTCATAATTTCTTTTCGGTCCGGGCCAGCATCAACATGGCAGTGCTCGCAAACTTGGTTACACATATACCCAACATTTATCTGAAGAATTTCTAATTTCTTAGGTTTTAAAGGGTAATGACCAATATTTGCAATCTTATCTTTAAAATAAGGTAACTCGCCATCAGCAAAAATACCGCCATTTAAAATTTCTAATTGTTTATTTGTGCCAGCAAGCTCATCTTGTCTTGCTTTTAATGATTTTGTAGCCATCTTTATAAGTTGATGATTGGATAGTTATTAGCTGATAGTATTTTAAAAAATAAAATCAACAAATATCTTTACAACAGTTAATATTTATAAGTTATAGTGGTCGTTTGTATTGTTATAAACATACACTTAGAACTTACTTTTACATGCTTAATTTATCGTGTTTATTCATCATTTGTACACCATGTACTAAAACAGCGCCACTTTTAATAGCAGATCCTACATGTACAGCTTCCATCATTTCTTCTTTTGTAATTCCTCTCTGAAGACCGTCTTTTGTATAGGCGTCTATGCAATAAGGGCATTTTTCGGTATGTGCTACAGCTAAAGCAATTAATGATTTTTCACGTGCACTAAGAGCTCCTTCTTCAAAAACTTTTCCGTAGTAATCAAAAAATTTAGTTCCTAATTCTTCACTCCATTCGGTAATTTTTCCAAATTTTCGAAGGTCTGCTGGGTCATAATAAGATTTTGCCATTTTATATTTTGTTAATGGGTGTATATTAATTTAAATTCATAATAAGATAGTTACATGTGTATGCACTATTTATTAAAAACGCTTGTAAGTAAATGCTTTTACTTTAAGAGAAGTATATTAAAGGAGATCCTTTATTGTAATTGGTTTTATAATGTAGATGAGGTAAAAAAACAATGTTATTTCTAATTTGATGTTTTTTTAATGCTACAATTCCTAAAAATAATATGCGTAATTGCTTAGGGATTTTATAAGCATAGTTTAAAAGCTTTTTTATATCTGAAACAGTATCTATATCCTGTAAGGTTTTAAACCGAATAACCTCTATAGAACTTATAGTTATAAAACGTATTATTTGTTTAGATAAATGGGGTGTTTGCCAGGCTAATTTTTTTAAAACAGAGGCATTAAATTGAGATTTATGAATACCCATTATATAAAAACCACCATCTGTAGAGGTGCCAAGTACAAATTTTTTAGCATTTAATTCTTTAGCTGCTTTTATAATTTGCGATGCTTGTAACTGTGGCGTATCATTGCCAACTGTAATAACCTGATCATAGCCTTTATTAAAAACCGCCTCAATAGCGTTAATAAAACGTTCTCCAAAAGTATCTCCTACTTGTTGTTTTTCTGTAATATGAAAATAAGGGAGCTTACTTTTAGTTACAGTATTAATAGTGTGTGCTGTTAAGGTATCAAATAAAGTAGTGGCTTTTACAATAGTTTTATGCTTTAACTCTTCTGTAGAAGAATTAGCAAAAATTAAAATTGCAGTAGTATTTACTTTTGTATTAGACATTAACTATTGTTGTTTAGTAAAATTACATAAATAGTATAAAAACAGCATGCATTTCGTCGGATCTTTAAAATCTTCCTTACATAAATACTATTATAATTCTTAAAAAACAAAAACAAACTATTTAGTCTTTTTTAAGTAGTGTATAAAATGTTGGTTTTGTATTAAATGTAGATTATTAAAAAATAAAAACCGATGAACTACTGTATTTGTTCATCGGTTTACTGGTTTTTTACGTTTTACAGACTAGTTAGTTTGTAAAAAGAGTTTAGTACATTACTAAAAATGATTAAACATCATCGTAATCTATCTTTATAGAAGCTGTAGTTGGTCGAGCTTGGCAGGTTAATATTAAACCTTCCTCAATTTCGCTATCTGTTAAGATTTGATTGTTGCTCATTTCTGCTTTTCCTTCTGTAACTTTAGCAATACAACTACTGCAAACACCACCCTGGCAAGAGTACGGAGCATCAATATTTTCTTTTAGTACAGCATCAAGGATAATCGTTTTTTTATCCATAGAAAAAGAAAATTCCTCATCGTCTACCAAAACAGAAACTTCAGAAGTACCACTATCTGTTTGCGGTAATTCTTCCTTTATTTCTGTAGCCGTAAATAATTCAAAATGTATAGCATCATTAGAAACACCTTCTTCTTTTAAAGTATCTGTAACTAAATTAATCATAGCCTCAGGCCCACATAAGTAATAATCATCAAAAGAAATATTAGTATGTTTTTCCTTTAATACATAATTAAGGGTGCTAGTATCTATACGACCAAAAAGAGCATCGTCTTCTTTTGTTTGGCTATTGGTAAAATAGATATAAAATCTATTAGCATATTCTAATTGTAGTTTTACCAAATCGGTATAAAACATAGTGTCTTTGTACGATTTGTTTCCGTAAACTAATATAAATTTATTAGTGCTATTGCTAGATAAAACACTATTTGCAATACTCATAATAGGAGTTATACCACTACCCGCGGCAAAAGCAATTATGTTTTTTGTATCGTTAGAAGGCTTAAAAACAAAACGCCCTTCAGGAGGCATTACTTCTAAGATATCTCCAGCTTTAATTTTTGTGTTTGCGTAGTTAGAAAAACCTTCGTTTCCTACTTTTTTAACACCAATAGTTATAGTATCTAATTTTGGAGAAGAACTTATAGAATAAGCTCTGCGTAGTTCTTTTCCTTTTATTTCTTTTTTAATAGTTATGTATTGTCCAGAAGAAAAAATAAAAGTTTGTATCAATTCTTTTGGAATACTAAATGTAATAGCAACAGCGTCTGGTGTAAGGGGCTTTACACTTTGTACCGTTAGAGGGTGAAAATTTGCCATAATAAAAATTTACGCAAAATTACGTAAACCTATGGCGATAGAAAATTGGAACCGAAAAAAATATATACATAATTTTCTTATGCATAAGAAAATTATGTATATATTTGAAGGGAAGTAATTAAAAGATGACAATGGGGAATGCAAAATTATATAAAGGGAGTTTAAATACTATTATTTTAAAGTTGTTAGATGAGCAAGGTAAAATGTATGGTTATGAGATTACCCAGAAAGTAAAAGCGCTTACCAAAGGAGAGTTAAAAATTACAGAAGGTGCTTTGTACCCTGCCTTACATAAATTAGAAGCAGAAGGGCTTTTAGATGTAGAGCTTGCTAAAGTAGATAATCGTTTGCGTAAGTATTATAAATTAACAGAAGCAGGTGAAAAAGAAACGGTTAATCGCCTAGCAGAATTAGAAGAGTTTATAAGAAGTATGCAAAATTTAGTAAATCCTAATTGGAGTATTAATTAAAAATGTAGGGTTTATGAAATTAACAAAAGAAGAAATACACCAGGTAGAGTTATATATAGAATTTAAAAATTTAAACCAAGTAGATTTAAAATATGAAGTGTTAGACCACATGGTTTCAGCTATAGAAGATGAAATGAGTAATGGTTTAAGCTTTATTGATGCTTTTGATTTGGCAATAAAAAATTGGAAAGAAGATTTAAAACCTTATTCAAGTTATTGGCTTGGTTTAGCATTTTGTGGACCTAAATTAATGATTAAAAAGTGTGTAAGATTAATTAAGAAAATATATGTTATTTCAATTCCAGTGTCTGCATTAATATCAGTTATTTTGCTGTTTGTTTTTGACTTTATAACAAACCAATTTTTTTACAATATTCTAAATGTATTAATGTCAGTTCTTTTCGGAGTTCTATTTTTAGTAGCAATTATTGGTTTACATTTTATTAATAAATCTAAAGTACAGACAACTTATCGATATTTTTATAAAATTCAAGGTTTTGGTTATGGACTTATGTTAGGAGGGTTTGTCATTGCTTTTCCTAATGAACAATATTTTACATCAGGCATGCCCTTTTTAAGTTTATTTCTTCCTGTTTTTTGTTTAGTATTTTATTACCACATGTTTAAGATTTATAAAGAACATTTTGGTATCCTAAAACAAAAGTTCGCTTAACAATGAGATTAGTAAAAGAAGACATACTAAATATAGACAAGTACTTAAAAAATAAGGGTATTAAATATATGGATGTTCGCTATGAACTTATAGACCATTTGGTATCGGAATACGAACAGCTAGAGAATTACCCAGATTTAGAGAGTTTTTTGCAAAAAAGAGTAGCTTGGTGCAGACAAATTGCTGAAGAAAAGGAAAAATCAATACATAAAGGATATCAAAAAGCACTGTGGCAAAGAATTTTTAGTTTTATAAAAGAACCTTTGTTTTATGCTTGCTTATTGCTTTGGAGTATTTTACTATACACAGCTAATTTTTTCTTTTCTACTAAAGAATTTGTAATTTTTTTATTTCTTCCATTGCTTTTATGTGTAATTGTTCAACTTATAAATTTGTTTTACAAGCAATTAGGAAAGAAGAATATTTTATCATATAAATATTTGTTTAATATATATAGTTTACCTCATTTGTTCTTGTATTTACATTCTATGATTAATGAGTTTAAGCCAGCTGTATGGTTTTGGGTTTTTTATGCAACCTTAGGATTTGTGGTTAATATAGCAGCATTATTAGAAGTGTTTGCAAAAAGAAAAAAGGTATTAGAGGAATATGAATTTTTAAAAATTTATTTTTCATGAACTTAACAAAAGAAAATATTGCTTTTATAGATGCGTATCTAAAAAAATCGGATATAGAATTTATAGATATACGCATGGAAATGTTAGATCATGTAGCAAACGCTATTGAGGCTAAAATGCAGCAAGAAAACCTTAATTTTTATGATGCCTTTAAAGATTATATGGTGGTGCATAAGAAAGGATTAATACAATCTTTTGAGAGTCAGAAAAAGGAATTAAAGTATAAATCAATAGTTATATTGCTACGGAATTTTACAAAACCATATGCTGTTGCATTAGTAGTGATAGTTTCTCTTTTAGTGTTTAAGTGGGAAGATTTTACAGCTACTGAATTCCCTAATAATAAGATTGTTTTTGGAACAAACATTTTTACCGCGGTAATATTTTGTATGTTAAAGTATTTTAATAGAAAAAATAAATTCTCGGTTATTGAGTTTCTTGCTATGCCATTGGCAATTGTTAATCCCATAATATATTTTCTATTCGATTATAGTTTGCAAAAACCACGGTTTTATAACTACGTGCCATTACTTGTAGATAGTATTACCATCTTTTTAATTTCCTTAAACCTAATATTTTTAGTGACTTTATTTCAAAAAAACAAAGAGATAAGAAGAAAGTATTCGCTTATTACAACATAATTATGGTATAAAAACTCAACTATATAATATTAAAAAAAGTAAACAATTAAACATTAATACAAATACTTAAATTAAAATTACATGAACATTAAAAAAGGTATCTTATTTATTTGCTTATTCGTAGCATCAACATCATTTGTTAAAGCACAAGAAAACAAAGCGTTTGAGGCAGAAACAATTACTTTTTTAAAACTTACGGGTGCAGGAGCTGCTTTTGAACAGGTAGTAACACAATTGGGAGCAATGGTTAAAGAAGAAAATAAAGAATCTTATGCTAAGGAGGCCGCAGAAAGTGTAGATGTTTTATATACAAAAATGGCTGCTATGTATATGGAAGAATTTACAGAAGCGGAAATAAAAGAACTAGTTAAATTTTACAATTCCGATTTAGGAAAAAAAATGGCATCTAAGCAAATGATGCTAATGCAAAAAGGAATGGCATTAGGACAAAATTGGGGAATGGAATTACAACAAATAGCTCAGAAGTACCAGTAGAATGACTAAACTTAATGCTTCTCAAATACAAGAGTTATATAGTTTTACACGTAAACATTATGTAGAACATTACGATTTACAAACCGAACTTGTAGATCATTTGGCTAATGGTATAGAAGAGCAAATGCTATTGCACCCTAATATATCATTTAAAGAAGCATTAAGTTTAGAATTTAAAAAGTTCGGAGTACATGGTTTTGAAAACATTATTTTAAAACGTAAAAATGCCATGGCACTACGTTATGGAAAAATAATTTTCAGCTTTTTTAAATCCTATTTTAGCATACCAAAGATTATAATTAGTATTACTTTAATAGCTACGCTAACCTTTATATTTAATAAAGTGACAGCTAATTATAAGCAGAATTTATATGTATATATACTGTACTTTATAGTAGTGTTACTATTTGTATTTACCTATATAAATCAAAAGAAATATAAATCAGAAATTTTAAAAGACACTAAAAAGTGGATGCTAAAAGAACAAATATATTCTCTAGTTACTTACGTTAATGTGGTTAATTTATTAGCTATAGTTATTAATTCATCATTAAATATTGTAGTCTTTAAAGATTTTTTAGGTGCTATTATTTATGTAGATTTTTTCTTTGCCGCACTCATTAGTTGTTTATTTATCTTGTCTTACATAATCGCTTTTGTAATTCCGTCAAAAGCAGAAGAGTTACTTTTAAAAACTTATCCAGAATATAATATCATTTAATGTGTAACAAATTTTGAGTTTGTTATACTAATGCAATATAAAAAACCAACCATGTTTAAAAATTTTATTAAACTAGAATGGAAAGCAATTACCAGATCATCTAGTTTTGGAAAACAATTGGCCGTAAAAATCTTTATGATTTTTTTAGGTATTTGGATGCTTTTTGGAGCCGTTAGTATGGGAGCAGGAATGTTTTTTGCACTAAAGAAATTTTTTCCGGATGTAGATCCTGTACAAAAAGTAAGCGAGTATCTTATCTATTGGATTCTTTTTGAGTTAGTTTTTAGGTATTTTATGCAAAAACTTCCAGTTATGGATGTAAAGCCTATGCTTATACTTCCTGTAAAAAAAGATATAGTTACAAAGTATATTCTAGGCAAATCAGGATTATCATTCTTTAATTTTATATCCTTATTTATTTTTATTCCTTTTGCAGTTGTGTTGCTTTTTCAAGGATATGCCGTAGTAAACGTTATTTTCTGGTTCTTATCTATTGTCTGTATAATACTCTCTCTTAACTACATTAATTTTATTATAAATAAAAGCGATAAAGCCTTATTTATAATTGCAGGTATAGCATTGGTGCTTTATGGGGTACATTATTTTAATTTGGCGCCAGTTACCGAGAACTTTAGAATAGCATTTTATACTTTGTATAAGTATCCGGCAGCTTTTGTAGCACCATTAGCGGTGCTTTTAGGTACATATGGTTCTAATTTTAATTATTTAAGAAATAGGATTTATTTAGATGCTTCTATAAAAGAAAAAATTTCTGAGGTAGAAACAAAAGATATGTCTTGGACCAAAAGATTTGGTGCTATAGCGCCTTTTCTTAGGTTAGATTTAAAATTAATATGGAGAAACAAGCGAACCAAAATGCAGGTCTTTATGTCGCTTCTAATGATTTTTTATGGACTAATTTTTTATCTAAATGATCAATTTTCTAGCATGTCTTATATGATGGTGTTTTGTGGCATTTTTATAACGGGCATATTTTTAATGAATTTTGGACAGTTTATACCAGCATGGGATAGTGAATACTATAGTATGATGATGTCTCAGAATATACCCTTGCGTAAATATTTAGAATCTAAAGCAGGATTAATTTCTGTGAGTATATTGGTAATGACAATATTGTCTGTACCCTATGTGTATTTTGGTTGGCAAGCACTTGCCATTAATGTAAGTTGCGCATTGTATAATTTAGGAGTTAATATTCCTGTAGTATTATATTTTGGGTCTAAAAATAAAAAACGAATAGATTTAGCAAAAAGCGCCATGGGGAATACACAGGGGATGAGTGCTGCGCAATTAATAGTTGGTTTACCCTTGTTTTGTATTCCAATGATTATCTATGCAGGTCTTAATTATTTAGTGTCTTTAGAAGTTGCACTGGCGGTACTTTCTGTTTTAGGTATTATAGGATTTTTGTTAAGAAAACCACTCTTAGATAAAATAACAGAATTGTATAGAAAGAAAAAGTATGTAATGATTGCAGGCTTTAAGGAACAAAATAATTAACCATTTCCTTTTTAAGTTAAAAGTAATAGTATGATAAAAGTAGAGAATCTTACCAAAATATACGGAGGTAAAACAGTATTAAATTTAGCAGATTTAGAAATACAGAAAGGACAGAGTTTTGGACTTGTAGGTAATAACGGAGCGGGCAAAACTACCCTATTTAGTTTATTATTAGACTTAATACAGCCAACAACAGGTTCTGTTATAAATAATGGTGTTGAGGTTAGCTCTAGTGAAGAATGGAAACCTTTTACTTCTGCTTTTATAGACGAGAGTTTTTTAATAGGATACCTAACCCCAGAAGAGTATTTTTATTTTATAGGCGAATTAAGAGGACAGAATAAAGCAGATGTAGAAGCACTATTAGCTAATTATGAAGATTTTTTTCATGGCGAAATCCTAGGTCAAAAAAAATATTTAAGAGATTTATCTAAAGGAAATCAAAAAAAAGCAGGTATTGTAGCATCTTTTATTGGTAGCCCAGAGGTAATTATTTTAGATGAGCCTTTTGCAAATTTAGACCCTACAACACAAATACGGTTAAAGCAAATTATTAAAGATTTGGCAGAGAATAAAAATATAACAGTTTTAGTATCTAGTCACGATTTAATGCATGTAACCGAAGTTTGCGAACGTATTGTAGTCCTTAATAAAGGAGAAATTGTAAAGGATATACAAACTTCTACAGAGACTTTACAAGAGTTAGAAAGCTTTTTTGCAGGTTAATTTGCCTAGAAAACATGTTTTTATAAAATAATATTTAGTTATAGTACTCTTGTTTTATATTTTTATAATTATGTTTTAGACAAGCATAATTAACTGCGCTATAACTTAAACTAGTAATGGTTATAGTATTTGGCAGACTATTACTCTTTATTTTTTTCTACGCTAAAGAAAATAAAAAGCTTTTTTAAGCTTTAATCATAACCTATTATTTCCCTTAATTTTTTGTTAAAAAATAAAAACCTTAAAATGTCTAAGGTTTTTATGTAGTCTACATGGAAAATGTTTTCTTAAATTGTCCTCTCAATACTCTATAATTGTAAGAAAATATTTATTCAATATTAATAAAATTTAAGATGAACTACAGCTATACAAATGAAGATTACGAGGAGTTAGACGAAAGAGGTTTACCCAAAATTTTTAGCTATTCTTCAGATAGAATAAATGAAATTATACATGTAGATGTGGATGAAGAAAAACATCCTGCATTAAATTTTAACCATGTTCTTACAGAATTTAGAAAAAATATAGAGCAACCAATAGATTATTTTTGCGAAGGATATTTAAAGGAAAATTACCTAAACAAAAAATATGATGTTACTCAATTTATAAATACAGTACATCAATTACGTCGATTTTTATTTAATCTAGAAAAAGAAGGAACACTAAGAGTATAGTTTCCCTAGATAGCTGTATTTTACATTCTTTAAAGCAGAAACAGTCTGTAGCAAAGAATAAGTACAGCTATTTTTATTCATAAATAATAGGTATTTTGTTTTTTATAAGCCATTAAAAATTGTCTGTCAAGACATGCCTATATCTGCTTCATTAAAAAAAGTTAATTTTACTGACTTAAAAGTATAATAATTTAACGGTTTTTCTGTTTAAATTACACGTACGAATAATATCTATCTTGAAGCTTACAAACAAAATTATTTTATCGGCCATTTTTATGGGACTAGTTTTAAGTGCTTGTTCTGTAAAAAAAGACAAATTTATAAATCGCAATTGGCATGCTTTAAATACCAAATACAATACGTTGTATAACGGTAATATTGCTTTTGAAGAAGGTAGAGAAGAGCTAAATGCTTCTTTTAAAGATAACTATTGGGAAATCTTGCCTATAGAGCGTTTAGAAGTTACCGATGAAATTAAGTTAGATTCTGAAAATAATACCCCAAAATTTTTATTAGCAGAAGAAAAAGCAACTAAAGCCATACAAAAGCACAGTATGGATATAAAAGATACTGAGCGAAACCCACAAATAGATGAGGCTTTTTTACTTTTGGGAAAGGCTCGTTATTTTGATCAACGTTATATTCCTGCTTTAGAAGCTTTTAATTATGTTTTAAAAAAATATGCTGAAAGCGATAAGTTAAACGAAGCAACTATTTGGAGAGAAAAAGTAAACATACGATTAGACAATAGTGAGCTGGCTTTAAAAAATCTAAAACAGCTTTTTAAATACGAAGACTTAAAAGATCAAGAGTATGCCGATGCTAGGGCTATGATGGCGCAAGCATATATTAATTTAAAGGCACCAGATACAGCTATACAACAATTAAAATTAGCATCTGTATACACCAAAAAAAATCCAGAAAAAGGAAGATACTACTATATAATAGGTCAATTATACAATCAATTAGGCCATAAAGACAGTTCTAATTATGCTTTTGATAAAGTAATTGCTTTAAACAGAAAGTCGCCTAGAATTTATATGATTAATGCGCATTTGCAAAAAATTAAAAATATAGAAATAACCCCAGAAAATAAAGAGGAGTTATTAGAGTACTTAACAGATTTAGAAGAAAATAGAGAAAACAGGCCTTTTTTAGATAAAATATACCATCAAATCGCAGAATATCATTTAGAAAATGAATCAGATAGTTTGGCCTTGGCTTATTATAATAAATCGTTGAGAGCAACACAGAACGAGCCTTTATTAAATGCTTTAAACTATGAGAACCTGGCTACATATAATTTTGATGAGAACGAATATAAAATAGCAGGAGCTTATTATGATAGTACGCTTACCAACTTACCTACAAACACAAAAAAGTATCGTACTATAAAAAAGAAACTAGATAACTTAGAAGATGTAATTTCATACGAAGATATTGCACACTATGCAGATAGTGTTATTACGGTATACCACATGCCAAAAGAAAAACAAATAGCGTATTACAATTCTTATATAGATGAGCTAAAGGCGGCAGATATAGCAGCGGCAAAAAAGGAAGAAAAAAGAGTAACAGCAGGGATTAATGCTTTTGCAAATACCAAAGGTGGTAAAGCAAATAAAGGTAAATTCTATTTTTATAATATTACAAGTTTAGGTTACGGAAAGAACGATTTTAAAGCTAAATGGGGAGATCGTGTGTTAGAAGACGATTGGCGTTGGTCTAATAAAAATACAGTTCAAATTTCCGAAGCTACAGGAGAAGAAATTAGTGCAACAGAAGATAATGAGCCTACAGACCAAGAGAAATATTCTGTAGACTATTATGTGCAACAGATACCTACAGATAAAAAGGTAATAGATAGTTTACAAACAGAACTTAATTTTGCTAATTATCAACTAGGACTTATATATAAAGAGAAGTTTAAAGAAAACCTTTTGGCAGCTAATAAATTAAATAGTGTTTTAGACTCTAACCCAGAAGAGCGTTTAGTGCTTCCATCAAAATATAATCTGTTTAAAATATATGAAGAATCTGGTAGTCCGTTAATGGCAACTATGAAGGAAGATATTATAAAAAATCATCCAGATTCTCGTTATGCAGAAATTCTGTTAAATCCACAAGCAGTTTTAGCAAATAGTACAGATAGCCCAAGTGCTAAATACGGAGAGCTCTATAAAAAGTATAAAAACCAAGAATATATACAGGTTATTACGCAGGCAGAAGAAAATATTAGTAAATATACAGGTGATCCAATAGTTCCTAAGTTTGAAATGCTAAAAGCAAATGCTATTGGTAGAATTCAAGGTTTTGAAGCATTTAAGGAGGCCTTAAATTATGTGGCTTTAAATTATCCTAACAATCCAGAAGGTAAAAAAGCACAAGAAATGGTAGCAGAGCAGTTGCCAAAATTAGAAACACAAGAGTTTTCTTCGGAAACAGGAGCTACGGGATCAGGAAACTGGAAAGTAGTATATCCGTTTAAAATAGTGGCAAATAAAAAAGCACTAAAACTTTTAGAAACAATTAATAAATCTATCAAGGATTTAAGATATAGAAAAATTTCTGCATCTAAAGATATTTACAATCTAGAAGACCAATTTGTAATAGTACATGGGTTTAAAAACAAAGAATTTGCTTTAGGCTATGCGGAATTATTAAAAAATAATAAAGATTACCGTGTTGATCATGATAATTTTGTAGTTTTATCTTCTAACTACAAGATAATACAAGTTCACAAGAATTTAGAAGCGTATAAAAATATAAATAATAATCCCCAAAAACCTTAAATGCCATGTTTTCAGACAACAAAAAGCCTAGAGTTACTACAGAATTAGGAGGACAACCTAATAGAATTGAAAAAAACACAAAAATTAAAGGAGATATTGTCTCAGAAGCCGATTTTAGAATAGACGGAAAGTTAGATGGTAACGTAAAAACCTCTGGTAAGGTAGTTATAGGAAAAGGTGGTTATATTAACGGAAAAGTAGAATGTGTAAATGCAGATATAGAAGGAAACTTTAATGGTGAGTTATTAGTTTCGGACTTATTATCATTAAAAGCATCAGCAGTTATAGATGGCACAGTATCTGTTTCTAAATTAGCAGTAGAGCCAGGCGCTACATTTAATGCCGCTTGTTCTATGAAAGGAAGTGGAGCTTCTAGTTTTAAAAAAGTAAATGAAACTGCAAAAGCATCCTAAGAAAGGCAACGGGGCTTTACAAACAGCAGCTAAACTTTCAGGAATAGGAATCCAAATGGGTGTAACCATCTATTTGGGTAATTTGTTAGGTACTTGGCTAGATCAAAAATTTAGCACCAGTTTTTTAGAAATTTCAGTAACTTTGTTGGCGATTTTTTTATCTACATATACCTTAATCGTTAAGGCAAATAAACTTAATTCATAAACTGTTGCTAAAATCTTTTATACAATACATAGTTGTTTTTACACTATTATTCCTTCTAGGAAAATATTCACATTTATATTTTATAGAAAATACTATTTCCTTCTCTTTAGGTAAAATGTATTTGTATCATTATTTGTTTTCTTTGGGCATTTGTATGTTGTTTGCATACTTAGCATATGCAGATATTTTAAAAAACCAATTAGGCTTGGTTTATTTAGCTGCATTATTTTTAAAAATTATTTTTTTTGTAATTGTATTTAAAGATGTAGTTCTTGGAGATCTGCTAATCCCAAGAATAGAAAGGCTTTCAATGTTAGTTCCTTTGGTTTTATTTTTATCTGTTGAGGTATTCTTTATTTCAAAAATTTTAAAGCGATTATAGCTTCAAAATAATTAAACAAAAAAGTATTTGATATTTATTTTTAATAACTACCTTTGCGCAAAATTTTAAGGCAGTAAATTTTCGAATTGTTTAGAATGAATATAGCATCAAAATACTTTAGTAAATTAGCTTTGTTGATTATCCTTATGTCCTCATTTCAAGGGTTTTCTATTTCGGGAGATGAAAAAGAAGGGCATTCTACAGAAGATGGAGGAAAAGTAAATACTAAGGAAGAAATTAGTGATTACATAGCACATCACCTTAAAGATTCGCACGATTTTCATTTGTTTTCATACACAAATGATGCGGGAGAGCGTAAGCATATAGGCTTTTCATTACCTGTTATTATATGGTCTAGTAAAGGTTTAGTTACTTTTATGTCATCAGAATTTCATCATGATGATGCTGGGCATACTATAGTAGAACGTAAAGGTTCTAAGTTTACAAAATTACATAGTAAAATATACGAATTAGATGCTGGTGCAACAGCTGTAAGTTTTGATGAAGAGCACCATGCTACAAATGCACACAAGGTTTTAGATTTTTCTATTACTAAAAGTGTATTTGGAATATTACTAGCAGGCTTATTAATGTTCTTAGGGTTTCGTTCTTTAGCTAAAGGATACAAAAAAGGAGCTATACCAACAGGAGTTGGTCGTGTTTTAGAGCCATTAGTATTGTATGTAAGAGACGAGATAGCAAGACCTAATATTGGAGAAAAGAAGTATAAAAAGTTTATGCCTTATTTATTAACGGTATTCTTTTTTATCTGGATATTAAATTTAATAGGCTTAACACCATTAGGTTTTAACGTAACAGGACAAATAGCTGTAACAGTTTGTTTGGCTTTATTTACGTTAGTTGTATACATTACAAATGGTTCAAAAGATTTCTGGGCACATACTTTATGGATGCCAGGAGTTCCTAAAATTTTAAGACCAGTATTAGCACTTTTAGAGTTAGTAGGATTTATTCTTATTAAACCATTTTCATTATTAGTACGTTTGTTTGCAAACATTACGGCTGGTCACTCAGTAGTAATGGGTATTGCTGCATTAATGATATTGTTAAAAGAAGATTTTAGTACGCCTGGAGCTACGGGGATATCATTCTTTTTAACCTTGTTTTTAATGATAATAGAGGTTTTAGTAGCCTTTTTGCAAGCGTTTATATTTACAATGTTATCGGCACTATTTATAGGTATGGCGGTAGAAGAGCATGATCATGCACATGATCATCATTAATTTAGGATTTGTTTAATTAATATATAAAAATCAAGTAAAATGACAGGTACTCTTAATTTAATTGGAGCAGGATTAATCGTAATCGGTGGAGGTATCGGATTAGGTCAAATTGGTGGTAAAGCAATGGAAGG
Organism: uncultured Cellulophaga sp.; assembly: GCA_947492955.1. Lineage (GTDB taxonomy): Bacteria > Bacteroidota > Bacteroidia > Flavobacteriales > Flavobacteriaceae > Cellulophaga. Next base: position 459,940 of record CANLOV010000002.1, on the reverse strand, counting down.
TATTGCTCGTCAACCAGAGGCTGCTGGTAAAATCCAAACAGCGATGATTATCATCGGAGCATTATTAGAAGGTTTAGCATTTGGTGCTTTACTTTTAGGAAAATAATTCCGAACAAAGCTAAAAATAAAACACATTCTGCAACGGTTGGTTGCAGAAGTGTTTTATAAATTAAACAAAAAATAGAATAGATATAATATGGATATTTTTAATGATTTTTCTATAGGATTGTTTGCAATGCAAGCAGTTATCTTATTAGTGTTAATTTTCTTATTAGGAAAATTTGCGTGGAAACCTATTTTAAAATCTCTTGATGAAAGAGAAACAGGTATTTCTGATGCTTTAGCTGCAGCAGAAGAAGCTAAGAAAGAAATGCAGAATGTTACTGCTGATAGTGAGCGTTTATTACAAGAAGCACGTACAGAGCGTGAAACTTTAATTAAAGAAGCTCGCGAAATGAAAGATAAAATTGTTGCAGATGCTAAAGAGCAAGCACAATTAGAAGGAGATAAAATAGTAAAGCAGGCGCAAGCTACTATCGAAAGCGAAAAGAAAGCAGCAGTTGCAGATATTAAAAATCAAGTGGCAAGCCTTTCTGTAGAAATAGCAGAAAAAGTATTAAAAGAACAATTAGCCAATAAAGACAAGCAGTTAGCATTGGTAGAAAATATGTTAGGCGATATTAAGCTAAACTAAAAAGGTATGAACGAGTCTAGAGCAGCCGTACGTTATGCAAAAGCCATTTTAAATTTGGCTGTAGATAATAAGGCTACCGATGCAGTAGAAAAGGATATGCGTTCTGTTGTACATACAGTAGCAGATAGCAAAGAGCTTCAGGACCTTTTAGCAAGTCCTGTAGTAAAAGCATCTTTAAAGAAAACAATTCTTTCAGATGTTTTTAAAGGTAGTAATACCATAACACAAGGTTTAATTAATATGTTGGTAGACAACAAAAGAGTAAGCCTTTTAAATGATGTTGCTCAAAAGTTTATTATCCTTAATGAAGAGTTAAAAGGAAAAAGTATAGCGCATGTAACAACAGCAGTTCCTTTAACTAAAGAGTTAGAAGCTAAAATATTAGAAAAGGTTTCTGAGTTAACAGGAAATAATGTTACTATCCAAAATACGGTAGACGAAAGCATCTTAGGTGGTTTTGTTTTACGTGTTGGAGATTTACAATACGATACAAGTATTGCAAATAAATTAAGCAATTTAAAAAGAGAATTTACAAATAGTCAATAATATATTTAAGACAAGCAAACAAAAGTTTACACGTCTAAAATCTTTTAACTAAAACAAATGGCAGGAGTAAAAGCCGCTGAAGTATCAGCAATATTAAAGGAACAATTATCGGGGTTTGAAGCTACAGCATCTTTAGATGAAGTGGGAACTGTTTTACAGGTTGGTGATGGTATCGCCAGAGTATACGGACTTTCAAATGCGCAGTACGGAGAATTAGTAGAATTTGATGGTGGAATACAAGGTATTGTATTAAACCTAGAAGAAGATAATGTTGGTGTAGTATTGTTGAGCCCTTCTAAAGATATTAAAGAAGGAACTACTGTAAAAAGAACACAAACTATTGCTTCTATTAAAGTAGGAGAAGGTATTGTAGGTAGAGTAGTAAATACTTTAGGATTGCCAATAGATGGTAAAGGAGCTATTTCTGGTGAAACATATGAAATGCCATTGGAGCGTAAAGCACCAGGGGTTGTTTTCCGTGAGCCAGTAACAGAACCATTACAAACAGGTATAAAAGCAATTGATGCTATGATTCCTGTAGGTAGAGGTCAGCGTGAGTTGGTTATTGGTGACCGTCAAACTGGTAAAACAACAGTTTGTATCGATGCCATCTTAAATCAAAAAGAATTTTACGATGCTGGTAACCCAGTATATTGTATTTATGTTGCAATTGGGCAAAAAGCATCAACTGTAGCAAATATTGCAAAAACATTAGAAGATAACGGAGCATTAGCATATACAACAATCGTTGCTGCTAACGCATCTGATCCTGCTCCAATGCAGGTATATGCTCCATTTGCAGGTGCTGCAATTGGTGAGTATTTTAGAGATACAGGTAGACCAGCATTAATTATATATGATGATTTATCTAAACAAGCGGTAGCTTACCGTGAAGTATCTTTATTATTAAGACGTCCACCAGGACGTGAGGCTTACCCTGGAGATGTTTTCTACCTACACTCTAGATTATTAGAGCGTTCTGCAAAAGTTATTGCAGATGATGGTATTGCAAAAGATATGAATGATCTTCCAGATTCTTTAAAGCCAATAGTAAAAGGTGGAGGTTCGTTAACAGCCTTACCAATTATTGAAACACAAGCGGGGGATGTATCAGCATATATTCCAACAAACGTAATTTCTATTACAGATGGTCAAATATTCTTAGAGCAAGATTTATTTAACCAAGGGGTACGTCCGGCAATTAACGTAGGTATTTCTGTATCTCGTGTTGGTGGTAGTGCACAGATAAAATCAATGAAAAAAGTATCAGGTACTTTAAAATTAGATCAAGCACAGTTCCGTGAATTAGAAGCGTTTGCTAAGTTTGGTTCAGATTTAGATGCTGCTACTTTAAATGTAATTGAAAAAGGTAAGCGTAACGTAGAAATATTAAAGCAAGCACAAAATGATCCTTTCTCTGTAGAAGATCAGGTTGCTATTATATACGCAGGAGCTAAGAACTTATTAAAAGATGTTCCTGTAGATAAAGTAAAAGAATTTGAAGTAGATTATATAGAATTCCTTAATGCAAAGCATAGAGGTGTTTTAGATACTTTAAAAGCAGGTAAATTAACAGATGAAGTTACAGATACATTAGCTTCAGTATGTAAAGATTTAGCAGCAAAGTATAACTAATTAATTCTGAATTCAGTATTAAGGATTTAGAATTATGAGTTATCAAAAAAGTGGTAATGCAATAGTAGATAAGAGTTTTTATTTTGCTTGTGATATTGTTACTTATGCTGAGAAACTTAAAGAAAAACGTTTTTTTGAAATAGCAAATCAACTACTAAAATCTGGCACTAGTATAGGTGCAAACGTGAGGGAGTCTCAACGTGGAGTTAGTATAAAAGATTTTAAAAATAAATTAGGAATAGCTCTTAAAGAAGCAGACGAAACTTCCTTTTGGTTGGACGTTATTGAGGAGACAAATATTTATGAGGTTCCTTTAAAATTAAGAGAGGATTGTGAAGTTTTAATTCGATTATTGGTTTCGATTATAAAAAATTCATAATCCATAATTCATAATTCATAATTTGAAGAATGGCAAACTTAAAAGAAATACGTAACAGAATAGCATCGGTATCATCAACCATGCAGATTACCAGTGCCATGAAAATGGTATCTGCTGCTAAGTTAAAGAAAGCCCAAGATGCTATTACTGCAATGAGACCATACGCAGATAAACTAACCGAACTTTTACAAGGTTTAAGTGCTAGTTTAGATGAAGATGCTGGTAGTAAATTCTCAGAAGAAAGAGAAGTGAATAAAGTGTTGTTAGTTGCTATTACTTCTAATAGAGGTTTGTGTGGAGCTTTTAATACTAATATTATTAAGCAAAGTACTGTTTTAGCAGATGAGACTTATGCAGGTAAGCAAGTAGATATTGTTGCTATTGGTAAAAAAGCAAATGATATTCTAGAAAAAAAATACAATATTATTGCTAATCATAGTGCGGTTTATGATGATTTAACATTTGATAATGTTGCTGCTATTGCCGAAGAATTAATGGCACTTTTTGTAGATGGTTCTTATGATAAGATAGAGATTGTGTACAACAAGTTTAAAAATGCTGCTACACAAATTATAATGACTGAGCAATTTTTGCCTATTGTTCCTGTAAAAGGAGAAGAGGTAACAGAAGCTACAGATTATATATACAACCCTTCTAAAGAAGAAATTATAGAAGAGTTAATACCTAAGTCTTTAAAAACACAATTGTATAAAGGAATAAGAGATTCTTTTGCTAGTGAACATGGTGCACGTATGACAGCAATGCATAAAGCAACAGATAATGCAACAGAGCTAAGAGATCAATTAAAATTAACGTACAATAAAGCAAGACAAGCGGCTATTACTAACGAAATTCTAGAAATTGTTGGTGGTGCAGAAGCTTTAAATAATTAATTTTTTTGTTGTAATCTGTTGAATTACAATTATATAATATTAAAACCTCACTTTTTAGTGAGGTTTTTTTGTTTTTACATGTAACATTTTTTAATAAGTGTATCTAAAGGGAAAATAATTTAAAATAAATCTCTTATGAAAACATTAAAAAAAGTATTAGTTCTTTCAATTTTCGCATTCGTATTAAATTTAAATGCACAAAGTAAATCTTTTAACGTAACCGTAAAAGGTGCCGGGGAGCCAGTATTGCTTTTCCCAGGATTTACATGTACAGGAGAAGTTTGGGAAAAAGCAGTAGAAGAACTTTCTAAAAATTACGAATGTCACGTATTTACTTTTGCAGGTTTTGGAGATGTAGCACCAATAGAAAAACCATGGCTTCCAAAAATTAAAGAAAGCGTAGAAAAATACGTTGTAGAGCATAAATTAAATAAACCTACTATAATAGGGCATAGTTTGGGAGGAGTTTTAGGGCTTTGGTTAACTACAGAAGAGAATAGTAATTATAAAAAACTAATTGTTGTAGATGCACTACCAGCATCAGGAGCATTAATGATGCCTAATTATAAAAGCGAAAACATGGTATATGATAGTCCATTTAACAAGCAACAATTAGAAATGAATAAGGAAGACTTTAAAAAAATGGCAGCAAATATGGTTCCTTACATGATGCTTTCTAAAGAAAAGCAAGCACAAGTAATAGAATGGATGGTGCAGAGCGATAGGGAAACGTATGTATATGGTTATACAGATTTTTTAAGATTAGATTTAAGAGAAGATGTGGCTAAAATTAAAACACCAGTTACTATTTTGGCAGCTACACATCCGTATGGGAAAGATGTGGTTCAGAAAAATTATGAAAGCCAATATAAAAACTTACCTTCATATGATATTATCTATGCAGAAAAGTCGGCACACTTTATTATGTATGATCAGCCAGAGTGGTTTGTAAATCAAGTAAAAGAACAATTACAATAATTAGGTCAAAATAGTATAACGTGGAGAACTTACAAATACTTTTTGATGAAGTATATACAGCCAATTATCCAAAAGTAACACGACTTTGTATGGGTTATGTAAATGGAGATACAGCAAAAGCAGAAGATTTAGCCCAAGAAGTATTTATAAAAGTATGGGAGAAAATAGGCTCATTTAGAAAGGAGTCTAGTATATCTACTTGGATATATAGAATAACAGTAAATACATGTTTGCTTCAACTTAGAAATACAAAAATAAAAACAAGCGCAAATGACAAAGTTCTTAATAATATAACGGAAGAGGCAGAAGAAAATAAATTGGCATACGAAGTTCAGTTAAAAAGCATGTATGCTTGTATAAATAAACTATCCAAAGAGAATAAAGGAATTATACTATTAGAGCTAGAGGGTGTGCCACAAAAAGATATTGCTGAAATAACAGGATACTCTCATGAGTCGGTTAGAGTAAGAGTACATAGAATAAAGAACGAATTAACAAAATGTGTAAAACAATGATAACATTTGAGAATTTACAAGCTGAGTGGAATAATCAGCCAGAATTTAATATTCCAGAAGAAGGAACAAAGGCAATAACTAAGAAAGTTTCTTTTTTAAAGAGAAAACAACAAATAACAAATATTGTTCTTAGCATTACAGCTATTATACTAATTGGTTTTTTCTTTTATGTTGCGGCTTATAGGGTAAATGCTGCAATGTATGGTCTTTTTTTAATGATAGGTTCATTAGCAATTAGAATAGGTGTGGAGGTGTTAAGTGTTAGAAAATTAAGACATTTAGATATGGTGTTAAATACAAGTGTATTTAAAGAGAAATTAGTAGCATATTACAAAAGGAGAATTAAAATACATTATATATTAACCCCACTTGCTATAATAGCATATTGTATAGGTTTTATGCAATTGTTACCTGTTTTTAAAGAAAATCTGTCTTCTGGTTTTTATACCTACATTGTAGTTTCATCTATTGTGTTGTTATTAATTCTAGGGCTTTTTATAGCAAAACAAATTAAGAATGAGCTTAGTCTGTTACAAGAATTAAAAACAGAATAATAATAATGTTTGCTTAATATAGGAGCAACTTTGTTTAGCGGGTTTAAATAGCTACTTTTGGTTTTCTAATAAAGGGTATTTTGAATCCGCTAAAAAAACTTTTTAAACAAACATTTATTTACGGTTTAGCAACTGTATTACCTAGAATGTTGTCTTTTATTTTGGTGCCTGTATATACCAAAGCAATGGCAACAGGTACTTACGGAGAAGTCGCCGTAATTTTTTCTTGGTTTGCTATTTTTAATGTGTTTTTAGCATATGGAATGGAGACAGCTTTTTTTAGGTTTAATAGTAATTCAGATGATAAGCAAAAAGTAGTTTCTACATCTTTACTTTCAATTCTAGTTTCTACTTTGGTGTTTTTGGTTGTTGCTTTAACTTTTAAAGAAAGTTTGGCAAGCCTTTTAAGTATAGACTTTAAATATATAAGTTATGTAATTATAATACTGGTCTTAGATGCTTTGGTAATTATTCCTTTTGCATGGTTGCGAGCTACAGAAAAACCAATGCAGTATGCTATAGTTAAGATTACTAATGTGGCTATTAATTTAGGATTAACTATTTTTTTCCTATTAGCACTTCCAAGTTTAGTAGAAAATAGCCCAGAATCAGTTTTTAACGGCCTGTACAAGCCAAATTTTGAAGTATCATACATATTCATAGCTAATGTAATAGCAAGCGGTATAACGCTTTTAATGATGTTTAAGTTATATCTTAAAAGTTCGTATGTTTTTGATGCTGTTTTGTGGAAAAAAATGCTAAAATATAGCATCCCTATAATGTTGGCAGGTGTTGCATTTACTATTAATGAGGTTTTCGATAAAATTTTATTAGAACGATTATTACCAGAGCATATAGCAGATGAAGAAGTAGGTAAATATGCAGCTTGTTACAAACTAGCATTATTTATGACTTTATTTGCAACAGCATTTAGAATGGGAATAGAACCTTTTTTCTTTAGTCATTCTAAATCGGAAAACCCACAGAAAACCTATGCACAGATAACTAATTATTTTGTAATCTTGGGTAGTGTTATTTTATTAGCTGTAGTTGTTTTTGCAGATGTATTAAAAGTTATTTTTATACAAAATAAAGACTATTGGGTGGCTATGCCTGTGTTGCCTATAATTGTTCTTGCAAGTTTCTTTTTAGGAATATATCATAACTTATCTGTCTGGTATAAGGTAACAGATAAAACAAAAGTAGGAGCCTATATTTCATTTATTGGTGCTACACTTACTATTATTATAAATTATACTTTTATACCGTATTTTAGTTATATGGCATCTGCTGTTGCCACTTTAGTTGCTTATGGGAGTATGATGTTTTTATCTTTTTATTTTGGAAGAATGTACTATCCAATACCTTATAATTTAAGGAAAATAGGATTTTATTTATCTATTTCTATAGTTTTTTCAATTTTATCATTTTATATATTTAATCAAAATTTAATCATAGGCATTATACTACTTAGCTTATTTTTAGGCTTAGTATATAAGTTAGAAAATGCCACGCTCAAAAAAATATTTTTAAAAAAATGACAATCAAAATAATTAATAAATCTAGCCATGCAATTCCACATTACGAAACAAATGCATCGGCAGGAATGGATTTAAGAGCCAATATTTCTGAAGCAATAACGTTAAAACCTTTGGAAAGAGCCATTATAAAAACAGGCTTATTTATAGAATTGCCTGTAGGCTTCGAAGCCCAGGTAAGACCACGTAGTGGTTTGGCAGCAAAAAAAGGAATTACAGTATTAAATGCTCCAGGAACGGTAGATGCAGACTATAGAGGAGAAATAGGTGTAATACTAGTAAACCTTTCTAATGAAGATTTTGTTGTTGAAGACGGAGAGCGCATTGCACAATTAGTAATTGCAAAGCACGAGAGGGCAGAGTGGATACAAGTAGAAACACTTTCTGAAACCGATAGAGGTGAAGGCGGTTTTGGAAGTACGGGTGTGAAGTAAAATTATCGTTAGTGCAGGTTCGTAATAACTAAAAAAGAAAGTATGCTGGGATTATTATTGCTTTATTGGATAGGTAAATATTTTTACAAATTAGCGGAAGAATATCATAAGAATCTGTGGGGGTTTGCAATTTTAGGAGTTGTAGTTTATTATGGAGGTATTTTCTTTTTTGGTATTATAGCAGTTGTTATGATGGAAATTATTTACCCGGGATCGATAGATACTTTTAATGAAACTTTATTAAGCTTGTTAATGATTCCTTTTGGGATTTTAAGTAGCTATTTATTATATAAATACTTAGAAAAAGTATGGAAAAAAAATAGAGATAACACTAATAAGTTGATAGATGAAATAGGTCGATAGGATAGTTTGACCTGATTATTTAAGATTGTATAATTAAATTCATTAACATAAACGTGTTCAAGTTGGTGTAGTTTAAATCCAAATTATAACAAATTTATAAATTAAAGTATAACCATTAATAATACCTGCATGAGCAGGAAGTTAGTATGAAAATAATAGTTCCAATGGCGGGAAGAGGATCCCGTTTAAGACCACATAGTTTAACAGTTCCAAAACCATTAATTCCAGTTGCTGGGAAACCAATAGTACACCGTTTAGTTGCAGATATTGCTGGAGTTTTAAATGAAGAAATAGATGAAATAGCGTTTATTTTAGGAGACCCTGCTTTTTTTGGAGACGATGTTGTAAAAAGTTTAAAAGAATTAGCAACTGAACTTGGAGCAAAACCAAGTATATATAGGCAATTAGACCCTAAAGGAACTGGGCATGCAATTATGTGTGCAGAACCATCTTTAAGCGGACCAGCAGTAATTGCTTATGCAGATACCTTAATTAGAGCAGATTTTGATTTAGATAAAGAGGCAGATAGCGTTATTTGGACTAAAAGAGTAGAAAATCCATCAGCTTATGGGGTAGTAAATTTAAATGAGAAAGAGGAAATTGTTGAATTGGTAGAAAAGCCAGAAACATTTGTAAGTGATCAAGCAGTTATTGGTATCTACTATTTTAAAGATGTTGCAGTACTTAAAAACGAATTGCAGTACGTTTTAGATAATAATATTATCAATGGCGGAGAATACCAAATTAATGATGGTATAAAACGTATGATGGAGAGTGGTAAAATTTTTAAAACAGGAACAGTTAGCGAGTGGATGGACTGCGGTAATAAAGCAGTGACTATAGAAACCAATCAGCGTATGTTAGGCTTTTTAGAAAAAGATAACGAAAAACTAATTTCAGATTCTGTAACATTAGAAAATGCTAATATTATTGAGCCTTGTTTTATAGGAGAGAATGTAGTGTTAAAAGACACTACAATAGGACCTTTTGTATCTATAGGCAACAATACGGTAGTAGAAAATTCTACTATTAAAAATAGCTTAATACAAACGAATAGTAAAATTACTAATGCTAACCTAGATAATGCTATGATAGGCAACCATGCAAAATTCAATGGTAATTTTGAAAGTATCAGTATAGGGGATTACTCTGTATTGGAATAGTATTTGATGTTTATATCCCATTACTAAATTTATGTAATGGGATATAGACTTTTTCTTCAAGGTATTTTTTTGTTTTTCGTATGTTATGCCAGTGCGCAAGTCAATGTAGACTTAAATATAGATGAGCTTCATCAAAAATGGTATTTTTCTAATTCTAGGTCTGGTCATAATCAGATTCTTTTCTATTCAAATTTTAAACGCGCTGAAGAACAAGATTCTAATTTAGCTATAACCGAGTATAACTTTTCTAAATGGAGTAATAATGTTTTGTATTTAAAGTATAATAAAGGTAGTATAGGTATAAAAGGTAGGAGGTGTCCAACTGGAGGTCCAATAAAAATGACTAGGAATATTGTTCCATACACGAGTAAAGGAATCTGGAGTTTATTCCAAGAAGAAGGTTTTTATTATTTGGAATTTAGTCACTATACCGCTTTAAAAGGAGAAGGATATCAATTAATACGCACAGAAACCTTTGAAATTGATAGCTTAGATGAGAATATAATGGTTTTAACTAAGTTGTATGAGAAATAAGTTGAACATTACATATAAAACCACTTTTAATAGTTTATTGTTTTTCTTCTTATGTTATACCATTAACGCTTAAGTTAATCTAGATTTTTTTATGTCATTATCAACAGAAAAAGACTCATTACCAATTTATTCGAGTATTTATGATATTTTAGTAGTTCGTAAAGATTATGCAAAACTTCAACTAGTTAAAGAATATTTTAATGAGAACCTTGAATAATTTATGTTTATGGCTTAAAACAAGACTTTGTTTGGTGTTCTTATGTCTAACTTTTGTTATTGCTGCCCAAGAAGGAGAACTAAAAGTAGAAGATAGTGCTGAAGTTTTTCTAGAAGAATACTCCGATGATTTCCAGGAAAATTTCTTTGAAGCGCTAAAACAAAAAGGGATAGAAAATTACGATAAGGCAATTCCTCTTTTACTAAAATGTAAAAAGCAAAACAGTAACAATTCAGTAATAGATCATGAACTTGCTAAGTCGTATGTATTAGATAAACAATATATTTTAGCTCAGGATTACGGTATAATTGCTGTAAATGCAGAGCCAGAAAACCTATGGTACTTAAATACTTTAGTACTTATATTAAAAAAACAAGGAACTACTATAGACTTTGTAAAAAAAGAAATTCCGTTTACAAATAGTAAGTTGCAAGAAAACTTAGCATTAGTATATTACAAGAATAAAAACTACAAAAAAGCTTTAAATATACTAAGTGGTATTAAAAAAACGCAATTTACAGAAGACCTTACTGTAAAAATAGAAGATGCTTTAGAGCAAATAAAGACTTATAAAAATAAGGCGACGCGAGCCAATGTTGTAAAAAAAGAATTTAACCCTTTGGATGCTTATAAATCTAAAATATCTACCTTATTAGCAGAAAGTAATTTTTCAGATTTAATACAAGTAACAAATAATGCCATAGAGACTTTTCCTTCCCAACCTTATTTTTATTATATTAACGGGTTGGCGCTACAAAAGAAAGCTAAACATAAAGAAGCTATTAGTGCCTTAGAAGAAGCATTAGATTATATGTTAGACGATAAAGATCTTACCTATAAAATTTACAAAGAATTAGCAAATGCGCATACTGCTTTAGGAAATACTTCTAAAGCAAATATGTATCTTAGTAAAATAAAATCTGGTTTATAATAACATGTTTAAAAATATATTTTCCCTACAGAAATATACATTGCTGTGTCTTTTTGTTTTTCTATTGTTTTCTTGTAAAACCAATAAGATTATTACGGGTGGTGAGTTAGATGCTAACCTATCTTCAAAAGCTATTATAAAAGCACATTATAGCAATCAATTAAATTTTAAAACCCTAGCAGGTAAAATGAAGATTGATTATTCTGATGGTTCGGACACTAAAGGTTTAACCGTTAGTTTGCGAATGGAGAAAGACAAAGCAATTTGGATTAGTGCGCCATTAGGAATTGTTAAAGCCTATATAACGCCAGATAGAGTTACTTTTTATAATAAATTAGAGCATAATTATTTTGATGGAGACTTTTCTTATTTAAGTAATTTACTGGGAACAGAATTAGATTTTAATAAAGTACAAAATGTACTTTTGGGTCAGTCTATATTTAATTTAAAAGGAAAAAAATACAGTACTACTATAGCAGATGCTAACTATCAATTAAAGCCTAAAAACGCAGAGGTTTTATTTAAAACGCTATTTCAGATAGAACCTAAGAATTTTAAAATTGCAATGCAGCAAATAGCGCAACCTTTAAAAAAGCGAGTATTAGAAATTCAATATAGAAATTATCAAGTAGTTCAAAATAATATTATTCCTAATGATATTGCTATAGAAGCTGTAGATACTAATGATAAAAGAAATATAGGCATTACGTATAAGAATATTGAATTAAATAAACCAATACGCTTTCCTTATAAAATACCAAAAGGTTTTAAAAAATTAGACTTATAGTATAATGGTTAATAAGCGCATATATTGTATTTGTTTAGTGTTAGTTACCTGTTTTTTTAACACTAACTTAAATGCGCAAACTAGTGAGCAAAAAGCACTAGAGAGCAAACGAGAAAAGCTTCAGAAAGAAATAAAAGAAATTAATCGTTTATTATTTGCAGAGAAAAAAGAAAAAGGGACAGTTTTAGACCAAGTGGAAGCTTTGGACAAGAAAATAAATGTTAGGGAGCAATTAATACGAGTTACCAATCAGCAATCTAATTTATTAAATAGACAAGTAAATGCTAATATTAGAAATATTGGCAAATTAAAAAACGATTTAAAGACTTTAAAGGAAGAATATGCTACTATGATCCAGAAGTCTTATGAAAATAAGTCTAAGCAAAGTAGGCTAATGTTTTTATTGTCTTCAGAAGATTTTTTTCAGGCATTTAAACGATTGCAGTACATAAAACAATACACAAAGTACCGTAAAGAACAAGGAGAGCAAATAGGAGCTAAAACAGAAGAATTACAAGCTTTAAATAAAGAAATAGTTGCTCAGAAAAAAATAAAAGACCAGTTGGTATTAGAAAATAACAGTGCTAAAAAGACCATGATTAAGGAAAAAAAGGCACAAACAGAGTTACTAAATACGATTCGTAAAAATGAAAGTAAGTATACTTCTGTTATTCAAAAAAAGAAGAGAGAAGCACAAAAAATAGATAAAGAAATAGAGCGCTTAATACGTAAAGCAATAGTAAGTTCTAATAAAAAAACAAAGAAAAAAGGAAAAGGCACCAATACTACCAAATTTGTTTTAACGCCCGAAGCTAAATTAATTGCTAATAATTTTTCAGCCAATAAAGGTAAGCTTATTTGGCCCGTAGAAAAAGGGATAAAGAGTAAGGGCTTTGGTGTTTATAAAGATGCCTTATATCCTGGAATAAAACACCAAAATAATGGTGTAACTATAGCTACAGATAAAGGCGGAATAGCTAGGGCTGTTTTCGAAGGAGAAGTTATTGCTATTTTAGCTGTACCAGGCGGTAGTAAAGGCGTACAGCTAAAACATGGAAATTATATTAGCACCTATTATAATTTGGCAGAAGTGTACGTAAAAAAGGGAGATAAAGTACTGGTTAAAGAACAGTTAGGTAAAATATATACCAGTCGGTTTAGCGGAAAAACAGAGCTTAAATTTTACCTCTATAAAGATACTACTCGTTTAAATCCTGAAGAATGGATTTATCAATTGTAATTCCATACGAACCCATACTGTTTGGTATAAAAGTTAATTTGCATTTAGTATTAGAGTACGCAGCGTTTTTTGTAGCCTTTAGATACTATGTTTTTTTAAGGAAGAAAGCAAAAGATACCATATCATCTAACAATAGGCTTTCCATAATTATAGGGGCTATATTTGGCGCCTTATTTTTTTCTCGTTTCATAGCTTTTTTAGAAAACCCTGTCTTACATTATTCCCAAGGTTGGCTATCTATTTTAAATAATAAAACCATAATGGGCGGACTCTTTGGAGGACTCATAGGGGTAGAATTAATAAAAAAGATGATTGGAGAAAAACAGTCTTCGGGAGATTTATTTACATTACCCATTATCTTAGGAATTATTATTGGTCGTATAGGTTGTTTTTTAGCAGGGATAAAAGAGTTTACTTATGGTACTGCCACTACTTCTTTTTGGGGAATGGATTTGGGAGATGGTATTAATAGGCATCCCATTGCCTTATACGAAGTAGTCTTTGGTGTAATACTATTTATATTTATAATGAAGCTACAGAAAAATAGAAATCCATTGCCTAGCGGCAGTCTTTTTAAGATTTTTATGCTGAGCTATTTTTTGTTTCGTTTTGTAATAGAATTTATAAAGCCAAATGAGTTTCTTTTGTTAGGATTAAGTAGCATTCAATATTTATGCTTAATTTGTTGGTTATATTACTTAAAAACTATCTACAAAGCAATTGCTTATGTCTACAAAAAATTACACTTATTATGATTTTACATTAAGCCTTTGTCCAGACTGTTTACGGCGTGTAGATGCCAAAATTGTTTTTGAAAACGATAAGGTATATATGCTTAAAAATTGTAAAGAGCACGGAAAATCTAAAGTGTTAATTGCAGATGATATAGAATACTACAAAAACATTCGTAATTATAATAAAGCATCGGAATACCCAAAAACATTTAATACAAAAACCCATTATGGTTGCCCTTATGATTGTGGTTTGTGTCCAGATCATGAGCAACATTCTTGTTTAACCATTATAGAAGTTACCGATCGTTGTAATCTTACTTGTCCTACCTGTTATGCATCCTCATCACCACATTACGGAAGGCATAGAACATTAGCAGAAATAAAGAAAATGCTAGATGTTATTGTTAAAAATGAAGGAGAACCAGATGTAGTACAAATTAGTGGAGGAGAACCTACCATACACCCGCAATTTTTCGAAATTTTAGATTATGCCAAAAGTTTACCCATAAGGCATATTATGATCAATACAAACGGAATTAAAATTTCTAAGGATTTAGAGTTTACAAAACGCTTGGCAGGGTATATGCCCGATTTTGAAATTTATTTACAGTTCGATTCTCTTAGAAATGAGGTTTTACAAACCTTACGTGGTGCCGATTTAGCAGAAGTACGCTTAAAAGCTTTAGAGCACTTAAACAAGGTAAATTTATCTACCACATTGGTAGTTACGCTTCAAAAAGGGTTAAATGATGATGAAATGGGCGATACCATAGATTTTGCTTTACAACAAAAATGTGTGCGTGGAGTAACCTTTCAGCCTACGCAAATTGCCGGACGATTAGAAAATTTTGAAGCCGATGAAAATAGAATTACATTAACAGAAGTTCGTAGAAAAATATTAGAACAGTCACCTATTTTTGAATCAGACGATTTAATTCCGGTACCCTGTAATCCAGATGCTTTAGTAATGGCTTATGCTTTAAAGTTAGGAGAAGAAGTAAGCCCTTTAACTCGTTATATTAACCCAGACGATTTATTAAACGAGGGCAAAAACACTATTATTTATGAACAAGACGAGGAGTTGCATGGTAAAATGATAGAACTCTTTAGTACAGGTAATTCTGTAGAAAAAGCATCGGAGAATTTAAAAAGTATTATGTGTTGCTTGCCAGAGATAGACGCACCCAATTTAGGATACGATAATTTATTTAGGATTATAATAATGCAATTTATAGATGCGCATAATTTTGATGTACGTGCCATAAAAAAATCGTGTGTGCACATTGTAAATAAAGATTATAAAATTATTCCTTTTGAAACTATGAACTTGTTTTATAGGGACGAAAAAATAGAGCGTTTAAAAGAATTACAAGAAGAATATTCGTAATAACTTAAAGTAAAACGATATGATTAATGCTATACCATTAGAGTTTACGGGAGGAGGTCTTGATGGGCTTTTTTTAATTTTTGGACTTATTATGTTTGGCCCTGCAATACTATTTCTTATAATAGGAGCTATTTTGTATAATAAGAAAAAGAAAATAGCTAAAATATTATTTATTCTAGCAGGGGTTTATTTACTAATAAGCTTAGGTGTTTGTGGGGTTATGTTATCTGGTTTTTGATTTTAAGCAAGCTTTATATATAAGCTAATGATGTTAATTTTAATGAACTATATATGCTGTAACGTACGAGCGAGACGCTTCGAGGCTTTTCTTTTTATGAATTCAGAACAAGTTACTCTTGATTTTACAACAAATGGAGGAAAAGAAGGTATTTTTTATGGTTACTATAATTTAAGAAGTACGATAAAAAATGAAGCTTATCATCATTATCAAGCACATTCTATTGGTAGGCAATTTACTGGAGGAGTGTTAGTTGATTTAGATAAGTTAACGTCTTTTAAGAATTCAATAGAGAATAAAGCATTCCATTTTCAAATTCATAAAACGCCTACTTTTGATAAAACAACTGATGAATATAAAGTACAAACTTTAGAAAATTATACAAGAACATTATCCGGAACTTATGCGAAGTAATTTGTATTATACTATACTGCTGTTATTAATTAATATTATAATATTTAATTCGTGTGCTTCTCATGAAATATTAAATATTAAAATAAAAAATAAAAAAGATAAAAATACAGCTCATTTTAAGTTGTTTTTACATGGGAAAGTATATGATACTATAAAAATGAATTCCAATCTTTTATTTGATTTTAGTTGTTTTTCTAAACGGCAAAAATTTTTAAATGAAGTAACATTTAAGGAATTTAAAAATTTAAATACTCCTTATTTTTTTGTGGAAAATAATTTAGGGAAATTTAAAAAGATAGATTCTGGAGCTATTAAAGAATCTTTTGTTTTTCCTGTTAGTATGCACTGTTTAGATGATGAAATTGAATATATATTAAGTCCAAAATATAAGTTGAAAATTATGGATATGAATATTGATATAAGAATTTTAAAGGTTTCAGAAAATGACAAAAAAATTAGGATTTATTATGTTAATGAAAATACTGTATTAAAATCTAATTGGATGATACTATAATAATCCCCGCTATCACTAGCGGGAAGTACTTATAAATACAGAGATGGAAACTCTACAATTGCAACTCATCCATATATGCATTATTTAATTCATAAAAAATAAAACAGATGATAAGACAATTTTTAAACTTTTTTTTAATCTTGGTAATCATTTATACTTTATATTCTTGTAATAATAAAGTTTTAAATGTTTCAAAAAAATTGGAAAAATGTATGAATGATGGGGTTAAAGATAAAAGATATAAATGGGATAATTTTAATCAAAATACAGAACAAACTTTTTTGAACTTTGAGAGTTATCTTTTAATTAATGGGTATTTAAAGTCATTAAAAAAAGAGGACTATTTTAAATTCTTAGAAGATGTTGTAGTCCATCCAGAAAAATACGAAAACATTTATAACCATTTATTCAATCATGATCAATATCTTGATTCTAATATTATTTTTAATCCTGATTACATTTTACTTTATTGCCCGTCAAATGTTTTGGGTAAGCTAAAAAATGATGTTGTATACAATCAGATGGAAGTAATGCAAAATGTTTTAGAAATAAGTTATGGAGATAAAGAAAGTGTTGTTGAACTTTTGGAAAATACACCAGAAAATTATTTTCAGGATATAATTTTTAGAATACCAGTAATGTATATGGCTATACTTAAAGTGACTCAGGTACATACTCCCCACTCACGCTAGCTGAGGAAAATCTTTTTGTTTATAGATTTCTTTCATTCAAAATCTACCCATATCGTCAAGAGTAGTATAATTATAAAAATTACAATTATATACTTTGAAAATGAACCTTTCTCATCAGAGAAAAACCAGGATGATTTTTTCATTAATAATGGATTAATTTTCCCAAGTCTGTTAATAAAACGCTTATTGTTTAACTTTAATAATTTTAGCCAAACAGGAAACGCCTATTATAAAAAGAATAGAAAAGATTATTTTCGTTTTAAGCTCCAATTAATTTATGTTTTGAACTGTTATTGTAACTATTCTATAAACAACGCTCGTAATTCTGTAGCGTCATCAGCCTTCATTTTTCCAGCTAAAACAAGACTTAGTTGTTTTCTGCGTAGTGCACCAGCAAAACGTTCTTTTTCTAAGTCGGTCTCGGGTTTTAATTCAGGAACTGCGGTAGGTTTACCATCTTCGTCTACTGCAACAAAGGTGTAAATAGCTTCATTTGCCTTTGTACGAGCTCCTGTAGAGTGTTCTTCTATCCAAACGTCTATATATATCTCCATAGAGGTTTTAAAGGCTCTAGAGACTTTAGCATCAACCGTAACAATACTTCCTAAGGGAACAGATTTATTAAATGCAACATGGTTTACAGAGGCGGTTACTGTAATATTAGAACTGTGCCTTCTGGCAGCAATACTACCGGCTCTATCCATACGGGCTAATAATTCGCCGCCAAATAAATGGTTTAAGTGGTTGGTTTCACTAGGAAGCACCATATCTGTTAGTATGGTTCTAGAATCACTCGGAGTTTTAGCTTGCATATTTTTTTATGTTACGTTATAAAATATACAACGGTATATTTTGTATAAATATACAATGCTAAGGGTATAAAACTAAAATGAAGTGTAATTTATTCGCTAAAAAGCCAAGCCTCTTTAGAAACAGTACTTTTTATTTTCTTAAGATAAGTTAATGCTTCGTCTACATTACTATAGCTACCAAAGGTTACTTGGTGTAAACCATATTTGTTGGCACCAATATAAGAGGCATCATATCCTTTTCTTTTTAATTCGGCTACTTTTTTATCCGCATTTTTACGAACTCTAAAGGCTCCGGCTATAATATGATGATTTTTTATTTCAGCATTTTCTACTACCACTTTTTTCTTAATAAGATCTAAAGTTAAAGAGGGTAATTCTAAAGGAGCATTGCTAAAAAAAGTAGCTTCTTGTAAATTTCTAGAAATTTGTTCCTGTGCTTGGTGCTGTACTATTTCATCGGTATTAATATTCTCATTATAAAACTGAAAACTACTAAGACCAGTAGCAATTAGTAATAAGCCTATTGCTGCATATTTAAGAAAAGGTCTAAAACTAGATGTTTCTCTTTTTTCGGGAGTAATAATAAACGGTATGGTTTCTTCTAATGTTTCAACCTCTTCTTTTAATATTTCTCTGGTAATAGGATTAGAAGTATAAGAACTTAAGCCATAAGAAGAAGTTAAAAAGTTAACTTTATTTGCAGGGTTAAACTGTATGCTCCCTTCACTATTTAAAGATAATTTTCCAATATTACCAATGGCTAAAAATGGCTTTTCTTTAAGTATATTTTTCCATTCTAAAACAGTAGTTTCTATTTTCTCTAACATTTCATCGTAAGAAACTTTTTCGGCATCAGCCATATAAGCTATTAACAATCCGTCGTTAGAAGAAAGTTGTTCGTTAAAAGAAATTACTTTAGTAGGAGGATAAAAAGTATTGGTGCTTTTTTGTATTTCAGCAGACTTTACCTGAGTTAAAAACGCACCAAAACCAGGTACTATAACACAATTGTACCTGTATAATAACTCTTCAATATAGTATGCTGTTCTCATGTTTACAAATATTATAAAAAAAATTAATGCAGAATAAGCATTCGCATAACTTTTTATTAACATTTTAAATTGTGTATTTTGTGAGAAAATATAACAATTTGTAAATGGCTAAGGATGAAATTATTGCAATTTTAAGGCTTCAAAATATTCCTAATATTGGCGATGTTACTGCTAAAAAATTAATTGCACATTGCGGTAATTCAATAGCAGTTTTTGAAACCAAAAAAGAACATTTATTAAAAATTGATGGTATAGGCTTGCATACCATTAAAAATTTATACGATACTCTTTATTTAGAAACTGCTAAGTTAGAATATCAATATATACAAGATAACAACATTAGTTATTCTTATTTTATGGATGATGATTATCCTGAGCAATTAAAGCATGCTATTGATAGTCCAATTTTATTATTTACTAGGGGGAATATAGATATTAAACGCAAAAGACTCATAAGTGTTGTAGGAACAAGAAATGTTACAAGCTATGGCACAGCGTTTTGCGAAAAATTTATAGAAGATATTGCGCCACTTAACCCCGTTATTGTTAGTGGTTTTGCTTATGGAGTAGATATTTGTATACAGAAATTAGCTATTAAATATGGTTTGCAAACTATTGGTTGCTTGGCACACGGATTAAACCAAATATACCCAAAGGTACATTCTAAGTATGTTGCTGAGGTAGAGAAGAATGGCGGTTTTTTTACTGAATTTACAAGTACAAGTAAACCAGAACGCGAGAATTTTTTAAAGCGAAATAGAATTATTGCAGGTTTAAGTGAGGCTACAATAGTTATAGAGTCTGCAGAAAAAGGAGGTAGTTTAGTTACGGCAGATATTGCTAGTAGTTATAATAAAGATGTTTTTGCAGTACCAGGAAGGGTAGCAGATAAATATAGTATAGGCTGTAATAATTTAATAAAACAACAAAAGGCACATATGTTAACATCAGCAGCCGATTTGGTGTATCTGTTGGGTTGGGAATTAGAAGACAAAAAACAGAAAGCAGTACAGCAACAACTTTTTGTGGATTTAGATGAAACAGAAGCAATGATTCATTCCTACTTACTAAAAAAAGGTAAGCAATTATTAGATGTAATAGCTTTAGAATGTAAGCTGCCTATTTTTAAAGTTTCTTCGGTATTATTAACTATGGAAATGAAAGGTGTTATACGTCCTTTGCCAGGCAAATTATTTGAAGCATTATAATTTTATATAAATTAAAAAGTATAATTTGGTTATTTTCGTTTTAAAATTTAAAAATAAGATGAAAAAATTATTGTTTGTAGTAGCCCTTTTTATTGGAGTTACTGCTTTTGGTCAAAAAAAGAAAGATTTACTTGATGAAGTAGCAAAGTTAAAGGCTGAAGCAACTGAACTTAAAGCGCAATTAAATCAGATTCAGAAATCAAAAGAAGTTAATCTAGAAGATGAGCTTCATAAATTTTGTTATGCTTTTGGTTTAGAAATAGGAAGAAATTTAAAAACAATTGGAATAGATTCTATACCTTATAATGCTTTTGAAGTAGGTATAGAAGAGGTTACAATGGGTAAAGAAAGAATGTCTCAAGATGAAGCTCGTAACGTATTAAAAAATTATGCTAAGAGTGCACAAGAGACAAGAGGAAAAAAAATAAGAGAAGCTGGAGAGCTTTTTTTAGCCGAAAATGCAGAAAGAACAGGGGTTATTACAACCGAAAGTGGTTTGCAGTATGAGGTTTTAAAACAAGGAAAAGGAGTAAGACCAATAGATTCTGATGAGGTAAAAGTGCATTATGAAGGAAAATTAATTAATGGAGAAATTTTTGATAGCTCTATAGAGAGAGGAGAGCCTATGACTTTTGGTGTAACACAGGTTATACCAGGGTGGACAGAAGCTTTGCAACTAATGCAAGTAGGTTCTAAATGGAAAGTATTTATTCCTCAGGATTTAGCTTACGGCGAAAGAGGTGCAGGAGAAAAAGTTCCTCCGTATTCTGTGTTAATTTTTGAAATGGAATTATTAGCTATTGAATAATAAAATTAGGAGTAGGATATTTTTTAATATCCTACTTTAACTCTTACCCTTTTTAGTACATCGTCTGCTACAAGTTTCGCTTTTTCTGCGCCAATAGCTAAGGCATCGTCTATTTCATTTAGGTTATTCATGTAATAGTCAAACTTTTCGCGAGCTTCTCCAAACTTAGCAGCAATTACTTCGTATAAGGCTTGTTTTGCATGTCCGTATCCATAATTTCCGCCAGTATAATTAGCACGCATCTCAGCAATTTGCTCGTTAGAAGCTAGTATTTTATATAAAGCAAAAACATTATCGCTATCAGGGTCTTTAGGGTCTTCCATAGGCGTACTATCTGTTTGTATGCCCATAATTTGTTTACGAAGTTTTTTATCGGTCTGAAAAATATCTATAATATTCCCTTTACTTTTACTCATTTTAGCACCATCGGTACCAGGAATATACATGGTTTCTTGTTGTACTTTAGCTTCTGGTAAAACAAATGTTTCTCCTAACTGCGCATGAAAACGAGAGGCAACATCTCTGGTCATTTCTAAATGCTGTAATTGGTCTTTACCCACAGGTACAATGTTAGCATCGTACAATAATATATCTGCAGCCATTAACATAGGGTATACAAATAAACCAGCATTTACATCTTCTAACCTATCTGCTTTGTCTTTAAAAGAATGTGCAAGTGTTAAACGTTGGTAAGGAAAAAAACAATTTAAATACCAGTTTAGTTCTGTTACCTGCGGTACATCACTTTGTCTATAAAAAACAGTTTTAGAAATATCTAAACCAAAAGCAAGCCAAGTAGCAGCAGTAGCATAAGTGTTTTTACGCAGTTCTTCTCCGTTTTTTATTTGTGTTAGCGAATGCATGTCTGCTATAAAAAGAAAAGATTCGTTTTTAGGGTCTTTTGCCATTTCTATTGCTGGCATAATAGCGCCTAAAATATTACCTAAATGTGGTGTTCCTGTGCTCTGTATTCCGGTTAAAATTCTTGCCATTTGCATTTTTTCAATAAGAAGCAAAGGTAAAATAATCTTAAGAAAGAATTTAAATATTGATGAATGAATTGGAATCTATAACCAGATGAAAATTAGTATTTTTGAGTTCATGATTTTATTTCTTAAAAAAATAGGTTGGATAGTATACCGAATTTGGTTTTATATTTTAGTAGCCATTCCTATTATTCTGTTATTTCCAATATTAGTTTTATTTACAATTTCTGAGAAGGGATACCCTTATTTCTTTTGGATTGCACGTAATATATGGGCTAATTTTATACTGTATGGTATGTTCTGTTTTCCGCGTATAAAAAGAGAGGAAAAATTAGAAAAAAACAAAAGCTATATGCTGGTAGCAAACCATACGAGCATGTTAGATATTATGCTAATGCTAAAGGTGAGTAAAAATCCGTTTGTTTTTGTGGGTAAAAAAGAACTGTCTAAGATTCCCATTTTTGGTTTTTTCTATAAGCGAGTTTGTATTATGGTAGATAGATCGGATGCTAGAAGCAGAACAGCCGTTTATCGTAGAGCACAAAGAAGATTGGGGCAAGGTTTAAGTATTTGTATTTTTCCTGAAGGGGGTGTGCCAGATGAGGCTATTTTATTAGATAAATTTAAAGATGGTGCTTTTAAAATGGCTATTGCCCATAAAATACCAATTGTTCCAATGACATTCTATGATAATAAAAAGCGTTTTTCTTTTACCTTTTTTAGCGGTTTTCCCGGTGTTACCAGAGCTAAAGTATATGCTTTTTTTAAAACCAAAGATTTAAAAGAGGAAGAAAAGGGAGCTTTAAGGGAAGAGGTGAGAGCTGTTATTTTAAGCGGATTACAAGGAAAATTTTAATCAAAAAAAAAGTCCCGCTTACCAAGGCGGGACTTTGAGGCATATATTGCAAAGAATGCAATACCAAACCTAACCAACATTTTTAAAACTTAATGGTAAAACCACTATAAACACCTACAGAGTAAGGTCTAAAATTATTATCTGTTCTAGAAAAAGTATCTAATTGATATTTAAATACGGGTTCTATGTTTAGTTTTATTTTTGGGCTAAACTTATAATTAAAACCTAAGCCTATATTTGTACTAAAGTTTACGCTATTAATGTTGTTTGCTTCTCCTATTTCCGTAGTTAGCCCTTCTTCGGACTTTAATAGAACAGCATTGTCTATTAAAAATAAGGAGCTTATACCACCAATAACATCTATTCCGAACTTACGGTCTACTAATGCATAGTTAATTTCTAATGGCACTTCTAAATAGCCAAATTGTTGAAGCATATTTCCAGATATATTAACGCTCTCTGCATTAACATCTAAAGCTTCAAATGATGGTGCTATAGCATTGTTTTCTAAATTTATATTTTTAGATGTTCTATTTATATTATCTAGAGTTATTGCATTGTTATTAAAGGAAGGCGAAAATGAAACATCGTTGGTATCGTAACCATAATCTACTTTATGTATGCCCGACCTAATACTTAGTTTTTTACTAATATCATAGGCAACTACAACACCATAACTTAGGTTTACGTTCCCAGATTTAGTATTGTTAGCAAAAGAATTATCAATAGGAGAGCCATTGCCCAATCCATCAAAATATACGGGAGCAATACTTGGTCCTAAAGACCATTTTTTAGAAGTGTTTTCTGCAATTTCTTCCTCCTTTTCTATTTCATCAAAGATTGACTTTTTGTTATTTTCTTTTACAATAGCCTTTTCTTCTTCTATAATTTTAGTAACAGTTTCTTTTTCGTTGGTATTAGAAGTACTATTTTTTTCAATACTATCTTTACTATCATTAGAAACAATAGCTTTTTCGTTATTGTTTTTTGGTGTAATGTTAGGGTTGTTATTTTTAGTTTTATTACTAGTAATTTGCTGTTTTAAGTTTTCAGTGTTTGGGTGCGAAACAATAGGTGTTACATCTAAATTTGTATTGCTAGGTTTTATGCTATTTTCAGTATTTTTTACAAAGCTGTTAGTGTTAGCAATATTTTCAGTTTTTTTCTCTGTAGCTTCCTTATTTTTAGAATTTTCTATTGATGGTGTTATTGTTGTTCCTTTCTCAGTGTATTCTACAGTGTTATTAATGCTTTTGTTTATAGCATCTGAATCTTCTTCTTTAGCAGACGGTTTGGTTGTTGTTTCTGTGTCTGTTATACTAGGAGTTATTTGCCCTTCTTCGGTGTTAAATGGGTTAATTATATATAATAATAGCGCTAATACTGCGGCTACGCCACCTAATTTCCACCAAATAGGAATTACTCTTCGTTTGTCTTTTTTGTTGTCCAAGGAAGCTTCAATGCTTTTCCAAACTTTTGGGTCTGGAACCTCATGGAAGTCTTTTAACTTCTCTTGAAACAAGTGGTCTATATTCTTCTTCATCATTTTTCCGTGATTACATAAGTAATCTTCTATTTTTTAATAGGTGTTAGCCTATTGATATTTTTGCCTTATTAGCGATTTCTATTTTTTCTCTTAGCAACATTCTTGCTCTTGCTAAGTTAGATTTTGATGTTCCTGTAGATGTTCCAAGCATTTCTGCAATTTCTTTATGGGAATATCCATCTAAAACATATAAATTAAAAGTAAGTCTATACTTATTAGGTAATTCTTGTATGTAGCTTAAAAGAGTTTGTAAAGGGATGTCGGTTTCATTAGAAGAAACTTCTACAGGTACTTCTGCGGTATTTTCAGAAATTACATTTAAAAATTCTTCTTTTCTGTATTTCTGCAATACTGTATTTACAGTAATTCTTTTAATCCACCCTTCAAAAGACCCTTTGGATTTGTATTGAGCTATCTTATTAAAAATAGTCATAAAACTATCATGGAGGTTATCTTCTGCCTCCACTTTATTGCGCGAGTACTTAAGGCATATACCAAACAGTATTTTAGAGTAATCTCTATATAACTGTTCGTGTGCCTTTCTGTTTCCTTTTTTGCAATTGTTTATGAGCTCTTCTAAACTCAAAATAGGGTTTAATTGTTGGTTCTTAATTTACGGGAACTTCTATTTCTAAATATTGAGCTTCTCCGTCTTGGTTGTTTCCAGTTAAAAATTTAAACAAATAGGTGTCAGAATATAAAACTTTAAACTCAAAACTTGTTTCTAATTCTTCTGCAATTTCTCTACAATCATTAGAATCTGTCATTATAGATCCAATAACGGCTACGTTTCTAATAGTATCGGCTTCTCTAACTACTTCAAAACCTTCGAAAAAAGTACAGCTATCTGGCCTTATATATTTTACTTTTATAGTGTATGTTGAATCTTTTTTAAATGCATCTGGGAATTCTGCATCTGTAATCTGTAGCGCTGCAATTCTAAAATTTGGACCATCATCTACACTACATGAGTTATAAGATACAGCTAGTATAATAATTACTAGAAATAAAAATAACTTTTTCATAACATTTTCTTTTTTTTAAAGATGCTTATTTTATGAAAAGGTTGCGTGTATAATAAAAAAAACGCCCGATATTATCGGGCGTTTTTTTTAACTTTTAACAGCTTTTATAGCTTCTCTTATTTTTACATCGAGTTCTTCAAATAACTCAGGGTTGTCTAATAGTAAATTTTTAACAGCATCTCTACCTTGTCCTAGTTTGGTGTCTCCATAACTAAACCACGAACCACTCTTTTTAATAATTTCGTATTCTACACCTAAATCTATAATTTCTCCTACTTTAGAAACGCCTTCTCCATACATAATATCGAACTCTGCCATTCTAAACGGTGGTGCTACTTTATTTTTAACAACCTTTACACGTGTTTTGTTACCTTGTACTTCACCATCACTATTTTTAATTTGTGTAGATCGTCTGATATCTAAACGAACAGAAGCATAAAATTTAAGGGCATTACCACCAGTAGTTGTTTCTGGGTTACCAAACATAACTCCAATTTTTTCTCTTAACTGATTTATAAAAATTACAGTACAATTAGTTTTGCTAATAGAACTAGTTAATTTTCTTAATGCTTGTGACATTAACCTTGCGTGTAAGCCCATTTTAGAGTCTCCCATTTCTCCTTCAATTTCGCTCTTAGGAGTTAAGGCTGCCACAGAATCTACTACAATAATATCAATAGCTCCAGAGCGAATTAAATTATCGGCAATTTCTAAAGCCTGTTCTCCATGGTCTGGCTGAGAAATAATTAGATTATCTATATCTATACCTAATTTTTTAGCATAAAAACGGTCAAAAGCATGTTCTGCATCAATAAAAGCTGCAATACCACCATTTTTTTGAGCTTCGGCAATGGCATGTAAAGTAAGCGTTGTTTTACCAGAAGATTCTGGTCCGTATATTTCTATAACTCTACCTCTTGGGTAACCACCAACTCCTAAAGCAACATCTAATCCTAAAGAACCAGAAGGAATTACATCTACATCTTCTACAACACTGTCTCCTAATTTCATTACGGAACCTTTTCCGTATGTTTTATCTAATTTGTCTAAGGTAAGTTTTAGTGCTTTTAATTTTGCTTCTTTGTCGTTGCTCATTTGTTCTCTTATTAGGAAGGCTAAATTAACATTTCTTTTTTCAAAATGCCATAAATGAAATGGAATTTATATTTCTGTTTTATTTTTAAAATAATAAATAAAATGTGTTTGGCTAACGCAACCTTTTTAAAAATCAGCATCTTATTAAGTGAACCAACCAAGTTTTAAATTGTAATACCATTGTTTTTATACAATGGGCAACGATGACTATTTTCCTTTTGTAGAAGTTCCTATGAAAAAGAAAAAATGAAAAAGGAATGGTCTTAAAAGAGTCTTAGGTGCACCTAAGACTCTTTTTTTTGATAACAATTATAGTTACTTTTGTGGCTTATAAAATTCTTTAATCTTAAATAATTAGTATAGCATGCAACTGTACAATACATTAAGTGCAAAAGAAAGAGCGGCGCTTATAGAAGAGGCAGGAAAAGAACGCCTTACCATTTCTTTCTACAAATATGCACACATAGGAAATCCAACTATTTTTAGAAATCATTTATTCATTAATTGGGATGCATTAGATGTTTTAGGTCGTATTTATGTGGCCTATGAAGGTATTAATGCCCAATTATCTGTGCCAGCAGAAAATTTTGAAGCCTTTAAAACGCATTTAGATAGCATTGTTTTTTTAGAAAACGTGCGGTTAAATATTGCCATAGAACAAGACAATAAATCGTTTTTAAAATTAAAGGTAAAAGTTAGAAAAAAGATTGTTGCAGATGGTCTTAATGATGATGCTTTTGATGTTACCAATAAAGGAATCCATGTAGGCGCAGAGCAATTTAATGAGCTAATAGAAGACCCAGATACGGTTCTTGTAGACATGCGTAACCACTACGAAAGTGAAATAGGACATTTTAAAAATGCTATAACACCAGATGTAGATACCTTTAGAGATTCTTTAGATATTATAGAAAAAGACTTAGAAGAACACAAAGAAGATAAAAAACTAGTAATGTATTGTACTGGTGGTATTCGTTGCGAGAAAGCAAGTGCTTATTATAAACACAAGGGCTTTAAAAATGTGTACCAGTTAGAAGGTGGTATTATAGAATATACAAGACAGGTAAATTCTAATAATTTAGAGAATAAGTTTTTAGGCAAAAACTTTGTTTTTGATCATAGAAGAGGAGAGCGTATCTCTAATGATGTAATTGCAAATTGCCACCAATGTGGAAACCCTTGCGATACACACGAGAATTGTGCAAATGAAGCTTGTCATTTACTTTTTATACAATGCGAAAATTGTAAAGAAGAAATGAACGGGTGTTGTTCTAATGAGTGTAAAGAAATACACGCATTACCGCAAGAAGAGCAAAAAGCATTAAGAAAAGGAAAAACGGTAAGCAATAAGATCTTTAAAAAAGGACGATCAGAAGTATTAAAGTATAAAAAGTAAAATAATTATTTTTAGTGGATTATGGTCAATGGCGTTCCTTAGACTTTATCATATTAAAAATATGTTATCTTTACGGTTAAGTCCAAAATATTGTTTTGGCGTATTAATTTTTATGAACCTTCTTTAGTAGAAATAGGCATTTTTACTAAATCAATATATATAATATGAGTTGTAGCAGTTGTTCAACTGGCAAAGACGGAAAACCAGGTGGATGCAAGAACAATGGTACTTGTGGCACAGATAGTTGTAATAAACTAACCGTTTTTGATTGGCTTTCCAATATGTCTCTTCCTGGCGGAGAAAAACCTTTCGATTGCGTTGAGGTTCGCTTTAAAAATAGCAGAAAAGAATTTTTTAGGAATACAGAAAATTTGTCTTTATCCATAGGCGATTTGGTAGCTACACAGGCGAAATCGGGTCATGATATTGGTATGGTAACCCTTGTGGGAGAGCTGGTTAAAGTGCAAATGAAAAAGAAAAAGGAAGACTTTAATAGTAAAGATGTTCCTAAAATTTATAGAAAAGCATCACAGAAAGATATAGATATATGGCAAAAATGCCGAGATCGAGAAGCAGAAATACAAAAGCGTTCTAGAGAAATTGCTATAGCACTTAATCTAGAAATGAAGTTGTCCGATGTTGAATTTCAGGGAGATGGCTCAAAAGCCACTTTTTTTTACACAGCAGAAGAGCGTGTAGATTTTAGGCAGCTAATAAAAGATATGGCTTCTGCATTTGGTATTCGTATAGAAATGCGCCAGATAGGCTATAGGCAAGAAGCGCAACGTTTAGGAGGAATAGGCTCTTGCGGAAGAGAATTATGCTGCTCTACTTGGTTAACAGATTTTAGATCGGTAAGCACATCTGCTGCGCGTTACCAGCAGCTTTCTTTAAATCCTCAGAAATTAGCAGGACAGTGTGGAAAATTAAAGTGCTGTTTAAATTATGAGTTAGATGTGTATTTAGAAGCTTTAAAAGACTTTCCAGGGCAAGACATAAAATTATATACAGAAAAAGGATTAGCATATTGTCAAAAAACGGACATATTTAAAGGACTACTTTGGTTTACATATAGAGACGACCCTTCTAATTGGCATGTTTTAACAAAACAACAAGTACACGAAATTGTTGAAAAAAATAAGAAAAAACAAAAAGTAGTTAGTTTAGAAGAGTACACATTATTAAACGACACTACTGAGGAAAAAGAAGTAGTTTTCGAGAATGTAGTGGGGCAAGATAGTCTTACGCGTTTCGATAAGCCTAAGCGCAGTAAGAATAAAAGAAATAATAAGAACAAGAAAAGGAGAAATAATAGAAAAAGACCCGCTAAAAATGCATAGGAATTTTTTATTACTATTAGTTGTTTTGTTAATAGTTTCGTGTAATAGTAAACTAATTTGGTCTAAATATCAATCTGTAAATGATGGTGTTTGGAACAAAGAAAATAGTATAAAGTTTGAATTTTCTGAGCTAGATACAATTCAGCCTCATCATTTATTTATTAATATTAGAAATGATGAAAATTATCCTTACAGCAATTTATTTTTAATAACAGAGTTAAATACTCCTGAAGGAGAAACCATTAAAGATACTTTAGAGTACGAAATGGCAAAACCAAATGGAGAATGGTTGGGTAAAGGATATAGCGGAGTTAAAGAAAACAAATTGTGGTATAAAGAAAACATCGTTTTTAAATCTAACGGCGTATATACAATAGATATATCTCATGCTATGCGTAAAAATGGCAAAGTAGACGGGGTAATAAATTTAGAAGGCATCATAGATGTTGGATTTCAAATAGAAAAAAGTAAATAGTCTATGGCAACGACTGTAAAGAAAAAAAAGGGGACAAGTTTTTTTAAATTTATAAAATGGTTTTGGATTCTATTTGCTAGCGGAATAGGATTAGCAGTGCTTATATTTTTATTAGCTTCATGGGGGTTATTGGGGCCATTACCAACTTATGAATTACTTGAAAATCCTCAGACAAATTTAGCTTCACAGATTATTTCCTCAGATGGTAAGCTATTAGGGAAATTTTATCTAGATGATAATCGTACTGATGTATCCTATGATGATTTACCTCAGAACTTGGTCGATGCATTGATTGCTAGTGAAGATGTTCGTTTTTATGATCATTCGGGTATTGATCCCCGCGGAACATTAAGGGCTTTATTCTTCTTAGGAAAACGAGGAGGCGCTAGTACTATTACTCAGCAATTGGCAAGACAAATTTATGTTGGTCCAAGATCAAGTAGCAAATTTGAGACTATAAAGCAAAAGGTAAAAGAATGGGTGATTGCTATTCAATTAGAGCGTAGATATACCAAAGAAGAAATCATGACGATGTATCTAAATATATATGATTTTGGTAATAATGCAGATGGTATACGATCAGCATCTAAAATTTACTTTGGAAAAGAACCTAAGAATTTGAAAATTGAAGAATCAGCAATGTTAGTGGGCATGCTTCAAAATTCATCTTATTTCAATCCTCTTCGTCGCTTAGATAAAACACAGGATAAGAGGAATTTAGTTTTGCGACAATTGGAAAAATATGAATATATAAATGAAATCGAAAAAGATTCTTTAAAGGGATTAAAGATTGATTTGAACTATAATCCTGAATCACATCGTGATGGTATAGCAACATATTTTAGAATGCATTTGCAGCGATTTATGAACGGATGGATAAAGAAAAATCCAAAACCAGCTTTAGAAGGTGAGCGAGATAAATGGAATCTATATTTAGATGGCTTAAAAATATACACAACTATAGACTCTCGTATGCAAACTAATGCGGAGTATGCCGTAGAGAGTCATATGCAAAGATTGCAAGCGGAGTTTTTTCATCAGAATACACCAGACAGAAACAAAACAGCTCCATTTTTAGATTTAAAAGATTCTGAAATAAAAAGAATAATGAATAGAGCTATAAAAACGTCTGAACGTAGACGTATAATGAAAGCTCAAGGAAAATCGGAGAAAGAAATTAAGGCATCTTTTAATAAACCAGTAGAAATGACAGTTTTTGATTGGGAGAGTGAAACCAAAGAAAAAGATACTGTTATGACTCCAATGGACTCTATTCGTTATTATAAAAGTTTTTTAAGAACAGCAATGATGTCTATGGAGCCACAAACAGGTCATGTAAAAGCATGGGTAGGTGGTATTAACTATAAACATTTTCAGTACGATAATGTAATACAAGGAGCTAGGCAAGCAGGTTCTACGTTTAAGCCTTTAGTGTATGCAGCAGCTATAGATCAATTGCGTTATTCTCCCTGTGATTCGTTACCAGATAATCAATACTGTATAGAAGCAGAGAAGCATGGAAATCCAGAACCATGGTGTCCAAAAAACTCTAGCGGAAAGTATTCTGGTAATATGTTAACGCTTAAAAGTGCACTGGCAAATTCGGTAAATACAGTAACGGCACAATTAATAGATAAAGTAGGGCCTAAATCAGTAGCGCTAATAGCAAAAAATCTTGGAATTACTAGAGAAATACCAGAAGTGCCTTCTATAGCTTTAGGAACACCAGACATGAATGTATACGAGATGGTAGGGGCCTATGGAACTTTTGCTAACCAAGGAGTATATGTAAAACCAGTAATGGTTACTCGTATCGAAGATAAAAACGGTACGGTCTTGTACGAGTATGTGCCAGAAACCAGAGATGTATTAAGTAAAGATGTCTCTTATGCTATGCTAGATTTAATGCAAGGAGTTACAGAAGGAGGCTCAGGAACACGTTTAAGAACCAGGGGCTACGATAAATGGAGAGCAGAATATAAAGAAATTATAACAGGCTATCCGTATGCATTTAAAAACCCAATAGCAGGAAAAACAGGAACTACACAAAACCAGAGTGATGGTTGGTTTATGGGAATAGTGCCTAATTTAGTTACTGGCGTTTGGGTTGGTGGCGAAGAAAGAGCTACGCATTTTAAAACCATTACTTATGGTCAGGGAGCATCTATGGCGTTGCCAATATGGGGAATGTATATGAAAGAGAATTATAAGAATAAAGAATTAGGGATATCAGACAAGGCGTTTGAAAAACCAAAAGATTTATCTATAAATGTAGATTGTTCTAAAGTTGCAGAAGCTATTGATAATATAGATGTTGATGATGATTTAGATGATATAAATTTCTAATTATTTCAATTTCTAAAATGGTATAAAAAAAGCGTTTCTATTTAAATAGAAACGCTTTTTTGGTTTTAAACTCGTATTTTTAATAGGAATATAATCTATTAAGATGATACGAAAACAAGTAAATAATGTGCAAGAAGCTTTAGCAGGAGTCGCAAACGGAATGACTTTTATGCTCGGAGGTTTTGGTTTGTGTGGTATTCCAGAGAAAGCTATAGAAGAATTGGTGCGTATAGAGGTAAAAGACATTACTTGTATCTCCAATAATGCAGGGGTAGACGATTTTGGACTTGGGCTATTATTACAAAAGCATCAAATTAAAAAAATGATTTCTTCTTATGTTGGGGAGAATGATGAGTTCGAAAGGCAAATGTTAAGCGGTGAGTTAGAGGTAGAATTAACACCGCAAGGAACACTAGCCGAAAAGTGTAGAGCTGCCCAAGCTGGTTTCCCTGCTTTTTATACGCCAGCAGGATATGGAACCGAGGTTGCACAAGGAAAAGAAACAAGAGATTTTAACGGTAAAATGTATGTTTTAGAAGAAGCTTATAAAGCAGATTATGCTTTTGTAAAAGCATGGAAAGGAGATGAGGCTGGTAACCTTATTTTTAAAGGAACAGCCCGTAATTTTAACCCCTGTATGTGTGGTGCTGCAAAAATTACAGTTGCAGAGGTAGAAGAATTAGTGCCAGCGGGTGAGTTAGACCCAAATCAAATTCACGTTTCAGGAATATTTGTACAGCGAATTTTTCAAGGAGAAAATTACGAAAAGCGTATTGAGCAAAGAACAGTTCAGAAAAAAATGTAGCAATGTATTAATGATTTAATGTATAAATTATAAAGGTTAATATGGGAAATCCTGTTGTTGAAAAATCAATAAAACTTGCTTTGTTGATAATCAAATTTTGCGAATTACTCGAAGAAAAAAAGAAGTATGTAATTGCAAAGCAACTATTGAAATCTGGTACTAGTATAGGAGCAAATATTCATGAAGCACAAAATGCAGAGAGTAGATTAGATTTTATTCATAAAATTAAAATTGCTTTAAAAGAGTTAGAAGAAACTAAATATTGGTTAATACTTTGTAAAGAATCTAAAACGTATCCTTTTGATATTCAGTTAGAAAATGAAATTAATCAGTTGGGGTTAATTATGTATAAAATTGTGAGTACAAGTAAAAAAAATATTAAGAAAGAATAAAAACATTTAGAATTAGTGTAGGACTAAATTGTTATATTAAATAGATTTCTAAATTATTACATTGATTTATTATGTTAGATAAAAACGGAATTGCAAGACGAATTGCCAGAGAGGTGCAAGATGGTTATTATGTTAATTTGGGCATAGGTATTCCTACATTGGTGGCTAATTTTGTTAGAGAAGATATTAATGTAGAGTTTCAGAGCGAAAATGGTGTTTTAGGGATGGGACCATTTCCTTTTGAAGGTGAAGAAGATGCAGATATTATTAATGCAGGTAAACAAACCATTACAACGCTTCCTGGGGCTTCTTTCTTTGATTCTGCTACTAGTTTTGGAATGATTAGAGGCAAGCACGTAGATTTAACCATTTTAGGAGCTATGGAAGTGGCAGAGAATGGAGATATTGCTAATTGGAAAATACCAGGTAAATTGGTAAAAGGTATGGGTGGCGCTATGGATTTAGTAGCTTCTGCAGAAAATATTATTGTAGCCATGATGCATACCAATAGAAAAGGGGCTTCTAAATTATTAAAGAAATGTACATTACCACTTACAGGAGTAGGTTGTGTAAAAAAAATAGTTACCAATTTGGCAGTATTAGAGGTTGTATCTAATGGTTTTAAATTATTAGAACGAGCACCAGGTGTAAGTATAGAAACTATTAAAAAAGCTACAGAAGGCTCTTTAATTGTTGATGCTGATATACCAGAAATGATATTATAAAATTAACAGACTGTCAAATTTTTGTTATTAAGGGGCAATATCGAACAAATTATACCGTTTATCGATAATAGTTTATTATATTTAAGCATTACCCTAATCAACAATCAAAATGAGTCAAGAAACAAACCAAGGAGATGTAGTTTACGTTAATCAAAATAACTTTTATACTGGTTTCTTAACTTTAATTAAGAAGCTTTTTATGTTATAGTTTTGATTCTAAAAAACATTTAAAAAGGAGTACGGTTAAGAATCGTACTCCTTTTTTATTTTTTACAATTGCTTACTTAGTATGTTATCTAAATAAAGCTTATCACTTTCGGATAGTAATTGTTTAGCAAAGGAATTTTCAAATGCAATTTTTATGAGTATTGCAATTGCTATTGAGTTAGATTTTGTTAAGCTATTAGTTCTGTACACAACATCTCTTATGGTAGAAAAACTAATATTTGTCTTTCCGGCTACATTTGCATAATCATCTTTACTTGTATTTCTTCGTAATGTAGTTGCTAGTTTTTCGCTAATAGGTTTTCCATAATCATCTTTTCTAAACATAATTTTAAAGAATTTTAGTTAGTGTTATTACTTAAGTTTTGAGATACATAAAATTGTTACGCATTTTGTTATATTTGTTTGTAATCGAATTACAAATATGCGAATTTTAATTTCGCATACAACAATATATGTAAGATTATTACGCAATAATACAATATTATGTTTATATTAAAGCAATTAAGACGTAAAAAAAATGCAAGTCAGACAGATTTGGCAGTAGCCGTTGCTGTTAGTTTACGTACAATTCAGCTTTATGAAAAAAAGGATGCTAATATCCCAATAAAAAACCTTACAAAAATTGCTCAATTCTTTGATATTACTATAGCTGAATTATATGCTATGGAAAATAACATTAGAGAACCCGAATTAGCTTATGATACGCAAAAGAAAATTGAAAAGGTAGAGAATAACGTTAGGGTGCCTTATGTAAATACGTATATCATAAATGTACCTCTAATTTGTAGAGAAATTCAGGAAAAATACACAAGAGAGTTTAATAATGATAAATTTATTAGTGAGCTCCCGTACGTAGACTTTATGCATAATAGTTTATCAGATGGGTTTTATACGGCTTTTGAGATTACTAATAATGCTATGAGTAATGGGTTGTTAAATAGCTTTCCAGAAAAATCAATTGTTTACGGTAAGTTGCTAACTAAAAAGGAATTTATAGCAGCATATACTAATAATCCGTATTGGGTTATAGTATATGATAATATTATTATGTGTAAGCAAATTGTGAATTATAATACAGAAGACGATACTATAACTTGCCACAGTTTAAATACTTCTCCAGAATTTTCAGATTTCACCATTGATTTACAAGCTGTAAAACAGTTGTTTATGGTGGTTAAAAAGCAGATAGACTTATATTAAAAAACCATAAATTCTATTAATAGAATTTATGGTTTAATTTTTTGTAGTATGTTGTGGTTTAGCCTTTTAAGTTTGCACTTAAAAACTCACGGTTCATTCTAGCTATATTTTCTAAAGAAATTCCTTTAGGACATTCTACTTCACAAGCACCAGTGTTTGTACAGTTTCCAAAACCTTCTAAATCCATTTGTGCAACCATGTTTTTAACACGATCTACGGCCTCTACTTGCCCTTGAGGCAATAATGCATATTGAGATACTTTAGCACCTACAAATAGCATTGCAGAAGAGTTTTTACAACTTGCCACACAAGCACCACAACCAATACAAGTTGCAGCATCCATAGCTTCATCAGCATCGTGTTTAGAAATAGGAGTTGCATTTGCATCTTGTGTATTACCAGATGTGTTTACAGATATGTATCCGCCTGCATGTTGTATGCGGTCAAAAGAGCTTCTGTCTACTACTAAATCTTTTAATACAGGAAATGCAGTTGCTCTAAATGGTTCTATTGTAATAGTATCACCATCTTTAAACATACGCATGTGTAATTGGCATGTAGTAACGCCTCTGTCTGGCCCATGAGCTTCACCATTAATATACATAGAACACATTCCACAAATTCCTTCACGACAATCATGGTCAAATGCAACGGGTTCTTCTCCAGAATTGATAAGTTGTTCGTTTAAAACATCCATCATTTCTAAGAAAGACATATGTTCGGAGATATCGGTTACTTTGTAGTCAACCATTTTCCCTTTTTTTTCAGGGCTTTTTTGTCTCCAGATTTTTAATGTAAGATTCATACTTTTTAGTATTGAGTAATGAGTATTAAGTAGTGAGTAATTTGCTGCTCACATCTAATATCTCAATACTATTATTTATAACTTCTTTGCTTTAATTCTATATCGTTAAATTCTAGCTCTTCTTTATGTAAAACAGCATCTGAAGGCTCTCCTTTATATTCCCAAGCAGAAACAAATGCAAAATCGGTATCGTTACGTTTTGCTTCTCCTTCTTGTTCTCCATCTAACTCTACAGATTCTTCTCTAAAGTGACCACCACAAGATTCTTCACGTGTTAAAGCATCTTTAGCAAACAGTTCTCCTAGTTCTAAGAAATCTGCTACTCTGCCTGCTTTTTCTAACTCAGGATTCATTTCATTTGCTCCACCAGGAACAGAAACATTTTTCCAGAAATCTTCGCGTAAAGCTTTAATTTCTGTCATAGCTTCTTTTAAACCTTCGGCATTACGAGACATTCCACATTTATCCCACATAATTTTACCTAATTTTTTGTGGTAATAATCAACAGAATGTTCTCCTTTATTAGTGGTAAAGAATTCTAAACGTTCTTTAACTTCTTTTTCTGCAGCATCAAATTCTGGTGTGTCAGTAGCTATTTTACCTGTTCTAATATCATCAGATAAATAATCACCTATAGTATAAGGCAATACAAAGTAACCATCTGCCAAACCTTGCATTAAGGCAGAAGCTCCTAATCTGTTAGCTCCATGGTCAGAGAAATTAGCCTCACCAATTGCATAACAACCAGGAATTGTAGTCATTAAATTGTAATCTACCCAAATACCACCCATAGTATAATGTACAGCTGGGTATATCATCATTGGTGTTTTGTATGGATTTTGATCTACAATTTTCTCATACATTTGAAACAAGTTACCATACTTTGCTTCTACAATTGCTTGTCCTAACTCGTATATCTTAGCTTCAGAAGCGTTTGTTATACCTTGTATTTTTGCTTGTTCTTTTCCGTAACGTGTTATCGCAGAAGCAAAATCTAAATAAACAGCTTCGCCAGTAGCATTAACACCATAACCAGCATCGCAACGTTCTTTAGCAGCTCTAGAAGCAACATCACGTGGTACTAAGTTACCAAAAGCTGGGTAACGACGCTCTAAGTAATAATCGCGTTCGTCTTCAGATAAATCAGTTGGTTTTTTACTGCCTTCTCTTATGGCTTTTACGTCTTCTATATTTTTAGGTACCCATATACGTCCATCATTACGTAAAGACTCAGACATTAATGTTAATTTAGACTGATAATCTCCGGAACGAGGAATACATGTAGGGTGTATTTGTGTATAACAAGGGTTTGCAAAGAATGCTCCCTTTTTGTGTATTTTCCAAGCAGCAGTGGTGTTAGACCCCATAGCGTTGGTAGATAAGAAATATACATTACCATAACCACCAGAAGCAATTACTACAGCATGCGCAGAGTGGCGCTCTATTTCTCCTGTAATTAAATTACGAGCAATTATACCACGCGCTTTGCCATTAACCTTAACAACATCTAACATTTCGTGTCTGTTGTTCATAGTTATTTTACCACGCGCAATTTGTCTGTTCATTGCAGAATAAGCCCCTAGCAATAATTGTTGCCCTGTTTGTCCTTTTGCATAAAAAGTACGAGAAACTAATACACCACCAAAAGAGCGGTTATCTAATAACCCACCATAATCACGAGCAAAAGGAACACCTTGTGCTACACATTGATCTATAATGTTAGCAGATACTTCTGCTAAACGATATACATTAGCTTCACGAGAACGGTAATCGCCACCTTTAACTGTATCGTAAAATAAACGGTAGGTAGAATCGCCATCTCCTTGGTAATTTTTAGCAGCATTAATACCTCCTTGAGCTGCAATAGAGTGTGCTCTACGAGGAGAATCTTGGTAACAAAATGCTTTTACATTATACCCTAACTCTGCTAAAGTTGCAGATGCAGAACCACCTGCTAAACCAGTACCAACAACAATAACGTCTATATTACGTTTGTTGGCAGGGTTTACTAAATCGATATGGTCTTTATAATCGGTCCATTTATCTTTTAATGGGCCTTTAGGTACTTTTGAATCTAATACAGACATAGTATTGTATTATTAGTGACAGATATGATGAACTAAAGCAATAAGGATAAATCCAACAGGTATACCTATTGAATAAATTTTACTGAATGTTTTCAATCCTTTTGTATATTTATTGTTTGCCCCCACAGATTGGAAAGCAGAATTAAAACCGTGTAATAAGTGTAGCGATAAGAAAACAAATCCTATGCAGTATAATGCCACACGCCAAATAGGTTCAAATTTATGAACCAATTCTTCGTAATAACGAAATCCTTCTCCGTTTGGTAATTGTCCAGACATATCACCAACAATATACTTTGTGTTTATTTCTGGAATCCAGAAATCTAAAAAGTGAATAATCATGAAAATAAGGATAAATAGTCCACTATAAATCATATTTCTACTCATCCAAGTAGAATTAGCTGCGCCATTATTTTTGGCATACTTTACAGTTCTTGCCTTTTTATTTTTTATTTCTAAAATAAAACCCATTACAAAATGGAATATAACTCCAAAAAGTAATACAGGTTGTAAAGCATACTGGACTAAAGGATTAGTTCCCATAAAATGAGAAACTTCATTAAAAGTGTCTGGGCTAAAAACAGATAAAATGTTAATAGCTAAATGTTGCAATAAAAAGAACATTAGAAATAAAGCAGAAAGAGCCATTGCTATCTTTCTACCTATAGAAGAGTTAAAAAATCCACTCATTGGTTATTTATTTTTGGGCAAAGTTACAGCACAAACGGCTGACTCACAAACTTTGTTTTATTTTAACTCAGTATTTATACTTAGTAAAGATAACATCTTATTAAACTGTTTATTTTTTGAGGCTAAAAACATATTTAATGAATAAAAACATGAAACAAATAAGAAATATTATTTTAGAGAGCTTTGCAGTATTATGTTTTTGTACGATATTACATTGTAAATTAAATCTATAGTATGGATATTGGATTGTTGTCCCTTAGCATGCAAGTGTATTCTACCAATAGAATAGCAGAAGAAGCAGAAAAACGAGGGCATTATATAGAACACATAGATTATACCAAGTGTAATGTTAAAATTGGAAGAAGAGCCCCTCAGATAATATATAAAGGCGAAGATATTATAGATGAGTTTGATGTTGTTGTACCTAGAATTGGTGTAAAATATACAAAGCATGGTAGTGCTATTGTAAAGCAATTTGAAGCTAATAATGTTTTTAGTACTGCTCGCTCTTTATCTATTTTAAGAGCTAGAGATAAAGTTCTTACGCTACAAATAATGACCCAAAAAGGTATTCCGATTCCGGAAAGCTTATTTTCTATTAACCCAGATACTATTGAGCAACAAATTCATCTTTTAGGAGGTGCTCCAGTTATTATAAAATTATTAGAAGGAACTCAAGGTCTTGGAGTAATATTAGCAGAAACCGATAAGTCTGCTAAATCTATTATAGATACTTTTTATAAGATGGATGCTGATATTCTTATGCAAGAATATATAGAAGAAGCTAATGGAGAGGATATTCGCATTTTTGTTGTTGGCCAAAAAATAATTGCCAGCATGAAACGTAAAAGTGTTAAAGATGATTTTAGGTCTAATGTGCATAGAGGCGGTATAACAGAAAAGGTAAAATTATCTGCTAAAGAAGAAAATATGGCGCTTATGGCCGTAAAACAATTAGGTTTGGGGGTAGCAGGTGTAGATTTAATAAGGTCTAAAAAAGGACCTTTACTTATAGAAGTAAATGCTTCTCCAGGTTTGCAGGGTATAGAAGCTGCTACTGGGGTAAATGTGGCAAAAGAAATTATTCTGTATATAGAAAATAATGGACATAAAAGAAGAAAATAAAACAATTATAATTTCAGGAGAAAAGGTAGCTCCGGGAGAAGATAAATTACTTAAAATTAATATTGATAGGCTGCCAACAGGGACCTTAATAGATATTCCGGTATATGTTTTTAATGCTAAAAATCCAGGGCCAACTATTTTGCTACAAGCAGGTTTACATGGTGATGAGATAAATGGAATAGAAATATTAAGGCGTATGCTGCATCATAAATTATTTAAAATAGAATGTGGTGCTGTTATAGTGGTGCCGCTTTTAAATGTTTTTGGTTTTTTACATTTTTCTAGAGATGTTCCAGATGGTAAAGATGTGAATAGAAGTTTTCCAGGAGCTAAAAATGGTTCTATGGCGGGCAGAATAGCTTATCATTACACTTCACAAATATTGCCACAGGTAGATTTTGGAATAGATTTGCATACTGGAGGCGGAAGGCGAGAAAATTTTCCGCAAATAAGGTACACAAAAGAAGATAAGAGTAGTAAAAAACTAGCCGAAATTTTTAAGGCGCCATTTACTTTTTCATCCGATTTAATTAGTAAATCTTTTCGTAAAGAGGCTTATAAAAAAGGAGTGCCAACTATTGTTTACGAAGCAGGAGAAAGCATGCGTTTTGATGATTTTTCTATACAAGAAGGTATTAAAGGAATTTTAAATGTATTAGCGTATTTTAAAGTTATAATAGCTAAAAAAGGAAACGAAGAAGATAAAACTATAGAGCTTACCCAAAGAAAATGGTTAAGAGCTCCTACAGCAGGTATGTTTATCCCAAAAATTATGAATGGTAGCCAAATAGAAAAAGGGCAGGTTCTAGGTATTGTAACAGATACTTATGGTAATTATAATAAAGAAATAAAAGCTCCCTATAATGGTTATGTTTTTTGTGTAAATAATCAGGCAGTTGTAAATCAGGGAGATGCAATTTTTCATGTTGGTAAACCAGAAATTTAGGTTAAAAAGTTAGAACGAAACAAATGTTGATATTGTTATTTATTTTTTCCTCAAATTGTTATAACAAAAATGGAATAGAGAAGTTTTACCAATAATAAAGAGTTTCTAATAATATGAATACTTTACAATCAGCTAAGAATAGCGTTAAAAAAAAGTGATGTTTATTTATGAATAATTCAATATGGCGGTTGTTGAAACAACTAATTATATTCACAATTTTCTCATTAGTAGTCAATCATATAGCATACCGTGAAAGTTTTCCAGGAGGTGAATCGTATAGATTCCCCATTGAAGGGTTTTTATCGAGCAATCTTTTATGCATTCTCATTGGAATTATAGCAGAACTTAATTTTAGATATTACAAGAAAAAGCATTTCTCTAAAAAAGTAGAAATCATCTCTATCTCATGGTATATGGTCTCTAATCTAGTTTATATTACAATCATTTATATTCCTGTATTTATTATTATAAATTTAGTTGCAGGAGGACAGCCAGAGTTTTATTATTTGTTAATTGGACTACTAATTACCTTATTGATAAGTTTTATTCTTTTAGGCTTAACATATGCACAAGACATATATAGCTTGTATAAGCTATCCATAAAAGATGCTGAAATTACAATTGAAAGTGGAGCTAAAACGACAAAGCTTACCTATGAAAATATTGCGTGCTTTTATAGCGAAAACAAAATTGTATATACTGTTCAAAATGATGGCACTACAATTACCACTGATTTTACTTTAAATGAGCTCGAGGAAAAAATAAACGATCAATTGTTTTTTAGAGCTAATCGGCAAATTATTATTCATAAAGACTCGGTAGACCAAATTGAAAAGATTGAAAATGGCAAGTTACGAATTCGCTTAAAAGCCTTTATTGAAAATGATGCAATTACAAAAATCAATATAAGTCGTTATAAGAGAAAAGCATTTGTGGATTGGTTTTAACAAGAGATACTAAAAACTACCGACTATTCAGCTGTAAATTTACTACCATTCAGTAAAAACACTCCTATTTTAAGAGATTTTCAAGGATTTTGGTCATTAATTCGTTTAGAATTTAAAATCAAAAAAAATGAATAATCTTAGTTTAAAACAAATAACAATTCCATTAATCACTACTGCAATTATATGCTTTTTATGGTATGGTCCAATTCAGATTCCTTATATAGTAAATATTATTGTTTCTATATTAATAGTAATAATGAATTATATAGAATACGAAGGAAAACCATTTGCTGCACTTGGATTTCAACGTGAAAAATTCAAATTCAAAAACATCTTTATACTCGCGCCATTAGTTGCAGCAGTACTTTTTGCTTTTTATGTGTTTATATTGGTTCCTGGCATTACAAAACTCACAGGAGCACCTATAGATTATTCTGCTTTTAATGAATTAGTAGGTAATCTTCCGGCATGTTTAATAGCTATATTATTTGTATGGGCAACTGCAGGGTTTGGTGAAGAAATTATTTTTAGAGGTTATTTTATGCGACAATTTGTAAAATTCTTTGGAGAAAGCAAAGTTAGTATTGCACTTAATATTATCCTATTATCATGCTTTTTCGGCTTTATGCATAGTTATCAGGGCATAACCGGACAATTAGTTACAGGTATTGTTAGTGCGCTTATAGCACTGATATTTTACTTGCGCAAATACGATTTATGGTTTGTTATTGCTGTCCATGGTTTTTTTGACACCTTTGCTGTAATTTGCGTATACTTTGGTTTGGAGTAATAATTGAACATAATATATTAGTCAGGGCATAAAGAAAAAGGATTATATATTTATAATCTTTAAAAATTAATTAATGTCAAAAATCGAGAAATTATTATACTAAATAAATCAAGCTAAGTTATCTGTATTTAAATGGGTAGAAACTTGGTGTTAAAAAAAGCGATTACATTCTGCTTTAGGGCTAAAGTCTATTGATGAATGGCCTATACAAATGATTTATGTTAATCAATAAAAGTAGCGATTATAAAAAGATATAAAATAGTTTCTGGTGTGTGTTTAGTATTATTTTAAGATTCATTTAATTCTTCTCCATGTCTTTTAGTTGTATAGATAATGCTTTGGTAGATAATTGTACTTCTATTAATGAAAGTATTAAAGAAATTAGTAATGCTAAAAGGCTAATTCCAAAAATAGTATTAGCCCAAAAATCTTGATTAATATAGATTAAAAACATGGTTATAACAGCTAATAAAAAGCTTATAATAGCCACGGCTTGCATATTTTTAATAATAGACAGGCGTTTTCTAAGTTTTTTTACTTGTAAACCAATAGTTTGAGATTCTGTTTCCTGATATTTTTGGTGTAATTGCCTAATAAGAGATGCTATGGCTAAATAGCGGGCATTATAGGCTAGCATTGTTAATGATATTGCAGGGAATAATAATGCTGGTATACTAAGAGATAATTGCATTTAGTGGTATTTTAACGGAAAGTTAAGTATAACTTTATAAGCTAACAAACCTTAAATTTAAGCTTTTGTGTTTTTAGTTTGTATTTTGTAATATGATATTTTA
The DNA here is from genome assembly GCA_947492955.1 of uncultured Cellulophaga sp. Lineage (GTDB taxonomy): Bacteria > Bacteroidota > Bacteroidia > Flavobacteriales > Flavobacteriaceae > Cellulophaga. The sequence continues at coordinate 416,081 of CANLOV010000002.1, read as the reverse complement.
ATACCATTAAAATTGTTAATTACATTAAATTTTTGTTAATTTATTATAATATTAACATAAAAACAATATACAATGGAACAGTATCTACCGTTAATTATTCAACTTGTTACAGGAGCCGTAGGTGGTAATGTAGCAGGAAAATTATTAAAAAACATGTCTTTAGGGACGGTTGGAAATTCAATTGCTGGTATTTTAGGAGGCGGACTTGGAGGTCAGCTTTTAGGGATGTTAGGTATTGGAGCAGGTGCTGCTTCTGGAGGAGATGCCATGGATATCTCTAACATTTTAGGAAGTGTTGCTGGTGGTGGAGTAGGCGGTGGAGTAGTAATGGCTATCATTGGAGTTATAAAAAATGCAATGTCAAAATAATACTAAACAAATTTTTATTAGAAAAGGAGCTTATTAAGCTCCTTTTTTTGTTTTATATAAAATTGAAATAAGTATTTTTGAGTATAATGTACTCCTATGAAATATCAACAAATAGACAATCAATTATTTATAAAGAATAGAAAAAAGTTTACAGCAGAAATGAAGCCCAAAAGTATTGCTGTTTTTAATTCTAATGATATTTATCCTATTAGTGCAGATAGTACTTTACCTTTTCAGCAGCACAGAGATATTTTTTATTTAAGTGGAATAGATCAGGAAGAAAGTATACTAGTACTTTTTCCAGATGCTTTGGATCAAAAGCATAAAGAGGTGTTGTTTGTTAGAGAAACAAATGAGCATATAGCAGTATGGGAAGGAGAGAAACTTACTAAAGAAAAGGCCACTGCAATTTCAGGAGTTGCAACTATATATTGGCTATCAGATTTTGATAAAATTTTCTTTGGGTTAATGACAGCTGCAGATACTATCTATTTTAATACTAATGAGCATTACAGGCAAGCTGTAGAAACAGAAACAAGAGAAGATCGTTTTATTAAAGATTGTAAGCTTAAATTTCCTGCGCACCAATGGGCAAAGAGTAATCCTATTTTACAGCAAATAAGAGGAGTAAAAGAGCCTGAAGAAATAGAGCAGATTCAAAAGGCATGTAATATTACAGAAAAAGGATTTAGAAGAATTTTAGAGTTTGTAAAACCAGGTGTTTGGGAATATGAAATAGAAGCCGAATATATACACGAGTTTATTAAAAATAGATCTAAGGGTTTTGCTTACACACCTATTATAGCATCAGGGAATAATGCCAATGTATTGCACTATATTTTAAATAACCAACAATGTAAAGACGGAGATTTATTGTTAATGGATGTTGCGGCAGAATATGCTAATTATTCTAGTGATATGACTAGGACTATTCCTGTTAACGGGAAATTTACTCCTAGACAAAAGGCTGTTTATGAGGCGGTACTTAGAGTTAAAAAAGAAGCTACAAAACTCTTGGTGCCAGGAACCCTCTGGGAGGCTTACAATGTTGAGGTAGGTAAAATAATGACTAGTGAGCTTTTAGGGCTTGGATTATTAGATAAAGCTGCTATCCAAAATCAAAGTAAAGAATGGCCAGCCTATAAAAAATATTTTATGCACGGAACAAGTCATCACTTAGGTTTAGATACACATGATTATGGAGCTCTTAAAACGCCAATGAAAGAACATATGGTTTTTACAGTAGAACCAGGTATATATATTCCAGAAGAGAAAATAGGAATACGTTTAGAAGATAATGTGGTAATACAAAAAAGTGGAGAGCCTATTAATTTAATGAAAAATATACCTATTGAGGTTGAAGAGATAGAAGATTTAATGTCTAATAAAAACAAAAAGTAGGTTTTTTCTTCATAAAAAGAAGTCTAATAATCTATTAATTATGCCATTTGGTCGAAAAAAATGTCGTTCATCGAATATCTGCTGAAAATCAGTAGTATACACTCAATAAAAAATAGTTGTAGTGCGTTATATTAAAACAAGCTTGCAATAATAGGCAGGCTTGTAAAAAAAATAAACTGATTACAACAAACCATAGTATTTATATACTCCCCAAGTTTTATAAATGCATTCTAAAACAAAAACCTACTAATTATGAAAAAAGTATTTTCTAATTACGGCAGTAAATTCTCTTCCTTATGCTGTAATATTTTTGGGCATCATTATGCCGTATCTAAAAGAGTAACATTTCACATTAAAGAGTATAAATGTATACATTGTTCTAAAGAAGTTACAACTAATGTTAGCGGTAACTTATCAGAATTAACACCAGAGTTGCAAGATATTAATGTAACCTTACACGATTTATACCAAAAAAGACATAGAACTACGCAAAACGTAGCTTAATTATGCTTGGCAAATGAATTCCAGCCCTGAGCGGTAATCGGAATTTTAGAGTTATTCCTAGAAATTAAATGTGCACCTTCATTCTTTTCTGTCATGTGCCCTATGACAGTAAGGTTAGGATTGCCTTTAATTTTTGGGAATTCTTTTTGGTCTATAGTGAATAAAAGCTCATAATCCTCGCCGCTACTTAAGGCAACAGTGGTACTATCTATTTTAAATTCTTCGCAAGTAGAGATTACGGTTGGATCTAGCGGAATTTTATCTTCGTATAAATTACAACCTACATCACTATTTTTACACAAGTGTAGTATTTCAGAAGAAAGACCATCACTAATATCAATCATAGCAGTAGGTTTCACTTCTAATTTTTCTAGTAATTCAACAATATCTTTTCTGGCTTCGGGTTTTAGTTGTCTTTCAACAATATAAGAATACATAGAAAGATCAGGGTTGCTATTAGGGTTAACCTTAAATACTTCTTTTTCTCGTTCTAAAACTTGTAAGCCCATGTAAGCAGCGCCTATGTCGCCAGTTAAAACTAATAAGTCATTAGCTTTTGCTCCATTACGGTAAACAATATTTTCTTCATTAGCTTCTCCAATTGCAGTAACACTTATGAGCATACCTTTGTTAGAAGAAGTGGTGTCGCCACCAATTAAATCTACATTATAAATTTTTGCAGCTAATGCTACTCCACTATAAAATTCTTCTAAGGCTTCTAAAGGAAAACGATTAGATACTGCTATAGAAATAGTTATTTGTGTAGCGGTAGCATTCATGGCATAAATGTCAGATAAATTAACCATAACAGTTTTATAACCTAAATGCTTTAAGGGTACATAACTTAAATCAAAATGCACACCCTCTACTAATAAATCGGTAGAAACTACCGTTTTTTTATCTTTAAAATCTAGTACAGCAGCATCATCTCCAATTCCTTTAAAAGTACTAGAATGTTGTATAGAAAAATCTTTAGTTAAATGTTCTATTAAACCAAACTCACCTAGTTGTTCTAAGGAAGTTTTTTCGTTGTTTTTATCTTCTAACATGTTGCAAAAATAGGCAGGATGCACTAAAACAAAGGTATATTTTTTGTAAATCTTAATAAAAGGAAGGATTTAATAGGTAAAGGAATGAGTCATAATTTTTTAAGTATAGAAAAAGCTTATGCTATAATCTGTTATATTAATGTTAGGAATAATGAAAAAGAACTACTTATATAGTATATTTGTAAATTATTTAGATTAAAACCAATTAGAAATGATAAAAGTAACGGAAACAGCTAAGCAAAGGGTTGTCATGCTAATGACAGAGGAAGGCTATGATGCTACAAAAGATTTCGTGCGTGTTGGTGTAAAAAGTGGCGGATGCAGTGGATTATCTTATGAATTAAAGTTTGATGATAAAAAGGAAGAAGCAGACAAAGTTTTTGAAGATAACGAAGTAAGAATTATTGTAGATAAAAAGAGTTTTTTATACTTAGTAGGAACAGTTTTAGAATATTCAGGCGGGCTTAACGGAAAAGGATTTGTTTTTAATAATCCAAATGCGCAAAGAACCTGTGGTTGTGGAGAAAGTTTCTCATTGTAATTATTAAAAAAGTTAATAGACAAAAAGGGAACAAGTAAAGGTTAAAAAATGTATAGCTCTTTTGAAGATTTAGATGTTTACAAAGAAGCTATTGTTTTTACAAGTATGATATATAAATTATTAGAAAAACAACCATTAAAAAATGATTTTGCATTGGTTGATCAATTGAGAAGAGCAACAATATCAATTTCTAATAATATAGCAGAAGGGTTCGAAAGAGAAACAGATAAAGAGTTAATTAGATTTCTTTATTTTTCAAAAGGCTCTGCTGGTGAGGTGAGAAACCTTTTTAATGTAATGGAGACAATTGGTTATTTTAAAAAGGAAGAATTAATAGAATACAGAAGTTCAGTTTTGAATATTTCAAGACAACTTGCTAACTATATAAAATATGTTAAGAAGCGAATAGGATAGTTTTCTTATTTTCTTATTTACTTTTTAACTTATTTAACTAATATTATGGCATATACAGAAGAAGAATTAAAGAAAGAGTTAGAAACTCAAGAATATGAATACGGTTTTTATACCGATATAGAGTCAGATACTTTTCCTAAAGGACTGAACGAAGATATTGTTCGTGCTATTTCTAAAAAGAAAAACGAACCAGAATGGATGACGGACTGGCGTTTAGATGCTTTTCGTATTTGGGAAAAAATGGAAGAGCCAGAGTGGGCAAATGTAAATTATGAAAAGCCAGATTTTCAGGCTATAAGTTATTATTCTGCTCCTAAAAAAGCAGACCCAAATAAATCTTTAGACGATGTAGATCCAGATTTATTAGAAATGTATAGAAAATTAGGAATTTCTGTAGATGAGCAAAAGAAATTGCAAAATGTTGCCGTAGATATAGTAGTAGATTCTGTTTCTGTAGCTACAACATTTAAAGAAACACTAGCAGAAAAAGGAATTATTTTTATGCCTATTTCAGAAGCTATTCAAGAACATCCAGAATTAGTAAAAAAATATATGGGAACAATTGTTCCTAAAACAGACAATTTTTATGCAGCTTTAAATTCTGCAGTATTTACAGATGGGTCTTTTTGTTATATCCCAAAAGGAGTAAAATGCCCTATGGAGTTGTCTACTTACTTTAGAATTAACGAAGGAGGTACAGGTCAGTTCGAGCGTACTTTAGTAATTGCAGACGAAGAGAGTTATGTAAGTTACTTAGAGGGTTGTACAGCACCTTCAAGAGATGAAAATCAATTGCATGCTGCAGTGGTAGAATTAATAGCTTTGGATGATGCAGAAATAAAATATTCTACAGTACAAAATTGGTATCCAGGGAATTCAGAAGGTAAAGGTGGAGTCTATAATTTTGTAACAAAAAGAGGATTGTGCGAAAAGAACGCAAAAATTTCTTGGACACAGGTAGAAACAGGTTCTGCTGTTACCTGGAAATATCCATCATGTATTTTAAAAGGAGATAATTCCATCGGAGAATTTTATTCTATTGCAGTAACTAACAATTACCAGCAAGCAGATACAGGAACAAAAATGGTTCATTTAGGTAAAAATACTAGAAGTACTATTATATCTAAAGGGATATCTGCTGGTAAATCACAGAATAGCTACAGAGGGTTAGTACAAATAAATAGTAGAGCAGAAAATGCAAGAAACTTTTCTCAATGCGATTCTCTATTAATGGGTAACGAATGTGGAGCACATACATTCCCTTACATAGAAGCTAAAAATAAAACAGCACAAATAGAGCACGAGGCTACAACAAGTAAAATTGGTGAAGACCAAATTTTTTATTGTAACCAGCGTGGTATAGATACAGAAAAAGCAATTGCATTAATTGTAAACGGATTTAGTAAAGAAGTACTAAATAAGTTACCTATGGAATTTGCTGTAGAAGCACAAAAATTATTAGAAATAAGCTTAGAAGGTTCGGTAGGATAATTACAATTATAACGAAGCTTAAAATAAACGCTAAAAGCGACAACACAACAAAGTAGAATATTATGTTGAAAATTAACAATCTACACGCGCAAGTAGAAGATAAGGAAATATTAAAAGGTATTAACCTAGAGGTAAAGGCAGGGGAAGTACATGCTATTATGGGGCCAAATGGTGCAGGAAAAAGTACTTTAGCTTCTGTAATTGCAGGTAAAGAAGAATTTGAGGTTACCAAAGGAGATGTTGTTTTAGACGGAGAAAATTTAGAAGAAGATTCTCCAGAAGAAAGAGCGCACAAAGGAGTATTCTTGTCATTCCAATACCCAGTAGAAATTCCTGGAGTATCTGTTACAAATTTTGTAAAGACGGCAATTAACGAGTCTAGAAAAGCAAGAGGAGAAGAAGATATGCCTGCTAAGGATATGTTGAAATTAATTCGTGAAAAATCTGATTTATTAGAAATTGACCGTAAATTTTTATCTCGTTCCTTAAATGAAGGATTTTCTGGAGGAGAAAAAAAGAGAAACGAAATTTTTCAAATGGCTATGTTAGAACCTAAACTAGCTATTTTAGATGAAACAGATTCAGGATTAGATATAGATGCACTTCGTATTGTTGCTAACGGTGTAAATAAATTAAAAAGCAAGGATAATGCAGTAATTGTAATAACGCATTACCAACGTTTATTAGACTATATAGTTCCAGATTATGTACACGTATTGCACAATGGTAAAATTGTAAAATCTGGTACTAAAGAATTAGCTTTAGAACTAGAGGAAAAAGGATACGATTGGCTTAAAAACGAAACAATTGAAAGTTAAAAGATGGATTTAAAAGAAAAATTAGTTTCCTCTTTCTTGGTTTTTGAAGACAATATAGATGTAGATAATGATGTGCATGATATTAGGTCTAAAGCCATAAAAAACTTTGAGGCAAAAGGTTTTCCTAGTAAAAAAGAAGAAGCTTGGAAATATACTTCTTTAAATAGTTTACAAAAGATAGATTTTAGCCTTTTTCCAAAGAAAGAAAGTGCTATAGAATATAAAGATGTAAAGAAGTATTTTTTACATGAAATAGATACCTATAAAATTGTTTTTATAGATGGCATATACAGCTCGTATTTATCTGAAACAACACACGACGGGGTAGATATTTGTTTAATGAGTGCAGCTTTAACAAAGCCAATGTATAAGCCAGTTATAGATGTATACTTTAATAAAGTAGCTTCTAAAGACGAATCTCTTACAACTTTAAATACAGCATTTAGTAAAGAAGGAGCATATATCTATATTCCTAAAAATAAAGCACCAAAAAAGCCAGTAGAGATTATTCATTTTTCTACAGGTAATGAGGCAGCATTATTATTACAACCACGTAATTTAATAGTAGTAGAAGAAAATGCTGAATTGCAGGTAATAGAACGTCATCAGAGTTTAACAACTAATGATACATTTACAAATTCTGTTACTGAGATTTTTGCAGATAAAAATGCAATTGTAGATTATTATAAGTTGCAGAATGATGCTAATACAGCTTCGTTAATAGATAATACATATACAGATCAAAAAGATACTAGTATTGTTAGTGTGCATACCTTTTCTTTTGGAGGGAAATTAACAAGAAATAATCTTAATTTCTACCAAAATGGAGAGCGTATAGATTCTGTAATGAAAGGAGTTACTATTTTAGGAGAAAAGCAACATGTAGATCACCATACATTAGTACACCATATAGAGCCAAATTGCGAAAGTCACCAAGACTATAAAGGAATATACGGGGAAAAATCTACAGGAGTTTTTAACGGAAAAATTATTGTAGATAAGATTGCTCAAAAAACAAATGCTTTTCAAAAGAATAATAATATTCTAATTAGCGATAAAGCAACGATAAACTCTAAACCGCAATTAGAGATTTTTGCAGATGATGTAAAATGTTCTCATGGTTGTACAATAGGTCAGTTAGATGAAGATGCTTTGTTTTATCTTCAATCTAGAGGTATTCCGAAGAAAGAAGCGCAAGCATTATTAATGTATGCCTTTGCAAATAATGTATTGGAAAGTGTAAAAATACCAGAGTTAAAAACTAGAATTAATAAATTAATAGCAAATAAATTAGGTGTCCGTTTAGGATTCGATTTGTAATTATATATAAAAATTTGAAAGAAACGCCTTTTCTTACTCTAAGAAAAGGCGTTTCTTTGTTTAAAAACCAAACATAATGAAACAACCAATTTTAATTTTAGTTACATTCTTTTTTTTAAATTTTTTAACAGCTCAAAATTCTAAATTCGGAGTTATTGGAGGCTTTAATTATTCAGATGTTAGAGGTGATATAGGTTTTATAGATTCTAATTATAGATTATCATTTCATATTGGAGGTATTGCAGAATTTTCAATATCAGAAAAATTAGTGTTTATGCCTCAAATAGTATATTCATCTCAGGGATATATTGGTAAGCTAGATACTTCTAGATTACTTAGTGATCAGTTTATAGACCCTGCTGTTTTAGATGAAGACTTTAAAGTTTCAAACAGATTAAATTATTTAAGTATTCCATTATTACTTAAAATTAAGTTAACTGAAAAGTTTAGCTTAGATGGGGGAGTGCAATTAGGATTTTTGTTAAATGAGGTTTCAGTGCCTAAAAGTGGTTTTATCTCTGATTCTTCTTTAGAAACAATCAGGTATAATGGGGATTTTAAGTTAGATTATGGTGTAAAATTAGGAGCTTCATATAATTTAAATGACAAAACCTTTCTTCAGTTGGGTTATTATCATGGTCTATCTAACATTACTAGACAAATACCTTTTGATATTAAAAGAAACAATTCTGTTTTTAATTTATCGGTAGGTTATCTACTTTTTTAGATAATAGTTTTAATGTAATGATAGCTCTTAAGCACACATTGTGTTTAAGGGTTATTTGTTTGCTAAATAATTTAGTATCTTTAAATAGCTAATAAAATTCCTATGAAAAAACTGTTGTTTTTGGTTTTAGTACTTGTAATGAGTTGCAGTAAAAAAGAAAGTCTCTTTACAGAGAGCCCTTTAGATGAAGGAGATGATATAAATAGTTCTATTTTAAAGCGTACCCCTTGTGAAAATGGCATGGCTTCAATTTATCCTTGTAATGGATACGATTTATTAGCAAAGCTACCTTTATCAATTTTTAATGCAGCTAGTATAAATGATGTTTGGGGCTGGACAGATGATATTACAGCTAAAGAATATGTAGTATTAGGCTTAGATAATGGAACTGCTTTTGTAGATATTACAGATACAGAAAATGTAGTTTATTTAGGAAAGCTGCCAACAGCTACTATAGTAAGTTCTTGGAGAGATGTTAAAGTATATCAGAATCATGCTTTTATAGTTTCAGAAGCTGCAAATCATGGAATGCAAGTTTTTGATTTAACAAGATTAAGAAATGTTACTAATCCTCCAGAAGTTTTTAATGCAGATACTCGTTACACAGGCTTTGGAAATGCGCATAATGTTGTTATTAACGAAGCAACAGGTTTTGCCTATGCAGTAGGAACTGCCAGAAATGATGCTTTTGACGGAGGAGCCCATTTTATAAATATTCAAACCCCTAAAAACCCAACAGCAGAAGGAGGTTATGGTGCAGGTGGTTATTCTCATGATGCACAGGTGGTTACTTATAACGGACCAGATGTGGATTATTTAGGAAAGGAAATATATATAGGAGCTAATGAAAACCGAGTAGTTATTGCAGATGTAACCGATAAAATGAATCCGGTAGAAATAGCAAGTATTAATTATTCTAATATTGGCTATACGCATCAAGGTTGGTTTACAGAGGGTCAACAGTATTTTATATTGGGAGATGAGCTAGATGAAACAGACTTTGGTTTTAAATCTAGAACCTTAATTTTTGACTTTTCAGATTTAGACAATCCAGTTTTACATCATACATATTTGGGAGAAACAAGTGCTATAGATCATAATGGTTATGTAAAAGGAGATGAGTTTTACCTGGCTAATTATACCGCAGGTATTCGTGTGTTAGATATTTCAGGTATCGATGGTAAAGTAATTACAGAGAAAGGTTTTTTTGATACACATCCGTCTACAAATACAGCTAGTTTTGATGGTGTTTGGAGTGTTTACCCTTATTTTTCAAGTGAAAAAATAGTTGTAAGTGATATTAAAGAAGGTTTATTTATCCTTAAGAAATCATAATTAAAATATAAGGAATGAAAAAACTAATAGTTGTCATTTTTATTGCTCTATTTCTGTCTTGTTCTAATGATAAAAATTCTGATGATACTATAGTTGAATCTACTTTTTTAGGAGAAATAGATTGGGTTAAAAATTATGGAGGAACAGGAGAAGAAACTGCACAATCTATAATTAGAACTTCGGATGGTGGTTATGCTGTTTTAGGATATTCTAATAGCATAGATGGTGATTTAATAGGAAAAACTACAGATGTAAATGATTATTGGTTATTAAAATTAGATACTGAAGGAAATTTACAATGGAGTAAAACCTATGGGGGAAGTAAAGATGATAGGGGGCAGAGCGTAATACAAACCAGCGATGATGGTTATGCAATCGTAGGTTATGCTATGAGTAGTGATGGTGATGGAAGTAATAACGAAGGTTTTCATGATAATTGGATATTAAAATTAGATTCAGAAGGAATAATAGAATGGGAACGTAGTTTTGGATTTTCGGGTCATGATCATTCGTATGATGTATTACAAACAGCAGATGGTGGCTTCTTTTTTGTGGGTTTTGTAGATGTTACTGCCTCTGGTGGAGCTGGTGCGGATACCAATAAAAGAAACTCTATAACTAGGCATGGTGTAGGAGAATTTTGGGGAACAAAATTAGATGCACAAGGAAATTTGGAATGGCGACGCTTTTTTGGAGGCACTTCTAATGATAGAGCTTATGGGGTGGTACAATCTAACGATGGTGGTTTTGTGTTAATAGGCTCCTCTGAAAGTAATGATTTTGATATTTCAGATAGTAAAGGCAGTTACGATTTTTGGGTTATAAAAATTACGTCTAAAGGAGATTTAGTATGGCAAAGTTCGTTTGGGGGAACAGGAATAGATAAAGCTTGGGATATTGCAAAGACCAATGATAATGGATATGTAATAACAGGAAATACATTTAGTACAGATATAGATATTACTAATAATAAAGGGGAGTCAGATGTTTGGTTAATTAAGATTAATGATAATGGAGAGTTGCTTTGGGAAAAAACATACGGAGGTTTGCAGTTTGATGCTGCTAGGAGTGTAAGTTCAACTACAAAAGGAGGGTTTATTATTGCTGGAAATTCTAAAAGTAATAATGCCGATGTTGACGAAAACTTTGGTGAGAATGATTTTTGGCTTATAAAAACGGATAAAGAAGGGTTACTAGTCTGGCAAAAATCATTTGGAGGTACAGATTTAGATTATGCTTTTGATGCTGTAGAAAATAACGATAAAAGTATTATGCTAATAGGAGAAACAGCAAGCACAGATTTCTTAGGTCTTCAAAATAAAGGAAAAACAGATGTAGTTGTTCTAAAAATAAAGTAAGCAAACACTACTTTTTACCATACTTGTAATATTTTGCAATTAAGTTGCTAGTTCCGTTTACCATAGATTGGTGGGCACTTTTGGTTATGTATGTATGCGATTTGTCATTAAAAGCAGAACTTTGATTAATATATTTTCCGATAACAGATGAAGATGATATTAGAACTCCTAATTTTAAGTCATAAATTTTAATAGATACATTTGATTCGTTCTTATCGTAAAAATCAGGCGTATCCTTTTTAGCAATTGCAATAGAGCCTGCATCATTACTAACAACATTTCCTTTTATATTAATAAGGTATTCGCAATCAGATAAATGGTGTAATTCTATTAATTCTTCTTTAGATAAATTAAAATTAATTATCGGAGGAATTAATTTTGTTGCTCTAACATCATGTACCTCTATAAAAGAATCACCTAATATTCTTCTAAATCCATATTTAGCTGTATTATATAAGTCAGCATCAGAAATTCTAGAGTTAGATTTTGAATTATTTAAAATCCATTTCCCTTTACTAAAATCTATATATTTTCCAGCATCAAAAAAATAGGTGTATTTAGTGCTAGAACATGAAGACAAAAATATAAAGGAAATAAAACATAAAATAAAATAGTTGCTTCGATATAATTTAATAACATTTTTCATGAAAGAATTTTAAATGAATTATCTTATAAATCTATGAGAAAATTATTTTGATGCAGTATAAGGGTTAAAAAAAATTAAAAGAAGGTAAAAATGTAAATAGTAGGTATCTTTGTAGACTATTATAAGTGCTATGATTGATATAAAAAAAATACGCGAAGATTTTCCTATTCTTAAAAGAGAAGTAAATGGTAAACCATTGGTTTATTTTGATAATGCAGCAACATCGCAAACGCCACAGCAGGTAATAGATGTAATTGTAGATTATTATAGTAATTACAATGCCAATATTCATAGAGGAGTACATACTTTATCGCAAGAAGCAACAGATGTGTATGAGCAGGCACGTAAAAAAATACAAGAACATTTTAATGCCGCTAAATCTCATGAAATTATATTTACTTCAGGAACAACGCATAGTATTAATTTAGTAGCAAACGGCTTTTCAGCCATTTTAAAAAAAGGAGACGAAATTATTGTTTCGGCTTTAGAACATCATTCTAATATAGTGCCTTGGCAAATGTTGTGCGAGCGTACGGGAGCTATTTTAAAGGTAATTCCAATGAATTTAGATGGAGAGTTACTAATGAATCAATACCATAGTTTACTTTCTACTAAAACCAAATTAGTATTTACAAACCATGTTTCTAATGCCTTAGGAACTGTAAACCCTATAGAAGAGATAATAGCAAGTGCGCATAAGGTAGGAGCTGCGGTTTTAATAGATGGAGCGCAAGCAGCACCACATATTAAAGCGGATATGCAAGCATTAAATGTCGATTTTTATACTGTCTCTGGTCATAAAGTTTGTGGACCTACAGGTACAGGTATGTTGTATGGTAAAGAAGAATGGTTAAATAAATTGCCTCCTTACCAAGGAGGAGGAGAAATGATAGCAGAAGTTACGTTTGAAGAAACTACCTATGCAGAATTACCTCATAAGTTTGAAGCAGGAACACCAAATATATGTGGTGGAATTGCATTTGGTGCGGCTTTAGATTATATGAATGCAATAGATTTTAATGCTATTGCAGCCTATGAGCACGAACTTTTACAATATGCTACCCAGCAACTTTTAGCTATAGAAGGTTTAAAAATTTATGGTACAGCTAAAAATAAAACATCAGTAATATCTTTTAACATAGAAGGGCTACACCCTTACGATATAGGCTCAATACTAGATAAATTGGGTATAGCAGTAAGAACAGGACACCATTGTGCGCAACCCATCATGGATTTCTTTAAAATTCCGGGAACAGTGAGAGCTAGTTTTAGTTTTTATAATACAAAAGAAGAAATAGATAGTTTAGTAGAGGCTGTAAAACGAGCAAAAGCAATGTTGTTATAGTATTGTTAGGATTTTTCTAAATAATTGATAAGCATTAATTCTTATTGTATTTTTGCATAAAATAAAGTAATGAATATAAAAGAAATACAAGAAGAAATAGTAGACGAGTTCTCTATGTTCGATGATTGGATGCAGCGTTATGAGTACATGATAGATCTTGGAAAATCATTACCACTTATAAATGAGCAGTATAAAACCGATGATAATATTATTAAAGGATGCCAGAGTAAGGTTTGGGTGCATGCCGAATTAGAAAATGATAAATTGGTTTTTACGGCAGATAGTGATGCTATAATTACAAAAGGAATTATAGGTATTTTAATACGAGCTTTTAGCAACCAAAAGCCACAAGATATTATAGATGCAAACACCGATTTTATTGATGAAATTGGATTAAAAGAGCATTTATCACCTACCAGAGCTAACGGATTGGTAAGCATGGTAAAACAATTAAAAATGTATGCAATTGCATACCAAACGCAGATAAAATAAGGTTTAAGCCTAAATTCTGAAAAAAATGAGCGAAGAAACAGCACCAGATAGCCTACAATTAGGAGATAAAATAGTAAACGTTTTAAAAACAATATACGATCCAGAAATTCCTGTAGATATTTACGAATTAGGATTAATATATGATGTTTTTGTAAATGAAGATAACGATGTTAAAATATTAATGACTTTAACATCGCCTAATTGCCCAGTAGCAGAAACTTTACCAGTAGAAGTAGAAGAAAAAGTAAAGTCTATTAATGAAATTAAAGATGCTGAGGTAGAAATTACTTTTGATCCACCATGGACGCAAGAACTAATGAGTGAAGAAGCTAAGCTAGAATTAGGAATGCTTTAATCTGATTCTGAATTTTTATACCTAAACACTTATGGATGAAATAAAGAATCGTGTTGCGGAAAGTAAACTAATTACGTTTAATTTAGAAGACTATTACCCAGAAGGTAAAAGAGTTGTTTTAGATATAAAAGATTGGCTTTTCCAAGGCTTTATATTAAAAGAAAAAGATTTTAGAGCATATATAGCCGAACACAATTGGGAGCAATACCAAGACGCTTATGTGGCATTAGGCTGTTCTACAGATGCCATAGTTCCAGGTTGGGCTTATATGTTAATACATACGAAGCTAAACACATTTGCTAAAAAAACAGTAATAGGTAATCTAGAAGACTTAGAAACAGCACTTTACTTATCTATAATAGAAGGTTTAGATGTATCTGGTTTTAAGGATAAACCAGTAATTATTAAAGGTTGTAGTAATAAACCTGTACCACCAAATGCGTATTTATGGGTTGTTTCAAAAATACAACCAGTAGCAAAGAGTATTATGTATGGTGAGGCATGTTCTTCGGTGCCCCTATACAAAAGAAATTAACATTTTCTGCATTTTTATATTTGTATAGTATTATTACATTTGCGCCACATTAACTATAAATTAAACATTACATTATGAAAAAAGTAATTATTGCTTTCGCATTATTTGCAGGTATGGCCTTTACTTATGGTCAAACAGAAGCAGAACTTAAAACCTTACAAGGTGCTAAAAAAGATTCTATTGCTGCAATACAGGGTAGAGTAGATGCTTTACAGGCTAAGATTGATGCATTACCAGGGTGGAAGAAAGGTGCTTTTGGTACTATTGGTGGTACGCTTTCTGGATTTAACAATTGGTATACACAAAACGCAAGAGATAATAGTTCTGGGAACATTGGGTTTACAGTAAACGCTTTTGCTAATTTACAACAAGAGAAATTTTTCTGGAGAAACAGCGGTAACATTAATTTATCATGGGTAAAATTAGATGATAAAAATAATCCATTGGACGATGATAGCTTTAGAGAAACTACAGATGTATTTAATATATCTTCTTTATACGGTCGTAAGTTAAGTGAAAAGTTCGCAATATCTGCCTTAGCAGAATATAGAACTACTATCTTAAATAATTTTAACGATCCAGGTTATTTAGATTTTGGTGTGGGTGCTACTTGGACTCCTATTACAGATTTAGTAGTGGTAATACACCCTTTAAACTATAATTTTATTTTTAGTAGTGGAGATTCTGTTTTTGAGTCTTCTTTAGGTGCTAAAATAGTAGCAGATTATACTAGAAAATTAGGAGCTGTTAATTTTAAATCAAATATATCTGCTTTCCAAAGTTATAAAAGCGGAAACCTTTCTAACATAACTTGGACTAACTCTTTTGGTTATACTTTATGGAAAATGATTGGTGTAGGTTTTGATTTTGGTTTAAGAAGTAATAAGCAAGAAGCATTAAATTTTGCAAGAATTACTAACCCTACTGAAACTTTTGATTCAGTAGATAATAAATTACAAACGTATTGGACACTTGGTTTAAGCTACGCTTTCTAAGCAAACAATAATCGTATATTAAAGTGGTAATAAACTTAGTTTGTTACCACTTTTTTTATTTTAACATATTATTTAGAAATATTATAGTTATTTCTTCGTCTAAGTATGTATATGAGGTATTATATATACATACTTGCACTGTATTGTTTACTGTTCTTAATCTCAAGAATGGTGTACCTGCATATGAAAGAAGAAGAATAAATTAGTTATACATAGTTTGGTTGGTTAGTAAGAAAAGAAGCTGTTGTTAAGGCAGCTTTTTTTATTAAAATAGAAATAGTCGTGAAATGCTTTTAAATTGATTGAAGCAATGAATTTAAGTTAATCACGTCATAATTTTATATGAAAAGACCGTCTAAAAAATAATTTAGACGGTCTTTTCTATTGTTCTAATAGTGCTTATTATGAACCACACATTAAGCAATCATCATCTGCTTGCCCTTCTTTTGCTTTAGCAATTAATTCTTTCATTTCTTCTGCGCTCATAGGTTGTATATCTACATCTTGTTGTTCTACAGGAGTAGGGTTTACCTTTATAGAAGCTACTTTTTCTTTTGCTGGTGTAGCAGCCTCTACTTCAGCTTCAGCGGCAACACTTACAGGAACTTCTTTTTTTTTGGTATTGTCTAACGTAAATTTAATAGCGTCTACTGCTGCTTTTGTACGTAAGTAATACATTCCCGTCTTTAAGCCGCTTTTCCAAGCATAAAAGTGCATAGAAGTAAGTTTAGAGTAGTTTGCATTTTCCATGAATAAGTTTAGTGATTGACTCTGATCAATAAAGTATCCACGTTGACGACTCATATCAATAATATCTTTCATGCTAAGCTCCCAAACAGTTTTGTATAGGTCTCTAATATCTTGCGGAATAGTTTCTATATGTTGTATAGAACCATTTGCACGCATTAGTTCTTGCTTCATGTTTTCATTCCAAAGTCCTAAAGCAACTAAGTCTTCTAATAAATGCTTATTTACAACAATAAATTCACCAGAAAGTACTCTTCTTGTGTAAATGTTAGAGGTGTAAGGTTCAAAACATTCATTATTACCTAAAATTTGAGAGGTAGATGCGGTTGGCATAGGAGCTACTAAAAGGGAGTTACGAACACCATTTTTCTTAATATCTTTTCTTAGCTTTTCCCAGTTCCATCTTCCAGAAAGCTCATCGTCTTTAATACCCCAAAGGTTGTATTGAAATTCTCCTTTAGACATAGGAGAACCTTCGTATGTAGAATATGGGCCTTCTTCTTTGGCCATTTCCATTGAAGCTGTTACGGCTGCAAAGTATAAAGTTTCAAAAATCTCTTGGTTTAATTGTTTAGCCTCATCACTTGTAAAAGGCATGCGTAACATAATAAAAGCATCTGCAAGACCTTGAACTCCTAGTCCAATAGGTCTGTGTCTCATATTAGAATTTTCTGCTTCTTTTACCGGATAGTAATTACGGTCAATTACAGTATTTAAATTTCTAGTTACACGTTTTGTAACTTTAAATAGTTCTTTATGATTAAACTCACCGTCTTTAACAAACATTGGTAAGGCAATAGATGCTAAGTTACATACAGCAACCTCATCTGGAGATGTGTACTCCATTATTTCGGTACATAAGTTAGAAGAACGTATGGTACCTAAATTCTTTTGATTACTCTTACGGTTTGCAGCATCCTTATAAAGCATGTAAGGAGTACCTGTTTCTATTTGAGATTCTAATATTTTTTCCCAAAGTTCACGGGCTTTTATTTTTTTACGACCTTTTCCTTCTGCTTCATACTTTAGGTAAAGTGCTTCAAACTCCTCGCTATGGTGTGTAAATAATCCAGGGCATTCGTTAGGGCACATTAACGTCCATTCAGCATTCGCTTCTACTCTTTTCATAAATAAATCGGAAATCCACATGGCGTAGAATAAATCTCTTGCACGCATTTCTTCTTTACCATGATTCTTTTTAAGGTCTAAAAACTCAAAGATATCGGCATGCCATGGTTCCATGTATATGGCAAAACTTCCTTTACGTTTTCCACCGCCTTGATCAACATACCTAGCGGTATCGTTAAATACACGAAGCATAGGAACAATACCGTTTGATGTTCCATTTGTACCAGCTATATATGATCCAGTTGCTCTTACATTGTGGATAGATAAGCCTATACCACCAGCAGATTGTGAAATTTTTGCAGTTTGCTTTAAAGTATCATATATCCCATCTATACTATCGTCTTGCATAGCTAATAAAAAGCAAGATGACATTTGAGGTTTTGGTGTCCCCGAATTAAAAAGAGTTGGTGTAGCGTGCGTAAAATATTTTTTAGACATTAATTCGTATGTTTCTATAGCAGCATCTAAATTATTTAAATGAATACCAATAGAAACACGCATTAACATATGTTGAGGGCGTTCGGCAATTGCCCCATTAATTTTTAATAAATAAGAGCGTTCTAATGTTTTAAAACCGAAATAATCGTAGCTAAAATCGCGGTTATATATTATAGTAGAATCTAAACGCTCAGCATTTTCAGTAATCACTTTATATACCTCATCTGAAAGTAATGGCGCCTTTTTTTCTGTTCTAGGGTTTACATACAAGTATAGATCTTTCATTGTTTCAGAGAAAGATTTTTTAGTGTTCTTGTGTAAGTTAGAGACAGATATACGTGCAGCAAGTTTAGCATAATCTGGATGCGTAGTTGTCATTGTTGCGGCTATCTCTGCTGCAAGGTTATCTAGTTCAGATGTTGTTACGCCATCATATAAACCTTCAATAACTCGCATGGCAACCTTTAATGGATCTACCAATGAATTTAAACTATAACATAATTTACGAACTCTCGCCGTAATTTTGTCGAACATTACTAGTTCTTTTCTGCCGTCTCTTTTTACTACATACATGTGCTACAATTGTTTTTTATAAGTGATACGTTATCTAGGTCAAGCCTTTTGAGGGCTTAACAATTTGATGGTAATTTGTAAAAACCTATTTTGGATTACTCCAAAAAGGTATTAATAGATTGTAATGTTTTAGAAGTCTGCGTCGAAACTAATTTTCTGAGCATCTTCGTCATCATCATTTTTCAAAACGCCTGCTTTTTGATATTCAGACACACGTTTTTCAAAGAAATTTGTTTTCCCTTGGAGAGAAATCATATCCATAAAATCGAACGGATTTGTAGAATTGTATACTTTATCGCAGCCTAATTCTACTAATAAACGATCCGTTACAAACTCAAGATATTGGGTCATTAATTTGGCATTCATTCCAATAAGACTTGCAGGAAGAGATTCTGTAATAAATTCTCTTTCTATATCTAAAGCGTCTACCAAAATTTCGGTAATACGCTCTTTTGAAACTTTATTTATTAAGTGATTGTTATGTAGGTGTACAGCGTAATCGCAATGCATACCTTCATCTCTTGATATTAATTCGTTAGAAAAAGTTAATCCAGGTAAAAGCCCTCTTTTCTTTAACCAGAAAATAGAACAAAATGCTCCTGAAAAGAAGATGCCTTCAACTGCAGCAAAAGCAATTAATCGTTCTGCAAAACTTGGAGATTCTATCCAGTTTAAAGCCCAATCTGCTTTCTTTTTAATTGCAGGAAAGTTTTCTATTGCTTTAAATAACTGATTTTTTTCTTTCTCATCCTTAACATAAGTATCAATTAATAACGAGTAAGTTTCAGAGTGTATGTTTTCCATCATTATTTGGAAACCATAGAAAAATTTAGCTTCAGCATATTGTACTTCACTAACAAAATTTTCTGCTAAGTTTTCGTTTACAATACCATCAGAAGCTGCAAAGAAAGCTAATATGTGTTTTATAAAGTAACGCTCATCATCACTTAATTTATTGTTCCAGTCGTTAAGGTCTTCGTGTAAATCTATTTCTTCAGCAGTCCAGAAACAAGCCTCACATTTTTTATACCACTCCCATAAATCATCATGTTTTATAGGGAATATTACAAAACGATCTTCATTTTCTTCCAAAATAGGCTCTACTGCTACTGACATAGTTTTATTGTGTTTTTGTATAAGTGGTGAAGGAGAAAAAATCCTTGTCTCTTGTCTTTAACAAAGATGAAAAAATATGGTCAATTTTTAAGGAGAAAATTATCAATTTCAATACAAAGTTTTTAACACATAATGTTGAAATCTAAGTTAGCAAGTGATGTTTATTGTGTTTTTTGGAGAATGAAAGATATTTAATATTAATTTTATGATACCGCCAAACAGTACGACCCGTCCGATTCATCAAAATTTGTAATTACTGTAATTAAACTCTTTGATCATAGGTAGTTCCCCCGAAACCTAGAAAATCAATATGTCCAAAACAACGTATTGGTTTGGTTGTTTAATTTAGTGTAATTCCATCGGAAGGCTGTTTTTCAACAAAGCAACGTTCTTTTTTTAACGCACTATCCTAAGGTCGTACAAAGTTTGACAGTTTCATAAATATTATAACTATTCTTTATAATTGCTTAATTCGCAAATAATAATAAAGAAGAGATAAATTTTATATTTTATAATAAAAATTGGGGGAGTTGCAAAAATAACTATATTTTTAATTAAAACCCCCTTATGATTACAACTCTTTTGCATTTATCTTACAAAATAGTTAATATTTTATTTTTTTATTCGTTGAATAACCAGTAATTATAACATTTCTCAATAGAAGTTAAGGTATGTTATTATTATGTTAATAAGCTGTTTGTTTTAGTGTTGTTGATAGGTAATTATTGGAATTGGTTTTTTCGATATCAACAGTACTCTTAGAAGATAACGTTTTTTTGGTGTCAGTTATTACAGTGAGAACTAAAACAAGTAATAGTATCAAAAATAAAATAATGGATTTCCGCATGATTTTTATTTATAATTAACTAAAATTTTTAATCGTGTTTTTAAAATGTTCTGGGGAGTCTAAAATTATAGTAATCTATTATGTGTAAGTTGCTTAGATGTACAAATAGTATTGTTTTTTGTATAAATAGAGAAAAATATACGTTCCTTAATTTCTGTAATCGTATAATTTTTGGCTATATAATTGAGAAATAAACATATAACGTTGTGCCGAATTTATTTGTTTTGTGGCAGACTATACTGTTAGAAGTTCCATTAATACATATTTTAATACCATTCACCATCATTATATTATTTTTGATTAATTTGCTTAAGATATGATAGAAGCTGTAATAGTAGATGATGAAATAAAAGCACTCCAAAGTCTTTCTTGGGAGTTAACTAATTTCAGTGATGAAATTAAAGTAATAGCATCATTTACAAATCCATTAGAAGCCTTAGATTATCTAGAAAAAAAAACACCTGATTGTCTTTTTTTAGATATTGAAATGCCTACCATGGACGGTTTTCAATTTATTCAAAAATTAAAAAATAAAAATTTCCCTATAGTTATAACTACTGCTTACAATCAATATGCTATAAAAGCGATTAAGAATGAAGCTATAGATTATTTGTTAAAACCTATAGACTCAGATGATTTAGATATAACGATACAGAAAATTAAAAAATACAATTTAAAAAATAATACTTCTGAAAAGTTAGAACATATTTTGTTGAATTTTAATGCCAATTCCTTACATAAAAAAATTACCATTAATACTGATGGCAAGTTGTTGTTTTTAGAAGATGAAGATATTTTATATGCCGCATCAGATGGTAATTATAGTACTATTTATTTAGAAAATGGGCAAAAAATATTGTTAACTAAAAAGCTTAAAGAGGTTAACGAATTACTTCCCGAAAACTCTTTTTTTAGAATACATAATTCATATATTATTAATTTAAATAAAATAAAAGAGTTTATAAAAACTGATGGTTATGTTATTCTAAAATCTAACCATAAAATTCCTGTGTCTAGACAGAAAAAATCAGATTTTTTAGATTTGCTGTAGTATGAGTAGATTTAGTATTACAACAATAGCATTTATAGCGATACTTTTTTTAAAATTAGGTAATGCGCAAGAAATACCTAAAGAGTTTATAAATAATGTTGATAATTTAATACAACGTGCTCCTACTACTTATGCTGGTATTGATTCGGTTTTAAGATCTAGTAGGAGAGATACAACATTAATGCGCTATGTAGTTAATAGGTCGATAGAAAGGAATTATCTGGAAGGTCAAATGTATTCTTATAATCAGTTAGGTACTAGTTATAGAAATATTTCTCAGTTTAAAAAGGCTATATATTTTCATAAGAATGCTTTAGATATAGCTAATAAAATTAAAAGTTTAGAATTTAGAGTTTATAGTCTTAACATGTTAGGAGTAGCATATAGAAAAACAGATGCTATAAAAACAGCTTTAGAATATAACCATGAAGCGTTAGAGTTAGCAGAGACTATAAAGAACCCTTCTGATGGATTAAAGAGAAGTATTAATGTATCTTTAAATAGTATAGGTAATATTTATGAGGTGTTAAAGCAATACGATTTAGCTATTACCTATTTTAAAAAATCTTTAAAATTAGAAGACGAATTAGGAAATACATTAGGTATAGCTATTAATTACCAGAATGTAGGAAAGTGTTTGGAGGAACAAAATAAAATAGAAGAAGCTTTAAAAAATTATAGAATATCATTGCGTTATAATCAGCAGATAAATTCTGAAAAGGGTATTATTATATGTAATAATAGAATTGCTCAGGTTCTTATTAAGCAGAAATCACCAGATAAAGCTTTAGATATATTAAAGAAAAACCTTGTTGCTGCAAATAAATTAGGTGATCAATATATAACTGCAGCGGTGTGTATTAATTATGGTTGGGCTCTTTTAAATTTAAAACGATATAATAAATCGGAAGAATTTTTGTCTAAAGGTTTAGCATTGGCAAAAAAATATAATTTACCAAGAAAAAAGTATAAAGCCTATAATTTATTATCCGATTTGTCTAAAGAAAGAGGTAATTATGCTAGTGCTTTAAATTATTATAAAAATGCAGAAAAATTTGATAAAGAGATATCTAATGAACGTAATATTAGGTATGTTAATGACATGATTATAAGGTATGATACCGAGAAGAAAAATAATCAGATAAAAGTATTAGCAAAGGAAAACGAGATTGTAAAATTACAGCTTCAAAAAAATAAAACCTCATTAGTAGTTAGTAGTATTGTATTGCTTTTATTAGCGGGTATTCTCTATATTTTATATAGACAATACCAATTAAAAAATGATAAAAAATTACTAACCTTAGAGCAAACAATGCTCCGAAGTCAAATGAACCCTCATTTTTTATTCAATTCATTAAATTCTATTAAATTATATATTATAAATAATGAAAAGAAGAATGCTGTTTATTATTTAAACAAGTTTTCTAAATTAATTCGTAAAATTTTAGAAGCTTCTTCCTTAAAAGAAATTTCTTTGGCAGAAGAATTAGAGACAGTAGAGTTATATATGAATATCGAAAATATTAGGTTTTCAAATGAAATTAATTTTGCAATTAATATAGATAAAGATATAGATGCTAATAATATAAAAATTCCATCTTTAATTTTACAACCCTTTTTAGAAAACTCTTTATGGCACGGATTATCTACAAAGGAGGGGGAAAAACAGATTCGTTTGCAGGTGCGTAAGCATAACGATTATTTTACTGAAATTTCTATTATAGATAATGGGGTAGGAAGAGATGCTTCTGAGAAAATAAAGAAAAGTAAATTATTAAAGCGTAAATCTGTGGGTATAGATATTACCAAAGAACGTTTGTCTAATTTTTCTAAAGATTATCAAAACTCTTTTGAAGTTGAGATTAGTGACTTATATGATGATAATAAAAAGCCTTTAGGAACAAAAGTATCGCTCTACTTACCTACGATTTAGAATGTTCTTTTGCCACTTCTTCTAATTCAGTATACCAAGCCTCTCCAAACTTTCTAATTAAAGCCTCTTTTACAAATTTATATATAGGCACTTGTAATTCTTTGCCAAGGGAGCAAGCATCATCGCAAATTTCCCATTTATGGTAATTTACTGCTGTAAAATCTGTGTATTTTCTAGTTCTAATAGGGTACATGTGGCAAGATATTGGTTTTTTCCATGTAATAGCTCCTGAATTATAAGCTTCTTCTATACCACATTTTGTAATGCCACTTTCTGAAAAAACAACATAAGCACACTCACTTCCGTTAACTAATGGTGTTTCCCATTCTCCATCTTCACCTTTTATAAAAGCACCCTGTTCGTTAATTTCTTTAATGCCTTCTGGACGTAAAAATGGTTTTACATCATTAAATATATCTACTAATATCTCAGTTTCATTATCCTCAACAGGAGCGCCAGCATTGCCATCTACACAACAAGCTCCTTTACATGCACTTAAATTGCAAACAAAATCATTCTCAATAATTTCTTCAGATACTAATGTTTTTCCTAATTGAAACATACACACTAAATTAAGTACGCAAAGATACTATCTAACATATTATTATTGTAGTTTTTATAGCGTACCTTAGGTTAAAATTAAAACTTATAGCATATGAATTTTGATTTTAAAGAGATTATTACTGTTAGTATGGTTCTTTTTGCAGTTATAGATATTGTAGGAAGTATTCCAATTATTATTAGTCTTAGAAATAAAGTAGGACATATACAATCCGAGAAAGCTTCTATTGTATCGGCTTGTATTATGATTGCGTTTCTTTTTATTGGCGAAGAAATTTTAAAATTAATTGGGATTGATGTTAATTCTTTTGCCGTTGCTGGATCTTTTGTATTGTTATTTTTAGCCTTAGAAATGATTTTAGGAATTACCTTGTATAAAGATGAAGAACCAGAAAGTGCTTCTATTGTTCCTATTGCTTTTCCCTTAATAGCAGGAGCAGGAACTATTACCACCTTATTATCTCTAAGAGCAGAATATTATGTAGAAAATATTATTGTAGCCATAATTATTAATATCATTTTTGTGTATTTGGTATTAAAATTTTCTAAGAGAGTAGAAAAATTGTTGGGAAAAAATGGATTAAGTGTTATTCGTAAGGTTTTTGGTGTAATTTTGTTGGCTATTGCTGTTAAATTATTTGCAGCAAATATTAATCAACTTTTTATAAGAGGGTAAATTTACTATTATGAATAAAGCTTTATCTATTATTCTTATTGTTTTAGCAATTGGACTTATTGTATATAATTGTACGTTAATTGATTTAGAAAACCCATTAGAAGGTAATAGTCTTATTGCTTTAATAGGTGTTTTTGCATCACTTTGTGCTATTGTATTACTGTTAATTTACAATACATCTAAGAAAATACAAAAAAAGGTAGAGGAGGATAAGTAGTCTTAATTACTACTAGAATCTATGCTATCAATTTCAATTACTTTTTGAAGCATTTTATCGTTTTTGCTTTTAATTTTTTCTCTAGTATTAGTATCGAATAATTGTTCTGCAAGAGCTGCTTTAATATATAGTTTTAAAACATCTTCCATTTCGTAATATTGTAGCCTTAAGTTTTTAATAACGGGAGATTGTTCCGAATAGTTAATAAAGTTTTCAAACAGAATATCATCTACAGAAAAAGAAGTAGTGAAGTTTTCTTTGTTGTAATCTACATACCTACCTCTATCTTCATCTAAGTGTTCAAAAACAAACCTAGATACGAATCCTAAGTTTTCAAAGCTTTTTATGGCTTCTTCTTCATTAGATCCTATGGATACAAAAATATCTGGTATAATACCGCCACCACCGTAAACAACTTTTCCTTTAGGGGTTGTAAATTTTAGCGAATCGGCAACTTTAATACTATCTACAGAAATAAGTTCGCCATTATGGTAGCGCTCTGTAAATTTATTATAGTAGTCTTTATTTCCGTTTTTATATGTTTTTTGAATAGACCGACCAGTAGGGGTATAGTACCTAGAAATTGTTAGGCGCACAGAAGAACCATCTCCCAATTCCATTTCTCTTTGCACTAATCCTTTTCCAAAAGAACGGCGGCCAACAATAGTACCTAAATCATTGTCTTGTAATGCTCCTGCTATAATTTCGCTGGCAGATGCAGAACGTTCATTTATTAAAACATATATGGGTTTATCTTCAAAATCGCCTTCATCTGTAGCAAACGATTTTTCTATTTTTCCTTTTTTGTTTTTTGTAAATAAAATAAGCTTTCCGTCTTTTAAAAACTCATCTGCCATTTGCTCAGCTATGCTTAAATAACCACCTGGGTTGTCTCTTAGATCTAAGGTTAGCTTTTTTGCTCCTTGTTTTAATAGGCTAGTTAGTGCATGCTTAAATTCTTTATAGGTAGATTCTGCAAACCTATTTACTTTTATGTATCCTATTTCGGAGGTAAGCATATAGTATGCGTCTACGCTTTTTAGAGGAATTACTCCTCTTTTTACATTAACAGAAAAGGTAGAGTCTTGTTGTTGTCTGTATATTTTGAGTTTTACAGAAGTACCTTCTTTTCCTTTAAGTTTATCTACAATTACATCACTAGGCATTCTTTGCCCAAACAATGTATCGTTATTAGCCATTAGTATTCTATCACCTGCTTTTATGCCTTTAGAGAAACTTGGACCGTCTTTCACCGGTCTAATAACAGCAATAGTATCTTTATACATGTAAAAGTTAACTCCGATACCAACAAAGTCTCCTTTCATGTTTTCAGAGATTTTTGCCATTTCTTTTTTAGGAATGTATACAGAATGCGGATCTAGCTTATCTAAAATATTATTTACAGTAACATCTACAATACTATCTGTATTTACATCGTCTACATACTCATAATCAATATAATCTATTAATCTATTAAGTTTATCTTTTTTAGAATTGGTAGTAAAAAGTTTTTCTGGACTATCATTAAAATTAAGTTTACCACCAATTAAGATACCCATGGCTAAAGCAAAGGCAATTATAATTGGTAATAAATAAGTGTATTTTTTTTTCATTTAATTATGAATCCTCCTTTACAGGCATATGTATTATTTCTACTCCTGCCTTTTCTAAAAACTTTAAACCCGATGTATCTTTGTATTCGTTTTCGTATACAACACGTTTTATGCCAGACTGGTGTATTAATTTGCTACATTCTTTACAAGGCGATAGTGTAATATATAAAGTTGCACCGTTGCAAGATTGTGTAGAAGCTGCTACTTTAGAGATAGCATTTGCTTCGGCATGCAAAACATACCATTTGGTATAACCTTCATCGTCCTCACAAATATTATCAAAACCTGTAGGGGTGCCGTTGTAACCATCAGAAATGATCATTCTGTTTTTTACAACAATGGCGCCTACTTGTTTGCGCTTGCAGTAGGATAGTTTACCCCACTCTTGAGCCATTCTTAAATAGGCTTGATCATATTTTTTTTGTTTTCTTTCTTCCATAAAATCATTTCAATTATATGCCTTTATTTGACGATATAATATACTTTGTGTTACAAAGAGTAAAAGTACGAATATACTTGCGTTTTTAAATTTATAAACAATTAAACGTTTAAAATTATTTAAAATTTTATTGGGGAAAAGCTTTAATTACTAGCGGTAATGTTATTCCTATAATTAATAAAGAAATTATTACCACAGTTATATACTGTTTTATTTGTAATATGGATTTTAAGAAGTAAATTAAAATTAAAACAAAAAGAATAACAGTAGTTTGAGAAAGCTCAATACCCGTTGCAAAACCTAATAAAGGCAATAGTTTTTCTTCTTCTTGGTTCATTAACATTTTAAAATAACTAGAGAAGCCAAAACCGTGTATAAATCCAAAAAAAGAAGTTGTTATTAGCTGAAATAGATAGTGCGTGTTTGTTTTTTTTAATACAATAGTGTAAATATTATAAAATGCGGTAAAGAGAATAGTTATAGGAATTAAAAACTCTATAAAACTAGTGTCTATAGTAAAGATATTATATACAGAAACAGCTAAAGATAAGCAGTGAGCAATAGTAAATACGGTAGCTAGTATAACTATTTTTTTCCATTCTTTAAAAGAGAATGGGAGTGCTAATGCAGCTAAAAATAATACATGATCATAAGCATTTATATCTAATACATGATCTAAACCTAATTTTATGTAAAACCAAAATTCTTGCATTTTATATTCTTAAAGTCCTCGTTCTTTTTGTATTTCTTCGTATGCTTTTTGTACTTGTTTAAATTTTTCCTCGGCACCTTTTTTAATAGCCTCATTTTCTGTATTTACTCGGTCTGGATGGTATTTTTTGGCCATAGTTCTATAGGCTTTTTTAACAGCATCATCAGAAGCACTTTTATCAATCTCTAATATTTTATATGCATTATCAACAGATTTAATAAACATTGCTTTTATACTTTCAAAATCGCGAATATTTATTCTTAGATACCCAGCTATCTCTTGTATTTTATTAATTTCTAGGTTACTTACGGTGCCATCTGCTTGTGCTATTCCAAACAAAAAGTGTAACAATTGCATACGTACCTCTGGTCTGGTTCGTTGGTTTAGGTAACTGCAAATTTGTTGCGCAGAAACTTCTTGTTTTTTTATAACATCGTTAAAGGTTCTAAATATTGCATTTGCTTTTTCTTTGCCATAAGTGCCTACGAAATAACGCTGCACATATTCCATTTCACTTTTACTTATAGTTCCATCTGCTTTTATAACTATAGAACAGAGTGACAGTAATTTTAATTCAAAATCTGCAGGAGATACTTTTTGTCTGGTAATATCTTCGAAAACAGATTGCGCTCCTCTTATATTTTTACCTGTATTATCAAAAAAGCTACCAATAAAAAAACCTACTATACCGCCTATCCAATGTCTTAACACATAATACCCTAGAAAGGCTCCAACCCACTTAATCATTTTAAAATTTAATTTTTTTTCAAAGATATGGTATTAGCTATAAAAAGAAGCGCTAAGGAAAAGTTAAGGTAACCTATAAAAATGCGACAAATAGATTATCTTTGAAGACTTTTATTAATTGATTAAAAATATAGATTATGTATCCTGCAGAATTAGTTAAACCTATGAGAGAAGACCTTGCATCTGCTGGGTTTGAAGAATTACATACCGCAGAGGCTGTGGAAACTGCAATTGCAAAAGAAGGAACTACTTTGGTAGTTGTAAATTCTGTTTGCGGTTGTGCTGCTGCAAATGCAAGACCAGCGGCTAAATTTAGCTTAACAAATGAAAAAAAACCAGATCATATAGTTACTGTTTTTGCTGGTGTAGATAAAGAAGCAGTAGATAAAGCTAGAAGTCTTATGGTTCCTTTTCCTCCATCATCGCCAAGTATGGCATTGTTTAAAGATGGCGAATTAGTTCATATGATAGAGCGTCACCATATTGAAGGTAGACCAGCACAAATGATTGCTGAAAATTTAATGGGTGCTTACAATGAGTTTTGTTAAGCATTTGTAAATAAAACTTTTTAAAAACCGTTCTTTAATAGAGAGCGGTTTTTTATTTTTGTTAAATGCAAAAAATAGTAGCTTATCCTTTAAGTGCACTTTATTCTCTTTTATTTGGTTTAACACTTATTGTTTTTGAGCCATTGCAATGGATAGGTTATAGGGTATTTGGTTATAATGGGCTTAAGCGTGTTGTAAGCTATCTTAATTTTTCTCTTATGAAATGTGGCGTTGCCTTAGGAACAAAGCATACATTTAATAACCCACATGAAATTCCTGAAAATGTACCCTTAATAATTGTAGCGAACCACCAAAGTATGCACGATATACCTCCGATTATATGGCATATGAGAGCACACCATCCAAAATTTGTTAGTAAAATAGAATTAGGGAAAGGAATTCCTAGTGTATCGTTTAATCTTAGGCATGGAGGTTCTGTTTTAATAGATAGGAAGGATTCTAAGCAGGCATTAAGAGAAATTTCTAAGCTAGGAAAGTATATAGAAGAGCATAAAAGAAGTGCAGTTATTTTTCCTGAAGGGACTAGAAGTAGAACAGGAGTGCCTAAAAAGTTTCAGCCTACTGGCTTAAAAATATTACTAAAAAACGCTCCTTCAGCTTTAATTATACCAATTAGTATTAATGATTCTTGGAAAATACATCGTTATGGTAAATTTCCTTATGGATTAGGGTCTAATATTACATTTGATGTTCATAAACCTATTGAGAATACAGGAGATTTAGATGCTTTAATTACAATGGTAGAAAAACAAATTAAAACTGGCGTAACTTCTTTTGAATGAAACAGAATGCAATTATAAAAGAAACAATAGCCTTTGTGAAAGAAACTTTAAAAGGCGCAGAAGGCGGACACGATTGGTTTCATATACTTAGAGTATACAATAATGCAAACCTTATTGCTAAAGGAGAAGAAGTAGATTCTTTTATTGTGCAATTAGGGGCCTTGTTGCATGATATTGCTGATGCTAAATTTTATGACGGAGATGAAACTATAGGACCTAAATTAGCTAGTGAGTTTTTAAAAAAGTTAAATGTAGATGCTGCTGTAATTGTGCATGTAGTACATATTATTAATAATATCTCTTACAAGTCTAGTTTAGAAAATAAGTCTAAAAAATTTACATCTAAAGAGTTAGAAGTAGTGCAAGATGCAGATAGGTTAGATGCTATTGGTGCAATTGGTATAGCAAGAGCTTTTAATTATGGAGGGTTTAAAAATAGAGCGCTTTATGATCCAGAAATTGCTCCAAATTTAAATATGACTAAGGAGGAGTATAAAAAATCTACTGCACCAACAATTAATCATTTTTACGAGAAATTATTATTGTTAAAAGATAAAATGAATACCTTAACAGGTAAAAAGCTAGCAGAAGAGCGTCATCAATTTATGCAACAATATTTAGATCATTTTTATAAAGAATGGGAAGGTAAAGCTTAGCTTTTTTTACCTGCCATTTTAGCAACTCTACTATCTCCAAATACTTTTATTTGTTCTATTATAGGAAATATCCCCTTTCCGAATGTTGTAATAGAATATTCTACCTTAGGAGGAATTGTATTGTAAGCTTTTCTATGAACAACCTCATAAGCAACTAAAGCTTTGAGTTCCTGAATAAGCATTTTTTCGCTAATTGCAGGAATACTTCTTTTTAATACACCAAATCGTATTGTATTTTCTCCTATTTCATTAATAATTTGTAGGCGCCATTTGCCTCCTAATATTTTTAAAGCTTCACTTACTGGGCAAGTTTCTTGTTCTGTTGTAGACATAATATTAAATTATAATGGTACTTACCTAAAGGTAGGTACTTGACAAATATAATGTATAATGATAGCTTTGTTGATATGAATAAACCTAAGATTATATACTATACAGACGTTTTATGTGGTTGGTGTTATGGATTTGGTCCTGTAATTTCAAAAATATATAATGAGTATTGTAAAGAAATAGATTTTACACTTATTAGCGGAGGGCTTTTTATTGGAAAAGAAGCAGGCTTAATTAACGAGGTGGCTCCACATATTAAGCAAGGTGCTTACAAAAGTGTAGAAAACTTAACAGGTGTTCTTTTTGGAGAGGCATTTTTAAAAGGCCCGTTAGAAGATGGGAAAATGATATTAAATTCTGTACCCCCTGCTATGGCCTTATGTATTATAAAAGAATATATGCCAGAAAAGGTTTTTGAGTTTGCAGATATTTTACACAAAGCGGTATACTTTGATGGAATGCATCCCGAAGAAATTACTGCCTACGGAAAGTATGCCGAAAAGATTGGGTTTAGCTCAAAGGACTTTGTAAGCAAGATGAAAGAGGTAACGTATTATAATAAAGCATATAAAGATTTTTTATTTTATAATTCACAACACATACATGGCTTTCCAACTCTAATTTTAGAAAAGGGAAATGAAAAAATAGCATTAACCAGAGGTTATGCTTCGTATGAAGTTTTAAAAAATCATTTAGATTCCTATTTAATAGAAAAATAACTTTACTTAGTTTAAAAATAAAAAGATGCTTCGTAACACAAAGCATCTTTTTTTACTTTTATATTTAAGGCTTAGTCTAGTCGTTTTCGGGCGATATAAACTTGTATACAATTCCGGCTATAATTGCACCAATAATTGGAGCTACCCAAAACAACCACAATTGTTCTACTGCCCATCCGCCAGCAAATAATGCTTGGCTAGTACTTCTTGCAGGGTTTACAGAGGTGTTGGTAACAGGTATACTAATTAAGTGTATTAGGGTTAGTCCAAGACCAATAGCTAAGCCAGCAAAACCTTTAGGAGCTTTGGAGTGTGTAGCACCTAGTATAATAATTAGAAACATAAAGGTCATAACAATTTCTGTAACTAAGGCAGAAACCATTCCGTAGCCATCAGGAGAATGTTCTCCGTAACCGTTAGCTGCAAAGCCACCAATTTCAAATCCAGGTTTTCCGCTAGCAATAAGGTATAATATACCCGCACCAGCAATACCACCTAGCACTTGGGCAATAATGTAGGGTATTAATTCTTTACTCTCAAATCTACCGCCCATCCACAGGCCAATAGATACTGCGGGGTTTAAATGGCAACCAGAAATATGCCCAATGGCATAAGCCATGGTTAATACAGTAAGACCAAAAGCAATAGATACACCTACAAATCCTATTCCTAATTCTGGGTAACCAGCAGCTAAAACTGCACTTCCACAGCCACCTAGAACAAGCCATAGTGTTCCAATAAATTCTGCAATCAATTTTTTCATGTTTATTATTTTTATAGTTATTAAATGGTTAGTAGTAAATATAATGAAATTAACGTAAAAAGAATTTTTACACTTTGTAGTTAATCATTAAGTGTTTTAATTGGAGATTGTAGAATATACATTATTTATCCTCGTAAGGACAGGAAGAAAAATAGGATTGTAAATTAAAGTTGCGGTCTTCAAATTTTTCGGGGAGTATTTTAAAATGCTGAATACGATCTATTCTAAAAGCTCTATACTCATTTCTTAGGTGGCACCATGCTATAAGAATCCATTTGTTTACCGTAGAATAAAAAGCATAAGGTTCTATTTTTCGAAACGAAATATTAGTGTCATTTGCCTTTTTATAGTTTATCTCTACGTAATTAAAGTTGGTAATAGCCAATTGTATTTCTGAAAGTGCATTACTGGCAATGTTTTCTTTTTTAAAATTAAAAACATGAATTTTTTTACTTAAAGATTCGCTTTTTGCCTGAATAGAGGTTCTAAAGACCGATTTAATCTTGGTCATGGCCTCTTCAAAATCTGTTACAAAAGAAGAATCGTTACTTAGGTTTACTAGGTGTTCTGCTGTAATTAAAGCATTGGCTTGTTTTTCTGTAAATTGTACAGGAGCTACGGTATAACCATCCATTAAAGAATAGCCTCTGCCTTCTATTGTAATTATAGGAACTCCTCCTTCTTCTAATTTTCTTATATCTCGGTATATCGTTCTTACGCTAACATCAAATTTATGAGCAAGCTCTGTTGCTGTTAAAATTCGTTTAGATTTTAACAGTGTAAGTATTGCTATGATTCTGGATAACTGAGACATATATAGCGAAGATAGCAAACCCTATTAAGATTTGCTATCTAATGTTTTCTTTGGTAAGTACTTGTGAAACTTATAGCCTAAGCCATAGAATGTAAGGCTACTTTATTACCTTCGGTATCTAAGAACTGAGCAATAAAACCATTTTCTTCTATATCTGTTTTTGGCATTATTATTTTGCCTCCGGCAGCTTCTACTTTGTTTAAAGTAACATTTAGATCATCGCCTCCGTTTAAGTAAACTGTTGAACCCTCTGTACTAGGTTTTATCCCTTCCATTTGAACAATGGCCCCACCAATACATTTCATCTCCATATCATAAGGGAAAACACCATATTTCATGTTTGGCATATGGTGATCTATAATGTCTTCTCCTATGATTGTAGCATAAAACGTTTTTGCTCTTTCGTAATCTGTTACAGGAATCTCGAACCAATTAATTGCATTTGTCATTTTTTTAAAGTTTTATATTAGACGTATTGCAAAATTAATTCGAGGAAGTGTCGTAACATGTCAGGGGTTAAAAACTAATTTTATAATCTGTAGTGTCCAATTATTTTATAGTTAAAAAGGCAATCTTCTAAAACCTGTCCTGCACCAATATTATGTACTATTAAATACCTCTTTTGGTCTTTAGATTTTTTATTTACTACAATGCCTATATGTGTTATGGCACCCCCTAAATTCCAACAAACAATATCGCCAGGAATATAATCTTTAGGGTGCTGAGTTATTTTTATTGTTGCTTTTTTTCTTTTAAAATAGGTCATTAAGTTAGGCACTCTTCTGTGATCTATATTTTTATCTGTTGTTTTTAAGCCCCAGATTTTTGGGTATAGACTAAAGTGTGCTTTCATATCTTCATGAACTTCTTTTTGAAGGTCTATGCCTAATTTTCTATAAGCTCTAATAACAACGTCTGTACACACACCTTTATCCGAAGGAATATCACCGTTAGGATAGGCTATAGAAAAATAGCTAGGGTCATAAGTTACATTTTGTTTGGTTAAAGCCAAAGCAGCATCAGAAAGAGATAATGTTTCTGTTGTAAGCTGTGCAAAAGAAACATTACACGTAATAAGTAAAAATAGAATCCATTTTTTCATTTATGCTGCTTTGTTTTAGTTGTAAAATTTATCCTCTACGTCTTTCTAATAAAATCATCATCATTAACCCAAGAAGAATCCTTTGGTCATCATCAGCATCTGTTTCTTTTATTTTTGATATTTCAAATTTTCTGCCGGTAAAAGAAGGTTGTTTTTTTAAACGTACAATACCTTCATTTTTTAAATCTGTAACAATGTAAGTAGGGTTAAATAAGTAGCCAGTAAATAAATTTAGTATGGGAATTTCTCCTAAAAGGCCATCAAATACTTTTACCCAAGCATTTTCTTCTTTAATATGATATTGTAGTTTTTGGTGCTGATCTATTAATTCATAAGAAGCTTTCCATATAGAACGCCACCCTTTACGAGCTACTTTCCCAAGTTCCTTCCCTGTATTATTGTCTGTTATACTATACGCTGTAGAAAAATCTATCCATTTGTCTGCTTTAATTTTAAAGTTTACTTTGGCTTTACTTTCGTTTTCGAAAATTGAAATATCTTCTTTCAGTTTAAACATTTTTTGTTTTACATAAGCTACAGTATTTCCGTTAGCATCAGTGGCAGTAAA
This sequence comes from uncultured Cellulophaga sp., assembly GCA_947492955.1. GTDB lineage: Bacteria > Bacteroidota > Bacteroidia > Flavobacteriales > Flavobacteriaceae > Cellulophaga. The sequence goes on along the minus strand of CANLOV010000002.1, from coordinate 381,285 downwards.
ATCATTGGAAAATGTAGTAATGTTAAAAACAAAATTGATTGGAAATTTTAAATCTTTCATAAGGTTTTTTTGGATGTAAATAAGGGTTTGTTATTATAATTAACGGAGGCTGTTATACTATTATTTTGTGTTGTAATTTTTTGGTTGTGGTTTATTTAAATGATATTTGTTTTAAAGCCATCAATACTTTTGGTGTTTTTTTCTTTCCAATAGTTTTCTATTCGTTCTGTTCCTTGTTTTTCTGCCCATGATTTTAATGTAGACCTTTCTTCTTTAAAATCCATAAAAGGAACGGCATAACCACAAGATGTTTGTACTAAATCTACTTGCATTTCTATAATTTGACGCGCACCAGCAATTTTAGGGAATAAGTTTATATTGTTTTTAAATTCAGAATCTCTTGTGTGGTATATTTTAGAAGTTCCATAAAGCCTAAGAATTAAAGGTTTACCTTCAAAAGCGCAAAACATAATAGTCATCCTATTATTTTTAAGTAAATGTGCTGCTGTTTCGTTACCGCTACCTGTTAGGTTTAACCAAATAATTTTATTAGGACCTAAAACGCGCAAGCTATCCATACCTTTTGGAGATACATTTACCTGACCTTCTTCAGCTGCTGTACCCACAAAAAATATTTTTTGTTCTTTAATAAATTGACTTAATTCTGGAGTTATTGCTGGTAATTTTTTCCCCATTTAAATATGCTTTTAGTGTTTTAGAGATAGCTAAAGTTACCTATTCTAATTCCTATTTTTAAAAACATTATGTTTTCTTTATGATAATTTATGGAGATTAATACCAAGAAGAATTTTCTCGGTGGGTTTTTATTCCTAAATATAATTATGGAAATATTACATCTGAAGGTGTTTTTTTAGATTCAAATGAGGAAAAGATTATAAAAAAAACCACTAAAAAAATTAATTTTTGGTCTTTTGCAATAGGTATAGAAACACATAATGTAGGTTCTACAGATAAATTAGGAGTTTATTTAATTTATTCTGGCTTTAATTCTGCAAAACCATTTTCTTCATTTGAATTTGAAGACCAAGAAAATAATACAAGTAATAGAAGTACTGTTGGGATAAGTATTAGGTACAGTACAAATTTTAAAAAAGAGAAGGAAAAAATACCATACTAGAATAGCAAAAATAATAAGTGAAGTTATCATTAAAGCAATATTTAATCTTAATTCTTTGGCTTTAGTTTGCTTAATTTTTTTGCGAATAGCAATCATATCTGCAGCGGTAGATTTTTTAAAGTTTACTTTGGTTACGGTTTCATTGTTTGCAAAACCATCTCTTTTTTGATCAATTCGTTTTTTTAATAAATTTCTATTAGCTTTTAAGGTTTTAATAGCATGTAGCATATGTCCAGCTCCACTCATAATATAAAGTATTGGTTTGTAATACATTAGTCTTGTTTAATAGATAATTGTTACAATTCTTTAAAACAATTTCATTTGCCCATCTTTATATTGTTCGTGTAAATTTGTATTTAGTTTAGGGAACTTTTTGTCTTTAAAATAATTATTTCTAGCTAAGCGTACAGTATCGTGTATGTATTCTGCTATTTTTCCATCTCCGCGAGTTCGTGTTCCAAATCTACTATCGTTTAAATTGCCTCCGTGGCATGCGGCTATTTGGTGTAATACTTTTTCTGCCTTGTTTGGCATTGCTTTGCGTATCCAATCGGTAAATATTTGTCCAATAGCACCATTTAAACGCACTACAGTGAATGCAAAAGATACTGCTCCGCTATCTGCTACCGATTTTGCTAGTTTTAATATTTCGTGGCTGTTAATACCCGGAATTATTGGCGCTAACATAGCATTTACAGGAATACCGTTTTTAGATAATATTTCGATAGTTTTTAGCCGCTTTTTTATAGTAGTTGTTCGCGGTTCTAGAATACGTCTTGTTTCTTCGGATAAAGAGGTAACCGAGATATTTACTCCTATTAAATTGTCTTTTGCTAAGGCCGATAAGATATCTAAATCTCTTAAAATAAGAGCGTTTTTAGTAATAATGCCTACTGGGTGTTTGTATTTTAGAAAGACTTCTAAACAAGCTTTGGTTATTTTAAATTTTTGCTCTGCTGGTTGGTAAGAATCTGTATTGCCAGACATTATTATAGTACTTGCTTTCCATTGTTTACTTTTTAGCTTAGCCTCTAGTAACTTTGGAGCATCTTTTTTTACTAGAATTCGTCGTTCAAAATCTAAACCAGCACTATAACCCCAATACTCGTGTGTATTTCTGGCATAGCAGTAAATACACCCATGTTCGCAGCCTTGGTATGCATTCATAGAAAACGACATTCCAATATCTGGACTTGTTACTTTGTTTACAATTGTTTTTGGAAAAACGGGAATGTATTGCGTACGATTGTTATCTGGTTCCTCTCCTTCAATTCTACAGAATTCCATAAAATCTTCTCGTATTTCATAGATGTGTTCTAGAAATTTGTTTGCACTGTTTTGCTGTGCTCCACGACCTTTTATGTATTCTTTTTGACTCAAAACTTGGATTTATTCCAAATTTATGGAATAAATCCAATTTTTAATATATTTACAAATGTTAATTAACAGATTTTATTAGAAAGTCAATGATAGCTTATTTAAAAACTACTTTTGCTAGTTGTTTTTTATTTCCTCTTTTGGCATAAAAGAATACAGTATCTTCTGTAGGTACTATTAAAGGTTTAGAAACCATTAAAGGTAAACGGGCATCTTTATCATCTATTATTTTTTCATAAGACATATCTCCTTTTGCATCTAATTTAATAAGAAAAACATTTCTGTTACGGCTAAAGCCTTGTCTAAAAATAATACGGTCTTTTCCTAGTTGCTCTGGATTTTCACTGGCTGTACTTATAAAGAAATAGCTGTCTTCTCCTTTAATATAGGTGCTATAAGATACGTATGCCTCATCGTGTTGTGTTACTTCAGATTTATTAATGTTTCTTGTCCATAAAAGGTCGCCAGAAGCATCTAGTTTTGCGCTTACCATATCATTATAATGGTATCTTTTTACTTTAACTCTGTTTCCACTACCAGCTTCAATTTTATAATTACTGGTAACAAAATATTCTTCAGCATTAAAAATGATATTATTTTCTGGGGTAATACTTAGGTTTTTAAAGACTAGATTTTTTATTTCTTTCTCTTCGTCTTTTCCAAACTTATCTTGCATAAACTGTGTGGAAAACGGATGGTATTTTTTTGTAATTATTTTTAAAGTACCAGGGTCCACATTAAAATAACCAACACCGTTATAGCGATTGTCTTTTCTGTTAGAGTAAAAACCAACACAGAATAATTTGTTGTCTTCTGAAAGTATAGGTTTTAAACCTTCTGAATACTTACCGTCATCATCAAAAGTTTGTATTTTACTTAATGAATTAGAGACTTGTATCATTTCGTACTGAAATTTACGCTCTTTGGCTCCAAAACGTTTCTTTTTAAAATAGGCTTTTCCAATGATGTAAACTTGTTTTAAATCTTTAGCAATAGCTATTTCTTCAAAAGCATAATTTTTTTCCTCTACTTCTTTAGAAAAATCGTGTGTTATAACTTTATTTAAATCAGCATCAAACAAATAAATAAAGTGTTGGTTTACTTTTCTTTTTTTAAAATGAGTGCTAATTACAAAGGCAGACTTATCATCATTAAACAATACAGATGTTGTAAAACCAGAAGAAAAATTTCTATTGTAATAATTTTTATCTAACGGAAAATCTACTTCCGCTGATGGTATAGATAATATCGTTTTTTCTATAAAATCTATATTATTTAAAGAGCTACTATGTACAACATAATCGTAAGAGCCTTTGCTAAGGTTATAGTCTAAAAACAATAGATATAATCGTCCGTTTTTTAAATACCCATCTACAAAGTTATGCCCTTTAAGTTTGTAATTAAATTCAGAAATTAACTCTAAATCTTTATTATAATGTTCTATTAAATAGCCTTTGGGTTTTAAGATAAGCCCTCCGTAATAACTTCTAACTAGTACAGTTCCTTCGTTTGCCTCGTTAGCTATAGATACTAGGTTAGAGTATTTATGCTTATCGTTATATTTTTCTCCAAAAGCGTAAGAAACAGGCATTTCTTGTGCTTTTGCAATACTAAAGGCAAAAAGAAATAAGAGTATAAAATGCTTTTTAAGTATCATAGGTATTGGTTTAAAATTGATTTTAAGCTCCTGGGAAATTAGCTTTTCTTTTTTCTAAAAAGGCAGTAGTACCTTCTTTAAAATCTCGGGTTCCAAAACAGGTTCCAAAAGCTTTAATCTCAGTTGCGTATCCATCTACATCATGTATAAAACCAGCATTTATTGCTTTTATTGCATATTTAATGGCAACAGACGAATTATTCGATATCTTGCTTGCGAGCTTAATGCAATAAGGCAGTAATTCTTCTAGAGTAGTTACATGGTTTACAAGGCCATAAGCTTCTGCTTTTTCTGCATTAATCATGCTGGCTGTCATAATTAATTCCATAGCCCTTCCTTTTCCTATGAGTTGCGGTAAACGCTGCGTGCCACCATAGCCAGGAATTACTCCTAAGGATACTTCTGGTAAGCCCATTTTTGCATTATCACTAGCAATTCTAAAATGGCATGCCATGGCTAATTCTAATCCGCCACCTAAAGCAAAGCCGTTTATTGCTGCAATTACAGGAGTGCTTAAGTTTTCTATAAAATTAAAAAGTGTTTCTTGTCCTTTTGCTGCTAATTTTGCTCCTTGTTTACTAGTAAAATTTGCAAATTCAGCAATATCTGCGCCAGCGACAAAAGCTTTTTCTCCACTACCAGTTAGTAGAATAGCTTTTATGTTTTTATCCTTATCTAATGCTTTGCATACTGAGTGTAATTCTGCTATGGTATCTTTATTTAAGGCATTTAGTTTATTAGGTCTGTTTATTGTAACAGTAGCAATTGTTTCCTTTTTTGTAACCAAGATATTTGTGTAACTCATAGCTTATGTTGTTATATTCCTTTTGGAAGTTTTACAGTAAAAATAGTTCCTTGATGCTCTTCTGAAGTAAAATCTATAGTTCCGTTATAGTTTTCTATAATATTTTTTACCATACCTAAACCTAAGCCCATACCACTGGTTTTTGTGGTGAATTTAGGTTCAAAAACCTTGTCTTTAAACTCTTCTGCTATACCAATGCCATTATCTGCTACCATAATTTTAACAATTTCGTTTTCTGATGCTACTGAAACCAGAATTTTAGGCGCTGTATTTTCAGGAATAGCTTGTTCGGCATTTTTTACCAAATTGGTTACAATTCTTATAAGTTGCGTTCGGTCTAGTTTTGCAATTACCTCTTCTTCCTCACTTATAAAATGAATATAATTTTCATTAAAAATATCTAATGCTAATTTTACAATTTTAACCACATTTAAGGTTTCATTTTGTTGTGCTGGCATGTTTGCAAAATTAGAAAAGGCAGAAGCAATGCTGCTTAAGGTATCTATTTGCTGAATTAAAGTTTTAGAGTATTCATCTATTTTTTGCTCAATTTTAGGGTCATTAGGGTCAAATTTGCGCTCAAAACTTTGTACACTTAAACGCATTGGAGTTAACGGATTTTTTATTTCATGCGCCACTTGTTTTGCCATTTCTCGCCAAGCTTGCTCTCTTTCACTACGGGCTAATTTTACAGCACTTTCTTCCAATTCATCTATCATTCCGTTATAAGAGCTAATTAATTTCCCTATTTCTTCACCTGGGTTTTTAATAATAATTCGTTTGTTTTTTTGTGTAAAATTGGTTTTGTTTAATTTATCAGAAATAGTCTGTAAAGAGCGTGTTATATATTTAGAAATTATATAAGCTAAGGCAATAGCTATAACCAGTAAAACTAAATATACCCAAGCCAAACGAAATAGAAATTCTTTTAATTCCTTGTTGTTAAAAGTATTATCTTCTAAGTAAGGTAAGTTTAATATACCAATTGGTTTAAATTTGTTGTTTGTAATATAGCTGTACGATGCGTGGAATCTATCGTTTGGACTTGTATTCTCTTCTACATATCTTTTAGAGGCAGATGCTTCTAAATTATTTAGCGTATTAGCACTTAAACAATTAGAGATAGAATCGTTGTTAAATGTTGCTTTAGAGCTTTTAATAAGTTGTCCTTCTAAATCATAAATATTGAAATTTAAATTTTGGACATCCGCAATCTGATAAATTTCATGCTTAAAAATATCCTTTAAATTTTCTGTAATAACAGGATAGGTGGTTTCTTTAAGCGTATAAATAATACTTTGTTTTATTTGAGCTTCTTTACGTGCCAAACGTTTTTGGTGGTAATCGTTAGTCTGTTCTCTATATTGGTATATGGTTACACCAACAATTAAGACTGATGCAATAAACACCAATAAAATCATTGAAATAAATATTCGGGAACGGAACGATAAGTTTTTTAACAAAGCAGACTATTTTGAACTAAGATAGCAAATATTAGTCCAATTTAATCGCACGGCGATAGCCTATTTGGGTTTAATTCTCCGACGCTTGCGTCAAAAATAATAAAGGGTTTTCCTATTTAATAGCTCGTGCCCTTGGGTCGAGGTTGTTTATTTACTCGTAATTATTATAAATTACTGCAATGTGTGTTAGGCTTCAGGGTTTTTATTGCGAATACGTTTGTATAGCTTAATACCTAGCATTAAAAGAATTGCGAGCGTAAAAATGCCAATAACTCCGTAAATCCAATTAACAGCATTTTTTAAGATGACTAAAAAAACTACGGCAAAAAGGATAAGTGTAGAGGCTTCATTCCAAATGCGCATAAAATTAGAAGTGTATTTAATTTTATTGCGTTGTAATTGTAAAAATATTTGATGGCTCTTTAGGTGATAAATAATTAATGCTACTACAAAACCTAATTTTACATGCATCCAAGGTTGTTGTAACCACACGGGCATTAAAATAAGTAACCAAATCGCAAAAATAATAGCCAGTATTGCAGAAGGCCATGTAATAATATACCACAAACGTTTGGCCATAAGTTGCATTTGTTTGCTTAAAATTTCTTTCTCTGGAGATGGTTTTAAAGAAGCTTCTATGTGGTAAATAAATAAGCGAGGAATATAAAATAAGCCAGCAAACCATGTAATTACAAAGATGAGGTGTAACGATTTTATGTAATTGTAATATTCTGACATCTCTAATAGTATCTGCTTGTTGCAAAGATATACAAAGAACAGTGATTTTAATTGGTGTATTTAGTAGTTTTTATGCTACTTTAAACTTATAAATAATAAGCATTATTTTCTTATTCGTAATAAGTTATTGTGCGTTCTCCGTAGATAACTGGTTTTCCTTTTTTAGATACAATTACACGGGTCCAATTGCCATACTTATCTTCTTTATCATAGGTATAAGTAACGGGATTTTCAGACATATAAAATTTAACTTTTGTTAAATATCCCTCTTTGTTATACAGATAATATTTGTCTTTATCCCAATTATGTTTTTTCATAATTCCATTTGGGTAATACTCCAAATAATATTCTGATTCTTGTTCTTGTTTTTTTATTAAAACTCCTTCTTTATTGTTACTATATATAAATGCTTTGTCTACATATTCTTCTTGTATAATACCCAGACTATCGTATTTTTTCTGAAATAATTGGCTCTTGTATAACTGATCTTGCTTGTACTCTAATTGGTAACTATTAATAGTAGAGTCGCTTATTTTTCTAGGTTTGTCATAATTATACCCATAATCATAATCGTAAATTTTTTTTTTTGTTAGATTATTTAAAGAATCATATATATAGATATATTCACGATTTGGTAATACCTCTTTATTTTTAGGAAAACAGGACAAACACGAATAATGGCTCTCATAAGTTAGATTATCATTAGCATCATATTGTTCAATAAAAAAGTAATCTATAGCCTTATATGGCGGATACAATGTTGATGTTTTAATTGTGTTATTTTTAAAATATTCTTCTTTAATTAATTTCCCTACTTCTTTACTACCTAGTTTATAATCATAGGTATGTGTATGCCTACCCTCTTTATCATACAATAATTTTCCACTGCCATTATAACTAACACCTCCCCATACTCTTTTAGTTAAAATATTCCCTTTTATTATTTCTCCATTTTTATTTATTAAAGGATTGTAAGCAATAAATTCTAGCATTTTTGGCTTGCCATATATTATTTCTCCCCCAGATTTTATATATGATTTTTCATCCTGAGAAGAACATCCAAGACTTAATAAATAGCTTATACAAATTATAACTAACTTTCTCATCCCGCTTTTGTTTTTTGTAAAACCTTGTTGTAGAGATTGTAACGTAATTAATTGTACATTGTTTTATTTTTTGTAGTAATAGGTATCCTAAAATGCCCATCTGTAATTAGAAAACATAGATTATTACAAATCTAAAAACTCTAAACACACTGGGGTAGGCGTTTTTACTTCTTGTAAGAATGTTAAAGTGCCTTTTTCTGAATCTCTTTTAAAAACGGTGATATTATCACTTTTTTGGTTAGCAACTAATAAGAATTTATTAGTTGGGTCTAAAGCAAAATTTCTTGGCCAATCTCCATGCACAGATTCTCTACCTACTAAAGTTAGTTTCCCAGTATCAGCATCAACCTTAAAAATTACAATAGTATTTTCTCCTCGGTTAGATCCGTATAAAAATTTACCATCATTAGATAAATGAATATCAGCACAGGATTTTTGTCCTTTGTAATCTGGAGCTAAAGTGTTTTTTACTTCTAGCTCTACGTAATTACCCTTAGTATCTTTTTTAAACACTGTAATGGTTGCGTTTAGCTCATTTATAACATACAGTATATTCTTATTTTTATTAAAAGTAAAGTGTCTGGGGCCAGCACCATCTGGTAAATTAATAGATGCTTGTTCTGCAGGTATAAATTTGTTGTCTTTTAATTGGTAGCGCTTAATAGCATCTAACCCTAAATCGGCAGTAAAAAGTCCATCTTTTGTAAATTTAGAAGCGTGCGCTTTTGCTATTTTTAGTGTGTCTAATATTTTATGGTTTATAAATTGAGGATTTGGAAGTAAAGCTCCATTTTCATTAATGTTAAATACAGAAATACTGCCACCTCCATAGCTAGAGGATGCTAAATATTTACCATCTTTAGAAATTCCAACATGACACCCATAGGCATTAGCTGTTGGGGTGTTGTTTATTTGTTTTAACGCATTGTTTTCTTCAATTTTAAAAGCAACTACAGCACCATTTGAGTTTTTAGACTTTTCTATTTTATTTACAGAATATAAATATTTTTTGTTAGGAGAAATTATTAGAAAAGAAGGGTCGGTTAATTTTGCTGCTAATTTTTTATTGCTAAGTGTTCCGGTATTAGTATTAAATGTATAGCTATAAATACCCTCGCTCTCATTATTAGTAAAGGTTCCTACATAAAGAGTATAGGATTTGTTTTCTTTTTTAGAGTTATCGTTACAACTACAAAATAAAATAATTGAAGATATAATAATAAGTGCGTAATTTTTCATTGCATATTTTTTAGTGACATCTAAAAATAAGAACAAAAATTAACTTAACCTTTAATACTATGTTTTCAATTCATATAATTCTTTTTTTATTTCTCGTCTTAAATAATAACCAGTTACAATAGTTGCTAATACATCTGCAATTGGGAAAGCCAGCCAAACGCCTAGTTCTCCGTAGTATTTAGGCAAAATAATAACGAGGGGTATAAAAAAGAATCCTTGGCGTGTTAATGTTAGCAGTAAGGCTGGTATTGCTTTGCCAATAGCTTGGAAGTAAGCGGCACCAATTAGTTGCAATGCAATAATAGGTGTTGCTGCATATACCAATCGCATTGCAGTTGGAATATGTTCTAAAACAAACTTATTTATAGCTAATTCACTTTTAGATAAATTAGGATTGCTGCTTAAAAATAGAGATGCTATTTCTGTAGGAAATAGCATTAAACCTATAAAAACAAGTGTTGCCAATAATGCAGCATACTTTATAGCGGTTGTAATTGTTTTTTGTACTCTTTGGTATTTTTTAGCGCCATAATTATAACCTGCAATGGGTAAAAAGCCTTGCGTTACACCGTATACAGGGAAAAAAGCAAACATTAAAGTACGTGCAATTATAGCATAAACTGCAATCATTGCTTCGCCTCCTAAATTAAAAAGTATGTTATTCATTAATAAATAAATAATACTAACAACTGCTTGTCTAGATAAGGTAACAACACCAAGAGAGCCTATTTCTTTAATAATAGGAAATTGTAGACTTAAGTGAATAGGTTTTATTTTAAGTTCAGAATTTTTAGAAACAAAAAAGTAGAACACGTATGCACAACAAAGTAAATAACCAATAGTTGTTGCCCATGCAGCACCATGCATTCCCCAATCCAATAGATATATAAAGATATAATCCATTAGAAGATTGCCTACAGAAGGTATAATCATGGCAACCATAGCAAATTTGGGTTTGCCTTCGGCCCTAATTACAGTATTACCCATCATACAGAGTGCTAAAAAAGGAACACCGTATAAAACAATGGTATAATAGATTTTTGCGGGTTCAAAGATGCTTCCTTTACCTCCAAAAGCAGGAATTAAATCATCAATATAATATAAGCCTACAGCAACCATTAAAAGGGTTACTATTAAGGTTAAAGTAATTTGATTTCCGAATGTAAATAATGCTTTTTTCTTGTCATTTGCACCTAAAGCTCTAGAGATTATGCTAGAACCACCTACTCCTATGGCCATACCTAGCGCTCCAATAAAGAAAGATACGGGTAATACCACATTAATGGCAGCAATTGCAATAGAACCTATCCAATTACCAACAAATACAGAGTCGACTAATACATTTAAAGACATTACCAGAATCCCAATAGAAGCGGGTACAGCTTGTTTTATGAGCAGTTTTCCAATAGGCTCAGCACCTAATTCTTCTGATGAGACTCTTGCCATTAAACAGGTAAACTATCTTTAGTAAGCCAATGGTTAACCCATTTGCCCATAACAGCTACCCATGCATCGTCATCGTTAAGACATGGAATATGTTTATAGTTTTCACCGCCAGCCTCTTCAAATTGTTCTTTCCCTTCCATAGCAATTTCTTCTAATGTTTCTAAGCAATCAGAAACAAAAGCAGGCGTAATAACGGCTAAGCGTTTTTTTCCTTCTTTAGCTAAACGTTCAAACTCAAAATCGGTATAAGGTTTTAACCATGGATCGTTTGGTAATCTAGACTGAAAAGAGGAACTCACTTTTTCTTCGGGTAAATTTAAATACGCTTTTACCAATTCTGTAGTATCGTAAACTTGGTGTCTATAACAAGTGTTATGTGCTACCGAGTTTATGTTACAACAGCTACCGTCTATTTTACAATGAAATTTAGTAGGGTCACTCTTTTTAACATGGCGTTCTGGAATACCATGGTATGAAAATAAAATATGATCGTATTCAAAATCTTTTAGTTCTTCAGCTATTTTTTCTGAAAGTACTTTTATATAATCTGGATTTTTATAAAAAGCAGGCAAGGTAGTAATGCTCATTTCAGGAAAATGCTTTTCTTTTTCCTCCATTACCTTTACCACTACTGTTTCATAAGAAGACATTGCATAGTGCGGGTATAAAGGCACTAATAAAACTTCATCTACGCCTTTTTCTTTTAATTCTTGTAATGCTTTTTTTGTGGTCATAGAGCCATAACGCATACCTAAAGCTACAGGCATTTCTGTTTGTAGTTTTAGTTTCTCCTGAAAACGCTCAGATATCACCACTAAAGGCGAACCTTCATCCCACCATATTTTTTTATAAGCTTCAGCAGATTTTTTAGGTCTTGTTTGTAGAATAATACCGCGAACTATTATATTTCTGAGCCAATTAGGGACGTCTATAACACGTTCGTCCATTAAAAACTCATCTAAATATGGTTTTACATCTTTGGCAGTAGGGCTGTCTGGCGACCCTAAATTCATTAATAATACTCCTTTCATTCTTGCAATTTTTAGCCTATAATTAATAACAAGCTTTAATAGCTTATTTTTATAGATGTTAGCTTGGTAATTTCTTTTCTGAAAACAAAAATACTACATGTAAGTAAATTACGTTTAAATAAGCAGTTGCTTTTTTGATATTACTATAGATAGTATTGATTTAATGAAGTATTCTTTGTTAGAGGCTAATAAAACTATGTGTTAAATACAGTGTTAATTTTTCTTTAAGTTTTTTCAGTTTCATTTTTTTTGAGACTTTTATTCTAAAATATGATTGTGTGAAGAATTACTATATTTTTTTATTGTTATTCCTTTCTTTTATTGGCTTTTCTCAAGAAAAAAATAGCTTATTATGGGAAATTTCTGGAAATGGTCTAGAGCATAGCTCGTATCTCTATGGAACTATGCATGTAAGTAAAAAAATAGCTTTTAGGCTAGACGATGTTTTTTATGATGCGCTTAACAACAGTGATATTATAGCTTTAGAATCTGACCCAAATACCTGGCTAGAAGAGGATGGTATTGCTGCCAATAAAAATATACGAAATAGATTTCCTATTAAAGGCTTTTACAAATATCCTTTTGTAATGAAAAATCCTAAGAAAGAAATGATAGGAGCCTATATTTCTTTTGAAGACCGGTTAATAAATAATATACTATACCGTACCAACCCAATGTCTCAGGATTTTGAAGAAGAAACGTATCTAGATATGTTTATTTATCAGGCAGGGAAAAAGTATAATAAGCCAATAGTTGCGTTAGAAGATTTAGAAGAATCTTCGGCTTTAGTAGGGAGAGCTGGTTTAAATGCAATGAGGAAGAAGCCAGCAGAATGGTTGCAAAAGAAAATGCAAGAAGAAGACCCAATGTTGTTATTGCAAAATGCATATAGAGAACGTAATATTAACTTGTTAGATTCTATAGATCAGGGAATGTATACCGAGCATTATTTAAAAAATATGCTATACGTACGAAACGAAAACATGGTTCGTAAATTAGATTCTCTTATGCACCTAGGGAAAGTTTTTACGGGTATAGGTGCAGCGCATTTACCGGGCAAACAAGGTGTAATTACGTTATTGCGTAAAAAAGGATATAAGGTAACACCATTAACTTCTAGAGCTACAAGTAGAGGGGATAAGCTTAAAGCGCAATTTACCTCTAAGCTTAAAGAAAATACTTATCAGTATTATTCGGTAGATGATCATGTTTTTAGTTTGTTATTACCCAATAAATTATATCCGATAGTAGAATATATAAACTCTACTTATATCTCACCAAATTTAGCTAACGGAAGTTATCTTATGGTGAATAGAATTCCTATGTTTTCATTTTTAAAGAAAGAAGACGTCTACACAATTAAAGATATAGATGAGTTACTTTTTGAAAATATACCAGGAAAAATTATAGAAAAAACAAGCATTGTTAATAATGGATATAGCGGTATAGATATTAAAAACAAATTAAAAAATGGAGATTACCAACGTTATCATATTTATATAACTCCACTAGAAATTTTAATTTTTAAAATGGGCGGAGAAGGAGATTATGTTACAAAACATTCAGACACCATTTTTAATAGTTTAAAATTTAAACCAATAGCTCCTATAAAAGAAATAGTAACTTCTGGATATGGAGATTTTGAAATAGAAATGCCATCACAGCATACTTTTTCTAATAAAAACAGAAATGGAAGTAGAGGTATAGAAGGATACGATAAAGAAACCGATACCTATTATTTTTTGCGAAAAGTAAGGTTAAACGATTTTAATTTTATAGAAGAAGATGCATTTGAGTTAAAACAAATACAAAAACGTTTTTATGAAGATTTAGAGTTAGACCCAGTCTATAATGAGATTGCAGCAAATACCTTAACCTCTAAAGCGCGTTTTAATGCAGGTAAAAACCAATATTTATATTTAAAAACAGTATTTAAACAAGGCGATTATTATTTAATGGGAGCACTTACAACAGAAGAAAGTAATGTGCAAACATTTTTTAATTCGTTTCAATTAAAAGAGCCGAACTATACTTTGCCTTTTGTAACGGTAAAAGATACCGCTATGTATTTTACCACTAAAACAACGGTAAAACCACCTAAGTTTGTAGATAATAGTACTCAGTATAATCAAAGCAAAAAAGTAAAACCATATAGTAAGTATACTAAAAAAACAGTATATCAAAATAAAAATGATGAAGCTATAACAGTAGAGTTAAATAAATCGCACGATTATTTAATGTTTCCCAGTATAGATTCTGTATGGGCATTGCGAAAAAAAATATATGCCGATAAAAAGTTTAAAATTAGTAGCGAAAAAGCTAGTTTTTCGAGTGCAGGTTTTCATGAGTTGCAATTAACGTTAACAGATACGGCTAGTAGCAGAGGTATTTTAATTAAGAATATTGCAAAGAATGGGGCTATGTACGAGATAAAAGCAATTGTAGATACAATTCAGAAGCCTAGTACATATGTAAAAGCGTTTTTTGATAATTTTATGCCTTATGATACAATTATTGGGCGTGATATTTTAGAGGATAAAACAACAGATTTTTTTACTGCATTAAAAAAGAACGACAGTATTATTCTAGAAGGACATCGTTATTTGTTGTTTAATGAAAAGCATATAGATTCTTTAAAATATTACATTTCCAAGTTTCAATTTAAAGAAGAACAGCAGTATATTCAGAATTCTTTAATTCAGAAAATGGGTAAGATAAAGGATCCAAGAGTGGTTCCTTTTCTTAGTGATTTTTATACCAAGTCGTATGATAATTCCACCGCACAAACAAAGATTTTACAAACTATATCTAAAAAATCTAATGTAACCTCTACTTCACTTTTGTTAGATTTAATGTCCAAAGATTTGCCTTTAACAGATAGTGCATTCGAGATTAAAAGAATATTTGCGCCTTATTTAGATAGTTTGCCTCTAGCAAAAAAGTTGTATCCTAAGATATTAGATTACAGTAGTATAGAAGAGTATAAGGGGCCTGTATTTTCTATTTTGGCTAAACTTAAACAAGAAGGCTATGTTAAGTCTAAAATATATAAGAAATATAGAAAGCAAATTTTAAACGATGCTAAGATTCAATTAAAAAGGCATTTAGGAGTTTCTAGACCAAGTAGTCAGCAAATTTATATTAGTACTAAACAAAAACAGAATAATAAAATATTAGAAGATTATACTATTTTATTACATCCTTTTATAAAAGAACCAGAAGTTGCATTGTTTTTTAAACGTTTAATGTATTCTAAAAACCCTAGAGTTAAAACTACCTATGCAGCAGTAATGGTAAAAGAAAATAATGTATTGCCTAACGGTATGTTAGATTCTTTAGCAGGGGATTTAGATAGTAGATTACTATTATTTAAAAAATTAAAGAAAATAGATAGGTTAGATGTGTTTCCCAAAAAATATATTAGTGAAAAATCATTGGCAGAAGCATTGCTGTTTAAGAATAAAAGTTTGCGAGTAGATAAAGAATCGTGTGAGTTTTTATTAGAGAAACCTATTCAGTATAAAAATGAAGATTATACAGGTTATTACTTTAAATTTAAGAAAGAAGATGAGTATGATAAGAATTACTATATGTATTTGGTAATTTATAAAAAGGGAGAAGAATTACAAGCAGAACCTTTTTACGATGGTAAAAGTTTTCGTATAAACGATACCGATACCGACGAAGAAATAATAGACTTAATAACAGAACAATTCTTATTAAAAGACAGAAAACGAGCAATGATTAATAGAAAGAATCAGTATAACAGTTTTCATTCTTTTGGGTATTAAGTATCTTTAAACTCACTAGCTAAAAAATATGAGTGTTACAACCAATCCAAACCATAATAATATTACCATTGAATTTATAGAGCTCTTACGTACAGAGGGGAATAAAATATGGAATGTTTGTTTAAGCTTAAATTCAGATTTAAAATATAAACAAGGAGTAAAAGGTATAACAGATAAGGATTTTAAAAATATTTCTTATAAATCTGAGCATTTGTTGCTTAAGGATATCGTACAGATGTATAATACCTATACCTCTCATTATAATAAAACTTCAGAAATACCGAGTAAATTAAAATTTATATTAATTTTTCTGTACGAAAAATTACAAGGGAAAGATTTAGCAAAGGCAATAGATATACAGCAGCTAATAAAACTTCCTTTATCCAAGCGTTTTAATGAGAATGTGGTTTTGCTTCAGGAAACATCATTTTTTCAGCCTTTAGAAGAGCTGAAAAAAGAATATGTGTCTACGTTGGTATTATCTAAAATTGGAAGTTCAGAATTTGATGCCGTTGCTTCTTTCTTAAATAGAATTGCTTTAATAATGGCACAGGTAGACGGTACTATTTCGGAGAAAGAAAAGGAGACTTTAAAAACGATATCAAGCAAAATAAATAATCCTAAAATACAAATAGAGAAGTCTAATTATAGGGATATTCCAGAAGGAGATACTTTAGAGAAAGTAATGGCAGAGTTAAATGGTTTAATAGGATTAGATACTATTAAAAAAAATGTAGAGGATTTAACTAACTTTTTAAAAGTACAGCAACTTAGAGAAGAAAAAGATCTTAAAACCAATCAAAACTCTTTACATGCTGTTTTTATGGGCCCTCCCGGAACAGGAAAAACAACAGTTGCCCGTATGTTGGGCCGTATTTTTAAGCATTTAGGCTATTTAAAAAGAGGGCATTTAGTAGAAACAGATAGGGCTGGTATGGTAGCAGGTTATGTGGGGCAAACCGCTATAAAAGCAGATGAGATTATTACTGCAGCTACCGATGGGGTACTTTTTATAGATGAAGCCTATGCACTTTCTTCTGGTGGAATGAACGATTTTGGTACAGAAGCTATAGAAATTCTACTAAAAAGAATGGAAGATTTACGAGAAAAATTAGTTGTAATTGTAGCAGGTTATCCAGATGAAATGGAAGTTTTTATTCAATCTAACCCAGGATTGCAATCGCGTTTTAATAGGTATTTTACTTTTGATCATTATGATGATAAAACCTTATTAGAAATATTTAAGTTAAATGCCAAAAAAGCAGATTTTAAACTAACGGAAGACGCAGAAGACAAACTCTCAGAGATTATTCATGGCTTGTATGAAAAACGACATAAAGGATTTGGAAATGCAAGAACCATGCGTAACCTTTTTGAAAAAATTATAGAAAAACAAGCCAATAGAATAGTAAACATTTCAGAAATTACAGAAGAAGTTTTAGTAACATTAACAGAAGAAGATATTCCGCCAATTAATAAAACTATAAAAGAAATTATAGTTTTTAATGAGGAATAGAAAATAGAAATCTTTAAATATGACGATTCAAGACTTAATAAATTGGTTTAATACATATCAGTATTATGTGTTAGGATATTTTGTAGCTATTTTAATACTAGCATTATTTACTACTGTAATTGTAAATAGAAACAATATTAGTACTATAAAGTACGTAATGTCTGCTTTAGTTTATGGTGTAGCTGTGCCAGGTATATTGGCTATTTTTTTGGTACTCTACAATGTATTATTTCTAAATACAAGCATTTTAAATATAAGTATTGTGTCTTATTTTTTACCAATTATAGCAATGGTAATTACATTACTTATTTTAAATAGAAAAGTTAAAATGAGTCAGTTACCAGGTTTTAGTAAGCTTTCTAGTTTGTTTATAATGATTAGTATTGCTTTTGCAATTATTTTTGTTTTGCAACGAACTTATTTTGGAGTACTTATCTTGGGAGGCTTTACACAAGTTTTGCTAGTATTTGTTGTTTTAATGGTTATTTTGCGCGTAGCATGGGCTAGATTTACCAGATAAAAGAATTATAAATGTGTAACAAAATAGATTGTTTGGCTACGAATATTATAAAGATTAAGTACGCATAAATATTAGATGAAGTATAATCGTTAAAAAATATTTAAATTTATAGCTTGTTAGTAGCTATGGTTAAATAGTACAATTTAAAAAACGCTTAGATGGCAAAAGAAAAATTTAATTGGAAATCACTTTTTGTAAACGAAGAAGAGAACTCTAATGAAAAACAAGTAAAACCCAGTTCTAGTACAACAAGTTTTCCTAAGGAAACTAAAACTACTAGTTCTAAATTTCCAGAACAGGCAAAACAAAAAGTCAGTACTCCTTTAAATAGTGCTACTAAAGTTAATAATTCTATATTAGGGACTATTGTAGATATGTATGAATCTGGTTTTGAGTCTTTAAACATGCCGGGCTATGATTTTTATGAGTTTTTTAAAGCTATAAAAGCTGTTGGTTCTAACGATGCTGCTGTTTATAAAATGGCAATGACTATGGCGCAAAGTGTAGATTCAAAAGTAGATAAAGCGTCACTTATAGAGGGAGCAGGTTTTTATATTAGTGAAATAGAAAAAGTACACAAACAGTATGCTACTAAAGGTAATGCTAAGAGAGAGCAAATACAGGGGAACCAATTAAAACAAAAAGAAAGCTTAACAAAAGAAATAAGCGCATTAGAAAAACAAATAATGCAATTACAGACTAAAGTAAGCGAAAAGAAAATACAATTAGAGTCTGCCGATAGTAGTTTACTGAGCGAAGTTGCAGATATAGAACAAAAAATTGTTGCCAATGATATGGCAAAATCAAAAATACTAGAAACCATTACTGCTGTCGTAGATGGCATAAAAAATAATCTTTAAGCCCTACCAAAATGAATATTGAAGAATCTAAAAGTCATGTATTAGATTTACCTATCCTTAAGCATTTCGATGACGAGAAAGGTGAAATTTCATTAAATCCTAACAATTGGAGAAATGGAGAAAAAGGACTTAATGCGGCTTTAAAAATAGCATTATTTGCTGCTTTAGGTTATGGTGCTTGGGTGTATATTTTACCACCATTATTTACAGCACTAGGGCAGGCAATTGCACTAGCAGGGGTTGCTGTTTTTGTTATCTTTTTTATACTAATGTTACCGGTAATATTTAAAGGATTAAGAAGATTAACAAGAGGTATACATAAATCATTAATTAAGCACGATCCTTTTGGCGAATTACACGATCAAAAAATGAAGATGCTTAGAAACCGCAAAGTTTTTAAAGAATCAAAAGCTAAAATAAAAGCATTAAAATCTAATATGGAAGCAGAGTCTTTTAAAGCAGAAAAAGATGCAAAAAGCTATCAAGACAGAGTATTAATGTTGCAAAAACAAGCGCAGAAGATAAAGAAAGAAATGGAGCGTATTGTTGGTGAAAGAGGATCTGCGGGGAAAGATACAGATGAGTATGTAGAGTTACATAGTGCTTTAGCTAAAAAATTATCAGAATCTCAGCGAGTTACGCATCAATTAGAACAAAGTAAAAGTTTTATAAAAAAATATGGAACAAGAGCTAATGTTATGGGTAAGTTAGATCGTAAATTAACTTTAGCAGGTACTGCCATAGATATAAAAATATCCGATTTTGATGTTACCATCCAAATGTTAGAAAAAGAATATCAGTTTGCAAAATCTGCAAGAGCAGCTACAGAAGGAGCAAAAACTGCGATGCATTTTACCAAGGATTGGGAATTGGAATATGCATTAGATGTTGTTACAGAAACTATAGCAATGGATATTGCAAGAACACAAGAAAATTTATCGGATATAGATATGTTAACTTCTAAGTATGACGTTGATAGTGATGAATTGTACTCTCAGTTAGATTCGCTAGCAGATAATATTAAAACAGGAAAAGATTACATTCCTGATTCTAAACAATATAGTAATCCTAATTATAAACTTACGCATGAAGATAAACAAGAAAGCGGCGGTTTTGGACAAATGTTTGACTAATCATAATTCTAAATAACTAAATACAATTAAAAATGGGTAAGATATTACGAACAAAAAAACTCACTACCTTATCAGAATTACTTATAGTTCTAGTAATACTTGGCGGTATTCTAGGAGCAGTATATTATTTTGCACCAGGTTTGCGTGTGGGAGAGTCTAAAGTTTTAGACGGAATGAATGTGGATAAGCAAGATGTAAATAATGTAATTACATCAGAAAAGATGGCATTACCATCTAAAAGTAAATCTACTAAAGTTAGCGATAAGCCTTTAGTGCGTATTGCAGCTTATGCATGGAATGCACAATCTGGAATTATTGTTGCTAATGGTGGACCAAGAACAACAAAAGGTTCATTAATGGAACAAAATGGTGTAAACCTTGATTTTGTTCGTCAAGATTGGCTTTCAGAACTTAGAAATATGCAAATGAAGTTTGTAGAGGAGTTTGATCGTGGAGAAGAATATCCGGATGCAGATAAAAGTGCTTTTGCTATTATAATGATGGGAGATGGAGCTCCTTTTTACATTAGTACTATGCAACAAGCAATGGACGATAAGTTTGGGAAAGATAAATACCATGTACAAGTAGTAGGTTCTGTAGGTATTAGCTACGGAGAAGATAAATTAATAGGGCCACCAAGTTGGAAAGTAGACCCAAAAAGTATGAAAGGGGCTTTAATTTCTACAGTTTTAGGAGATGGTGACTGGGTAACAGCGTTAAATTATGCATTTGCAAATGGGTTAAAAGTAAACCCAGATTCTAATACGTATGATGCGGAAGCGGTAAACTTTTACCCTTCACAGGATGATGATTATATTAAATCTGCTGAAGAATTAATTAAATCTCAAAAATCTGGTTGGACTGTTCCTTTAAAAGAGGTTAAAAACGGAAAATTAACAGGAAAAACTATTAATAAGAAAATAGATGGTTGTGCAACTTGGACACCTGGAGATAAAATGGTTTTTGATGCCTTAAGTGGTTTTACAGATATAGCATCAACAAAAGAATTTAACAACCAAATGGCAACTACAGTTATTGCAGTTAAAGAATGGTCTGTTAAACATCCAGATATTGTAAGTAATATTTTAAAGTCTGCATTAACAGCATCTAACCAAATGAAACAGTACGATGAGTGGCAGAGAAGAGCCTCAGAAGCTGTTGCAGAAACGTATGACTTAGAAACTCCAGAATACTGGTATAAAATGTTTAAAGGTCAAAAAGGAAGTAAAAATGGTATTGAATACAATATGGGTGGTTCTAGAGTATTTAATTATTCAGATGTAATGCAATATTATGGAATAACAGATGGTACTAACCGTTATAAAGCAGTATACAATCAAGTATCTAGCTATTTAAAAGAATTAAACCCATTTGGATTTAATGAGTCTGTTAAGCGTATTGTTCCTTATGACGAGGCTGTAAACCTTTATTTTATTAAAAATATTAATGATATAGAGTCTGGTACTGCTTATAAAGCAGATTACACCAAAGAGGCAACAACAGTATTAGCCCATGGAGAATGGAATATTACTTTTGATACTGGAAGTGCTAACATTTCTGGCTCATCAACAAAAACTTTAGAAACTATTTTTAATCTGTTAATACAGGCTGAAGATTCTAAGTTAAAATTAGAAGGACATACAGATGATACCGGTTCATCTGAATCTAATTATGATTTATCGCAAAGAAGAGCGCAAGCAGTAGTAAACTTCTTAAGAGGTAGAGGTATTCCACAATCTCGTTTCCAAACTGTAATAGGAAAAGGAGAAGACGAGCCTGTAGTGCCTAATACATCAAATGCTGCAAGAGCTAAAAATAGAAGAGTTGTTATTGAGCTACTAAAATAGTAGTTCTCTAAAAAAATAGAAAAGCCGTCCTAAAAAGTGAAATCCTAATTTAGGGCGGTTTTTTAGTTAAAGCAACAGTTAAATATCACTAATGAAAAAAATAGTAACTCCTTTTGAACAAGTAAGTAAGAATACAAGACTACTCATTGTGCTGGGCTGGTTAGCTGCAGTATTAGGAACATGGTTTGTTTCTAGTATGGGAGAACGTCATTTGTTTCCTTCACCTAAACAAGTATTTCAGGGCTTGGCAGAATTATATAACGAGGGTTTAGTAGTTCATATAGGAAGTTCATTATTACTGTGTTTTTCTGCTATTATTATAGCTATTATAATTTCTTTAGTGTTTAGTTATTTATCAACAGTACCCTTATTTAAGCCAATTGCAAAAACATTAAGTAGGCTGCGTTATTTACCATTAACTGGGATTACATTTTACTTAGCAATATTAATTAGTGATGCTAGAGCTATGCAAGTATGGGTATTAGTTGTTTTTATGAGTACCTATTTAACGACCTCTTTATTAAGTATGGTAAATTCTATTCCGCAAGAAGAATTTGATCATGCACGTTCCTTAGGATGCAATCGTTGGGAAGTATTATGGGAAGTGGTTATTAAAGGAAGAATAGACTATGTAATTGATGTAATTCGTCAAAATTTAGCAATTGTTTGGATGATGTTGGTTACCGTAGAATCTATATTAGTAGCCGCCGGAGGATTGGGTTTTCTTATTAAAAACTCCGATAAGTTTATGAATCATGGTAGAATTATTGCTTTACAAATTGTAATACTAGCTGTTGGTCTATGTATAGATTTTGTGTTAGACTACCTTAGAAAAGCCTTTTTTAGATACTCTAAAATATAATTAAGATGAATTATAACAAGGAAAATACATTACTCTATGTAGAAAACCTTAGTGTTGCTTATGGAGATAAAACCATTATAAAAGACATTAATTTTGTAGAAAAAGATGTTATTAGAGATGGGCAAGTAACTGGTCAGGTAATTGCAATTGTGGGTCGTTCTGGAACAGGAAAATCTACACTATTTAGAGCACTTACAGGACTTGTAAAGCCATCTTCGGGTAAAGTTCTTATTGCCGATACTAAAACAGGTGAAGGTAACGATGCTAAAGAAGTACACGAAGGAGATATTGGTTTTGTAGATCAGAAGTATACACTTTTTAGAAATAAAACGGTATACCAAGCGCTTATGTTTGCATTGCGAAAAAAAGAAATGTCTGATGAAGCTAAGGATAAGCAAATTATGACATATCTAAAAGATTGGGGTTTAGAACAAGCCAAAGATCAATACCCGTGTGAACTTTCTGGCGGACAAAGGCAAAGGACAGCAATTATAGAACAGATTTTTTGTTCTGGTCATTATATGGTTTTAGATGAGCCTTTTTCTGGTTTAGATGTTGGTAATATTGAAGATGTTAAAAATGCGTTTAAATTAATTACCTCTTCGCATGAGTTTAATACCATTATATACTCTACCCATGATATTGATTTGGCAGTAGAATTAGCAGATAGTATTTACGTTATTGGATATCCAGAGGTAGAAGGAAAACGCATGCCTTATGGTAGTATTGTAAAGCATATTGATATGAAAGAATTAGATCTTGCTTGGAAAGATTTTGGATTAGGGCATTTAGAAGTTGTAAAACAAATTAAACAGGTAATGCTACAATCATAAATGATAAAAACTAAAGCTCTTTTATGCATATTACTATTTGCTAATTTCGCAATTGCTCAGCAAATAACCTGTTCAGTAAAAGATAGCGTAGCTGTAGAAAACAAAATTAAAGAAGTTAATGCATTGCCTAGTAATGATGCTAAAACTGTTGCTATTGGTAAAACTTTTTTAGGAACACCCTATGTTGCTAAAACTTTAGAAGTAGGCACAGAAGAATCATTAGTAATTAATTTGCAAGGTTTAGATTGTACCACGTTTGTAGAGAATGTTTTGGCATTTAGTGTATTGCAAAAAAATAATGAAAATACATTTAATGATTTTACTAAAACATTAGAAACTATTCGGTATAAAAATGGAAAGCTAACTGACTATTCTTCTCGTTTACATTATTTTACAGATTGGATTAGAGATAATCAGAATAAGGGTTTAGTGGTAGATGTTACCAATGAACTTGGTGGTTCTGTAGTTAAAAAGGAAATAAACTTTATGAGTTCGCATAGAAATTTATACCCTTTTTTAAAGGATAATGATGAAAACTATGCACAAGTAAAACAAGTAGAGCAAAAGTTGAATGAAGAAGCAATGTGTGTTTTGTTACAAGAAGACATAGCAGCTAATGAACACTTAATTAAATCTGGAGATATTATTGCCTTAACAACAACAATTAAGGGTTTAGATGTTACCCATACAGGTATAGCAACAAGAGAAAAAGATGGACGAATACACCTTTTACATGCATCAACTACTGGGCAAGTAAAAATATCTAAAATGCCCTTGGTAGATTATCTAAAGAAAATAAAACATAATACAGGGATTATGGTAGCAAGAGTAAGTAACAACTAGTAATGAACAATGTCATTTATAATATTCGATTTTCGATTTAATATATGATTCAGTCGAGTCACTTTCTCTAAGTTTATATTGAATACAATTTTTTGTTGTGTCGTATTTAACACATTTATAAATAGTTTCACTAAATAATTCTCCGTTATATGTATTAATAGTTGAATTTTTTATAATTTCTCCATTATTAAAAACTGTAACGTTTTTCAAATTAGGTAATATTCTATCATAAATATTATATTGACTCAAACCCCCATCTTTATTATATAAAAGTTCCGTTATTTGGTCTGGAAATAGATTAAACTTTATATTAACTGAATCTATAATTGAATTTTCCAAAGCTTTATATTCTGACTGTTTTGTTAATTTTCCCTTTTCGTTGAATTCGTTTTCATATATAGATTTACTTACAAATTCTCTAGAACTATTATAATGTTTTTTTGAAATTAAAAGGTTTTTTTCATCATATTCATAAGTATAAATATGAATTAAATCACCAGTAGAATATTGCTTCTGTTTGGATATCATTCCATTTTGATTGAAGTAAAATTCATTATCAAAGGAAAAGCTATCCTCATTTTCTTTTTTATTTGTTAATTGCTCAAGCCTTAGGTTTTTCACTTTTCCATTCAGGCCAATTTTTTCTAGGTCAGTCGTAACATTTTTATTGGCAGAACAGTTATGTAATAAAATTGAAATCGCTAATATTTTAAGGTATTTCATTCGTTTCAATGTTTTACAATACTAATAACTAGTAAAGGAGTAGTTTTTACTTCCTCCTTAAACACCAAGAAATACCACCAATTAAATGCTGTCTAAAAGCAGGTTCATCATAAGAACTTTCGGTATGTCCGCCACCGGTATAAAAAGCACGCCCACCATCAAACTCATGATACCACGCTATAGGATGGTTTTCCCCATTAGTTCCGCCTTCATAAGAGGTTTCGTCTAAATTTAGAATTACATTAAGATTAGGGTTTATGTTTTTTAAATTATACCATTCATCGGAGCGAGTCCAAGTAGCATCTAAATGTTTTGTAGCTGCATGGTTTTTATCTACAACATCAATTTTAGCTTCTCTTACATTAGGTTTATTGGGATGCCCGTTAAAATACCCGCCTACTAGTTTTCCATACCAAGGCCACTCATATTCGGTATCTGTAGCAGCATGTATGCCCATAAAACTTCCTCCTCCTTTTATGTAGTTTTCAAAAGCTTTTTGCTCGTTTTCTCCTAACACATTCATGGTAGTATTTAAAAATAAAACTAATTGGTATTTTTTTAAATTGTTTGTGTTAAATTGTAAAGAATCTTCGGTTTGGGTAATAGCAAAATTATTTGCCGCTCCTAGTTCTTTTAAAGTTAAAACTCCTTTTTCTATTGATTTATGTCTATAGCCAGCAGTTTTAGTAAAAACTAAAATTTTACTTATTTTATTAATTGGTTGCTGTCTGTTTAACGTAACCTCTTGTGCTACTTTAGTGCCATTACAGGCAGTAAAAAAAATGCAAATAACTAGTAATACTGAGGCTTTAAAAAGTGTTTTCATTATAATGAGTTAATTTTGGATCAAGATACAATTAAAAAAGAATTTATCCATTTGTAATAGATGTTAGGTACTTTTTGGGTGTAGTACCGTACTTTTTTTTAAAAGCAGTAATAAAGTGACTTGCGGTGCTGTATCCAACTTTTAATCCTACTTCGTTTACATTATGTTCACCAGATTCTAGGATTTTACGAGCATACTCCATTTTGTAATCAAAAAGAAAGCTATACACAGAATCGCCATAAATTTGTTTAAAGCCTTCTTTTAATTTTTTAAGGCTTAAACCTATTTCGTCTGCCAATTCATTTAAGGTTGGTGGCTCTGCCATCCTTTTAATAATAATTTCTTTCGCGTTTTTAATACGTCTTACATTATCTTCATCGGCAAGGAAAGGGCACTGCTCTATATCAACATCTTCGCTACGATTAAAAAACAAAGCAATAAGTTCATATACTTTCCCTTTTATGTACAATTCTTTAATAGATTTATGAACGTTATAGTTCATAATCTGATTTAAAATAACCGCAATAATAGGAGAAACACCTTCTTGTGAATAATATTTTTTGTCTTTGTTCTCTGAACTTAAAAAAGGAATATAATTGGCTTCTTTGGAAAATAGGGAATGAAATTTACGAATAGTCATTACCACAGATATTAACCACGAATTACTGTTTAGTTCAAGGTTTAAAGGTAAATCGGTTTGCGTGTTGTATAAGAGTAAAGAATTATCTTCAGCAACATCTAGTGCATAACGGCCATCATTAAAAATAAATTTTCCGCTTCCTTTTAAACAAAAATGAAATTGAATATAAGAACGATTAATTTCTTTGTTAACTTTCTGTATTTCAGTACTGTTGTTCTGAATTTTTAACAAAAAGAAACCCTCATCTATTTGTATTTTTTCATATGACCTTTCTGCGATATTTTCTTCTTTCATTATTTAAAAATTTTCTACATTTTATTTAGAACAACTCTAAATAAAAACAATAAAACATCCTGTAGTTAGCATAAAAATAAGGATTTTGGAGGGTTTTGTGTATAATTTGAGCTAAAAATACTTAAAACGACACTAAAAGTTCTTCTAGCGTTATTTTAATGTTAGTAATGATTTTATTTTTGTCTCGCTTGAGAAAGGTTAAATGAAGAGTTACCACTTATCTAAACATAGTTCTTTTTATACCATAGGTCTTAATTATAAAAAGGCCGATGCGGTAATTCGTGGTAAATTTAGTTTACAAGAAAAGACCATAAATAAACTTATGGAGCAAGCTATTACTTTGGGCATAGATGGTCTTTTAGTAACATCTACCTGTAATAGAACCGAGTTGCATGGTTTTGCTCAACATCCTTTTCAATTAATTAAATTACTCTGCGATAACACAAGAGGAACGGTAGAAGAGTTCCAGGAAGTAGCTTATGTGTATAAAAATAAAGATGCTATAAGTCATCTTTTTAGAGTAGGAACAGGATTAGATAGTCAGATCTTAGGCGATTTCGAAATTATAAGTCAGTTACGCCAAAGCTTTAGTCGTTCAAAAAAAATAGGATTAGCAAATCCGTTTATAGAGCGTTTGTGTAATTCCATAATACAAGCAAGTAAGCGTATTAAGAACGAAACAGAAATATCTTCGGGAGTAACTTCAGTATCCTTTGCTTCAGTAAAATACATTCAGAAAAATGTTCCAGATATTTCTCAGAAAAATATTTTACTTTTTGGAACAGGGAAAATAGGTAGAAATACTTGTGAAAACCTTATAAAGCACACAAAAAACTCTCATATAACCGCAATCAATAGAACAAAAGATAAGGCAGAAAAATTAGGAGATAAGTTTAATTTAGTTATTAAAGATTACGGTGAGTTACAAGCAGAAATTATTAATACCGATGTTTTAATAGTAGCTACAGGAGCGCAAGTACCAACAATTACTAAAGAGCTTATTTATACTAAAAAACCATTATTAATATTAGACCTTTCTATTCCTAAGAATGTGGCGGAAGATGTAACAACATTAGAAAATGTAACAGTGATTCATTTAGATCATTTATCGCAAATGACAGATGATACATTAGACCGTAGAAAGCAGTTTATCCCAGATGCAGAAAAAATTATAGAAGAAACAAAAGACGATTTTACCAAATGGTTAGAAACGCGCAAGTTTGCTCCTGTAATTCAGGCTTTAAAAAAGAAATTAAGTACTATAAAGGACGATGAGCTTAATTTTCAAAGTAAAAAAATATCAGACTTTAAGCAAGATCAGGCAGAAATTGTATCTAATCGTATCATTCAAAAAATTACTACCCAATTTGCAAATCATTTAAAAGGAGATGGTACAGATACGGATATGAGTTTAGAGTTTATTCAAAAAGTATTTCAATTAGATTTAGAATCAAATGAGTAAAGTAATTCGCATAGGTACTCGTGATAGCGAGTTGGCACTCTGGCAAGCAAATACAGTAAAGGATAAGCTAGAAGCTTTAGGACACAAGACAGAATTAGTACCTGTAAAATCTACCGGAGACCTTATTTTAGATAAACCACTTTACGAACTTGGTATAACAGGTATTTTTACTAAGACTTTGGATATAGCTATGCTAAACGGAACCATAGATGTTGCCGTGCATTCTATGAAAGATGTGCCCACAGCATTGCCAGAAGGAATGGTGCAAGCTGCTGTTTTAGAGAGAGCGCCAACACATGATATATTAGTACATAAAGGTTTAGATTTTTTAAAGACTGATGGAGAAATTGCAACGGGTAGTTTAAGAAGGAAAGCACAGTGGCTAAACCGTTACCCAAAACATAAAATTTCAGATTTAAGAGGGAATGTAAATACGCGTTTACAAAAGTTAGAAGATAACAACTGGAACGGGGCCATATTTGCCGAAGCAGGATTAAAAAGAATAAATTTATTGCCAGAAAACGCAGAACGATTAGATTGGATGTTGCCTGCGCCAGCACAAGGAGCTATGCTTATTGTAGCCATGGAAAAGGATAAAGAAATACAGCAAGCTGTAGCACCTTTAAACCATGTAGAAACTAAAATTTGTACAACAGTAGAGCGTGGTTTTTTAAGGCAATTAGAAGGCGGTTGTACGGCACCTATAGGAGCTTTAGCAACTATAGCTAATGGTATTTTATTTTTTGAAGGTTGTTTGTTTTCATTAGACGGAAAGCAAAAATTAGAAATTAAAGAAGAAGTATCTGTAACAGAGGCTGTGGGTTTAGGAAAAAGATGTGCTACTAAGATTTTGGAAAGCGGAGGAAAAGAATTAATGAAAGAGATTAAACAGAACCTCTCTTAAAAAAGACGATATTATAAATTAAGATGAGTATTTCTATACTATCCACTAAAATTTTATCACTAGCCCAAAAAGAGTTAGTATTAAATAGTGGTTTAGGATTAGTGGAGTATAATGCTATAAAAATTAAGTTTATAGATTTTAAGATAGATAAGGAACATGGCCATTATATTTTTACAAGTCAGAATGGAGTAAGAGCGTTTTTAGCAAATAAAAACAGAACTATTTCTAAAGACAAAAAAGTATTTTGTGTTGGAGAAAAAACAAAATCACTTTTAGAGAAAAACGATGTAAAAGTGATAAAAATGGCTAATAATTCGAAAAAATTAGCAGAATATATAGTAAAAAACAACAAAAAGGAGTCTTTTTTGTTTTTTTGCGGAAATAAGAGGAGAGAGGAACTGCCTCTAATTTTAAAAGAAAATAAGGTAGATTTTAAAGAAGTAAACGTTTATGAAACTACTTTAAATAAAAAGAAATTTAGCACGGCTTTTAATGGGGTTTTATTTTTTAGTCCAAGTGCAGTAGAAAGTTATGTAGCACAAAATAAGATACAAGAGAGTATTGCTTTTTGTATTGGGGAAACCACAGCAATAGCAGCAAAAAAACATAGCAATAATATAGTAACTGCAACAAAAACAACAATAGAAAATGTAATTGTACAGGCAGTTAAGCATTTAAAATAAGAATACAGATATGAGTTTAAAAAACGATTTATTTCTAAGAGCTTTAAAAGGAGAAACAGTAGAGAGACCTCCAGTATGGATGATGCGACAGGCAGGGAGGTATTTACCAGAGTTTATGGAAATAAGGAAGAAATACGATTTCTTTACACGTTGCCAAACTCCAGAATTAGCTTCTGAAATTACAGTGCAACCTATCCGAAGATATGGTATGGATGCAGCTATATTATTTAGTGATATTTTAGTGGTACCACAAGCTATGAATATAGAAGTGCAAATGAAGCCGAATTTTGGCCCTTACTTGCCAAACCCTATACGTTCCCAGAAAGATTTAGATAATGTTGTTGTTCCAGATGTAAATGTGGAATTAGATTATGTAATGCAGGCTATTAAAGCAACCAAAGAAAAGTTAAATGATGAGGTGCCGCTTATTGGTTTTGCAGGTTCTCCATGGACATTGCTTTGCTATTGTGTACAAGGAGAAGGGAGTAAAACTTTTGATAAAGCAAAAGAACTATGTTTTACACAACCAGTAGTAGCACATGGATTATTACAGAAAATAACAGATACAACAATTGCTTACTTAAAAGCAAAAGTAAAAGCAGGAGTTAATGCTGTACAAGTATTCGATTCTTGGGGCGGAATGCTTTCTCCAACAGATTATCAAGAATTTTCGTGGAAATATATACAGCAGATTGTAGATGCTTTAAAAGATGAAATTCCGGTAATTGTTTTTGGTAAAGGATGTTGGTTCGCATTAGGCGATATGGCAAAATCTGGAGCGTCTGCTTTAGGAGTAGATTGGACTTGTTCTGCAAAAAATGCACGTTACTTAACAGGAGGCAATATTACATTGCAAGGTAATTTTGACCCATCGCGTTTATTATCACCACCCGCAGAAATTAAGAAGATGGTAACTCAGATGATTAATGAGTTTGGTGCAGATAAATATATAGTAAACCTAGGACACGGTATTTTACCACATGTACCTGTGGAAAATGCAAAAGCATTTATAGATGCAGTAAAAGAGTATAAAAAATAGGGTTTAAGTGATAAAAAACATCCTAAAAGGCATAAAAACGTACGGAGGAACTTTAAAACTTATTTCCAAATTAAAACTGTGGAAGTATTTTTTTATACCTATCGTTATTAGTGTAATTACTGCTGTTTTTATTGGGTTTTTAGCTTATGGCTTGTCTGATAATATAGGTGTTTATATAGCTAAATTATGGATTTGGGATTGGGGCAAGGAAAGCTTTACTACAATAAGTAGTATTATAGGAGGTTTAATAATTATTATTACAGGTCTAATGCTTTACAAGCACATTGTTATGGCATTATCGGCACCTTTTATGAGTCCTGTTTCAGAAAAGATAGAAGCGCATTTAGCAGGCAATACAAACCACAACCATAGAATAACTTCTTTTAAAGAACAACTATGGCGTGGTATCCGTATTAATATTAGAAATTTATCTAAAGAAGTTTTATTTACCATACCATTAATACTCATTGGTTTTGTACCTATAATTGGTGTTTTTTCTACAGTTTTAATATTTTTAGTACAAGCATATTATGCAGGTTTTGGTAATATAGATTATACGTTAGAACGTCATTTTAAATACCAAGAGAGTATAAGTTTTGTGCGTAAAAATAGAGGTATAGCAATTGGCAATGGTATTGTTTTTATGCTGTTCTTATTTATTCCAATTGTAGGAATTATTTTAGTGATGCCATTATCGGTTACCGCAGCCACTATAAATACTATTGATACTCTGAAAAAAGGCACATGAATATCTTAGAAAAATATGATAAGCCATTTGAGTACGGAGGTATTGTAATAAAGCTCCTTATAGCGTATCAGTTTTATACATTATGGACAGCACCAAATCTTTCAGATGCTACTAAAATATCAGATTTAGCCATATTAATGGCATTTGAGTTTATTATGGTGCATTCTGGGGTTTTTATGGCTGTAATGCCTAAAAAAATAACGCTGTATGTGTTAGTGCCACTATATGCGTTATTTGCTTTTGTATTTAATTTATCGGTATCTAATAACACCATAATATTACTATATCTTATGGTTGTTTTTAATAGAATGCGTTTTGCTTTTTCAGATGTAAGTAAAGCTATAAAGCAAAGAGCAATATTTACTTCTGTATCTGCAGCATTTATATATTTTGTGTTAATATTTGTAGTTCTTTTTAGTATGGATTATTTACCAGAATTAGGTTTAAATGCTAATTTTTTAGAGGTATCTGGTTATAACAAAGCTAAAACTTCTGGAGGTGTTTTTATAGATACACCCCATGTTGCCATTGTATTTGGGTTTATTTATTACAGTATACTAGCCATTGTAGAAGCATTATTAATTAACAAAGGTTTTTCAAAAAAATAAGAATTATGAAAGATACATTCTTTAGTTATATTCAAAAATTACAAGACACCATTACTTCTAAGCTAGAGCAAATAGATGGAGTAGCTACCTTTAAAGAAGATATTTGGGAGCGACCAGAGGGCGGTGGCGGACGTACCAGGATAATAGAAAATGGTGCTGTTTTTGAAAAAGGAGGAGTAAATATTTCGGGAGTTCATGGCGAGTTGCCTAAAAGTATGCAAACATACTTTGGAGTAGAAGATGCCAATTTTTTTGCCTGTGGTTTAAGCTTAGTATTGCATCCTAAAAACCCTATGGTGCCAACAGTGCATGCTAATTGGCGCTATTTTGAAATGTATAATAAAGAAGGTAAGCTTGTAGACCAATGGTTTGGTGGCGGACAAGATTTAACACCCTATTATTTATTTGATGATGATGCAAGTCATTTTCATGCTATATGCAAGCGTTCTTGCGATAAACACAATCCAGAATTTTATACAAAATATAAAAAACGATGTGATGAATATTTCTGGAATACGCATAGGAACGAAGCTCGTGGCGTAGGTGGGTTGTTTTTTGATTATTGCAAGGCTACCGAAACTATAAGTATGCAAGATTGGTACAATTTTGTAACCGAAGTAGGGAGTAGCTTTTTAGAAGCTTATGTGCCAATGGTAGAAAAGAGAAAAGAATTACCCTATACTCAAGAGCAGCGTAATTGGCAAGAAATACGACGTGGACGTTACGTAGAGTTTAATTTAGTACATGATAAAGGAACTTTATTTGGACTTAAAACAAACGGACGTATAGAAAGTATATTAATGAGTTTACCACCACATGTACAATGGGTATATGACCATAACCCAGAAAAAGGGAGTGAAGAAGAACGTTTGTTACAAGTTTTACAAGCGCCTAAAGATTGGGTTTAGAGATTATATTATGAACTGCCCCTGTGGAACATTAAAACTCTATTCAAATTGTTGTGAAATAATTCATAATAACATATCGGAAGCTAAAACGGCAGAACAATTAATGCGTTCTAGATATAGTGCTTTTGTAAGGGCAAATGGTGATTATTTAATGCAAAGCCACCATTCTACAACCAGACCATTAAAAGAAAAAAAGGCTATTGTAAAATGGGCAAAATCGGTAAGTTGGATTCGCTTAGAAGTATTAGAGGCTTTAAAAGGTAAGGTAAAAGATACCGAAGGCACCGTAACTTTTAATGCCTATTTTTATGAAAACGGAGAAGTAAATGTTATCAACGAAAAATCTGCCTTTGTAAAAGAAAATGGCAATTGGATGTATTTAGGATTAGCAGAATAAAAGTTGATAAAGAAATTATTTCCAGGTAACTGTTTTTTTTGATACTTCTTTAAATTGAAACATAATATGAGCCAAACGTGCTTTTAATAATAGTTTTCTGCCTTTAACACTTCTTGTAAAATGTAATTTAGAATTATCTACATGTTTACGCCAGTGTTTATGAAAACGTTGCGCTTCTTCTTTTCGTTTACCAAAAGAATCGGGAACTACATAATAATTACGGAAACCTAATTTTCTTTTAAACCAATTGGTATTAGATAATAAATACCTTGGGTTTTCTACAGGAGCTAATATTTCGTCTAATAAATTTATAAACAAGGTACTTTCATGCTCAGAACCTCCTTTTATAAAGATTACAAATTGCCCGTCTGTATGCTGTTCTGTTATTAGTTTAATATTCTCCTTTGGGCTATTTATCTGTTCTGTTTCAAAGAGTAAACTAAGTAATGCATTTGCTATTTTTTTTGTCTTTTTAAAAGTATTTCCAAATAGTAAATATACTTTTAGCGCTTTGTAAAATCTAGGAGCAAAAAATATAAGTATACCAGTAACTAACGCATAAAAGAATTTTAAAAAACCTCCTGTTAAGATGGTATTAAAGTTCTTTAGAAAAAACTCAGGAATAAATAAAGATATACTAGAGATTATTTCTATAGATAAGAACTTTACAACATTTAATGATGCCATTTTTTTAGCCTCTTTAAATGGTTTTTCTCCTATGTGCGGTATTTTTAATTCGTGTACTAAAACAGCTCCGTTTTCAATAGCGGTAGTCCAACGTGTGTTTAAATTATTTCTATCAGAAGCCAGTAATAGCATTTTGTTATTAATGCTTTCTAAATCGGTATCATTATTATAATATTTGGGCAGTTGTAACCTATCTAACCCATTTTCAATATAAGTTTCTCCTTCTAGTGATACTCCGGTAAAGGCATCAAACCTTCTGGTTAATTTTTCTAAATCTTTACCGCCATCTGCTATAGTAGGGTCTATACATGCTAAATGCCATATGTTTCCTGTTTTATGGGGGGTTTTAGTGTCTACTCTAATAGCTCTTCCTCTCATTTGATTAGAAGAAACAAAAGAACCTACATACGAAGCTAGTACCAATGTATTTATTGCAGGAGCATCCCAACCTTCACCTAAAAGAGATTTTGTACCAATTAGTATTTTTATAAAACCATTTTGAAATAATGAGGTAATAGCAGCAACAATAGTGTTTTTGCTACTATCGGATACAGAAATAATTATAAAATCGGGGTCTACTTTTAATGCCTTACTATTAATTTCTGTTTTTATTTCTTTTTTTAATTCTGAAAGTATACTGTTGTGTATAATAACTAAAGAGCCAGTTAATACACCAATATGTTTTTTTAAATTGCTCTTTGTTCTTAGATATTGAAAGATAGATACAACACCTAGTTTATTTAATTCTTCGGGGTTTTCTCCTGTGTAGTTTAAAAATTCTTTAGTAATAAAATCGGTTAAGACTACACTTCTTAAATTGTTATTTATGCTTTTATAAGAAGCATGTAATATTTTTAAAATACTTTCTAATTTACTGGGGCTATTGGCCAAAGAACGATATAAATTGGCGTCACCTATAAAATTTACTTTGGCATTTTCTAGGACTCCAATTTTTCTTAAGTCTTTATCTATAGTGTTTAACAGAATTTCGTCTTTTGTATAAAAATCCCTTTCTGTTACTAAAACGTGCTGTAATAATATTTGCAGCCATTCATAATTTAAAGTAGGGAATGTAGTTTGTACATCATCAAATCCTAAAAAATGAAGTTTATTTCTATCGATATCAATTTTACAGGCATTTAGGAAAATTAATACGGAGGAAAAGAATTCTGGGTGGTCGTATATTTTTTCTAAGGAAGTTTCAGTGTCTTTATAAATAGCTAAATTTTGCAAAAATTCTTGAAAATTAATATTTGCAATAAGTGTATCCATAAAATCAATGATTTTTTCTCGATACCTAATTATATATTTAATTTGTGCTTCATCTGGCTTAGAAAAATATACAAAATCTTGGTGCGGACATAAGTCGCCATTTTTAATTAAATCTGGCACAGCAATCTCTTCATCAATAGGTCCGCAAAGTTTAAAATACTTGTATAATTCTGCCCCAGAACTATCATACGGAGGAGTTGCTGTTAATGCAATTATGGTAAGGTTTTCTATTTCTTTTAATTTAAATAAGCATTTCCACCACTCGTTTTTTAAATGATGTGCCTCATCTAAAACCAGCGTATTAATTTTATTTTTTTTGATGAAGGAGATTAAAGAGTCTTCACCTGTATTATTAAAAGATTTATTTAATGCGTGTAATGATTGGTAGGTAGAAAAAGTAAAATATTTTGGAGCTTTAATATCTAAGGTATAAGCACTAAAAGTGGCTTCTTGTATAAAAAACTCTTTTAATCGGCTTTGCCACTGATTTCTAACTGTTAAAGTTGGCGATAATACTAATGTAGGTTTACCAACTTTAATCATCATTTCTAAACCTAAAATAGTTTTTCCGGAACCTGGTGGGGCTACAACATGTAAATGATTATCGTGTATATGTTCTTTAAAATTAGCAAGGAATTTTTCTTGATAAGAGCGCCAGTTATACTTAAACTTTAAAATTTGTGAAATATCATTCAAGTATATATGCTTTTTAGAAATTATTGCGCTATTATAAGTAACTTTGGTAGTGCTAAAATAGAAAATAATATGTACCCATTAAAAAGAAATAGAAGACTCCGAACAAATGAATCTATCCGTTCTTTGGTAAGAGAAACTAGTATAAGTCCAAACGATTTTCTAGTGCCACTTTTTGTGGTAGAAGGTAAAGGTGTAAAAGAAGAAATAGCTTCTATGCCTAATTATTTTAGATACAGCTTAGATTTATTAGAAAAAGAAGTAAAAGAGCTGTGGGCAATGGGTTTAAAATCTGTTTTGGTATTTGTAAAAGTACCCGATAATTTAAAAGATAACAAAGGAACAGAAGCTGTAAATGCTAAAGGATTAATGCAGCGCGCGGTACAAACCATAAAAAATGTTTGTCCAGGTATGTTGGTAATGACAGATGTTGCATTAGACCCTTATTCATCTTACGGACACGATGGTATTGTGGAAGACGGACAAATATTGAATGATGAAACCGTTGAGGTATTAGCAGAAATGAGTGTTTCGCACGCTGAAGCTGGTGCCGATTTTGTAGCACCTAGTGATATGATGGATGGTAGAATTATGACAATTCGTGAAGCATTAGAAGACGAAGGTTATATAAACACGGGTATTATGAGTTATTCTGCTAAATATGCGAGTGCTTTTTACGGCCCGTTTAGAGATGCTTTAGATTCAGCTCCAGGTTTTGGCGATAAAAAAACCTACCAAATGGATTTCGCAAACCGTTTTGAAGCCATTACAGAAACACAGATGGATATAGATGAAGGAGCAGATATTGTAATGGTAAAACCAGGCCTGTGTTATTTAGATATAGTGCGCGAAATACGTAACGAGGTAGATGTGCCTGTTGCTGTATACCAAGTTTCTGGAGAATACGCTATGTTAAAAGCAGCAGCTGAGAAAGGTTGGTTGGATCATGATGCTGTTATGATGGAACAATTAATTGCTATGAAAAGAGCAGGAGCAAATATTATTGCAAGTTATTTTGCAAAAGATGCGGTAAATTTGTTGGGGTAGTATATTCTGTATTTTGATACTTATTATATTAAGTAATCATAAATGGGCAATAAAATTTCTTTATTAAAAGGTGAAAAAGCAATGAATGTGCTAAAGATATTATCTTTAGTATTGTTAGCGGTATTTGTTTTAGGAATTATTATAACTTTAAATATGAAAGGATATAACAGTTTTCTTGTTTATCCTTTTGCTTTTTTGTTTGTTTATTATTTACTTGTTTATGTTTTTTTGGTGGTTCTTTCTAAACGAGAAACGAGTTTACTTACATATTTTATATATATAGTATTTATACTGCCTATTATTTGGGGAATTTTAAGTTTAACCTCTTTTTTTGAATTTTTATTCAAATTTGTTTAATATAGATAAAAAATGTATTCAAATCTCATGAAAAAATCAATTTTCATAATAATTTTATTAATACCAATAACGATGAATGCTCAAGATTTGGTAATCCCTACCTTTTTAGAAAAATGGGAAAATTCTAAAACCTATTTATTAGAAATTGCTGAGGCTATGCCAGAAGATAAGTATAGCTATAAACCCACTGAACGCCAAATGGAGTTTAAAGAACAGTTAATGCATATTAGAGCAAATATGTTGTGGTTAAGTACAACATATTTCTTAGAACAAAAGTTTGATAAAAAAGGGATTGAAGTAGAAACAATCGGTAAAGCAGAAGTTATAAAGCTATTAACAGAGAGTTTTGATAGTGTTTCTAGAATTATAAAAAATACAAAACCAGAAGATTTAAGTACTGAAGTAGAATTTTTTGCAGGACCTAAAACAAAACTGCAAATTTTAAATTTATTACAAGATCATGTTACCCATCATAGAGGACAAATATTAGTATATTTAAATTTAAATGAGATTAAGCCTCCACGTTTTGTGGGGTGGTGATGTTACGTGTTTAAAAAAACTGTAAGTTGGTTATTGATAACCCGACTCCTAACAAAAGAATAAAATGAAGCATTATAGATACCTATTGTTTTTCACGATATTGTTTAACAGCTGTATTGGAGAAGATTTTATAGATGATGCCGTAGAGCCTACCATTAGAATAACTTCTTCGGTAAAAAATATTGAAGTAGATGAATTTCATCAGTTTGAAGCCATATATTTAAATAATGTTGGAGAAGTAGAAGATTTGGATATTTCGTGGTCTAGTTCTGATGTAACAATAGTAGCTATAGATGAAAATGGTTTGGCTACAGGGTTAAAAGAAGGGGAAGTAGCTATAAAAGCATCTCTAAATCAAGATAACATAACGGTAGAAGATAGAGAGTCTCTTGTTGTAAGAGGAATTGGTAAAGAACAACCAGTAGAAGAAGAAAATGATGATAATGAGAAAACAGGAGCAATTGTAACCACAAGTAGCTATAGTTTAGTAGGTGATTTTACTTTAAGTCAAATAGAAAATACGAATGACTTATTGTTAAGTATAGATAGCAATTATATAGCTTCATCTAGTTTGCCAGGTCTTTATGTTTACCTTTCTAACAATCCTAATTCAGTAGGAGGAGATGCCTATGAAATAGGAAAAGTTACAGTATTTAATGGTGCACACTCCTACACAATACCAGACATAGGACTTAAAAGGTATTCACACGTATTATATTGGTGTAAACCATTTGGCGTAAAAATTGGAGAAGGAGAAATTAATTAACACTACATATTTTATTAATGAATATTAAAACAATTTTTGCATTTATTGCGGTATTAATTTTATTTTCTAACACTATATATTCTCAGTGGGTTAAAGGAAAAGGCAAAGGATATTATAAACTTTCTGCTTGGAATATACAATCAGATCAGCATTATACAGATACAGGAGCTATAGATCCTAATATAACGCAAGGACAATTTAATATTAGTTTTTATGGAGAATATGGTTTAGCAGATAAATTAGATGTTCTGGTTTATTTACCTTTTTTCTCTCGTTCTTACCAAAATGATGTGTTATCGGGAACAACAGGTGATCTTTTAACTTCTGGTGATGCTTTAAATAGTGTTGGTGACATAGATGTTGGTGTTTCTTACAGCTTATTTAAAAATAAAAACATAGCTCTTTCTACTACGCTTAAATTTGGATTACCAGTAGGTAAAACAAAAGGTAGCTTACAAACAGGAGATGGAGAATTTAATCAGTTAGTTTTACTAAATTTAGGAATGCCTTTTAAATTAGAGGAAATTCCTCTTTATGCAAAAGTGTATACAGGGTATAATAATAGAACAGAAGATTTTTCAGATGAATTTAGAGTAGGTTTGGAGCTTGGTGTTAATTTATTAAACGAAAAACTATGGCTCATTGGGCGTTTAGATAGAGTAAGCTCTTTAAAAAATGGGTCTTTATCTGCACAAAATAATAGCCAAGGAAGCATTTTTGCTAATAATGTAGAATATACTTCTGCTGGTATAGAGGCTGCGTATTATATTAGTAAAAAGCTAGGATTGTCGTTTAATTATACTAGTGCTTTTGAAGGAAGAATTATCTTTGCAAGCCCTTCTATTTCTGGAGGAATATTTTTAGATGTAAAATAGTTTTTAAGAGAATATATTTTAATTGAAATGAGAAAACACACTTTGTTTTGTATAGAACAAAGCGTACTTTTTTTATAAAAGTATTTATATTATTGTAAACTGTTTATAAATACACAATAAATTAACCTAATTTATCCTTATTTTAGTACTCTAAACATTAACCATGGCTCTTTTAATTATTTACGCGTTTGTATCTATCTTTTTTTCTTTTTTATGTTCAATTTTAGAAGCAGTATTGCTAAGCGTTACCCCTACATTTGTTAATGTAAAGAAAAAGGAAGGTAAAGCTTACGCAGAAACACTAGAAGCATTAAAAAAAGATGTAGATAAACCTCTTATTGCTATATTAACATTAAATACAATTGCACATACGGTAGGAGCAATATTAGTTGGTGTGCAAGCAAAAGTAGCGTATACAGAATTGTATGGTAGTACAGAGCGTACTATTTTTGGAGTTACTTTTTCCGAAGAATTAATGGTAGGAGTTGTATCTACTATCATGACTATTTTAATATTAGTAGCTTCAGAAATTATACCAAAGACCATAGGTGCTACTTACTGGAAAAAATTAGCCAATTTCACCTCTAAATCATTAAATATTATGGTTTTAGGCTTAAAATACACTGGTTTGTTATGGGTTTTACAACTATTTACTAAGCTAGTAGGAGGTAAAGGAGGCCATGGAAGTGTACTTAGTAGAGAAGATTTTACGGCTATGGCAGATATTGCACAAGAAGAAGGTGTTTTTCAAGAATCAGAGTCTAAAGTAATTAAGAATTTATTACAGTTTAGTGAGATTGAGGTAAAACATGTAATGACGCCAAGAACTGTTATGAAAATAGCAGATGAAAAAACCACTATAGAAACTTTTTTTAAAGAAAACCCTAGAATGCGTTTTTCTAGAATTCCTATCTATGGAGAAAACCAAGATACAATTACGGGTTTTATACTTAAAGACAGAATGTTAGAGGAGATGATTCATGAAAACGGAGCCAAACCTTTATCTAGTATAAAAAGAGATATTATAGTAACAAAAAGAAATACACCTATTCCTGAGTTGTTTGATATTTTTATTGCTGAAAGACAACAAATAGCCTTAGTAGTAGATGAGTATGGTTCTGTTAGCGGATTAGTAACTATGGAAGATGTTATAGAAACGCTATTAGGTTTAGAAATAGTAGATGAGAGTGATACAACAGAAGATTTACAACAATTAGCCCGTAAAAAATGGGAAGTACGTGCTAAGAAAATGGGTATGTTGGCAGAAGATACCGAAACAAACTAATGGAAAAAGCAATAATACAAACACCAATTGGTGTTGCTGTATTAGAGGGTGATGAATATGGCCTGCAATCTTTTGTAGTTTTAAATAACGAGGAAGAAACAACTACTATTATCCCTGAAATATTAGAAGATGCTGTGTATCAAATTAAAGAATATTTTAATGGGAAACGAGCAATTTTTAATATTGATTTAAACCCACAAGGAACAGATTTTCAAAAGGGTGTATGGAAAGCTTTACAAGATATTCCCTACGGAAAAACAGTTTCTTATTTAGAATTATCTAAAACATTAGGAGACCCAAAAGCAATTAGGGCAGTTGCTGCTGCAAATGGTAAAAATCCATTATGGATTATAGTTCCATGCCATAGGGTAATAGGAAGCGATGGTTCATTAACAGGATACGCAGGCGGATTGCATCGTAAAAAATGGCTTTTAGATCACGAAAGCCCCGTAAAACAACAATCACTTTTTTAATTATAACAGACCAACTAGTCTGTTTTGTTTTTTTATCTTCTTAAAAGGAGTATTTTATCGATGTTTTTATTTTTATAGCCTGTATAGAAAGGTTTTAATAAAGCATTAAACAGACTAATTGGTTTGTTTTGTTTTTAATTGAAATTAATCTTATAGAATTGTATTATGCTTTTGTTTGTATATTTAAAGGCATTAATATGTTAGAATAATTCAAAATGCTACAAAAAATTAATCTAGAATATATCCTTTTTTTAGATATTGAAACTGTTCCTGAAGAACCAGAGTTTCAGAATTTAGATGATGAAAAACAAGCGCTTTGGGAACATAAATCTAAATACCAACGAAAAGAAGAATACACTGCTGAGGAGTTTTATGATAGAGCAGGTATATGGGCAGAATTTGGAAAAATTATATGTGTTTCTGTAGGCTACTTTAATT
This sequence comes from uncultured Cellulophaga sp., assembly GCA_947492955.1. Lineage (GTDB taxonomy): Bacteria > Bacteroidota > Bacteroidia > Flavobacteriales > Flavobacteriaceae > Cellulophaga. The sequence continues at coordinate 339,415 of CANLOV010000002.1, read as the reverse complement.
TTAAAGGAGATAACAGAAACTTTAGAGTAACTACCTTTTATGGAGACGAGGCTAATTTATTAAAAGAGTTTAAGAACCTTTTAGAAGGTCATTTTAGTAACCCTAAGCATTTATTATGTGGCCATAATGGAAAAGAGTTCGATTTTCCTTACATAGCTAGGCGTATGCTTATACACGGTATAGATTTACCTTATAAATTAAATCTGTTTGGTAAAAAACCATGGGAAGTACCACATTTAGATACCCTAGAGTTGTGGAAGTTTGGAGATTATAAACATTACACATCTTTAAAATTAATGGCAAATGTATTAGGTATTCCGTCTCCTAAAGAAGATATAGATGGGAGTATGGTTAGAGATGTTTATTATGAGGAAAATAATTTAGATAGAATTGTTACTTATTGCGAGTTAGATGTAATTACTACAGCACAAGTTTTTCTTAGACTTAGAAATGATGAGTTACTAGAAGAACATGAAATAGCTAGGATTTAGTTTTTATAAAACTTACTAGACTTAGTTCCTTTTTTATCGTTCACAGTTAAGATATATAATCCAACAGGTAAATTTAGAATGTTAATTTGTTTTTCCTTAATTATTCCTTTTTTTACAATTACTCCGGCTATATTAACTATGTTATAAGAACATTCGTTTGATAAATTTCCGTCTAGGTTAATGTATTCTGCCACCGGATTTGGAAATATGGAGTATTGTAATTCCGATTCACTGGAATAAGTTTCTAGAGCACTAACAGTAGATAGGTCTGTTTTTTCACCATTAAAAGTAAAAGTAGCTTTTGAAGAGTGATCAGACATAATATTTTCTGTACAATATGTTCTTACTTGTATTTCGTAAGTGTTACCTTTTTTAAGGTTTCCTAATGAAATATTACTTTTATCGGTATACAATATAGACCAATCAGCCGTATTTTTTTCTTTATATTGTACTTCATAAAAAGCATCTGTTATACTGTTCCATTCTAGCGAAATAGCATCATCTATAGGTGAATAAAGTGTAATGTTTTTAGGTTGTTCTATAACACAGTCGGTCATTTTTATCCCAGAAACGATTAAAGAAAAATTTTGCGACTTATTTTTTAGATTGTTTTTATGGCTAATAGTAATTGTATAGGTTCCTTTTGGTGCATTTATCTCTATTCTTTCAAAAGGATCTACACTATTATCTCCTTTTTTAGCATGAGCGTTAGCGTTAGAAGCACTTAATTTCCAAGGTAAATAGGTATTTCCTTCTTCATCGGTAATACGAATATCTAAGTCGTTTACTAAGGCTGGTGTAGTATCGTTTAAAATACCCTTATTAACATATTCAGCAGCAGGGTCTGTCCAAGAAATAGAAGCTATTAAAGGAGTTTTTCCGTTTGTGTTCACTGTAATGCTATAACTTTCGCCTTCTTTTAATTGTTCTTCAGAAATTTTAGAGCTGTACTCTTTGTTCGTAATTAGTTCTGCAGCTTTTTTTGTATTCATGATCCCCCAGCCCATTTTATAATCGGGTCCTTTTTCATTTACATCATCGGCAGTATGTAAGGTTAGCCCTTTTAAAGTAGCAGCTTTCATATAATTAGCATTTAGCTTCTCATAATACTGTTGTAAAAGTAACATAGATGCAGTTACTCCTGGAGACGCCATTGATGTTCCAGAAAAAGTATCGTAGCTTTTTTCTCCTGATGAGTTTGTAGAAAATATATTGGAGCCACTTCCCGCAATATCTGGTTTTATACGTCCATCATCCACGGGGCCAAAGCTGCTGTAGGAAGCAATTGTGGCATCCAATATATTTCCTTTATTATCTACTCTTGTATCTGCTGCTGCTACTGTAATTCCATTTTTTGATGCAGTAAAACCTAGCATTAAATCATACCCATCTGCACTTTTTCCATAAAAAGGAGCTTGGTTATTTTCTAAACGTTGTGTATTACCAGCTGCAGTTACCATTAAATAATAAGGTAGGTTATACATAATGTTATCCCATTCTTGAGAAACACGTATATAAGAGCCAAAATACCAATCTGGTACACGATCTGATCGTATTCCGTAAGAGTGATTAGAAAGTAATAAACCTTCCGAAGCAGCATGGGTAACTTCAATTTTATCTTTTCTCCAATCGTTTGTAATAGCATTTGCTTTGTAGGCAACTCCTTTTGCTTTTGCTTTAACACCAGAAGCAACCATAGTTCCTAATACCATTGTTGCATGCGATGCTATTTCGTTAGTGTTATCTGTAATAACTACACGTGTATCAAATTCTTGATGTGTGGTTAGTGCAACACCAGCATCCCATATACCAACTTTCATCCCTTCTCCGTTAATTCCTATGCCCAATAAGCCATTATCGTGCATGGCATCTGCTCTAGAAACTTTACTTACATTATCGCTAAGTGTTGTGTAATATAGTGGTGTGCCATCTGGACCAATATCTTGTAATTCTGAATAGTTGCCATCTAATGTGGTTTCAGATATTTTCCAACTTTTAGCTTTAGCAATGTTTGTTATTTTCGCTTGCTTTGAAGTATAATTTTCTTCTAGATTTGAAGTAAATACTTTTATTTTAGAAATATTAAGTTTTTCTTTTATTTTTAGCGCTTGTTTGGTAGATTGCCCATTTACCATAAGACCTAAAAAGCATATAAAACTTGTTAATAATGCTGTCTTACGTAATATGGGTCTTTTTAAGTGCATAACAATTTTAGTAGGATTTGTACTACAAAAATATTAAAAAGACAACGAGGTGTCGACTAAAAACACTCTTTATTCGATAAAATGCATCGTGTTTGTTGTGAAACTCCTACAAAGTGAGGTGTAACGAACTAAAGTTATTTATTAAACTTTAACTGTATGTATACAGGAAAGTGATCACTATAACCGCCCAAGTATTTTGTGCCAACATAAGTTCTATAGGGATTACCTTTAAACTTGCCTTCCCACTCTTTTAAAAAACGTTCGTCAAAAATATCAGCTTCAGTGTAACTATGTGTTCCTTTTTTATAATCAAAGAAATTATGAGAGATAATAATTTGATCAAACAAGCTCCAGTTTTTTCTATAATTGGCACTTCCTCTTAAAGGAGAATGGAGTTTTTCCATTGGGTTGTACAAGGATTGTGTATTCATTAGCTTTTGAATACTGGCAGAAGATGGCTCATCGTTAAAATCTCCCATAATAATATAGTTGGGGTTTAGATGTTTTTCTTCTATTTTTTGCATGCGTTCTATTATAGTGTCCGCAGCTTTTAATCTTTTGTATTCGGTTTCTACGTCGCCTGATCTTCTAGAGGGCCAATGATTTACAAAAACATGAACATCTTCGTTATTTAATTTTCCGTAGACATATAATATATCCCTAGTAGTATCTCTTTCTCCATTTGGGTTTTCTAGGTATAGAGTTATTGGCTCAGAAGCAATAACTTTAAAATAGGTTGTATCGTATATAAGTGCTGTGTCTATACCTCTTTCATCAGGAGAATCGTAATGCACATAATCATAAGTAATATCTCTTAAGGGTTCGGCAGATATAAGGTCTGTCATTACCTCTCTGTTTTCTACTTCGGCTACACCTAATAATACAGGGGCATGTCCGGTAGATTCTATCCCTAGTTTAGAGATTGTTTTAGCAAGCTTGTATACTTTTTTCTTATATCGTCTATTCGTCCACTTTTTTGATCCATTAGGAGTAAAATCATCATCTAAAGTGTCCGGATCGTCTATAGTGTCAAATAAATTTTCTAGATTGTAAAAGCCAATAGTGTGCAGGTTCTTTTTTTTAGATTTTTTTTTAAATAGGGAAAGAAACATATTTATTTTGGGTTTGTTTTCAAAAATACAAAAATAGCTTACGAACTATTAATTAGATTTGCACTTTAATTTGTTTTTATGTTAGAGAAAAAAGATACTGCGTACGAAAAAACAGTTTTGATAGGTGTTATATCTAGAGAACAGAATGAGGTGCAGGTAAAGGAATATTTGGACGAGTTAGAGTTTTTAACTTATACAGCGGGTGGGGAGGTAAGCAAACGTTTTGTACAACGAGTAGATGTCCCTTTTCCAAAAACCTATATAGGTACAGGAAAAATGCAAGAAGTAGAGACTTTTGTAGAAGAAAATAAAATAAGTACTGTTATTTTTGATGATGAGCTTTCTCCTGCACAACAGCGAAATATAGAAAAGCAGTTGCGTTGTAAAATTTTAGATCGTACAAGTCTTATCTTAGATATTTTTGCGCAAAGAGCTCAATCTAGTAATGCTCGTACGCAGGTAGAACTAGCACAATATCAATATTTATTACCAAGGTTAACAGGTTTATGGACACACTTAGAGCGCCAAAAAGGAGGTATTGGTATGCGTGGACCTGGAGAAACAGAAATAGAAACAGACAGACGTATTGTAAGAGATAGGATATCCTTACTTAAAAAGAAACTTTTAAAAATAGATAAGCAAATGGGGGTACAACGCGGTAATCGTGGTGCTCTAGTACGTGTTGCTTTGGTGGGGTATACCAATGTTGGTAAGTCTACCTTGATGAATGTAGTAAGTAAGAGTGATGTTTTTGCGGAAAATAAGCTTTTTGCTACACTAGATACTACAGTGCGTAAAGTAGTTATTGGTAACCTCCCTTTTTTATTAACAGATACAGTAGGTTTTATTAGAAAATTACCAACGCAATTGGTAGAAAGTTTTAAAAGTACATTGGATGAGGTTAGAGAGGCAGATTTATTATTACATGTTGTAGATATATCGCATCCTAATTTTGAAGAGCATATAGCATCTGTAAATAAAATTTTAGATGAGATTGATAGTGCTGATAAAAAAATTATAATGGTTTTTAATAAGATTGATCAATATAAGCATGAAACTATAGATCATGATGATTTAATTACAGAAAGAACAGAAAAGCATTTTACAATTGATGAGTGGAAACAAACTTGGATGCAGAAAGTTGGAGATAGAGCATTATTTATTTCTGCCTTAAATAAAGAAAATTTAAGCGAGTTTAGAAAAAGGGTTTACGATGAAGTAAGAGATATACATATAACCCGTTTTCCATATAATAATTTTTTATATCCTGAGAATTTAGATGAATATTAAAATAGTAAGCTAGGGGTAGAATGTTATTCATCGGACACAAAACATTGTGGGTTTTTTTCACAACACTTTTTGGTTACTTCACAACAAAAAACCAATACTACACATTGTTTGTTCTATATTTACAGTGTAATTAGAGAATATGTTTACCCCCAAAACTAACATGATTATTTAATACACTAAATGCTTAGATTTCCCCAAATCGGAGCTTAATTAAAACCTTAAAGATTTACCAAATCTTAACAAATCCTACTTAGAAAAAATGCCCTCTAATAAGAGGGCATTTTTTTTGTTGTTACTGTTTTAATATTGCTGTTATTTGCTATAGGTGTATAGAAAACCATCAGCAGCCAAATTATCATTTATTGTTAGTATTTCATTTTCTATTTTAATTACTCCAAATAAAGCCTCATTTATATATAGAATTTCTTTTTCTTCATCTATTTTTATTTCATAAGTATAAGTGCCAGTAGACAATCCTGAATAAATATTTTTAGGACCTGTAGTTATAATATTGTTTTTAACTTCTAAAGAGTTATTAGTTTCGTTAAAAGTCCATACAACTTGTTCTGTATTATAATCGAGGTTAACCCCTACAATACCTCCAGAAACATTTTTTAAATTCCAAGAGCCATTAATAGGGTGTTCAGTTTTTGTACCGTTATCATCATTATTACAGCTAATTAAAAAAAAGATAATAACATTGATAAAAATAAGTTTTTTCATGTGTAATTGTTTTGTAAACAAGATGTAGAAAAGAGAAATCGTTGCGTTAAAATAAAAGATATAAATATTATCTGTGTTATTAATCCGAAAAAATATACCGTTCGTATGAGCAACAACAGAATAATATAAATTCACAACATATAATTTCTGTAAAGTATTGTTTTATATATATTTACCATATTATTAAGTGATTGTGTTTATAACCAAATTAACCTAATTGCTCAATCATAACATTATTAGAAGCCCAAATATTACAACCTTACTTATAAAAAATGCCCTCTATTAGAGGGCATTTTTTATACTATAATTTGTTTTTGTTTATGTAAATACTATCTTTTTTAATGTAATTTTAAAAAGATAAGGATTTATTATTTTTTAATAATAGGCTTTAAAATACTAGCTACTATTAGAGCAGAACCATAAAGCAATAAGAATATAATATGATTATCCATTTTGTTTTGGGGTTTTATTGATTTATTTTATATATACGTTACTAAATTAACAATTGGATTATAAAAAATGTTAATTACTTAAATTAAACGTTAAAATAATATATTTATTGCAAAGTTTAAGGTGTTTTTTTAGCTGTTTGTTACAAAGACCATGCTTTTCCTTTTGTTAATTCTTCTAAGTCTCCGCAAGGAATATACTCACCAGGAATAGGTAAATATGCTAAGACTTCCTCTCCTATGTATTCAGATGTTCTATATCCTAAAATTGTTAAGTCTCTTAATTCAGAAGTAAAAGCGTAAATAGTAGCATCATCATTAAGTTCAGCTATGGTAACTTCGTTTTGTATACTTTTTTTGTAAGTATTTATTTTTTGTTTGTTGCTTTTTGCTTGCTCTTTAGAAATTTTTAAAGACTTTTCTAAAGTTATATCTAAATCTTCTGATGTTAAATCTATTACAGTCTCTTTATTAGAGGCTTTTATTGTTTTAGAAATTAATTTGCTAAGCCCAGCTTTTAATAATTTTTGTTCTTTTTTTTCTATTACTTCATTTATAAATTTATCTATAAATAAATGTACATTAACTTCTGAAGCAGAAGGGGTATCTGTTTTTGGAAGAATAAGATCAACTAGTTTTATTATAATATCTCCTTCTTCTTTTGTAAAAAAGTCTGGAACCCAAGTAGTTTCATTTTTGTTTTTACAACTTTGAAAAATACTAATTAGAGTAGGAGTAGCAACAGTATAGCCAAGTGATAATCCTAAGTTTTTAAGCGCTTTTCTTCTATCCATTATATACTTCCTTTTTTAAGTTCTTTTGCGGCATGATTTGCTGCTCTGGCAGTAAATGCCATGTATGTTAAAGATGGGTTTACACAACTGGCAGATGTCATAAAAGAGCCGTCTGTTACATACACATTTGGTACGTCATGCAGTTGGTTATTGGCATTTAATACAGATGTTTTGGGGTCTTTACCCATACGAGCAGTACCCATTTCATGAATGCCAAGACCCAATCCTATTTCATTGTCAAAACCAATAACATTTTTAAAACCAGATTTTTTTAGCATATCTATTGCAGATTGCTTCATGTCTTTACGCATGTTAATTTCATTTTCTTTTAACTCAGCATCAAAAGTAACAGTAGGTAAACCCCATTGGTCTTTTTTGTTATAATCTAAAGTAAATCTATTTTCTTCATAAGGTAAAACTTCTCCAAAACCCATTATGCCTAGAGTCCATCCGCCAGGTTTTAATATGGCTTCTTTAAGATCTTTTCCATGAGATAATTCAGTAATAGAATCTTCCCAATTACCTCTGGTTGCTCTACCTTGATAACCAAATCCACGGATATAGTCTTTTTGGTCGCTATCTTTTCCAAGGTTTCTAAATCTAGGAATATAAATACCGCCAGGACGTCTTCCTTTGTAATATATATCTTTAAAACCATCGAATTTAGCGTAGGCTCCAACCTTAAGATGGTGGTCCATAATATTTCTGCCTAATTGATCAGATGTATTACCCATACCGTTAGGAAAACTATCCGATTTCGATTGCATAAGTATGGAGGTAGATGCAATTGTTGAAGCACATAAAAATATTACCTTAGCTTTAAAAATAAATTCTTCTTTAGTAATTCTATCAATAACCTTTACACCCGTTGCTTTTTTAGTATCAGGGTTATAGATAACTTCAGAGACTATAGAATCTGGTCTAAGAGTCATATTCCCTGTTTTTTCTGCAGCAGGTAATGTAGATGATAAGCTACTAAAATAAGCACCAAAAGGGCAGCCTCGTATACAACGATTGCGAAACTGACATTTGCTTCTTCCATCAAATTGTTTTGTTCCCATAATATGGGCAATCCTTCCAGGAGTAACTACTCTTCCATCAAAATTTTCAGATACTTTTTGTTTTAAATGTTCTTCTACACAGTTTAATTCTACTGCAGGTAAAAATTTACTATCGGGTAGTTGTGGTAATCCAAGAGCCTCACCACTTATACCAATAAATGTCTCAACTTTATCATACCATGGAGCTATATCTTTATAGCGTACAGGCCAATCTATACCATGTCCATCATTTTTATTCGCATTAAAATCTATATCACTTAATCGGTAAGATTGCCTTCCCCATTGTAAGGAACGCCCTCCAACGTGATAGCCACGCATCCAATCAAAACGTTTTTTTTCATTGTAAGGGTGTTCTAAATCATTTACAAACCAATCTTTACTTTCTGCTTTCGTAGTATAACCACTTCGGTGTTGTTTGGGCTGTTTTTTTATATCTTCTTGGGTTGGCATGCCGCCATTTGGAAAATCCCAAGGGTCTTTATGGGCAGTTACATAATCTTTTATATGTGTAACCATTCTACCTCTTTCTAGAACAAGTGTTTTTAAACCGTTTTCGCAAAGCTCTTTTGCTGCCCAGCCACCGCTTATACCAGTGCCAACTACAATTGCATCATAAGATTCTTGCTCTTTGTTATAATAGAACTTGCTCATATTTTTTTTGTTTATTTCATATGTTTCATAAATATAAAATTAATTTTTTACATTTAAACGCTGTAAATACTATGATTATAATAACTATATCGATGTAGTTGTTGGGTTTAATGAAAATAAAAAATAAATGAAAAAAAGTGAATTATTAAAAAGGGTTCTATTAGGGGTTATTGTTTTTTCAATGATATATTCTTGTAAGGAAGCTAAGAAAGAAGAAAAACAAGAAGTAATAGAGGTAAAAGAACCTGTGAAAGCAAAGCCATTTTTTAAACTCTCTTTAGCGCAATGGTCTATACACAAAATGATATTAGAAGAGGGCTTGGATCCATATTCTTTTGCCGAAAAGGCAAAATCTTGGGGTTTTGAAGGTTTGGAATATGTAAGTCAGCTGTATAAAAAGGAATTAGAAGCAGCAAACTACTCCAAGGAAGCTATGGCATCTTTTGTTAAAAAGTGTAATGAAGAAAGTAATAAGCATGGGCTTAAAAACTTAATTATTATGATAGATGGGCAAGGAGATTTAGCAACTACTAATGCTAAGGAGCGTAAGCTTGCTGTAGAAAACCATTACAAATGGGTAGATGCAGCAGCAGCAATGGGTTGCCATTCTATTAGAGTTAATTTAATGGGAAGTAAAATTGCCGAAGAATGGGTTTTAAATGCTGTTGACGGACTAAAGCAATTAGCTACTTATGCTAAAGATAAGCATGTAAATGTAATTGTAGAAAACCATGGAGGATTATCATCTAATGCATCTAAATTGGCAGAGGTAATGGAAAAAGTTGGAATGGATAACTGTGGAACACTACCAGATTTTGGTAATTTTTGTGTAAAAAGAAAAGATGGCTCTTACTATGGGTCTGAATGTATAGAAGAGTACGATAATTATAAAGGGGTAGAAGAATTAATGCCTTTTGCAAAAGCCGTAAGTGCTAAATCGTATAATTTTGATGAAGCAGGTAATGAAACAAAATTAGATTACGGTAAATTACTTCAAATTGTTAAAAATGAAGGATATAACGGATTTATAGGTGTAGAGTATGAAGGCCATAAAATGGGAGAAGAAGATGGAATTTTAGCTACAAAAAACTTATTAATAGCGGCATCAGCAAAACTAAAATAAAAGATATCATTTTTTTACGAAAACGTTTTTGTAATAATTATAATTAGAGAATAGTTTAATAAGCTATATAATTACACTATCTATGCAAATAGATAGTGTATTTCAGATAATTTATTGATGCTTTTTTTTTGAATCTATCATTGATATAAATACATTTGGGAAGTATACCTTACTTTTAAAAAAGGTGTAAAAACAACCAGAAATAAAAATAACAAACCAAGAATAAATATTATGGAAGGAGTTAATAAGAAGCAGATTTTTTTAGCTGCCTGTATTTCTTTAATAGTAACGGCAATGACTTTTGCTATACGCGCAGGAATACTAGCAGATTTAGGAACACAATTTACCTTATCTGATACTCAGTTAGGGTGGGTAAATAGTATGGCGTTTTGGGGTTTTCCTTTAGCTACTATTTTTGGAGGACTATTATATAATAAATTAGGAGCACGAAAATTATTAATTTTAGCTTTTGTATCTCATTTACTAGGTTTAATATTAACAATATTTGCCGGAGGTTTTGTAACTCTTTTAGTCTCTTCTTTTTTAATTGGTTTTGCCAATGGTTCTGTAGAAGCAGGTTGTAATCCTATGATAGCAGATATGTATACCAACAATAGAACGGCAATGTTAAATAAGTTTCATGTATGGTTCCCTGGAGGAATTGTAATAGGGGCTTTAATATCTAAGTTCATGTCAGATTTTGATTTAGGTTGGCAAATGCAAATAGGGATAATGTTAATACCTACTTTAGTTTACGGGTATTTATTCTTTAAACAAAAATTTCCAGAGAGTCAGCATATAGAAACAAATACTTCTGTGAATATAAAAGGATTGGCAACACCATTATTTATATTCATAGCTTTTTGTATGACTTTAACAGCAACATCAGAACTTGGTACACAGCAATGGATAGAAAAAATATTAGGAAATTCTGGAGCTAGTCCAATGTTAATTTTAGCAATGATTACAGGTATTATGGCTTTAGGTCGTTATTTTGCGGGACCAATAGTACATAAATTAAACCCTATTGGAGTTTTGTTAATGTCTGCTATTATAACAACTGTTGCAGTATATAGTATGAGTATAGCCGAAGGAAATATGGTATATTTTGCTGCCGTTTTATTTGCTTTTGGAGTTTGCTATTTCTGGCCAACAATGATAGGTTTTGTATCAGAATATTTGCCAAAAACAGGAGCTTTAGGAATGTCGTTGGTTGGTGGAGCAGGAATGCTTGCAACCGGAATGTGGCAACCTGTAATAGGTTCTTGGTTAGATGGTGCTCGTGAGAGTGCATTAACATCTGGGTTAACACAAGAAATTGCAGAATTGGCTGCAGGAAAAGCAACTTTAGGAAAGCTTATGTTTTTTCCATTAGCAGCAACAGTTTTATTTTTAATCTTATTTTTTATGCGTAAAAAATTAGAAGAAAGAAGAGTTACACAAATACACGAATAGTTTAAAAAGTTAAATTTTTTATGGCAAAAAAAATTAGATTAGGAATTTTAGGTGGCGGAGGAGACTCTCTTATTGGAGTATTGCACAGAGTAGCGGCACATATTAACGATAACTATCAGATTACTGGGGCAGTATTTAACCCAGATTTTGACGCTAATATGGCTTTTGCGAAAGAAATAGATGTTCCTACCAATAGAATATACAAAGATTTTGATACGTTTATAGAAGAGGAAATGAAATTGCCTAAGGAAGAACGCATACAAGTATGTTCTATTCTTACGCCAAATTTTCTGCATTTTCCAATGGCGAAAAAACTGTTAGATAATGGTTTTCATGTAATTTGTGAAAAACCAATGACAACATCTTTAGAGGAAGCTAAAGTTTTACAAGAGGCGCATAAAAAAGCAGGAACAGTGTTTGCTTTAACACATACCTATACTGGGTATCCTATGGTACGCCAGATGCGAGAAATGATTAAATCTGGTGCTTTAGGAAAAATACATAAAGTAGATGCAAGGTATTATCAAGGTTGGATAAATACTATTATTCATGATAAAGAAAAACGATCTTCAGTTTGGCGTTTAGACCCAGAAAAAGCAGGAATTAGTTCTTGTATGGGAGATATTGGTGTGCATGCTTTTAACTTAATAGAGTTTACCACAGGATTAAAAGTAGAATCATTATTATGTGATTTTAACTTTTTGTACGAAGATAATAAGATGGATGTAGATGGTACAGTTCTTATTCGTATGGGAGAACATGTAAAAGGAGTTATACGTGGGAGTCAAGTAGCAACGGGCGAAGAAAACGGATTAGCTATAGCTATTTATGGAGAAAAAGCTGCATTTAGATGGGAACAAGAAAATCCTAACTTTTTATACAAATTGAGTGATACTGAGCCATTGCAGGTATACAAACCAGGGCATGCTTATAATTCGGAATTGTCTTTAGGTGGTACAAAATTACCTCCTGGGCATCCAGAAGGAATTTTTGATTCTATGGCAAATATTTATTTAGGAGCAGCAAAGGCAATTAGAGGAGAAAAATATAATGATGGTGAGTTTCCAACGATGTTAGATGGTGTACGTGGAATGGATTTTATAGAATCTACGGTAGAGTCGCATAAAAGCGGAAATACTTGGGTTACTTTAGAGTAATGTTACATCTAAAATAAAAACATAAAAAAATCCGCATTGTGCGGATTTTTTTTGTTTTGTAAACTATAGAAGGTTTATCCATAAACTTTTTCAAATTCCTGACATACAATAATCATACTTTCTCTAGGTACTCTGCCATAAGCCTTAAGTTCTCTAGTATAATAATCCCAATGCGTTTTTTTCCAGTATGCTAAAGATTGGTCTCCTTCGCCTTCAATTTTAGCATAATCTTCAGAAATATTAAAATAGGGCACTAATTTTACCGCGGTTGTTTTAATAATACAAACAGCTTCCTTGTTCCAGTCAGTAACCACTATAAAATCACCAATTTTTGGTAAAGATTCGTTCCTGTATTGGATGCCTAATAAAGAAAAAGATGTTGCTTTTTTTATATTAGATTTTACCAAATTAGCACATTCATTAGCATCTTTTTCATTATCGCAAAAATGAATAACTTTTGGCGCTTCTATGGAGGTGTACTCTAGGTGGGCATCTAAATAATCTCCCCACATATTTCTTGCTGATGCATTGTCCATAATTATATTAATTCTGGTTTAGTGTTTAATTGTTTTTTTCATTAGAAATACGAGAACTAAAGCCTAATTACATAAGCTTTTTTATAACTTATTTCTTATATTTATAACTTATCAAATAAGAAAAAAATATAAGACAAATTCTCACTCTAAATATAGGATTTAATTCTTAATATTTTAATATCAATATAAAATCTATAGTATACACAATAATGAAAACAATTAAGGGGCCAGCAGTATTTTTAGCACAATTTGTAGATGGTAAAGCACCATTTAATTCTTTAGATGGTTTATGTAAATGGGCAGCAGATTTAGGATATAAAGGAATACAGATTCCTACATGGGAAAGTTTTTTAATAGATCTAGATAAAGCCGCAGAAAGTCAAACTTATTGCGATGAGTTAAAAGGTAAGGTAAATTCATACGGATTAGAGATTACGGAATTATCTACTCATTTACAAGGGCAGTTAGTAGCCGTAAACCCTGCATATGATACTATGTTCGATGGTTTTGCACCAGAACAAGTAAAAGGGAACCCTAAAGCACGTACAGAATGGGCAATAGAGACTGTAAAAAAAGCAGGTACTGCCAGTAGAAGATTAGGAATATCTGCACATGCCACTTTTTCTGGAGCTTTACTTTGGCATACAGTATATCCTTGGCCACAACGCCCATCAGGTTTAGTAGAAATGGGTTTTGGAGAGTTAGCAAAACGTTGGTTACCTATCTTAAATCATTTTGATGAGCAAGGAGTAGATGTATGTTACGAAATTCATCCAGGAGAAGATTTACATGATGGTGTTTCTTTTGAACGTTTTTTAAAAGCAACCAATAACCATAAACGTGTAAATATATTATATGATCCAAGTCATTATGTATTACAGCAATTAGATTACGTAACATTTATAGATTATTACCATGAGTATATAAAAGCTTTTCATGTAAAAGATGCAGAATTTAATCCAACAGGAAAACAAGGTGTTTATGGTGGTTATTCTGATTGGGCAGATAGAGCAGGTAGATTTAGATCACTAGGAGACGGACAAGTAGATTTCAGTGCTATTTTTTCTAAACTTACAAAGTATAATTGTGATGTATGGGCAGTTATGGAATGGGAATGTTGTATGAAAAGCCCAGAACAAGGAGCAAGAGAGGGAGCGCCTTTTATTCAAAAGCATATTATTGAATCTACAGAAAAAACTTTTGATGATTTTGCAGGTGGAGATACAGATAAAGAAATGCTAAAAAGTATATTAGGAATATAAATTTATAAAATGAAAAATATATTATTATTGGCTTTGGGGATAACTGCTATATCCTGCAAAGCGCAAGAGAATAAAACAGAGACTTCAAAGCCAATAATAATTCATGAAGAGTATACAGGAGTAGAACCTACAAAACCAGAGGAAACAGAATTTTATACTCCAGTACCACCAACTGTTATTCCAAATACAAAGCAAGGGGTGCCAAGTGATGCTATTGTACTTTTTAATGGAGATAATTTAGAGAGGTGGGAACATTCTAAAACCAAAGAAAATGCTACTTGGTATGTAAATACAGATGGTAGTATGAGCGTGAAAAATAAATCTGGAGATATACAAACCAAGCAAGAATTTGGGAGTGTACAATTGCATATTGAGTGGAAATCACCAAAGGACATAAAAGGTAATGGGCAAAGTAGAGCTAATAGTGGAGTATTTCTTCAGGGAAAATATGAAGTGCAAGTTTTAGATAATAATGATAATGAAACCTATGTAAATGGGCAAGTAGGAGCGGTGTATAAACAGCATGTGCCTTTGGTAAAAGCTTCCGTGCCTTCTGGAGAATGGAACGCATATGATATTATTTACCATGCGCCCGAGTTTAATAAAAAAGGAGAAAAAATAAAATCCGGAACATTAACGGTCTTACATAACGGAATTTTAATACAAGACCATGTAGAAATAAAAGGAACTACACCGTATATTGGATGGCCTAAAAACCCACCACACGGAAAAGGCCCAATAAGATTACAAGACCACGGAGACAATAGTAGAGTTAGTTACCGAAATATTTGGGTAAGAGAATTGTAAAAAATAGTAATATTAGGTCTTTATAACATTCTTTTGGTATTACTTATCTTTGCTAAAATTTCAGAAAGTTTATGATTCAATCCATGACAGGCTTTGGGAAGCACGTAATACAACTTCCTACAAAAAAAATCACCATTGAAATAAAATCTCTAAATAGTAAAAATTTAGATTTAAATGCCAGAATCCCTTCTACATATAGAGAAAAGGAATTGGAGTTACGTAGAACAATAGCTGGTTCTTTAGTACGTGGTAAAGTAGATTTTGGATTGTATATAGAAGAAACAGGAAGCAATACCTCGTCACAAGTAAATGAAGGGGTGGTTAAAAAATACATAGAGCAATTAAAAGCTGTGGCAGATGGCGATGATTTACGTTTGTTAGAAATAGCAATGCGTTTGCCAGATGCTTTAAAAACCGAAAGAGAAGATATAGATTTAAACGAGTATAAATCTATACAAGAAACGCTAAAAATTGCCCTAGAAGAAATAAATGTTTTTAGAACAGAAGAAGGTAAGGTTCTAGAAAACGATTTTACAGCTAGAATTATTACCCTAAAAGAACTTTTAGAGCAAGTTAAAGGAATGGATGCTGAGCGTATAGCTACTATAAGAGAGCGTTTAGAAAAAGCGGTGAATGATATTAAGGAGAATGTAGATGCCAATCGTTTTGAGCAAGAACTTATTTTCTATTTAGAAAAGTATGATATAACAGAAGAGAAAGTTCGTTTGTTAAACCATTTAGATTATTTTTCTTCAACCTTAAATTCTAGTGACTCTAATGGTAAAAAATTAGGTTTTATAAGTCAGGAAATAGGAAGAGAAATTAATACTATTGGGTCTAAAGCCAATTATGCACCTATGCAACAAGTAGTGGTGCAAATGAAAGATGAGTTAGAAAAAATTAAGGAACAAATGTTGAATGTATTGTAATGAAAGGCGGTAAACTTATTATATTTTCGGCACCATCTGGTAGTGGTAAAACTACAATAGTAAAACACCTACTAAAACAATCTGAGCTTAATTTAGCATTTTCTATATCTGCAACCTCTAGGCAAAGTAGAGGCGATGAAAAACATGGAGCTAATTATTACTTTATATCGTTATCAGACTTTAAAAATCATATTAAAAATGATGATTTTTTAGAATGGGAAGAGGTTTATAGAGATAATTTTTATGGCACACTTAAAACAGAAGTGGAGCGTTTGTGGGCAGAAGGTAAAAATGTAATTTTTGATATAGACGTAGTAGGAGGTCTTAGAATTAAGAAAAAATTCCCTGAAAACACCCTAGCAGTTTTTGTTAAGCCACCTAGTGTAGACGAGCTTAAAATACGTTTAAAAAAGCGTAGTACAGAAAGTGAAGATAAAATAAATATGCGTATAGCTAAAGCATCTGTAGAGTTGGCTACAGCGCCTCAGTTTGATGCTATTATTAAGAATTACGATTTGGATACAGCTTTAAATGAAGCGCACCAATTGGTTGCCGATTTTGTGGGTGTTAAACGAAAAAAAGAAATTGAAAATGAGTAAAAAAGTAGGGCTGTATTTTGGTACATTTAACCCTATACATATTGGTCATTTAACAATTGCTAACCATATGGTAGAGTTCTCAAATTTAGATGAGGTTTGGTTTGTAGTAACACCGCAAAGCCCCTTTAAAGTAAAGAGCTCTTTATTAGATAATCATCACAGATACCAAATGGTATATGATGTGGTAGCCGAGTATCCTAAGTTAAAACCTAGTAATATAGAATTTAATTTACCACAACCTAATTATACGGTAAATACACTAGTGCATTTAGAAGAAAAATATGGCGATACCTATAATTTTTCTTTAATAATGGGCGAGGATAATTTAAAAGGGCTCCATAAATGGAAAAATTATGAGGTTATTTTAGAAAATCATATGATTTATGTATATCCTAGAATTTCTGATAATCTTATTCCAGAGCAATTTAAAAACCATGAAAAAGTAGCGTATGTTGCTGCTCCTATTATGGAAATATCATCTACTTTTATTAGAAAAAGTATTAAAGCAGGTAAAAACATAAAACCATTATTGCCAGCTACTGTGTGGAAGTATATAGATGAGATGAATTTTTATAAATAAGCACTAAAAGCTATATTTCTTTTATAAAAGAAACTAAATCATCCTCTTTATTTAGTCCTAGACGTTTTCTTAGCCTATATCTAGCAGTATTAGCACTTTGGTAAGAAATACCCATTACCTTGGCCATTTTTTTGCCGCTAAAACCTAATTTAACCAGGGCAGATACTTTTAAATCGTAAGGGCTTAGGTCTGGATATTTAATTTTCATGCGTTCATAAAAGCCTTCGTTTACATGGGTAAAACGACTCTCGAACTCGCTCCAATTTTCCTTAGAATTAATATTTATCTCTTTAATAAGTTTTTTAATATTCGTAGGGTTTGGGTCGGCACTTATAGCACTTAATGATGCTTTAATATCACTTAATAATTCGTCTTTAGTAATTAGTTGTAATGTAGATTGTGTAAGTTCTTTGTTTTTTATTTCTAAGATTTGTTTAGATTGTTTTTGCTCCATATTTTTTTTCTGAAGCAATATTTTCTTTTCATTAGCGTGCTTGTTGGTAATGTATCTATAAAATACAAACCCAGTAATTACAATAGAAATAATACTAATTAGGATAATAATATATCGTAATTGCCATAGAGATTCTTGGTGCTCTAGTTTTTCTAGCTTTTGAGTGGCAGCTAGTTTTTCTAATCGTTGTTGCTCTAACATAAGTTGGTCTTTTATTTCTAAAAGAAACTTATTTTTAGGGCTTCTACTGCTGTATAAATATCTATATATTTCGGACGATTTTAACCCAAATATTAATGAGTTTTGCTTATCACCTAACTTGTTATAGATGTCGGATAATTTTTTATAATTATCAGGAAGAAAATTTAAGTTCTTTTTGTTTTTAATAGCAAAATTATTCGATTTATTATAGTAATCAATTGCTTTATGGGGTTTGTTCCAGTTTAGATAAAGGTCGCCTAGAGAGGAATAAAATATTGTTAAATACATTTTATTCGTCTTTTTCATAGCCTCTTCAATGCTTAATAATTCTTTTTCTGCAAGCTCATATTTTTTTTCAAGTATATGTAAAAAAGCAATTCTAGATTTTAAATATCGGGTCTCTATAATTTTGCCCTCAGCGTGTTTTGCACAAGAGTCTAGATAACTTTTCATTAAGGCAGGTTTATTATCATAGTAGTAGTAATTTGCCATGCTATGATAATTTTTAATTATTTCATTAGGAGCTACTAAGCCTTCGGAAATAAGTTTTTTGGCTATTCGTAAAGATTTTTTATAGTACTCTAAGGACTCGTCTTTTCGTTCGTATAAATCATATAATGTAGCAATACCATTATAGCTTTTAGGAACCTCAATAAAATAATTGTGTTTCTCCCCTAGCAAAAGTGCTTTCCAGTAGCTGTCATAAGATTTGTCATAATCAATACGATTTGCATACAAATCACCTAATGTGTTTAGTGTTTTTATTTGTAGTATTGTGTCTTTAGTTTCTAAGGCAACTTTGTATTTATTGTTCCAAAAACTAACAATACTATCCTGACTTTCTAGAGCTTCAAAAATGGAATCATAGGGATAGTTTAAGCCTTCTTGACTAAAAATTGTATAGACAGAACTTAGATTTAAAGTAATAAATAGTAAAACTAAATGTTGATACGTTTTTTGTTTCATTAAACTTTATAATTACATGTAAATCTACTAATTACAATTGTTTTTTCTAAAAATTGAATTCTAAATCTATATGTTTTATATGGTTAGTCTATATCAAGTCTATATAGACTTTTGTGGCTTTCGCAATATTTTGGGCTAATTTCGTTATACTTGTCAAGTTTATATATGTTTGTTTATGAAAGTGATTAAAAAAGAAATAAAACTAGTAGTATTTGGTAGTTTTCTTGCGTTTATGACTTTGGTTTCGTGCGGAGGACCAGATTTGCCAGATGGTGTTGCGGCTGAATATGAAAAATTACCTAAAGAGGTTGATTTTAATCAACATGTAAAACCTATATTATCAGATAAGTGTTATTTATGTCATGGGCCAGATAAAGGTAATATCAAAGGAGGCTTACAACTTCATACCCCAGAATTAGCTTATGCAGAGTTATCTGAAAGTCCAGGTAAGTTTGCTATAAAACCAAAAAAATTAAATAAGAGCGAGTTTTATCACCGTATAATGACCGATGATCCAAAACTTGTAATGCCAGAAATTGGCTCTCATTTAACTTTAACAGACTATGAAAAGGCAGTCTTGGTAAAATGGATAGAAGATGGTGCAGAGTATAAAGATCATTGGGCATTTATAAAACCAGAAAAGCACGAACCACCTGTAGTTAAAAATAAAGACTTAGCTATTAGTAGCCCAATAGATAATTTTGTGCTTACAAAATTAGAACAAGAAGGCTTTTCTCCATCAAAAAAGGCTGATAAAGAAATTTTACTTCGTAGGGCTTCTTTTGATTTAACAGGATTGCCTCCTACGTTAGAAGAGATAGAGAGTTTTATAAATGATACTTCTGAAAATGCTTTTGAAAAGCAATTAGACCGCCTATTGGCATCTCCACAATACGGAGAACGTATGACTTTAGATTGGATGGATGTAGCCCGTTATGCAGATACACATGGTTATAGTAATGATAGGTATAGAGATACTTCTCCTTGGAGAGATTGGGTTATAAAATCTTTTAACGAGAATATGCCTTACGACGAATTTGTTACTTGGCAATTAGCCGGAGATATGTTCGAGAACGCTACAAGAGAACAAAAATTGGCAACTACATTTAATAGGTTACACCCTCAGAATTTAGAAGGTGGAATTATTGATGAGGAATTTAGATCAGAATATGTTGCGGACAGAACGGCTACTGTAAGCCAAGGTATGTTAGGTTTGTCTTATGCATGTGCTAAGTGTCATGATCATAAGTACGATCCAATTTCTCAAAAAAACTACTACGAAATGTATAGTTTTTTTAATAATGTAGATGAAACTGGGTTAATTCCATGGGATTTGGCAACACCAGTTCCTGCAATGTTATTGCCAACCAAAGAGCAAGAAGAAGTATTAGCTTATTTAGAAACTATTGTTAACGAAACAGAAGAAAAAGTTAAGGCAACAACAAGCGAAGAAAGTGTAAAAGCAAATCAGTGGATAGCAAGTAATAGCTATAAAAAACTTTCTTTAAATACAAAACCTAGTAGTTTAATTGCGGAACTTAATTTTAATACTAAAAAATTAGTAAATACTATTGGTGGCAATGGAAAAAATAAAATAAGAATGCGCCAACAATTTGTAGATAACGAAAAAGCTATTTATAAAAAAGGTGCAAATGGTAATGGCCTTTATATGGATGGTGATACATGGTTAGATTTGGATAATATTGGTGTTTTTCAAAGAAACCAACCCTTTAGTATTGGTATTCAGGTTTTTATTCCTAAAGATTTAGAAGAAGGCGTTATTTTTCATAAAATGAATAGCCCAGAATTACATAGCTTTAGAGGGTATCATTTAAAAATAAAGGATAATAAATTAGAAGCTTTATTAGCGCATGTATATCCAGATAATGCAATTGTTATAGAATCGTTAAACGAAATACCAAAAGAGAAATGGGTACAATTAACCATGACTTACAATGGTTCTAGTAAAGCAAACGGAGTAGCGATATATGTAGATGGACAAAAACAAGAAACGAAAACCGTTTTTGATAATTTATATAAAGACATTATTTTCCATGGATTAAGGTTATATGGAGCACAAAGCCCTCGTTTAGAGCCAGGATTGCGTATTGGAGCGGTATGGAGAGGTAAAGGTATAAGGGGGGCAACCGTTGATGATGTATTGGTTTTTAATAAAGAGTTAAGTGAGATTGAAATAATGCAGATTTCTAATGCAGATATGCTAAGTAAAATCAAAGAAAAAAATCATACAGATTTATCTAAAATAGAAAAAGAAAAGCTTGTTCAGTATTACTTATCTGCAAATTCAAAAGCTTACGGTAATGCCTTAAAAAAATTAGAAAAGGATAGGTTGGTTTTAATAGATAGTATAGATCCTATTAAGCAAATTATGGTCATGAAAGAAAGTAAGCATAATAGGCAAGCTTATATTTTAGACAGGGGTAATTACGATTCTCCAACAGATTCGGTATTTTCTAATGTACCCGAAGAGATATTTCCAATGCCAGAAGGTATTCCTAAAAATAGATTGGGTCTTGCTAAATGGATAACACATAAAGATAATCCATTAACGGCAAGGGTTACTGTAAACAGGTACTGGCAAAATTTATTTGGAAGAGGATTGGTAAAAACATCTGAAGATTTTGGAAACCAAGGAGAATTACCAAGTCACCCTAAATTATTAGATTGGTTGGCGGTTACTTTTATAGAATCGGGATGGGATGTAAAGGCCTTGCATAAAACTATTATGCTATCCAATACGTATCAGCAGAGTTCAGTTATAAGTAAAGAACTTTTAGCTGTAGATAATGAAAATAAATGGTTGGCAAGAGGACCTTCTGCAAGACTATCTGGAGAAATGTTAAGAGATAATGCTTTATATGCCTCAGGTTTATTAAACAAAAAAATAGGAGGAGAAAGTGTAAAACCTTACCAACCAAATGGTTTATGGAAGGTAAACGGAGATACTTATGTACAAGACGGCGAAGAAGGATTGTATAGAAGGAGTATGTATACTGTATGGAAAAGAACGGTACCTAACCCTACTATTGCAACTTTTGATGCTCCTACAAGAGATTTGTGCTCTAGTAGAAGACAAAAAACAAACACACCCTTACAAGCATTGGTGATATTAAATGACCCTACATATATTGAAGCATCAAGAGTATTAGGAAAGCAAATTACCGAAGAAAAGGATGTGAAAATAGGCATATCCAAAGCCTTTAAAAAGTTAACAGGAAGAAGCATTTCAGAAAAAGAATTAAATGCTTTATCTAAATTACAAGAAGAAGAATACAAAAAGTTTAGCAGTAATATTGATAAAACAAAAGGTTGGTTAGAAACAGGAGCTTTTAAAATATCCGATTTGGATGATAAAGCTTCCATTGCAGCAAATGCAGTAGTAGCAAGTACTATTATGAATACCGATGCTACAATAACAAAAAGATAAATTGCTAATCGCTAAAAAAGAATAGTATGTGTAATGATCATCACCATAGTAAATTAACATCTAATAATAGAGATTTACAGAAATTAGAAAAGCAGTTAGATAGAAGACATTTTTTAAAGCAAACGTCTTTAGGTATAGGTGCATTGGCACTAGGAAGCCTTTTGGGTACCGAAAAAATGTTTGGTTCGGTAGGAAATAAAAGTACGGAAGAAAGAATTTTAGAAACCTATAATAAAAATAGATTAGGATTACCGCATCATTTGCCAAAAGCTAAAAGAATCATTTACTTGTTTCAGAGTGGAGGACCTTCTCAATTAGATTTGTTTGATTATAAACCTAAATTAACAGATATGTTTGGTAAAGAAATACCAGAATCTGTTATGGGAGGGCAAAGACTAACTGGAATGAGTGGAAATCAAAGTACATTACCAGTAGCTCCTTCTACGTTTAAATTTAAACAGTATGGAGAATCTAGAGCATGGGTTAGTGATGCTATGCCATATCTTTCGGAGGTTGTAGACGATTTATGCTTTATAAAAGGTATGCAAACAGATCAAATAAACCATACGCCAGCCATTACATTTATGCAGACAGGACACCAATTACCTGGTAGGCCATCTATTGGCTCTTGGTTAAGTTATGGTTTAGGTTCCGATAATGAAAACTTGCCTACATTTATTACATTGGTTTCTAAAAATGGAAAAGGGCAACCTTTAAAAGCAAGTTTATGGGGTAATGGTTTTTTGCCAACAGAACACCAAGGCGTACAATTTAGATCTGGTAAAGACCCAGTATTGTACTTAACAGACCCTGAAAATTATGATGGTAATGATAGAAGGCATATGCTAGATTATTTAAGTCATTTAAATGATTTACAGAGCGATTCTTATGGTGATCCAGAAATACAAGCTAGAATGGCGCAGTATGAAATGGCTTTTAAAATGCAAACTTCTGTTCCCGAGGTTACAGATTTGTCAGACGAGCCAGAACATATTTTTGAAATGTATGGGAAAGATAGTAGGGATCCAGGTACTTATGCCGCCAATTGTTTAATGGCAAGAAAACTATTAGAGAAAGGTGTAAAATTTGTGCAGTTATACCATCAAGGATGGGATCAGCATAATTACTGCCCTGGAGGAGTTCAAAGTCAGTCTAAAAAAACAGATCAGGGAACAGCAGCTTTAATAAAAGATTTAAAGCAGCGTGGTATGTTCGAGGATACCTTAGTTATTTGGGGAGGAGAATTTGGACGTACAGTATATTCTCAAGGACAATTAACATCTGATAATTATGGGCGCGATCACCACCCTAAAGCATTTACTATGTGGATGGCAGGCGCTGGTGTAAAACCAGGATTCTCGTACGGAGAAACAGATGATTTTAGTTATAATGTAGTAAAAGACCCTGTGCATGTACACGATTTTCATGCTACTTTACTTCATTTATTTGGAGTAGACCACGAACGACTTACTTTTAAACACCAAGGAAGAAGATATAGATTAACAGATGTTCATGGGAACGTAGTAAAAGATTTATTAACATAAATAGTCCTTAACCAACCAAAATAAATGATGCAAAATACACGAAGAAACTTCATTAAAAAAGCAACAATAGCAGGTGCTGCTTTAGCAGCTACACCTTCCTCTGCTTTAGGACCTTCAATTATTACAAACAAAGAGAGTGTTAATCATTTGCTTAATGAAACAAATACGATTCTTGGGCATGGAGATTATAGGTATAAGTTAACAAAAAATTGGGCTCAAATAAGTTCTACAAGAATTCCCTTGCTTAATTGCCACGAAATGGTAATGGATAGTAAAGGGCGCTTAATTATGATTGGAGACCATCCACAAAATAACATATTAATTTTTGATAAATCTGGGAAGTTATTAGACTATTGGGGAACAGCATATCAAGGGGGGCATGGGTTAACCCTACATGATGAAGGTGGCGAAGACATGCTTTATATTGCAGATTCTGGTTGGGCTTTAGGGAAAAATAACAAAATGGTAAAACACAATGGGCGTGTTGCAAAAACTACTGTAGACGGAAAAGTGATTTTTGATATTGGACACCCCGTAACTATTGGTGTTTATAAACCAGGAGAAGATTTTTGTCCAACAGAAACCGCTATTGGTCCCAATGGAGATATTTATGTGGCAGATGGTTATGGGCAAAGCAGAATTATACAATACGATTTAAACGGTAAATATATTCGTCATTGGGGAGGTAGTGATAATCCAGACCCTAACTATAGGCTAGTAAGTGCACACGGTGTAGCTATAGATTATAGAGAAAAAGGCAATCCAATGGTGGTTTGTACATCACGTTCAGAGCAATGTTTTAAATATTTTACTTTAGATGGTAAGTATATTAAGACCATAAAAATGCCTAACATGCAAGTATGTAGAGCGGTTTTTGATGATGATAATCTATATGCAGGGGTATGTTGGTCGCAACCAAAGGTTGGAAAAACAAATTGGAAAGATCATACAGGATTTGTAACTATTTTAGAAGGCGATAAAGTTGTATCTAACCCAGGAGGTACAGAGCCCATTTATAAAGGAGGAGAGCTTCAAAAATCTTTTCAAATAGATGAAAAACCCATATTACATGGTCATGATGTATGTATTGATGAAGATAAAAATATATACATCTGTCAGTGGAATGCAAATCATTCTGCGCCATACAAATTAGAGCGCGTTTAAAAAATTAGTTACTGTTTATTTTATGGATCAAGCACCAGATTTTGTATTGTTTTTAGGGAGGTTTCACCCACTTGTAGTACACTTACCAATAGGATTTTTATTTTTTGCTTTTGTGTTAGAAGTATTTAGTAGATGGAAAAAAAATCCAACATTAACCGCAGCTATACCTTTAGCTTTATTGTTAGGAGGAATAAGTGCTGCACTATCGTGTATTTTGGGTTATATGCTGTCTTTAAGTGGCGATTATGATGCAAGCGCAGTAGATACCCACTTTTGGTTAGGGATAGCAACAACAATAGTTGCTTTTTTGGCATGGTTAATACGTATAGAAAAAGTAAAAATTCCTTTTAATGCTGTAAAAGCAAATATTTCTGTTTTAAGTCTTATCGTTGTTTTACTAAGTGTTACGGGTCATTACGGAGGTAATTTAACACATGGTAACGATTATTTAGTAAAGTACGCGCCATTTGGTAAGAAAGAAGAAACGAAATTAGTACCAGTAGAAAAGGTAGAAGATGCAGCGGTATATTCGTATTTGGTAAACCCTATTCTTCAGAATAAATGTGCAAGTTGCCATAACGCAGGAAAGAAAAAAGGAGGCCTTTCTTTTGAGGATCAAGAGGCAATATTAAAAGGAGGAAAAGGAGGCGATGTTTTTGTTGCAGGAAACGCTGCTAATTCTGAAATGATTAAAAGAGTGTTATTAAATCCGCATCACGAAGATTTTATGCCACCAGAAGGTAAAACGCCTTTAACAGAAGAGGAAACAGCAATATTAACCTATTGGATAGATAAAGCAAATGCCGATTTTAATACTAAAATTGCAGAAGTAGAAACACCAGAAAATATTGTAGATATAGCATCGGTAATGCTTGGCTTAAAAGCATCGGGGAAACCAGGAGAAATACCAATGCCAACAGTAAATGTTATTACTGATGATGTATTAAATGAAATTAAGGCCGAAGGTTTTAGACTAAGCGAATTGGCTTTTGAATCTAATTTGTACGATGTAGTATTGCCTTCGCAGACAATTAATAACCCTGCTGATTTACAGCAAAAATTAGAAAAGTTAGCAAAAATAAAAGATAATATTTTATGGCTTTCTTTAGGCGATAATATGTTAGAAGATAAGCATGTAAAAGTTTTACAAACCTTTACAAATCTTCAAATATTAAAATTAAATAAAAACCCAATAACAGATAAAGGGGTTAAGGCATTAGAGGGGTTAAAAAGTATTATTAGCCTTAATTTGTATGGAACTAAGGTTACAAAAAATAGTTTAGAAACTTTTGAAAAAATGACGAACCTAAAGAAAGTATATGTTTGGGGAACTCCTATTGTAAAAGAAGAAGTAGAGAGCTATAGTAGTAAAGAAAATTATCCAGAAATTATTTTTTAACTAAACGCTTTATTATTGTCCGTTTTGTCTTTTTTAAAGAAGATACTTAAAAACAGTTAGTAGTTAGTTTTAGAACATATGTTGTAGAAAATCAGATATATAGAATCTTATTTATAAATTGTAGTGTGCATCTTTGCATTTAGGATATTAAATGTGCTATAAACCTAAATTTATAAAAATGAAGTTCTTTCAATTGTTTTTTTTATGCCTACTGTTCGGTTGTTCTGTAAAGGAAAGTGCACCTAAACCTAATGTAATTTTAGTAATTACAGACGATCAGGGTTATGGAGATATTGGTGCACATGGTAATACACTTATAAAAACACCACATTTAGATAGTTTTTATTCGGAAAGCTATCATTTAACAGATTTTCATGTAGGTCCTACTTGTGCTCCTACACGGTCTTCCTTAATGACAGGGAGGTATGCAAATAGTACCGGAGTTTGGCATACTGTAGGTGGTTGGTCTTTACTTAGAGAAAACGAAAAAACCTTGGCAGATATGTTTGTAGAAGCAGGTTATAAGACTGGTGCTTTTGGGAAATGGCATATGGGAGATAATTATCCGTTTAGACCACAAGACAGAGGTTTTCAGCAAACAGTAATACATGGTGGAGGTGGTGTACAACAAACACCAGATTATTGGGGCAATGATTATTTTGATGACACCTATTTTAATAATGGTAAGCCACAAAAATATTCAGGGTATTGCACCGATGTATTTTTTGGAGAAGCTATTAATTTTATACAAGAAAATAAAGAAGCGCCATTTTTCTGTTATATAGCACCTAATGCACCTCATGGCCCTTTTAATGTGCCAACAGCATATTATGATATGTATAAGAATATACCTGAAGCAATATTAACAGATACGCAAAAAAAATTCTATGGTATGATTACCAATATTGATGATAATTTTGGAAAGCTAAGAACGGTTTTAAAAGATCTAAAAATAGCAGATAATACCATTTTAATTTTTATGACAGATAATGGTACCTCTGCTGGTTATTACAATAAAAAAGGAGTTGAAAAAGGGTTTAATGCAGGCATGAGAGGTACTAAAGGAAGTGAGTACGAAGGCGGACACAGGGTGCCTTTTTTTATACACTGGAAAGATGGAGAGATTTCAACATCAAAAGATATACATGAATTAACGGCGCAATTAGATATTTTACCAACCTTAGCAGAATTATGCGGTATACAATTACCTAAAGACCACTTAGAAATTGCAGGAAAAAGTATAGTGCCCTTGCTAAAAGGGGAAACTACAGTAGACAATAGAATTTTAATTACAGACTCTCAACGTCTTCAAGAACCAGAAAAATGGAAGCAATCTGCCGTAATGCAGCACAAATGGCGTTTAATTAACGGAAAAGAATTATATAATTTAGAAAACGATAAGGGGCAAAAAAATAATATAGCAGCAACTAACATAGAAAAAGTTAATGAGTTAAGAGCATTTTACGATAGATGGTGGCAAACCGTTTCTGTAGATTTTGATAAAGAAATTTATTTTGATTTAGGAAACGATAAAGAAAATCCTATTACATTGACCGCTCATGATTGTCATGCCCCTAATGGGCAACACCCATGGAATCAAATATATATTAGGCAAGGAACTATTGGTTCTGGATATTGGAGTGTAAATGTATTAGAGGAAGGTGCTTATAAAGTATCTTTAAGAAGGTATCCCATAGAATCTAATTTACTTATTAATACAGCAGTAGAAGGCATAACAGTATCTCAGTTACCAGGCTTAGAAAAAGATATACCCAAAGGAGTAAATTTAAATTATGTAGCGGCTACTATAAATTTTGAAAATCAAATTAAAAAAGAGAAGCTAGTCTCAGCTACAGATTTTTCTGCAGACTTTACAGTGAATTTAAAGAAAGGTAAAACCAAGTTATACGCTAATTTTAAAGATGCAGAGGGGAAAGAAAATGTAGCGTATTATGTGTATGTAGAGAAGATATAATAAAAATTTCTTTGTAATTCCATTTTTCTCAGGATTTATAGGTGGTTTGTAATGTTTTCTTTGTTTTGTGTATATTATTTTTTCTTTGTCAAATAAAAATATATACTTTAGTTTCATAGGGTTACACATATATTTATATTAGCTACTAGTTGAAAAAAATAGAAATCGAAAAGACAGATGATAATATAATCGGAGTATTCGCAAGTTTCGGATATGGAGAGACTAATAAAGAATTAATTAAGGAATATCTATGGGGCGTAAATGGACTTAAAAATCAATTTTCATCTTTGAAATGGCAAGACTATGGAACGGACTTAATACTGATTCTTTTTCAGTTTAATGTAAATCCTATTCCATATCTACGTGAAAATTTGAAAGAAATTGAAAGCTATAGGAGAAAAGAAAAATCTATAGGAATACCAGCAATTCTTGATGATGAAAACTTCTTTCAATTAAACAAAAATGAACAATGGAATTTCTTGAACGCAAAGATTATTGAAAAACTTGAATTGGTAAAAGAAAAAGTAAGACGGGATAAGCTGGATTTCAATATTGACAGACTAATTATGGACGTGAGAAAAATATGCGGAGAAAAAGCTAGTAGCTAAATACCTAAACGTAATTCGGACTTTAGGGCTCAACCGAATGGTCTGTGTATATTTATAATGTCACTAAATTTTATGGATTTAGCTTTGGAAAAAATAAAACTAAACAATAAGCTTTAACTTCGTGTTAAGATGGAAACAAAAAATTTCCTTGCCTTCTCACTACGCTTAGCCAAGACCGTTGTTAACAAGCTAGGAAAACGACTAAATAATGAATTATAAGCGAATTGAAATAATCTTTTTTGGAATAGTTTCTCTAATTAGTCTGATTTTATCTCAAATTATTATTATTTACAAAACTGAGTATATCGGATTATTTGGACTTGACCAAAATGTTCCTTTTTTTTCTATAATCCTATTAGTTGGAATAAGTTTTATAGTGTTTAATCATCTGATTCTAAAAATTTCCGTTTTTAAAAATTTGATTTATTCTTTAGTTGGAATTACACTGACTTATATACTTTCCAAAATAATATTTGGAATTGTAATCGGATTTTTTGTTCGATTAGATAATGGAAAAACACCATTGGGTTGGGAATTTCAATATATGTGGAGCGTGATACCAATTATGACTGGACTTTTAATGATACTAACGGAATTTTATGGAAAAAGACTTAAAAAGCCAGTATGCAAGAATGTATAACCAGAATTACGGCAGATTTGACTACACCCGAATCCACTCGGAATTGCTAAAGTCTGCGTTAAATCGAAAATAATCACTAATTTAATCCGTAACTGAGGTTTATATGAGACCGTTGTCATTAATTTATAATGAATAAAACTTTCCTGAGATTTTTGAAAAGAAATCGGATGCATTAGGAAAGAAAATGTAGCATATTATGTGTATGTAGAGAAGATATAATTAACGGGAGAATCTTAATATTAAGATACCTCCCGTTAGTTAACATCAAAACGGAAGAAAGTAAGTGCTTAACTTCCTTTTTGGGTTTGCTATGGTGTTTCTTTCCTAGTTTCTTGGTATTTCTCTACATATTTTTGAATAGGTATATCATCAATAATAACATCTTTTAAAACTGCTTTGTCTTCTTTTATATGTACTAGTGCGTAACAGCTTAATAATGTATCGCGTTGCGCTTCTCTAACAGAAACTTCCGCATCGTATGCTTTATTTTCGTTCATGTAAAAACGATTAAAAGGGAATTCAAAATTAATACTGCCACTGTAATATCCGTAAGATCTTGCAATTACATAATCATCAGTATTATCTAAAGGTTTTTTACTAATATTTTTTACCTTGGCAAAACCATCTTTGTCTTTTTGTAGGTATACATATATATCCATATTGTACTCCCAGTTATTTATTTCTGTATCAAAAGAATCTATCTCATAATTTAGTGTAATGTATTTTCCGCGAAATGGGTCTGTTGGATCTATAGGTTTTGTTTTAAACTTATATGCAGTTCCGTTTTTAAGTGTAGCTTCTTGCTCATAAATCATATGTGCAGGCACAGCTAATTGTGCAATAATAACAAGTATAAATAGTAATGAATATCCTAGTTTAACCATGATGTGTTTTTTAGTGTATTAAATTATTTTTTTCATTTTGTTGTTTTTTTAAAAGCATATAATTTGCTAAAAAGAAACCAACGCCAACGAGAATAAATAAAAGACCTCTTACTATAAAATCTAAATTAGTATCAAAAAAGCGGCAGGTAATAAGTATTGTAATTATAAGTAATCCGTAATTTAAAATGCCATAATTTCTTTTGTTTGTACCAATTTTAATAGCAAATAGCCCAAGAACAAAAATTAGTATATTAACTAAAACAACAGCTGATTCTCCTATAACTTCCGAGGCTAAAAATATAAGCCCGAATATTAAAAATTTATATTGAAATAAATTAAAAGGCTGTAGTTGTTTTTTAAGATATAGGTATACTAGTACAGCAATTGCTGATAGAAATAAAAATAGAGTAATACCTATTTCTTGCGAACTTGAGTTTTTTAATATAGTGTCTTCCCAAAACCAATTAAAACTAGTGAATGTAAGTGTAAAAATACTTCCTATGGAACCTATAATTAAATAACCATTAACTCTTAATTTTTGATTTTTAAGCCATGGGAGTTTGCCTAAATTGTAGAGCAAACCAAAAAGAGTAATATACATACTAAACCCAAAGACATCGCTTTTACCTATAAAAGCACCTAAGGAAATAACCAAGCTTAAAGGCAATAGCCAATTAAGGATACTTGTAATATTAGCGGTTGGTTGCTCTTTTATTAATTTATAATAATGTGGTAATACTAAAGCAAATAGCATTACATATAACCATGGAGTATTAGCGTTAAAGTACCCTAGGTTACATGCGTATGAAGTAGCCATAATAAGGTGCAATATTACCACTAAATTAGAGCGCATTAAATAAATTAATGGAGTCGCCAAAATAGTCCATGTAAATAAAAAGGAACTCATTTTCCCTGGGATATTATATACCTGACTTACTAATGATATAGTTGCTCCTATGGCAAAAAATAAGAAGGTAGAAGAAGCTTCTTTCCAAGTACTACTTTTATTTTTAAAGTAAGAATATCCTATGGCTATTTGCCCAATAATTAAAGGTAAAAAAGCTAAAATTGTTTTAGTGTTTTTAGGTAGTGTATCCCAGTTGTGGGCTACAATTAAAATAATACCTAAGCTACTAAGTATTGCGCTTAAAACACCAAAAACAGTAAATAACCAGTTCGTTTTTGTTGTTTTATTAGTGTTGTAATATTCTGTTATATTGTTTAAAATTTCGGGAGTAATAATTTGAGCATCTAAGAGCTCATTAAGATTTTTTTCAAACTTAGAATTCATAACAAGTGTATTTTTGAACGTTTAAAAATCCTCGCTTTTCAGCGAGGATTAAATATAGAGTTTAAAATTTTAATACTCTTCTTGTTTGTTTATAAGCTGAACGTCTCTTGTGTTTTTTTGTACTGCTATGGCAGCAAAAAGACTTAAAGTAAAAGACATACCGTAAAATCCTTTTTCACTTAAAGCTAAATCTGCATTCCATAAACCTATAACAAGTAAAACAATAGAAGCAATACTGGTAAACCAGCTAATACCATAATACATATCGGTTACAGGCATACCTTCTTGCCTATCTCTTACACTTTTTTGAACTGATATTACAGAAAATAAACCAAAGAGTAGAATAGTAAAATAGTACCCTTTTTCGTTTAGCATCATATCAGCATTCCATAAACCAATACAATAAGATGTCATTCCTATAAGTACTGCGGACCAAGATGCAGATATAAATGCTGAGGTAGGTTTAAAATCAAATTTCTTTTCACTTTTAGGTTCGTAAACATGTTTTGTTTCTTTCTTTTCGTTTACCATTGAATTTTCCATAATTAATAGTTTTGATGTTATAATTATAGGGCAAAGATGGGGGTGTAGCATAAATTATAAAATACATTTTTGTGTAAAAAATTATGATTTAAATTGTGTTATATTTGTTGTAAAATATTTATTTTCAATTAATTAATAATAATATTACTTATGATTAAATGAATCTATTATCAAAAATTATAACAAACCTCTCTAGAGAAGAAAAATTAGACTTTATACAGTATTTAAAGAAAAAGAATAGAAGGGGAGATGTTAAAAATATTCAGCTTTTTAAATTAATAGTAGCAGGAGTGTCTACTAATTTAGATGTAAAAATATATGGTAAGCCAGCAAAGAATACATATCATGCGCTAAGTAAAAGGCTTTATGATTCTCTGATAGATTTTATAGCTTCTAAAAGTTTTGATGGCGAAACATCAGAAGAATTAGAAATATTGAAATTGTTGCTTGCCAGTAGAATATTTTTTGAATCTGGAGAGTCTAAAATAGGCTATAAAACACTAGCTAAAGCAGAGAAAAAAGCAAAGCAATTAGATTTATATAGCATTCTTAATGAAATTTATCATACCAAAATACAGTATGCACACTTTAATGACACTTTAGTTTTAAAAGATGTTTTACAAGCCGCTAACAACAATATGGAGCTTTTTAATAAAGAATATAAGTTAAATATGGTGTATGCTATGATTAAGGAAGAACTAAAGAAAGCTAACAACAAACCCATAGGAGCTATTGTTAAAGATGCTTTTTTAAATTTTGATATTAATATAAATAATACGCTTACTTATAAATCTCTTTATCAAATAATGAGTGTTACTTCTGAGGTGGCCAAAGAGCAGAGTAATTATTATGCTATTGCTCCTTTTATGCAAGATGCTTACACGGTACTTCGTAGCAAACATGGTATAGAGCACAAGCATTTATTTTATCATATAGAAATATTAGACTTGTTAGCTATGAATAGCTTTAGAAATAAGCAGTTTGTAGCATCTATGGGCTTTGTAAAGGAAATGGAGCAAGTAATGCTAAAGAGTGACGAGAAGTATTACAATAGATTTTTAGAACAATTAATAATATTAAAAGCACTTAACTATAATTTTACTGGAGATTATACTAAAGCATTAGAGTTATTGTTAAGCGAACAAAGTAATTCTTTAGATATTAAGTTAATTACTGTAATGTGCCTTTTTCAGCAAAATAAGTATACTAAAGCATATGAAATTTATAAGGAATTAAGGCATAGCGATAATTGGTATATTAAAAAAAAGGGGCGTATTTGGTTGCTTAAAAAGAATATTCTAGAAATATTATTATTAATAGAATTAGATAAGCTAGATCTGGTTTTATTGCGTTTGCACAGTTTTAAACGTAAATATGCTTTATTACTTAAAGAGTTAGAAGAAGAAAGAGCTTTAACCTTTGTAAAGCTAATTGAGTATTATTACGATAATCCAAGCAATGTTACTTCTTTAGCATTTAAAGAAAAGGTAGAGCGTTCTTTTAATTGGGTAGGAGCGGAACAGGAAGATATATTTGTAATGAGTTTTTATGCTTGGTTAAAAGCAAAAATGGAACAGAAAAACCTATACGAAACTACCTTGCATTTAGTACAACAGTAATCTTTACAAGATTTTATAGTATTAAAAAACCCCATGCTAATGTATGGGGTTTTGTATTAGTTAGTTACTTGCTACCGTTGCTGGTGGTATAGAAGCATCGTGCTTTTGATAGTATGTTTCTAAAAGATTCATAATTGCTGTTATTAAATCTTTTGTTTCTAAAAGTAAAGTAAAATATAAGGTTGTATTTTTAGGACTAGATTCTTCTGTACGCGTTCTGGCAATTTGCTTTTCTATTTTCTGAGAAAGCATATCAAACAGTTCTTGTTTGCTATTAAGTATAGCGCCTATTTTTTCAAAAGAACGATCTTTAAAAGCTTCTTTAGCATCATTAAAAACAATTTCTAACCTATTGTCTATTTCTTTTAATTCCTTTATTTGGTTGTATTTTAATTTTTTGTGATTGTTATTCACATGCTTATGACTAATCTTTGTAATGTATTCTAAAGATTGCGTCATGTCTTGTAAATATCCTAAAATATTAATGTAAAAGTTACTTGCACTTACACTAGCTTCATCCAAGTTTTTAATAAAATAAAAGATATTATCTCTAGATTCGTCTACCTCATCAGATAGTTTTACTATTCCTTTTTTATTTTTTTTAAGGAGGTCTAAATCTTGTTTAGCAAGGCCATTAATAGTATTGGTGTATATTTTATTACTTCTTTTTACAAGGTTAGAAATGTTACTTGCACTTTCTTCTATAACTCCTTGTATAGAGCTACTTTCTGCTTTTCTTAAGCTATCTTCAGCTTTTATTTCTTTAGATTTTATACTTTGCTTTTGGTAATTTCTAAATATTAAGAAAAATGCCAATAGTAGTAATAGACCTAAAGCTATGCTGCCACCAAAGTGTATACATGTTGCTATGGTTGCAGCTGCAACAAAAGCACTAATTGCGGTAAAAAACCAACCTCCAATTACGTTAAGAACACCAGCAACTCTATATACTGCACTTTCTACTCCCCAGGCTCTATCTGCTAAAGAAGTACCCATAGCTACCATAAATGTAACATAGGTAGTAGATAATGGCAATTTCATAGAAGTAGCTAAAGAGATTAAAACGCTGGCAACCATTAAATTTACTGCTGCTCTTACCATATCAAAAGCAGGCTTATCTTTAATAACTGCTGCTTCGTTTGGTTTTTCGAACTGAACGTTTATTTTTTCTTGTATTGCTGATGGTATAATATTAGAAAGGGCTTCTGAAGCTCTTATGGTAAGTTTTACAATCTGACGCGATAAATAATTAGGTTTAAAACGTTCTTCACCCTCATCTTGTCTAGATAAATCTACACTTGTTTTTAGTACATTTTTTGCTTTAGAGGAGAACCATATGGTTAAAACCATTATAATACCTGCTCCCAATAATAATAATGTAGGTGTTCTAACTGCTTTTGATAAGCCAGACATGTTATATTCTGTAGAAAGTACACCAGAAGCACTCCAGTCTTGGTAAGATTGTAATGCTGTAATTAAAGGTCCTATAAAGTTAACTAAGTCGTTACCAGCAAAAGCCATAGCCAGTGCAAAAGTTCCTAACAGTATAATTAATTTGTAAATGCTAATTTTAAAAAATGTAGTTATTGCTAAAGAAAATAAAGTCCAGAAAATAAAATTTAATAGTATAAATATTTCGGTTTGCGTACTTATAAATTCTGAAATAGCTGGGTCTAAGATAGAGGCACTTTTTAAGCCTTTAACAATTATAAAATAAATAATGGCACTAATAGCAATGCCTCCAAAAATGGCACCTACCCATTTTGGTTTTTTATCAAACTTAAACGATATTAATAATCTAGATACATATTGTACAAGAGCACCTATGGTAAAAGCAATTAAGACCGATAAAACTATACCTAGTATAATCTGTGTTGCTTTGTCTGTATTTATATAGTTTCCTAAGGTTGCAATACTCTCGTCTTTCGCAAAAATTTTAATAACAGCTATGGCAATAGCAGCACCTAGTAGCTCAAATACAATAGAAACCGTTGTGGATGTTGGCATTCCTAAGGTATTAAAGAAATCGAGCAGTAAAATATCGGTAATCATTACTGCCATGAAAATGATCATGATTTCGGAAAACACAAAGTTTTCAGGATTAAAAATACCTTTCCTTGCTACTTCCATCATTCCGCTAGAAGACATTGCGCCAAAAGCAATACCTATACTAGCTATAATCATTATTGTTTTAAAAGAAACAGCTTTGGATCCAATTGCTGAATTAAGGAAATTAACAGCATCATTACTAACACCTACTATTAAATCTGTTATTGCAAGGATTGCTAAAGCAGCAATCATAAAAACATAAATATTCTCTCCCATTAAACACAAAATATTAGCAAAAGTGGTATTTATAAATGGCACTAAAGTTAATTTAATGTTATGAAATAGAAAAATGAGATTAAAAACAGTATTGCGGACCTTAGTTTTTGTTTTTGGTTATTTTTTATAAAATCCTATAAATACTGCTGACTAAGCATAAATATGTTTAGAAAAAGTTAAGTTTTAATGTAAACAAAAAGTTTATTAAAAGTTAATTTAATGTTGTTATCCTGTAAAATATTATATTATTGAATGCATAGAATTACTATATTTTTTTGCTGGTAGTAGTATTAAAAACAAAAAATCCGCTTAAGAGCGGATTTTTTGTTTTGTCCCATTTAATAAGGAAAACTATATGTTTTTTATTTTTTCTCTGTAGAAGAAGCTTCGTAAGTTACTACATTACTATCTATATCATTTAAAGATGAAAAATCTTCCATGTTAATAGTTTTTACTTTTAACCCTTCTTTAATTGTAGTAATATTATTTTTTTCTACTATAACAGGAACTTCGATAGTATCGTAACCAATATAGCTAATTACCACCGTATATGCTCCGGCATCTAAATTGTTTATTTCAAAATTTCCGTGAAAATTAGTTTCTGTATTATTAGCAGAACCTTTGAGGTGAACCTGAGCAAACAATATTGGCTCGTTGTTCATTTCAATATCAAGAACTTTACCTTTAATACTCCCTTTGTTTTGAGCAAATAGCGTAGAAGCAGTAAATAATAAACAAATAATAAATATTTTTTTCATTTCTTAGGGTACTCTAATTTTAATGCAAATTAAAGACCTTAATGTAAACATAAGGTTATCTAAAAGTTAAAAGTTATAGCGTGTTTTTTTGTTGTTGCTATTGCTGATTTTTTTTCGTGAATATTAGTTTTAAAAGTGAATAATGTATCTTGCATTTTATATTTAAGATGCTATGAATTGGGAGCAATTATTATCCTTAAAACGCCAAGGAGATACACATAAAAGATTACGTAAAGAACAAGATGAAACTCGTTTGGGTTTTGAGGTTGATTATGACCGAATTATTTTTTCTTCAGCTTTTAGGAGTTTGCAAGATAAAACACAGGTAATTCCGTTGTCTAAAACAGATTTTGTGCATACTCGTTTAACACATAGCTTAGAGGTTTCTGTAGTAGGTAGAAGTTTAGGGCGTATAGCTGGTAAAAAAATATTAGAGAAGCATCCTTATTTAAGTGAAACACACGGTTATACTTTTAATGATTTTGGGGCTATAGTTGCAGCAGCAGCATTGTCTCATGATATTGGAAACCCACCTTTTGGGCATAGTGGAGAAAAAGCTATTGGAGAATATTTTAAAACTGGGAACGGAAAAAATTATAAAGCACAGCTTACAAAAAAAGAATACCAAGATATTATAGATTTTGAAGGTAACGCAAACGGGTTTAAGATTATGACAGAATCTAGACAAGGCGTAGCCGGAGGTTTGCGATTAAGTTATGGTACATTGGGAGCTTTTATGAAATACCCTAAGGAATCATTACCTAAAAAAGCAACCAAGCATATAGCAGATAAAAAGTTTGGTTTTTTTCAGTCCGAAAAAGCATTTTTTAATGAGGTTGCAGAAGAATTAGGTTTGGTGCAGACTAGAAAAGGAGAAGATATAAGCTTTTCTAGGCATCCGCTTACGTATTTAGTAGAAGCAGCAGATGATATTTGCTATACTATAATAGATTTTGAAGATGGTATTAATTTAGGTCTAATACCAGAAGATTACGCTTTAGAATATTTAATTAAATTGGTAAAAAATAGCATTAATACAAAGAAGTATAATGCTATGGCTTATAAAGAAGATAGGTTAAGCTACTTAAGAGCCTTAGCAATTAATACACTGTTAATGGATGCTGTTAATGTTTTTATAGCAAACGAAGAAGCTATTTTAGCAGGTACGTTTGATGTTTCTCTTTTAGATAAAAGCGCATACAAGGCACAAATAGCAGATATTATACAGTTAAGTGTAGCAAAAGTATATCAGTCGCAAGAAGTAATAGAAAAAGAAATAGCAGGCTATAAAATTATATCGGATATATTAGATGTATATACCAATGCTTTGGTACGTAAAAAAGAAGGTAATGCTTCTAATTACGATGTGTTGTTAATACGAACACTTCCAGAGTTTTATCAGAATACAACAACAACATTGTATACAATTTTATTAAATACCTGTTGTTACGTAGCTAGTTTATCTGATAGTGCTGCGGTTCATATTCACAATAAAATTATGGGAAAACAACTTTAGATTATTGTTTTATGCATTTAGCCATTTTTTAAATTCTGCGGCTTTATTTTTTCCAATGATAATTTCCTTGTCAAAGGAACCGTTCAATTTAATTTTTAATTGACTATTTCCGTATTTTAAAATTTCATTAATTCCTTTAACAGATACAATAGATTGTCTGTTAGCTCTAAAAAATAGTAGGGGGTCTAAGCTTTTATAGAGTTCGTCTAAGCTAGAATTACTTGGGTATTTTTTGCCGTTTAAACAATATATCCAATTTACAGTATTTTCAGTATCAATAAAAATAACCTGATCTACCTTTATAGTAACTAGTTTATCTTTAGAATAGGTAAGTAGTCTGTTTTTAATCTTATTAGATTCGTCACTTGTTGTTTTAATGTTGCCACTACTTTCTTCCTTAGTTTTTTTGTTTAATTTACTTCTATAATTAGCTAAGTCAACATTTAGTTTAGAAAGGTTTAGTACTTCTTCGGATAGTTTTTCATTTTTTAATTCTAGCGATTTTTCATAATAACTACCTAAAAAACGAACTAGAAGTATAGATAATATTACAATTACGGCACTAGATAATAAGTAAACTAGTAAAAAATTAAACTTCAGTTTTCCAATTTGTTTTTCTATTCTATCAATATTTGCATGCGAAGCAATTATCCAATCGGAGTTTTTTACGGGGAATAAATATATAATTTCAGAATTTTTACTTTCATCAGAAAAATTTCTAATACCGCCTTGCGCTTTTTTATTACTAAGCAAATCGTAAAAATCCTCAGAATTTATTTCGTTATCTACAGGTCTAACATAAGACTCATCTGGGTTTGTTCTTTTTCCAATTTTTTGGGGATTAGGATTACAAATTTCTACCCCAGACCAATCGAACATACCTATATATCCGGTTTCTATATTAGTACCTTCTATACTTTTTTGTACATCGTTAAT
Source organism: uncultured Cellulophaga sp. (assembly GCA_947492955.1). Taxonomy (GTDB): domain Bacteria; phylum Bacteroidota; class Bacteroidia; order Flavobacteriales; family Flavobacteriaceae; genus Cellulophaga. The sequence goes on along the minus strand of CANLOV010000002.1, from coordinate 299,921 downwards.
AATTGTTTTACGATCAATACCATTTGCGATTTGAAAAGAAATTAGCTCGGCAAATTCTCTAGCTTCACGTTTGCTAGATTCTATCTGAATGGTTAAAAATTGATTTGTACTCACCTTAACCATATAGGTCATACTAAAATATCCAATAATAAAAACAATAGCAGATATAGCCAGTAGTGTGTATAAATATAGATGGTCTTTTTTCAAAATATAGGTAACTTTTTAAAGCGGTTTTTTCCGTTTTAAGTTTGTTTTTTCCTGTTCAAGTAGTTTTATTTTACTATAAGACAGTGAGTTAGTTTATTTGTGTCAACAATAATAATTAACAAAATATAAAATTATGAAAAATGTATTCTTGTTCCTATTAGGAGCATCTTTTTTATTTCAAAGTTGTAGTAGCGAAGATGATAGTTCGCCACAAGTAGATCCGCCAGCAATATCTGAGGCAGTTAAATTAGCAGATAATGCTACACTAGGAAAAATACTAACAGACGCAGAAGGAATGTCGCTTTATTTTTTCTCAAAAGATACTAAAGACACTTCTGAATGTACAGATGGGTGCTTAAATATATGGCCTATATTTTACAAGGAAGATTTATCCTCTTTAGGAGCAGGTTTAGAAGCGGCAGATTTTGCTACAATAACAAGAGCAGACGGAGAAAAGCAGACAACATATAAAGGATGGCCTTTGTATTATTATGCTAGCGATAATGCTGCAGGTGATACTAATGGAGACGATGTTGGTAATGTATGGTATATAGCAAAGCCAGATTACTCTGTAATGTATGCAAAAACACAATTAGTAGGTCATGATGGTAAAAACTACTTAGGGGATTATACAGAAGGAGATGGTGAAACCTCATACATAGTTAACATTGCAGGAAGAACAATGTATGCTTTTATAAATGATGCTAAAGACACTAATAATTATACAGCAGCAGATTTTTCTAATGATGATGTATGGCCAATAGTAAAAGTTAGTATAGATCAAATTCCAAGTATTTTAGCAAACAGCGATTTTGGAACTATAGATGTACATGGAGAAACGCAGTTAACTTATAGAGGATGGCCTTTATATTACTTTGGGCAAGATACCGAACGAGGAGATAATAAAGGAATTAGTTTCCCTGCACCAGGAGTATGGCCAATTGTAAATACAGATACGCCAATGGCAGAAGAGCCAGTTGTAGCTGCAGCTACAGTTAATTTAGCCGATGATGCTACACTAGGAAAAATATTAACAGATGCAGACGGAATGTCTTTATACTTTTTCTCTAAAGATACCAAAGAAACATCTGAATGTACAGGAGGTTGTATAAGTTCATGGCCTGTATTTTATAAAGAAGATATAACGCTTAGTGAAGGATTAGAAGCGGCAGATTTTGCTACAATAACAAGAGCAGACGGAGAAAAGCAAACAACATATAAAGGATGGCCTTTATACTATTATGGAGCAGATGTAAATGCAGGAGATACTAATGGAGATGATGTTGGTGGTGTATGGTATATAGCAAAACCAGATTATTCTGTAATGTATGCAAAAACACAATTAGTAGGTCATGATGGTAAAAACTACCTAGGAGATTATACAGAAGGAGATGGTGAAACTTCATATATTGTTAACATTGCAGGAAGAACAATGTATACTTTTATAAATGATGATAAAGACACAAACAATTATACAAATGCAGATTTTTCTAATGATGGTGTATGGCCAATAGTAAAAGTTAGTATAGATCAAATTCCAAGTATTTTAGCAAACAGCGATTTTGGAACTATAGATGTGCATGGCGAAACACAGTTAACTTATAAAGGATGGCCTTTATATTACTTTGGTCAAGATACCGAACGTGGAGATAATAAAGGAATTAGTTTTCCTTCACCAGGAGTATGGCCTATTGCAAATATTGATATTGCAGCAGCAGGGGCATCATCAGCAGCAACAACTACATCAACTTCAACCTACTAATTATTTTTAGCATAAGTGTATCTTATGAAAAAAACAGTTATATATAGTGTTATCTTATTACTTGTGCTTTCTTCATGTGAATATAATGTTGAAAATGAAGAAGTACAGGTGGTAGATAATGAATGTAGCACAGAAGTTTCGTATAGCAGTACAATTAGACCAATAATAACGACTAATTGTATGCCATGCCATAGCGGAGATGGGAGTGAGCCTTTTGCTCCAGATTTAACAACATATACTTTGGTAAAGAATTTAGACGTTTTAATTAAACAAGCAACACAGTCTAGACGAATGCCAAGGAATGGAACCTTAACAGATAATGAAATAGCAGCAATTAAATGTTGGGTAGATAATGGATCTTTAAATAACTAGAAAAAGCTGGCGTAATGAAGAATAAATTTAAAATTATTTTTGGACTTTTAATACTAGTAATGTTGGGGTTAATAGTTATGATAAATTATTACAACAAACCACATGTTAATGTTAAAGTAAAAGCAGCAGATTATGAATTAACTTCGCAAAACCTTTTAAAAGAATACGGAGAAGATGAGGTTAAAACAGATAAAAAATATTCTGATAAAATTATTCAAATAGAAGGAGAAGTAAATAAAATCTCTACTCATAAGGGAGCAAGTGTAATTACTTTAAAAAATAAACATATGGAATCTAGTGTTATATGTCATATGCAGCCAGAAGAGAATATAAAATCGCTAGGGTTTAAAAAAGGACAAAGTGTACAAATAAGAGGTATTTGTACAGGTTATTTATTAGATGTAATTATGGTAAAATGTGTTTTTGTAAAATAAGAAAATGAAAAGAGTATATATATTAGTTTTAAGTCTATTAATGGTAGGCAATATGTTTGCCCAAGAAAAATATTTAACAAAAGAAGGCTATGTGTCTTTTTTTTCACATTCGATAGTTGAGGATATAAAAGCAGATAATAATCAGGTTGTAAGTGTGGTAGATATGGAAACCCATAAAATTGCTATTCAGCTTTTAATGCGGTCTTTTATGTTCGAAAAAGCATTAATGCAAGAACATTTTAATGAGAATTATATAGAATCTCATAAATATCCTAAAGCAGTATTTTCTGGTGAAATGATTAATTTTAATCCTGATAACAAAGAGGTTGAAATTGTAGGGAAATTAAAATTGCATGGAGAAGAAAAAGAGATAAAATCAATGGCAACGGTTACTGTAAAACCAGATGAAGTAATAATTAAAGGGGATTTTAAAGTAAAAGTTGCAGATTTTAATATAAAAATACCAAGAGTAGTTGTAAACAATATAGCAAAGACTATAAAAGTTAGCTATGAATTACACCATAAACCCTATAAATAACAAACAATGAACCAAAAACAAATGAAATATTTTTTACTTTCTTTTTTTACTATTGCACTATATTCAAAAGGGTTTTCACAAGATTTAGAAGCTATATTAGATAAAGAGTCGGCTGGCGTTTCTGAGGTAGTATTAGGAACATTTAATGGTACAAGATTATTAAATGGACATTCTGTAGAAACGAGAAAAGAAGGTGTTTTAGAGTTTATGATTTCTCACCGTTTTGGAAGGCTTAATTCTGGTTTCGATAATTTATATGGATTAGACGAGTCTAACATTCGGTTTGGTTTTGAATATGGTTTAACTAATGATGTAACGGTAGCTTTAGGGAGAAGTTCTTTAGGAAAAACATTTGATACCTATATTAAATACAGATTGTTAAAACAACAAACAGGAGAAAAAGCTTTTCCGTTTAGTGTTACTTTGTTTGGTAGTGCTGTAACGCCAACAATTAAAGATTACGCTCCAGATAATAAACCATCATTTAGTAACAGATTGGTATATACGGGGCAGGTATTAGTAGCAAAAAAAATAAACCCTAATTTATCATTTCAGTTTTCACCAACTTTTATTCATTTTAATACCATACCACAACCAAATGATGCTAATGATATGGTAGCTTTAGGTTTTGGAACACGGGTTAAAATAAGTAAACGAGTATCTGTAAATGGAGAATATTATTATAATTTAAATCCTTTTGAATCTATAGATACTAAAAATTCTATTGCTTTAGGAATAGATATAGAAACTGGCGGACATATTTTTCAATTGGTATTTACCAATGCAGTTTCTATGCTAGAGAAAGGTTTTATTACAGAAACAACCGGAGGCTTTTTTAAAGGAGATATCCATTTTGGATTTAATATTTCTAGAGCTTTCCAAGTAAAAAAACATCGCTAAGCAAAGTATTGTTTTATGCGCTATGAAAGACAAAAGCTTTTCCTTTAGGAAAGGCTTTTGTTGTTTTTAATAGTATTAAAAATCGTAGGCTAAACCTACTCCTAGCAATTGTTTAAACTGTATTCTTGGGATTCCTGCCTTTGTAATGGTGCCATCAGCAGCTTTTTCTTCATCAAATAAAATATTATCATCAAAAATTACATGGGTGCCTATGGATGCGTTTACATATTGGTTTACTTTTAAATCTAGTTTTAATTCCCAATCAACATCAACATTGCCAAAATTATTTAGGTAATCTGTATAAAGGCTAATTCTATGGTTTAATTTCATGTTATCATATACCTGGGTTTCCCACTTATTGGTAATTAAAAGACCCAATTCCATATAAATATTCTCACCTTCTTTAATAAGCGTACCATCGGTATCAAAAACTGCTTTTTTAACTCCAAAAGCCCCTTTATTAGCTAAATCTTGGTCTCCAACATAGGTCATTTTTTGTGTTAATGGAGATAAGTACAAGTCAAACGTTCCTTTTTTAGATATATAAGAAGTACCAGCACCTAAGAAAAAATAGCCTGGAGCCATAAATCTAGATATAGGAACAGTTCTGTTTGGGTATTTGTACCCATTAGAAAATTGGGTGTTAAATTTTGTTTTAACCGAGTAGTACCAATTGCTAATAGTATCTCTTCTGTATCCAAAAGTAGAACTTATCCTAATGGCATCGTCTGTTTTTCTAAGCTCTCTACCTTCCTGAGCATTTAAGCCGTATCTAAGCTCTAAATCATTTGCCCACTGTATATATCTAAATTTATAATTTCTAACAAATTTTGCATTTCCAATTGTAGATACAGAGTTATTTCCACCAGCATTCCAGTTTACAAAAGCAACTTCACTTAATTTAAGTCCTATTTTATTTTCTTTAACCCAGAAAGAGGGAACTTTAAAACCTTTAAAAATTTCGGTTTGCGCCTTTGTTTTTTTAAAAGATACAATGGGGTTGGTAAGGCGCACACTTCTGGGAATGCTTTTAATTTTTTCTTGATTAGCTCGTATAACTATAGTTCTAACGATAGTAGTATCTACATTAGAATAGGTGTTAATAGAATCCTGAGCTGGTAGTATGCTAGTACATAATAATGTACAACAAAATAGAAATAGTTTTGTGTATGTATTACAATGCATTGAGCGTTTCATTAACATATGTTTTTAAAGATAAGTAGTCTATTTTAGCTACTTTGTATAGTTCTTCTGTTGTTCCGTGTTCTATGAAAACATCATCAATAGCAAATATTTTTATGGTTTTAGTATACTTCATTTCATTAGCATATTCTAAAATAGCAGAACCAAAACCACCTATTTTGCACCCGTTTTCTATAGTAATTATATGCTCATAAGTATTAAAAATACGTTTTAACGCATTTTTATCTAAAGGTTTTATAAACCTCATGTTATAATGTCCTATAGTTTCTGGTTGTTGTAAATCTTTTAAAAGTTCTACAACGGTATTTCCAATATTTCCGATGGATAGCACTGCAATTTTCGTGCCTTTTTTCAATTCTTTAGAAATTCCTATAGGTATTTTTTTAAAAGGAAGTTTCCAATCTTTGGTAACACCTCTACCTCTTGGGTATCTAATTGCTATGGGGTGGGCTAAACCTAGTTGAGCGGTGTACATTATATTTCGTAGTTCTTTTTCGTTCATTGGAGCAAAGATGATAAGATTGGGAATACATCTTAAATAGGCAATATCATAAATACCATGATGTGTTGCACCATCTTGCCCAACTAAACCTGCCCTATCTAAACAAAAAATAACAGGTAGGTTTTGTATGGCTACATCGTGGATTACTTGGTCGTACGCTCGTTGTAAAAAAGTAGAGTATATGGTACAAAAAGGAATTAACCCCTCTGTTACCATACCAGCGGCCATAGTAACGGCATGTTGTTCGGCAATACCAACATCAAAAGCTCTTTCCGGAATTTGTTCCATCATATATTTTAAAGAACTGCCTGTAGGCATAGCGGGCGTAATACCTACTATTTTGGTGTTTTCTTTAGCTAATTCAACCAACGTATGTCCAAAAACATCTTGGTATTTTGGCGCTTGTAGTACCTGTGGTTTTTTTTGTAACTCACCCGTTACTTTATCAAACTTTCCAGGAGCGTGGTAAGTAACTTGGTTTTCTTCCGCCTTTTTTAAGCCTTTTCCTTTGGTGGTAATTACATGTAAAAATTTAGGACCTTTTACCTTTTTTAATCGTTCTAGTTCGGATAGTAAAGCATTAAAATTGTGTCCGTCTATGGGGCCTGTGTAATCAAAATTTAAGCACTCAAAAATATTTTCATCTTTAGCAGTGCCTTTTTTAACATTAGTTAAATATTTTTTTAAAGCACCAACACTTGGGTCTATACCAATAGCATTATCATTTAAGATAACCAGTATATTGGCATCTGTTACTCCTGCATGGTTTAAGCCTTCAAATGCCATACCGCTAGCAATAGATGCATCGCCAATAACAGCAATGTGTTGTTTGCTAGTATCTCCTTTTATGTTAGAGGCTATTGCCATTCCTAAAATCGCAGAAATAGAAGTAGAACTGTGCCCTGTACCAAAAGTATCGAACTCACTTTCATCGCGTTTAGGAAAACCACTAATTCCTCCTAACTGCCTATTGGTATCAAAAATTTCTTTTCTACCCGTTAAAATTTTATGTCCGTAGGCTTGGTGTCCAACATCCCATACTAATTTATCGTCAGGGGTATTAAAAATGTAATGTAAAGCAATAGTTAGTTCTACAACACCTAAACTAGCTCCTAAATGTCCTTCTTTAGTGGCAACAATATGTATAATAAATTCTCTTAATTCCTGAGCAAGTAGCGCTAATTGTGCAACAGACAATTTTTTAAGATCATTGAGAGAATTAATAGTATTTAGTATGGTGCTAGACATTAAGGATAAAAATTTAAATGCAAAATTACGGTTTTTAAAAATGCTTTGTTTTTGATTTTTAGTAGGTCTAATAAAAATATTCTTGTAAGAATTATACGAATTTTATATGTACTCCGTTTTAGCATTTGTATAAAAACTAAAAAACCAAACTTACGATTAGCATGAAACATTTTTTTAAAGCGAGTGCATTAGCATTATTACTATTAGGAGCATCTTGTTCTAAAGACGAGAAAGATAACTCAGGAGAAGAAATAGCAAAAGAAAAAGAACCTTTGGCAGTAGATTTAGTTGCTAACAATGTTATTATAGCAGGCGCAACAAAAGAAGAAGGAGTGCCGCCAGCACCAAACGGACCAATTTCTTTAGATGTTAGTAATACCAGTAAAACAGCTTTATTAAATGAGGGTTTTGAAATTTCTTTAGATTCAGATGCTAATGTGGTTGGTGCTTATGTGCAATTTAAATCAAATGATGGTGCTGTTGCAGATGCTTATTACGATATTAATGTAGACGATAACTCTTTTTCTAATAAAGGCATTAAAAAATCTTTAACTAAAAGAGGACAAAAAGCAGAATTAACATCAAAAGTTGATACAGATGTTACTTTAGATGTAGATTTTGAAGATGTAATTGAGCCAGGAACTTTTTGTTATGTAATATGTGTTTACGATGCACAAGGAAATATTAGTGCGCCACAAGAGGTTTGTTTAACTGTAGAGAGTTGGGGAGGTAATAATGATTTAGTTGGTTTTTGGGAATTAACAAAAGATGAATATACACAAGATGGAGAAACTTCTCTACAAAACATAGGAGAAGAAAATTGTTTTGATCAAACAACTAAATTATGTGATGATGTAATGATAGATATAGATTTAGGCTGTACAACAGTGAATCTTCATAATATCCTTTTTAAAGAAGATGGTACATATGAGTATAATTATAAGGAAACAAATAAATCCGCAATTATTTTATCTGAAGTAAGTTGTAATCAGTCGCATCGTGTATATGAGTTTACCTATAATAGTAAAGGTAAATGGGCATACATATCAGAAGAAAACCGCCTTGTAATGATAGATTATAGTTATAATTCTATTGATGCTGGTACAACAAAGGCTGAAGAATATGATTTAGGAGAAGGAGAAGAATTATATGATGTTGATATTGAATTAAATGGGAATGATTTTTCATTTGTTGATAGTTATGACCAAAGAGTAGAAAAATATTATTTTATAAAATAAAAAATTAATAGACAGCAATTTTACACCCCTTAAGTTTTTAAAAGCTTAAGGGGTGTTTTTTTATTAAATACTTCTAAGATTATATTTTAAATTTACAGCATGATACAGCCTTACGATGACACTTATTTTATGAAAAAAGCCTTGCAAGAGGCAGAAGAAGCTTTTGATAAGGGAGAAGTGCCTGTAGGTGCAGTTATTGTTGTAGAAGATAGAATAATTGCAAGAGCACATAATTTAACCGAATTGTTAAACGATGTTACGGCACATGCAGAAATGCAAGCCATAACCGCAGCCGCTAATTTTTTAGGGGGTAAGTATTTGCAAAAATGTACTTTGTATGTAACTTTAGAACCTTGCCAAATGTGTGCTGGTGCATTGTATTGGAGTCAAATTTCTAAGATTGTATATGGCGCAAAAGATACAGAGCGTGGTTGTGGTGCAATGGGAACTAAACTACACCCAAAAACGGTAATTACAGGAGGTATATTAGAAAAAGAAGCATCAGATTTATTAAAGCGTTTTTTTATTCAGAAACGGAATCTAAATTAGACTGTAGTCTCTTTAAAAGTAGTATTGTTTGGGCTATCCCCAATAAGACTAGTAAACAACAAAAAGATACTATATAGGTTGTATTTACTCATAATTTATGGTTATGATTGTTTTGTTTTTAGATACTTTTTAAAAATATTTTGAAACTTCTTGGGGTAATTTTCTTCTTTTATTAGCCTAGCTCGCATTTCTGTAACACCCGCATTGGGAACATAAATGTTTTTAATTTTTTGTTTTAACGCATCTTCTAATGGCAAAAAAGCAAGTTCTTTATTAATAAAATACAGTTCTTCTTCTAACAATTGGTATTCTTCTTTATAACTAAAAACACCTTGTAATTCTTGTTTAAAATGAGTGTTTATAATTTCTGCTATGTAAGCTAAACCTTTTTGTATACACTCTCTATCTCTAAACTCGCAAGTAGGTACTTTATAGGGAATGTTTTTTATTAGACAACAGGTTTCTATATGGTAATTTTGGTTTACTGTTTTAAAAATAAATTCTGTCGCCTTAGAATCTTCATAAGCAATATATAGGGTTTTATTATCTGCTTTAAAATTTACGTAAGTAACGTAATCTGTACTACCAGATATTGTATAATTATGAGCTGCAACAATTTTATGAAACGTTTGCTCCACATCTGTACTAAACTCCTTATAACCCCAATTTTTGCTATACATTATCTTTAAATTATAGTTTCTGTTGCTTCAAAAATATGTAGGGTATCTTTAAAATCTTTTACATATATTTTATTGCCTCCCATATAAACCTGCTGTGGAATTATTAACTTATTACCCGTTTTGTAATCTTCTGGTGTTATTACCTCATATTCCCAAATTAACTTTCTTTGCGTATAATCAAAAATACCTATATGTCTAATATCATAATCGTTCTTTTTTCTACCTACAAACGTAAAATATTTGCCTTGTAATAATGGCGAATACACATACTCGTACTGCCCAATACCTAAAGGGTCTTCTTCTCTATAATTATAAGTTTCTTCTATTTGTAAAGTCTCCGTATTAATTTTTTGTACAAAGTCTACTCCCATTGCGTATATAAAGTTATCTGTAGTATTTAAATAAGTAGCTCCTGCTCCCACCTTTAAACTCATGTTATAACCATACTCTACGTCTTCATTATAAATACTATATTTTACAACTGTTTTTCCCGTTAATAGATCTATTGCTATTAACCTCCCACTTTTTACATTTATCCATATATTATCATGTGCTATACCTACTATTTGTTTAATGTGAGCTATTTCTGAATCATACTTTGGCTTTCCTAATTGAGACAAAGGAAATTCCCAGAGTATCTGGTTGGCAAATGATACTTTTTTTATTGAATTAGTATCGTATGTAATACCATAATCTATTCCTGTTTCATAAAATTTATATTTTGAAATAAAAAGCGTTTGTAATTGAAGGTTTTTATACTCATATTCATCATTATTTGTTTCAAAAATTATATAATTTTTAATCGTTTTAAAATAAAATCTATTATTGATGGAATTAAGTAATTTACTTTTTAGATTATATGAATAATAAAAATTCATTGGATCCCATTTATTATAGTATATACTTTCATTAATCATCTTAAAACTAGCTATACCTTCTCCCGCCTCTTCTATGGGTTTATTGTTTACATAAAGTTTTTTGTTCCTTAAACCACTACCAATAACATATAATAAATGCTCATTACAAACTTTCATTTCTCCTACATTAGGTATGTGTTTTAATTTTTTATATTTCATTTTATTACCAATATTGATTTAAATAATGTAGAACTTACCCCTGCTAGCGCGAGCGTCACGCTCGTGCTGTTATAGTTTTTTATTCAGAAACGGAATCTAAATTAGGCATAAAAAAACCCTAAGCTTTCACTAAGGGTGTTCTCTAATCAAAATAAAATATATTATTAGATTACTTGCACTTGGCCAGCAACCATTCCTTTTCTTCCTTCTTCTTCTTGGTATTCTACTTTGTCACCTTCGTTTAATTCTACACCGTTTAAAGCAGTAGCATGAACAAAGATATCTTTTCCTGTGTCGTCGTTGGTAATGAATCCGTATCCTTTAGATGCATTAAAAAATTTTACTGTTCCAGTCATTAAATTAAAATTAAAATAAACAAATATTTGAACTACTAAGTTATGTTTTTTTATGCAGAACTCTATAAAATAGAACGAAATTTATTGATTTTCAGGTGTTTCATTATCTTTTCCTTGCATTTTTTTAATGTTTTCTTCTGTTAGCATATAATCTTTTACGTTTTTTCCTTTGCTAACTTTTAGTAAAAAAAGAGGCATGGCTACTAAAAAAATACCTGCTGTACCAAAACCAATACACTTATTGGCTAGGATAATAGCATCTTCTTTAATGGTAAAACCATAAATAATAGCCCCAAAAGAAGCTAAGAGTATAAGTGTAATTAAATATTTCATTTTAAGTGTGTAAGCGTTATTTGGTAAAATTAATTAGTTTTCTACGGTAAGCAGTTAATAATTTAGATTTTGAAATATAGCCATGGTATTTTCCATTTTTTACTACAGGTAAATTCCATGCGGCTGTTGTTTTAAATTTTAACATAATATCGCTCATGGTATCTTTTTCGTAATTAATAATGTCTGCATCTGCTTTCATTAAACTAGCAACGTCTACTTTTTTATAAAGGTCTGTATTAAACATAATATGCCTAATATCATCTAAACGAATAACGCCTAAAAACTCATGTGCATCATTCACTACAGGGAAATGATTTCTAGATGATTTTGCTACCGCGTTTTCTAGAATTTCTCCGAGTTTCATTTCTGGATTAAGAATAACAAAGTTTGTTTCAATAACTTTATCAATCTCTAACATCATTAATACGTTTTTATCCTTATCGTATGTAATTAGCTCGCCACGCTTTGCTAGTTTTAATGTGTATATAGAGTGCGAAACATAATATTTGGTAATAGCATAAGAAATAGCTGCTACTAGCATTAATGGAACAAATAACTCGTAACCACCTGTAATTTCTGCAATTAAAAAAATAGCGGTTAAAGGTGCATGTAATACGCCCGCCATAAGCCCTGTCATTCCTATAAGTGTAAAGTTAGATTCGGACACATGAAAATCTAAACCTAAATTATTAATGATTTTAGCAAAGGCATTTCCTAAAGCGCTTCCCATTACTAGTGTTGGTATAAATACACCACCAACACCACCTGCACCGAATGTGGTGGTCATGGCAATAGCTTTAAAAATGGTAATTCCGAAAAGAAGCCCTATAACCACCCATATATTTTCTAAATCTAGTGTAAAAGGGGTGTTGCTTATTGCTGCTAAATGGTCGCCTTTTAAAAGGTTATTTATAATTCCGTAACCTTCACCATAGAGTGGCGGTATTATATAGAGCATTGTTCCAATAGCTAAGCCACCTATAAGTAATCTTTTTGCTCTACTCTCAAATTTTTTAAAAAAATTAGTGATGCCAAAAAATACTTTTGAAAAATATACAGACATAAAGCCTGTTACGATACCAAGGAGTGCGTAAAATAGAATGTCGTTAATTTCAAATTTATCGGTAAGCTCAAAACGAAGTAAAACATCTGTACCAAGAAAAAAGTAAGAGGTTACTATAGCAGAAACTGATGCAATAAGAAGTGGTACCAAAGAAGCAAAGGCAATATCTAAACTAAAAATTTCTATAGCAAAAACTATGGCAGCAATTGGGGCTTTAAACATAGATGCCATTGCACCAGCTGTTGCACAGCCAATGAGTAACATTCTAGTTTTTGTGTTCATATGAAATAAACGGGCTGCATTAGAACCTAATGCGGTACCTACACTTACGGCTGGTCCTTGTAACCCTACAGAACCCCCAAAACCAACGGTTAATGGGGCTGTTATTAATGCAGCATAAATATTATACCTTGGTATTATACCGTTTAGTTTAGAAATAGCATGGAGTGTGGTAGAAATACCGTGGCCAATATGCTTTTTTAACCAGGTTTGTTTTATAATATAAACTAATATTAAGCCTATAATGGGTAAAATAAAATAGAAAGAACTATGGTAGTCTTTAAAAACATACGAATCGAAAAGGTAGCGTATAGTATGTGTAAGGTTTTTTAGTACAACAGTACCTATTCCTGCTAAAAAACCAACGAGTATACTAAGTATATATACAAACTGTTGTTCCGAAATATGCTTGTATTTCCATATTAAAAATTTACGTAATATACTTTTAAAGCTCATAGTTATACTTAAAACGTATAAAAAATCCCGTTGTTACACGGGATTTAAATTTATGATTTTATATCTAATTTAAGGCTTAGTTCGTTTAACTGCTCATCATCTATAAAAGCAGGAGCATCTATCATAACATCTCTTCCGCTATTGTTTTTAGGGAATGCTATAAAGTCTCTAATGGTTTCTTGACCGCCTAAGATAGCCACCAACCTATCTAATCCAAATGCTAAACCGCCATGTGGTGGTGCACCGTATTGGAAAGCATCCATAAGAAAACCAAATTGAGCTTTTGCTTCTTCTGGTGTAAACCCTAGATGTTTAAACATAATAGCCTGTGTTTCTTTATCGTGTATACGAATAGAACCTCCGCCAATTTCGTTTCCGTTTAAAACTAAGTCATAAGCGTTTGCTTTTACATCTCCTGGAGTAGTATCTAACAATTCTAACTGTCCTGGTTTAGGAGAAGTAAAAGGGTGGTGCATGGCATGGTAATGACCTGTTTCTTCATCTAGTTCTAGTAAAGGAAAGTCTATTACCCATAGTGGTGCAAATTCGTCTGACTTTCTTAGTCCTAAACGTTCCGCTATTTCCATACGTAAAGCACTAAGTTGTGCTCTAGTTTTTGTAGTATCTCCAGAAAGTACACATATTAAGTCTCCTGGCTTAGCATTTGTAGCCGCTGCCCATTTGGCTAAATCTTCTTGGTCGTAGAATTTATCTACAGAAGACTTAAAGCTACCATCTTCATTATACTTTGCATATACCATTCCTTTAGCGCCTACTTGTGGTCTGCGTACCCAGTCTATAAGTTTATCTATTTCTTTTCTAGTATAACTTGCTCCGCCAGGAATAGCAATACCCACTACTAATTCAGCATCATTAAAAATACCAAACTCTTTGTGTTGCGCTATTGCATTTAATTCGCCAAACTCCATTCCAAATCTAATATCTGGTTTGTCGTTTCCATATTTACGCATGGCATCATCAAAAGTTATTCTAGGGAAGTCTCCAATGGTTACTCCTTTTATTTCTTTTAAAAGATGACGTGTAAGTCCTTCAAAAATATTTAAAATATCTTCTTGCTCTACAAATGCCATTTCACAATCTATCTGTGTAAATTCTGGTTGGCGATCTGCTCTTAAATCTTCGTCTCTAAAACATTTTACAATCTGAAAGTATTTGTCCATACCACCTACCATAAGCAATTGCTTAAAGGTTTGTGGCGATTGCGGTAAGGCATAAAACTGACCTTCGTTCATTCTACTAGGAACAACAAAATCTCTTGCGCCTTCTGGTGTAGATTTAATTAAATATGGTGTTTCTACTTCTATAAAGTCTTCGTCTGAAAGAAATTTACGAACTTCCATAGCAACTTTATGTCTAAAGATTAAGCTCTCTTTAACTGGGTTTCTACGAATATCTAAATAACGATATTTCATACGAATATCTTCACCGCCATCGGTATCGTCTTCTATAGTAAACGGAGGGGTTAAAGATTCGTTTAAAATAGTAAGTTCTTGTACTAAAATTTCTATTTCGCCAGTAGGTATGTTAGGGTTTTTAGAAGCACGTTCTATAACTTCTCCTGTAACTTCAATTACAAACTCGCGCCCTAGCTTTTTTGTTTTATCAATTAATTCCTTAGATGTACGTTCTTCATCAAAGACCAATTGTGTAATTCCATAACGATCTCTTAAATCTACCCAAATTACAAAACCTTTGTCTCTAATTGTTTGTACCCAACCAGAAAGTTTAACTGTTTTATGTATGTGTGATGCTCTTAGTTCACCACAAGAATGACTTCTGTACATTATCTTTTATTTTACAAGAGCAAATGTAAGAAGTATTGCTAAGATTTAAGATAGGTGTTTAGGTAGATTTTTAATCTACATATTAAATCACGTAACATTAATTTAACATTCAAATCGCTTAAAATCAATTATTTATGGTTTTAATGTAAATTTAATGTTAACTAAATGTATATTTTTTGTAAAAAAATACTATATTTACAAAGTAGAAAAGAATTAATAGACAAATTTAATCCCAGATATTATGAAAAAAACAGTATTATTTTTAGCACTTATATTTTCCTTTGCATTAACAGCACAAGAAGTTAAACCAAATTTTGAAAAAGATGGAGACCTTGTAAAAGCCACTTATTTTCATGACAATGGTAAAATATCTCAGACAGGATATTTTTTAAAAGGTAAATTACATGGAGAATGGGTAATGTATAATGAAGAAGGTGTAAAAATGGTAGTGGGAAACTATACTAACGGACTTAAAAACGGGAAGTGGTTATATAATGAAGGAGAAAAATTAAGAGAGGTTGCTTTTGTAGATAACAAAATAGCCAGTGTTGTAAAAAAAGATAATCCAGAAGCAATAGTATATACCAACTAAATAAACATTATAAATTTACTAAAAGGCTACCATTTGGTAGCCTTTTATTTTTTAAATTCTATGCTCTCTTGTGTGTGAAATGTTTTTATAATTTTTTGCTGTTTGTGCCCAATTAATTGCTTCTTGCATAGAAGAGAATCTAACTAATTTGGTATTAAAAAATAATTTTTCTAGTAATGAGTTTGTGTAACCTATTCTAGTGTAACTTACTACTATGTATCCTTTTAGTTTAAATTTTCCATATTTAAAAAATTTCATCCAATCGGTAGGTATAATTGAATAGTCGTTAATTCTATGAGAGATATAAATAATATCTTTCCCATTATTATCGTATAGTTCGGTAAGGTCGTATGCTACTTTTTTACCATGATTTTCCCATGTAAATGTAATTTCAGCATTAATTTCGCCAACTACAAAACCATCAAATAAGTAAAAGGTTCCAAAGCTATATTCTAATTCGTGTATAGCTTGCCTGTAAAAAGGGGTTTGCTTTAGGCTTTTCAATTTTCAATTTGTTTTTCTAGGTTCTTAACTACCTAAGTAAATAAAAATACTATGAAAACTACTTATTAATCGATGAAACACATTGAAAATCTACAGGATACTATTTTTTATAGGATAAAATCTCTTTTAATTAAGGGTTGTAAGCCAAATGTATAGATTTAGACATATCTTTTGCCCAATTAATTGCTTGCTCAAGAGAGTTAAATCTTTTTGATGATGAGTTTATAAATAATTTTTCTAGTAAATAAATTACATGACCATTTTTAGTATGATTAATTACGCCATAGCCCTTTAATTTATAGTTTGATCTATAGAATTTAATCCAATCGGATGGTACAATAGAATAATCGTTTATGCGGTTAGATATGTATATAATATCTTCTCCATTACTATCATATAAATCAAGGATATCTTTTGTTACTTTTTTACTGTGATCTTCCCAATTAAGTGTCATTCCAGATTTAACTTCTCCAACGATGAAGTTTTCAAATAGGAAGAAAGTTCCAAAATCGTATTCTAATTCGTGAAGTGCTTCGCAGTAATAAGGGGAATTTTTTAAGCTATTCAATTTTATAGTTATTGGTTATACACTAAAAACGGAACGACTTATTAAAACAGTTTATTAATCGATGAAATACATTAAAACTCTATCTGTTGCATTTTTTATGTTATGCACGCATAATATTACTGCGAAATTACAGATTCAGATTTGCTTTTAGCCCATCTAATTGCTTGGTCAATAGAGCTAAATCTTTTAGACATAGGAACAAACAGCTTTTCTAATAAAGAGTTTACATGGCCGCTTTTGGTATAGTTAACCATAGCGTATCCTTTCATTCTAAAATTATTTTTAAAGAATTTAACCCAGTCAGAAGGCATTACTGAGTAGTTATTTATACGGTTTGATATATAAATTATATTTCTACCATCACTGTCATACAGGTCAAGAATGTCTTTTACTGCTCCCTTCGCATGGTCGTCCCATGTAAAGACAACTCCTTCATTAATTTCTGCAACTATGCAATTGTCAAATAAATAAAAAGTTCCGAAATCGTAAACTATTTCATTAAATGCTTCGCGGTAATATGGGGAATCTTTTAAGCTGTTCAATGTAGTTGGGTTTGTGTTATAAAAACAAATTAAAAGGATGTTTTATTTAAAAACTAGATTACTCGATAAAATACGTTGATAGTCTGTGTGTTACGTTTAATGTTAACCATTTAGATGTAATTTATGACTATTATGAGGCAATGTATTTAGGTTCTGCCTTACTTTTAGCCCATCTGATAGCTTGGCTTAGATTATTAAACCTCCTAGACTTGTTGCTAATAAATAATTTTTCTAATAAGGACATTACATGGCCACTTTTAGAATAATTAACCATACCGTATCCTTTTAATTTATAGTTAGATTTATAAAATTTAATCCAGTCAGATGGCACCATAGAATAATCATTAACACGATTAGAAATGTATACGATATCTGCACCATCACTATCATATAAACCAAAAATATCATCTACCATTCTTTTACCATGCTCTTCCCATTTAAGCACCATGCCGGGGTTAACTTCACCAACAATAAAGGTGTCAAATAAATAAAAAGTTCCAAAATCGTAAACTAATTCATTAAATGCTTCTTGGTAATAAGGGGAATCTTTTAAGCTGTTCAATGTTATCTCTTTTGTAATTATACATGCAAATTAAGTGTATGTTTTACGTTAAATCTAGATTGATCGATAAAAATGTGTTGAAAATCTGTATGTTACAAAATGTTAGATAAAAAGGTGGTTTTTAAAGTTAAAAATAACTATTCTGTTTCTTTTAATACTTTGCTAAAAACAAAGCTTCCTATTTCTTTAACCGGTTGATATAAGATAGATTCATTTAAACTCTCTTCTTTAAAGAAATTAAAAGAGCCATTGGCTTTGTGAAAGAAAACAAGCAATGCACCTATTATTACGGCAATTTTTAAGGCACCAAAAATACCACCAGCAATTTTGTTTAATAAGCCCAACATAGCAAAATTTGCTATTTTGGTTAGTAACTTTCCTGCGAAAGTAACAACTATAATTATAATAATAAAGGTGATTAAAAAAGCGGTAAGGTTAATATAACGATCGGTCCATTCTAAATTTTTTGAAAGATAATCACCAGCAATATAAGAAAAGTGTATTGCGCCATATATAGCGGCAATTATTGCTATAAGTGATGCAATTTCTACAAAAAGACCATTTTTAATTCCTTTGTAAAAACCCCATAAGAGTAAAACTCCTATTATAATATCTAAAATGCTCATGGTTATAGTGTTTTTACAAATATAGAATTTTGATTTGTACCTTTGTATCTTATGGCAAGAGATATACAATTAAAAGAACGTTGGAACGAGTTGGTAGAAAAATTATCGGCGCAATTTGCAGATGGAGATTCTATGGATTTAGATGCTATTATATATCTTGTTGGGGTACAAGAATTGGGACAATACCATAGAACATATAAAAAAGACGAAAAATTAAACTTAATGCATATTGCTATATGCAGACTTTTAGAACCTTATGGTTATTATGAGTTTAATTTTTTTGATGAAGATGGCTGGCCGCATTACACTATTAAAGAACAGTTACCAGCTTTAAAAGCGGGCGAACAGTCTGTTTTAATGAAAGATGCTATAGTACAGTATTTTGTAGAAAAAGAATATATTCTGTAATCCTTTATAGAGTACTTAATTTAATTTATCGGTTAATTTTTTAAAAACCTTTTTTGGGTTTTTATTTTCATAAAGTATAGCATAAACAGCATTTATGATAGGTGTTTTAGACTTTTTCTTATGCTTATCATCTAATAAATGGGCGCTTTTAGTAGCATAGTAACCTTCGGCAACCATATTCATTTCCATCATAGCACTTTTAACCGTGTAGCCTTTCCCAATCATATTACCAAACATTCTATTTCTACTAAATACAGAATAACCAGTAACTAATAAATCTCCTAAATAAGCCGAGTTGTTAATATTACGTTTCATGTCATGAACCCGATTAATAAAACGTTTCATTTCACGAATGGCATTACTCATTAAAACACTTTGGAAATTATCGCCATAACCCAACCCATGTGCAATACCAGCAGCAATGGCATAAATATTTTTAAGCATAGCAGCATATTCTGTTCCAATAATATCGTCAGAAATTTTAGTTTTTATGTAATTGCTGCTTAACTTTTTAGCAACAATTTTAGCTTTAGATTCATCTGCACAAGCAATAGTAAGGTAAGATAAACGCTCTAAAGCAACTTCTTCTGCATGGCAAGGTCCTGTTATTACTCCAATATTATGAAAAGGAATTTTATAAGTCTCATTAAAATGCTCGCCAACAATTAACCCTGTTTCTGGAACTATTCCTTTAATAGCCGAGAAAATAATTTTATCTGTTAGCGGAATCGTTAGTTTTTTTAATTCGTTTTCTAAAAAAGCAGATGGTATTGCAAATATTAATACATCAGATGCCGCAACAGCAGTATTAATGTCGTTTGTTAATGCTAATTGTTCGGTATGGAACTCAACTGAGCTTAAATAATTAGGATTATGCTTCTGGGTTTTAATATGCTCTAATGCTTCTGTATTACGCATATACCAATTTACAGTGTTTAAATTTTCTGATAGCATTTTAACAATAGCTGTGGCCCAACTACCACCACCTAAGACCGCAAATTTTAAATTTTCATTCATAGAGTTACATCGTAAACATGTCAAAAATACTTAAAAAAGATGTCCTTTTTTAAGTGTTTGGTTGTTAGTGTGTTACTAATTTTGGCACGGAGATTGTTTTGTATGTATTAGAATTATAAATTTTTAGGTTATGGGAAAAATAAAACTACTTTTTGGAATTATAATGATAGCGATACTTACAACATCTTGTTATACAGATGTTATAATAGAAGATGAGTATATAGAAAACGTACCAAGTATAAATGTAAATGCAGTTTTACAATCTCACGAGCTATGGTATGTAGATATTAATGCTACTAAGGGTAGCGGAGAAATCCCTTTTTTACAACGAGCTTTTACAGTATCGTTCGATAGAGGAACTATGTATGCAAATAATAATATTGTAGGTATAGGAAAAACAGGTAATGGTTTTGGTATAGATGTAGGTGTGTTTAGCCCATTAAGAGAAGCGGTGCAAATAGATCATGATATTGATGGAAGTTGGATTTTAGACATTTACCTGGTAAATAATCGTACCATAGAGATTTACGATGCCGATTCTGATACGTCTTATTTCTTAAAAGGATATAGTAGAGATAATTTTGATTATGATTCTTTGTTTTATGACAACTTGCATTATTTTTTAGAAGAGTATGATGCTTGGGAAAAAACATATACTAGTGAAGCAGGAGCTGTTAATGATTTTGATGCAGAAAACTTTTTACAGTTTTTAATTAATGATAGTGTTTTTAGATCATCTATAGATAATAATGGAACAAAGCTTTCTAATTTAGAATGGGATTATGAAGGAGTATATGAAATTTTTAATGTAGCTAATGATAATAGCCTTAAAACATTAACACTAGATTATGATTTCTTAGGCAATGATTATTTTGAGTTATACGTTATTAATGATAGTACTATAGAATTGTATCACCCAAATAGTGAAACTACCTATGAGTTTACAGGCAGAGGATATAGAGCATATTTAAAATCTGGTAAAGCTACAGAGGGTAAAAAAAGAAAGAAAATGGTACATAAAACTATGAATGTAGTTCGTAAGAAAAAATAAGATTTGTTTATAGATAAAACAATATAAAAATTTTGGTTTGTTGTTTGGTTATGAGTCGCCTTGGGTATTTTATATTCAGGGCGACTTTTTTTTATAGCCGTAATTGTCTTTCGATTATGTTTTAGTGTAAACTAGTGTGTTTGAGAGGAAAAGTAGTATTTTTGCAACTTCAAAAAAAATAAAATACCGTAATGAATTTTATTAAAAATTTTACTGCCAATCCTAAAAACGACTTTTTTGCAGGAGTAACAGTTTCTTTAGCAATGATACCAGAGGTTGTTGCTTTTGCCTTTGTAGCAAGAATAGACCCTTTAGTAGCCTTGTCTGGAGCATTCATTATAGGTTTAATTACAGCAATATTTGGAGGCAGACCAGGTTTAATTTCAGGAGCAGCAGGTGCTGTAGCCGTTATCTTTGTTAATTTAATTAGAGACGGACATGTAAAAGGTTTAGAAATGGATATTCCTGTAGAAAATATGGGCTACTATTATTTATTAGGAGCTGTTATTTTAATGGGACTTATACAGGTTTTTGCAGGGTTTTTAAAACTAGGGCGTTTTGTGCGTTTAATTCCACATTCTGTAATGATGGGCTTTGTAAATGGTTTGGCAATTGTAATTTTTATTGCGCAAGTAAAAATGTTTAGCCATAAAATACCAAATCCAGATCCAAATGCTGTAGATAAGTATTTAAGTATTTTTATGCAGGGTACCGAGTTGTATATTATGATAGCATTGGTGTTATTTACCATGGCAATTATCTATTTTTTACCAAAACTTACCACTAAAATACCAGCAGCATTAACGGCAATATTAATTACCACTTTTGGTGTTATATTGTTAGATTTAGAGGTTAGTACCGTAGGTTCTTATATTAGAGAAGGTGGCGGAGAAGGTTTAAGCGGAAAATTCCCAACACCAAATAAAGAACTATGGCAATTACTACCTTTTAATTTAGAGACCTTTACATTTATTCTGCCTTATGCTTTTTTAGCTGCTAGTGTTGGTTTAATAGAAAGTTTAATGACCATGAATTTGGTAGACGAATTAACAGATACCAGAGGGCGTGGTAATAAAGAATGTGTAGCACAAGGTATTGGTAATATAGCTAGTGGTTTGTTAGGAGGAACAGGTGGTTGTGGTATGATTGGGCAAACGGTTATTAATATTAATGCAAAAGGAAGAGGAAGACTCTCTGGTGTAGTAATGGCGCTAACATTACTATGCTTTATTCTGTTTGCAGATAAGTATATAGAACAAGTGCCTATTGCAGCCTTAGTAGGGGTAATGTTTATTATGGTAATAGAAACCTTTGCATGGTCTAGTTTTAGAATTTTAAAAAAGATACCAAGATCAGATGCTTTTGTTTTAATAGCAGTATCTGCTATTACCGTATTTTTTGATTTAGCAATAGCAGTTTTCATTGGTGTTATTATATCTGCACTTGCCTTTTCTTGGGAAAATGCAAAACGTATACGAGCACGTAAAAATGTAGATGAAAACGGGGTTAAAACATACGAGATTTTTGGGCCCTTATTTTTTGGTTCTACCACAGGGTTTGCAGAAAAATTTGATGTGCAGAATGACCCAGATGAGGTAATTATAGATTTTAAAGATAGCCGTGTAGCAGATATGTCTGGTATAGAAGCTTTAAACAGAATTACGGAACGTTACCATAAAGTAGGCAAAAAAGTGCATTTAAAACACTTAAGTAAAGACTGTATTAATTTGCTTAAAAATGCAGAAGATATGGTAGTGGTAAATGTTTTAGAAGATCCAAAATATAAAGTAGCGGTTAATAAGGTATAATTTACCTTAAATTAATAGTATAAAACAGCCCCTTGATTTTATTAAATTAAGGGGCTGTTTTTTGTATATAGTATTGTATTTTTAGCATAAGTTATGGTAATAGAGAATACTATTGCTGGCAGGTTTTATAAGTAATTTTGATTTATGGTTTAGCTTAATCTATCATTATATGTAATTAAACTCATTATAGCTCTTAAACTGATTTATAATAAAACTATTTCCTCTTTATTTATCAGTTGTAGTTTTAGCATGGAATTTTTTAAACTAAACTTAAAAAGTATAATTTTCAAAAATGATGATCAGATTTTTTATGATGTAATTTAAGTATTTCATTATAGGTTTAATATTTAAAAAAAAAATAGTTTTTACTTGCTATGCAAGTGCTAAAATTCCTTTTTAAAGTCGATTTTTCCTTCTCACATCTTTTTTTTTGTAGCTATTTGATTTGAAATATAAATTCGGAGGTACAACAATTAAAAAAACTATAATCATGAAAAAATTATTACTTAATTCTTTAGCTATTTTAGCGTTTTGGATAAATGCAAATTCTCAGTGTAACGTTAACGGAGGTAATATTACAACAGCGGCATTAACAGTTACTTGTGATAATGCACCTCCTATTCCTGTATCATTGTCACAAAATATAGGGACTAATAGTGTTTTTGTTGTTATCAAACAAAACGCAGAAAAAATAGAATTATTAACAACCAGTAGTAATATTGATTTTAGCGAAATAGAAGCAGGAGGAGTGTACCGTATTCAACATTTAAGTTATGAAAATGGAATAAATGGATTAACAGTTGGAGCAAATATTTCAAATATTTCAGGATGTTTTGATTTCTCAAATTCAATTTTTATCACAAAATTTGCATCAAACCCAGGTGTAATAGAATTGCAATCTGGAGGAACACAAACAACTATTTGTTCTAACAAAACGGTTTCAGTTGTTAGAAATTCTGGAGCTGCAGAAAGATTGTTTTGGTTTTATACTGACAATCAAGGAAATATTATAGACTTTTTGGGTGCTAGTCAGCATTTTTCAAATGAAACGTCATTTGATTTTTCGAATATACCCAGTGGAGAGTATCATATATACAGTGGGGGTTCTAGTAGGCCTGAGTTTTTTCCTGGCTTTGATCTTGTTATAGGAGATAATGTTAATGATGAAGAATTTTGTCTTCAATTTTCCAATCCAATAATTGTTACGATAGAATCTGATTGCGGAGGAAACCCTGATGATGAAACTGATGAGGAATGTGTAGAAGTTTTAGATAATATTACATGTAGAGGAAAGAAAGTAGCTATGTGTAAGAACAACGTATCAATATGTGTTTCTTCAAAAAGAGTTAATAGAGAATTAAATTCTGGTGCAGTATTAGGCGCATGCGCTAGATGTGTTGAAAATGTTAATCTTAGAAGTGCAAGTGTAATTATAACAGAAACAGATGAAGTAGATTCACAAAGTGATATATTAGAATTAGATGAGTTTTCGTTGTTTCCCAATCCAAGTATTGATGAAATAACAATTACTTCGAAATCAAAATTTAATGGAAAAATTTATGTTTATTCTATAAGTGGAAAACAGATGCTTAATCAAATAATTAAAGCTAATTCAAATTTAAAACTTAAGTTTTCAGATTATAATATAGTTTCTGGTTTCTATTTTATTAAGATTGATACTAAAAGAAATTCTGTTACAAAACGGTTTATTGTTAAATAATCTGAATATATATTTTTAATCCTATGTATAAGGTTATCTAAAATTATTTTAGGTAGCCTTTTTTATTAAGAAAAAGCTCAGAATTATAAAAACACTTATTCCGATAACTAATAATCCATATTGCAATAATCCACTAAAAATTAATACGGCAAACACATTAGAAGGGTACTTGGAATACTTATTTTTTTCATAAAATTCAAATATGAAGTTATAATGCTCCAATAAGAAATAACAAACAATACAGACCAGACTAATTATATAAAGTCCGACAATTTTTAAATTCCGTTTATTCATTACTTATTTCTTCAATATATCACAACAGTTTAGTTTCTTGATTTTGACAGTCCCTAACTATTTGTTCGTTAAGTAAGAAAAAGAAGTTAAAAGCATGAGGGTAATGTAATGTTGCCTTTTTATTCGGTCAGCCCGCCCACTTCTTAGAAAAATCAGCCTTTAGCACGAATACGGATAGAAAATCTGTATCGTCCTAAAAAAAGTTTACATATTCAGATGTAAACCTAAAATTTTAATGTTAAAAATTATTGCGAGGAATTTCTACGCAGTCTATAACATTGCCCTGAGCATCTAATATAGATTCTGAACCTTGCGGACAAGTATCGTTATCGCAGCTAATAGCAAAAAGTAAAACAAGAGTAGCAAAAGTTATTTTTATTAGATTTCTCATAATTATAGTTTTATAATAAAGTAAAAATAGCAAAAAGCCTTGATTTAATTAAAATCAAGGCTTTTTGTTTTTGTACTATAAAAATATGTTTATATAGTTCTTAAGTACTCTAAAATAGTTTTGGCTTCTTCTTCTGTTAGTTTTTGGTCTAACATAACAGCATTGTTGTACTCTACTAATAATGCTTTTGCAATAGGGTCTTTTTTAAGCATTTCTGTAGGGTTTAGCATCATATTCATAATCCACTCTGGGCTTCTACGTTTGGTAACATCTTTTAAAGCAGGGCCAATTAAGCGTTGGTCTACCATATGGCAAGAGTTACATACTTTAGCAGCAAATAAGGCTTTTCCTTTTTCTGCCAAAGCCGTATCTACAGCATCGTTTAGTGCTAATGATTTTATAGGGCCAATTCCTTTATTGTCTAAATCTACAGGAACACCTGCTGCTTTTTTGGTGTCTTTTTCTTCTTTTTTGGTGCGGTTCATTTCAAAACCTTCTTTTTTCTCTTCTTTTTTCTCACCACAGCTAATCATTAAAGTAGCAAGAGCTAATACGGCAATTATTTTTTTCATTTCTATTTTTGTAAATTATCTGCACTAAGATATAAAAAACGTAAATTTATAAAGCTTCTTCTAAAAAAATTAACGCTTTTCTTTCGGTATAGCTAATATTGTTTTTTCCATAGAAGCCAACATGCCCGCCATAATTGGGTATTTCTAAATGCAGGTTTTTATTTTTTGTAGCCTCATCTATAGGATAGCATTTTTCTCCTAAAAAAGAATCGTTTTTAGCATTTATAAGTAGTGTAGGTGTTTTTATATGGGGTAAAAACTGCTTAGAACTGCATTTTTGGTAGTAATCTTTGGCATTTGTATAGCCATGAGCCTTACTTGTATATACATCATCAAAATCTACAATTGTTCTAATTTTTTTAATCTCCGCTATTGTTATACGTTCTGGAAATTTTTCTTGTTTTTCATTTACTTTTTCAAGTAAATGTTTCTTAAACCTTTTCGCAAATAATATATTTTTAGGCTTTAATAATTCTAAAGCACAATTGTGTAAATCGCATGGTACAGATATGGCAATGCCTGCTTTTACTTCTTTTGGGATGGTATTGTTTTCTCCTAAATATTTTAAAGTAATATTACCGCCTAAACTAAAACCGTTAATGTATATATCTGCGTAGTGTTTAGTTGTTAAAATATGCTGTATTACGGCTTCTAAATCTTTAGTGTCTCCGGAGTGGTAAGAACGGTATAAACGATTTATTTCTCCGCTACAACTTCTAAGATTAATGGCACAAGTATCTATATGGTGTTTGTTAAAGTTTTTGGCGCTCCCTGTAATATAAGCCCGTTGTGCATTACCTTCTAAACCATGAATTAGGATAGCAACTTTATTTGTTTTTTTAGTTGCATAGCTCCAATCTAGGTCTAAAAAATCGCCATCGGGTAGCTCTAAACGTTCTCGTTGTTGTATTAGACCATTAATAGATCTAAAAAGGCCACAATAAATGGTAGAAAGGTGTCCGCTTTTAAAAAAAACAGATGGTTTATAATTAGAAGTAACTATGGGCATTAATTTACGGTAAGCTTATTTTGGGTAAACGTTTAAATATTTTGCTTGCTCTTCAATGGCAGCCTTAAATTCTGTTTTAAGGGTGCTTACTAAATCAGATACCGAAACAGTATTATTTATGGTAGCTACGCCTTGCCCCGCAGACCAAATTGTTTTCCATGCTTTGCCATCTACATCTAATTCTTTTCCAAAGTCTATTTTAGTATCTTTTTTTAAATCTTCGGCAGTTAATCCGGCCGCTTGTAAACTAGCAGCTAAAAAATTGGCAGGAACACCAGATATTGCTGCTGTATATATAACATCACTAGCCCCAGCATTAATAATCATTTTTCGGTATTCATCAGTGGCTTTGCTTTCGTTGGTATTTATAAATCTTGTGCCCATATAGGCTAAATCGGCACCCATTTGTAAGCTAGAGGCAATATCTCTACCCGTACTTATACAACCAGAAAGAATGATGGTTTTAGAAAATATTTTCTTAATCTCTGCAACTAAAGTCATTGGATTAATAGTACCCGAATGTCCGCCAGCGCCAGCGGCAACTAAAATTAACCCGTCTACACCAGCTTCGGCTGCTTTTTCAGCATGCCTCTTTTTTATAATATCATGAAAAACTAAACCACCGTAGCTATGTATAGCATCTACAACTTGCGAAACTGCACCTAAAGAGGTAATTACTAAGGGAACTTTATGTTTAATGCATAATTTTACATCGGCTTCTAATCTTGGGTTTGTTTTATGTACAATAAGATTTACACCAAACGGAGCTGCTTTTTTACCCGTTGCTTTTTCAAACTCGTTTAAAGCAGTTTTTATTTCTACTAACCATTCTTCAAAACCTTCACTAGTGCGTTGGTTTAAAGCGGGGAAGGTGCCTACAATTCCGTTTTTGCAACACTCAATAACCATTTTAGGTCCCGATATTAAAAACATAGGAGCAGCAATAGCTGGTAGTGACAGGTTCTGTATAAAAGATGGTTTACTGCTCATTGTATTTAATTTTAATATTAAAAATAATTATAATCGTTAAACTTTAGAATAATTTAACGTCTTCTTTATCAAAACTATACTATTTTTACCAATAGTATGCATGCATAATAAATAAAGATAGTAAAATGTATTTAAAAGAGTTTGAAATTCGTTGGAGTGATGTAGATGCTAATCGTCATTTAGCAAATTCAGCATATATTAATTACATGAGTCATACCCGAATGGGCTTTTTAGAAAAATTAGGTTTCGGGCATAAAAGTATGGTAGCACATAATTTAGGGCCTGTAGTTTTTTATGAGCATATGTATTATTTTAAAGAAGTATTTCCTGGTAAACCAGTAAAGGTATCTCTAGAATTAATGGGTTTAAGTGAAGACGGTAAGTTTTTTGAGTTTCACCATAATTTTTATGATAGCAACGGTAAAAATTTTGCGCATTGCGAAATGATGGGGGCTTGGATTAATATGAAAACAAGGTCGTTAACAGCCTTACCAAGTGAGTTTTTAACGCGTATTAATACCGTAGAAAAAGGAGAGAATTTTAGAATTTTAACTAAACAGGATACGCGTAAGTTTGTTAAAACACCTAAAGATTTAGCCTAGGGATTATAAAAACACTGTTCTAAATATACTTTTCCTAAAGTAGTAATTATTCGAATTAATGTTTTTCTATATTTTAAGCATGTATAGCTTCTTTAGCTAAAGCAACTTCTTTTTTACTATTACCAATAAAAATATTGTTATCTACTATAATTACGGGGCGTTTTAAAAAGGTATAATGCTCTAATATTAATGCTTTATAATCATTTTCGGATAGCGATTGTTCTTTTAAATTACGTTCTTTATACAAACGGGCTCTTTTACTAAATAAAGCTTCGTAACTTCCAGAAAGTTGCTGCATCTTTTCTATCTGAGTGTTAGTAATTGCAATGGCTTTAATATCCTGAAGCTCAAAATTATGTAAAGGTTGCAATTCTTTTAAAATTCGTTTACAGGTATCGCAAGTGCTTAGGTGGTATATTTTTTTCATAGTAAATTATAAAACAGATTCAAAAATACTATTTTGTTATGAAAGCATAAGCGATATATTTTTATAATGAATTGTATTATTTTTACAAAAAAACATATACAATTGGAAAAACTATTTGATACTACTTTAAAGAACAGAATAATTCTTAAAAGATTTTTAACAGAAACACCTAAAGAAGATTTATTTGTAATACCTGATGGGTTTAATAATAACCTATTTTGGAATATTGCCCATGTAGTGGTTACACAACAGCTTTTAGTTTACGGAAAAAGTGGTAAAGAGCTTTTAGTTTCTAAAGAATTAGTAGAGAAATATAAAAAAGGAACGGTACCTACAGAAGCTCCTGTAAGTGAAGAAGAAATAAAAGAGGTTGAAAACTTATTATTATCGGTTCCTAAACAAACAGAAGTAGATTATGCTAATGGTGCTTTTACTTCGTATGAAAGTTATACCACAACACCACAGGTAACTTTAGATAGTGTAGAAGATGCTATTGCTTTTAATGTTTTTCATGAAGGAATTCATTTAGGGTCTATTTTTGCACTTAGGAGAGCTTTGGCTAAATAATTAATTAGTTTGCTTCAATTTTTGTAGCTAAGTAAGTATTGGCTTCATTATAAGGTATTGTTATTGTAATGGGGCCATCGGCATAAGAAGCAACCTCATATTGGTTGTATATAAATTGTATTCCTTTTTTGGTAAAGCCTATGTTTTCTGGTAGGTGAAAAGTATCATCCTCAAACATAAAACCAGTGCTGTTTATAGATTGGTCTTGGGCTATTTTTTCTTGTATTCTAAACTTAGTTTCTATAAATTTTAAAAAAGAATCTTTGTCTTTAAATAACTCCCAATTTTCTAATACGGTTTCTTTTTTCTTATCAAAATTTAAGTAGCGTATAGCGTTATAACCATGAGCACCTCCGGTAAAAACATAAGAATTTAGTTCAATGCTAATGATATTTTCATCTTCAAACAATATTTTACCCTCAGCAGATGCTTCCCAAGTTGTAGCTTCATTAGCAAATTTTGCAATAAGCTTTTGGTAAGCATTTTTAAATGCTTCAGAAGCTTTTTCTATAGAGTTGGTATTAATTTCATCATCATAATTTAATAAAGTAATTATTTCTTCTTTAATGTTATTATTTATAGTTTTTCCTATGATAGATGTTTCGTTAAATTCTGGAAAAGAAACCGTTATTTCAGGACAGTTTTTACATGTGGCAGATTCAAAGTCATAAGTTTTAAAAGAGAGTTTATGGCTGTCTTTGCAACTAATAATTAAGAATGGTATGCTTATTAAAAAAAGAAGATTTATTTTCATGAATAAAATTTAAAATATCCTTAGCAAGATAAAAAAGGGATTAATATGTTAAGCGATAAAAACTAATATTTTTCTAAAAAAGACATTACATTTTTAGACCATTCTTTTTTGTATTTAATCAAATAATTTTCATGTCCTGCATTAGCATATAACTTTAGTTCTTTTTTGTTATTTAAGTTGTAAAATATGGCATTAATTTCATCTTTACTTACTCTGTTGTCTTTTTCTCCATACATTAATAAAACTGGGCAGTTAATATTTTTTGCATAGGTTTCTGGATTGTGACTAAAAGCCCAAAATCCATTTTGTACGCCTCCCCAAAAAACAAGTAAACTAGCCATTGGAAATTTAGGAATGTTCATTGCTTTAAATCTAGCACAAACAGTTTTATACATGGTTCCAAACGGACATTCTAATAATATTGCTCTAGGAGAAATAGGGGAGTCGTTTATCGCTTTTAATATTGCAACAGCCCCCATAGATGTTCCAAATAGATAAATATTTTTTTCACCTTTATTGCGAATGTAATTATAACAATTTTGTACTTGATTTGCTTCTTTAAAACCAATTGTAGTTTGGTTGCCTTGAGAACCTCCCGAACCCATAAAGTCTACAATTAGAGTATTATATCCAAGTTTTATAAATTCATCAGATTTATCAATCATAGATGATTTTTTTCCGCTATAGCCATGAAAAATAATTACGGTCCCTTTTGCTTTAGGTGTTTTAATATACCAACATTCGGTTTCTTTTTTTCCTTTAATTTTTATTGTTTTATAATTTTGTAGTGGAAAAATATCGTTTTCCGGCCTAGGGTTATTTATTCCAAAGAATAATAGCTTTCCTTTCTCTAATACCGATAATTTTTTTGGATTTTGAGTTTTTTCTATTGAAGAATTAACAAAATGAGTGAACTTATAAGCATGAAAGAAAGCAATTAAATTCATAAGAAAAAGAATAATACAGATTACCCATATTGTTTTTTTAAGCATTTTTTTTCTAATTCTCATAGCATAGCTAATATAGTGTGAATTTATAATTAAGTGAGAAATAAGACTAAAATTAAGATTAGTTTCCGTAAGAAATAATTTTAAGTTTTTAGTGATTAGCAAAAATAATGTTGATTACATAACAATAGTATAATTATAAGTTATATTTTTAAGTTGTTAATTTGATTATATATGGAAGAAAAAATAAAAGCATTTATGGATGAGGTGAAGACTAGAAACGGTCATGAACCAGAGTTTATACAAGCAGTACAAGAAGTAGCAGAAACAGTTATACCTTATATAGCAAAGCATAAGATTTATAATGGTAAAAATATATTACTAAGGATGGTAGAGCCAGAAAGGCTGCTTTCTTTTAGAGTTGCCTGGGTAGATGATAATGGAGAAATACATGTAAATAGAGGGTATAGAATACAAATGAATTCTGCTATTGGACCTTATAAAGGTGGATTGCGATTTCATCCATCTGTAAATGCCAGTATTCTTAAATTTTTAGCTTTTGAGCAGGTTTTTAAAAATAGCTTAACAACACTACCTATGGGAGGTGGTAAAGGAGGTTCAGATTTTGACCCTAAAGGAAAGTCAGATGATGAGGTAATGCGTTTTTGCCATGCATTTATGTTAGAGCTTTCTAGGCATATTGGTCCAAATACAGATGTGCCAGCTGGTGATATTGGTGTAGGTGCTAGGGAAATAGGATTCTTATTTGGGATGTATAAAAAAATTAAGAATGAGTTTACTGGGGTGTTAACAGGGAAAGGACGTTCCTGGGGAGGGTCGCTTATTAGACCAGAAGCTACTGGTTACGGAACGGTGTATTTTGCACAAAGTATGTTAAAAACTAAAGACATAGATTTTTCTAGTAAAAATGTGGTAATATCTGGTTCTGGAAATGTAGCGCAATATGCTGCAGAGAAAGTATTGCAATTAGGAGGTAAAGTATTAACCTTATCCGATTCTCAAGGTTTTATTTATGATAAAGAAGGAATTAATGCGGATAAGTTAGCCTATGTAATGGATTTAAAAAATAACCAAAGAGGGAGAATTTCTGAATACATTAAAAAATATCCTTCGACTCAATATTTTAAAGGTGAAAAACCATGGAATATAGCCTGTGACATTGCACTGCCATGTGCCACACAAAATGAATTGAATGGGAATGATGCCAAAATATTAATTAAGAATGGATGCTTGTGTGTAGCAGAAGGTGCAAATATGCCCTCTACACCAGAAGCAATACACGAATTTCATTTAGCTAAAATTTTATTTGCTCCAGGAAAAGCATCCAATGCAGGTGGTGTTGCTACCTCTGGATTAGAAATGTCTCAAAATTCATTACGAATTAGTTGGACAAGAGAAGAAGTAGATGAAAGATTAAAAGCAATTATGGAGGATATACACAATTCGTGCATAGAGTTCGGAAAAGAAGAAGACGGATTTTGTAATTATGTAAAAGGAGCTAATATTGCTGGTTTTGTAAAAGTAGCCGATGCTATGCTAGCCCAAGGAGTAATATAGTCTTATTTAAAATAATATATAAAAGTGAAGTGTTTTTTGTAATGCTTCACTTTTTTATTCCTTACCCACAACCCACAACCCACAACCCACAACCCACAACCCACAACCCACAACCCACAACCCACATAAATCTGTTATCTTTGTAGTAATAGAAAATAAATAAATGCGAGTTACTACAAAAGCGATTGTATTATCTGCTTTAAAGTATGGAGATACAAGTCTTATTGTAAAAATATTTACAGCATCAGACGGAATTAAAAGTTATTTATTAAGAGGGATTTTAGCATCAAAAAAAGGAAAGTTAAAAACAGCTTATTTTCAGTCTTTAATGCAATTAGAAATTGTTGCAAAGCATAAAAACAAAGGTACTTTAGAGAGTATAAGTGAGGCTAAAGTTAACTATCATTACCAAACACTGCATACAGAGATTACTAAGAATGCTATGACATTATTTTTAGCAGAAATGCTAAGTAATAGTATTTTTGAAGAAGAGGCAAATAAAGAGTTGTTTTCTTTTTTAGAAGCTACATTGCAATGGTTAGATAACCATAACGAAATTTCTAATTTTCATCTATATTTTTTAATTGTATTAACCAAATACTTAGGCTTTTATCCAGATACATCGGATATGGCAGCACCTTATTTTGATTTGTTAGAAGGTGTTTTTTCAGATGTAATTACTTTAAATCCTATGCTTATAGGAGAAAATTTGCAGTATTTTAAAGTGTTTTTAGGCACAAATTTTGATACCTTTCATACCATAAAACTTAATAAAGCAAGTAGGCAGCAATTGTTACAATCGCTTATTCTTTATTTTGAATTACATTTGCAAGGATTTAGAAAACCGAAGTCTCTTGCCATATTAAACGAAGTTTTTAGTTAAACATGCACAAATTATTATTTATTGGTGTTTTACTGTTTTTTCAAATGGCTTTTTCTCAAGAAATAAGCATTTTGGATGCAGATACTGGTGAGCCAATTTCTAATGTAGCTCTTTATAATAATGATAAGTCCAAAACAGTATTGTCTGATAATAAAGGAAAATGTGATTTAACTATTTTTGACAAAGGAGAGCGAATTATTTTTAGACATATTAGCTACCAACAAAGAAAACTATCTAAGTCTCAAATACTAAAAAAAGGAAGAGTTTTTTACTTAGCCTTAAAAGCAGAACAGCTAAAAGAAGTAGTAATGTCTATTTCTAAATGGGAGCAGCAAAAGAAAGATATTCCACAAAAAATAGCATCTATACAAGCAAGAACAATTGCTTTTACAAATCCGCAAACCTCCGCAGATGTATTGCAAAATAGTGGAAAAGTATATGTTCAAAAAAGTCAGTTAGGGGGTGGAAGCCCAATGATTAGAGGTTTTGCAACAAATAGGCTTTTAATTACGGTAGATGGTGTAAGAATGAACAATGCTATTTTTAGAGGAGGAAACATTCAAAATATTATAGCTATTGACCCTTTTAGTATTAAGAATACTGAAATTATTTTTGGTCCAGGCTCAGTAATTTATGGTAGTGATGCTATAGGAGGGGTTATGAATTTTTTTACGCATAACCCTCAGTTTTCTGTAAGTGATAGTTTAACCTTTTCGGGCAAGGCCAATTATAGATATGCTTCTGCAAATAATGAGAATACTTTTCATTTAGATTTTAATGCAGGGAAAAAGAAATGGGCATTTTTAACAAGCGTAACAGCTAATAATTTTAATGATCTAACTATTGGCGCTAATGGTCCTGATGATTATCTAAGAAATGAATATGTTAAAACCAATAATGGAGCAGATGTTTTAGTTATAAATAATAAGCCTAGAGGTCAAGTTTCATCTGGTTACAATCAAATTAATTTAATGCAGAAAATAGCATTTAAACCTAATAATAATTGGAGTTTTAATTTAGGAACATATTATTCTAAAACATCTGATTTTAATAGGTATGATAGATTAATTAGGCCTAATGCAACAAATGATGGTTTGCGTTCTGCAGAATGGTTTTATGGGCCGCAGAAGTGGTTTATGAGTAAGTTTCAGGTATTGCAAAAAGGGAAAAGTAAATTTTACGATGGACTAAAAATTACTACAGCCTATCAACGTTTTGAAGAAAGTAGAAATAATAGAGATTTTCAAAGTCCAATAAGATATACAAACAAAGAAAAAGTAGACGCTTTATCTGCTAATATAGATTTTGAAAACAAAAGAATAGGAAATCTTAGGCTGTATTATGGAGGCGAATATGTATACAATAAAATAGGTTCTACCGGATATCAGAAAAATATATTTACTGCTATTACTTCAGATGCCTCTACAAGATATCCAGATGGTGCTACATGGCAAACATTGGCAGGGTATGTAAATGGAGAATATAAAGCAAAACCTAATTTTACATTACTATCTGGCTTGCGTTACAGTCATGTCTGGACAAAAGCAGTTTTTGATAAAACATTTTTTCCTTTTCCTTTTAATGATACAAATTTAAGTACAGGGGCTTTAACAGGAAGCTTAGGTTTTAGTTGGTTTCCTAAAAAAAATTTACAGCTTACATTTAATGGTTCTACAGGTTTTAGATCACCTAATTTAGATGATGTAGGAAAGGTTTTCGATTCTGAACCTGGTTCAGTAGTAGTACCTAATCCCAATTTAGAACCAGAGTATGCCTATAATGCAGAGCTCGGAATACAAAAGAATTTTAAAGATAAAATAGTATTTAAAGGGGCAGCTTTTTACACGTATTTAGTAGATGCTTTGGTGCGTAGAGATTATATGTTCAATGGGCAATCTCAAATAGATTATAAAGGGGAGTTTAGTAACGTGCAAGCCATACAGAATGCAGCAAAAGCCTTTGTATATGGTTTTGAATTTGGATTAGATGCTTATATAACAGAAAACTTATCATTAACATCTAACCTTACTATTACAAAAGGGGTAGAAGAAGAAAATAGTGGTGTAGAAGTGCCAGCAAGGCATGTAGCACCTACCTTTGGAGATATACATGCAATATGGAAAAACCAACGTTTAAAAGCAGATTTATTTGTGAACTACAACGGAGAGTTTAAATTTTCCGATTTAGCACCATCAGAAAAAAGTAAATCATATATCTATGCTTTAGATGCCAATGGTAACCCGTACAGTCCGTCTTGGCTAACTTTAAATTTTAGGTCTCAATATTTAATTACAAATAAAATAAAAACAACATTAGCTCTAGAGAATATTACAAATAAAAGGTACCGTACGTATTCTTCTGGTATTGGAGCTCCAGGCTTAAATATTATTTTAGGTTTAGAGGTAAAGTTCTAAAACAAAAAAGACCCGATTATTATAATCGAGTCTTTTAAATATATTTTGTACTAAATTTATACTAGTGTACAGCAGTTTTAACTGCGTCTTTAGCATCTTTTGCAACTTCACCAGCTTTAGCAGCAGCGTCCTTTGCAGCATCTTTAGTTGCGTCTACTGCATTACCAGCAGCATCAACAGCACCGTTAGCAGCGTCTTTAGTAGCATCAATTACATTACCAGCAGCATCTTTGGTAGCCTCTACTGCATTACCAGCAGCATCAACAGCACCATTAGCAGCGTCTTTAGTAGCATCAATTACATTACCAGCAGCATCTTTAGTAGCTTCTACTGCATTACCGGCAGCGTCTACAGCACCATTAGCAGCATCTTTAGTAGCTTCTACAGCATCACCTGCAGCATCTGCAGCAGCTTCAGTAGCATCTTTTGCTTTATCAGCAGCTTCTTTACAAGATACAAATGAGGTAGTTAAAGCTACCATTAAAATTGAACTTAAAATTACTTTCTTCATAATATTTAATGTTTAGTGTTTAATTTAATCGCTGACAAATATACGTATAAAAGAATGAGTTTAGATGTTATGTTTTTTAACGTATTTGTTAACTTATCTATTTCCTTTGCTTACAATGCCTTTATATCCAATCTAAATTTATAATTTTGCAGACTTAAAATGTGGTACCTGAAGCAGTTATTATGAAGTTTGCGGAATATAAAGGATTAGATTTACCAAAAGTAGCCGAAGAAATATTGAGCTACTGGAAGGAACATGGTATTTTTGAAAAAAGTATAACAAGTAGAGAAGGCAAGGAAAGTTATGTTTTCTACGAAGGACCTCCATCGGCAAATGGTATGCCAGGGATTCATCATGTTATGGCTCGTACCATTAAAGATATTTTTCCAAGGTATAAAACCATGAAAGGTTTTCAGGTAAAACGTAAAGCTGGTTGGGATACACACGGACTTCCTATAGAGCTTGGTGTAGAAAAAGAATTAAAAATTACCAAAGAAGATATTGGCAAAAAAATATCGGTAGAAGAATATAATGCTGCATGTAAAAAAGCAGTAATGCGTTATACTGATGTTTGGAATGAAATGACTGAAAAGGTTGGATATTGGGTAGATATGGAAGACCCGTATATTACTTACCAATCTAAATACATGGAATCTGTTTGGTGGTTATTAAAACAGATATATAAAAAAGACCTTATATATAAAGGATATACCATTCAGCCATATTCACCAAAGGCAGGAACAGGATTAAGTTCGCATGAGCTAAATCAGCCAGGAACGTATCAAGATGTTACAGATACTACCGTAGTAGCACAATTTAAGGCGCACAAAGAAAGTCTTCCTAGTTTTTTTAATAAAGTAGAAGGAGATATACATTTTTTAGCATGGACAACCACACCTTGGACATTGCCATCTAATACAGCTTTAACAGTAGGGCCAAAAATTGAATATGTACTGGTAAAAACATACAATCAATATACATTTGAAGCTGTAAATGTAGTACTTGCAAAATCATTGGTAGGAAAGCAATTTGCAGGTAAATTTATTGCAGTAGAAAATAAAGAAGAACTAGCAGCATACAAACAAGGAGATAAAAAAATACCTTATTTAGTAGGAGATAGTATTTTAGGAAAAGATTTAGTAGGTATTACTTATGAGCAATTATTGTCTTATGCATTACCTAATGATAATCCCGAAAATGCCTTTAGAGTAATTTCTGGAGACTTTGTTACTACAGAAGATGGTACAGGAATAGTACATACGGCTCCAACTTTTGGGGCAGATGATGCTTTAGTAGCAAAACAAGCGACACCAGAAGTGCCACCAATGTTGGTAAAGGATGAAAATGGAAATTTAGTGCCGTTAGTAGATTTACAAGGTAAATTTAGACCAGAGATGGGAGAATTTGCTGGTAAATATGTTAAGAACGATTATTATAATGATGGCGAAGCACCAGAAAGGTCTGTAGATGTAGAGATTGCCATTAAGTTAAAAGAAGAAAATAAAGCATTTAAGGTAGAAAAGTATGTGCACAGTTACCCTAACTGTTGGCGTACAGATAAGCCTATTTTATATTACCCATTAGATTCTTGGTTTATAAAGGTTACTGATATAAAAGGTAAAATGTTTGATTTAAATCAGACAATTAATTGGAAACCAAAAGCTACAGGAGAAGGTAGGTTTGGAAATTGGTTAGCTAATGCTAATGATTGGAACCTTTCTCGTTCTCGTTATTGGGGAATACCATTGCCTATATGGCGTACAGAAGATGGTAAAGAAGAACTTATGATAGGTTCTGTAGCAGAGCTAAAAGAAGAAATGGCAAAATCTTTAAAAGCAGGAATATTAGAGAAAGATATTTATGCAGATTTTGTGGTGGGAGATATGAGCGATGCCAACTATGATAAAATAGACTTACACAAAAATATAGTTGACCAAATTACATTGGTTTCACCATCAGGAAAGCCAATGAAACGCGAGAGCGATTTAATAGATGTTTGGTTCGATAGTGGTTCTATGCCATACGCACAGTGGCACTATCCATTTGAGAATAAAGATTTTATAGATGAGTCTAAAACATTTCCAGCAGATTTTATAGCAGAAGGAGTAGATCAAACCAGAGGTTGGTTTTATACCTTACATGCTATAGCAACAATGGTTTTTGATTCTGTTGCGTATAAAAATGTAGTATCTAATGGTTTAGTGTTAGATAAGGAAGGTAAAAAAATGTCTAAGCGTTTAGGAAATGCAGTAGACCCTTTTGAAACTATGAATGCACATGGACCAGATGCAACACGTTGGTACATGATTTCGAATGCAAACCCATGGGATAATTTAAAGTTTGATATAGACGGAATTGTAGAGGTTAAACGTAAGTTCTTCGGTACTTTATATAATACCTACTCATTTTTTGCACTTTATACTAATATTGATGGTTTTAGTTATAAAGAAGCAGATATTCCATTAAAAGAACGTCCAGAAATAGATCAGTGGATTTTATCAGAATTACATACTTTAATAAAAGTGGTAGACGAAGCTTATGCAGATTATGAGCCAACGCGTGCTACACGTGCCATATCAGACTTTGTGCAAGAAAATCTAAGTAACTGGTATGTAAGGCTGTGTAGAAGACGTTTTTGGAAAGGAGATTATGAGCAAGATAAAATAGCGGCTTATCAAACATTATATACCTGTTTAGAAACAGTAGCAAAATTATCGGCTCCTGTTGCTCCTTTCTTTATGGATCAGTTGTACAAAGATTTAACCAATACAACAGCTACAGAAAGTTTTGAGAGTGTACATTTAGCCAATTTCCCAAAATACGATGAATCTATTGTTAATAAGGAATTAGAAAGTAAAATGGCTAAAGCTCAAACAATATCTTCTTTAGTATTGTCTATTAGGCAAAAAGAAAAGATAAAAGTTAGGCAGCCATTACAGAAAATAATGGTGCCAGTTTTAGATCAAAAACAAAAAGAAGAAATTAATGCAGTAGCAGATTTAATTAAATCTGAGGTTAATGTTAAGGAAATAGAGTTGTTAGATGATGCTTCTGGTATCCTGGTGAAAAAAATTAAGCCTAATTTTAAAGTATTAGGTCCAAAATATGGTAAGGATATGAAGTTGATATCCAGTGCTGTAGCAACTTTTACTCAGGAAAACATCCAAGAAATTGAGCAAAATGGCGAAATATCTATTCAAATAGAAAATAAAAGTATTATTTTAGAGTTACAAGATGTAGAGATTTCTTCTCAGGATATAGAAGGGTGGTTAGTTGCTACTTCGGGTGCTATTACAGTAGCCTTAGATGTAACTATAAATGAAGAATTAAGAAAAGAAGGAGTTGCTAGAGAGTTAGTAAATAGAATTCAGAATATTAGAAAAGATTCTGGATTTGAGGTTACAGATAAAATAGATGTTAAAATTTTAAAAGATGGTTTTGTTGAAAATGCTGTAGAAAGTAACATAAGTTATATAAAAGCAGAAACATTAACAGCAGAATTAAATTTTGAAGAAAAATTAGAAGAAGGCATAGCCATTTCTTTTGATGAAATAAATACAAAATTGTTGATCCAAAAACACTAAAATTATGGCTGAAGACTTAAAAGTTAGATACTCTGATAAGGATTTAGAAGAGTTTAGAATTGTAATAGAAGACAAAATAGAGAAAGCAAAAAGTCATTTAGATTTGCTTAAAAGTGCTTATATGAATGATGGTGATAATGGTACCAACGATACTTCTCCA
This sequence comes from uncultured Cellulophaga sp., assembly GCA_947492955.1. Taxonomy (GTDB): domain Bacteria; phylum Bacteroidota; class Bacteroidia; order Flavobacteriales; family Flavobacteriaceae; genus Cellulophaga. The sequence goes on along the minus strand of CANLOV010000002.1, from coordinate 259,839 downwards.
ACGTTTAAAGCTTTTGAGGAGGGTTCTGCAACTATGAGTAAGGAGGCGAATACACAATTAGCAATTCGCCAAGAAAAATTTATTAGAGATTTAAAGAATGCGCTTTTACGTATTCAGAATAAAACATACGGTATTTGTAGAGTAACAGGGAAATTAATAAATAAAGAACGTTTAAAGTTAGTTCCCCATGCAACTCTAAGTATCGAAGCAAAGAATATGCAAAAATAAAAAAACGCCTAACAGGCGTTTTTTTATACCTATTAATGAAAAAAGGAATACTTTTTATTTTAGTTATAGCAATAAATTTTTTAAACGCTCAAAAAGTGGTTAAAAAATCTATTGAAGTTGCTAATGTTGATTTTTTTCAGATAGATTTAACCAATTGCTTTAACCTTATTTTAGAAACAGTTGAAACTAATATCTTAGAAGTAGAAGCTGTTTTGGATGGAGAATATAGAAAAGATGTATTGCTAAATGTAATAGAAGAAGGTAAAACAGTATTAGTAGCGACTAATTTTCAGCCAGGTTTTACAAATCCGAATGATAAATTAAGTGCACATAAGGTAGTTTCTGTAGGCTTAAAAATAAAAATCCCTAGCGCTAAGAATGTTAAAATTACTGGGGGCTCTTGCAATACATTAATAAATGGGGTTTATAAAGATTTAAATGTATTATTAACAAGTGGCAAATGCACTTTAAATAAGGTATCGGAGAATGTGTCTGTAAATACGCAAAGTGGACAAATTGTAACTTTAAATTCTAAAGGGACTATAGAAGCATCCTCTAAATATGGGCAAGTAATTAAAGAGATTATACCAATTGGAAACACTTATATTAAATTAATGTCCATAACAGGAGATATCTATCTAAAAAAAACCGAATAATATGTTTATTTTAGCGGCACCTATATTTGAAAAATGAGCTTAAAAAAATCCCTGATACTTATTGCTATTGTTTTGTTAATAGATCAAATAAGTAAAATATACGTTAAAACCCACTTTTTTTTAGGAGAATATGTTACTGTCTTTAATGATTGGTTTAAAATTCTTTTTATAGAGAATGAAGGAGCCGCATGGGGTGTTAAGTTAAGCGATTTCTTACCTATATCAGATAGTACAAGTAAAATTATATTAACTGTATTTCGCTTATTTGCGATAGGAGGAATCGGATATTGGCTTTTTGATACTATTAAGAAGGGAGCTTCTAAAACATTAGTTATTGCTGTATCTTTAATTTTCGCAGGAGCCTTAGGTAATATTATAGATTCTGTTTTTTATGGTGTAATATTTGATCATAGTAATAATGGTAATGTGGCCACATTATTTTCTGCTGAGCCTTATGGTGCTGTTTTTCATGGAAAAGTTGTAGATATGTTACATTTTCCAATGATAGATACAACTTGGCCTGCTTGGGTGCCTCATTTTGGAGGTAAAAGATTTAGTTTTTTTGATCCTGTTTTTAATATAGCAGACATGGCTATTAGTACAGGAGTAGGTTTTTTATTAGTGTTTAATAAAAAAGCGTTTAATCATAAAAGCTAGAGTTTAAGGTTTTCCTAAAAAGAATAAATCTTTTTAGGAGTAACGCAATAATTTAAAGGAATATCGCCATCGTATATATCTGTTATAGATTCTTCAGCTTCAAATAAAGATATTCCTATTTTTATAATTTTAGAGTCGCATTGTTGTAGTAGAGTATCGTAAAATCCCTTACCGTAACCAACCCTATTGCCTTTTTTGTCGAATGCTAATAGCGGTATAAAAATAACTTCTATTTTATCAGCAGAGACTTCTATGCCATCAATAGGTTCGGGAATATTCCATTTGTTTTTTTTAATAGTAGTATTATCTGTAAGCAAATAATTAATAAGTATATTATTACTATTTATTTTAGGTAATAAAACATTTTTATCTTTTCCCTGAAGTATAGATAGTATATAACTAGTGTCTATTTCCTTTTTTTCTATTATAGGAAGAAATATGTGGTAATAGTTAAATAGCCATATGGAAGGTAGCTCAAGAAGTTTATTTGCAATGGTTAAGCTATGGTCTAATAACTCGTTTGGGGAAACATTACTTCTTTTTATATTATACTTTAATCGTAGTTCCTTTTTCAGCATTATTTAGTAGATGATACTAATTTTGTGATTAAGGATAAAGATATTAATTATTCTTTAGCTGCAACAGCATAATAAATTTTAAAAAATAGCATTAAGATTAAATAAGTTCCGCCAGTGATAATGTAATTCTCCATAACAAAGTAATATTAAATTTTGATGTTCTAAAAGTAAAGAAAAAATTAATATAAAATCTGTTAAACGCACCTTTTTATCGATGAAATGCACTTTTGTACAATAAATTTAATGTTAAAATAATTTTATTTGGGTATTTATAGCAATTCTTGTAAATATAAAAAATTGATTTTCAGTAACTTATGCTGTTGGTTGTATTTGTTGTCTAAAATGAATCTGTTTTTAATTTTTAACAAAAAAAATATATAAAAGATATTTTCACAACCTTAAAATATACATTTTATTAAAAATTCATTTTTAAAAATAGGAATTTGACAATTGCAAAAAGAAGATAAACAGTATTTTGTCATGGAAATATGTCTTTAGTATTACGATTTTCATGATGTATATTACGTTAAAAAAGAATAAATAATAGTGAGTTTTCACAAAAACATAGTAATTTAACTCTATCTATTAAAGTGTAAGATTTATTATTAATAAGAATGATAGAAATACCTATTAAAGTTCAATTAAGTACTTTGCCCAATAACCCAGGTGTGTACCAGTTTTATGATGCTGAAGGGATAATATTATATGTTGGAAAAGCAAAAAACCTTAAAAAAAGAGTATCGTCATATTTTAATAAGCATCACGATAGTGGAAAAACAAGAGTATTAGTAAAAAAGATAGTGTCTATAAAACATATTGTGGTTCCTACAGAATCAGATGCGTTATTATTAGAGAATAATTTAATAAAAAAGTACCAGCCTAGGTATAATGTTTTATTAAAAGATGATAAATCGTACCCTTGGATATGTATTAAGAAAGAACGCTTTCCAAGGATTTTTTCTACTCGGAGAATGGTAAAAGATGGTTCCGAATATTTTGGGCCATATACAAACATTAAAACGGTAAGGGTATTGTTAGACTTAATAAAAGGATTATATCCTTTAAGAACTTGTAATTACGATTTGTCTTATGATAAAATTAAAGCGGGTAAATACAAATTGTGTTTAGAGTACCATTTAGGAAATTGTAAAGGCCCTTGTGAAGATTTACAGAATGAAGAGGAGTATTTAGAGCATATATCTGCGGTTAGGGGAATTATTAAGGGTAATTTTAAATCTTCGTTACATTCTTTTAAAAATCAGATGCAGAATTTAGCCTCAGAGATGAAGTTTGAGGAAGCACAGAAAATAAAAGAAAAAATAGAAATATTAGAAAATTACCAAGTAAAATCTACAGTTGTAAATCCAAAAATTAATAATGTGGATGTATTTTCAATTGTTTCAGATGATGCTTATGCATATGTAAATTTTTTACAACTTTCTTATGGGTCTATTATAAGGTCTCATACTATGGAAATAAAAAAGAAACTAGCAGAAAGTGATAAAGAATTATTGGAGTTAGCTATTATAGAAATTAGGCAACGGTTTAATTTGTTGTCTAAAGAGTTATATGTTCCATTTAATGCACTGGTAGATAAAAGTATAAAAGTGGTAGTGCCTAAATTAGGAGATAAAAAAAAGATATTAGAATTGTCTGAGAGAAATGCTAAGTTTTATAGGCAAGAGCGTTTTAAGCAAATAAAAATAACGGATCCAGATAGGCATACAAATAGAATAATGGCGCAGATGCAAAAAGATATTCGATTGTCTAAAGAGCCGCGGCATATAGAGTGTTTTGATAATTCTAATATACAAGGAACAAATCCTGTAGCAGCTTGTGTAGTTTTTAGAAACGGAAAGCCTGCAAAAAAAGAATACAGACATTATAATATTAAAACAGTAGAAGGACCAGATGATTTTGCTTCAATGGAAGAAGTAGTTTTTAGGCGTTATAGAAGGTTGTTAGATGAAAACAAATCATTACCCCAACTTATTGTTATAGATGGAGGTAAAGGGCAATTATCCTCTGCATTAAAAAGTTTAGATGCACTAGAATTAAGAGGTAAAATAGCAATTATAGGCATAGCAAAGCGATTAGAAGAAATATATTTTCCAGGAGACTCTATACCCTTGTATTTAGATAAAAAATCTGAAAGCTTAAAAATAATTCAGCAATTACGTAACGAGGCACACCGTTTTGGTATAACTTTCCATAGAAATAAAAGAAGTGCTGCTGCTATAAATTCAGAATTAGAAGAAATAGATGGTATTGGAGAGAAAACAGCAGAAGAATTATTAAAATATTTTAAATCAGTAAAAAGAATAAAAGAAGCATCCATAGAAAGCTTAGCAGGAACCATAGGAATAGCTAAAGCTAAAAAAGTGTATGAGAATTTCCATTGAACTCTAATATAACCCTAATGCAAAAACAGTTACTTGTAATGTTTTTTATGTTTTTTACTGTACTATTAATTGGGCAGCAAAAAAATGAGCAGTTGGCTCCAAAAGTTGGTTTGGTTTTAAGTGGTGGTGGAGCTAAAGGTTTTGCACATATTGGAGCTATAAGAGTTATAGAAGAGGCAGGTGTAAAAATAGACTATATAGGAGGTACAAGTATGGGGGCAATAGTAGGAGCTTTATATGCTTCTGGTTACTCTGGTAAAGAGTTAGATTCTATTTTTAGAAATACAGATTTTCTTAATTTAATTCAGAATAATTTACCAAGAGACGCAAAAACTTTTTACGAGAAAGAAGATTCGGAAAGGTATGCGCTAACCTTACCATTTAATAAATTTAAAATTTCTTTCCCATCGGGTATATCTAGTGGAGAAAACATATATAATGAGTTAGTACGTTTGCTATACCATGTAAAAGATACACGAGATTTTAACGAATTGCCAATTCCGTTTTTTTGTATAGCAACAAATGTAGAAACAGGAAAAGAGATTTTGTTAAATAAAGGATTTTTGCCAGAGGCGGTTTTGGCTAGCGGTACGCTGCCATCACTCTTTGAACCAACAGAAATAGAAGAACAAATTTTAATAGATGGTGGTGTTGTAAATAATTATCCTATAGATGAAGTAAGAGCCATGGGAGCTAACAAAATTATAGGAGTAGATGTTCAGCATGGATTATCTAACAGAGAAGCGTTATTATCGGCAACAGAAATTTTATTGCAGGTAAATAATTATAGAACTGTAAAGGATATGGAAGAAAAATCCCAACAGACAGATATTTACATAAAACCAGACATACAAGGTTATTCTCTGCTAGATTTTAATTTAGCAGAAGACATTATAAAAAAAGGAAGAATAGCAGCAAGTGATAAATACGTAGAGTTAAAAGAATTAGCTATAAAACAGAAAAATAAAAAGCAAATAGAAATAAACCCATTTAAAGTATCTGATAGTATTAAAATAGATAGATTAATAATAAAAGGGAATAATAATTATACTCGAGGCTATGTAAAAGGGAAATTGAGATTAAATACTGATGAGAAGGTTACATTTAAAAAATTACAAGAAGGTATAAGTAACTTATCTGCTACAGGAAATTTTAAAGCAATAAGATATCAATTTGTATCTAATGATAGTAAGGTGTATTTAATATTAAATCTAAAAGAAAATACGAATAAAACATTTATTAGAACAGGGCTTCATTTTGATAATTTATACAAAAGTGCAGCGATTATTAATTTAACACACAAAAACCTTCTTTTTAAAGATGATGTAGGTTCTTTTGATTTTATTTTAGGCGATAATCTTAGATATAATTTTCAATATTATATAGATAAAGGAGCATCATCTTATTGGAGTTTTGGAGTAAATTCTAAGTTTATAACTTTTGATAGAGAAATTAATTATAATTTAATAACATCTAATTTTGATTCGCCTAATATTGTAAATGTTAATACCATAAATATAGATGTTTCAGACCTTACCAATCAAGCATACATCCAAACAGAATTAAAAGAAGAATTTGCAGTAACATTGGGGATAGAGCACAAGCTTTTAAAATATAGTACAACAACATTAGGGAATAACCTAGGAGGCTTACCCTTAAATTCATTTGCTAATGAAGAAAGCAATAGAACTTTTTTTGATAAAAGCAATTATTATAGTACTTATGGTAAAATTGTTTTAGATACTTACAACGATAAATATTTTCCAACCCAAGGGATTTATTTTAGTGGCGATTTTCATTTTTATATAGCATCTTCAGATTTTAATAATAATTTTAAAGAGTTTTCTATTACAAAAGGAAAATTAGGAAGTGCTTTTCCTTTGTTTAGAAATGTGTCTATGAATGTTGAAGCTGAAGGAGGTTTTAAATTAGGCATATCACCAGTAAGTACTTTCGATTTTCTTTTAGGAGGTTATGGTGCAACACCAACACTTAATATGATACCTTTTGTGGGCTATGATTTTATAAGCGATTTAGGAAACAGTTATTTAAAAGTATCTACAAGAATAGATTACGAATTTGCACCCAAAAACCACATATTATTAACGGCAAATTATGCTAATGTAGACGATGATTTGTATAGAACAGGAGATTGGTTTAAAGCACCTACTTTTTCTGGTTATGCTGTAGGGTATGGTTGGGAATCTTTTTTAGGGCCTGTGCAAGCATTGTATTCTTGGTCGCCAGAGATAAGCCAGAATACATTTTTTTTCTCAATAGGCTATAGTTTTTAGTAATAGTATACAAATATCCCTACTTATGACAATGTAAGTAAAAATGGGGTACTACAACTTGGTAAAAACAGACTGTACTTTTTAAGAATATGTTAAATTCCGCACCTTAACTATAAATTACTGTTAAGAGTATAGTTAAAGTAAGTTAAAACTCATGCAACTATAGCACTAATGTATTAATTTTGTCCTCGTAAGGGGTGGTTCCCTTACATACTTTAAAGTATTGGTTTTTCATAATTTAAAGTTTGGTTGGTTATTTAGTAAAAGCCCGGTTAGTAACTGGGCTTTTTTTATGTTAAATACTTTTTTGGAATAAAAGTTGTTTATAAAACTAATAACGTTTTTTAGTACTTTTACTTTAACCTTGTTTACCATGAAAAAAATATACATAATTTCCTTTATATTATTAAGTGTAATAGCAAACGCTCAGACTAATAATACAGCATATAAAGCAGGCGAATGGCTAAAATTTAGAATACATTATGGTTTTTTAAATGCGAGTTATGCTACTTTACAGGTAAAATCCGATAAAATAAATGATGTGCCTGTTTACCATGTGGTTGGTAGAGGTAAAACCACAGGTTTTGCAAATATATTTTTTAAGGTAGATGATACTTATGAAAGTTATTTTGGCAAGCAAAATAATATGCCCTACAAGTTTATACGTAAATTAAACGAGGGAGGCTATACCAAAGATATTGAGATAAATTTTGATCATGATAAGGATGTAGCTGTTATTAATGATAAGAAAAACAATAAAAAGCTTAATTTTGCAACTAAGGACGATGTTCAGGATTTAATATCGGCATTTTATTATCTAAGAAATAATTTTGATGTTGATGATTTAGAAGTTGGAAAATCAATAGAGTTAGATATGCTTTTTGATGATGATGGGGTTTTTAAATTTAAGCTTAAATTTCTTGGCAAAGAAACTTTAAAAACAAAGTTTGGTAAGGTAGAGTGTTTAAAATTTAGACCTTACGTTCAATCTGGAAGGGTATTTAAAGAAAAAGAGAGTTTGTCGTTATGGGTTTCTAATGATTTAAATAAAATTCCTGTACGTATAAAAGCTCAGCTGGCAGTAGGTTCTATTAAAGCAGATCTAGATGCTTATGCAGGACTTAAAAACCAGTTTAAAATAATAATGGATTAAGTAAAGAATGGATAATAAAGAGCATATAGAGTCTCAAATATTAAAGTTAGAAGAAAAATATAAAGACTCAGGACAAGATTTAAGCTCTTATTTAGATGGTCTTTTATACCAGCGTTATCTTACCTATTGGGATTATATACATTTAGATACACTACTTAGCATACAAGTGCCAAGAACACATTTCCCAGACGAGGAAATATTTATAATGTATCATCAAATAACAGAGCTTTATTTTAAACTCATTTTGCACGAGCAAAAACAAATAGTAGATGATCGTGTTAATGATGTGGCTTTTTTTATAGAAAAGGCAAATAGAATTAATAGTTATTACAAAGCATTAATTTCTTCTTTCAGTATCATGATAAATGGTATGGAGAGGGAGCAATTTCTTCAATACAGAATGGCATTGCTGCCAGCTAGTGGTTTTCAATCTGCGCAATATAGAATGATAGAAATTTATGCTACGCCATTAGAAAATTTAGTGCACCATACAGAAAGAGAATCGTTTTCGTCTAAAGAAAGTATAGAAGATTTGTACGAGCATATCTATTGGAAAAAAGGAGCAACAGATGTTGCTACAGGAGAAAAAACACTAACATTAAAGCAATTTGAGTACAGATATACCCCTAGATTAATTAGGATTGCTAAGCAAGTAAAAGGAAATACAATACTCCACAAGTATCAGCAGTTAAAAGAAGAAGATAAAAATAATTCAGAATTAATAGAAGCTTTAAAAGCATTAGATGTAAATGCAAATGTTAACTGGCCTTTAATGCATATGGGATCTGCTTATCGTTATCTTCGTAAAGACAAAGAACAAATAGATGCTACAGGAGGAACCAATTGGAAAGAATATTTACCTCCAAGTTTTCAGAAAGTAGTTTTTTTTCCAGAATTATATTCTAAAGAAGAGTTAAATAATTGGGGAAAACAATGGGTAGACCATATCTTTAATCCAGAAAAAGTAGAAAAATAAAAATGCAAAAGTATTGGGGAGTTTTTCTAGCATTATTGCTAATAATAGCATCATGCAAAGAAAAAAAGGAATTAAATGATGTAGCCGAAGTTAAAATTGTAGAAAAGCCTGTAATAAAACAATACGGGTTTAATTTAGAGAATTTTAATGTTTTAAAAGATACTGTAAAAAGTGGTGATAGCTTTGGGGAACTAATGCTTAAAAATCATGTAGACTATCCAAAAATTCATAGAATATCACAAGAATTTAAAGATACTTTCGATGTTAGAAAAATAGTGGTAGGAAAACCTTATCTAATATTAAAAACAAAAGATACATCAGAAATTGCTCAGGTTTTTATTTACCAAAATGATTTAATAAATTATACAGTAATAGATTTAAGAGATTCTGTAACAGCATATAAAAAAAGAAAAAAAGTTACCTACAAAGAAAGAGAAGCTTCAGGAGTAATAACAACATCGTTATCAGAAGCAATATTGGATCAAGGGATAGATTATAATATAACTAACAACCTATCCGAAATTTATGCTTGGACAGTAGATTTCTTTAGACTTCAAAAAGGAGATAAATTTAAAGTTATATACAAAGAAAGATTTGTAAGCGATTCTATATATGCAGGAGCAGAACCTATAGAAGCGGCTTATTTTGAACATAGCGGAAAACCATTTTACGCTTTTGGTTACGTTGCAGATTCATTAAAAAATTATGGAGATTATTATGATCACGAAGCTAATAATCTACGTAGAACATTTTTAAAAGCACCAGTAAAATTCAGTAGAATATCTTCTAGGTATAATTTAAAAAGAAGAATAAAATATTACGGGTATAAATTAAGACCACACAAGGGAACAGATTATGCTGCACCAATAGGAACACCTATAATGGCAACAGCAAATGGTACTGTTGTAGAATCTACTAGGCGCGGAGGTAATGGTAAGTATGTAAAAATTAAACATAATGGCACCTACAGTACTCAGTATTTGCATATGAAAAACCAGAATGTGCGTAAAGGGGATTTTGTACAGCAAGGAGATATTATTGGGTGGATTGGAATGACAGGAAATACAGGTGGTCCACATGTATGTTACCGATTTTGGAAAAATGGAAGGCAAGTAGATCCATTAAGAGAAAAATTACCATTAGCAGAACCATTAGCAGATTCTTTAAGACCAGCATATTTTAAAAATATAGCTCCTAAAAAAGCACAGTTAGACTGTATAGAATATATGGAGCAACCAATAGATGAAATTATAACACAGAATTAGAATAACTATGTCATTACCAAATATAAACCCAACTACAACAAAAGCTTGGGAAAAGCTTACAAAACATTTTAATGAAAGTAGTGATAAGTCTATGAAAGACTTTTTTGCTTTGGATAAAGAAAGAGCAAATAAGTTTACAATTCAGTGGCAAGATTTTCTAGTAGATTATTCTAAAAATAGAATTACAGAAGAAACACTTTCTATATTACAAGAATTAGCAGAAGAAGTAAAACTTAAAGAAGCTATAGCACAATATTACGGAGGAGCTCATATTAACCAAACAGAAGATAGAGCAGTTTTACATACAGCCTTAAGAGCTAAAAAAACAGACACAGTTCTTGTGGCTGGGGAAAATGTTGTTCCTGAAGTGTATGAGGTAAAAGCAAAAATAAAAGCTTTTACAGACGCTGTAATTTCAGGAGAGAAAACGGGGTACACAGGCAAAAAGTTTACAGATGTAGTTAATATAGGCATTGGTGGATCAGATTTAGGGCCTGTAATGGTAGCTGAAGCATTAAAGTTTTATAAAAACCATTTAACAACACATTTTGTAAGTAATGTAGATGGTGATCATGTATATGAAACTTTAAAAGGTTTAGATCCAGAAACAACACTTTTTGTAGTAGTTTCTAAAACTTTTACAACCCAAGAAACATTAAGTAATGCAACTACAATTAAAAAGTGGTTTTTACAGCATGGAACACAAGAAGATGTAGCTAAGCATTTTGCTGCAGTATCTACAAATACAGCGAAAATTGCTGAGTTTGGTATAGCTGCAGAAAATGTATTTCCAATGTGGGATTGGGTAGGAGGTCGTTTCTCTTTATGGAGTGCTGTAGGACTTTCTATAGCATTGGCGGTAGGTTACGATAATTTTGATGATTTATTGGTGGGAGCCAATGATATGGATGAGCACTTTAAAACAGCCGATTTTAAAGATAATATACCAGTAGTAATAGCTTTATTGAGCGTGTGGTATAATAATTTTTATGACGCAGATACAGAAGCTATTATTCCCTACACACAATATTTAAGTAGATTTTCTGCCTATTTACAACAGGGAATAATGGAAAGTAATGGTAAAAGTGTAGACCGTAATGGTAATCCTGTAGATTACCAAACAGGAACTATTATTTGGGGAGAACCAGGTACAAATTCGCAACATGCTTTTTTCCAATTAATACACCAAGGAACAAAATTAATACCAGTAGATTTTATTGGGTATAAAGAATCTTTACATGGCGATAAAGATCACCATAATAAATTAATGGCTAATTTCTTTGCGCAGACAGAAGCTTTAATGAATGGTAAAACACCAGAAGAAGTTCTTGCAGAATTACAAGCTAAGAATTTAACTGAGGCAGAAATAAAAGCATTACTACCGTTTAAAGTATTTACAGGGAATAAACCAACTAATACTATCTTAATAAATAAACTTACACCTAAAAGTTTAGGGGCTTTAATAGCAATGTACGAGCATAAAATATTTGTACAAGGTATTATTTGGAATATATTTAGTTATGATCAATGGGGTGTAGAGTTAGGAAAACAACTAGCAACGGCAATATTGGGAGATATAGAAAATTCCGAAATTGCTAAACATGATGCATCTACATTAAATCTTTTGCAATTTTTTAAGAACTAAATTTTTAATTATTTGTTTTTTAGTATAAAGTTTCAACCCATTGTTTGTCAATGGGTTTTGTTGTTAAAAAAAGGTTAAATTTGAATCGACTAATTTAACCTTGTCTTAATAAGAAGGTGTGAAAAATACTTCACATTTGTGGCAAGAATTGAAAAACTATATAACACAGAGAACAAATGAAAAAAATGTATTTAGCAGTTGCTGCATTATTATTTACAGCAATTACTTTCGCACAGGGAACAATTACAGGTATTGTTTTAGATGGTGATTTAGGCGATGCCTTGCCAGGTGCAACAGTTATGGTAGAAGGAACAACAAATGGAACTTCTACAGATTTTGATGGTAACTTTTCTATAGAAGTATCTAGTACTTCAGGAAATTTAATAGTGTCTTATATAGGATATAAGACTAAAAAAGTAGCATTTACGTCTACAGGGAATATTGGTTCTATAACTTTAGATCCCGATGCAGAAGAGTTAGAAGGTGTTGTTGTTGTTGGAACAGGAATTATCGATTTAGCTAATGATAGAGAAACTCCTATTGCAGTTAGTACAATTGGGGCTAAAGAAATTACTCAAAAAATAGGAACAGGAGATATTACACAAGCATTAGTGAACACTCCATCTGTATATGTTTCAGGACAAGCAGGCGGTTTTGGAGATTCAAGAATAACAGTTCGTGGCTTTCAGCAAGATAATACTGCATTTTTATTAAACGGACAGCCGATAAATAGTATGGAAGATGGTAAAATGTTCTGGTCTAATTGGTCTGGTATGTCTGATATAGCTAATGGTATTCAAGTACAAAGAGGTTTGGGTTCTTCTAAATTAGCAATATCTTCAGTTGGTGGTACAGTAAATTTTGTAACTAAAGCTACTGAGCAAAGAGAAGGAGGGTTTTTGTCTACTGCTATAGCTAATGATAACTATATAAAAACTACAGCTGCCTATAATAGTGGTATGAATGAAAAAGGTTGGGGAGTTAGTGCATTATTAACAAACTGGAGAGGAGATGGATATAATGAAGGAGGTTTTGGACAGGGACAAGTATATTTCTTTTCAGTAGGATATAGACCTAATGCAAATCATAATTTTAATTTTTTAATTACTGGAGCTCCTCAAGAGCATGATAATAACTTTAATCAAAGATTGTCAACATATTTAGAAAGAGGAAGAAAATATAATCCAAATTGGGGATACTTAAATGGTAGTTATAAAACAGAAAGAGCTAATTACTACCACAAGCCTGTTGCAAATCTTAATTGGGATTTTACTATTAATGATGCTACTCAGTTATCTACTGTTATCTATGGGTCATATGGTCGTGGAGGATCAATAGGACCAAGAGGTAACTTTATAGGTTCTAATTCTAATGGGCGAAAAGATTTTGATTCAGCTGTAGCACAGAATAGAGCTATTTCTGGTGGTGTTGGTGGTTTTGGCTCAGCATCAATACTTAGAAATTCAGTTAATAATCACAAGTGGTTTGGATTAGTTTCTAATTTGAGTAAAGATTTGGGTGATAATTTAAAACTTAATGTTGGTTTAGATTTGAGGACTTACAAAGGAACACACTATAGACAAGTAAATGATTTTTTAGGGTTAAGTGCTTGGACAGAAAATCGCCGTATAGTGGATAATACTGGTACTCGTACAGGGGAAAATATACCTGTAACAGCAACAGAAGCTGGTAAAGCTAATGCATGGTGGGCTACTTTTAACACTATTGATGAAGATCATAGAATAGCTTGGGATTATGATGAAAGAATTAATTATGGGGGAGTATTCACTCAATTAGAATATTCTGATGAGAACTTATCTGCATTTTTTCAAGGTTCAGCGTCTAGTCAATCTCACCAAAGATGGGATAGATTTCAATATACTGAAGAAAACCAAGAATCAGAGAAAATAAATAATTTTGGGTACAATGTAAAAGCTGGTGGTAGTTATAAGGTTAATGAGCAAAATCAATTTTATGTAAATGCAGGTTATTATTCTAGGCAACCATATCATGATAATATTTATCTTAACTTTACCAATACAGTGAATCCATTAACTGAAAATGAAAAAATACTTGGTTTAGAAGCAGGATATACTTTTAAGAGTTCCTTTTTTACAGCTAGTTTAAATGCTTATATGACTTCATGGGAAGATAGAGTAACTACAGATTCTGATACTGATGAAACTACAGGTACTCAGATATTTATCACCAATCAAGGGGTTAAGCAATTACATAGTGGATTAGAATTAGATTTTATTGCAAAGCCATCTACATTTATAGATATTAAAGGGTTTGCATCTGTAGGTAATTGGGAGTATAAGGATAGTGCTGTAATTACAACGAGAGATGAAGAATTAAATGTAACCAATGTTGTTGAGAATGATTTAGATGGAGGAAAAGTAGGAGATGCAGCTCAGTTAACGGCAGGATTAGGTTTGGTATTAAAGCCATTGAAAGGTCTTTTTGTTGATGCAGATTATAGATATAATGATAAACTTTATGCTAATAGAACATTAAAGGAGAATTTAGAATTGCCTTCTTTTAGTGTAATGGATATAGGGGCAACATATAATTGGAAAGTTGGTAAGAATTTAGATAAATCTATAGTGTTTAGAGTTAATGTGAATAATGCTTTAAATCATATATATATAGCAGAATTAAGTTCTGCTAATTTTGTAGAAGCTGGAGATGAGACATATAAAGGTCTTAATGTAAGTAATAGAGGTTATTTTGGATGGGGACGTACTTGGAACTTTAGCCTACGTTATAATTTTTAATTAAAAACATAAAATTTTGCATAAAAACCCTGCCAATCGGCAGGGTTTTTTTGTGTTAAAATCATTATTTTTAGCACTTAAAATATATATAATGTACGAAACTATACTAACACTACACTCTTATTTAGCTTATATTGTTTTAACAATATTAATTTTAGCTGTTGTAAACGCCATTTCTGGTCTTATTGGAAACAAATTATTTACATTAACTAAAGATTTTAGATTAAGTCTTTTTGCGTTAATATTAACGCACATACAATTAACTATTGGTTTAATATTATACTTTGTTTCTCCTAAAGGATTTAATGCTATACAAGAATTAGGTATGGGAGGTTTAACGCCTTTGGCAAGATTGGTAGCAGTAGAACACCCTTTTATAAACATAATAGCAGTGGTGTTAATTACAATAGGTTGGTCTAAACATAAAAAAGTAATGGAAGCTAAAAGAAAATTTAAGCTTATTTCTATTTTTTATGGTTTAGGTTTACTCTTTTTGTTTAGTCGTATGCCTTGGGCACAATGGTTAAATTAATAGAGCATCTATTTTTTATAAAAATTGTATATTTATCTGTAGAGATATTTAAAATTGTATTCCCCTTATGTAAATTTTCTTTATAGATGTGTAAAATTTAATATTTTGGATATGAGGGGTAAATCTAGAATTAATAGAAGCATCGTTAAAAAATATCAATTAGATATTGGAGATTTTATGTTCTATGAAAATTACGTTGTTGCAGAAATAAAAGCAGGAAAAGCTATTGATTATGATAATGCAGTAGAAATGCTAAGGTTAGCAAAAATGCATTTCAATAACGCAACACCTTTTGTTTATATTTCGAACAGGAAAAATTCTTATTCTTTTAATCCTACAGCACATTTTAAAACGGCGCAGATGTTTCCAAATCTAAAAGGATTTGCAGCTGTTGTTTATGATATTATTAATGAAGATATAGCAGTTTTAGAACAAAATTTTCTTAGTAAACCCGTAAAAATTTTCAAGAACCTTAATGATGCAATAAATTGGGTAGAAGAATTAATTGTTATGGATTAGCCTTTTTTATTAAAAAAATATAGGCAGGAAAGTGGTCGCTATACCCATTAGTGTAATTGCCAGATGTATATGTGCGTAACGGGTATCCTTTGTATTTTCCTTTTTGCGTTATAAGGTATGGAGGGCTGTAGATATTAGCTTTCCAAAAAACATAGTTGGTATCTTTTGTGTGTATTAGGTTATCTGTAAAAAATAACTGGTCAAATAAATTCCATTTATCTCTGTATGCTAAAGAACCTATACCTTTTTTGTAAAGCTGTTCCATAGGATTAAATAGAGAGCCTTTTTCTAATGATTTTTTTTCTCCTTGTGTTTTTAGAATTTTTTTAAAGCTTTTATTTACAGGGTCATCATTAAAATCTCCCATACTTATAATTTTTGCTAAGGGCTCTATTTTGGTAATAGAATCTATAATGCGTTTGTTTAGCTTGGCTGCCGCAATTCTGTTAGGTTCACTTCTAGTTTCTCCGCCACTCCTAGAAGGCCAATGATTTATAACAAAATAAAAGAGTTCATTATCTAGTAAGCCACCAACGACTAATTGGTCTCTAGTGTAGTCCCTTTTATCATCTTTAAATAATAATAATCTATGGCTTTTAACAGAGGTGGGTAAAAAAGTATTTTTTTTATAAAGTAAACCTACGTCTATACCTCTTTCGTCGGGTGAATTATGGTGTATAATACCATAACCTTTGGTAATTAATTTTGGATTATTTATAAGGTCTTTTATGACTTCTTTGTTTTCAACCTCACATAAACCAATAATATCTGGTGAGATTTTGCTAGTATCATAACCAATATCCGAAATAACATTAGAAATATTATGTATTTTTTGTTGGTAACGTTCTTTTGTCCATTTGTATTTGCCTAAAGGAGTACGGTCGTCGTCATAGATAAGGGTGTCATTATAAATGTCAAATAAATTCTCAACATTATAAAAAGCAATTGTTCTTATTTTATAGATATCTTTCTTTTGGGAAAATCCAAAAGTGTGAAAAAGAAGTATAAATATGGTTGTTTTAAGAATCATTTAAAAGAAATTACCTACTTATAAAATACATAATTTTTATTTAAAATAAAGAAAATACTATATATTTTGCTATGTTTACTGTGTAAATAACTTTATATTGCTTTTTTAATGCGCTTATTTTTATTCTTTTTTTTGTTAGTTCAAATATTAAGTGCGCAAGAATTATATACTGTTAAAGCAGTGGTTTTAGATAGTTATAGTAAAAAATATATGCATAATGCATTAGTTACAATAAGCAATTTAAAATTAGAAACAACGACTAGTAATAATGGAAGTTTTGAGCTAAAAATACCTAAGCTAGGAGAATATATACTTCATATTTCTTTATTAGATTATGTTACTAAAAAGATACCGATTACTATAGAAAGCAAAGACTTAGATTTAGGGGTTCTATATGTAGAAAAAGATATCACTATTGAAAAATCTGATAATCTAATTTCATTAACAGATACTAATTTGTCCGATGATGAAAATAACGCCATTAGTTTAGGCTTGTTACAAGCTACTAAAGATGTTTTTTTAAATAGAGCAGCTTTTGATTTTGGTCAGGCATTTTTTAGAGTTCGTGGTTATGGGTCCGAGCAAGGACAAGTATTTATTAATGGACTTCCCATGAATAATTTTTTTGATGGTAGACCCCAATGGAATAACTGGGGCGGATTAAATGATGTTACTAGAAATCAGGAATTTTCTCATGGACTGCAGGCATCAGAATTTGCATTTGGAGGTATTTTAGGTGCTACAAATATAAATATGAGACCCTCTAAAATGCGCGGAGGTTTTCGTTTATCAACATCGGTTGCTAATAGAACTTATGCGGGTAGATTAATGGCAACTTATAATTCTGGAAAGCAAGCGAACGGATTATCTTATAGCTTATCTAGTTCTAGAAGGTGGGCAAAAGAAGGCTATATAAACGGAACCTTATACGATGCGTATTCGTTCTTTGGAGCATTAGAATATCAAATTAATGATAAAAATGCACTAAGTTTTACTTCTATTATAGCATCTAATCGTAGAGGTAGGTCATCTGCAATTACCGAAGAAGTGTTTCATCTAGTAGGTAGAAAATACAATCCTTATTGGGGTTTGCAAGACGGGAAAATTAGAAATTCTAGAGAACGTAAAATAGCAGAGCCTATATTTTTACTAAATCATTTTTATACATCAGATAAATTTCAATTAAACACTGGGATTTCATATCAATTTGGAATAAATGCAAGAAGTCGTTTAGGATATTTTAATGCTTCAAACCCAGACCCAACCTATTATAGATATCTACCAAGTTTTTACATTAATAGTAGTATTGGCGCTAATTTTATAGGAGCCAATTTAGCAAAAGATGCTTTTTTAAATAATCCGCAACTCAACTGGAATAATGTTTACACGGCTAACAATAATAATGAAGAAAAGGCAGCATATGTGCTATCTAATGATGTTGTAGAAAATAAAAAACTAACAATAAATACCACAGGAAATTTAAAATTAAGTGAAGGTTTTAAGATTGATTTTGGATGTACCTATAAAAATTTAATGTCAGATAACTATGCTGAAATTAAAGATATGTTAGGCGCTAGTTTTCATGAAGATATAGATGTCTTTTCTAATACAGAAAATAATGTTGATGGAAATATTTTAAAGCTTAAAGGAGATAAATTTGGATACAATTATATAATTAACGCGGCTGAATTTAATGCTTTTACACAATTAAAAATAGATTATAAAAAGTGGAGTGGATTTGTAGCAGCAACTTATTCTAGGACTAATTATCAGAGAGAAGGTTTATTTAAAAATGAGCGATTTTTAGATAATTCCTTAGGTAAGAGTAAATCCTTAACTTTTTCTAATTATAAATTAAAATTAGGACTTACCTACCAAATAACAGGAAGGCATTGGCTTGCACTCCATGGTGCAACTATAAATACACCACCAACAATTCAGAATACATTTATTAATCCTAGAGATAATAGTCAAATAGTTCCAAATATTAAAAACGAAAAAATATCAACAACAGATTTTAATTATTATATACGCTTACCAAAACTTACAGGCAGAATAACAGGTTTTTATACCCGTTTTAAAGATGCTACAGATATTAATTTCTTTTTTACAGAGTCTGGCGTTGGTTCAGACTTTGTGCAAGAAGTAATTACGGGTATAGAAAAACAACATCTTGGTACGGAACTGGGATTAGAATATCAGGTTTCTTCCTCTGTAAAGTTATCAGCTGTAGCAGCTGTTGGTAAATATACCTATGCAAATAACCCTTCGGTAACTATTAATTTTGATACCGCAGGGATAGAAGAAGATATTTTAGATGCTAAAGGGAATATAGATTTAGGAACAGCAGCAATTAAAGATTATAAGTTGGCACAAGGACCACAGAAAGCATTTGCTTTTGGAGTAGAGTACAGAGATCCCAAATATTGGTGGCTTAGTGCTACTACAAACTATTTAGCAAATAATTACGCTAATATCTCTACAATTACAAGAACGCAAAGTTTTTTTATTAACCCAGAAACGGGAGAAAATTTCCCAAATGCAACTCAGGATAATGTTGCTAAATTATTAGCTCAAAATAGATTAGATAATTTTTACTTACTAAACCTAGTAGGAGGTAAATCATGGATTGTAGATGGGAAATATATAAGTGTCTTTGCAAGTATTAATAATGTTTTCGATACCGTTTTTAGAACAGGTGGTTATGAGCAAAGCAGAAATGGTAATTATGGCGAATTATCACAAGATAATTTAAGCGGGACTCCATCATTTGCACCAAAATATTGGTATGGCTATGGAAGAACGTATTTTTTAAATGTGGCTGTTAGTTTTTAAGAAAAAGTAATGAGGATAATTCTAGTTATAATATGTACACTGTTGCTGTTAAGTTGTGTTGATGACTCAAATTTTAGTGTTCCAAAAACTAGTTGTTCAGAAAACTTGGGAGTAAATACTACTATTGCAGAAGTTAAAAAGTTATATGTTGATGAGGTTTTACAAATACAAGAAGATTTAATTATAGAAGGCTATATAATATCATCAGATAGGACAGGAAATTTTTTTAGTACGCTTCACATACAAGAAACAAAGGAACAGCCAACAGAAGGTATACAATTAGAAGTAGATCTTAGAGATTCTCATTTATTATACCCAGTAGGAAGTAAAGTATACATAAAATTAAAAGGGTTATATATAGGAAAAAGCAAGGCTGTTTTTAAAATAGGCGGAGTTTTTAGCACTTTTGGAAATTTAATAATTGGCAGGTTACCAGCATTAAAAGTACCAGAACATATATTTATTTCTTGTAATGAGGCCTCTACTATTGAACCTAATATGATAACTATTGAAGCATTAGACGATAGTATGCTAAATACATTAGTGCAATTGCAAGATTTGGAGTTTGTAGAAGAAGAATTAGAATTGCCTTTTGCTGTTTTTAAAGAAGCAACAGAGCGTACTTTAGTAGACTGTTTAGGTAATAAAATTACATTGTTAAATAGTGGTTTTTCAGATTTTCAGGATCAAATATTACCTAATGGTAATGGAAGCGTAACTGGAGTATTATCAAAAAAGAATAACGATTATCAATTAATGATTAGAGATTTAAATGATATTGATTTTTCACAGGAACGTTGCCCAGAACTTATAGAAGAATTTACTTCAACTGCTATATTTATATCGGAGTTATCAGACCCAAATAATAATGCTAAAGCTAGGTTTGTAGAATTATATAATTCTTCATTAGAACCTTTATCTTTAAAAGGATGGACTCTCCGTAGGTATACCAATGCAAATACGGAGGTTAGTTCTACTATAAATTTAACAGGGTATACCATAAATGCAGAAAGTACTTTTGTAATAGCGCCTAACGAACTAGAGTTTACAACTGTATATGGTTTTTCTCCAGACTTAGGAGTTGGTACTAACAGTCCAGCAGATTCTAACGGTGATGACACTATAGAATTAGTAGATCCTTTTGGAACCGTAATAGATATTTTTGGAGTAATAGGAGAAGATGGATCAGGAACTAATCACGAATTTGAAGATGGTAGGGCAGTAAGAAAAATTGCGATTAGCAAAGCAAATGCAATATATACGTTTAGCGAATGGGATATTTATAATGATACGGGAGCAGCTGGTACTATAAATAGACCACAAAATGCACCTAGTAATTACTCGCCAGGGATTAGATAATTTCTTAGTTTAAAAGAACTATACAAAGGATACAAAAAAACAGACATTCCTTTTGTTTATAATAGGAATGTCTGTTATATAAATTTACTCGATAATCGAGATTTAAAATACTCCGAGACTTATCTAGAGCTTACTTACTTTACAGGGAAATCAGCACTAGATTTAACTTCTTCAATTTGTGCAATATGACGCTCCGAGTGGCTAGATATGAATAACATTACCTGTAAGGCATCAATAGTACCAAAAGGAGATTGTGCATAAAGATTTCTTAAATCAGCATCTGTTTTTTTAAGAGCATTTATATTACTTTTTCGTTTAGCACAAAAAGCAGCTAAAGTTTCTTTATAAGATCCATATTTTCCAGAAGGTTCAAAAGCCTTAGGAGTTTTTACTTTTCCGCTACGATCTCTCATCATTCCCATTAGTTTATCATCAGTTAATTTTACTTCTGAACGTTTAGATGGGTCTGCTTTTTCTTTTAAAGCACCATCATACATACCTATAATAGTGTGTTCAGAAATTGTAATATGCTCTACACATTCTGCAACTGACCAAGATTCTGGAGTACTTTTAAAGTTTAATTGTGCCTCACTTAATCCTTTAATAGCTTTTTTTAAAGCTTTGCTACTATTCTTCATTTCTTTTATAGCCGCTTTTTTATCTTCTTTAATTGTTTGTCCTGTAGTAGTTAAACTAAACAATACAAGTATTAGAGGTAAAATAATTTTTTTCATTTTAATATATTTTATATGATAATATCAAAGATACAGGTTCAGTATCCAAATTAGAGTCCTTTGTCGTCTATTAATATAATAGCTAACAATAAT
Organism: uncultured Cellulophaga sp.; assembly: GCA_947492955.1. Lineage (GTDB taxonomy): Bacteria > Bacteroidota > Bacteroidia > Flavobacteriales > Flavobacteriaceae > Cellulophaga. Next base: position 238,106 of record CANLOV010000002.1, on the reverse strand, counting down.
AAGTATAGATAAAAGCTATTTTTAAATAATGGATTAATATTATTTGACTATTATAAGGCGTCTTTTTTTCGTAATTTTAAAGAACTATAAATTATAGAATTAACAAACTTTAAAAAATATATTATGGATCATAATGGAGGAGACATAAGTCAATGCCCTTTTATGGGTGGGTCTCAAAAGCAAACAGCTGGTGGAGGTACAACAAATAAAGATTGGTGGCCTAATCAATTAAAATTAAATATTCTACGTCAGAATGCTGTAAAATCCAATCCTATGGGAGAAGATTTTAATTATGCAAAAGAATTTAAAAGTTTAGATTTTGATGCTCTAAAGAAAGATGTTACAGATTTAATGACAGATTCTCAAGATTGGTGGCCAGCAGATTATGGACATTATGGACCTATGATGATTCGTATGGCATGGCATAGCGCAGGAACATACCGTGTTGGCGATGGGCGTGGTGGTGCTAATACTGGTAACCAACGTTTTGCACCTTTAAATAGTTGGCCAGATAACGGCAATTTAGATAAAGCACGATTATTACTATGGCCTATAAAAAAGAAATATGGAAAGAAAATTTCTTGGGCAGATTTAATGATTTTGGCAGGGAATTGTGCTTTAGAATCCATGGGTTTTAAAACAGCAGGTTTTGCTGGCGGTCGTGTAGATGCTTGGGAGCCAGAACAAGATGTGCATTGGGGTTCCGAGACAGAATGGCTAGGGAATGATGAACGTTTTAAAGATGGTGATTTGGAAGGGCATTTAGCAGCGGCACATATGGGACTTATTTATGTAAATCCAGAAGGACCAAACGGAACATCTAATCCATTAGAAACGGCAAAGCTCATGAAAGAAACATTTGGGCGTATGGCAATGGATGATAAAGAAACGGTTGCGCTTACTGCAGGCGGACATACGTTTGGAAAAGCCCATGGAGCTGCAGACCCTAATAAATTTATTGGCGCAGAACCAGCAGGAGCAGCTATTGAAGAAATGAGTACGGGTTGGAAGAATAGCTTTGGAACAGGGGTTTTAGATGATACTATTACTAGCGGTATTGAAGGTGCTTGGACACCCAACCCAACCCAATGGGATCATGATTATTTTGATGTATTATTAGGCTACGATTGGGAATTAACAAAAAGTCCGGCAGGAGCAAGTCAATGGACACCAACAGCAGCGTCAAAAGCAAGGATGGCGCCAAGAGCAGGGGATGCATCAAAAAAACAAGCATTAATGATGACAGATGCCGATATGGCGCTAAAAATAGACCCCGATTATTTAAAAATAGCAAAATATTTTCAAGAAAACCCAAAAGAATTAGATGCAGCTTTTGCAAGTGCTTGGTATAAATTAACGCACCGAGATATGGGACCTATTTCTCGTTATTTAGGGAAAGAAGTACCACAAGAAGCATTATTGTGGCAAGATCCAATTCCAAAAGTAAATTATACTTTAACAGATGCAGATATAACTTCATTAAAAAAATTAATTACAGCTTCTGGCTTATCAATATCAGAATTGGTAACAACGGCCTGGGCATCAGCAGCCACATTCCGTGGTTCAGATATGCGTGGCGGTGCAAATGGAGCTCGTATTCGTTTAGAGCCACAAAAAAACTGGGAAGTAAATAATCCAAAACAATTGGCTAAGGTTTTACAAGCTTATGAAGCTATTCAAAAAGAATTTAGTGGTACTATTTCTATAGCAGATTTAATTGTTTTAGGGGGTTCTTTAGGAGTAGAACAAGCAGCTAGCAATGCAGGATATAAAATTACGGTTCCTTTTAATGGAGGAAGAGGAGATGCCACTCAAGAACAAACAGATGTAGCATCATTTAATCATTTAGAACCGTTAGCAGATGGTTTTAGAAATTATAAAAAGAGCAGTATAAAATTAGCAGAGGAAGATTTATTGGTAGATCGTGCTAATTTATTAACACTTACAGTTCCTGAAATGACAGTTTTAGTAGGTGGTTTAAGAGTCTTAGGAGCAAATTATAATGGTTCTAACTATGGAGTTTTTACAGCGCAAAAAGGAAGCCTTACAAACGATTTCTTTGCTACTATTTTAGACTTTACCTACACATGGAAATCAACATCGGATAATGATAGTATATTTGAAGGTAGTGATAGAAAAACAGGGGCAGTTAAGTTTACAGGAACACGTGCCGATTTAATATTTGGTTCTAATACCGAATTAAGAGCAATAGCAGAAGTATATGCTGCCGATGATGCAAAAGAAAAGTTTGTAAACGATTTTGTTGCCGCATGGACTAAAGTTATGAATTTAGACCGTTTTGATTTGGTTTAGATAATAAAAAATAACAATAATTACTGCCACATCATTATATAAAGATGTGGCATTTTTTTATACATTTATACTACTATGGAAAAAGGAATAGATAATTTTTTTACGGCAATACGTATAGGAAGTTTAAGTGAAGTTAAAGTAATATTAGAAACCAATCCAAAATGGGTAAATAGTAAGGACCAAAGAGGTTCTACACCTTTAATTTTAGCCACGTATTATGAACAAGAAGAAATTGTAGACTTTTTATTGGAAAACGGAGCTATAATAGACGATAAAGATTCTTCTGGCAATACAGCGCTTATGGGTGTTTGTTTTAAAGGCTTTACATCGGTAGCACAAAAACTAATAGAAAAAGGAGCAAATGTAAACGAAGCTAATGCCATGGGAGCAACTGGGTTAATTTATGCTGCCACCTTTAATAGGCAAGATATTGCTAAATTATTATTAAAAAGCGGAGCAGATACAGCAGCCAAGGATGCAAGAGGACACACGGCACTAGATCATGCTAAAATGCAAGGAACCCCTGCACTAATTGGTTTATTGGAGAGTAAGTAGACTTTGTAATATTAATTATATTTTCACTAATTAAATATTTGTTTTTAATGTTAACTACAATAGGCCGTTAATTAAATTTTTTGATAAAAACTTAATTAACGATATCTTTGATTAAGAAATTTTTTAAATAAATGAAAACATTTAGAGCAGGTAATTATATAAACCAGGGAACTTACAAAAGTTTTCAGCCAAATGAGATTAATAGAGAATGGGGTATTGAAAATATGGAGTTGTTAGGGCTTTTAAGTCAGGCAGATAGGCAATTAGGAAGACTTGATATGTATTCTGAATATATTCCTAATATTGATTTGTTTATTAGTATGCATGTTTTAAAGGAAGCTACCCAATCTAGTAAAATAGAAGGAACAAAAACTAATATAGAAGAAGCATTATTAGATAAAGAAGATGTTAACGAAGAGAAAAGAGATGACTGGGAAGAAGTACAAAACTATATTACAGCACTAAATACAGCTATAACTAGTTTAGAAAAACTTCCTTTCTCTTCTCGTCTAATAAAAGAAACACATCAAATTTTATTACAAGGAGTTAGGGGTAAACATAAACTTCCTGGAGAGTTTAGAACAAGTCAGAATTGGATTGGTGGAGCTAGTTTAAATGATGCTACTTTTATACCCCCAATTTATGAGAGTATTAACTCTTTGATGGGAGATTTAGAAAAGTTTGCTCATAATACAGATTTTTATTTTCCAGATTTATTAAAAATAGCACTTATACATTATCAATTTGAAACAATACATCCTTTTTTAGATGGAAATGGAAGAGTTGGGCGTTTAATGATAACTCTCTATTTAGTTGAGAAAGGAATTTTGAAAAAGCCAATACTATATCTTTCAGATTTTTTTGAAAGAAATAGACTTTTGTATTACGACAATCTAACAAGGGTTAGGGAGAATAATGATATAACTCAATGGTTTAAGTTTTTTTTGGTTGGCGTTATTGAAACAGCAAAAAGTAGTATAGAAACTTTTGATTCAATCCTTAAATTACAAAAAGATGTAGATGTTAAAATTCAAAAATTAGGAAGTAGGGTTAAAAATGCTCAGATAATTATTAATTACTTATTTCAACGCCCAATAATAGAGATTCAAAAGGCTAAAGAATTAACACAATTATCATCTCCGTCTGTGTATAAGTTAATAGATGAATTAGAAAATCTTGAAATTTTAAAAGAAGTAACAGGATTGAAAAGGGGTAAACTATATGTCTTTGGGGAGTATACAAAGCTATTTAAATAAGCTATTTAAATTTATATGTTACAATCAACAAATAAAAATATAATCCTACAGGGAAAACATAATAAACCAATATTGGTAGATGTTTTTGTAAATGATAGTATTAAAAATTTACCAATTGTAATTTTTTGTCATGGTTATAAAGGTTTTAAAGATTGGGGTTGTTGGGATTTAGCGGCAGAGGCTTTTGCAAATGCTGGCTTTTGTTTTGTAAAGTTTAATTTTTCACATAACGGAGGTACGGTAGAGCAACCTATAGATTTTCCTGATATGGAAGCTTTTGGTAACAATAATTATATAAAAGAGTTAGACGATTTAGAAACGGTCATAGATTGGCTTATAAGTTCTGAATTTAACTACAGTGAAGACGTTAATACCAATAAAATAACCTTAATAGGACACTCTAGAGGTGGCGGTATAGTTACTTTAAAAGCTTATGAAGATAAGCGTATTGCTAATGTAATATCTTGGGCGGGAGTAAGCGATTATGCTTCTAGGTTTGGTACTGAAGATGAGATTAAGCAGTGGAAAAAAGATGGTGTAAAGTATATAGTAAATGGGAGAACAAAACAAAAAATGCCTCATTTCTATCAGTTTTACGAGAATTTTAAAGCAAACGAAGCTAGATTAAATATTAAGAATGCTGCGAGTAATTTAAAAGTGCCACATTGTATTATTCATGGCGATAATGATACATCTGTTGCTATGCAAGAAGGACAAAATATCCATAGTTGGAATCCTAATAGTGAGTTTGTTATAATACCCAATGCAAATCATGTTTTTGGAGGAAAGCATCCTTGGGAACAAACAACATTACCTAATCATTTACAAGAAGTAATAGAAAAGAGTATTGCATTTATAAAATGAGTCAACAATTAGAAATAGCATTAGTACAAACCAATTTGGTCTGGGAAAACCCAGTAGTAAATAGGATGCAATTTTCAGAAAAGATAAAAGCGATAACTGATAAGGTAGACCTTATTATTTTTCCAGAAATGTTTACTACAGGGTTTACCATGACTCCAGAAAATATTGCAGTAGAAGAAGGGAAAAAAACATTAGATTGGATGTTGTTAATGGCAAAAGAAAAACAAGCAGCCATTACAGGAAGCATTTCTTTTAATGATAATAATGTTTATAGCAATAGGTTGTTTTTTGTGCAGCCTAATGGAACTTATTCTTTTTATGATAAGCGACATACGTTTACATTAGCCGGAGAGGATAAAGTATATAAGAAAGGACAAAAAAAGTTAGTAGTAGATTATAAAGGGTTTAAAATATGCCCTTTAATATGTTACGATTTACGTTTTCCTGTTTGGGCAAGAAATACCCAAGATTACGATGTTTTATTGTATGTAGCTAATTGGCCTAAAGCTAGGGTGCTTGCTTGGGATACATTATTAAAAGCAAGAGCCATTGAGAATATGGCTTATGTAGTAGGAGTAAATAGAGTGGGTATAGATTATAATAAGTATGAATATCCAGGCCACTCGGCAGTATATACTAGTTTAGGAGAACAATTGGTTTTTTCTAAAGAAGAAACAATAGTATACGCCACACTAGAAAAAAAGCATATTAATGAAACCCGAAATAAGTTCCGGTTTTTAGAAGATAAAGATGCTTTTAATTTACTATAGTAAAAGTTTCATCTAATTCCCAATTAGCACGTACTTCTATAAGTTTAGGGTAATGACTTACCTTTTCTGGTTGTAAGTTTTTAAGATAGTTGCCTGTATCCCATTTTTCATTTTTGTTTTCGTCAAAAATTACGCGAACACGATAACTAGTAGGCTTAATATAGTTGAATATTATGGGTTCTGCTTTGGTAGTATATACTTCACTTTTAACTTCTCCTTTTTCTGTTGTTAGTTGCACAATCATTGGATAGCTAACATTACCGTTTATATTTAGCGTAAGATTACCAAAATCTGCATAACTCTTAGTAGAAAGGTTAAAAATAATAGAATCGTTTTCTGTATTAAAAAAATCTTGCACTGCTCCAGGAAAAATATCCATTGCATATTCTTCGTTAGGTAATACGTTAAAATTTAGATGTACTCTATTTTCTATACTATCTAATATCATTTTAAAAGCTACAGGAATAGAATCTTTATTTATTAATTTAATTTTAGAAGAATCAATAGCTACAATAGGCGTATTAGCACTAATAAAAAGAGGTTCTGTAAAGCTTAAGACACCATTTTGGTTGGGTACAAGTTTAAGAGAATCTGTTTCAACTTTTTTACGACTTTTAACGGTAAAGGTGTCTATTGTTTTTTCGTATTCGTAGGTGATTTTAAATATGATAGAATCCATTTCAAAAGGAGTAAACCAATAATTAAGGGTATCCTTTTTAGGTTCTTTAGTAATAATTGTATGTACAGTATCTGGTAATTGTGTTATAGGTTCTATTTCAATATGATCAGCAATTCCTTGATAACCAAAAATAATTTTATTTTTAGCAGCAAAATTAGGAACAGAAATACTGTAATCTGGAACTTCCTTAAACATGGTTAATGAGTAAATAGAGTCTGTTGGTAAGGTAATTGTATCAGTTGTAAATCCTATTTTATCTGAATTTTGGTCAAATATATTGTTTTTGCTTTCATCTTTTATAGCAAACATTCTATATTTTCCGGCTTTTAAATTTTTAAGACTAAAAATAGTAGTACTATCTAATGTATTAGTAATATAATTTGGAGGCCTTTTATAAATGGTAGAATCTGTGTAAGTGCTATCAATCTCATAAAGCATTACACTTACAAATTTATCGGCTTCTCTATTAAATCCATCTAATACAACACCAGACACTTCAAGAGAATCTATATAACTACCCGTAGAAAAGACATAGGTTAAAAAACTATTAGGGTTTCCTTCATTATTATCAACAATACTCTGTCCAAAATTAAAAGTATAGGTAGTATTTTCTTTAAGAGTATCTTTTATGGTAATTTCTATGTATTTGCTAGCTGTTCCTTGCGGAGTAATTAAAGGTGCATATTGTAAAGGAGGAGAAACAATGAGTTGTTCTTGAACATCCTTTAATTTTATATACTCATCAAAATAAAGGCGTATTTTTTTAGCATTAAAGTTAGTAGATAAATTCTCGGGTACAGATTTCATAAGTACAGGAGGGGTAATGTCTTTTTCTCCTCCACTAGGGTTACCTCTTCTTGCACATTGCGTTAGAGCAGTAATTATTAAAACTAGAAATAAGGAGCCTAAAATACGTTGAATCATGGTATAAAAAGTCTATTTAGCAAAGAAACGACTAATTTACAGAATTGCGAAGTTATGGCACTACTGCCATAGAAGTAATATAGATATTTTTTGTTTCTTTTAACACATTTGCGCAGGCTTCCATGGTTGCGCCAGTTGTTATTATGTCATCTACAAGTAATATTGTTTTGTTTTTTATAAGTTCTTGGTGGGCTACCGTAAAAACTTCTTGTGTACTTATCCATCTGTTTAATCTGCCTTTTTTTGTTTGCGTTTTATTGTTTTTGGTTTTAATTAAGCAAGTGTCTAAAAAAGTGGTATTTAAATGATGCGCTAATTGTTTCCCAAATAAACTTACTTGGTTATAACCTCTTTTTTTTAATCTGTTTTTGTGTAAAGGAACTGGTATAATATAATCTATATCTGTAAGTATATTTTCTTCTTTTAATAATTGTCCATACCAGTCTCCTAAAAATGCTCCTATTTCTTCTCTGTTTTTATATTTTAATTGATGAATAAGGTTCATTACAATGCTATTTTTTGTGTAAAAAAGAAAGGAACTCGCTTTTTTTACGTCTATTTTACCATAAAAAATTCGGTCAACAGGATTGTTTTTAACAAAATTATACTCGGTGAGAGGTAACTGGTTTCGACAAACGGTACATAATAATCGTTCTCCTCTGTATAAAATGGCATTACATCCAAAACACCCCCTAGGTACTAGGATTGTGTTAATATCATTTAGTATATTTGGAAGCTTAGAGTACAACAAATCTGATAAAACCAAGTTATTAAATAGACCTACTTACTAAGATAAATGGAAGCTCAAGATACTAAATTTAACTATAAGATAATCCTAGCGGCATTGGTAGCCGTTATTATAGGCTTACTTATTGCATTTTATTTTAGTTACGCGCAGTCTAAAAATCAAATTATTTATTTAGAGGAAGAAAAAGCATTATTGGTAAAAGATCTTACTTTATTAAGAACAGAAGTAGATCGTTTGGCAGCTTTGGATGAGGTAAATGAAATAGAACTTCAGGATTCTAGATACGAAGTGCAAAAATTATTAGATTCTGTTGGGAAATTAAGTTTTACCGTTGCAAAATTATCAGAATACAAAGAAGAATTACGAAAGTTAGAAGCTAAACACGATAGTTTAAAGCTAAAAAATAATTTCCTAAAGTATAACAACTCTGTTATTGCTAACAAATATGAAGCAACAAAGAAAAAGATAAAAGGATTACAAGGAAGTAAGCGTAGTAAAGCAGAAGCAGAAGAGTTATTAGAAAAACAAACAGTTAGTAAGCCTAAGATAAAGGAATATTTAAAACTTAATGGGATAGAAGCTACAGGTTTTAGAATACGTGGAGCAGGAAGGCCTATTAGAACCAATAAGGCTTCAGCAATATCTAAACTTAGGGGTTGTGTTACCATTGTAGGTAGTACATCTAAAAAACAAGAAGAGCGTATTCTTTATTTACAATTTTTAGATCCTAATAAAAAGGTAATAGAAGATAAAGCAAATGCTATTAGTGTTAATGGTAATACTTACAGTAAAAGAGTAGTGCTTATATTTATAGAGCACGAGTTTAATGTATGTGATTATATTTCTGTGCCAGAAGGTTCATTAAACGAGGGAACATATACACTTAATGTGTTCGAAGAAGAAAAATTACTCATTAGTACTGAATTTCTACTAAAATAAATTATTCCGTTTTAGGCTAAAATTCTATTTTTGCCACATGGCAAAACAAGAAGATAAGTTTAAGAAGGTAATATCGCATGCAAAAGAGTATGGATATGTGTTTCAATCTAGTGAAATATATGATGGCTTAAGTGCAGTTTACGATTATGCTCAGAATGGTGTTGAATTAAAAAACAACATAAAAGAGTATTGGTGGAAAGCAATGGTACAAATGAATGATAATATTGTAGGGATAGATTCTGCAATATTTATGCACCCAACCATATGGAAAGCATCGGGCCACGTAGATGCTTTTAATGATCCTCTTATAGACAATAAAGATTCTAAAAAAAGATATAGAGCAGATGTTCTTATAGAAGATTATGTTGCCAAAATTGAAGCTAAAATAGAGAAAGAAGTAACTAAAGCTGCAAAGCGTTTTGGTGATGCTTTTGATAAAGAGCAATTTATAGCAACAAATCCAAGAGTAATTGCAAATCAGGAAAAAATAACAACGATATTAAGTCGTATGGGTAAATCTTTAGAAGCAGAAGATTTAGCCGATGTTAAAGCTTTAATTGAAGAGTTAGAGATTGTTTGTCCCGTGTCTGGTTCTAAAAACTGGACAGATGTTAAGCAGTTTAATTTAATGTTTGGAACAAAATTAGGCGCTTCGGCAGATAGTGCTATGGATTTGTATCTAAGACCAGAAACAGCGCAAGGTATATTTGTAAATTTTTTAAACGTTCAGAAAACAGGGCGTATGAAAATACCTTTTGGAATAGCACAAATAGGAAAAGCATTTAGAAATGAGATTGTAGCCAGACAATTTATTTTCCGTCAGCGCGAGTTTGAACAAATGGAAATGCAATTCTTTATTCGCCCTGGTTCTCAAAAAGAGTGGTACGAGACTTGGAAAGAAACAAGAATGAAGTGGCATAACTCGCTTGGAATGGGAGCTGAAAATTACCGTTTTCATGATCATGATAAATTAGCGCATTATGCAGATGCAGCTGCAGATATAGAGTTTAAATTTCCGTTCGGATTTAAAGAGTTAGAAGGAATCCACTCTAGAACAGACTTTGATTTAAGTAGCCATGAGGAATATTCGGGTAAAAAAATACAGTATTTTGATCACGAAATAAATGAAAGTTATGTGCCTTATGTTCTAGAAACCTCTATAGGGGTAGATCGTATGTTTTTGGCAGTTTTTTCTAATTCTTTAGTAGATGAAGAACTAGAAAATGGTAGTACAAGAACTGTGCTTAAACTACCAGCTGTATTAGCACCTACAAAAGCTGCTGTTTTTCCATTAGTTAAAAAAGATGGTTTACCAGATTTAGCAAAAGAAATTATAGACGATTTAAAATGGGATTTTAAGGTTGCCTATGATGAAAAAGATGCTGTAGGTCGCCGCTACAGAAGGCAAGATGCTTTAGGTACTCCATTTTGTATTACCGTAGATCACCAAACATTAGAAGATAAAACAGTGACTATACGCCATAGAGACTCTATGGAGCAAGAACGTGTAGCTATAAGTGATTTAAAAATTATTATAGACGATGCAGTTAATGTTAAAAACTGGTTGCAGAAAATGAAATAGTATTTTAAAATACTATAAAAATAAACTCCATTAACCGTAGTAGTTAATGGAGTTTATTATTTATACAAATATTTTGTAGTTAAAAACGATAGCCTAGTGTAATACCACCACGGGTAACAACATCTATAAAAGATTCATCGGAATTAAAAAGGTTACGACCAATTCCTGTATATATATCAACAACAAATCCTTTTTTAGATACAAACTTACCTCCAATAGAAATACCTAAAGCAAAATCTGTATATTTTTCTTCTGTATAGGAATTTGAGTTTGAATCATAATGAAAATTATCCTTATAACCATTTAGCATACCAAAACCCTCCACAAAGAAACCTTTAGCATAACCTTTGGAAAAATACCTACGATAGTATGGTGCTACAGAATATTCTCTTATGTAATCAAATATTTCGTCGTTTCCAAGAGTAAAGAGAAGGCTAGCTCCATAAGAGGATTCTTCATCAATAAGCCTTTCGTAGGATAGGTCTATAGCTTTAAATACTATTAAGTTAAAAGCATTAATTTTTAATTCATTACTTTTTTCTTGTTGCAATGATTTTTCTTGTTGAGCAAATAAATGGGTTGATGCTAAAATTAATAGCAAAGAAAGTGTAGCGATTTTTTTCATTTCATTTTAATTTATGAATCAAAAACACCAACAAAAAGCATGCCGATAATAACTAATTCTTACATATTAATAAGAATTTAAATCGGATAAATGCTATTTTATAAATTAAAATCGCAATCCAACAGAAAGTCCAATTCTAAACATAAAATCTTTTTGAAATTCGGCAGGGTTTATATTACGACCAATACCACCAGTAGCTTCTAAAGTAAATTTTTCGCTACGATTTACCCATTTATGCCCGCCACCAATACCTAAAGCTAAAGTGTTGTAGTTATCTATAGTAGTTATATTATTAATATTATCTGTTATTTTTTCTTCGCCCTTATAATATAAACCAAAAGCTTCAGCAAAAATACCACTACCAGGTTCGTAACCCATAAAATATGCACGTAGGTTAGGACCTATTCCAAAGCTTCCGCTATAATCTTCTGCATCTCTATCAAAATAAATAGTACCACCAATACTGGTATCTTCATTTAAAAAATATTCATATGAGAAATCAATGGTGCTTTTTGCTAAAAATAATCCAATATTGAATTTTATTTCTTGACTATTGTTTTGATGGTATGCTTGGGCATTTGCAAAATAACTGCTGAAAAGTAAAAAAGCGAATATGATTTTCTTCATTTTGGTGTAAAATTTATACAACATACTAGTAGCAAAGTTAAACATCACAAATTAATTAGGAGATATTCATTTAAATCTTTTGCACAGATATTATTGTTTAGAAACATAAAAGGAAATTTTATAATGAAAACTTGTTTTATTTCCCCGTAAACATTTGTTATTTTTAGCGTAAAATTTTTAGAAAAATGAAAATAGCTTCCTATAATGTAAATGGTATTAGAGCTGCCTTAAAAAAAGGATTTATAGAGTGGTTGCAATCTGCAAATCCAGATGTAATATGTCTTCAGGAAATAAAAGCTAATAAAGAGCAATTAGATTTGTCTGTTTTTATAGAAGCAGGATATACGTATACGTATTGGTTTAGTGCGCAGAAAAAAGGATATAGTGGTGTAGCTATTTTATCTAAAATAGAGCCTGATCATGTAGAATACGGTACAGGAATAGAAACTATGGATTTTGAAGGGAGAAATATTAGAGCAGATTTTAATGGAGTTTCTGTAATGAGTTTGTATTTGCCCTCTGCATCTAATACCGACCGTTTAGATTTTAAGTTAAATTATATGGCGGAGTTTCAAGAATATATTAATGAACTTAAAAAGGAGCACCCTAATTTAATAATATGTGGCGATTACAATATTTGTCATGAAGCTATAGATATTCACAATCCAAAAGGACTTAAAAACGTTTCGGGTTTTTTACCTGTAGAGCGAGAGTGGATAGGAGATTTTATAGGTAGTGGTTTTATAGATAGTTTTAGACATTTTAATGATCAGCCAGATAATTATACGTGGTGGAGTTATAGGGCTAATGCCAGAAATAATAATAAAGGATGGCGTTTAGATTACGGCATGGTAAGTAAACCTTTAGAAAGTAGATTAAAACGGTCAGTAATTTTAGCTGATGCTAAACATAGTGATCATTGTCCCATATTATTAGAAATAACAGATTAAAAATAGAGTTAAATGAAATATACCAAGTTGCCCAATACTAATATTGAAGTAAGTAAGATATGCTTAGGAACCATGACCTGGGGTAAGCAAAATACAGAAGCCGAAGGTCATGAACAAATGGATTATGCTTTAGATAGAGGGGTTAATTTTTTTGATACAGCAGAATTATATCCAGTTCCGGCGCATCCAGACAGACAATCGCATACCGAAAAAATAATTGGTACTTGGTTTAAAAAAACAGGAAATAGAGAAAAGGTAATTTTAGGAACTAAAATTGCAGGAAAAGCACCTTTTACAGCGTTTATTAGAGAAACAGGTTTTTCTAAGGGATCTATTGTAAGTGCGGTAGAAAATAGTCTTAAAAGATTGCAAACAGATTATATAGATTTATATCAGCTACATTGGCCAGAACGAAATACAAATTATTTTGGACAACGTGCGTACAAGCATGATGTAAACGATCCTTGGGAAGATAATTTTAGAGAGGTCTTAGAAACACTCACAAATTTGGTGCAACAAGGGAAAATTAGAAATATTGGTATTTCTAACGAAACTCCTTGGGGAACAATGCGCTTTTTAGAAGAGGTAAGGAAAGACTCTAGTTTAGCAAAACCTATAACAGTGCAAAACCCATATAGTTTATTAAATAGACAATTTGAAACAGGAATGAGTGAAGTTTCTGCTCATGAAAATATAGGTTTGTTAGCCTATTCTCCTTTAGGTTTTGGAGTATTAAGTGGGAAGTATTTGGGAGGAAAGCAACCAGAAAATGCTAGAATTACGCTTTTTCCTAATTACAATAGATATATTAAAGAGTCTGCTGTAAAAGCCACTGAAAAATATAACGCATTAGCACTAGCAAACGGACTTTCATTAGCGCAAATGTCCTTGGCATATGTAAATACACGTTCTTTTTTAACTAGTAATATTATTGGAGCTACATCTATAACTCAGTTAAAAGAAAATATAGAAAGTATAAATGTAAGTTTAAGTGATGAGGTTTTACATGGAATTGAAGAAATTCATGAACAAATACCAAATCCGGCTCCTTAGCCAAATAAAGAACTAGCAACATCTTCTATTTTAGAAACTAATTCAATACTAATTTTAGTGTTTTTTAGTGTTATTTTGTTGTTCTTTGATACATAAATAGCCGAGAAACCTAGTTTTTCGGCTTCTAATATGCGTTGTTCCACTCTTTGTACTGGGCGTATTTCTCCAGCAAGTCCTACCTCTGCGGCAAAGCAAATACCTTTTTCTATAGGGATATCTTCATTACTAGATAAAATAGCGGCAACAACAGCTAAATCTATCGCAGGATCGTCTACAGAAATACCTCCTGTAATATTTAAAAAAACATCCTTTGCTCCCAATTTAAAACCAGCTCGTTTTTCTAAGACAGCTAATAGCATATTTAGTCTTTTTGCATTATACCCAGTTGTAGAACGTTGTGGGGTGCCATACACGGCAGTACTAACCAATGCCTGTATTTCTATTAGTAGCGGACGCATTCCTTCTACAGTAGAGGCAATAGCAGTACCACTAAGTCCTTCATCAATTTTAGAAATAAGTATTTCAGAAGGGTTATTAACTTCTCTTAACCCACTTCCTTGCATTTCGTATATTCCTAGTTCTGCTGTAGAGCCAAATCTGTTTTTTAAAGAGCGTAAAATACGGTATACGTAATTACGATCACCCTCGAACTGTAATACGGTATCTACCATATGTTCCAAAATTTTAGGGCCAGCAATAGTACCATCTTTGGTAATATGACCAATTAAAATAACAGGAGTATTGGTTTCTTTTGCAAATTTTATAAGTTCTGCTGTACATTCCCGTATTTGAGAAATGCTACCTGCGGCAGATTCTATATAATCTGTATGTAGTGTTTGTATAGAGTCTATAACTACAATATCTGGTTCAGTAGTCTCTATTTGTTTAAATATATTTTGAGTTTTTGTTTCTGTTAAAATTAAGCAGGTTTCGCTATTGGGGTGTATGCGGTCTGCTCTCATTTTTATTTGTTTCTGACTCTCTTCACCAGAAACATACAATGTTTTAAAAGGTAGTTTTAAAGCAATTTGTAATAGTAATGTACTTTTTCCTATGCCAGGCTCTCCACCTAATAATGTTAGGGAGCCAGGAACTAATCCGCCACCTAGTACCCTATTAAATTCTAAATCATAGGTGTTAAGTCTAATTTCTTTTTCGGTACTTATTTCATTTACGCGTAATGGTTTTGCAATTTTTTTTGAAGTATTAGAGGGAGTTTTCCAACTTGTTTTTTCTTCTTTTTGTACTATCTCTTCAACAATAGTATTCCATTCTTTGCAACCAGAACATTGTCCTGCCCATTTAGCGTATTGAGTGCCACAATTTTGACAAAAGAAAGCTGTTTTTGTTTTAGCCATTAGGTGTAATTAGGTAAAGGCTAAAGATAAAAATATTTTAATACAGAGTTTACTTTTTAATACCCAAAGTCTGCCTTTAAGGCATCCATTTTTTCTAAAGCCATTTCTTTGGTAAGAAAATCTATTTCTTCCATTCCAAAAGCTTTTTCAAAAGTTCTTAATGCTTTTTTAGGTTCTCCTATTTGTTCATAATATTCAGCTTCAAAATAAAAACCTAGCATTGTTTTTGGGAATTCTTTTTTACATAAATCTGATAGTGGCTTTAAAGAATCTGAGTCTTCTTTTTTTCTGCACCCTGCATATATTGCCATAATATCATTAAGGTCTGTTGTTTTTTTAAATCCAAAAAAATCTTCTATGGTAGCATATTTTTCTTCTAGGTATTTAAAAACAGGCTCCTCAGACTTTAGTATTTTTTCTTTATACTCTTTACGGCTAATAGGCTTAAACATTCCAAAAACATCATCGAAAGCTTTTCCTATACCGTAAGTAGCAATGGAAATATGATCTGCGCCTTCATATTTATCAAAATGATAGTGTAAATATTCGCTCTCCAAAGCTTTTATGCCACTATTCATGGCGGTTATTTGTGCTGTGCTTTTACTTTTTTCGCCTTCTACGATTAAATGGTAAAATATTTTTTGCTCCATAGCGCCTAATCTTGTAGGTATTCTGGTTTCCATTTCAGGGGCTAACATTGGAGAAATACTTACATAAGAGTTAAATAGAGATGTTTCTTTAAATAAATAAAAGTTTCCAAAATTTGCAGTAATATCATATCCTACAAACATCTTAAATGGTGCCGTTTTATAATTGCTTTCAACAAAAGGAATAAGTTCTTGCCCTATAAATTCGAAAAATAGTTTTCCTTTTTCTGTGGGTAATCCATTAGCTTCATCAAAACTACAATCGTCATATCTTATATCATTTTCTTTTTGATGTACGCCAACAATAATACTTTCTGGCATGCCATGAAACTTACTGTAGAATTTAGAGTTTGCTACGACTTGATCAAACAAATATTCTGCATCTAAAACTAAAATAAGTGGATATTTTTTTTCTTCGGAATAATCTTCAGGGATATAATAAGATACATCTCTTTTTTCTTGCAATTTAAAAGATTCGAATATTTCTTTTTTTACTTGTGCATTAAGGGCAAAGCATGCTAAAAATAGGAAGCTAAAAAGTATACTTTTCATGGGACTAATATTGGCTTGTAGAAAATACTACTTGTTTCTGTTCCATAACGGTAATAACAGAAAAGATATTGCCCCAAAAACAACAACTATTGCAGTTTGTGCAGACCACATAATCCAACCAAAAGCATCGCCAGAGGTTTTACTTATTCCAAAAAATGCCAAAGAGGCGGTTACTACAATAGGGTAAAGTCCTAAACCTCCGTTTGTGGCAGTCATAGCAAAAGCACCTGCAACAAAAGCAACTAAGAGTTCTCCAAGAGATAGTGCTGCTACTTCTGGCACGGTAAATTTTATAACCCAGAACATTCCTATGTAACAAGCCCATATAAAAAAAGTATGAAAAATAAATGCAATCTTATTTTTCATTTTAAAAATACTAAGCACGCCATCTAATAAGCCAATTGCAAAGTTTTTAATTTTAACCGCAAATTTAGAGGTAGATTTTTTAATGATACGTATTCCTATTATTAAACCTAAAACTCCTGAGCCTAATAAAACGGCAGAACCAACTAATCCTATTCCGTTTTTTTCAAGAATACCAATTATAATGTCGGTTTGTAGTAATAGCGCACTAAAAATAACAAGTAATAGCATTATTAAATCTATAATCCTTTCTGTTACGATGGTTCCAAAACCTTTTTCAAAGGGTACTTTTTCGTAAGTGGTTAAGGCGGTAGCTCTTAATATTTCTCCAGACCTTATAATTAAGATGTTAGAAAAGTAAGAAATAAGAATAATTAAAATGTTGTTTCTTATCTTAGGTTTGTATCCTAGGGGTTCTAATAAATAGTTCCAACGTATAGCTCTTGAGATATGACTTAAAATACCAATAAATATAGATACAGACACCCATAGTAAGTCAGCATTTTTTATAGAATCGAATATTTTTTCACGGTCATTAGCCGATGTAGAACTGTAAGAGTACCAAACTAAAAAAGCTCCCAAGATAATTGGGAGCGCTATTTTTAATATTTTTTTTAATTTAGAACTCAACGAGATTTAGTTCAGTAAATTATTTTCTTCGTTAGGGAATACTAGTGAAGGATTAAATATTTTAGCTTCTTCAATATCCATTCTTGCGTAGGTTATTAAGATTAAAATATCGCCAACGGCAACTCTTCTAGATGCTGCGCCATTTAGAGTTATTTCGCCACTTTTTCTAGGTCCTGGTATAGCATAAGTTTCTAAACGCTCACCATTATTGTTGTTTACAATTTGCACTTTTTCACCGCGTATAATATTTGCAGCATCCATTAAATCCTCATCAATGGTAATGCTTCCTATATAGTTAAGGTCTGCACCAGTAACTTTTACTCGGTGTATTTTAGATTTTACAACTTCTATTTGCATGGGACAAAGTTAGTTAATTCAGGGGTATATTATCTATTAGTCTTACATCATTCGCATAAACTGCGATAAAAATTCTATATTTTTTGTTTTTTTGTTTTCTTAGTACAGGTTGTAATGTTTCTGCATTAGCTATTTGCACGTATTCTAAGGTTAAATCGTTTCTGTTTTTAAATTCAGATTTTACCCATTCTATAATTTTTAATGCACTTTCTGTGCCAAACTTTTTTTTGGCAGTCATTAGTGTTTGGTATATAAAAGAAGCTTCTTTTCTAAGTGTTGCAGATAATCTTTCATTTCTAGAACTCATTGCTAGCCCATTAGCTTCTCTTACTATTGGGCATCCAATAATATTTATGGGTATATTTTGTGTTTTTATAAGATTTTTTATAATTGCAAGTTGTTGGTAGTCTTTTTCACCAAAATAAGCATTATCTGGCATTACAAGGGTTAGTAAGGTTTCAACAATAGTGCCAACGCCATTGAAATGATTATCTCTAAAAGCGCCCTCCATAACTTTGTCTAATCCTTTAAAATTATAAGTTTTAGAAATTATATTACCATCATATATATCAGATGCAGTTGGAGAAAAGACGATAATTTTATCGGATACTTGTTTTAATAAGCTAATATCTTCTTCTAATGTGCTTGGGTATTTTTTTAAATCTTCAGAATTATCAAATTGAGTAGGGTTTACAAAAATACTTACGACTGTAATGTTATTTTCTGAAACGCACTTTTGAACAAGAGAAATATGTCCCTTGTGTAATGCGCCCATCGTAGGAACCATACCTACTGAGGTTTTATTGCTCTTGTTGTTTAAAAGGTGGTTTTGTAAGTCAATTTTTGTTTTAAATACAAGCATAATTCTAATTTAAAGGCTAGCAAACTTATATAATTACTGCTAATCTGCATAATTTTTGTAATTTTGCAGCCACGCTTTTTGAGATAAATAAAAAATAATCCTTATGACCGGTAAAAAGATATTGTTTGTATCTTCAGAATTAGTACCCTATCTTCCAGAGAACGAAGTCTCTCTAATGTCATACGAAACTCCTAGAATGGTTAACAGTAATGGTGGCCAAATAAGGATTTTTATGCCTAGATATGGAAATATAAATGAAAGAAGACATCAATTGCATGAAGTAATTCGTTTGTCAGGGATGAACCTTGTGATTAATGATATGGATATGCCTTTGATAATAAAAGTAGCATCTATACCTAAAGAACGTATTCAGGTTTATTTTATAGATAATGAAGAATATTTTAAAAGAAAAGCTACTTTTTCTGATCAAGAAGGCAATTTCTTTCCTGATAATGATGAGCGTGCTATCTTTTTTGCAAAAGGAGTGGTAGAAACTGTAAAAAAACTAAATTGGTCTCCAGATATTATACATGTTCATGGTTGGATGGCTTCATTAGTTCCTTTGTATTTAAGAAAATATTATGCTGATGAGCCTTTGTTTGCAGATAGTAAAATAGTTACTTCTGTTTATCAAAAAGGTTTTGAAGGAGAATTAGATAATACTATTATAAGTAAAATAGCTTTTGATGAAATATCGGAAGACAGTGTAAGTGTTTTAGATGCTCCTAATTATAATAATTTGTTAAAGGTAGCAGTAGATCATTCGGATGCTGTTATTTTAGCTGCGGAAGAAATTCCAGAAGATTTAAAAGAGCACATTATCAACTTAGAAAAACCAGTGTTACCATATGTTCCAATTCAGGAGTTTGAAGAGGCGTATGCTAATTTTTACAACACAGAAGTTTTAAAATAGTATAGTTTACATGAAGTTTTTTAATAGAATTGTTTTTCCTGCTTTAGTGGGTATTATTGTAGTGGTATCCTTTATATCATGTGAAGAAGATTTAACAACTCTTGGTGGAGGTGTTTTAGGGGGAGATACTCTTGATACAGAAAAAGTAACATTTGGTGTAATTGCTACAAATAAAAAAATTAAAGCTATACCAACAAATAAGTTACCTATTTACCAATTGGGGAATTTTAATGATCCTATTTATGGTAAAACTACAGCTAAAATTACTTCAGAAATACAATTACCTGCTACATCATCAAATGTTTTCGGAAAATTTTCGCAAGAAGACGAAGACGATGGGTTGCAAGGTACAGCTACAGCAACTGTTCAGGAAAATGAAGAAGTTACAGCTGTATATTTAAATATACCTTATTTAACAAGTAGTATAGATACGGATGGAGATGGTGTAGTAGATGCCTTAGATAGTGATGCTGATGACCCTAATAGTGATACGGATGGCGACGGCTTAACAGATAGTCAAGAAGGAACTTTAGGAACAGACCCTTTGAATAGTGATACCGACGGTGATGGTACAAATGATAGTCAAGATACTGAAACAAGAGTAAATCAATTTTCAAGGCAGTTTGATTTAGATAGTATTTATGGGAAAAGCGTAGGGGAGCAATTTAAATTAAAAGTAGAACGTTCTAACTTCTTTTTAAGAGATTTAGATCCAGAATCTAATTTTGAAGAAGCACAAGAGTATTTTTCTAATCATGAGATTCCAGTAAATCCTACTCCAGAAGTTTTATTCGAAGGCAATGTTTTAATAACAGATGTAGAGCAGGTTATATTAGTTGATGATGTTGAAGGTACAGATGAAGATGAATCATTGCAAATGCCCACGCGTATAGCTCCAGGAATAAGAGTAAAATTGGATAACGATTTTTTTCAGAATAATATATTAAGCAAAGAAGGTTCTTCGGAATTAGAAAATCAGGCAAATTTCAAAGATTTTATAAGAGGAGTACAGTTATCTGTAGAAGATGATGTATTCTTGTTATTAGATTTAAAATTGGCAAATATCACAATAGAATATCAATATGATGTTGATGGAGGTGGTAAAGAAGAAAGTACATATGAGTTAAGGCTGTTAACAGGTGGTCAAAGATTACAAACGGGAGGGGTGTCCCCAGTTATTGGTAATGCTATAAATACTTTAGATAGTGAAGATTATCCAACAGAAATTAACGATAGTTATAATGTTGAAGAAGCTTCTAAAATCTATTTAAAAGGAGGAGCAGGAAGTTATGTTAATATAGAACTTTTTAATGATGTAGATTTAGCCGAGTTAAAGCAAAATAATTGGATTATTAATGAAGCTAATCTTGTTTTTTATGTAGATCAGGAAAATATTAATGTTTCTAGTGTAGAGCCATTGAGACTTTATTTATTTAATGCAGAAACCAATGCACCATTATATAGCCCTCAGTTTGATGTTCAGGATAATAATGTTCCGTTAAACTCTTTTTTAAACTATGGAGGTATTTTGGAAAAAGATGCTAATGGTAAAGGAGTAAAATATACAATACGAATTACAGATTATGTTAATGATGTTATAGCGGGGGGTACAGAGAATGCAGTTTTAGGTTTAACGGTTACTTCTAATATTAATTTTACATCTGTTTCAAATACAATCTTAGAGAATAATGAAGAGGTTAATTTGCCATTAATGTCAAATGTAAATTCCTTAGGTACAGTTCTTTTTGGTGGAGAAGAAGCTGTAGAAGAAAATAAAAGGTTAAAGTTAGAAATTACCTATACAACAGTAAATTAATATTTAGTATACCACTTGTAGAAATAATACGTTATATACTTAATATTAACATTTAATTTTTATAGATGTAATAATTTTACATCAGAAAAAAATAACGCAACCATTATTTAACTATATATAAAATATGTGTGGAATTGTAGGATATATTGGGCATAGAGATGCTTATCCAATTATAATAAAAGGGTTACAGAGATTAGAATATAGAGGTTATGATAGTGCAGGAGTAGCTCTATATGATGGTAATAATATTAATCTTAGTAAAACGAAAGGTAAAGTTGAAGATTTAAAAAATAAATCTAAGGCAGAAATTTCATTAGAAGGGAAATTAGGTATTGGCCATACAAGATGGGCAACTCATGGTGTGCCTAATGATGTAAATTCTCATCCACATTATTCTAATTCAGGAGATTTAGTAATTATTCATAATGGAATTATAGAAAACTATGATTCTATTAAGAAAGAATTAATAAATAGAGGGTATGTTTTTCATTCAGATACAGATACTGAAGTTTTAGTAAATCTTATAGAAGAGGTAAAAAAGCAGGAAGATGTAAAATTAGGAAAAGCTGTCCAAATTGCATTAAATCAGGTTGTAGGAGCATATGCTATAGCTGTCTTTGATAAGAATAAACCAGATGAGATTGTAGTTGCAAAATTAGGTAGTCCATTAGCTATTGGTGTTGGGGAGGATGAGTTTTTTATTGCTTCAGATGCTTCTCCTTTTATAGAGTTTACAAATAATGCCTTGTATTTGGAAGACGAGCAGATGGCAGTTATTCGTATAGGAAAAGAGATTAAGTTAAGAAAAATTAAGGATGACGCGGTTGTTTATCCTAATATTCATGAATTACAATTAAATTTAGAAGAGATAGAAAAAGGTGGTTATGATCACTTTATGCTTAAAGAAATTTATGAGCAACCAAGAGCAATTTTAGATACTTATCGTGGTCGTATGTTGCCAGATCAGGGAATCATTAAGATGGCTGGTGTAGATGATCATTTAGAAAAATTTTTGAATGCTAACAGAATTATTATTGTAGCCTGTGGTACATCTTGGCATGCAGGGTTAGTTGCTGAGTATATTTTTGAGGATTTAGCAAGAATTCCTGTTGAGGTAGAATATGCTTCTGAATTTAGATATAGAAATCCTGTAATTACGGATAAAGATGTACTAATAGCTATTTCTCAATCAGGAGAAACAGCAGATACCTTAGCTGCTATAAAATTAGCAAAAGAAAAAGGGGCTTATGTGTTTGGAGTGTGTAATGTTGTGGGTTCTTCTATAGCAAGAGAAACGCACTCAGGAGCCTATACGCATGCGGGTCCTGAAATTGGAGTTGCATCTACAAAAGCATTTACAACACAAATAACAGTATTAACTTTAATTGCTTTAAAATTAGCAAAGGCAAAAGGTGAGTTTTCAGAATCTAAATTCCATCAATATTTAACAGAATTAGAGACTATACCTTCAAAAGTAGAGAAAGCTTTGGAATCTAATACATTAATAGAAATAATAGCAGAAGCCTATAAAGATTCTTCAAATTGTTTGTATTTAGGTAGAGGATATAATTTCCCTGTTGCTTTAGAGGGGGCTTTAAAACTGAAAGAGATAAGTTATATACATGCGGAAGGATATCCAGCTGCAGAAATGAAGCATGGACCTATAGCTTTAATAGATGAGCAAATGCCAGTATTTGTAATAGCTACTAAGAAAGGGCATTATGAGAAAGTAGTCAGTAATATACAGGAAATAAAATCAAGAAAAGGTAAAATTATAGCTGTTGTTACAGAGGGGGATGTTGCTGTAAAAGAAATAGCAGATCATGTGATAGAGATTCCAGAGACATTAGAAAGCTTAACTCCTTTATTAACAACAATACCATTACAATTATTATCTTATCATATTGCAGTAATGAGAGGTTGTAATGTAGATCAACCACGTAATTTGGCGAAGTCAGTTACGGTAGAGTAATTTGCTAAGTAAAATAAAAAAACAAAAGAGGTTAGATAAATTATCTAACCTCTTTTGTTTTTTTATTTGTTAAAAGTGTAATTTTTGACATTAATTTTTAGCAAAATAATATTATGCACGCATAATTTTTTAGATTTTATTATTTTTGAAATAAAAAAATCTGTAACTTGTACATATTAACTTATTAAAAAAACATGTATGAGAGCTAAAATGCTAATTTTTGTTATGCTTTTAGGTGTTTATTCATATTCTCAAACCACAATAAAAGGAAGTGTGGTTGATGAAAACAATGAGCCAATACCTGGAGCTAATATTATAATTGAAGGAAAGGCTGAAGGAACAGTAGCAGATTTCGATGGTAATTTTATCTTAAATACCTCTGAGATTCCCCCATTTAAAATTGTTGTTTCAAGTATTGGCTTTGTGTCTTCTAAATTAAGTATTACACAAAATAACCAAAATGTATCAGTTGCTTTAATTGAGGAGCAAACTCGTTTAGATGAGGTGGTGATTTCTGCATCTAGGACGCCAGAGCGTATTTTTGAATCCCCGGTTACGGTAGAACGTTTTGGAATTGAAGAAATTAAAAATACATCATCAGCAGATTTTTATGGTGGATTAGAAAACCTAAAAGGAGTAGATGTAAATACGAATAGCTTAACGTTTAGGTCTATTAATACCAGAGGTTTTGCAAGTTTTGCTAATAATAGGTTTATGCAATTGGTAGACGGTATGGATAACTCAACACCTGCATTAAACTTTCCAATTGGAAATTTAGTAGGTTTAATAGAACCAGATGTGCAAAGTGTGGAATTATTACCAGGAGCATCATCTGCACTGTACGGAGCAAACGCTTTTAATGGGATATTATTTATGCAAAGTAAAAACCCTTTTGATTATGAAGGGATAAGTATTTCTATAAAAAGAGGTATTACTTCGCAAGAAGCCGCAGGAGATAATTCATATACAGATTTTGGGATACGTGCAGCACATAAATTTAGTGATAAATTTGCTGCTAAAGTAAATTTCGGGTACCTAAAAGGAACAGATTGGGCAGCAATTAGTGAAGTTGATAGCGATTTGCCAGGCGGTACTAGAGCAACTAATTTAAATTATAACGGTATTAATGTATATGGAGATGAGGTTTCTCAAAATTTAAAAAGTGTAGCGGTAACATTGGAAGGTTTAGGAATATTGCCAGCTGGTGCAAATGCACTAATTCCTTCTGTAGATGTTAGTAGAACAGGTTATAATGAACAAGATTTAACAAATTATAATGCAGAGAGTATTAAAGCAGATTGGGGGCTTTACTATAGACCTATAACGGATAATAGTTTAGAGTTTTCCTACGTTGGTAAAGTAGGTACAGGGTCTACCATATATCAAGGGACTAATAGGTATAATATAAATGGTTTCTTTCAGCAACAACATAAATTAGAGGTAAAACACGATAATTTTTATTTGCGAGGATATGTAGTAAATGATAAGGCAGGAGATTCCTATGATATGGTGTTTACAGGGATAAATATCAATAGAGCGTGGAAGCCAGATCCTACATGGTTTGGAGAATATGCAGGAACATATTTCCAAGCCACTCTTGGCGGAGCAACAGATGTGGAAGCTCATGCTTTAGCAAGGGCACAAGCAGAATCGGGAAGATATGAACCAGGTTCTCCAGAGTTTCAAGCTGCATTTAATAGAAGTATTAATGATCCAGATTTATCTTCAGGGTCAAAATTTCAAGATGCATCAAAATATTATCATGCAGATGGGAATTATAATTTTTCACATTTAATAGACTTTGCGGATATTCAAGTTGGAGGTTCTTACAGAAAATATAGCCTTAATTCAGGAGGAACTATTTATACAGATGCAGATGGCTCTATAGATTACTCCGAGTTTGGTATTTATACACAGATTCAAAAGAAAATAGAGTTAGATGATGAAAAGAGTTTAAAATTAACAGGGTCTATTCGTTACGATAAATCTGAATTTTTTGATGGCTTCTTTTCTCCAAGATTATCAGCAGGTTTTACATTTAATCGTAACCATAATATTAGGGTTTCTGCACAAACAGGATTTAGAAACCCAACAACTCAGGATTTATTTATTGGTTTAGATGCGGGTAGAGCTATATTAATAGGTTCTTCACCTGATAACTTGGGCAGATATACGAGAGATTTTTCTGTTAGTGGAGGAGGACAGTTATTAGGACAACCAGCTATAGTTACACAAACAGGAGCAGTGGCTTATAATAATTCTTATACGGTAAGTTCTGTAGAAGAACTTTCGAGAACTGGTAACCCTGCTGTTTTAGAAGTTTCTAACCCGAGTATAGTGCAGCCAGAACAAGTAAAGTCTATTGAGGCTGGTTATAGGGGTAAAATAGATAAATTGGTAGTAGATTTTAGTATATATTACAATAAGTACAAGGATTTTATTGCGCAAGAAGCAGTAATAGCTCCTTATTATGGAACAGTAGGAGATAATTCGCTTTCAGTTGCAGCGATATCTAATGGAGATTTTGAGGCATGGGGAACTTATACAAATTCAGATGCAGATATAGCATCTTATGGGGTTTCTTTAGGTTTGTCTACTAAAGTATTAGGTAATTTTGATTTAAGCGGTAGTTATACGTTTACAAAACAAGATTTTGATCAAGCTGCTAATCCAGATTTTGAAACTAATTTTAATACACCAGAGCATAAATTTAAAGCGTCATTCGGAAATAAAGCTTTGTTTGATAATTTTGGCTTTAATGTTTCGTACAGATTTAGTGATGATTATTTCTGGCAAGCTACATTTGGAGACGGTGTTGTGCCAGAGTTCCATACCGTAGATGCTCAAATTAACTATAAAGTACCAAGTATTAAGTCTTCTTTTAAAGCAGGAGCAACGAATCTTTTAGGAAAAGAATATTTTACAGCATTTGGTACAGGTCTTATTGGTTCTATGTATTACTTATCATGGACTATCAATAATTAATAAACTAAAATTTTTATGATGAAAAATATAAAATATATACTATTATTAATTGTTGTTACTGCTTTTGTAGCATGTAATGATATTGAGGATGTTAATTTAGAAGAGGTGGAAGAAGTTTCGGTATTGCCTGAGTTAACAGCTGGAACTGCTGATTTTTCTAATTATATAGCAGTTGGAGCATCATTTACTGCAGGTTTTACTGATGGAGCATTGTTTAAGGCTGGACAAGAAAATTCATTTCCTAATATATTAGCAAAACAATTCGCAAATATAGGAGGAGAAGCTTTTACGCAACCTTTAATGAATGATAATACAGGAGGCATGATAGCAGGAGCAACACCTATTGTGCCTTATAGATTGATATTTAATGGTACAGGTCCGCAAAGGTTAAATGAGTTTTTTGCAGATTTAGGAGCGCCCGCGCCACAGATTACAACAGACGCAACTACAAATTTAGGAAGTGCTTTTAATAACGTTGGAGTACCAGGTCTTAAAAGTTTTCATTTAACATTTCCAGGATATGGTACTGCAAATCCTTATTTTGGGCGTTTTGCAACTTCGGCATCAGCAACAGTGTTAGAAGTTGCAACGACTCAAAATCCAACATTTTTTACATTGTCAGAAATAGGAGGTAATGATGTATTGGGTTATGCTACTTCAGGAGGTGTGGGTATAGATCAAACAGGAAATTTTAATCCAGCTACTTATGGAGCAAACGATATTACAGATTCTACAGTATTTGGGCAGGTGCTCGATGGTGTTATAGCTCAGTTAACAGCAAATGGAGCAAAAGGAGTATTAGCAAATGTTCCCTATATAACAGATTTACCATTTTTTACTACAGTTCCTAATAATGCATTAGAGTTAGATGAAGAAACAGCAGCTAGGCTTACGGGTTTTTATCAGGCTGTAAGTGGAATATTTGCTCAAGGGGTAATTTTACAAGGAGGAAGCCCAGAAGAAGCACAAGCATTAGCAGCACAATATGCAATTACTTTTAAAGAAGGGCCAAATAGATTTTTAATAGATGTACCAGTATCACCTACAAATCCTTTAGGCTTTAGGCAAATGACAGAAGATGAACTTTTGTTATTAACTATAGATAGAAGTGCATTGGCAGAAGGATATGGTTCTGTAGCCTTAACTCCAGAGGTTTTACAGGTTTTGGGAATTTTACAAGCAGGAGGGACTCCAACGCAAGAACAAGTTGGTCTGGTATTGGCGGCAGTTAATGGTATTGATGATAAAGATGCGTTAGATACAGATGAACTTATGGCTATAAAAGCTGCTACAGATGCTTATAATACAAAAATAGAGTCGGCAGCAACAGCAAATGGTTTGGCTTTAGTGGATTTTAAATCTATATTATCCGAAGCATCTACTACAGGAATTAAAACAGGAGATTTTACACTAACAACAAATTTGGTTACCGGTGGTTTGGTTAGTTTAGACGGAATTCATTTAACAGCAAGAGGATATGCCGTAATGGCAAATAAATTTTTAGAAGCTATAGATGTAGCATATGGTTCTAACTTTATGGCATCAGGAAATGTTGCAAATGCAGGAAATTCTCCAACAAATTATTCTCCAACGTTACAATAATTAAGAAATAAACATATAAAAAGCTTTGAAAATGCCCTTATTTTAAGGGTATTTTTATATTGTAAAAACACTACAAAAACACCTTTATTTTTAAAATAAAAACATATATCTTTGCAACGCAAAAATCTAGCCCTCAGGATTATTAAGGGAATGGTTTTTATATTAAGTTATTTATCACGCTAAAACAATAAACATTTAAGTAATGTCAAATATTACAGGTAAAGTTTCTCAGATTATCGGCCCAGTTGTTGATGTGGAGTTTAATTCAGGATCAAATCTTCCTAAGATATATGATTCTCTGGAAATTGCTAAAAAGGATGGCTCCAAATTAGTTTTGGAAGTACAATCTCATATTGGTGAGAACACCGTTAGAACCATTTCTATGGATTCAACAGATGGTTTAAGTAGAGGAACAGAAGTAAACGCTACAGGAAGTGCAATACAAATGCCAATTGGAGGAGATGTTTATGGTCGTTTATTTAATGTAATCGGAGATGCTATTGATGGTCTTGGAGATTTGCCTAAATCGGGTGACAATGGTCTTCCAATACACAGAGAAGCTCCAAAATTTGAAGACTTATCTACTTCTACAGAAGTTTTATTTACAGGTATTAAAGTAATTGATCTAATTGAGCCTTATGCAAAAGGTGGTAAAATTGGATTATTTGGTGGTGCCGGAGTAGGTAAAACAGTATTGATTCAGGAGTTAATTAATAACATTGCAAAAGGACACGGTGGACTTTCAGTTTTCGCAGGTGTAGGTGAGCGTACTCGTGAGGGTAACGATTTACTTCGTGAAATGTTAGAGTCTGGAATTATAAAATACGGTGACGATTTTATGCATTCTATGGAAGAAGGCGGATGGGATTTGTCTAAAGTAGACAAAGAAATCATGAAAGAGTCTAAGGCAACATTTGTTTTTGGACAAATGAATGAGCCACCAGGAGCACGTGCACGTGTAGCACTTTCTGGATTAACAATTGCAGAATATTTCCGTGATGGAGCAGGAGAAGGACAAGGGAAAGATGTATTATTCTTCGTAGATAATATTTTCCGTTTTACGCAAGCAGGTTCAGAGGTATCGGCACTTTTAGGCCGTATGCCATCTGCGGTAGGATACCAACCAACATTAGCAACAGAAATGGGTGCTATGCAAGAGCGTATTACGTCTACTAAAAAAGGTTCTATTACATCTGTACAAGCGGTTTACGTACCTGCAGATGATTTAACGGATCCAGCACCAGCAACAACATTTGCTCACTTAGATGCAACAACAGTATTGTCTCGTAAAATTGCTGAGTTAGGTATTTACCCTGCGGTAGATCCTCTAGATTCTACATCTAGAATTTTAACAGCAGATATTTTAGGTAAGGATCATTACGCTTGTGCGCAAAGAGTAAAAGAGTTATTACAACGTTACAAAGAATTACAAGATATTATTGCTATTCTTGGTATGGAAGAATTATCTGAAGAAGATAAATTAGCAGTAGGTAGAGCAAGACGTGTACAACGTTTCTTATCTCAGCCATTCCACGTTGCAGAACAATTTACAGGTCTTAAAGGTGTATTAGTAGATATTAAAGATACTATTAAAGGATTTAATATGATTATGGATGGTGAATTAGATCACTTACCAGAATCTGCTTTTAACCTTAAAGGAACAATTGAAGAAGCTATCGAAGCTGGAGAGAAAATGTTAGCAGAAGCATAATAAGTAATAAATACTAAAAATATGTTTTTAGAAATTGTATCACCAGAAGCTACGTTATTTTCAGGAGAAGTTACAGCAGTTACAGTACCAGGAATTAACGGAGAGTTTCAAATGTTAGAGAATCACGCACCAATAGTGTCATTACTTCAAGAAGGAAATGTTAAAATCCAAGGAAATATTTCTATTGAGAAAGCTTATGAAAGTAAGTTTTCTAAAGGAGAAAACGGACAAACGGTTTTAGCTATTAATAGTGGTACTATTGAAATGAAAGATAATAAGGTGATTGTTTTAGCAGATTAATTTACTGTTTACCAATCAAATGATATAAAAAACGCTTCCAAATTTGGAAGCGTTTTTTAGTTATACCACTATTTTGTTTTTAGAATAATTCTCCTTTTTTAAGGATACTATTACCAATACGTTTATAAGTAATGTTATTTCCTTTTACACAAAAATTATAAGTTGCTTTTGCTTTTTGTTCTTTAAAAGATAATAGAATAACTTCATCGGTATTGCAATTGTAATCTTTGGCTACTTTAGCTTTTACATGTTTTATAGTAGCACGCCCTCTTTTTAGTTGTGATTGAATTTTAGCATTTAATTTAGGTTCTGTAAAATCTGCTGTAGCACATGTTTCTTTTTTTAACGGTTTTGTAATAGCAGTATTTGCTATTAGGCTATCGTTTGGTGTTTTTTCTAAATCTATATACTCCCAAGTATAGTCTGCTTTTAGCAAAACACGTCTGCCGTCGTCTGTTTTTACAATATAATTATTTTGGGCTGTGCTAATAAAACACATTAAAAGAAATAGTCCTAAAAAATAATTTTTCATAATAATTTGTTTTGTTATTTTAACCGTGAATAGTTTCGGATTTTCCATAATTTTTAATGATTTCACCTTCTTTAACTAATAATTCTTTCCATTGCATATCTACATTAATTCCCTCTCCATATTTACGTGCCAAGCCTAAAAATGTAGTATAGTGCCCTGCTTCACTAATCATTAATTCGCGATAAAATTCTGAGAGTTCTTTGTCTTTAATATTTTCAGAAAGAACTTTAAAGCGTTCGCAACTACGTGCTTCTATCATGGCAGAAAACAATAAGCGGTTAACTAAGCTTTGTTGTCTGCTTCCGCCTTTTATAGTAGCTTTAAAGAGTTCGTTTACATAGCTGTCTTTTTGTTCTCGTCCTAAAGTATAACTACGTTTTTTTATGATATCGAATACCATTTGAAAATGTTCTAATTCCTCTCTTGCAATTATAAGTAAAGCTGTTACTAGATCTTCGTGTTCAGAATTAAGGGATATTATAGTAATAGCATTTGTAGCGGCTTTTTGCTCGCACCAAGCATGATCTGTTAAAATCTCTTCAATATTTGTTTCAGCTAATTTTGCCCACCTTGGGTCTGTTTCTAATTTTAAACCAAGCATATATGTTTTTTTATAGGTGAAGAACCCGCGTTAAAGGTAGGTTTTTTAATTTTTTTTGTAAAAATAGAGTTAAGTAAAGAAAATCTAATGTGTTTTACGAACTTTGTTCATTGAGACCAATCCCATGCCATTAATTCCCAAGAAATGTTATTTGTTATTTGCGTCTTTATGATATTGAAGCCAACACTTTTATGTGCTTCCAAAGACCTTATGTTATTACTTGCAACTTCTGTAAAACAACAGTCATATTCATTTTTTAATTCGTCTTTATAATGTTTATATAGATTTTTAAAAACACCCATTCTTCTATAATCTTTTGCAATACATATTTGGCCCATCACCACATAGTTTTTATTATTTAACACTTCATCAGC
This sequence comes from uncultured Cellulophaga sp., assembly GCA_947492955.1. Lineage (GTDB taxonomy): Bacteria > Bacteroidota > Bacteroidia > Flavobacteriales > Flavobacteriaceae > Cellulophaga. The sequence continues at coordinate 206,646 of CANLOV010000002.1, read as the reverse complement.
AGTGCTAAACATAGGTGTTAAAATAGGAATTTCATTCCTGAAAGATTTTAGCATTACCAAGGCATAGCCCACAACAATATTCTCTTTTTTAGCAATAATATGAGCGGAAGCTTCATTCATCTTTTTTAAGGTGCTAAAATCATGATTTACAGTAATAAAACCTTCTTTATCCCTTTCTTCTACAGAAATATTGGCAGGAGTATTTTCTTTTTGAATGGCTAATATTTGATGTAATTCTTCGTCAGTTGAAGTTCTGGTGTATGATATAATATAATATTGTTATTCATATTAGACTTCTTTAATTACATGGGTTACAATACCCCAGATAATAAAGTTATTATCTTCTGTAATTTCTATAGGTTTATAGGCTTTGTTTTCTGGGAGTAACCAAATGGTGTCTTTGGTTACTTTTAATCTTTTTACAGTAAATTCACCATCTAAGTAGCAAACCGCTATTTTGTTATTTATGGGCTCTATACTACGGTCAATAATAAGTAAATCATTGTCATCTAAACCAGCATCTATCATAGATTTTCCGCTAACACGAGCAAAGAAAGTTGCTTCTTTATTTTTTATTAATTCTTTGTCTAAAGAAATGCGTTGTTGTTTAAAATCGTCTGCTGGTGAAGGAAAACCTGCGGATACTCCGGTATCTATATATAAAGCACCAGAACTTTTAGTAGTGTCTTGGTTGTAAAAAGTGAGTTTCTTTTTCATTATTATTTCACTTTTATAATTTCATTTAATGTAGTGGTATATCTTGGAGATAAACGTTCTTGGCGCATTTTCCATGTTCTCTTTAAATCCTGATTTCCTAGTTTTATTTTATAATCGCCAAATTTTGTATTTAGTTTGTCCATAGCATTCATTATAGGTTTGTGCTTAGGATTTTCTTGTTGAAATAAATGTAATTGATGGTTGTCTGTAGGGACCAATCCGCTTACGATAACACCTGCTCGTTTATATTTTATTCCTGTTTTAAAAATTGTGTTTACTGCTTTAACAGCATAGTCGCTAATAATTAATGAAGAATCGGTAGGGTAAGGCAATGTAATTATTTTGCTTTCCCTATGTTGTTGTAACCCTTTTTTATACCTGTCACTTCTAAGTATAACAATAATTACATGGCAGCTAGATTTTTGTTTTCGTAGTTTTTCTGCACAGCTAGTTGCAAAGGTAGAAATGCGTTCTTTTATGTTTTCAATATCAGAAAATGTATATTCAAAACTTCGTGTAGTAGCAATTGCTTTTTTTGTTTTATGATCTTCTAATTGTAATGTTGGTATTCCTTCTAAATCCTTTTTTAATTTCCATTCGGTAATAGAGAAGTTTTTTAAAACCCATTCATCGGCAAGTTGCGTGTAGTCATAAGCGGTATGTACTTGTATTGCTTTTAATCGTTCTGCTAATCGGTATCCAATGCCCCAAACATCTTCAATCTTTGTCCATTTTAAGGCTTTAATTCTTTTTTCATCAGAATTTATGAGGTATGATCCTTTTGTTTCTTTAGGAAACTTACGCGCTATTTTATTAGCTACTTTGGCCAATGCTTTTGTAGGCGCAATACCTACACAGGTTGGTATTCCTGTCCATTTTAAAATGCGAGTACGAATCGTTGTTCCGTAGGCATTCATGTCATAATTATCAAAACCTTTAAATTGCATAAAAGCTTCATCAATACTATACACTTCTACATCTGGGCTAAATTGCTTTAATATGGTCATAACTCTACTACTCATATCACCATATAGTGGGTAGTTAGATGAAAAAATATGGATATTGTTGGCTTTACAGAATTTTTCCCATTTAAAAATGGGTGTGCCCATGGGTAAATTAAGAGTTTTTGCTTCATCACTTCTAGATATAACACAACCATCGTTATTAGATAAAATAGCAATAGGTTTATTGCGCAAACTAGGGTTAAAAACTCGTTCGCAAGACGCATAAAAATTATTACAATCTACCAGTGCATACATGTGTATAAAGGTACGAGATTTTGCATATTTTTGCGGTAATGGAATTGCCTAAAAAATTACAGCAAAAACTAGATGAGCGAAAAGCTAATAATGCCTTTCGTAAGCTTCAGGTAAAAAGTACTGTAATAGATTTTTCTTCAAATGATTATTTAGGATTTTCTAAGTCTGAATTGCTATTTAGAAAAGCACACGATTATTTAATAGCAGAGGGTGTAAAAGTAAATGGTGCTACGGGGTCTAGGTTAATTTCGGGAAATTCTTTGTTGTATAATGGGTTAGAAGCTAAGATTAGAGAACTTCATAATACCGAAGCAGCTTTAATTTTTAATTCGGGCTATGATGCTAATGTGGGATTTTTTGAAGCTGTACCGCAACGTGGAGATATTATTTTGTATGATGAATATATACATGCCTCTATAAGGGATGGTATTCGTTTGTCTAATGCCAAATCATACAGGTTTAAGCATAATAATTTAGAAGATTTAGAAACCTTAATGCTTAGGCATTCTAAGGGTGTTTTAGATTATAATATATATGTAGTAACAGAATCTGTTTTTTCTATGGATGGCGATTCTCCAGATTTAAAAAAAATGGGGAGCCTATGTGCAAAAAACAATGCTTTTTTAGTAGTTGATGAAGCACACGCTATTGGAGTTTTTGGAGAAAATGGTGTAGGCTTAGTTCAAGAATTAAAATTAGAACAAGCTATTTTTGCTCGTATTGTTACTTATGGTAAGGGAATGGGATGCCATGGGTCAGCTATTTTGGGTAGTATATCTTTAAAAGAATATTTGGTAAATTTTGCAAGGAGTTTTATTTACACCACAGGTTTGCCACCACACTCATTAGCAACAATTGGTTCTGCGTATGATTTGCTTTTTAATATAGAAGGGAAAGAAAGCAGGAAGCAATTAATGCAAAATATTCAGTTCTTTAACAAGCAATTAGTGGTATTAGGTTTAGAAGATAAATTTATAGAAAGTAATTCCGCTATTCATTGTTGTGTTATATCTGGTAACGATAAAGTAAAACGAATAGCAAATAAATTACAAGAAAAAGGGTTTGATGTAAAACCAATACTTTCGCCAACTGTACCTAAAAAAGAAGAACGTTTACGCATATGTTTGCATAGCTATAATACACAAGAAGAAATGGCAAGTTTGCTAAAGCAACTAGTAAATATAGAAGTATGAGTAAAGAGTTTTATAAGCTAGGGGCATTTGAATATAATGCTGATGTGCAGATTATAAAAGGCAAATTAGAATCTGAAGGGATTGTTGTTTTTTTACGAGATGAAAATATTATAAACTCTGATCCATTAGTTAGTAATGCTGTAGGAGGTATTAAATTAGAAGTATATGCAAGAGATAAAGAAAAAGCACTTAAAATTTATAATCAAATACGAAATTATGCGAGAGACGATAATGGAGAATTTATAGTTTGTCCTAATTGTAAAAGTAAAAGGTCTGAAGTGTATTATAGTCGTAAAACTATATTTTATAAATTGTTCCCTTTTTTTGAGAAAAGAAAATATAAGTGTTTATCGTGCGAAATGATAACGATGCCAAATAAGAATACATAGTAAATGAAACAAATATTTGTTACAGGAATATCTACCGAAGTAGGGAAAACAATAGCGTCTGCAATTATAACGGAGGCTTTAGAAGCAGATTATTGGAAGCCAGTGCAAGCGGGAGAATTAGATAATTCGGATAGCCATAAAATAGCAGATTTAATTAGTAATACTAAAACTACTATTCATAATAATAGCTACGCATTAAAAACGCCTATGAGTCCGCATGCAGCAGCAGAAATTGATAATGTAACGATTGATGTAAACAAAATTGTTGAGCCAAAAACTAATAATAATTTGGTGATTGAAGGTGCTGGGGGTTTATTAGTGCCTTTAAATGATAGCGCTACTATTTTAGATTTAATAAAACCTTCTTATAAAGTTGTTGTTGTTTCTAGGCATTATTTAGGAAGTATTAATCATACACTGTTAACTATAGCGTTATTAAAGCAAAAAGGCTTTAATGTGTCTATAATCTTCAGTGGAGATAAACATCCTACAACAGAAAGTATTATCTTAAAAAAGACAGGTGTAGAGCTAATAGGTAGAATAGAAGAAGAAAAGGGGTTTAATAAGGAGGTAATAAAGAAGTACGCTCATAAATTTAAAGAACCACTTACGGCACTTTAATTAAAGAGAAATCTAATCCTTTTACATTAAAATCATATAAAGAAGTATGGTTTTTTAAATCTTTTCTATTGATAATATAATAGCCAGCATTTGTTATTTTAGGAGTTTTTATAACTAGCCCTTTTCTATACATTTCTAAATACGCCACTACACTATAGAATTTTACATTGTAATATTTAAAAGAACCCATTTTTTCATCTGAAAGAACATATATGGGGTCGTTTTTAGTTTCTTTGTAAATAGCATTAGCTTGTACTCTATAAGCAGCACTAGAAGATTTTACATTTCGCATAGGTAATGCCGCAGTATTGTACGCAAATCGTATAATTATAAAGAATAGAATAATAAAAAGATGTTTAGTCCATCCTTTGGTTTTTAAAGTAAAAAAGAAGGTTATTATTGCAGCGCAACCTATTACAGGCATGCTATATTTTAAGTACTTTAAAACCGATAGCAAATTTACGAATGGAGTAACAAAACATGCTACTGTTATAATTCCGAAAATACTAAGCAAAAAAGTATAGTAAAATTTATGTTTCCAATTATGTTCTTTTATTTTTAAACTAAAAGCATATAAAAGAATACTAATAAGTATAGGAAAAAACATATAACTATACCTAATTCTTGCTCCGGCAGAAATAATAAAAATCCAAATATTTGCTATAAAAGTAATCGCTAAAAATAAAATATAAGGCTGCTGTTTTATTTTTTTAATGACCTCTTTATCCCAAATAAATAGAAGAAAAAGTGTAGCAGGAAAAATATTTCCAATAATTTCTAACGGATAGGTTACCATATGGAGTAATAATTCTTTAACAGATGTTACAGCTGTTTTTCCTGTTGTTAGGCTCCACATATCTGATAGGTAAGTTGCTGCATCTTCGTAAAAACTATAGATGTAAAAATATAGGATAATAAAACCTATAGAAAGCATTCCAAAAAGGATGTGCGGAATAGAAAATAATTTAGACAATGATTTTTTGTAGGCAAAATAGGCTAGTAAGGTTAATCCTATTAAGGCATAAGTAGAGAACCCTTTTGTTAAAAAAGCTAAATAAGCAAAGAAATAGGTGTATCCAAATAACTGGTAAAATTGTTTTTTTTGATAAAAATGAAAAATACTTAATAAAGATAATAGAACAAGTAAAGCATAAAAAATATCTATCTCAGCGGCAGTAGCAAAAAAGAAATATAAGTCTACCGATACAAGGTAGTATAGAGCACTAAAAATTCCAAAAGTCTTATTTACATGTTTTTTTCCTACAAAATAAAGAACAACACCTGTTAATAAAAGAGATAATGCCGCAGGAAACCTAAGCGCAAAAGCATTATACCCAAAAACTTTAATACTTAAGGCTAATACAATATTCCATAAGGGAGGGTGGTCGTAAAAAGTATCGTTTAATAGGGTGGTAACAATAAAGTTATTGTTAAATAACATTTCCATAGCAACTAAACCTCTCCTTGGTTCTTCCATGTTCAATGGCGCAACATTTAGGTTGTAAACTAAAGAAATACTATAGGCTACACAAACTATCAATAGCAACCATTTGTAGTTTTTGTCTTCTTGTATTTTATTAGCAAATGAGTTGGCTATTTTTTTCATTACTTTTTTTAGATAAGCTTGTTAAAGAAATAAAGGTAATTGTTATTTAATCTATGATAATTCTCATCTTTGCAAGATATATAAAAAAAGAATTTTACAAATTCCATGGAGTATAAAAATCTTTCTGAAAGAGATAAAAAGTATATCTGGCATCCCTTAACTCAGCATAAATTACATGCTAATATGTTGGCTATTGTAAAAGCAAAAGGAGCTTTGTTGTACGATGATCAAGGGAAAGAATATATAGATGGTATAGCATCATGGTACACCTGTATGTATGGGCATTGTAATGAAGCAATTGTAGAAAAAGTGTACCAGCAAATGCAACAATTAGATCATGTTGTGTTTAGTGGTTTTACGCATGAGCCAGCGGTTAAATTATCAGAAGCATTAATGAGCATACTTCCAGATAATCAAGCTAAAATATTCTTTTCAGATAATGGCTCTACGTCTACAGAAGTCGGAATTAAAATGGCATTGCAATATCATTCTAATAAAGGAGAAAAACGCAATACTATCTTAGCTTTTGAAAACGCTTTTCATGGCGATACCTTTGGAGCTATGTCTGCTTCCGGATTATCTGTTTACAATGGTCCTTTCGAAGATTTTTTTATTGATATAGAGCGTATTCCAGTTCCTTCTAAAGAAAATATAAATAGCATATTAGAAAAAATTACAACGCTTTTAAAAGAGAAAGCAATTGCAGGTTTTATATATGAACCTTTGGTACAAGGAGCAGCAGCTATGCAAATGCACGATGCCGAAGGTTTAGCTAAAATTTTAAAATTGTTAAAACAGTACAAGGTAATCACTATTGCAGATGAGGTTATGACAGGTTTTGGAAAAACAGGTACTTATTTTGCATCGGATCAGATTACAGAAAAGCCAGATGTTATCTGTATGTCTAAATCACTTACAGGAGGTTTGGTGCCAATGGCGATTACAAGTTGTACACAGGATTTATATGATGCTTTTTATGATGATGAAATTTCTAAAGGATTGTTTCATGCGCACACTTATTCTGCGAACCCAACAGCATGTGCGGCAGCTTTAGCGAGTGTAGAGTTGTTGCAATCTAGTGAAATGCAAGCAAATATAAAACGTGTAATAGCATCGCATCAGCAGTTTGATGCTGAGATTAAAAATCACCCTAAAGTTGCAAGAACACGACAAACAGGTATTATCTATGCGTTGGATTTAAATATAGAAATGGAACGCTATGGGAGTGTAAGAGATAAAATATTTAAGCATTTTATGGCAGATGGTATATTTTTGCGCCCACTAGGAAATACCATTTATATTTTGGCTCCTTTTGTAATTACGGATAAGCAGTTGCAAAAAGTGTATACAAGTATTACAAATCTCTTAGAAATTTTTTAATTTTTTTGTTATATTTATTGCTTGTAATCCTAATTAATACCAGCTAAATTATGATTTTTAAGAGAATAATAGCTTTCTTTTTTTTTAGTGCAAATTTATTAACTGCTCAAAATGCTAATGTTGCTCTGGGTAAGCCAACACAATCAGATTCTGTTCATCTATTATATGTAAGTTCTAATGCTGTTGATGGTAATAATTTATTGGATAATAATACTAGATGGGTGTCTGCAGATACTCCATGGCCACATTGGATTGAGGTTGATTTGCAGGGAGATTTTGAGATAGAACAATTAAAATTTTGGACTGGGCTTGGTGGGTATAACAAACCAAATCAATATGAATTTCAAATATGGGATGGTGATACGTGGGTAACTATAGTTGATGGTAGTTCAAATAATCAGGCCATTGTAGATGAAAGTTTTTCTAAGGTAACTACATCAAAAATAAGGTTGCAAGGACTCGGAGGTACCGATAATTATTTCAGAATTTATGAATTAGAAGTATATGGTGGTATAGCAAATAACGACACTAGTTCTTTATGGGAAATAACAGGGAATAACATTAGTAATAGTAATAGTAATGGTAATGTAGGAATTGGTACAACAGTACCAGATGCAAAACTTACCGTAAAAGGTAATATACATACCCAAGAAGTAAAAGTAGATTTAAAAGGGGCTATAGCACCAGACTATGTTTTTAATGAAGATTATAATTTAAAGTCTTTAGAACAAATCCAAGATTATATAAATGAAAACGGTCATTTACCTAATATACCTTCAGCCGCAGAAATGGAAAAAGAAGGGTTGTTACTTAAAGAAATGAATTTGAAATTACTAGAAAAGATAGAAGAACTTACATTGTATATTTTGATTCAAAATAAAAAGCAAGTACAACTAGAAGAAAGAATTAAACGATTAGAAAATTAAAAGTGTTATACTTAGTTTGGGTATTTGTTTTTTATTACAATTACATTTGCATAAAAAATATTGCAATTGAAAACACCAATTTCTATAACCGCCATAGCTTCTATCTCTCCATTAGGAAATTCTTTAAAAGAAACATGGGAGAATTACAATGGCGACCACCATATGTTGTCCAAAGGAACATTTGGAGAAACAAATGTTTGGGCTGGTTTTTTATCACCTCAAGAAGCAAAAGAAATAGAAATATTAAAAGAATCTGATCAAAAATATAAAGATTTAGATAATAGTGTTTTGTATGCCATATATGCATCAAGAAAAGCAGTGGCACAAGCAGGCTGGAAAGCAGTAGATAATTTTGGAATTAATATAGGTTCCTCTCGTGGGGCAACATCACTTTTTGAGAAGTATCACAAAGAATTTTTAGAAAAAAATAAGACATCTACATTGTCTTCGCCTACTACAACTTTAGGAAATATAGCCTCTTGGGTAGCTCACGATTTACAAACCAAAGGACCAGAAATATCGCATTCTATCACCTGTTCTACTGCATTACATAGTTTGTTAAATGGTGTAGCTTGGTTACAATCTGGTATGGCAAATCAGTTTTTGGTAGGAGGTAGTGAGGCTCCTTTAACACCTTTTACAGTAGCGCAAATGAAAGCACTAAAAATATATTCTAAAGAAGAAGGAAAATACCCTTGTAGAGCTTTAGATTTAGAGAAAACCAAAAATACAATGGTATTAGGAGAAGGTGCTTCTATTGCCTGTTTAGAAAAAGGTGAAAAAGAAAATGCATTAGCAAAAATAGCAGGAGTAGGCTATGCTACAGAAATATTAAAACATAATATATCTATATCCTCTGATGCGCAATGTTTTCAGCGTTCTATGCAAATGGCGTTAGGAAATTTAAACCCAGATGAGGTAGATGTAATTGTTAGTCATACGCCGGGGACAATTAAAGGAGATACTTCCGAAATTAAAGCCATTGAAAAAGTTTTTTGTAACAAAAAACCATTAGTGACTACTAACAAGTGGAAGATAGGTCACACATTTGGTACTTCAGGAATGTTAAGTGTTGAATTTGCAATACTAATGTTACAGCATCAAAAATTTATCTCAGTTCCCTTTGTTAATGATAATGTGTCTGATAATCAGGAAATTAAAACCGTTATGGTAAATGCCGTTGGTTTTGGAGGCAATGCAGTAAGTATTTTACTTAAGAAGTAAGCTAAAACATACAAAAATAGTTATTATCTGTTTGTTAAGATAATTGAAAATTAGATTTTATTCTATAAATTCAATTTTAAAAGTGTAAGCTGTATTTTCTTTTTTAAAGTCTAGTGTTTTAATATTTTTTCCGTAACCAGACAGAAGATTTAATGTAGTTTTATAAACTACTTCGTTGGTATCGTTTATAATTTTAAAAACAGCTTTTTTATCGGTGTTAGCTTTATAGGTATAGGGTATTTTTACTTGCTTGTTTTCTATAGTTGGATTGTTAAAAAAACTAACTTCTTCTTTATATATTGGAGTTCCGCTACCTTTGTATTTTTTTTTGTTTTTAGATTTAGCATCTATATCTACTAATTTATAAGAACGCACCCAATTGTAATAAGAAGTATTAATGGTGTCATTATTTAATTCTTCATTAGTTGGGTAGGGTAAAGCCCAATCATATGTTTCGGTAACCATATTTATGCCCATTTTTCTTGGAAAAGGCTTGTTTACAACATCGGTGCTAACATTAACATTTCCTACAAAACTATTGTTAGCATAAAAAGCTACTTCATTAGCATTTTTCCAATAGGCACCATAGGTATGAAAATCTTCCCATGATTCGGAACTTAGCAATGCACTAGATTTTAACCCGTTTCCTTCAATAGCATTATTACCAGCAGAATAAAATTTCTCTTTACCGCCATTACAATCAATATATCTGTAATGAGTGTTAAAGTTCATGTTTTTTCTAAATTTATCACCAGCAGTGATTACGCCACCAATGCTTTCTACAATATCTAATTCCTGACTAAATTTATCTTTACTACAATTATCATTACTTATTTTGGTGGCAAAATTCACAGGAACTTTACGGTTACTCATCCAAAATGTAGTAGACATATTTATTCTAGAGGCTTTAAAATTTACCTCGTAATAGCCAAAATGAGCTGTTTTTTCTAAAGATTGTACAGCGCCCCCTTTAATACTATACTTTTTTTTAGTGTGTATATTAACACTTTTATCTAAAACACCATTTTTAATTTGGAGCATTCCAGATTTTACAGATACTGCATCTGGAGAAAAGTATCCTGGGGATCTCCCTTTCCAGCCATTATAACTGTTTCGCCATTTTTTTTGGTCTAATGTTGTGCCATTAAATTCATCGGAATATTGCAGGTTTAGTATCCATCTTTTTCCTATTTCGGGCTCTGGAGGGTCTATTTTTTCTGTATTTATATTAACTAAAGAAATGGCAATTAGAAATAGAGTTTTCATAGGGTCTACTTTTACATTGTAAAAATATATCCTATACTTAAGAAACAACATAAGGCATATGCTAATGTATAACACATATGATTAATCAGTATTTTGATAATGCTTAAAAAGGGGCATTTTTATTTTTAATAATAATATTTAAATGTTAAACTAAATTTTCTGATCTAATTCCGTTATTTTTGACCCGCATAAGTATTTTAATGTTATGAGTGAGACAAGACACAATTGGACGAAACAAGAAATATTAGATGTTTATAATAAACCTTTAATGGATTTATTATATGAAGCAGCAACGATTCATAGAGAATACCACGACCCAAATACAGTACAGGTATCTACCTTGTTATCTATAAAAACAGGTGGTTGTCCAGAAGATTGTGGCTATTGCCCGCAAGCGGCACGTTACCATACAGATATAGAGGGGAACGATTTAATGTCTGTGCAGCAAGTAAAAGCGCAAGCTTTACGTGCTAAATCTTCGGGTAGTTCTAGAGTGTGTATGGGAGCAGCATGGAGAAACGTAAAAGATGGCCCTGAGTTCGATAATGTTTTAGAAATGGTACGTACCATTAACAAATTAGACATGGAAGTGTGTTGTACATTAGGTATGATCACAGAGAACCAAGCACAACGTTTAGCAGAAGCTGGTTTGTATGCTTATAATCATAACTTAGATACTTCTGAAGATTATTATAAAGATGTAATTTCTACAAGAGCTTTTAAAGACCGTTTAGATACTATAGATAATGTTCGTAAAAGTAATGTAACTGTTTGTAGTGGTGGTATTATTGGTATGGGAGAAAAAGTAGAAGATAGAGCAGGTATGTTAGTAGCTTTATCTACATTAGACCCGCAACCAGAATCAGTGCCAATTAATGCATTAGTTGCTGTAGAAGGAACTCCAATGGAAGAAATAGAGCCGGTTCCTATTTGGGATATGATACGTATGGTTGCAACTACACGTATTATAATGCCACAAACACAGGTTAGATTATCTGCTGGGCGAACAGATATGAGTAGAGAAGGACAAGCAATGTGTTTCTTTGCAGGTGCTAATTCTATTTTTGCAGGGGATAAGCTTTTAACTACCCCAAATCCAGATGTTAACGAGGATATGGCAATGTTTAAATTACTTGGTTTAAATCCACAAAAACCATTTACGAAAGTATCTCAGCCTAAAACAGTAGAGGCAAAAGATTCTAAATTTTCGTCTCTGGGAGAGAAGCCAAAATGGACAAGGCCAGAACATAAAATAGAGCGTAACGAAGCTGCTAAAGTAAAAGCAAAATTGGCGGAGTAATTTTTCTTTATTTATTATATTTGGAAAAATAGAAAGCAAAACCTATTGAACTTACAAGAAATTCCTAGAGTAAAAACAATTACGAAGGAAGATTTTTTAGAACACTATTATAAGCCTCAAAAGCCAGTAGTAATTGAGTCGCTTATAGAAGATTGGCCCGCATATACCAAGTGGAATTTGGATTATATGAAACAGGAGGCAAAAGATATTGTTGTGCCTTTATACGATGATAGACCTGTAGATTATAAAGATGGTTTTAATGAGCCTCATGCAAAAATGAAAATGGGAGATTATATAGATTTGTTAAAATCTGAGCCTACTAAATTCCGTATTTTTCTTTGGAATCTTTTAAAAGAGGTGCCTAAATTACAAGAAGATTATAAAATTCCTAAGATAGGTTTAAAACTATTAAAAAGAGTGCCCATGCTATTTTTTGGTGGTAAAGATTCGTATACTTTTATGCACTACGATTTAGACTTGTCTAATATTCTTCATTTTCATTTTGAAGGAAAAAAGGAGATTATTTTATTTTCTCAATCAGAAAGTAAGTTTTTATATAAAGTCCCACACGCTATTATTACACACGAAAGTATAGATTTTTCTAATCCAGATTATAGTAAGTGGCCTGCGTTAAAGAAAGCAAATGGGTATAAAACAGATTTAAACCATGGAGAGGCTTTGTATATGCCAGAAGGATATTGGCATTATATGAAATATATCACTCCAGGTTTTTCTATGAGTTTACGGGCAGTTACGCGTAATCCTAAAAATTTCATTACCGCAGCATATAACATTTTTATCCTTCGTTATTTTGATAATTTAATGAGAAGAATAAAAGGTCAGAAGTGGATAGATTGGAAAAATAATAAGGCAATTCTAAAGACAAACAGTCGGTTATAAGTACTGGTGTACATCATTCTTTATATTAAAGAACACCCTAAAAATACTCAAATAACATTTTTTACGTAGAGGGATATTTATTTTACGCACAAATACACTATATGCGTTCATTTTATGAATAAAGTATAGTTATATATAGTAAAATACTATTATACTTAATCAAGTATGGAGTTTAAAGCATAATAATTTTAGTCAATTTTTAATTGATTAGTGTTTAGTTGTTAAATGCTTGGGTTATCTTCATTATTACAACCATAAAGGGATTAATGTAGTTAAGGATATTTTTTTATTTTTTTGGGGAAGAAGGTAGTTGGGTACTTTTATATTAGTAAGGATATAAATCCATCACTTTAGCATAAACTAAGGAGCTTTCCCATCCTCTGTACAATAAATAATCGGTTAATTTTTTTCTTTGTTTTTGAGTGTTTTGTTCTGTAATTAGTGCGGCCTTTTTTTCGGCCATAAGGTTAAAAACTTCTAAGTATTCTGAGTTATTTATCTCTTTTAGTGCTTTGTTTATATTGTATTTAGAAATTTCTCTTTTTTTTAATTCTAATTTAATTCTATTTCTTCCCCATTTTTTAATTCGGAACTTCCCTCTTGCAAAACTTACTGCAAAGCGTTCCTCGTTTAAATAATTTTCTTGTATAAGGTGCGTAACAATAACATCAATAGCTTCAGGTATCATACGCATGTTTTTTAGTTTTTGTGTTACTTCTGCATGGCAACGTTCTTGGTATGCACAAAAGCTTTCTAGTTTTTTAGTAGCTTCATGTAGAGTATAGAATTTAGAGTTGTTGTTCATATTTTATATAGTGCAAAAATACGATAACTATAAAATTATTAGTAAATTGTTTCCCTTGGGTAAAAAATAACCCTTATAAATGTAGATTATGTTGAAGATGATTTTTAATAGGTATTACGCTATTATTTTTACTGTAATTAACTTTTTTTTATGTAGTAATATGTCTGCTCAGGTTTTTGAGCGAATTGAGCTAGCAGCTGGCTTTGGAATATTAGAAGAAAATAATGGCGTTTCTGTTGCAGATTATGATGGAGATTTAGACTTGGATATTTTTGTGGTTGCTGTGGGGTATGATAATGATGATTTAGAAGAGTCACATAGCAGATTATTTAGAAATAATAATGATGGTACTTTTACAGATGTTACAGAAGATGCAGGATTAAGTAATTTATTGCCTCTGAATTTAGTGGATGGACAGCAATTTTTTGGGTTAAAAGGATATAAATTTGCAGCTTCTTGGGGAGATTATGATAATGATGGTTTTCCAGATTTATTTTTTACACATTTAAGAAGGGTGCAACTTTTTCGTAATCAAGGAGACGGCACTTTTATTGATGTCACGACAAGTGCAGGTTTTACAGCTGCTAATGGTTGTAATAACACAGGAGCAACATGGGTTGATTATAATAATGATCGTTTTTTAGATATATTTATTTTGGATTGGAATGGTTGTGGAAATAATAGCTTATATAAGAACAACGGTGATGGTACTTTTACAGATGTTTCTTTGGAGTCAAAAATTACGGATGAAGAAGATATAAGAAGTTTTACAATGATGCCATTTGATTTTAATAATGATGGTTTACAAGATTTTTATATTTCAAATGATTTTGATGTAAGTAATAGCCTTTTTGTTAGTGAAAATGGGGTTGATTTTACAGAGCAAGCTTTATCATATGGCGTAGATAGTATGTTGGATGATATGGGTATAGCCATTGGAGATTATAATAATGATGGTTTTTTTGATTTATTTACAACAGGTATTGATGGTAATTCATTTTTAAGAAATGATGGGGCTAATAATTTTACAGAAGTATCACAGCAGAATAATGTTCTAGAAACGGATTGGTCTTGGGGATGTAAATTTGCAGATTTTGATTTGGATGGTGATGAGGATTTATTTATAGTTAACGGGTATTTTATTTCTGGGACTCAAAATAATTTTTATTATAATAATCTTCTAAAAGAAGGAGAAAATGGATTTGAAGATCTTTCTAAAGATTTAGAATTAGATGCATTAACTATTAGTGTGGAAGCACTAGATTTTGATTATGATAATGATGGAGATTTAGATTTATTCGTAACCAATTCTGATAGGGAACCTTTCTTTTATGAAAATAAATTATCTGCTTCTGATGGAAGTAATTTAAATTGGTTTCAGGTAAAATTAGAAGGAACAACTTCTAATAGAGATGCTTATGGTACAAAACTAAGTGTACAAACTAACGAAGGTATAATATACAGGTATTACAACGGTGTTGGTTTTTTGTCTCAAAACTTAAAGCCAGTACATTTTGGTTTAAATGAAAGTAATATAATTAATGAGCTAACAATAGAATGGCCTTCTGGTTTAGTAGAAAAGTACCAAGATATTGGGGTTAATACTTTTATTAAGGCTACTGAAGGGCAGGGTTTTGAAATATTAAATGTAACTCCAAGCGTAAAAATTGCTGGTTGTACAGACCCTAATTCTTGTAATTATAACCCGTTGGCGGTAACTAATGATGGTAGTTGTATTTATTTTACGTCTAGTGCTGTTATTAATGGCACTTTAGAATCTGGATTTAACCAAGAAGAAGTATATACTTATGGATTAGAAGAAAACACAATTACTTGGACAGTTAGTGGAGGAGAAATTGTTAAAGGGCAAGGGACTAACACTCTAAGTGTAAAATGGGGATTAGGAGCAACAGGAACAATTACAGCAATAGAAAGGGGTGAGGAATGTATTGGAGAATTAGCAGAAATAGCGGTTAATCTTATGCTAAATAGTCTTCCCGAAAATGTTTCTATAGCAAGAATTTGGAATGAGGCACTTTTAGAAGCTATTCGTAAAGATTTTGCTAGGCCTACAATACATGCTAGAAATTTGTTTCATACATCTATAGCTCTTTATGATGCTTGGGCTGTGTATGATGATGTTGCAAAGCCTTATTTATTAGGAAATACACTTAATGATTTTGAGAGTGTTCTAGAAGAATTTAATCCGTTTGAGTTAAAAAGAGAATCTCAAGAAAAAGCCATGAGTTACGCTGCTTATCGTGTATTAACGCATCGCTTTAGAAATTCTCCAAATAAAGAAGAGAGTTTAGCTTTGTTCGATTTTGTTATGAGTGAACTAGGCTTCGATATAAATGATAGTAGTACAGATTATCAATCAGGTAAGGCCGCAGCAATGGGAAATTATATTGCTGAGACTATAATTAATTATGGTAATTCTGATGGGGCTAGAGAGGCTACAGGTTATGATAATGCATTTTATACACCAGTAAACTCTTCACTTATACTTAGCATATCAGAAGAAGATACAGGAATAGTAGACCCTAATCGTTGGCAGCCATTAACATTTAATACGTTTATAGATCAAAGTGGTAATTTAATTCCAGGAGATACTCCAGGTTTTTTAAGCCCAGAATGGGGTAATGTAAACTCATTTGCGTTATCAAATGAAAATAAAACAATATTTAATAGATCAGGTAACGATTATGTAGTATACCATGATCCAGGAACACCACCACAGTTAGATATTCAAAATCAGACCGTATCAAGTGATTTGTATAAATGGAATTTCTCATTGGTGTCTTTGTGGAGTTCGCATTTAGACCCTACAGATGGTGTTTTATGGGATATTTCTCCAAATAGTATTGGTAATATAGATATAAGCATGTTTCCTAACTCTTTTGATGAATACTCAAATTTTTATAAAGAAATTGAGGGAGGAGATATTAGTGTAGGTCGTACTATGAATCCTAAAACAGGTGAAGCTTATGAAACGCAAATGGTTCCAAGGGGAGATTATGGAAGGGTTTTAGCGGAGTTTTGGGCAGACGGGCCAGATTCTGAAACACCACCAGGTCATTGGTTTACTATACTTAATTATGTTAATGATCATGAGTTATTTGTTCGTAAGTTTAATGGGGAGGGAGAAGAATTAAGCCCTTTAGAGTGGGATGTAAAATCATACTTTGTTTTATCAGGGGCTATGCACGATGCTGCAATAACTGCATGGGGAATAAAAGGGTGGTACGATTATATTCGCCCTATTTCTGCTATTCGTTATATGTGTTCTTTAGGACAGAGTACAGACCAATCTTTAGCTAATTACCATGTAGGAGGAATACCTTTAAAAGAAGGGTATATAGAAGTGATAGAAGAGGGTGATGAATTAAGTGGAGGCAATAATGAAAATGTTGGTAAAATAAAACTATACGCATGGAAAGGTCATGATGCTATTACGGATGCTTCAACAGATGTAGCTGGGGTAGGTTGGATATTAGCACAAGACTGGTTTCCGTATCAAAGGCCATCTTTTGTTACGCCTCCTTTTGCAGGATATTTGTCTGGGCACTCTACTTACTCTAGGGCTGCCGCAGAGGTAATGACTTTACTAACGGGAGATGAATATTTTCCTGGAGGTTTAGGAGAGTTTGTAGCTAGGAAAGATGAATTTTTAGTTTTTGAAAAAGGACCTTCGGTAGACGTGGTGTTACAATGGGCTACCTATAGAGACGCCTCCGATCAAACAAGTTTATCTAGAATATGGGGAGGTATACATCCGCCAGCAGATGATATTTTAGGTAGAATTATAGGAGAAAAAGTAGGTGTAGATGCGTATAATTTTGCCGTTCCTTATTTTACAGGAAAGAGTGCAGTTATACCAGGAGGGCAAGAGTCGGTAATTTTTCCAAATCCAGTAACTAACAAAGAAATCAACATATCAAATACTACAGAGAGTGATACTTTTGCTTTGTTTGATATGATGGGAAAAAAAATACTTTTTGCAGCAAAAAAATACGATGCTTCTTTAAAAGTTACAACATTGTCTTTTCCGTTAGAAACAGCAACAGGCTTATACGTGCTAAAGGTTAATGAAGAATCGTCTGTAATTATTGTAGATAATCAGTAATTTATTCTAAGTAATCTAAGTATAATATGCCGTTTAAATGGTCTATCTCATGTTGAAATATTACAGCAGTAAAACCTTTAATTTTTTCTGTTTTATGTGTAGTATCCATTTGGTCGTATGCTATTAAAATTTCATATGACCTTGTGTTTAAGGTGTCTGATCTATTGGGTATAGATAGGCATCCTTCCCTACATTGTTGCTTTTTTTTAGAGTATTTAATTATTTTAGGATTTAAGTAAACCTCAAAAGGTAAATCCTCTTTATCAAACCGTTGTACCCATATTATTTTTTTTAAAATACCTACCTGTGGCGCAGCAATACCAACGCCCATAGACATGCTATCTCGTACGGTACTATATAGGCGTTGCACAAAATTTTTAAGAACAATATCGTCAGGGTTTGCAGTAACACTTTTGCTTTTAGAGCGTAATAGGAGTGAGTCAGATTTTTTGGTAATCTTAAAAACGGGCATGGGTTTAAGACTATCTCCATTCATTATTAAGCTTACCTGCTCTTTAGAGAAATTATTTTTATTTGCTCTTTTATGCGAAGAACAACTGTACATGCAAATAATAAATATGCAGAGGTATAAGTATTTTATTTTGTATTGTGTTAAAAGCAAGGAGTGTTTCTGTATTCTGAACCTCCTTCTATAGTTAATTCATGATTAATAGTAAATTTAAACTTTTTCCCATCTTTTTTTCTTGTGTATTCGGCGTAGTCCCATATTCCTGAGTGTGTAAGTTTGTATACACCATTTTCTTTTTTTTCAAAAATCTCATTATAATAGGTTTCTATAGTTGGGTGCGCACCGCCTTTATCAAAAGACTCTTTTGTTTTTACTAGTTTTATAGCTTCTTTTTGGCCTTTATATTTTACACTAATAGCTTCGGCGTCTTTATTAAAACCAATTGATATTTCCATGTCTGGATTAGTATCGTTTTTATAGCAAATAAAATATTTAGGAGTGCTATTATTATCCTTACTAATCTCTGTAGTTATTGTTTTTTGTTCTATTTCTGTTTTTTCGTCTGTAATATTAGATTCTTTTTGCTTAAAATTACAAGAAGTAATAACTAAGATGGTTAATAAGCTTATAATATTTGATTTAAACATAGTATGGTTTTATTGCGCTTTGTAAATTAATTTCATGGTAATAGATGCTGTTTTATCTTTAGAGCTGGTATTAAATGTACCTCCCCAAGAATAATTTTCAGTTGAATTTTGACCTGTAATTTGAAAAATTCCCATTTTTGCGGATTCTAGTTTGCCTAGTTTTCCTCCAGAAAATTCGGCTATTTTTTCAGCTCTTACTCTAGCATCTTCAGTAGCCTTAGAAATCATTTCTATTTTAAGGTCGGCGAGTTTTGTATAATAGTATCTTGGAGACTCAGAATAAAATTGAACACCTTTATTTAATAATTCGGTTACTTCTCTAGATATATTTTCAATTTTTACTACTTCTGTAGATTCTATTTGTACCGATTGGTTTAGTTTGTAACCAGCAAATTCTTCTCCTAAATAATTTCCATTAGGAGCATAATTTCTTTTTACCTGTTGCTCTGTGTTTACAGCACTAAAAACTATGTTTTCTAATGATACTCCTTTGCTTGTTAAGTACTCTTGTATTATTTCTTTGTCCTTTTTTAACTTAACAAAGGCTTGTTGTAGATTAATATTTTCTGCATTAAATCTACCATCCCACACAATAAGGTCGGAGCTAAAGTCTACTTTTCCTAAACCAGTAACTTGTATAGTACCGTTAACTAGTTTTCTATCTACATAAGATTTTCCTAAAAAAATAGAAGATATTATAATGGCTATTCCAAAGATTATGGCATTAAGATGTCCTTTCATACTAAGTATTGTTTTATAGTACTTAAAGGTACTAAATTTTATAACTGATGAATGACATTAGTGAATAATAAAAAGCGACTTTTAAAAGCCGCTTTTTTAAATAATTTAGTTAATACCCGTTACTTTTTTAATTGGTCTTACTTCTACACGCCAAATACCTTCCTTAAACCTTGGGTCTTCTTTTGCAATTGCAATTGCTTCATCTAAATCTTTAGCTAATAAATGGTAATACCCAGATATTATCTCCTTGGTTTCATTGTAAGGTCCATCTACAACTTTTCCGTTTTGGTATGATAGCATTTTGCCTTCCATTTCCAAAGGCTGCGCAGATTTCATTCTGCCTTCGCTTGTTAACCGCTTAATGTAGTTGCCAACCTTTTCTATATGTTGTTGTAATTGTTCTGGTGATAAGTCTACTTTTGGACTTTCTTCACTTTTAATAAATAGCATAAACTCTTTCATAATTGTTTTATATTAAGATTATAGCCTTATTACAATTGAAATTAAGAAATAGGGACAATAGTTTTTAGTTTTTTTTCTAAAAGTTTTAAATCTCGCTTGTTATTTGTGTGAGTAATAGCCTTTTTTAAGTGTTTAATAGCTTTGTTAATATTATTTTCTTCTTTATAGAATTCTGCTATAGTTGCATGGAATAAAGGGTGCTTACCAATATCGGATTTTTTATTAAGTTCTTGTAATTCTTTAATTGCCAAATTGTTTCCTTTAACTTTTGCAACAATAACACTCCTGTTTAAACGCGTAATAGGAGAATCTTCTAGCTCTATAAGTTGGTTGTACAAGGCAAGAATTTCTTTCCAATTGGTTGCTTTAAAATTTGGAGCTATGCAATGATTGCCAGAAATAGTGGCAAGAATTAATGTTTTAGATATAGTATTCTTTTTTGTTGCTAAGTTTAAATAATAAAAGCCTCTTTGTATTAAGTCCTGATTCCATTTTGTCCGGTCCTGTTGCTCTAATTCTATAATAGAATTGTTATCATTAATTCTTGATTCAAAGCGAGATGCATTTAAATACATTAATGCTAATAAAGCGTAGGAGTCAGATTTGTTTTCTAACTCGCTATTGGCTAATATTTCGGTTAGTCGTATTGCTTCTAGACATAAATCAATACGAATTAATTCATTTTTTTGTGATGGGCTATAACCTTCATTAAATAATAGGTAGATAGTTTTTTGTATGTTGGCTAAGTATTTATTGGTGTTTTTTGATGTCTTTAGTATTATATTATTTTCCCTTAATTGCTTTCTTCCTCTAACTAAGCGCTTATTAATAGTCTCAGGAGAAGAGAAAAAAGCACTTGCTATTTCTGCAATACTAAAACCACATAATATTTTTAAGATTAGAGCAATTTGAGAATTTTCGGATATAGAAGAATGGCAACAAGCAAACATCATTTTTAATTGTTCGTCTTTTATAAGTTCATCAGAAAAATCTAATTGCTCTAATGAATTTATGGTGTTCTTGTTGTTTAATTTGTATTTTGTTTCAAGTTTTTTACGTTTTAAAACGTTAAAAGTTATATTTTTTGCAGTAGTATATAGCCAAGCTTTTGGGTTTGGAGGTATTCCGTTTAGTTCCCAATAATCAGAGGCTTTTAATAAGGTTTCTTGAACAATGTCTTCTGCTGTTTCAACATTATTTATGCCTATATATTTAGTTATTACAGCAACTATTTTTCCGTATTCTGTTCTAAAAAAATGTTCTGTAAGTTCTTTGCTTTGTTTTTTGTTTGCGGTTTTCATTTTAATTAAAAATGATTGTTAGATAAAGATAAACTATACAAAACAAAAAAAGCGACTCCGTTTCCGAAGTCGCTTTTGCTTAGTAAATTGTTTTACCGTCTTTATTTTTAAAACGATATTCTAGATATGTATAGGCATCTCTAGATTGTACTTTAACCCATTTTTTATGTTCCATATACCATTGGAAACGTATAGAAGGGAAACCTTTTGTAAGGTATGCTGCTATAAAAGGATGTATATTTAATATAATACCATTACCGCTTGCCGGACCTTTTAATAGTTTTTCTAAATCAGCTTTAATTTTATCTACTAAAACAATAGGAGCTTCTACCTCACCATCTTTAGTGATGTTAGGATTTTTCTCTGTTGTTTTAATAATCATTTCGGGTCTTACCCTTTGTCTTGTAATTTGTATAAGTCCAAATTTACTAGGAGGTAGTATTTTATGTTTGGCCCTATCATCTTTCATTTCATCTCTAAGATGATCAAAAAGTTTTCTTCTATGATCAGGCTTACTCATGTCTATAAAATCTACTACTATAATTCCTCCCATGTCTCGTAATCGTAATTGTCTTGCAATCTCAGATGCAGCAAGTAGATTAACTTCGAGTGCAGTATCTTCTTGGTTTTTGGCTTTATTAGAACGGTTTCCACTATTTACGTCTACTACATGTAGTGCTTCTGTGTGTTCTATAATTAAGTATGCACCTTTGCTCATAGTAGCAGTGCGGCCAAAAGAAGTTTTTATCTGTCGTTCTATTCCAAATTTTTCATAAATAGGAGTAGTGGTGTCCTTATACAACTTAACAATAGATTCTTTTTTTGGTGCAATTTCTTGCACGTACTCTTTAATTTCGCTGTAAAGCGTAGCATCATTAACTTGTATACTTGTAAAAGTATCATTAAAAATATCTCTTAAAATAGAAGATGCTCTATTTAGTTCTACTAATACTTTAGAGGGGAGTGATGCTTTGTTTAATTTTTTACACATTACTGACCACTTGTTCAGTAAGTTTTCTAGATCTTTGTCTAGTTCTGCGACTTTTTTGCCTTCTGCAACTGTTCTAATAATAACACCAAACCCTTTGGGTTTAATACTTCTTACTAGTCTTTTTAAGCGTTCTTTTTCTTCTTTGCTTTCTATTTTTTGTGAAACAGATACACGATCAGAAAAAGGAACCATAACTAAATAACGACCTGCTAAAGATAGCTCTGAGCTAATCCTTGGACCTTTGGTAGAAATTGGTTCTTTAACAATTTGCACTAGTATAGATTGGTTGGCTTTAATAACATCATTAATGCTACCATCTTTATCTATATCATTTTCGAATGGGAAATCTTTTAGGGTGTAATCTTTAATTTTTCCTGTAGATACTCCTTTTATGAATTTTAACATGGAAGATAACTGCGGACCAAGGTCGTGGTAATGTAGAAAGGCATCTTTCTCGTAACCAACGTTTACAAAGGCTGCGTTTAATCCGGTAACAGGTTTTCTTATTTTGGCAATAAATATATCGCCAACAGCAAAATTGTTACTCTCTTCTTCTTTATGTAATTCAGTAAGTTTTCCTCCTTTTAATAAGGCAAAATCAACGGCGTCGGAACTAGATCTTACGATTAATTCTTTATTCACCTGAATTAGTTTATACTCATTTGCATGTGCAAACAAGTAGATTAAACAATTTATTTATTTACAGGTTGTATGAACCCGCCGAAATTCTTTTTAGAATTTCTATGTCAATGAACGTAATAAAACGAAAAAGTAGTTTATAAAACTACTTTTTCTTGTGTCGGTTAGCTCTTCTACGCTTCTTACGCTTGTGAGTAGCCACTTTATGTCTTTTTCTTTTCTTACCGCTTGGCATAAAATTTTACTTTAAATTAATATTATTTATTTTACTTGTACGTTGCTCTTAACTCCTTCCACAAAAACTTTTGCAGGTTTAAATGAAGGAATGTTATGTGCAGGTATTTTTATGGTAGTATTTTTAGATATATTTCTACCTGTTTTTTCAGCTCTTGTTTTGATTATAAAACTACCAAAACCTCTTAAGTATACATTGTCACCGTTTTCTAATGAAGATTTAACCTCTTCCATAAAAGTTTCAACTGTAGCCTGTACATCTCCTTTTTCAATTCCCAGTTTTTCTGAGATTCTCGTTACGATATCTGCTTTCGTCATTTTGAGTAATAGATTTTACTATTGTTTTTTTCGGGTTGCAAATATATAAATTAAATTGAATCTTTTATCTTAAAGAACTTATTTTAAGTATATAAACTGTTACTTTTGAGTATAAGTTATCTATAAATGTTGTTTTCTGAAAAAATTCTCTTCTGGTATGCTAATAATAAGAGAGATCTTCCATGGCGAAGTACACATAATCCTTACAATATTTGGCTATCCGAAATTATGTTGCAACAAACCAGAGTTGCGCAGGGTATTCCTTATTATTTAAAATTTGTTGAGCATTTCCCAACAGTATACGATTTGGCTAGTGCAAGTGAAGAAAAAGTATTAAAACTTTGGCAGGGATTAGGGTATTATTCTAGAGCAAGAAATTTGCATGCTACGGCTAAAAATATTGTTACTAATTATAATGGTCAATTTCCTAATACTTATAAAGAGCTGCTAAAATTAAAAGGGGTAGGAGATTATACAGCAAGTGCCATAGCTTCAATTTCTTTTAAAGAGCCAGAGCCTGTTGTAGATGGTAATGTGTATCGTGTTTTAAGTAGGTATTTCGGAATAGCTATACCTATTAATAGTACAGAGGGGATTAAGTATTTTAAAAAAATTGCTTATAAAGTTATGAGTGCGATAGATATTCGTGATTATAACCAAGGGATAATGGAGTTTGGAGCAATACAATGTACTCCCAAAAGCCCAAATTGTAACAATTGCCCTTTAAATGATAGTTGTGTTGCCTTAAAAGATAATATGGTTGTAGAACTACCTATTAAGGTAAAGAAAGTAAAAGTAAAGAATAGGTATTTTAATTATGTAGTGGTGGTAGATGTAGATGAGCATACATTAATACAACAACGGACAGGAAAAGGAATATGGCAAAATTTATTTGAGTTTCCTTTAATAGAAACAACCAAGGAAATAGATATAGAAGAGCTGAAAGAACATATAGGAGATATAGTGTCCTTAGATAGTGTGTCTAATATGTATCAGTACAACGAAAATAAAATAGTACATAAATTATCGCATCAACATTTACATACAAAGTTTTGGTTTGTAAAGACTAAAAGTAAATTAAAAAATGGAGTTCCTTTAAAAAGTTTATCTAAATATCCTGTGCCAGTTTTAATAGCAGATGTTATAAAAACATTTAAAAATTTGTATTTTTGATATAAGATAAAAATTATGAGCGGTACGTTAAATAAGGTTATGCTAATTGGGCATTTAGGAGATGAAGTAAAAATACACTTTTTTGAAGGAGGTAATTGTATTGCACGTTTTCCTTTAGCAACTAATGAGTCTTACACAAACAGACAAACAGGAGAAAAAGTAACCAATACCGATTGGCACAATGTAGTAGTGCGTAATAAAGCTGCTGAAATATGTGAAAAATATTTAAGCAAAGGCGATAAAATATATGTAGAAGGGCGTTTAAAAAATCGCCAGTGGCAAGCAGAAGATGGTAATACACGCTATACAACAGAAGTGCATGTACAAGAATTTACGTTTTTATCTACTAAAAAAGACAATGTAAATAATACGCCTCAGCAACCACAGGCTAGCTCAATGGCACAGCCGCAACAACAAGTTGCACAGCCAACAAGTAACGCACCAGCACCAAGCCAAGTGGCAAATGAGCCAGAGCCAGATGATGATTTACCATTCTAAATTAAACTAAAAACTATAATTATTGGATCCAGACCCCTATAGTTTAAATTTTTGTTTTATTGCAATTAATAGTGCATTTACATTAAAAATAATTGTGTTATTGGTACTATTAATTTGTTCTGCTTTAATATCAGGGGCAGAAGTTGCTTTTTTTAGTCTTTCTCCTGCAAACATTAATGATTTAAAAGAAAAAAAAACGGCAAAAGGAGCTATAGTAGCTAGGCTTTTAGAAAAACCTAAAAAGCTATTAGCAACTATATTAATAACAAATAATGCTATAAACATTGGAACGGTACTCTTGTTTAACTCTATAGGAGA
Source organism: uncultured Cellulophaga sp. (assembly GCA_947492955.1). GTDB lineage: Bacteria > Bacteroidota > Bacteroidia > Flavobacteriales > Flavobacteriaceae > Cellulophaga. The sequence goes on along the minus strand of CANLOV010000002.1, from coordinate 181,143 downwards.
TGTGCTTTTTGCAGATGTTAATTATTATTTATTTGGATATATCCCTTTACGGTTTTTATTAGAAGTAGGAGTTGTTACTTTTTTAATATTAATGTTTGGGGAAATATTGCCAAAAATATACGCCAATAGAAACAGTGTAAAGTTTGCGAATTTTATGGCATACCCTTTAAAGGTGTTAGATTTTATTTTTACACCATTAAGTGGTCCTATGCGTTCTGTAACTATAATGTTGTATAATAAATTAGGAAAGCAAAAATCTAGCTTAAGTGTAGATCATTTATCGCAAGCATTAGAATTAACTTCGGATGGAGACACTACTAAAGAAGAACAAAAAATATTAGAAGGCATTGTATCTTTTGGTAATACAGATGTAAAGCAAGTAATGCGACCGCGTATAGATATTTTTGCTTTAAGTACAGAATTAAAATTTACTGAAGTTTTAGAAGAAATTAAAAAGAATGGTTACTCCCGTATCCCTGTCTACGAAGAAAATATAGATATTGTAAAAGGAGTGTTGTATGTAAAAGATGTATTGCCATATATAGATAGAAAAACGTTTAATTGGGAATCATTAATAAGAGAGCCTTACTTTGTACCAGAAAATAAAAAATTAGATAATTTACTGCTAGAGTTTAAAGAGATGAAAAGCCATTTAGCAGTAGTTGTAGATGAGTATGGAGGTACTTCCGGAATAGTAACTTTAGAAGATATTATAGAGGAAATTGTTGGAGATATAAGTGATGAGTTTGATGATGAAGATTTAGTGTATTCTAAATTAGATGATTATAATTATGTTTTTGAAGGAAAAACAGCTTTAAAAGATTTTTATAGAGTAGTAAAGCTTAATGATGAAGACGATTTTGAAGAGCAAAAGGGAGAGTCTGAAACTATTGCTGGTTTTGTTTTAGAAATAGCAGGAAGTTTTCCTAAAAGAGGAGAAATGGTAGCTTTTAAAAACTATAAATTCACTGTAGAAAGTTTAGATAAAAAAAGATTAAAGCAAATAAAAATAACATTGCCTAATGAATAGTAGAAATTTGTTTTTTATACTAATAATAGTAGCCTTATATTCTTCTTGTAAAGAAGATGTGTTGCCTAAGCCTAAAGCAATGTTACGATTAGAGTATCCTAAAACTGGTTTAGAAGATTTGGTCTCTAATTGTAATTTTAAATTTCAGTATAACGATGAGGCAGATATAAAGGTAAATAAAGATTGTGCTGTTATTTTAGATTACCCTAGAATGAAGGGTTCTATTTACATTACCTATAAACCTGTACAAGATAATTTAGAAGCTTTGCTTATTGATGCTCAAAAATTTTCTTATGAACACGTAGTTAAGGCAGATAATATTTTAGAACATCCTTTTTTAAATACCGATGATAAGGTATATGGAATGTTTTATAAGGTAGAAGGGAATGCTGCTTCGCAAGCACAATTTTATGTTACCGATAGTATTAATCATTTTGTTACAGGCTCACTTTATTTTACAGCAAAACCCAATTACGATTCTATATTACCAGCAGCAGTATATATGCAGAAAGATATTCGTAAAATTATGGAGACTTTGCGTTGGAAATAATAAATTTCACTACAAGTAAGTATTGTTAGTTAAGAATAATCATTGTTTTCTTTATCTTTAAAGAGTAGGTTGTTTAAAACATTGATTATGAAATTTTATTGTACACTTTTTTTATCTGTATTTATGCTATTATGTTATTCTCAAAAAAGAGAAATACCTATAGATACTACAGTGGTAACTACGCATAATATTAGCATAAAAAACACTAGTTTTTCGTATACTGCAACTACGGGTACGCAACCAGTTTGGAATAAAGAAGGTAATCCTATAGCAACACTTTATTATACTTATTATAAACGTGCTAATATAAAAGATAGGGCAAATAGACCTTTGGTTATTTCTTTTAATGGTGGTCCTGGTTCTGCTTCTGTATGGATGCACATAGCTTATACAGGCCCTAAAGTTTTAAATATTGATGATGAAGGCTATCCTGTACAGCCTTATGGAGTAAAAGAAAATCCTAATTCTATATTAGATATTGCAGATATTGTATATGTGAACCCTGTAAATACGGGGTATTCTAGAATGATACCAGATAAGGATGGTAAGTTGCCTAAAAGAGAAACTTTTTTTGGCATTAATGCAGATGTAAAATATTTAGCAGAATGGATAAATACATTTATTTCTAGAAATAACAGATGGGAGTCTCCTAAATATCTTATAGGTGAAAGTTACGGAGGTACACGTGTTATGGGCTTAGCAAATGAGTTGCAAAATATGCATTGGATGTATTTAAATGGTGCTATTTTAGTGTCTCCAGCAGATTATAAATTATACAATACCAATCAGCCAGTTTATTCTGCTTTAAACTTGCCTTATTTTACAGCAGCAGCATGGTACCATAAGGTATTGCCAAGTGCATTACAGCAAAAAGATTTGTTAACCATTTTACCAGAAGTAGAAAACTATGCTATTAATACGTTAATGCCTGCATTAGCAAAAGGAGGCTTTATTTCTGAAACCGAAAAGAAAAGTGTGGCAAAAAAAATGGCCTATTATTCTGGTTTAAGTCAGGATGCTATTTTGCAAAACAATTTAGAGGTACCTACTTCTTTTTTTTGGAAGGAGTTATTAAGAGATAAGACAGGAAATACAATTGGTCGTTTAGATTCTAGGTATTTAGGAATAGATAAGACCGAGGCTGGTGATAGTCCCGATTTTAATCCAGAACTTACTTCATGGTTGCATTCTTTTACCCCAGCAATTAATTATTATATAAAAGAACATTTAAATTTTAAAACAGATGTGAAGTACAATGTATTTGGCGATGTACACCCTTGGGACAGAAGAAATAACAATGTTAGAGAGGGTTTAAGAGAGGCTATGGCTAAAAACCCTTATTTAAAAGTGTTAATACAATCGGGTTATTATGATGGGGCTACTACATATTTTGGAGCTAAATATACCATGTGGCAAGTAGATCCTAGCGGAAAACTAAAAGACCGTTTTACTTTTAAAGGTTATAAAAGTGGGCACATGATGTATTTGCGTAACGAGGATTTAATCTCTGCTAATAACGATATACGAACTTTTATAAATAACTCTTTAACAAAAGGAAAAGCAGCTAAGTATTAAGGAGTTAATTATTGAGTTTTACTTCAATAACTTTTCTGCATTCTCTATACTAGAATTAATTTGGTCTCGGAGTTCTTTTACTTCGTCTTCTTCTTCATTTAGCCATTCTTGTTTTTCAGGAGATAAGGCTTTGTTGTCTAATACTTCTGCGGTATTAAAACGGGTGCTAAAGTTTGTCATCCAATCCATCATAGATTTATGTGCATTTTCTAAGTCTTTTTTTGCTTTTTTATAGCTGACAGATGTATCGGTAGTGTCTTTATTTATTTCAACGGCTAATTTTTTAGCTAGTGTATTTATGGTTCCCATTTTTGGCATTACCTCATCGTGTATGGCCATTACATTATCCATTTGTGTAGCTTCCTTCTTTTTTTCTTTACAGGAAAAAGAAAATGTGAATAAAAGGATTGTAAATAAGAATGATATTTTTTTCATCAGTAAAATGGTTGCAATATTAAAAATACGAAGATTATTGTTGTAAGTAAACATACAAATTATTAGATGCTTTTAGGGAAGTGAAATTCATCAATTTTAGTAATTCGACATTAAGTGAATTGTATCGAGAATAGAATTTTGACTTAAAACTTATTCTCGATACATTTTTTATTCATTTCATTGCTAAAAAACACTCGAATAGACGTTTGTTTCGTTGTGTTTTAAGCTATTTTTCTTTTTATCAATCTATAAGCAAATAATAGAGCTAAGCTAAGTCCAAATAATGGAAAAATAACTCCTAATAGTAGAATTAAACCTGCTAATGAATAACTCACATTAAAATTCTTAGGGGCTTTAGGGATACTCCAGTCCCCTTTTCTTTTTCTTTTTAGGTAGGATAGTAAGGCTGCTATACTCATAAAAGCTAAAGCAATAGCAATAAATAGCATTAACCACCAGTTCCAAGCTCCAAATTCTCCTTGGTGAAAAGCCATTACCCACATTCTTCCTCTCATTAAAAAACCAACATCTTCCCAATTGTGTTTTAGGATTAGTTTTCCAGAAAATTGGTCAAAATGATATTTTTGTTGAGCATTTAAATTGTTAGGAATAGTATTAGCAATACTAAATACGTTACTAGCGTTTTGTGGTAATGTTATGCTTACTTCTCCTTCTAGATTTAAATTTTTGGCTGCTGCAACCATTTGGTCTAAGCTTATCGCTTTTATATCTGGTTTAGACTTTAGTTGGTGTCCGCTCCATGTGCTAGGAAATCCTGTGTTAGTTGTTTTTTGAACCCATTTAAAATTTTCCCCAAAAACATCGGTCCAAGGAAAGCCACCAGCAAGTACTAATAGTAATAAGCCAGAAATCCAAAAACCAGTAATAGCATGTAGGTCTCTAAATAAAATACGTTTTCCGGCATTACATCTGGGGATAAAAAAACCTTTTAAATTCCAGCCGTTTGCAGGCCACCATATATAGAGTCCTGTAATAATTAAAACCACCATCCAACTTGCAATAAGTTCTATTATTTTGGTGCCATATTTACCCATTAAAAGCTCTCCATGTATTTTTCTAACTTTATACATGATTGAATCTTGAGGAGAGATTTTACCAGAAACACTAGCAGTATAAGGGTTTATAAAGAGGCTTTTTTTATGACTAAATCGTCCTGTAATAAATTCGGTAGCTTGTTCCTTACTATCGGGTACAATGATAGCTGTAGGAGCCTTATGCATATTCTTTTTTGCAAGTATCCATTGTTCTTGGTAGGATATTGGTTGGCCGGTAACAGTAACTGTTTTAATAGTTGCTTGTCTTGGTTTTTCGTAATCTCCTTTAAATAAATAAATACCACCTGTAATGGCTAGTATTAGAATAAAAGGAAGGGAAATAACACCTGCAATGAAGTGCCATTTCCAAAACCATTGATTTAAGCTGTTGTTCTTTTGCATTTAGAGGACTTAAAAATTATACTTAATTCCTGCATGTATAGCTCTTGGATTCCCTATAGTGTAACTATTCTCACTTCTAAATCTATTGTATGATGCTCTTGCAGCATAAAGAGTATCAAAAATATTTAACCCGTGAGCCCAAATTTCAAAACCTTTTATTTTATAAGCAGCTCTTATATTAAAAATATGATGCCCATTATATGTAGCTGTGCCTGTAGAACCATCGTCATTAGAAATTTGACCTTCGAAACTAGTATTGTATTTACCCACTAATTCATATTCAGCAGCAATACTAAAGTTTTTTAGGTAGTTTGGTTTGTAGGTAATATTTGTATTCCCTAATAAGCTTGGAGCAGTTTCTCTGTCTGTATTAGAGTAGTCTATACCGCTATCAAAAAAACTATCATAACGGTGTTTGGCATAGCTTCCATTATGAGTAAGGGAAATTTCGTTAGATGGAGTGTATTTTATGCCATACTCTACACCATAAGATCTTGTTTTTCCAGCATTGGTATTAAAAAAATTATCGTCATCATCTCTAAGTGTAATCAATGTATTTTTTCCGTCTAAGACATAAATTGCAGCATCTAATTTTAATTTAGACGTAATTGCAGCATAAGTACCAATTTCGTAGTTGTTATAACGACTAGGTTTTATGCCCACTAAATCATTTCTGTTACGATATAGTGTTGAGGTTTGCGGAGGTGTAAATCCTTGTGAGTAGTTTGCATATATTCCTGCAGTGTTGTTTAAATTATAGTTAACACCTAATTTAGGAGTTAGGTTGTTGTAGTTGTCTATAGCATCACTAGCACCTGTACTTTCAGATAAGTTGTTGTAATCGTATCTAAAATTATCATAACGTAGAGCAGCTGTTACTTTAAGCGCTTCTAAAGGATTTATTTCATACTGAAAATACCCTGCATAATTTAAAATATCTGCTTCGTAGTTTAAAATATAATCGCCACTGTTTAAAGTGAAGTCAATATTTCTGCCTGTTGCGGGGTCAACAATAATAGAGGTGGTTTCTGCTACGTAATCTTGAGGAGAAAAATCTGCTGTAGCTCCAATTATTACTGAAGAGTTTGCAAAATTAAAATTTGTTTTATGCTGAATTAATCCTACATAGCTTTTAAACTGATTAGAGTTGATTTCTCCAGACCCAAAACCAGTTAAACTTCTATCTGCATTTCTAAATTGACGCACTCGGAATGATGGATTTTGATCCATGCGATTATCTCTAAAAATAAAGTTGAAAGATGTTTTGTTATACTCGTTCCAGCGGGTGTCTAATGTACTTCTAAAACGAAATGAAAGCGCATCTCTTTCTGTAAAAGTTTGGTCGCTTTCGTAATTGCCCCCAGTATAATCAGCTTCAGAAAGAGATCCTGTCATATCTGAACGGTAATCTACAATATCAAATACATTAGACCATTTTGTTTTAGGGCTAAAGTGATTTATGGTTTTAAAGGTTAATGCAAACTTTTCGTAATTACTATGCTCTATAGGTCCGTCTTTCCTTTGTACATAATGTGTTCCTATATAAAATCCGAAAGAATCGTTTGTATACTGTCCAGCTTCAAATTCATATTTAGTAAGCCCTAAGTCGTTTATTTGAAACCCTAGACTACCACTTAAGTTTTTAGTAGGTTCTTTGGTTATAAAGTTAAAACTACCGCCAATAGATTCGCTTCCGTAAATACTAGATGCAGGTCCTTTTAAAACTTCTATACGGTCTATGGATGTAGTGTTTATTTCTAATAATGCATTGTGGTTAAATACAGAAGTAGGGCGTAATGGTAATCCGTCTTCTAAATATAAAAACAGGGCTTTGGTAGATATTGGTGATCTAACTGCCATAAAGTGTTGCTCGTTACTTGCAGCTCTAGAAGTAGACATAAATACACCGGGTACTTGGTTTACTAATTGGTCTATTCCAAATGCTTTTGTATCTGTAATTTCTTTGGAGTTTAATACCGCAATTGCTCCTGGTATTTCTGCTCTCTTTTGTTGTTCTCTACTAGCCGATACAATTACTTCTTCTAGATTTTCTATATTTTGTACTAATGTAATTAAGTTTTCGCCATTAGTTAAAGTAATAACTTTATCGTTAAACCCTACTGAGCTTATAATTACATTAGGCAAATTTGTTGTTATTGTAAATGCGCCATTAAAATCAGATACTGTTCCGTTCTTATTGTTATTTACAACTCTAATTGTTACTCCAGAAAGAGGATTGTTTTTAGTATCTACTATTTTTCCTTTATAGGTAGTTTGCGCATGGCTTATAAAATTCATCGTAAATAGAATAAGCACTATTAAATATTTTTTTGAAATCATTGTAGTAATTATGTTGTAGAGCATATTTAATCTCTACAGGTATAGTTTTTTTGTCTTTAGTAGTTAGCTTTAAAAAAAGCTAATTATTAAAAACAGTATTTAATTTTAAAATTTGAATATGATTAAGGTGTATCATAAAACCTCATGATACCGAATAATCTACAGCCTTTTCTATTTAAAGATTAAATAGAATAAGGGTGGTAAATATATAATTACGAAATAGTGGGAGGGCGAAAACTACTTTTGTCGTTAAGAAATTGATATAAGTTTTGATACTTAAAATTATGTTTATAAATGGTAGTAGTTTCTTCTTTTGAACTAATTTTTACAATAGATACAAATCCTATTGGGTATTCTTCCATGGCAATTCTAGGAAGATTGTGTTTTTTGTCATCGTTCTGCTTTTGCAGTTGTTGCATTAGGTAACATTTACCATTACACTGTAAGGCTGTATTATCTTTATTAATACATAAGAACTCTTTTATATAATCTTGATTAATTACATAGTCTAACATAGGAGCTACAGGTCTTAGCATGGCTAAAACATATAAACCTATAAATGTGTATGTAAGTAATTTTTTCAATTAATTATATCTTATTGTTGCAACATGCTTTTTTGCAATCTTTTTCACTGCAAGAAGAATTAGTGTTTTTATCTTTAGAGGCGCATGTTTTTTTACACTCGCTATGAGTTTTAGAAGCCTCTTTTTTATGAAACTCTTTTACAACCGCCATATTTTCTACAGTGTAAATGTCTCCAGAACCAGAGGATGTAACAGCAAGGGCTAAATCTATTAATTCAAGATTTTTTGCATTATACTCTACCATAGCTAATTCTTTTTCAAAATCTACCTTGGCAGATTTAACACCATCTATTGTGGCTAATTTTTTTTCTATAGTAGCAGCACAGCCAACAGCACAAGACATTCCTTTTACAGTAAACTCTGCTTTGTTATATGTAGCACTAAGAGAGTTCTCTTCTGTGTTTTTTGTTTCAGTTGCTTTGTTACCTTCCTTGCAAGATATTATTGTAAGAGAAATAAAAAGGGCAATAAACAGTACATGTGTTTTGGACTTCATTATAGTAATGATAAAAATTACTGGCGCAAAATTAATGAATAATGCATAAACTATTCGTTAGAAAAACACCACATTTGTGTTAAAATATTAGATTCTGAATAATCAAGCTAAAAAATGGTATTATCTCTTTATCCTATCATTAGTATGGGGGTCTTCTTTTATACTTATAAAGAAGGGGCTTTTAGGATTTACAGCTTTGCAATTAGGAGGACTTAGGATTGTATTTGCGGGTATTATATTGTTGGTTTTTGGTTTTAAAACATTAAAGGGGGTTTCTTTACGAGATTGGAAATGGATTGCTGTAGCTGGTTTTTGTAGTTCTTTTTTTCCGCCTTTCTTTTTTGCTTTTGCTCAAACACAAATAGACAGTGGAGTTACATCTATTTTTAATTCTTTGGTGCCGTTAAATACGGCATTAGTAGGAGCGCTTTTGTTTGGGGTTTTCATATCTAAAAGGCAGTTGTTAGGTGTTTTTATAGGTTTGTTAGGTACAATAGTACTTATTTTTGTTGGTGCGGATTTTAATCCTAATCAAAATTATTGGTATGCTATTTTTATTTTGTTGTCTACCTTAACCTATTCCTTAAATATTAATATTATTAAAAAATACCTATCTCATTTAAGTCCTATGGCAGTTACCGCAGGTAGTTTTGCTGTAGTGTTATTGCCTACTTTGTTGGTGCTGCTGTTTTCTGGTATTACGGTTGCAATGTTTTATAAGCCAGAAGTGCATTCCTCATTGTTTTATATCATTATTTTGGCATTAGTAGGAACAGCTTTTGCTAGTGTGTTTTTTAATAAATTAATACGAATTTCTAGCCCAGTATTTGCAGCATCTGTTACCTATACAATTCCTTTAGTGGCTATTTTTTGGGGTGTATTAGATGGGGAAGTATTACATTCTTTTCAGCTTGTAGGCGGAGCTATTATTCTCTATGGGGTTTATTTAGCCAATAAAAAGAAGAAATAGTGTAACATTATTTTATAGTTATTGTCTTTAAAGAAAACAATAGATAAACTATAACATTATGAAAAATAGAATTTTATTATCTAGTATTTTATTTTTAGTTATTTTTTCGATACAAAATATGGCTGCACAATCTAAGAAAAGCGTGGTAGCTAGTTTTGAAAAAATAATTATTAGTCCTCATATCGAAGCTGTTTTAAAGAAAGGGGCAGAGACAGCTGTAACTATAAATAAATCTAAGATTTCTGAAGATAAGCTAAATGTAGAAGTGGAAGGAAATACACTTAGAATATATTTAGATGGTGCTAAAATGGTTACAAAATCGGAAAGAGTAGCTTATGGAAGAAAACCTATTTACCAAGGTACAATGCTAACAGTTACCATTACATATAAAACATTAAAAAACTTATCTATAAGAGGAGAAGAAGTTATAACATGCGAAAGCCTAATAGATGAAGACGAATTAAAATTATCTATTTACGGAGAAGCTAAAGTGTATTTTAATGCTGTTAAATTGAATGAACTTAATGTAGCTATTTATGGAGAAAGTTATTTAGAAGTAAAAGACGGAATGGTGAAAAGGCAGGTGTATAGGGCTTATGGAGAGAGTGAGGTAAATACTTTAGAAATGAATAATGATGAAACTAAAATTACAGCTTACGGAGAAAGTAATTTCAGAATAAATGTTTCGGATAGATTAAAAGTTACTTGTTACGGAGAAACGTCTATAAATTATAAAGGCAATGCAACCGTAGATAAAGGAATTGTTATAGGTGAGGCTAGCTTAAGAAAAATAGGTTAAAAATAATACCCTAAAGTTCACCTGAACTTTGGGGTATTATTTTTGTATGTAGTTGAAGGTCTACTGGTTATTCAAAATCAGCGTCGCTTACTCCTTCGTTTAATTTAATTTCTTTAACTGTAAAATCAATTTTTTGAGGCCCCATTGTTTGTGATAATATAAACGGAATTTTTATACCTGTTACTTCTTTGTAATCATCATAACTAAAAGTAGAAGTCATTTTTTGACCTTGCATCTCTGTAGTTACTATATCTTGTAATTTTAGTCCGCTTTCAGCATCAAATAAACTAGTTTTTTCGTCAGATATTTTTAGTTTGTATGCTTTCTTACCATCAATATCTTCTACTCCATCTAATACAATAGTATTTGTGTCATAATTAATTTCAGGGAATGGAGCAGATTCTGTACTAATTTTTTTCATTTCATCTTCACCTAGTTCCTTTTTTTGGCCTTGTATTACCATGTAGCCTTTATCTCCGTTTAGTACTTGCTTACTCATAGAGTTACCCATTACATTAATTTCTTGAAAAAACTGATTTTTAGTAGTTTTTTTCATGAATAGGTCTAGCTTCATTCCTTGCATTTCTGCACCTGCTTCCATATGAAAAGAAGTAATTGCTTTTAATTTATCTATGCCTCCTATTGCTGTATAATAATTATCTAAAATAGATTGTACTGTTACGCCTTCTGCTACTGTAGTGTCATAACTTGGTTTATCTATTTTGTCTGCTAACTTGTTATAATAAAATATAGGAATTGTTTTTTCTTTAAAAGTAATTTTTTCTAGATTACTTAATACTTCGCTTCCTTTTCCTGTTATAACAATTCTTGCATTGTCTATAGAAAAGTATTTTTGTGCAGCCTTTTGCACATCTTCTAATGTTATTGCATTAATACGTTCTAAGTATGTTTTGTAAAAATCATTAGAAAGACCTTGAGTTTCTATGTTTAAAGCGTAGTTAGCAATAGTTTGCGGTTTTTCTAATGCCAATACAAAATTACCAACATACTTAGCTTTTGCATCTTTTAATTCTTTAGCGGTAACAGGTGTTTTTCTAATGCTATCTATCTCTTTTAAAATTTCTACAACCGAGCTATCTGTAACCATATTACGAACACTTGCAGATGCTCTAAATTTTGCTGATACATGCTTGTTATTTCCTAATCTAGAATAAGAGCCATAGGTATATCCTTTGTCTTCTCTAAGATTTAAGAATAAACGAGCTTCGCCACCGCCACCTAAAATTTTATTAGCTATAAGTGCTGGTAAGTAATCTGGAGCACTCATTTTTAAGTCTACCAAATTTTCAACAGTAATTTCTGATTGTACTGCATTTGGCATATCTACAAAGTTTATTTGTGTATACTGTACGTTTGCAGGGTTAGAAAATTGAAAAGAAGGAGCTATTGCTTTTGTCCATGGTGTAAAGTTTTTCTTTACTAGTTTTTTAACATCATCAAACTTAATATCCCCAATAATTACTAGGTAAGCATTTGCAGGGACAAAGTAGTTAGAGTAGAATTTTTTAATATCTGCTAATGTTACATTGTTTACAGTTTCTTCGGTAGTAAATTCTCCGTAAGGGTGTTTTTTTCCGTAGGCTAAAGCATTTTCTACTCTTCTTGCAATTGAGGAAACATCTTTTTCTTGGTTTTTTAAACCTGTAATTAATTTTTGCTTTTCTTTCTGAAATTCTTCTTCTGTAAAGTTTGGATTAATAGCAGCATCTGCCATTAATTCTAAAATTCTAGGAAAATATTTAGATAAGGAGCTTGCGAATGCGCTTTGGGGTCCAAAACTTAATCTTGCGCCTAAAAAATCTACTTCTTCGTTAAATTCATCTTTACTAATAGTTGTAGAACCATTGCCTAGTAAGCTTCCTGTTAAACTAGAAACTCCGGCGTTCTCTGCTTCTAATATAGGAGAGTTGTCTATTTTTAGCTGAATAGATACTCTGGGTAGTTTATGGTTCTCTACAACTAAAACTTTAAGTCCGTTTTTAAGTTCAAATTGTTGAGGTTCTTCTAAGTTTATTTCAGGAGAAGGGCCTGGTTTAGGCATAACACTTCTGTCTATCTGCGCTTGTGTTGTAAAGGCAAATAATGCCAAAACAAGGAATGTATATATATTTTTCATTGTATTCTGAATTTATCTAAAATGTCTTTAAAGTTTAATTTGCAGGTTTTTCTTCTGGTAGATAATCTATTACAACTCTTTGGTTTGGATTTAAATATTTGCTTGCAACAGCTTTAATATCTTCGCGTGTAATAGAACGGTAAATATCTATTTCTTTATTTATAAGCTCCGTATCGCCATACAGCATATAATATCTTGCTAAAGAATTTGCAATACCTTCTATACTAGCATTTGAATTAACAAACCTGTTTTCAAATTTGTTTTGTAATTTTTGATAATCATTTTCAGAGATAAGATCTGTTCTTATTTTTGCAATTTCTTCTTCCATTTCATCTACCAATACATCTAAGGTATTGTTGCCTACTGGTAAGGCATAAACAATATACATTCCGTAATCTTCTTGACTTTGATTAAAAGCGCCAACTTGTAAAGCTTGTTTTTGGTTGTCTACCATTTTTTTATACAACTTAGAGCTTTTACCATCGCTTAAATAAGTAGAAATCATATTAAGAACATAAGCTTCACGTTCTTTAAATCCGGGTGTTCTGTATGATATAGCTGCGGCTGGTATTTGAATGTTAGGGTCGTATGCTTTAGCTTCTACTTGTGTTACAATAGGGTCTTCTTTAGGAAAGCTTCTGGTAATAGGCTCTCCCTTTGGAATATCTCCAAAGTAATCAGAAATCATTTTTTTAGTAGCCTCAGTTTTAAAATCGCCAGCAACTACCAGTACAGCATTGTTTGGGATATAGTACTTTTTGTTAAAAGCCATAAACTCTTCTAGGGTTGCAGCATCTAAATGCTTCATTTTTCCTATAGTAGTTCCTTTGTATGGATGTTTTTTAAACAGGTGTTTTTTTACATTTTCAAAAAAACGACCATAAGGTTGGTTATCTACACGTAATCGTTTTTCTTCTTTTACAACTTCATTTTGGGTATCTACACCAACCTGATTAATAACAGGATGTAGCATTCGCTCAGATTCCATCCATAAACCTAATTCTAAACTATTAGAAGGGAAAACTTCATAATAGTACGTTCTGTCATCTGTAGTATTGGCATTGTTTTTTCCTCCGTTTGCGGTTACTATTTCGAACCACTTTCCGCGTTCTATATTTTTGGTTCCTTCAAATAATAAATGTTCAAAAAAATGGGCGAAACCCGTTCTTTCTGGGTTTTCGTCTTTTGCACCAACATGGTACATTACGGAGGTAGTAACAACAGGTGCACTATTGTCTTGGTGTAGAATTACATGTAAGCCATTGTCTAATTTGTATTCTTCATAAGAGACCTCCTGGGCAGTTAAAAATACCATTTTGCAAAGCAAAAGAGCAGTTAAGGATAATTTTACTTTCATTAGAGTTCGTTTTAATAGTTTTAATTATAATTAGTAGTCCTTGTAATTATATTGTTACACTAAAATAGATTTTTTATCTATTATTTAAAGCTTAAAGGCAGATTCTTTAACAAGAATTTAAATATGAGTGCTTAAATTTTTGTAACTTAAGGGAAGAATTTTAAAAAAGTAAAATTATGAAAACCTATGCTTTACCTATTAGATTCGGGATTATTACAAGTGTTACATTAATGGCTTATTTTTTAATTTTATCTTTATTTGGCTTACATACTAATGTGTTTTATAGTCTTTTTAATGCTGTAATAACGGGTTATGGTATTTATGGAGCTATTAGATATGTTAAATTAACGGACCGTAATTTTACATATCAAAAGGGATTTGTTTCTGGTATTATAACAGGTTTTATTGCAACACTTTTATTTACATTATTTTTTGCTTTTTATGCTACGGAAATAAATACTGGTTTTTTAAAAGAATTATCGGAAGTTTGGTTTAAAAATTATAAAACTTCGGCGGGTATTTTATTCTTTACAGTTGCTATTATGGGCTTTGCTACTACAGTTGTTTTGTCTCTTTCCTTTATCCCTTTGTTTAAGGTATCTAATAATTTAAAGCATAAAGTGGTTTAAATTTTAATAAAACTATTGTTTTTTAAGGAATTAGATGTACATTTGCAGCCGCCTATTTGCAAAAATGGGTATGTTCATATTGAATTAATATAAATAATTACACAAGCTATGTACGCAATTGTAGAGATAGCAGGGCAGCAATTTAAAGTTGCGAAAGACCAAAAAGTGTATGTTCACCGTTTACAAGGAGAAGAAGGTAGCAAAGTAACATTTGATAACGTTCTTTTATTAGAAGATGGTAGTAACATTACTATTGGCGCCCCAGCTATAGACGGAGCCGCTGTTGAGGCAAAAGTCATTAAGCACCTTAAAGGTGACAAAGTAATCGTTTTTAAGAAAAAAAGACGTAAAGGGTATAAAGTTAAAAATGGTCACCGTCAGTCATTAACGGAGATTGTTATTGAAAGTATCCAAGCATCTGGAGCTAAGAAAGCAACTAAAAAAGCTGCGCCTAAGAAAGAGGCAGCACCAAAAGTAGCAGCAGCTCCTAAGAAAGCAGCACCAAAAAAATCTGAAGCTAAAGCAGATGATTTAAAGAAGGTTGAAGGAATTGGACCAAAAATTGCTTCTACTTTAAATGAGGCTGGTATTTCAACTTTTGCTGAATTAGCAAAAACTGATGCTGCAAAAATTGCTGAAATCATTGCTGATGTTCGTGGTAACCACGTAACAGATACTTGGCCTGCACAAGCTAAATTAGCTGCTGAAGGTAAGTGGGATGAGTTAAAGAAATGGCAAGACGAATTAGATGGTGGTAAAGCTTAATTGCATTACAACCTTAAGTATAACAATATAAAACCGTACAAAAATGGCACATAAAAAAGGTGTAGGTAGTTCTAAAAACGGTAGAGAATCAGAATCGAAACGTTTAGGTGTTAAGATTTATGGTGGTCAGGCTGCAATTGCAGGTAATATCATTGTAAGACAACGTGGTACAAAACACAACCCTGGAGAAAACGTTTATGCTAGTAAAGATCATACTTTACATGCAAGAGTAGATGGTGTTGTTAAATTTCAGAAAAAAGCAGGAGGCAAATCATTTGTTTCCATAGAGCCTTTTGAAGCTTAATAATTAAGTTCTCTTAATAATATTTAAACCCATATTTTTCAATACATTGAAAAATATGGGTTTTCGTGTTTATATTTATTTCATAAAATATAAACATTTTAACAATATTGACAGAATAAACTTACAAAATGTGAGTTATAGTAGAAGTGTTAGCTGCTAAAATCTGTTTTTATTGAAAAAAATTACACTCCTTTTATTATTTGTTTCTTATTGGGCTTACCCTCAATGTAATAGAGAGGCAACAATTACTATTTGCGATATAACTACAGTAGATGTAGATAGTGATGGTGTACCAGATGGTATTCTAAATCTTTACGATGCGTATTTTGCGCAAACAGGAGAAATGATTGAGCCAGGAACTTGGATTGATCCTAATTTCGATTTTGTATTAAATCCAGCAACAGGAGATGTATTGCTTTGGAGTTTAAATGAGGCTTCAGAAAACACTAACGATTATAAGTACGAGTTGTACAATTCTACTTGTGGAGATGTTACGCCTGCACTTACTATTAATGTTGTTTTAGGAGCTTTTTCCGGAAATGCATTACCACCTGTAGGTCCAAATACTATTAACTATAGAGTTTGTAGTACTACGGATGTGTGTAATAATGCAACAAGCTTTAATTTGTTAGGCAGTTTTCAGTCTAATCCACCACCACATACTAATGGTTATTGGGAATATAATGGGGCAAGCCCTAATTTTAAAAAAATAGAAGGTTCCAGAATTTTTGTAGAAGTCCCTTACCAAGAAGGTTTACCTCTTGTTGATGAAGAAATATTTGAATTAGATTATGTAGTGCCAGATGCAATATCTTGCCATGGAGAGCAAAGAACAACAGTACGCGTATCGGTTGTGAGACAAGCATCTTCAGGAGATTCTCAATTAACCCAAATTTGTGAACAAGATATTATAAGCGGATTATATGATGCAGATATTAAATTGTCTGATGATTTATATTTAGTTGATGAAGATTTGGAAGGAGAGTGGTTGGGACAAGAAGATGCAGGAACACAAATAGCATCACCATCAGATGATATTATTAATATTAAAGAATTGTATGAAGATTTATTAGCAACTAACCCTAGGTTTGGAGTTCAAATTTTTAATTTTAGATATGAGCTAAACCACCGATCATTGGTGTGTAGTGATTTAGGTTCCGATGTACCTTTTGTGGTTTATGAATCTTTACGCCCTTTTAATCAAACAGAAAATTTAATTCTATGTGTAGATGGGGACACTCCCGATACTATAAATCTATTAGATCAAATACAATTTACAACAGAAAATGGGGTTATTTATGATTATACTCCTGGCGATAATGCCGTGTGGGAGTTTGTATCTGGTCCTAGTACTCCTGTTTTTACTCCCGAAGGAGAAGTAACAATAACAGGTTCGGATATGGGAGATTATGTGTTTAGATATACAGTATCTCCAGAGATTAATTGCGATGATAATTGTAGTTCAGTATCATATGAATCTAACGGATGTTTGCAAACTTTTACGAATTCAGAGCATTTATGTGCTACACCAGAGAGTACCTTGGTTAATTACACTTTATTAGAATCTTTATACCCAGGAGAGAATACTGCTAATTTAGAATTGTGTGATGAGGAAGGTAGTTTGGATTTAATATCTCTTTTAGATACAGTCGGAGAGAATTCGGTATATGTTGGAGAGAATGGTGTTTGGACAGATTCAGAAAATAATATAGTATCTAATGATTTTGTAGTTCCCGAAATTGAAGATCAACAAACCTTTAATTTTACTTATACTACAACAAATACGGAAGAATGTGTTAATACCGCATCTTTAAACTTTACAATTTTTTCAACGTATAATGCAGGAACAGGAGGCGCTATAGATATTTGTGAAACAGATACTACCTTTAATTTATTTGATATCCTTACCGGAGATAAAAATACAAATGGTATATGGACGGGTCCTAATGAATATACAGCATCACATTTAGGAGAGTTTGATCCAAGAGAGCAGATTTCAGGAGATTATACCTATAGAATTAGTGGTACAGAAACATGTCCTGAAGTAGAAGCGGTGGTTAGCGTATTTATATCTAAAGCATTTTATGCAGGAGAAAATACAGAAGATATAGAACTGTGTAATGATGGTACTACAATAGATTTAATATCTCTTTTAGAAACAGATGGAGTTAATACTGTATATAGGGGAGTAAACGGAGTGTGGACTAATGAAGTTGGGAATGTAATTCCCAATGATTTTATAGTTACAGAAAATGAAGGCAAGCAGGCATTTACTTTTACGTATACCACTACAAATAGTAATGGGTGTAATGCCAATGCAAGTTTAAATTTTAGAGTTTTAGAAACATTTAGTTCAGGAATAGGTAGTACTATACAGGTGTGTAGAGCAGATACTCCTTTTAATTTATATGATACGCTTACCGGAGATAAAAATACCAACGGTACTTGGTCTGGTCCAAATGGGTATAGTGCTGTTTATTTGGGAGAGTTTGATCCATCAATTCAAGTATCTGGAGATTATATTTATACTATTCCAACCAACGAAACATGTGCAGGAGCAGAATCTATAGTAACAATTACGGTAGCAGATGTACATTATGCAGGAGAAAATACTACAGATGTAGAGTTATGTAATGATGGTAGTACGGTAGATTTAATAGCTCTTTTAGAAACAAATGAAGGCGATGAAGTTTATAGAGGAGAAAACGGAGTATGGACTAATGAATTAGGAAGTGTAGTTTCTAATGATTTTACAATTCCAACAATAACAGAAGAGCAAACCTTTAACTTTACCTATACAACATCAAATGATAATGGATGCGAAGCTAATGCAACCTTAAGCATTAGAGTTGTAGAAAATTTTAACTCTGGAGTTGGAAGTAATATTGAAATATGCGAGGCAGATGCTTCTTTTAATTTATTTGATGTTTTAACAGGAGATAAAAATATAAACGGAACATGGTCTGGTCCTAATGGGTATAACGAAAATTATTTAGGAGAATTTAACCCATCTCTTCATGTTTCGGGAGATTATATTTATACTATTTCATCCAATGGTACCTGTGCAGGTATAGAAACTATAGTATCAGTAACCGTTGTAGATTTAAATTATGCAGGAGAAAATACTGAAGGTGTTGTATTGTGTAATGATGGTACTATTATAGATTTAATTTCACTTTTAGAAACCAATGGAACCAATATCGTTTATAGAGGAACGAGCGGAATATGGACAGATTCTCTTGAAGGTACTTTAGTAGAAAATGATTTTAGTGTACCAGTAGAAGTAGATGGTACTCAGTTTTTCAATTTTACCTACACAACAATAAATTCGGCTGGTTGCGAAGATAGTGCAACTTTAGAATTTGAAGTATCATCTAGTACTAGTGCAGGTATAGGTGAGGCAGTAGAAGTTTGCGAAACATCAAATAGTTTTAATTTGTTTGATACTTTAATAGGAGATAAAACTACAGGAGGAACATGGACAGGTCCTAACGGATATAATGCTACGCATTTAGGAGAATTTAATCCATTAATCCATACATCAGGAGATTATATCTATACCATTTTAGGAAACGGAAGCTGTTTAGAAGCAACAGCTACTGTTTCGGTAACAGTTAATAGTATTCCTAATGCAGGAGAAGATTTTAGTATTACTGTATGCAAATCTGAAAGGGAAATAAACATATTCGATTATATAGCTTCAAATATAGATAACAGTGGAATTATTACAATACAAGGAACAAATACACAAGTGCCTTTAGGTGTATTAGATGTTTCTACAATAGCAGAAAATTCACTGGTTTTAGAGTATACTTTAGATGCAAATAGTTCCTGTGCTACAGATATTGCTATTATTACTATAAATATAACCGCAACAGATGCACCAGCCATTATAGGAAATCCTAGTTTTTGTATGATGGACGGAGCAACCTTAGAAGATATAGATGTAGATTCTGAGACAGCTTATAATTGGTACGATAGCGAAGAGTCTAATACTCCATTATCTCTACAAACAATTTTAAAAAGAAGAACGTATTACTTGTCTAGTGTAAATGAGGAAGGTTGCGAATCTAACCGAATTGCAATAAATGTTTTGGTAAATGATATAGGAGAAGGAAATTGTACCTCTAGTATACCAGATGGTGTATCGCCTAATGGAGATGGTTTAAATGATGTTTTGGATATAAGTGAATTGCAAGAAAGTTTCCCAGATTTTAGAATATCAATATATAATAGATATGGATTAATGGTATACGAAGGTAAATTAGGGACCAATTATTTTTCTGGAGTTTCTAATGTTTCATCAAGCAGAGGAAACGAGTTACCAGCAGGTGTATATTATTTTGTTTTTGAGCCTAATGATGGTATTAGTAAAAGTTTTCAAGATTCATTTTATTTAAGTAGGTAAAGAATGGGTAAGTATAAATATATAATTGTGATGCTTATTTTTTATAATGCATATAGTCAGCAAGAGTCGCAGTACACGCAGTATATGTATAATATGAATATTATTAATCCGGCTTATGTAATTAATAATCCAGGAGGATTTTATTTAGGAAGTTTATACAGAACGCAATGGACAGGGGTAAAAGGAGCTCCCAAAACAGCTAATGTATTTGCTAATATTCCTTTAAGTAATAAAATAGAACTTAGTTTAAATTATGTAAATGAAGAAATAGGAGGTGTTCTTAAAGAAAATTCATTTAATACAGATTTTGCTTATATACTACAATTGCCCAGAGGAACGCAACTTTCTTTTGGTATAAAAGCAGGTGTAAGCAATTTTGAGTATAATTTTTCTAGTACTAATGTATCTGCCGACCCAGATTTTCAAAATAGAAATCAAATGGATTTAACAATTGGAGCTGGTTTTTTCTTATTTAGAGATAATTTTTATTTAGGAGTATCTGCTCCTAATTTTTTGCCAATGACATTAATAGAAGATACAGAAAGCACGTATGAGAAAAAATTACAATTATATCTTACAACAGGCTATGTGTACGATTTAAATATGGACATTAAATTAAAACCATCGGCAGTTGTAAGGCAATCTGCAGGTTCTTCCTTAAGTTTTGATGTTTCTTTAAATGCATTATTTAATGAGAAGTTTGAGTTTGGAGCATCCTACAGAAACCAGGATGCTATTGCATTTTTAGCAGCCATAAACCTAACAGATAGTTTTAGAATAGGATACGCATATGATTATACAACCAATAGGTTGAGTGATTTTAGTAATGGTTCTCACGAATTTATTTTACTCTATAATTTTAATATTTCAAGATCTAAAAGATATACTTCCCCCAGATTTTACTAATTATGAAAAAGAGATACTACATTTTAGCGTTGTTGTGTTTTGTTCAGGTAAGTTATGGGCAATTAAAAAAAGCAGACAGAATTTACGATAGTGGCGATTATAAAACTGCTGCACAGCTATATCAGGAAATATGGGATAATGATAAGGATAAACAGGTTTTAGAAAAATTAATACACTGTTATTATAATACCTATAGTTTTGAAAGAACACTTGTTGCTATAAGTAGTTTAGTAAATGGAGCATTTAAAAACGAAGATAAGTATTACGATAATAGCTATAACTTTATGTATTATCAGTTTCTTTCGGCAACAGGAGATTATGAAAAAGCTATAGATTATTTAGTTCTTTATAAAGAAACACGAGGTTTATTACCGCCAGATAAAAATGAAGCAAAAGAAGAGGTAGAAACTTTTCGTTTAAAAGATGCAGATTATACTATAACGAAGGAAGAATTTAACTCTACGGCATCAGATTTTGGAGCAGTAAAACACAATGAGAGTATTTATTTTTCATCGGACCGAGGGAATACTTCTAAATTAAAATACAATTGGACTCATCGTTCTTTTTTAGATATATATAAATATGAATTAGGCGAAAAAAAATCGCCTTCTGCCATGTCTAAGATTATTAATTCGGAATTACACGAAGGTTCTTTTTGTTTTTCTAAAGATGGTAATACCTTGTATTTATCTAGGAGTAATGCTAAAAATGGAAAAGCAATTTTTGATAATAATAAAAATAACAATGTACAATTATATGTTGCACACAAGAAGAATGGAAAGTGGAAAGAACCTATAAAACTACCATTTAATTCAGATGAATATACTTATGAGCACCCTGCATTAGACCCAGAAGAAAAAAGACTTTATTTTTCTTCTAACATGTTAGGGAGTTTGGGCAGTTATGATCTTTATTATGTAACTATAAATGATGACGGAACATACGGGTCTCCTAAAAATTTAGGATATAAAATTAATACAGAGAACAGAGAGCAGTTTCCGTTTATATCTAAAGAAGGACACTTGTTCTTTGCATCTAACGGACATTTAGGTTTAGGTATGTTAGATGTTTTTGTATCAGAAAAAATAAACGAAAAATTTACAAGACCAATTAATTTAGGGTCTCCTGTTAATTCTAGATACGATGATTTTAGTATGCGTTATTACGATAGTAAAAATGGTTTTTTTACTTCTAATAGAGATCATATAAACGATGATATTTATGCTTTTAAGCAAGTAGGAGAAATTTTTACAGCAGAATTTGTAAATCAGTTCGAAATTCGAGATAAAACTACTAAAGCATATGTAGCCAATGCTTCGGTAAATTTAATGCATGGTGATAGTACTATTTATGAAAATATTTTAGATGAAGAAGCACTATTTAATAGCAATTTGCGCCCAGGAACATATCAACTAAAAGCAAGTGCTTTAGGATATGAAAACGGATTTATGGCGGTTAATATTAGTAAGGAGAAGCATAAAAGGCATGTATTATACTTAACTAAGAATTCGCAAATTGTAGATATTATAAACAACCAATCAGAGTCGTCTAAAGAAGTAATAGGAAAACTATTAAAAGATAAAGAACCTCCTAAAATTTTTACTAAAGATGATAAATTGTATTTTGATATGCCTCCGATTTATTTTGACTTTGATAGGTGGGAACTTCGTGAAGATTCTAAATATGTATTAGATTTATTTGCTAAAAAACTTACAAAATATCCTAGTTTGCATATAAGGATAAGTGCGCATACAGATACTAGAGGTACAGATCAGTACAACCAAATACTATCCGAGAAAAGAGCACAAGCTACACGTAATTATTTATCCAAAATTGGAAATATAGCAACAAAGAGAATTAGTTTTAAAGGTTATGGAGAATCTAAACCCATAATAAATTGTAATAATTGTACCGAAGCCGAACATCAAAAAAATAGAAGAAGCGATTTTGAGCTGTTAGTATATTAAGTAACTGTGTTATTTTTTTAAATAATAGTTTGTAGGATTTAACATACTATTTAGTAGTTCGTTATAAACATTGTTTTTTTAATGTTTCTTAAGGTTTGCTTTTGTGTTAAACAAGCAAAAAAACAATTGAAACATAACATAAAATTTAGATTAGATAAATATTGGTTCAATGCACAAGTAATTTCTTTGTGCCTAAACTAATGAACTAATCTTATGAAAAAACTATTACTATTATTTACCTTTTTATTTGGAGGTACAATATTTCTTAGTGCACAATCTGGAAACATACAAGGAGTAATAACAGATGAAAACGGATTAACGGTACCATATGCTTCTCTAGTTATAGCATCTTTAGATAAAGGAGTAATATCCGATACTTATGGAAAATACCTATTTGTAGATGTTGCAGAAGGAAAACATACTATAAAAGTTATGTATTTAGGTTATGCAACTAAAGAGGTAGAAGCTACAGTAAATGCAAACGAAACCTTAATATTTAACATAAAAATAGAGCCAGAAGTAGAAAAACTAGATGGTGTAGAAGTTATAGGGTATAACGCTAGTGGGCAAGCAAAAGCGTTAAATACGCAAAAGAACAAACAAAATATTACCAATATTATTTCTAATGATCAAATAGGCAAATTTCCAGATGCCAATATAGGAGATGCTGTAAAACGTATTCCAGGAATAACAATGCAAGTAGATCAAGGAGAAGCCAGAAATATAATAGTAAGAGGTTTAGCTCCAGAATTAAATTCTGTTACTTTAAACGGGAGTAGAATCCCCTCAGCAGAAGGCGATAACAGAAATGTTCAGATGGATTTAATTCCTTCTGATATGATACAAACGATAGAAGTAAATAAAGCAGTAACTCCAGATATGGATGGCGATGCATTAGGAGGTTCTGTAAATTTAATAACAAGGTCTTCTCCACAAAGCTTTAGATTCTCTACAACTTTAGGAAGCGGAATGAGCTTTATAAATAACAAGCGTATTTTAAACGGAAGCTTTTTATTAGGTGATAAAACGAAAGACGGAAAATTTGGATGGATGATTGGAGCATCATTTAACGATGTAGATTTTGGGTCTGATAATGTAGAGGCAGAGTGGGTTAACGAAGCAGAAAGTCCTATTACAGGAGAAGATATAACTGTTAATCCTTATGTAGAAGAATCAGATATTAGAACATATTTAGTACAGCGTGTGCGTAGAAGCCTTTCTGCAAACATGGATTATAGCTTTGATGCTAACAATACTATCTTTTTAAAAACAATGTACAATTTTAGAGACGATAGAGAAAATAGATTTAGACTACGTTACAGAAAAATTGCGCCAATTTTTGCAACAGGAACAGAAAATATTACGGGTTATGAAGGCGAAATTAGAAGACAAACTAAAGGTGGTATAGATAATAACAGAAATAAGAACAGGCGTTTGGAAGACCAGCGTATGCAAAATTATAGCCTAGGAGGAAATCATTTATTTGGAAATTTAAAAGTAGATTGGATGGCTTCTTATGCTGCGGCTTCTGAGGAAAGATTAAATGAGCGTTATGCTGAGTTCGAGTTAGGAGATGCTATTCCTTTAAATGCAGATTTATCTAACCCTCGTTTTCCATCTTTTAGCGCTGTAAATACATCAGATGTAGCCCTAAGTAATTTTGAATACAAAGAAATTACAGATGAGAATCAATTTACAGAAGAAAAAGATTTTAATGCTTTTATAGATTTTAAATTACCAGCGAATTTCTTAGGAAAGAAAAACGGATTTATAAAATTTGGAGGACGCTTTAAATCAAAAAATAAAGAACGAAACAACAACTTTTTTGAGTACGATTTAGAAGATGCTTTCCCAACATTAGCAACTGTTCCTACAAAAGATTATACAGATCCAGATTATTTAGCGGGTAGCCAATACCAAGCAGGATTGTTTGCAGATGAAGCATGGTTAGGAAGTTTAAGTTTAGCTAATGGAGAACTTATACAAGATGAGTTTTTAGTAGGTAATTTTTATGTAGAAGAAAAAGTATATGCAGGTTACGCTATGGCAAGTCAAAATATTTCAGATAATTTTTCAGTTCTTTTTGGAGTACGTATAGAAAATACGCAGCTTACTTCTTTAGGGAACGAGGTTATTTTTAATGATGATGGAGATTTTGCAGGAAGCGCAACTATTAATGATAAAAGTTCTTATACCAATATTTTACCAGGAGTACACTTAAAATATAATGTAAGTGATAACACTATTTTACGTTTTGCTTGGACAAATACAATAGCCCGTCCTAATTATGAAGATATAGTTCCTTTTAGAAATATAATTAACGAAGATGAAGAAGTACAGATAGGAAATGCAAATTTAGACCCTACTACATCAATGAACTTTGATGTAATGGCAGAACATTATTTTAAATCTGTAGGTATTATTTCGGGAGGTGTATTTTATAAAGATATTAAGGACTTTATTTATGGTTCATTATCAGAAGATACTGCAACAGGTTTCGATTTGTTTCAGCCATTAAATGGCGATAGCGCTACTATTTTTGGAGCTGAATTTGCTTTTCAACGTCAGTTAAATTTTTTGCCAGGGTTTGCTAAAAACCTAAGTATATATTTAAACTATACCCATTTAACATCATCTACAGAAGGGATACGTAATGAGGATGAGGTGCGTACCGATGTAGATTTGCCAGGAACATCTCCAAATATGTTTAATGGTTCGTTGGGTTATGCAGATAAAAAGTTTAGCCTGCGTTTTTCAGCTAACTTTTCAGATGCTTATATAGATGAATTAGGAGGTAATACATTTGAAGATAGGTATTATGATCAGCAGTTCTTTTTAGATTTAAATGCATCGTACAGAATTAATAAAAACTTACGTGTGTATGCAGATTTAAATAATATAACAAATCAACCTTTACGTTACTATCAAGGAGTAAAAAACAGAACACAGCAAGTAGAATTTTATGAAAAAAGACTAACTTTTGGATTAAAATACGATTTGTTTAAAAAGTAAAATAGATTTAACCTAGAATGCCTAAAAACTACTTTTTTATAAAGTAGTTTTTTAGGTGTTTACAAACACTTTGTATGAAAAAATTATATGCATTAATATCGGTGTTGTTTTGTAGTCTAGTATCATGTAAAAATGATAAGTTACCAGCTATAGCACCCGATATTGTAACAGAAAACACTTTAAACGATACCGATGATCCTGCAATATGGATTCATCCGACTAACGCATCAAAAAGTATCGTTTTTGGAACAGATAAAGAAACAAACGGAGCCATATATGCTTTTGATTTGGAAGGGAAAATAATTAAAGAAAAAACTATTAGAAATATACAAAGACCCAATAATGTAGATGTTGCTTATGGTTTTAAGTTAAATGATTCTACTATAGTTGATGTATTGGCTTTTACGGAGCGAGAAAAACAGCAAATACGCTTATTTTCTATACCAGATATGAAACCTTTAGATAATGGAGGTTTTCCTGTTTTTAAAGATGAAAAAGAAGTAGAAAATAGATTGCCAATGGGAATTGCTTTGTACAAATCTCCAAAGGATAGCACATTGTATGCTATTGTAGGAAGAAAAACAGGACCATTAAATAATTATTTATATCAATATGCACTACAAACAGATAGTACTGGCGTAAATGCAAGTTTGGTACGTAAGTTTGGTAGTTTTAGCGGAAAAAAAGAAATAGAAGCTATTGCAGTAGATAACGAATTAGGTTATGTATACTATTCGGACGAAGGTGTGTGTATTAAAAAATATTATGCTGAACCATCTATGGGAAGTAAAGAGCTTAGCTGTTTTGGAGGAGCTCATTTTTTAAAAGATATAGAAGGAATAGCGATTGCTAAAAAGCCTAATGGAGAAGGGTTTTTAATAGTGTCTGACCAGCAAAAAGGGCAGTTTAATATATTTTCTAGAAAGGAAAATTCGTTTGTAAAAGCTATAAACCTTAGTACGCTAGAAACAGATGGTTGCGATGTGGTTACCACACCATTAAATAGCACTTTTAAAAACGGACTTTTTGTAGCAATGAACGATGAAAAGAATTTCTTTTTTTACGATTTAGAAAAATTAGGCTTATAAAATAATTTAGAATTGTTTAGCGGAACATAATTATATCTTCCGCTAAACTTTATAAGGTAATAGATGTTAGAATCTATAGTAATTTGTCTCTTAATTCTAACCAAGAATCTACACGTTCATAATCTTGCGTGTTTACATTATGTGGAGATGTAAATAAGATAGAACGTCCTTCAAAAGTTTTAAGGTTACGACTTCTATCATCAATTAAAATATCGCCACGTAAAATATGTTTATGACCACATAAAATTCTATTTTGCCATGGAATAAATGGAAAAAATTCATCTAACCAATCACTTTTTTCTTTTAAAGAATTAGGGTGTTGCATAGCAGCAGAAGCAATAAATACATTGTGCTTTATAGCTAATTCTTTTAATACAGTCTGGCTGTCTTTTATGGGAGTTAAATTCCTAAAAAAACCAATTTGATTTGCATGGTTACGAATACTTTCTCTATGATTTTCAGAAACTTTTTGCCAAACATCATAGCCTAAACAATCTGTTTTGGTAAGGTTTGCATTAAAATTTTTATTGTATAGTTTAATGTGTTCGCCATAAGTATCGGCTATCACCTCGTCCATGTCTACAAATAGGGTCATATTTTTTTCTTTTGTATAAAGAACTAAAAAAAATAGGTTGTAGAAAAGCGTTTTTATAAAGTTAATCTTTTAATAATAAAGGGAAGGAATCGTAATAAACCTCCCCTTTAAATGAACTCAAACCTAAATCAACCGAGTAATTAAAATTGGAACCTATAGCCAATATCTGGAAATAATCCAATTTGGTCTTTGCGGTCTATATTATTTGTAATTCTATTATATTCTCTTGAAAAGATATTTTTTTTGTTTGTAACATTTTGGACGTCTATATAAAATTGATGCGAGCTTTTACGCTTTTTACTATTCAATTTAATTCCAAACTTAATATCCCATCTTAAGTAACTTTCATATTGCTTACTATAGGCTAAATTATCTAGCAATACTTCATTTCCAGCAATCCTAGAAGCATCTAAATCTACCGGGGTATAATACCTACCACCAGCTGTTGTAATTCTAGTATCTGTAAATAATTTATTCTTTTTTGTTTTTCCTATTGGAAATTCTTTTCCTGCTAAAAAATTAATAACATACCCATTATTAAAAGGAGAGTTTCTTTCTATATTATCACTGCCTTTGTATTTACTTTGGTAAAAAGAAGAAGTTAATAAGGTGTAGTATCCTTTATTAAAGAATCGTTCTAAGGTTAATTCTATTCCTTGGTTGTAAGCAGTTCCATTGTTTACTAAAGAAGTTTTGTCACTACTAAAACCAAAATCTGCTCCTTCAGTTATTGTAGAATAGCTAGATGGGAAAGCTTGCACAGGAACATTACTTATGTCTTGGTAATAGGTTTCAATTTTAGCCCTCCAATTTTCTCCTAGTTTAACATCGTAACCTAATACATAATGGCTACTTTTTACAAAATCTAATGTTCTGTTAGTTTGTGTTAACACCCCGTTTTCATTACTATTTAAAAATAAAATAGGTGTTGGTATATTTTGATAATGAAGCCCATAGCCTAGACTAAGTTTGTGATTGTCGTTAAGTTCATAACTTAAGCCAGCTCTAGGTTCAAAAGCAAATTGAGTATTAAGACTACTATAAATACTATGTAAGCCAGCATTTAAAGTAATTTTTTCTGTTAGTCTAAATTGTCCTTGAATATAAGGTTGTATTAGACTTAAACTTTCGTTTACATTGTATAATGTAAATAAGTCGGGAAAGCCGTCACCATCATTATCTTGTTGGTCTTCTCTGTCTTCATTAGTAATTTTAGAAGTAATATTTTCGTATAATAACCCTGTTCTTAAAGTGGTTTTATTATTTATTTTTGAATTAAAAAGGGTCGAAAATGTTATTCTGTTTTCTGTTTCATCACTTTTTGTAAAAGGGAGTAGCGTTTCGTTTGGTGTGTTTTGATTAAAATAGGCATCCTCGGTAAAATTATTAGTAGATGTAGAAACACCAACTATTGTTTTTAAGTAAGAATTATTGCCTACAGTAATTTTGTGTTTAAGTCCCAGAATACCAAAACCAGATTTTACATAGGTATCCCTATCCTTTTCGGCAAAAAGGTCGTCAGCTTCTATGTCTTTACCTAAAAAATCAATATTAGAAGTTCCTCCGATTCCAAAGAGGGAGAAATTACCAATTTTACTTTTGCCAAAATCTAAATTAAAAGAAACATCTCCATAATTAGGAGTAGCAGAAGTGCCAGCACCACCACTTATAAGCCCAATAAGAGAGTAGCGAGCAGCAACTAAAAAGGAACCGTCTTTTTTGCCAAGGGGTCCTTCTCCAGAAGCTTCTACACCAGTAAATAACCCAACCTGAAGTGCAAATTCATTTTCATCGGTATTTCCTTTTCGTAAACCTAAATCGAATACACCCCCAATGGCATTACCATATTCTGCAGGAAATGCAGAAGTAATAAAATCAGAGTTTTTTAACATATTAGGATTTAATGCAGATACAGGCCCTCCGGTAGTTCCTGCAGAAGAATAGTGGTTGGGGTTAGGAATAGGAATTCCTTCTAAGCGCCAAAGTAAGCCCGTAGGAGAGTTTCCACGAATAATTACATCATTTCTGCTGTCATCTGGTGCAGATACACCAGCAAAGTTAGCAGCAAGCCTACCCACATCATTTCTACCCCCAGAAAAACGCCCTACTTCTTCAACGCCAAATTGTCTTGCAGATACAGTAGCTAATTTGTTAATAGCCCTGTCTTTATTGGTGTTAGATGTTACAATAACTTCGTCTAATGAGTTAAAGCTTTCGATTAGTGCAACTGTTACAACAATATCTTTTCCTGTAGTTACTTCTAAATTAGGTATTGTAGAACTTTCAAACCCAATATAGCTAACGAGTATTGTTTGCCTACCAAGAGGAACTTCCTTGAGTATAAATTTACCATCGAAATCTGTAACTACTCCTGTGGCAATATTTGTATTTAATAATTCAATAGTTGCCCCCATTAATGGGTTTTCAGATTGTTTATCTATTACAGTACCTTTAATAACACCTGTTTGGGCTATACTGCTATAAGAACAAAGTATAAGCAGTAGCATTAGAATTTTTCTCATGATAATTTTATTTATTTTTTATCAAAGATGTTGTTTGGCGTATAAATTTTTATAGCAGAAAAGCTTCAATCGTTATTTTTTCATTTGAATTGTGAATTTCTGTTTTAAAAAAACAGAACTATAATTAGTAGTGTTACATACTGTTTAAATTAATTTAAAGACAGTTTAAGTAGTATTATAACAATTGCTCTAATGTATTTTTCTTTTGTAGTTAGCTCTTGTGTATCTTTAAACTTATTACAATAAGTAAAATGTTTAAAAAAGAGAATTTAAAAAAATTTGGGTTTCGTTGGTTAGTTATCAATATAGTATACATTGTTGTAAAGTTAACTGTAGAAAAGGATGAAGGCGAAGTGGAACAGTTTTTTGATACAGAGGCTGTTTTTTATTATTTAAGTACTTTCTTTCTTTTTATGGTTGCCTGGGAGTATAACGATTGGCTTATAAAAAAACAGTTAAAAAAAGGAGGGCTAGATTTAAAAAATAGCCTTACTATTTTAGCAACAACAATGTTAGCTTTTTTACCTTTCTGTGGGTTAATTTATTATTTAGCTCTATTCCATTTTAGAGAAGAATTACATATTATTAGTGATGATGTTGTATTAGAGTTTTGGGGAGATTTTGCTAGGGCTATTACTTTATGCATTACGGTTGTTTTTTTTAATTTGTTTTATCATGCTATGCACCAAAGAGAAGAGATGAAACAACAGATGGTAGATTTAAAACGAGAGATGATGGCATCTAGGTATACTTCTTTAAAAAATCAGATAAGTCCACATTTTTTATTCAATAGTCTTAATACATTAACATCATTAATGTATGAGGATCGCGATTTGGCTTCTGATTTTGTAACAAGATTAGCATCTAGTTATCGGTATATTTTAGATAATAGAGAAGAAGATTTAGTGTCTTTAAGTAAGGAGTTAAATTTTTTAGATGCATTTATTTTTATGATGAATGTAAGGCATAAAGAAGCCGTTTTTATAGAAACAAATATTGTAATACAAACAGATAAGTACTTAGTTCCTACGCTATCATTACAAATGTTGATAGAAAATGCATTGAAGCATAATTATTACTCAAAAGAAAAACCTTTAGAAATTGTTGTTAGTGTTGTTGGCGATAATGATGCTATAAAAGTGAAGAATACGTTAAGAAAAAGAGAATTAAAAGAGGAGACTACAAAGTTAGGGCTTAAGAACATAAAAAAGAGGTATTCTTATTATACCAATACTCCAGTTTTAATAAGTGAGGAGAATAATTTCTTTGAAGTTATTATTCCACTATTAAAAAAAGATGTAAAAGAGTTTAATTTATTATCTGTATAAATTTATGACAGCAGTAATTATAGAAGATGAAGAGTTTGCAGCTAAGAGGTTGTCGCAACTAATAACAGATTTGGCTCCGGAAATTAATATTGTAGGACATATAACTTCTGTTGAAAATGGAGTACAATGGTTTTCTGAACATAAAATGCCAGACCTTATATTTTTAGATATTCAATTAAATGATGGTTATGGCTTTGATATTTTAGATAATTTAGAAGATCATTCTCCTATTATTTTTACAACAGCATATAATGAGTACGCTATCCGTGGCTTTAAATACAATGGCTTAGATTATTTATTAAAACCTATCGTAAAGACGGACCTTAAAATAGCATTAGAAAAGTTTCATAAAAATGTAACAGCAAGTAATAAAGTTTCCGATACTAAATTAGACGATTTAAAACAGCTTTTTAAAAAGGAATACAAGCATCGATTTATGGTAAAAGTAGGTAACCAGTATAGGTGGTTTAATGTAGACGATATTCCTTACTTTAAATCTAAAGAAGGGCTTATTTATTTGCATACAAAAGAAGGGAAATCGTACCCTATAGAATATTCTATAGATCAGTTAGAGCATATTTTAAATCCTATTCATTTTTTTAGAATAAATAGAAAATTTATGATTTCTGTAAAAGCTGTAGAAGAAATACATACTTATTTTAATAGTAGATTGCTTTTAAAATTAATGCCAAAACAAGAAGAACAAGTGATTGTATCTAGAGAACGCACAACTAATTTTAAACATTGGTTAGATATGTGAAAAAAATCCCAAACATTGTTGTTTGGGATTTAATATTTCTTTTATTTAAAGAGCTTAGTATCTGTAATGTTCGGGTTTGTATGGCCCCTCAACAGTTACACCAATATAGCTAGCTTGTTCTTCTCTTAATTCGGTTAGTTCAACACCAATTTTTGCTAAGTGTAATTTAGCTACTTTTTCGTCTAATGCTTTAGGTAGCATATACACTTCATTACCATAAGCTTCAGCATTATTCCAAAGCTCTATTTGTGCTAAAGTTTGGTTTGTAAACGAGTTACTCATTACAAAACTAGGGTGGCCAGTAGCACAACCTAAATTAACTAAACGCCCTTCTGCAAGTATAATAATATCTTTACCGTTAATAGTATATTTATCTACCTGAGGTTTAATGGTATTTTTAGTATGTCCGTGGTTTTTGTTTAACCAAGCCATATCTATTTCATTATCAAAATGACCAATATTACAAACAATAGCTTTGTCCTTTAAAGCTTCAAAGTGCTGTCCTTGCACAATATCTTTATTACCCGTAGTAGTAATTACAATATCTGTATTTCCTATTACAGTTTCTAGTTTTTTAACTTCAAAACCATCCATAGCTGCTTGTAGGGCACAAATAGGGTCAATTTCTGTAACTGTTACAATACTACCAGCACCTTTAAAAGAAGCAGCAGTACCTTTACCAACATCTCCATAACCACAAACAGTTACACGCTTACCTGCTAGCATAATATCAGTAGCCCTACGAATAGCATCTACAGCAGATTCTTTACAACCATATTTATTATCGAACTTAGATTTTGTAACAGAATCGTTTACATTAATAGCTGGCATTGGTAGAGTACCGTTTTTAACACGCTCGTATAATCTGTGAACACCAGTAGTTGTTTCTTCAGATAAACCATTAATTCCGGCAGCTAACTCAGGATATTTATCTAAAACCATATTAGTTAAATCTCCACCATCATCTAAAATCATATTTAATGGCTTCTTGTCTTCGCCAAAAAATAAAGTTTGTTCTATACACCAATCAAACTCTTCTTCTGTCATGTCTTTCCAAGCATAAACAGGAGTACCTGCAGCAGCAATAGCAGCAGCAGCTTGGTCTTGAGTAGAAAATATGTTACAAGAACTCCAAGTAACTTCGGCACCAAGAGCTTGTAAAGTTTCAATTAAAACAGCTGTTTGTATAGTCATGTGTAAACAACCAGCAATACGAGCACCTTTTAGTGGCTGCTCATTTTTATATTCTTCTCTTAAAGACATTAAACCTGGCATTTCTGCCTCGGCTAATTCAATTTCTTTACGACCCCAATCTGCAAGGGAAATATCTTTTACTTTATAAGCTATATAAGGAGCTGTTTTAGTACTCATATCCTTTATTTTTTTTATCTTTCGTTAAATGTGGTGATTTTCCTTTAAATAGAAGGCAAAGATACTGAACTCCTATAAATTAGTTCTAAATAAGATATAAAATTATGGCACTATATAAAACAATAACAGTAGATAAGGGTATAACAATATATATCTGGAAGGTAGAAGAAACGGAAAAAGAATTAGCCAAAGGAATTGTTTTAACCCCCAATTGTGAAGAACGATTAAATGGCATGAAATCTGAATTACATAGGAGGGGCTTTTTAAGTATAAGGCATTTATTAGCAGAAGCGGGATATGTAGACCACGATTTGTATTATGATGATAACGGTAAGCCGCATTTAAAAGATGGTAAATTTATCTCTATTACACATTCTCACGAATTTACAGGTATAATAGTTAGTGAAGAAAAAGAAGTGGGTATAGACATAGAAATGAAGCGCGATAAAATTTTACGTATTGCGCATAAATACACTCCAATAGAAGAATACAAAACAATAGCAAATACAGAAGCTATTATCCGTAAATTAACTATTGTTTGGGGAGCAAAAGAATCGCTGTATAAAATATATTCTGAAAAAGGATTAAGTTTTTTACACCATATTAATGTAAAAGATTTCTCTATGGATACAGGAGAGACAACCGCAGATATATTGTACGAAGGTGAATTATCAAATTATCAAATTTACTTTTTAGAATTTGAAGGATACACATGTGTATATGCTATAAAAAAATAATAAAATATAAATGATGTTTTGTTATAACTTAAGTACTATATTTTTAATACTTTCGGATTTAAAATAAATGGTTTCAATTACCGTTATGCAATTGATAAATTACTACACCAATGATTAAATTTTCTGAAGATGATTTACAGCAATTGTCTAAAAAAGGGATTACTCAAGATAAAGTTTTAAAGCAGATAGAAACGTTTAAAGAAGGGATTCCTTTTGTAAAGTTGGCAGACGCAGCTACCATAAGCAATGGTATTACAAAGTTTTCTAGCAAAGAAGAGGAGAATCTTATAAATACTTTTGAACTAGAGATTAAGAATAAATTGTTGTTAAAATTTGTTCCGGCATCTGGTGCAGCTTCTAGAATGTTTAAGGCTACCTTTAATTTTTTAGAAAAATATAATCCTTCTGAACAAACTTTAGAAGCTTACATAAGTGAAAAAGGAGGTAAGGATATTGAAGTGTTTTCTAAAGGGTTAAAGAATTTTCCGTTCTATAATCTTATACAGGAAAAAATAGCATCTAAAGTAACTTCTGTAAATGATGAAGTTTATTTATTTGTAAAAGAAATGCTTTCGTCTAGCGCGCTTAATTATGGTTTTTTCCCAAAAGGCTTATTACCTTTTCATACCTATAAAGATACTACGGCAACTCCTTTTGAAGAGCATTTAAAAGAAGCCGCATTGTACGCAAAGTCTGGAGGTAAAGCTGAGTTGCATTTTACAATATCTGAACAGCATAATGAAATGTTTGCAAGCGAGTTTTCGAAAGTTAAAGACCGTGTTTCAAAGGCAACAGACACTTCTTTTAAAGTAGATTATTCGTATCAGAAATCAGCAACGGACACTATTGCGGTAACCTTAGAGAACAATTTGTTTCGTAATGCAGATGGTTCTTTACTTTTTAGACCAGGTGGGCATGGAGCATTAATAGAAAACCTTAATGAGCAAAATGCGGATGTTATTTTTATTAAGAATATAGATAATGTAGTAACCGAAGAGCACATACAAAAGATAGCAAATAGTAAAAAGATATTAGCGGGTTTATTGTTAAAAATACAAGCGCAAGTATTTGATTATGCAAATCAAATAGATGAAAATAATCTTACAGGTGATCAGCTTAATGAAATGAAACTTTTTTTAGAGAAAGAATTAAATGTTCGTTTTTCAGATTCATTTGAGAGTTTTACTATTGGGCAGCAAATAGATGTTATAAAAGATAAAATGAATAGGCCTATACGTGTTTGCGGTATGGTTAAAAATGAAGGAGAACCAGGAGGCGGACCTTTTTGGGTGAAAGATATTAATGGTAATATATCTTTACAGATTGTAGAATCTGCGCAGGTAAATATGTCTAATGAGTCGCAAGTAAGTTTATTTAAAAACTCAACACATTTTAACCCAGTAGATTTAGTATGTGGAGTTAAAAATTATAAAGGAGAAAAATATAATTTATTAAATTTTGTTGACGAGAAGCAAGGTTTTATAACAGAAAAAACAAAAGAAGGAAAAGATTTAAAAGCATTAGAACTTCCAGGATTATGGAATGGGGCTATGGCATTTTGGAATACTATATTTGTAGAAGTGCCCTTAGTTACCTTTAACCCTGTAAAAACTGTAAATGATTTATTAAAACCTTCTCACCAATAAAAGATATAATTACAGAACTAAATAAAAAAACCGCATTTTGCGGTTTTTTTTATGCTTTAAAGTGACTTTTAATAAAAAGAGGTGTCTTAATTAATAGAGAACAATAAAATAGTATATGAAAGAATTAAACACCTCTTTAATTTTAGGAATTGCAACAATTGCTTTGTGTTTGTTTTCTGCTTGGCACGATAAAAAGATAAAAGCAGAAAAGAGTAGTACAAATAAAGTATTAATAAAAGATATAAAAGCCCCCTTAATAGAAACACTAACCGGTAACTATAAGGTTGTTGATAATCAAAATAGCATTAAATATTAAGTTCTCCCCATAACAGTATAATATTTTGCATTTGATTGTTTGTTAAGAGTTGCTTCGGCAACTCTTTTTTTTATTTAATAACATAGTGTGTATTTTTTACACACTTTATAAAATTAAATACACAAAAATATACACTTGTTTTAAAACTGAAAAAACGTAAAATGCTGTATGTTAGTTTTTTATAATTTTTTTGGTTGTTGGCATCATCTTTTCTTTAAACATAACAAGTTTAATAATTTAAAAATACACATTATGAAAAGATTAGTTTTTGCAGCAGTATTAGCTTTAGTAAGTTTAACTACATATGCACAAGAAGAAGTATCAGAAACAGAAGTAGTAGAAGTAACTGCTCAAGATGGATTTACAGAAATTGAGACTGCTGATTTGCCAGAAGCCATTACTGCCTCTTTAACAAAAGACTATCCTACAGCTAGTATTTCTAAAGCGTATGTAAACGAAGAAAAGCAGTATAAATTAGAGGTTGCATTAGAAGATGGTACATCTGGAACTTTATATGCAGATGCAGAAGGAAACTGGGTTAATTTATAATTAAACACGTTTATATTACTTAGATTGTTCATATCAAGTAGTTGGTTTGGTTTGTTTGTAAAGGAGTTGTAGCAATACAACTCCTTTTTTTTATGATAATTTTTACAAATACAGATAGCTTGTATCAATTATTTTAGCGTAGATAGTAAAACAAACTATTTATGCCAAAAATCTTAATTATAGAGGACGATACTTCTTTTTGTCAAATGCTTCAAAAGTTTTTGATACGCTATAAATATGAAGTAGAAATTAGTTTTAATGCAGCTGAGGCAAAATCAAAATTAAAGGCAACTGCATTTGATTTGGTGTTAACAGATTTAAGACTTCCTAATTATGATGGTTTATTATTATTAGAGTATATAAAGAATACATATCCAAAAATACCAGTTATTGTAATGACAGGTTATGCTGAAGTTGATACTGCAGTTACTGCAATGAAAAAAGGGGCATATGATTATATTTCCAAGCCTTTTACTCCAGAAGAAATAATGTTATTAATAACAGATGCATTAGGTACTTCTGTACAAAAAATTTATGAGGTGCCAGAATCTAGAAATGAATCTAAACCCATAAGTAAAATAAAAGGTGAAAGTGCTATTTCAAGAAAAATAAACGAATATATAATGTTGGTGGCGCCAACAGATATGTCGGTTCTTATAACAGGAGAAAGTGGTACAGGTAAGGAAGTTACGGCTAAAGCAATACATAAGGCAAGTAAAAGAAAAGATTATAATTTTATTGCAGTTGATTGTGGTGCTATCCCTAAAGAAATTGCAACAAGTGAGTTTTTTGGACATACTAAAGGAAGTTTTACAGGAGCAATAGAAGATAAAGTAGGTTATTTTGAAGCGGCAGATAAAGGAACTTTATTTTTAGATGAAATTGGGAATTTATCTTATGAAAATCAGATACAATTACTTAGGGCTATACAAGAAAGAAAAATTAAAAGAATAGGAAGAAACAAAGAGTTAAATGTAGATGTTAGAATTTTAACAGCTACCAACGAAAATTTATTAGAAGCCATAGAAAAAGGTGATTTTAGAGAAGACTTATATCATAGAATTAACGAGTTTTCTATAGAAGTACCCTCCTTAAAAGAGCGAGCAGACGATTTAATTTTATTCGCCACTTACTTTTTAAATAAAGCAAATAATAGTTTAAATAAAAGTGTTTTGGGTTTTACCAATGAAGTTCTAGAATTCTTTAAAAATTATAGTTGGCCCGGGAACTTAAGAGAGCTTCAGAATATAATAAAAAGAGCAGTATTGTTAACAACAGGAGATTTTATAACAATAGAAGTACTGCCCAAAGAAATTTTTCTGCAAGAACAAAAACAGGATAGTATAGATGATTTTTCTAAGGGAAATTATGAGAAAAATCAAATAATAAAAGCATTAAAACAAACCAATTTTAATAAATCTAAAGCTGCTAAATTATTACAGGTAACAAGAAAAACACTTTATAATAAAATTAACCATTATAAGCTGGATTTGTAGCTAAGTAAGATTCTAGTGCTAATTTTAAGGCAGTAATTTTATTCTTTAAGTCCGCAAAAATATTTAGTAATATTGATTTTTCTGTATTTGTTTGTTCTTCTAGTTCTTCTAGGATAGGAATAATATCTTTTGTTTCTAATTGGCGAAACATAGGAAGCATTCTGTGGGCTATATTTTGTACTTCGGTAGTGTTATTATTTAAAATAGCATTTTTTAGCAGCCCTGTATTTACCGTAGTTTCAGTTATAAAAGTTTTAAGAATATCGCTAATTGCATTTATATCGTTCCCTAAAAAAGAATGTAAAATAGTTAAATTAAAAAGGGTAGAAGTTGATTTTTTAGTGGTTTTTAAAGTATTTGTTTTTACAACATTAATATAATTTGGAAATAAACCCAGCAGTATTTTTAAAAGTTCATCTTTAGTAAAAGGTTTATAAAGTATGGTAGCAAAACCAGCATTAGTATAAGTGCTTTTTTCTATTTTTTTTCTGCCAGTCATAGCAATTATAGGCTGATTTTTATAATGTTTGTAATTATTGGATTTTAGTTTATTCAAGGCTTCAAACCCTGTGATTGTTGGCATTTCAATATCTGTTAAGATTATATCATAGGAAATTTTTTCTTGGGTTTTGATTAGATTAAAATCATGAAATGTATGGCTTGTTATGTCTAAATTATTACACACTTCTTTTAACAGTCCTAGCATAGATAAATCGTCATCAATAATTAAAATAGATAGTTTTTTTAGTGTATTTGTTTTTAATTCTTGGTTTGTATTTATAGCTCTAGAAGTAGTTTCTAAGGGTATAGATATGGAGAAAGTACTCCCTTTTTGTATTTCACTCTTTAATTCTAAAGAGCCGCCTAATAAAGTAATTAGTTTTTTAGAAATAGTTAGCCCCAGACCATAACCACCATATTTTTTTTCAGTAGTAATATCTGCTTGTGAAAATTCTTTAAAAATTAATTCTTGCTTTTCTTTTTTAATACCAATACCAGTGTCGCTTATGTTAATAATGGTAGTGCACGTATTATTATTTACATTCTTAATAAAAGCTTTAACAGTAATAGTGCCATGGTCTGTAAACTTGTAAGCATTACTAATAATATTAGTTACAATTTGTCTAATACGAAGTGCATCTCCTTCAATAGCTTTTTTTAAACTATCATCGATATCTAAAATAAGCCGAATGGGTTTTTTAGTGTATTGCTCTTTTATGTTTTCGGCAGTTTCTGTAATTAACTCAGATAAAATAAAAGGAGATTTATGTATTCTTATTTTCTCTGCTTCTAGTTTAGAAAAATCTAATAAATCATTTACCAAATTATTTATATAGTTTGATGCTGAATTTATACTCTTTAGAAAATTAAATTGTTTGTTGTTAAGGGAGGTACTTTGCATTAATTCAGAATACCCCATAATAGTGTTTAACGGGGTTTTTAGGTCGTGACTTACAGTAGAAATTAGTTGTTCTCTACTTTTTAAGAGCGATTCGGAATACTTTTTTTCCTTCTCTAATTTAATTCGATATAACTGAGATTTCCAGTAATCTTTAGTAATTAAAAATGTAAAGAAAGCAACAATTAGAAATCCAATAATTGCCGCTAAACCTGCTAAACGAATACTCTTATTTAATAGTTTTTTTCTTTGTGCTATATTATTTAGGTTGTTATTATTTAACTCCTGTTCTAAGGCATAAATAATATGTTGTAATTGTTGTGATAGAGCAAGGTCGTTACGTGCTAATGTAAGCTCTTTTTTATTTAAGTTGTATTGTGTTTTAATATCTGTTTCTCTTGCTTTTGTTAGTAAAGATTTAGAGATGCTAATAATAGAATCTATATTCTTTATGTTTTTTTCTTCAGGAATATTTTTGTTTAAATAAGCCACCCAATTTTCTAATACCTTTCTTTTGTAGGGAGATAGTTTTTCTGGGTTTTTTTCAAAATTGTAGATGGTGAGTCTACCAAAGGAAGCTTCCATTTTATGAAACTCTTTTAAAGCAGTATCTATAGAATTAATTTTGTTGTTGTTGCTTTTTAAATTCCAGAAAGTAGTACTGTTTTTAACTTTCTCTAATAATAGTATCTGCACACTATCTAATAAAGTGGTTTGATGTTTACTATTTGTAATTAATTTTAGTTGATCTATATCTACAAGAATACTGTCAATTTTTTTAATGTAACTATTAAATTTTGCTTTGGTTTTATGCTGAAAAGCTATTTTAGAAAGACTCTCAGCATCATATAAACGAGTAAGTAAGGTGCTAGTTTTTATAAGTTTAGAGTCGCTCTCTGTGGTGTTTTGAGAAAGGATATATGTCTTAATTTCAAAAAAAAGAAAGAAGCCTACAATTAAAGTTAAAATACCTAAAACTAGGTAGCTAGAAATTATTTTGGCTCTAAATCTCTTTTTTAAATTATTCATTATTAGAAATACGTACAGAATTAGGTTGAGAGTTTATTTTTAGATTCAATATTTTATTTAGATGTTCTTTTATCTCTTCTAAAAACATTTATTTTTGATACTATAAATAGATTCTTATGGGATTACCTGAAAAAATTAGATGGGGAATAATTGGCTGTGGAGCTGTAACAGAAATTAAAAGTGGACCTCCCTACAAGAATACAAAAGATTTTGAGCTAATTGCTGTAATGCGCAGAGATGCTGTAAAAGCAGAAGATTATGCTAAAAGGCACCAAGTAGCAAAATTTTATACTAATGCAGACGATTTAATTTTAGATAATGAGGTAGATGCTGTTTATATTGCTACACCGCCAGATTCTCATAAATTGTATGCATTAAAGGTAGCGCAGGCTGGTAAAATTTGCTGTATAGAAAAACCTTTGTCTCCTAGTTACGCAGATAGCCTTATTATTTATAACACATTTAAAGAAAAGAGATTACCATTATTTGTGGCTTATTACAGGCGCTCGTTACCACGGTTTTTAAAAGTGAAAGAATGGTTAGCTCATAAAAAAATAGGAGAAGTAAGGCATATACGTTGGCACTTAAGTA
This sequence comes from uncultured Cellulophaga sp., assembly GCA_947492955.1. GTDB lineage: Bacteria > Bacteroidota > Bacteroidia > Flavobacteriales > Flavobacteriaceae > Cellulophaga. The sequence goes on along the minus strand of CANLOV010000002.1, from coordinate 139,995 downwards.
AGCCTGCAAATGATTTAGATATTAATGGAACTTATAATTGGCGTACTGATGCTGCTGTAGCACCAGGGGGTTATTTTGATGATTTAGCAAGCCATGGACTAGATTTATTTGTTTATTTATTAGGTGCTGTAAAAAAAGCAAGGGGTATTAGTACTAACCAACAAGGATTATATACGGCTAAGGATGCAATTACTTCTTGTTGGATTCATGAAAATGGAATAACAGGAGAAGGTAGTTGGAATTTTGGAGCAAATACCAGAGAAGATAAAGTAGAAATAATAGGTAGTGCTGGGAGAATAGAATTTTCGGTATTTAAAGAAGAGCCAATTATATGTTTTAATGCTAAAGACGAAGAACGTTTATTTATAGAAAACCCTAAAAATGTACAGCAATATCATGTAGAAAATATTCGGAAACATCTTATGGAAAACAAAGAGCATCCATCAATAGGAGAAACGGCATTGCATACCAGCTGGGTTATGGATAGTATTTTAGGAGTTATTAATTAGAAATTGTAATAATGTTGCCATTACCTGTAGCTCTATATTCTAGCATATCGTAATACCTATTGCCATCATCTGGTCTATTAAGTAGTTGCCCCGTAAATAATAAGTATTCATAATCTTCACAAGAACAAGTAACAACACTACCATCTAGTATCATAGTAGAACATCCGTTAGGCTCATGGTTAGGACAACTAGCTTCAAAGGCTCTGTAGGTATTAAAGTTAGCTCTAATAACAAATACACCACGAGTTGCCTGCGGAGAATCTACATAAACAGCACTTCCTATATTGGTTAAAGCGTTATAACTAGGCAAATTTGTATTAATAGAGAAAGAAATATTTAATTCTTGTAAAAAAGGATTTCTATTGGTTCTATTAGAATCGCAAGAGAAAAGAATAAGCAATAATAAAATAGTAAATAAACGCTTCATACCGTAATCTGGTTTTAGTATAATTTACACAAAATTGAACAAAAAAAATGTATATTTGTCTTAAATCCTCTATAAAAAGAGGATTTTTGTTATTTATAAAATAAATAAGTTATGAGTAAAGTATCTTATTATACCGCAGAAGGATTAAAAAAATTAAGAGCAGAATTAAGTCAGCTTAAAGATATAGAACGACCTAAAGCATCACAAGCAATTGCAGAAGCAAGAGACAAAGGAGATTTGTCTGAAAATGCAGAGTATGATGCAGCTAAGGAAGCACAAGGATTATTAGAACTTAAAATATCTAAATTAGAAGAAGTAGTTGCAGGAGCACGTTTAATAGATGAGTCGCAATTAGATACATCTAAAGCATTGGTATTGTCTACTGTTAAGATAAAAAACCAGAACAATGGTATGGAAATGAAATATACCTTGGTAGCAGAAAGCGAAGCTGATTTAAAAACAGGTAAGATATCTGTAAATTCTCCAATAGGTAAAGGCTTGTTAGGGAAATCTGTGGGTGATGTAGCAGAAGTAAAAGTGCCAAACGGTATTCTAAAATTAGAAATTGTAGAAATTACAAGAGACTAAAAACCGAATAAAATTATATATTTAATCCCATCAAAATTTTGATGGGATTTTTTATGCAAACAAACTACTAAACAACAAAGCCATGGCAAGTATTTTTACTAAGATTATTAACGGAGAAATTCCATGCTATAAAATAGCAGAAGATGAGCATTTTTTTGCTTTTTTAGATATAAATCCAAATGCAGAAGGGCATACTTTATGTATTCCTAAGCAAGAAGTAGATAAACTTACCGATTTAGATAAAGAAACCTACACAGGTTTAATGATGTTTTCTAGAAAGGTAGCCTTAGCTATAGAAAAAGCAATAGATTGTAAGCGGGTAGGGCTTACGGTAATAGGTTTAGAAGTACCGCATGTACATGTACATTTAATTCCTTTAAATGATATGAAAGAGGCAACATTTAAGCATAAAGTAAGCTTAAATTCAGAAGAATTTACGGCTATTGCAGATAAAATAAAAGAGTTTGTTTTTTAATTAAAAAGTTAGCTTCTAATTAAGTCAGAATTAAGTATTTTAATTAATTTTCCATTAGCAACAATCTTAGAGCCCTCTCCAACTTTAAATTCCATTCCTACCTTTAGCATGTGTTTAAAAAAATTAGGAGAGAGAATCATTATTTCAGCATTAACAGTTTCTCCTGGATTAACAATATCTTGATTAATAAATTTTTGTTGTGCAGAAGTCATCATTTTTGAAAATGGGAATTTAATATGTGGTCTATATCCAGATTTAATAGGTGTATTGCGTCCGCCTTCATCTGTTGATAGATATTTTATTTTTGCTATGAAATCGGGTAATTGAGTTTCAAATGACATTATATCGTTTTTAAATTTGAAAAGAACCCCAAGTATATTAATATACTAATAGCAACAATAAAAAATAAAATAAGTCCATAGAAAAGAGAAGTGTATTTTAAAGATTTTTTTTCTGGACTTATAGCTTTTTTATAGTATTCAAAAACACGTTCAATATCATCTGTCCAGTCTACAGGATATATAGTAGATTTGCAAGTATTGCATGTTATGGCTTGTGTTATTTCACCTGTAATTTTATGGTACAAAGCGCCATAAGTGTGCTTTTGATAAAAAGTAAGTTTTAGTTCCTGATTAAAACATTTTGGGCAGTTGTTAGTTAGGTCAGATGTGCTAATTACTACTAATTTTTCCTTTGCCATATCATTAGGTGTTAGCTGTTAAAGATATTTGCATTATTGTACCCTCTTTGTTAGAAGAAAGTACTTTTACTTTTCCCTTGTGGTATTCTTCTATAATTCTTTTCACTAGCGATAAGCCTAGTCCCCAGCCTCTTTTTTTTGAGGTGTATCCTACATTAAACACAGTCTGAAAATTGCCTTTAGGAATACCCTGCCCAGTATCTTCGATTAAAATAGAAACATTATGTTTTCCTTCAGGTATAATTCTAATAGCAATAGCGCCTTTCCCTTTCATTGCATCAATACCATTTTTAACTAGGTTTTCTATAGTCCAGTGATATAAAGGTAAATTTAATTTTACAGGTAAAGAAGGGATGTTGCTATCAAAAGAGAATTCTATTAAATTAGAACTTCTAGATTTTAGATAATCAAAAGCATTTTTTGTTTCAGCAACAATATCATGTGTTTTTAATTCTGGCAACGAACCTATTTTAGAAAAACGTTCTGTAATGGTTTCTAATCTAGATATATCTTTAGATATTTCTTTAGTAATAGCAGAATTTACATTTTCAGCCTTTAAAAGTTCGTTCCATCCTAATAATGCAGACAATGGCGTTCCTATTTGGTGAGCAGTTTCTTTTGCCATACCCGCCCATAACTTGTTCTGTTCAGAAGCTTTATTAGTTTTAAAGAAAAAGAAAATTACGGCAGCAAATAAAAATATAATAAGTAATAATGCTATAGGGTAATATTTTAGTTTATTTAAAACTTCGGAATTTCCATAATATAAAGTAGCTATGTGTTCTCCTTTGTAATCTATAGAAATAGGAGTGTTTTCGCTATTAAATTGAGCTATTTTTTTATATACATAATTAGGGTCTTTGGTAAGTTCCTCAGACATATTATTAGTCTTAATAGAATCGTCTTTATTTACCAATATCATTGGGCTAGACGTATTGTTTTTAAAAATAGTAACATGTAAATTTCCTAAATCAATATTCTCTGGAGAACTTAAAAATTCGGACTGAGCCATAGCCCATATTTCCATTTTAAGACGTTCTTCTTCTTTAAATTTTTTAAAGAAACTATTTGTATTTAATAAAATAAGACTAACAATAGCAAAAGATGCTACAAGTAGTATAATATTGATAGTGTTTTTAGGATTAAAGCGCATCCAAATATTTCTTGTTAATAAATATAACGTAATTCTAGAGAAAATATGTTGCTAGGGTGGCAATCTACTATTTTATATAGCTTACAATTTACGTACATTTGTGAAATTATTGGTAAAGTTTTCTGTGCTTTTTTACCAGAAGATGAATGATTTTAAAATAACTTAAGATGGAAATACAAGGAAAAATAAAAATGCTTGGAGAAACTCAAACTTTTGGTAGTAATGGGTTTAGAAAAAGAGAATTAGTTGTAACTACAGAGGAACAATACCCTCAACATCTTATGATAGAGTTTATACAAGATAAATGCGACTTATTAAATAGTTATGCATTAGGGCAAAGTGTAAAAGTAAGTATAAATTTAAGGGGTAGAGAGTGGGTAAATCCACAAGGAGAAACAAAATATTTTAATTCTATTCAAGGTTGGAGAATAGAAAATTTGCAAGCGGCAACTCCAGATGCTAGTGCAGGGATGCCTACAGTGCCTCCAATGGATGCTTTTGAGCCAGCTGATAATATTAATGAAGAAGATCACGACGATTTACCATTTTAGTATACACCGTGTATAAAATATAATAGAGCCTATTCAGTTTTAAATTGAATAGGCTTTGTGTTTTTAGTAACTTAGATAATAAATTGTTTCTTTTGAATAGTAAACCCATACATATACTTACCAATACATTGGTTTTTCCTTCGGTAGATAATGCTACAGAAGATGGGTTATTGGCTATAGGAGGCGATTTATCTCCCGAACGTTTATTGTTAGCTTATAAGAGCGGAATTTTCCCTTGGTTTGATAGTGATGACTCTTATATTTTATGGTGGAGCCCAAACCAAAGAATGGTCTTGTTTCCTAAAGAAATTAAAATTTCTAAGAGCATGAAAAAAGTGTTAAAAAGTGAACAATTTAAGTTAACAAAAAACACTTGTTTTGAAGCGGTAATTAATAAATGTGCTACAGTAAAAAGAGAAGGGCAAGAAGGAACTTGGATTACGAATACTATGAAAGAGGCCTATTTAAAATTACATAAAATAGGTATAGCAAAATCTTATGAAGTATGGGAAAACAATGTTTTAGTAGGAGGCTTATATGGCATAGATTTAGGTCATGTTTTTTGTGGAGAAAGTATGTTTAGCACAGTAAGTAATGCCTCTAAATTTGCTTTTATAAAATTAGCCGAAGAATTGCGTAATTACACTTTAATAGATTGCCAAATACATACCAATCATTTAGAAAGTATGGGAGCAAAAGAAATACCTAGAGAAGAATTTGTAGATTATTTAAAGCGTATTTAATACATAAAAAGTCTCTTAAAATATTAAGAGACTTTTGTTTTAGATAACCTATTTTTAGTATTATTTATTTAATAAAGCTTCAAGTTTTAGTATCCGATTTTCTAAATTATTCATCTTTTTTAGTTTTTCTTCCTGTTCTATAGTATAAAGTGTAAGCTCTTCTATTTTTTGCAAAAGTTTAGCATTCATTTCACCTAGTAGTATACCGTTTTCTTTTACTTCTTTGGCACTTGGAACATCTTTTAAATGCCCTTTTTCTTTTATGTGCTTTGCAACATCTTTTAAAGTTGGTAATTTATAATCATTCTTAAAAACATAATCTGGCCAATTGGTTTTTAGCTGTACTTTTAGTTCCTCACTTATTATTCTGCCATTTACTGCAAGCTTGTAATTAGTTGGTACGTTTTCTGTTCCTATACCAATACTACCAGTTTCATTTATAGACATAGCATTGGTAACATTTCCAGTTTTAGATGCTGCCGTATTAAAAAGCCATCCCTCACCATCTCTGTATTTTAATAAATTACCTTGATGATTACCATTTACATCTCTTCGTTGCATTTCAAAAGTTGCGGTTCCTGTTGTACTTCTATGATTTATAAACCAAGTAGCAGAATGTTTGTTTCCAGTGTTAACACCATCTGCTGCCAAAATAAGAGATGCTCCATTAAAATTATTTGTTCCAGTCCCCTTTATAATTACTTTTGAATCGTTACTGGTATAAGAAATATTGTTATTTGTTTCTTGTGTCCATAAACTTGTTGTCGAATTTCCGCCAGTTGATGGGTTAGAAGGAGCAGTAATTGTTTCCCCTTCAATACTAAAAGAATCAAAAGAAGTAGTAAACTGGGATCCAGATCTATGCGTAGTATAGATTCCAGCAAAAGATAAATAAGAAGAGTTTATTTGTCTTCCTACTAAATAATTTTGAGGTAATTCTTTACTTCCAACAAAAGTCCTGTCATTTGCTTCATCTAAAATAGTATAGTAGGCCTCTATAGTTGATACATTTTTGTTTATTATCAATTCTAATAAAATATCTTTTCCATAAACTGAAGCTGTAAGAAAACTTTGGTTTACAGTTGTTGATATTCCGCCAGATTCTACACGTAATTCTAAATTATGGTTATTCACAACACAAAATTTCACAAAATTATCCTGATTAAAGCCAAACCAAATACCAGATTGGGCACTACCCGTTCCTGTAGTAATATTTAAAAGTGTTGTTTTTATGGTTATTGAAGGTGAAGTAATTTCTTCTAGCCCTACTCCTAATGTATTTACCTGATTATTATTACTTAAATAAGCTATCCCTGCTTGAGATTGCATTTGTAGAGAACCGCCAGAGATATTCAATAAAGATGGTTCATAACCGCTTGCATTTCCAGATTTTTCCATAATTGATGTAAATCCTGTTCCTAAACCACTAGAATCTATAATTGTGTTAGATGTTGATGAATTAAAATCTAAATTATAAGGTAATGATACAGCTAAGTCCGAACAGTCTAATGGACTAAGAGTAGAGCAATTTTGCCCAAAAGAAAAACTAGAAATAGTTAAAAAAAGTAGAAGCGTTATTTTTTTCATTTTAATAGGTTTTAAATAAATTGATTAAAAGGGAATACAGTATTATTTTAATGAAAAATAGTAAATAATACATTAATTAGCTTTAATATTCTAATTGTAAACATATTAAATAATATGGAGAAACAATTTTTTTTGTCGTAGGAAAAAATACACAAGTAAAAAATAATTTACAGCCAAAAAAATAAGGTTATTTTTAATTGATATATTACTAATATTTATAAAATTAGCCGAAGAATTGCGTAATTACACTTTAATAGATTGCCAAATACATACCAATCATTTAGAAAGTATGGGGGCAAAAGAAATACCTAGAGAAGAATTTGTAGATTATTTAAAGCGCATATAATAGTTTTTAAATTATATTTTAAAAATAAGACTTGGTAGCATAACAAAAGTATGACTTGCTTTATGGTTATAATTATATAACCTATGCTCTAAACCAAGAGAAAATTCTAAATTTTCAGAAGATTTGTAAGCAAAAACCATAGCAATTCTATTTTCTAATTTTAAGGATGCTTTACACAAGCTAAATAAAGCTTCGTTAGCTAATGTTATGGATGCCTTTTTAGAATTCAAAAATAATTTTTTAGATAGTTTGTATCTAAATCTATGAATCGTTAATGTATTTAAATAACGCTGATCTAATCTAAGTCTATGGTTGTATTTATTTCCTTTGATAAGGAATTGCTCTGTAACTCTAAACTCATTACTTATATTATCAAAATTACCAATACTTCTGTAGAGGATTCCAATACCAAAGCTTGCGTTGTTTTTTAATTTTAGTAGGGAAAAATGACCAAAATCTATGTGCCTATGTTTAAATTGTAGGGCTTTATTTTCATAAATAAATTGCCTTTCTTTTAAAGAAAAATTTAAGCTGTATTTATTAGAAATAGTGCTGTTAAATTCTAAATAAGGTTCATTTAATACTGCAAAATTACTTTGCGCTATTGAGGTGTAACACAAGGTAAAAAAAGCAAAGTATACTAAAAAATTATACTTCATTATACCTAAAACAACCAACTTCATGGTCGTTAACCATTCCTGTAGCTTGCATATGCGCATAAACTACAGTACTACCCACAAATTTAAAACCTCTTTTTTTTAAGTCTTTACTAATAGTATCTGAAAGCGGTGTGTTAGCAGGAGCATTTTTATAATTATCAAAAGAGTTTTTTATTGGTTTGCCATCTATAAAACCCCAAATGTAGCTGCTAAAACTTCCGAATTCTTCTTGTATTTGCATAAAAGCTTTAGCGTTAGAAACTGTAGCTTTTACTTTTAATTTATTGCGAATAATACCTTCGTCTTGTAATAGAGCGTTTAGTTTATCTTCTTCGTATTTGGCAATTTTTTTATAATCAAAATTATCAAAAGCTTTTCTAAAGTTTTCGCGCTTACGCAATACGGTAATCCAACTTAGACCCGCTTGGAAAGTTTCTAGAATTAAAAATTCGAATAATGTAGCGTCATCTTTAACAGGTACTCCCCATTCTAAATCATGATATGCTTCGTATAAATCATCACCAACACACCAACCACATTTATGTTTTTCCATTACTTTAAATTTTAATTTAAAGATAAAAGAATATTATTAATAAATTTAGAAAACCTAGTTATTTGATAGCGCTGCTATTTCTTTTTCCGTAAATGTACGGAAGGCAAATTTGTAGCCTTCATATGCAGCAAAGCCATAAAATACAACATCCATAAAACTAAATGTTTCAGACATTAAAGGAATTAATTGTGAGTAATCAAATAAAGTAAGAGTTTCTAGGTAGCCGAGTGTTTCAAATTTAGCAGTAAACCCAATAATACTAAAAAAGTTCCCTAGAGCACAGCTTAAAACAGCAACTATGGCTCCTGTAATTCCAAAAATTTGGTCAATTCCTTTTCCAAAGTATCTCATGGTATACCCAACTGCTGCACCAATTGCAATTGCCATATAACCTATTTGGTATTCTGTAGCTACAGTTATAATAGCCCATATAATAGCACCAATTATGCCTGCAATAATACTCGCAATTAATGCTATTGGATAATTTTGCTCTGCACGTAATAGGTCTAATGTTTTATCAGACATTTTTGCCAGTAAATCTTCGTTATCAATTGGTTCAAGATTTTCTTGCTTTTCTTCTAGAGTGGTATCTAAGTTGTAACTAGAACATTCTGTAGAGAAATTTGCTTTTTCTCCTGTTAAATTGCATAACATGCCCTGTTGCATATCTAATTTTCTATTAGTACACTTTTTACAGAACATTAATTGCTCTTCTCTGGTCATAATTATTGGTTTTGTTATGTACAACAAAACTTTCTTTTTCTTACTTTATTGTAGTTTATTCGTAAGAATTTTATTGTAAAATAATTTTTGTGAATAATATTTTTTATAAATATCTGTTAATCAGTAGTTGGTGTGTGTTTAAACAAAATGTTTAGGATGCTTTTTTATCTTTATTGTAAGTTTTTAATAGTTACAGCCACTAACTAAACCCAAATTTTACATTCTTAATAATAAAAAATATGGAGAAAGAAATAGTTAAAGACTCAGAAGAATTAATAAAAGATAGTATTCAGAATACAATCTCTTATACCGCATATAGAGACTTAGTTGCCGGTTTGGCAAAAGAAGGAAAGTCTACAGGAGAAAACCAAACAGAAGCGCTTACAAATTATACGATGCTTAATGATAGGCGTATGAAACGTTTAGATAAAACTTTAAAGTTTGATGTAGATACCTTACCTAAAGTTGTTAATGAAACTACGTGGATTGTACTTACGGAAAGTTGGTGTGGAGATGCAGCCCAGACAATGCCTGTAATGCATAAAATAGCAGAAGCAGACCCTAAGCTTAATTTTAAAGTATTATTACGTGATGAAAATTTGGAACTTATGAATCAGTTTTTAACAAATGGAGGAATGTCTATTCCTAAATTAATAGCTGTAGATAATGCATCTGGTAAAGTAATAGGCAATTGGGGGCCAAGACCTAGTGTAGCTACAAAAATGGCAGCAGATTATAAACAAGAGCATGGAAAGTTAACTCCTGAGTTTAAACAAGATTTACAGCTTTGGTATACAAAAGACAAAGGGCAAAATACAGTTGAAGACCTTAAAGCATTACTTACTTTGAAATAAGTAGGTAATGCTTCCCTTTTGGGATGCATCTTTACTAATACTATTAAATTTAGATTTGTAAGCATATTCAATAGCATTTTCTACCAAACAACCATTGGTAGTGCTAGAACTTTTTTTGTTTAGTTCTGCATCAATAACATTACCTAAAGTATCTACCACTATATTTATAACAACTTTACCACCAGTTATACAAGTATAAATAGGGACAGGTAAACTCACATTATTTCTATCTACTAAAGAATAAGATACGGAGGTGTTTCTACGAGCATAATTAGACGTTCTTACTTCTTTATCTGCATTTAGTTCTCCTAAAAGTTGTTGTTTTTCTTGTCTTTTTTTAGCAAGTTCTTTTAAACTAGCCGCATAATTAGCTGCCGAATCTGATAGTTCAGATGTATCGTTACCAGCCTCTGTAGTTGTTTCTTTTTCGGCTATAATTTCTTCTAATGTTTTTAAAGGCTCAGGATTACCATAACTAGGCTTTGCTGTTTCATTAAAAGCTAAATGACTTTTAATGGTTTCTCCTTTTGCAGTTTCTTGTGGAGTTTGTTCTTCTTCTTTAAGAATTTCCTCAATAGTTTCTTCGTCTAAACTCATTTCTATAATATACTCTTCTTCTACTTCTGCGCCTAAATGTATGTTGTATAAACACAATACAATAAGAGACATAGAGAAGAAGGTTATTATAAGGGATAATGAGCTTCTACTTAAATTCATAAAACTATAACCGTTTTTTTATAGAAATATTTAAAAAATTCGTTGAACGGAAAGGTACAAGCCTAAAAATTACTGTGCATTGGTACGTTACCTAATACCACTTTCTCAAAATCAACAGGGGTTATAGCAGTATTTACGTTATAGTCGCCTATTTTGGTTCTTCGTAAAGCAGATAAGTGTCCGCCAGATTCTAAGGCCTTTCCAAAATCATGTGCTAAAGAACGTATGTAGGTACCTTTACTGCAAACTACTCTAAAACTTACTACGGGTAATTTAATGTTGGTAATTTCGAACTCAAAAATTTCTATAGACCTAGATTTAATTTCTACCTTTTCGCCTTCACGAGCATATTCATACAAACGTTTTCCATTCTTTTTTAAAGCAGAAAAAATAGGAGGTACTTGTTCTATCTGTCCTATAAATTGTTGGGTAGTTTCGTGTATAAGAATATTGGTAATATGTGCTATAGGATATTCGTTATCTATTTCACTTTCTAAATCGTAAGAAGGTGTTGTTGCTCCTAGCGTTATATCTCCTGTATATTCTTTTAACTGACCCTGAAGTTCATTTATTTTCTTTGTAAATTTTCCAGTACAAATTAATAAAAGCCCTGTAGCTAGAGGGTCTAAGGTGCCAGCATGTCCTATTTTTATTTTTTTTAAATCGAACTTTCTACGAATAGCCCATTTTAAAGCATTAACCGCCTGGAAAGAAGTCCATGTTAAAGGTTTATCAATTAATAATAACTGTCCGTTTAAAAAATCTTCTTTAGTTTTCATAATAGAGATGTATAGTATTAACCCCAGATACTATATCCAACAGCTATTAAACCTACAATTAAGCAATAAATAGCAAAATAAGATAACTTACTTTTCTTTACTAACTGTATCATCCATGTACAAGCAATAATTCCAGATACAAAAGCAGCTATAAAACCTACGCCCATACTTGTAGCCTGATCTCCCTGAAAATGAAGTTCACCACCCAATATATCTTTAGCTATTTTTCCAAAAATTAAAGGAACTACCATTAAAAAAGAAAAACGAGCGGCTTTAGTTTTATCTACTCCTAAAAGTACAGATGTAGATATGGTTGCACCACTTCTAGATATTCCTGGTAGCATAGCAATAGCTTGCGATATTCCTATTATAAAAGCATTATTAAAGGAAACTTTTTTAGAGGTATCTTTAGCCTTATCTGCAAAATATAATAATACAGCAGTAATAATAAGCATAAAACCAACTAGTTTTATGTTTCCGCCAAAGAAGGCTTCTAGTTGCTCTTCAAAAAATAAACCCACCATAACAGCAGGTAGCATAGAAAGTATAATTTTAGCAGAAAACTGAGCTTCTTCGTTCCATTTAAACTGAAAAAGACCACTTATAATTTCCCAAATATCTTTTCTAAAAACAACGATAGTACTTAATGCAGTAGCAAAATGTAGTACAACAGTAAATAAAAGACTTTCTTCAGGAACCGAGTTATCTCCTAATATGGCTTTTCCTAATTCTAAATGTCCACTAGAAGAAACAGGTAAAAATTCTGTTAATCCTTGAATAATACCTAAAATAATTGCGTCTAAAGTATCCAAACTATTTTTTCTTTTTATTTGGGTTTAATAAAATGGCGTAAATCTCTATTCCTAAACCTACAAGAACTAGAGTAGGAGCCAAACGTATGCGTCTAAAATTGTAGATTTCTGGGTTAAAAACGTTAGGGTCATCACTACCACCACCGCTCATTAACACAAAACCTAATGTAATACAAGCTAAACCAATAAACATAAATAAGTAATTTTTCTTCTGAAAAATAAACTCTTGTTTAGTTCCTTCGGGTTTATTGTTTGTTTTTTTCATGATGCAAATTTAATGAAGTAAGGTTAACTTTATATTTTAGGATGATATAAATTATGAGTTTCCAGAAACAAAATTATAAGGTTCGTTTATAATTCTTTTTATAATTGCTATTTGTCCACAATGCCACATGGTATGTTTTATGTTCCAATCTATAGCCTCGTATTTGTTTTTGGCTACCGGATGCTTCATCCCTCCAGGAACCAAATCGTCTTTTAAATCTTCCTCTGTTAAAGATTGTAATACCTCAATAGATTTCTTTTCAACAATACTTAAATGTGCTAAAAGTTCTTTGGGGTTAGTACTATTTATATTTGCTTCAGGATTTGTATTAAAAGAAAATAATTTGGTGTATTCTTTTAAAGGTATTTGTGCTAAAATATCTTGCTGATGCCCTACAGTTACTAGTATAGAATGGTAATATTCACTTAAAATTAAATGCCCTATTTGCCAAGAAATATTAGAAGCTATAATTTTTGGTGTTTCTTTCCAAGCATCAACAGGAATGGTACTAACAAGTTTATGGGTCCATTTATAAGCGTCTTCCGTCTGTTTTATTAAAAGTTGAATTTTATCCATTGTTTCTAATAATATAGTTCGTCTGTTCTTAAGTTAAGAAAACGCTGCGTAGCAAAAAAAGTACTTACAAGTGAAATTAAAATTCCTAAAATAAAAACACCACTAAAAACAATAGCCAAAGAAAGCGTGTCATTAAATAAATGAAGCTCAGGAAAAGTAGTATCTATATAAAATAAAACACCGCCAAGCGCAATTAAAGCAATTAAAGCACCTAACATGCCTAATTTTATATTGGTCCATATAAAAGGTAAGCGAATAAATTTTTTGGTAGCCCCTACCATTTGCATGGTTTTTATAATAAAACGTTTAGAGTAGATAGATAGGCGAATAGAACTATTTATAAGCAGCACGGCAATAAATGTAAAAACGCCACTAGCTACTAAAATCCAAAAACCAATCCGTTTTACATTATTGTTTAGTAAAGAAATTAAAGGCTTATCATAACTAACCTCGTGCACATAAGTTTTGGTGTTTATGTTTTTTGCAATTTCTTCCATTTGTTCGGGAGAAACAAAATCGGCTTTTAAAGTAACATCTATAGAATTTTTTAGAGGATTATAGCCTAAAAATTCAATAAAATTTTCTCCTATATCCTCGCTATGTTGTTCGGCAGCTTCTTCTTTAGAAACAAAAACAGCCTCTTTGGTATACGCCGCCATAGCTAAACTTTTTTGTAGCTGATCAATTTCTACAGGTTTTGCAGTATCTTTTAAAAATACCGAAACAGTAATCTGTTCTTTAAAATGGTCTCCTAATTTTTTAGTATTAAGTACTAAAAGACCTAAAATTCCTAATAAAAAAAGGACGAGTCCAATACTTAGTATTACAGAGAAATAAGAAGATATTAATTTTCTTTTTTGGTATCGTTCAAAAGATTTGCTCATAGAAAAAACAATCAATACGTAAAAATAGCAAAGTAAATGGAATAACAAACAGCTATAGCTGTTTTTAGGCTATTTATAACAGTTAGATCTGGTTTTAGATTTTCCCCTTTCGGCTATTAAACTTATTTTTGCCCCGCATTTGTGTACTTAAAAAATATACAATAGAAAAAGCATTCATAAACTGAATTATCTCGCATGAATTACGATTTCAAAGAAATTGAAGCCAAGTGGCAAAAATATTGGGCAAAAGAACAAACATTTAAAGCAGAAAATAATTCTGATAAAGAAAAGTTTTATGTGTTAGATATGTTTCCTTATCCGTCAGGAGCTGGTTTACATGTTGGGCATCCTTTGGGGTATATTGCTAGTGATATTTATGCACGTTACAAAAGACACAAAGGTTTTAATGTGTTGCACCCAATGGGCTACGATTCTTTTGGTTTACCAGCAGAGCAGTATGCCATACAAACTGGGCAGCACCCAGCAATAACAACGGAAACCAATATTAACAGGTATAGAGAGCAGTTAGATAAAATTGGTTTTTCTTTTGATTGGAGTAGAGAGGTAAGAACTTCTACACCGCAATACTACAAATGGACACAGTGGATTTTTATTCAGTTATTTAATTCGTGGTATAATAAAGATACAGATAAGGCAGAAGATATAGAGACTTTAATTGCGGTTTTTAAAACGGCAGGAAATGCCACCGTAAATGCCGTATCAGATGAAGATATAGCAGTTTTTACAGCTGAAGAATGGAATGCTTTTGATACTAAAAAGCAGCAAGAAATTTTATTGCAATATAGATTAACCTATTTGGCAGAAACAGAAGTAAACTGGTGCCCAGCATTAGGAACTGTTTTGGCTAATGATGAAATTGTAAATGGTGTATCTGAGCGTGGTGGGCATACTGTAGTTCGTAAAAAAATGACACAGTGGAGTATGCGTATTTCTGCTTACGCACAACGCTTGTTAGATGATTTAGCAACTATAGATTGGCCACAGCCCTTAAAAGATTCGCAAACCAATTGGATTGGTCGTTCAGAAGGGGCAATGGCAACTTTTAATGTAAACGGACATAATGTCGTTATAGAGGTATTTACAACCAGACCCGATACTATTTTTGGAGTAAGTTTCATGACTTTAGCTCCAGAACACGAGTTGGTAGCAAGCATAACAACACCAGAGCAAAAAGCAGCAGTAGAGGCTTATATAGAAGCTACGGCAAAACGTAGTGAGCGCGATCGTATGGCAGATGTAAAAACAATATCTGGCGTATTTACAGGAGCGTATGCAGAACACCCATTTACCAAAGCACCAATTCCTATTTGGATAGGAGATTACGTATTAGCAGGTTATGGAACAGGGGCTGTAATGGCAGTACCCTGTGGTGATCAGCGAGATTATGATTTTGCAAAGCATTTTAATATTCCTATCCCTAATATTTTTGAAGGTGTAGATATTACAGAAGAAGCCTTTGCAGATAAAGATAAAACGGTAATTGCAAATTCTGATTTTTTAAACGGATTACCCTATAAGAAAGCGGTAAAAAGAGCCATTTTTGAGTTAGAACAATTAAACCAAGGAAAAGGAAAAATTAATTATAGACTGCGTGATGCCGTTTTTAGCAGACAACGTTTTTGGGGAGAGCCATTTCCTGTGTATTATGTAGACGGAATGCCGCAAATGATAGCTGCCGAGCATTTACCTATTGCATTGCCAGAGGTAGAAAAATATTTACCAACCGAAACGGGCGAACCACCATTAGGAAATGCTGAGGTTTGGGCTTGGAATACTCTTACCAACACAGTAGTGCCTAATAGCGAAATAGATCATAAAACAATTTGGCCATTAGAGTTAAATACCATGCCAGGATGGGCGGGGAGTAGCTTCTACTTTAACCGTTATATGGACCCAACCAACGAAAATGAGATATTCTCCACAGAAGCTATGAACTACTGGCAAGATGTAGATTTATACATTGGTGGTAGTGAGCATGCCACAGGACACTTGTTGTATGCGCGTTTTTGGCAAAAGTTTTTGTTTGATAAAGGTGTGGTGTCTAAAAATGAGTTTGCTAAAAAACTTATTAACCAAGGTATGATTACAGGAACGAGTGCTTTTGTTTATGAGGCATTAACTCCAGAAAATGTTCCTAATGTTTACTTTTCTGCTGAAGTGTTTACTCAGGATGATTTTGCAGAAAATCCTGAGCATTGGACAGAGTTAGAAGAGTTTTGTAATAAATATGGTTTAAATAAAAAAGAGCTAACTCCAACAATTAGATCAATTCATATTGATGTTAGTTTTGTTGATAACCAAAGTTCTATTGATATCGATGCATTACGAAAGTGGCGAGAAGAATTTTCTGAAGCAAAATTTTTCTGTGAAAATGATGGTAAATTATTAGCACATCATGAAGTTGAAAAAATGTCCAAATCCAAATACAATGTGGTAAGTCCAGATAATATTTGTGTAGAGTACGGGGCAGATTCTTTACGTTTATACGAGATGTTTTTAGGACCTTTGGAACAATCTAAACCTTGGAATACAGCCGGTATTACTGGGGTGCATGGTTTCCTTAAAAAACTATGGCGTTTGTATCATTCTGGAGCAGAAGGAGCTTTTAATGTAACAGCAACTACACCAACAGCAGATAATTTAAAAACATTACATAAAACCATTAAAAAAGTAGAAGAAGATATAGAGAACTTTAGTTTTAATACATCGGTATCTACTTTTATGATTGCCGTAAACGAGCTATCATCTCAAAAATGTACAAGTAAAGAGATATTAGAGTCACTTATAATCTTAGTATCTCCTTATGCACCGCATATAGCAGAAGAATTATGGAGTAAATTAGGGAATACTACTTCCATTGCAACAGCAGCATTTCCAAAGTTCGATGGAAAGCATTTGGTAGAGAGCAGCAAGGAGTACCCAATATCTTTTAATGGTAAAATGCGTTTTAAATTAGTATTGCCATTAGATATGTCTAAAGAAGATATAGAAGCAACCGTAATGGCACACGAGAAAACGCAGCAGCAATTACAAGGGCGTACCCCTAAAAAGGTAATTGTAGTGCCAGGGAAAATTATAAATATAGTAGGTTAAATTAAAAACCTTCTCTTTACCTAAGAGAGGGTTTTTAATTATAAAAAAGCTAAACTATGGAAAGCATAGAAATTTTAGGCTTAATAGCGGCTGTATTTACTACATCGTCATTTTTTCCGCAAGTGTATAAAGCATGGAAAGAAAAATCTACCAAGGATATTTCATTAACCATGTATATTGCTTTTTTAATAGGGATTATACTTTGGTTAATATATGGCTATTACATTAATAGTTTATCTATGATAGTTGCCAATATTGTTACGCTTATATTAGTGATAATCGTCATTGTATTAAAGTTAAAATACAAATAGTTAGCTTTTGTAAATTTCGTAATAAAAGTGTTCTAAAAAAGTAGAGCCTTTATTTTTTTTGTGCTCATTTTTTTAATACAGTATTTTTTCTCATTAATCGCCTGATTTTAGGTGTCTTATTTCTTGTTTTAGGCTAATTTTTTGAACTTTAGGGAGTAAAAAATTAAATATCATGATAATAGGTATACCTAAAGAAATAAAAAACAACGAAAATAGAGTGGGGGTTACTCCTGCCGGAGTTTTTGAATTGGTTAAGAATAAACACACGGTTTATGTACAATCAGGAGCAGGAGAAGGTAGTGGTTTTTCTAACGGAGACTATAAAGAGGCTGGTGCAATTATTTTAGATGAAATAGGTCAGGTATATGCCATGAGTCAAATGATTGTAAAGGTAAAAGAGCCTATAGAGGAAGAATATCAGCTTATACAAAAAGACCAAATTGTATTTACCTATTTTCATTTTGCTTCAGATGAATTTCTTACCAAGTCTATGATGCAAAGAAAGGCTATATGTATAGCCTACGAAACTGTTGAAGATGAAGATGGTTCGTTGCCCTTATTAACACCAATGTCTGAGGTTGCTGGTAGAATGGCTATACAGCAAGGAGCAAGGTATTTAGAGAAACCCGTAAAAGGTAGAGGTGTATTATTAGGCGGTGTACCAGGTGTGGCACCGGGTAGGGTATTAGTTTTGGGAGCGGGTGTTGTAGGTATACAAGCGGCAAAAATGGCAGCAGGTTTGGGAGCACATGTCACTATGTTAGATGTTAATATGAAAAGGTTAAGACATGTAAACGATATTATGCCTAGCCATGTAATTACCGAGTTTTCTAGTGAATTTAATATTCGTAAATTAATACAAAATCACGATTTAATTATCGGGGCCGTACTTTTAAAAGGAGCAAAAGCCCCTAATTTAATTACAAGAGACATGCTAAAATACATGCGTCCAGGAACTGTAATTGTAGATGTAGCTGTTGATCAAGGAGGGTGTATAGAAACTACGAGGCCAACAACACACGAGAACCCTGTTTTTATAGTAGAAGATGTGGTGCATTATTGTGTGGCAAATATGCCAGGAGCGGTACCTTATACCTCTACGGTGGCGTTAACAAATGTAACATTGCCTTATGTGTTGAAGCTAGCTAATTTGGGTTGGAAAAAAGCCTGCGAAAAAGATGAGTCGCTAAAAAAAGGATTAAATATTGTAAGAGGTAAAGTGGTGTATAAAGAAATTATAGAAGCTTTTTAAGTGCATTTTGTCAGTGTTTCCATGTTATTATTTCTGGTTTTAACAATAAATATAGTTTGGTTAAGTTTTTGCTTATATGTAATAAGATTTTTATAGATGAAAAAATCTTTATTATCTTTAAATAAAAAATAGAATAAAATTATGTTTGGATTCGATATAGGTTATATAGTAATAGGAGCTGTTTTTGGACTTTTTAGTATGGTTATTAGTAACCGTTTAAAAAGTAAGTTTAAAAAATACTCTCAAGTACATTTGCGTAATGGAATGAGTGGGGCAGAGATTGCAGAAAAAATGTTAGCAGATCATGGTATACGAGATGTAAAAGTTATTTCTACACCAGGAATGTTAACAGATCATTACAACCCTGCCAATAAAACGGTTAATTTAAGTGAGGGAGTATATGCGCAGCGTAATGCTTCGGCAGCAGCCGTTGCAGCACATGAAGTTGGGCATGCAGTACAACATGCTACAGCATATAGTTGGTTACAGATGCGTTCTAAATTAGTGCCTATTTTAAATATTACATCTCGTTTTTCTATGTGGGTAATTTTTGGAGGTATGGCATTAATGAGCACTTCGGCTATTGGCGGTACTATTGCTTGGGTTGGTGTAGGGCTTTATGGTATAGGTACCTTATTTAGCTTTATAACTTTGCCAGTAGAGTACGATGCTAGTAATAGAGCACTAGCATGGTTAAAAAATAAAAACATGGTAAGCCAAGAAGAATATGCAGGAGCAGAAGACGCTTTAAAATGGGCAGCCAGAACTTATTTAGTAGCAGCAATTGGAGCATTAGCAACATTGCTTTACTTTGCAATGCGAGTAGCAAGTAGAGATTAAGATATTGAAATGATTTAATAAAAAAAGAGCTGTTATAAAAATAACAGCTCTTTTTGTTTTTTTAATGTAAATTAAAACTTATTCAGTTTTAATTCTTTCATCTATAAGTTTAAGAGCAATACCATCTCTACCCATTAATTCAAATAAGTCAAGAATATCTCTTAATGTTTTTTCTTCTTCTAATTGCTCAACAACAAACCACTGTAAAAAGTTTTCTCCGTTATAATCATTGTTGTTTTTACACTCTTTAACAATATTGTGAATAGATTTAGTTACCATAATTTCTTGGTCTAACGCACTTTCAAAAATATCTTCTAAAGAAGAGAATTCGTGGTTTATATTAGAAACCGATGGAGATATGGCATTTCCTCCACAGTCGTTAATAAATTGGAATATTTTCATCATATGCTCTCTTTCCTCTTCAGATTGTTTGTAGAAAAAACTAGCACTATTGGTAAAAGCATTTTGATCGCACCAAGATGCCATTGCTAAATACGATGCAGAAGCATGGGCTTCTAATGTTATTTGTTGGTTAAGTAAATCCATTGTTTCAACAGAAATACTCATTTTTTGTCTTGCTATATCCTTCATGATCTTTTTCTTTTTACCTAAAGATACTTAAATATAGCAAAGTTGTATAGTGTAGACTTTAATTTATAAATAGTCTTAATACGTTTAAATGTAAAAAAGGAATTAAAGAGGAACAGTTTTTTTAGAGGCTGTAGATAAGCCTAAACTAATAAAACTATCTTTTATAAGGGCCTGTAAATCTAGTGTTTCAGAGGTGTTTAATACAAATAAATGTTCTTTGTTACAAAGCGTAAGGATTTCTATGCCATGTTTGTTTTCAGAGGAATAAAAATGATTTGTAATATTGATGGCATTCACTTTTTGGCGTAAGGCAAGTAACTGGCAAAATGAAGCTTTTACAGTTTTATTTCCAAAATCTATGAAATAACATTTCTCTTGATCCGATTGGTATAAACTGTAATATTTTGACTTCGATAATAAAACCATGAGGCAAAAATAAATCTTATTTAGATTTAATCCAAATATTAAATAGTTATTTGGCGATCAATTTGTTGTACTAACGAAATAAAAGTTTCTGTTCTAGAAACGCCTTCTATTTGCTGTATATTTTTATTTAGTACATGCATTAAATGCTCGTTATCTTTACACAATACTTTTATTAAGATAGACCAGTTTCCTGTAGTATAATGAGACTCTAATACTTCAGGGATTTTTTCTAATTCTTTTACCGCTTTAGGGTTGCTCATAGCTTTATCTAAATAAACACCAACATAAGCCATAGTGGTATATCCTAATACTTTAGGGTTTATAATAAATTTAGAGCCAGCAATTAAGCCAGAGCTTTCTAGTTTACGAAGCCTTTGGTGTATAGCTGCTCCAGAAATTCCTATGCTTCGGGCAATTTCTAGAACTGGTTTTCTGGCATCTTTCATTAGAAATCGTAGAATTTTTTTGTCTATACCATCAATTTTAACCGTATCGTTATTTAATTTCATAATTTTGATTTCAATTTCAATCTAAATATATTTAATAAGTTTTAATTAATTACTGTTTGTAGTAATAGATTAAAAAAATAGTAACTTTTAAAAGTTTAAACTTTGAATAAAACAATATTTTGTGTTGGTGTGTTATTAGGATTGGTAGCTGTTGTCTTAGGGGCTTTTGGGGCGCATGGTTTACAGCAACTTGTAGAGTTAAAAGCAGTGGAGTCTTTTAAAACAGGGGTAACTTATCAAATGTACCATGCCTTTTTTTTAATGATTTTAGCAAGTACTAAACAACTGCCTGTAGCACGTAAGAAATTAATTTTTTATTTAATAACCCTTGGGGTATTGCTTTTTTCGGTATCAATATACTTATTGGCAACAAATAGTTTAACTGCTTTTGATTTTAAGAAAATAGCCCTAGTTACACCACTGGGAGGAACGGTACTTATTGCTGGTTGGTTGGTGCTAGGAGTAACGGCTTTAAAGAGTTGGAAAGAGTAAAGTATAAAAAAAGCCTCCATATAGGAGGCTTTTTTTATTTCTTATTAATTACATTAATATATTTTTGGAGCGCCATTGTCATGGAAGGGTTTTCCGGTGTGGGTGCTTTAATATCTATTCGTAAACCAGCATTTGTAGCAGCTTTAACAGTAGAATTGCCAAAAACAGCTATTCTAGTATCGTTTTGTTCAAAGTCTGGGAAATTTTGTAATAATGATTCTATACCAGAAGGGCTAAAGAATACTAAAACATCATAGTATACATCTCTTAGGTCAGATAAATCGCTAATTACAGTTTTGTAAAAGATTCCTCTTTTCCATTTTAATCCTAACTCATCCATTAATTCTGGTACACTTGCTTTTAACGCATCCGATGCTGGTAACAAGAATTTTTCGTTCTTGTACTTTTTAAACAAAGGAGTTAAATCAGCAAAGTGCATTTTACCAACATAAATTTTACGCTTTCTATACACAACGTATTTTTGTAGGTAATAAGCAACGGCTTCAGACTGGCAGAAATATTTAAGCGTATCTGGCACTTTATATCTCATTTCCTGAGCAATTCTAAAGAAGTGATCTACTGCATTTCTACTGGTTAAAACAATGGCAGAATAGTCGTTAATGTCTATCTTTTGTTGTCTAACATTTTTAGCATTAACGCCTTCAACATGTATAAAAGGTCTAAAATCTACTTTAACCTTTTCTTTTTCTATAAGTCGTGAATATGGGGAGTTCTCCATTTTCGGTTCTGGCTGAGAAACCAAAATCGTCTTTACTTTCATAAATATCAGTCTTTTAGGTAGCTTCCAATTATCACAAAAGGTGAAAATTCAAGGGTGCAAAGATATAAAATAAAATAGAAAAAATTGTTAGTTATAAATTTTTGATGATTTTTTACTATTGTAATCCACCCGATTGTATTAATTATTGCTATTAAGAATAGGCTTACATATACTACAAATATAGAGTCTTTGTATGTGTAGGTTAATATTACATTAGCTAAAAACATAACTAAGCTACTATAATTTAAGTAGGATATTTTTTTAAAAAGCAGTAGAGAAATAGTTTCGTTGCTATTAAAAATAAGCCCGTTTCCTAATTGTAAAAAAGTTTTTATTAATAAAAATAGTAATAGGCAACCAAGAATAACCAAGTAGATTGTAGGGTTGTTATCATGGTTTAACGATTTTGTAAAAATATTTTTAACAAGATATATATACAGCGAAAAGTTTATAACCTGAAAAACAGTAAACAAAATGTTAAACCAATTAAAAAGCTTATCCTTTTTGCTATACATAAAAATGTATTTATTATTAAAAGGTAGTATAATAAAATTTAAAAATTTGGTATAAAAAAAGGATTTTGCCAATACAGCAAATAAAAGGCTAGAAAACAAGATAATAGTTATCCAATCTATATTAGTTATTGTTCTAAGCGTAGTTTCCATTAGTGTAATTTAATAGTTTCGCTGTTTAAACCAAAATGTAGATTGTTTTCAGAAATACTAATTTTAAAATAGCCTGCTTCCTCTATCTTTTTTGGAGTTACCAATTTAAATTTAAAATACGTAGTATCTTTAGCTTTTAGAAATAGGGTTTTTTTATTTTGTTTTTTAGTTTTTAAAGACCGAACTTCTTTAACTCTCTTGTGTGCATCTGTATAGGCAATTCCGAATTTTATTTTACTTAAATCTATGGAAACATCATAAGGATTGTAGACTTTTAAAATATGTTCCGTAGTGGTATCTTTTAGATAAAAATCTTTGTCTTCTACAATACATCTTAAATTTCTAAAAGATTCAAAATTATTAATATACCTTCCCCAAAATTTACTTCCGTTTTTGTTTTCAAAATAGTGGTCTCCAGTTTTTAGGAAATCGGAAACGTATAATATTTTTTTATGCTGTACTTTATACTGAGAACTATCTAAAGTGTATTGGTTTTGTCTATAATGAATATTGTTTAAAGAATACGATGGTTTACCAGTATAGAAAGAGTACATAGGAGCTTTACGGTATGAGTTTTCAAACACAACAGGGTTGTCTCCTACTTTAGCATCAATATTATTTACCCATTCTTTGTTGTAATGCGCCTCATATATAAAAAAAGGAATAAGTGGTTGGTGTACTAAAACTACTCTTAAAAATAATATGATAGCAATGTTTGTTATGGCTAATCCATACAACCATTTTCTATAGATTTCTTTTTTAAACATGTAATTAGCTACCACAACCACCATTGGAATACATATAATAATTATCCATTGGGTTTGTACGCGTTTGTTAAAACTTGCTATAAAGAAAAATAATAAAACGCCATATGTTAAATAAAGTAGTGCTTTGGTAAATTTATCAGTGTTTTTAGTTTTAAATAAAGCATAATATACCAATGGAAAAGTAAGTCCAAAAATGGCTATTAAATTTAAAAAATAACCACCAGTAAATTTTTCAAAACTATAAGCTTGGTTAGGTCTTTCAGATATATGGTATTTTATAGAAACAAAATCGTGCTCAAACAACCAAATAAAATGCGGAGAGTAACATAACAGTGCAATTAGTACAGCTAACCATGCATATTTGTTAGTTACTAATTTTATATTGGATAGTAAAACAGATACAATAACTAATACGGCATGGTACTTACTATACATTAATGCTGCCATGGTAAGCCCAAGAGCAATAGATAGTATTGTAGAAGGAGATGTTATAAACTTTTTGTAAACCCATAAAAATAAGGCCGTAAAAAATAATAAAGGAGTATCTGGTAGTGTAAAAAAGCCATATGCATTAAGCAATGTCATAGAAAATACTAATGCAAAAAAATGTGGTACGTATTCTTTTTTCTTTTCATTATCAATTAAAAACCATAAAATAATAATAGTTGCAACAGAAAGAACACAACTCATAAAGCGCACTCCTAATTCTCCATTAAAAAAGAAACTACTTATTTTTACCAAAAGCGCTACCATAGGAGGATGGTCAAAATAACCCCAATCCATATTCTGAGCGTAATACCAATAATAAGCTTCGTCAAAAATAAGTTCAGTAAAATTGCTCTGAAGCAAGTTTATAATGAAAATAGCGATTAAAAAATAAAGAAAGTTTTTGGGTAATTTTTGTATCATTCTATATGTTGATTCGGGTCAAAATTACAAATTATTAATATATACATAGGTTTTAAAAAAATCATAAAATTAGAAGATCATTTCTTTAGCGATATTAAAATAGTATTTTTGCCCAAATCATAGGAATTATATGCAAGATAGTTTAGTTATTATCCCAACGTTTAATGAGATTGAAAATATTGAAGACATCATTAGAGCAGTCTTTAATTTAGAAAAAGAATTTCATGTTCTTATTGTGGATGATAATTCTCCTGATGGTACAGCAGATAAAGTAAGAGAGTTGCAAAGTGTTTTTGCAGACAAATTACATTTAGAGGTAAGAGAAGGGAAGGCTGGTTTAGGAACAGCATATATTCATGGTTTTAAGTGGGCTTTATCTCATGAGTATGAATATATTTTTGAAATGGATGCCGACTTTTCTCATAAACCTGCCGATTTATCTAGGCTTTATGAAGCTTGTGCTACAGGGGCAGATGTTGCTGTGGGTTCTCGTTATAAAAAAGGAGTAAACGTAGTAGATTGGCCATTGTATCGAGTTTTGTTGTCTTACGGAGCTTCTTTTTATGTAAAAATTATAACAGGAATGCGTGTGCATGATCCAACAGCTGGTTTTGTGTGTTACAAACGTAAGGTGTTAGAACAAATAAATTTAGATGCAGTTAAGTTTGTTGGGTACGCTTTTCAGATAGAAATGAAGTTTAGAGCGCATCTTAAAAAATTTAAAATAGAAGAAGTTTCTATTGTTTTTACAGATAGAATAAAAGGAAAATCAAAGATGAGTTCCTCAATTATAAGTGAAGCCATTTGGGGAGTTTTAAAAATGAAATTAAGTAGCATATTCCAAAAAAATAAATTTTAATATGAGTAAGATTCTCTTAAAGAATGCAAGAGTAGTAAATGAAAATACAATAGTTGAAACTGATATTTTACTACAGGGAGATTATATTTTTAAAATAGATAAGGATATAACAGATGAGAATGCTAAGGTTATAGATGTTAACGGTAATTATGTATTACCAGGAATTATAGATGATCAAGTGCATTTTAGAGAACCAGGACTTACACATAAAGGAGATATAGCTTCTGAGAGTAGAGCCGCTATTGCAGGTGGTATTACTACTTACATGGAACAACCTAATACAAACCCGCAAACAACTACCTTAGAAAAACTAGAAGAAAAGCATGCAATGGCAGCTGGTGTATCTTATGCCAATTATTCGTTTTTATTTGGAGGAACTAATGATAATTTAGAAGAGTTAAAAAAGTTAGATAAAAATGCCTGTTCTGGGGTAAAATTATTTTTAGGGTCTTCTACAGGAAATATGTTGGTAGATAATGAGGAGGTTATAGAAAAGATTTTTAGAACCACCGATATGGTAATTTCTGCTCATTGTGAGGATGAAACTACGATTAAAAATAATTTAGCTGCTTATAAAGAAAAATATGGGGATGATATCCCTGTAGAGTGTCATGGTTTAATAAGGAGTGAGGATGCTTGTTATATCTCTTCTTCTAAGGCTATTGCTTTGGCAGAAAAAACAGGAGCGCGTTTTCATGTTTTTCATTTATCAACAGGAAAAGAAACTTCGCTTTTTAGAAATGATATTCCATTAGCAGAGAAAAAGATTACGGCAGAAGTTTGTTTGCATCATCTTTGGTTTTCAGATGAAGATTATAAAACAAAAGGAACGCATATAAAATGGAATCCGGCAGTAAAAACAGCAGAAGATAGAACGCAACTATGGGAGGCTTTATTAGATAATCGTATAGATGTAATAGCAACAGATCATGCTCCACATACGTTAGAAGAAAAAAATAATGTGTACACAAGTGCACCTTCTGGCGGGCCTTTAGTACAGCACGCATTGCCAGGTATGTTACAAGCACACCATCAAGGTAAAATTTCTTTAGAAAAAATAGTAGAAAAAATGTGTCATAACCCAGCTATTTTATTTCAGATAGAAAAAAGGGGTTATATAAAAGAAGAGTATTTTGCAGATTTAGTGGTGGTAAATATAAATAAGCCTTGGGAGGTAACTAAAAATAATATTATTTATAAATGTGGGTGGTCTCCGTTTGAGGGAACTAGGTTTAACTCTACAATAACGCATACTTTTGTAAACGGACATTTGGCTTATGAAAACGGAAAATTTTCAGAGAAAAAGAATGCTAAAAGATTAACTTTTAATAGGTAGGTAATGAAATATATATATTGTTTTATCATAATTAGTTTGCTGGTTTCTTGTGCTGAAAAGCTGATAAAGGAACCAGATAATCTTATTGATGAAGGTAAAATGGAAAATATATTATATGATTTGGCTATTATGAATGCTGCTAATAATATTAATAGAGAAGTTCTTAAAAAAAATAATATAAAGGTAATGGACTATTTGTATGCTAAATACAAAATAGATAGTTTACAGTTTGTGCAGAACAACGAATATTATGCTGCAATACCTTTAAAGTATGAGAAAATATATAAAAATGTAGAAGCTAGGCTAACTACTATGAAAGAAAATTTTGCATTAATTCAAAAGCAGAAAGATAGTCTTAAACGGGTAAAGGATACTAACAGTAGAAATAAAGTAAAGACTATACAGAAAACAAAGTAATTTACTTTAGGCTTCTTTCTTGTAAATAGTACAACAAAAATCTATAGCCTTATGCATAGCTTCAAACTTAAAATCTATAGCTTTAGTAATTTTAGCGTTACTATATTCTTGCCTATTTTTTAAAGATATAATAGTATTTTTTGTTAGTTTTCTATCCGTATTACTAAAAAAAGCTCTTAACCAATCTAAACGAGATAATATTTTTAACTGCCAAAATTTAAGCTCTTTTGTAGGTGCAGAAATATTTAACGGTTTTGTTATTTCAGATAAAATAGCTTTGTAGGTCTTGTTTTCTGCAACAGCAATATATCTTTCATTTGTAATATCAGATTCCATTAAGGAAATCATCATTTTTACCACATCATTTACAGTAATAAAACCTGTGCCTCCTGGCGGATAATATGTGCTACCTTTTGCTGCTGTTTTAAATAGCACACCGCTACCAGTATTCCAATAGCCAGGACCAATAATAACGCCAGGATTTACTATAACAGTAGAAAGATTTTCTTGTGTGCCTCTCCATACTTCCATTTCAGCATCATACTTAGTTAATGCATACACATTAGCATTGGCATCATTCCATTCTTTATCTTCTGTTATTGTGTTGCTCGTTTTATTATTATCTATAGTTGCAATAGAACTTACATAACAAAGTTTATTAACTTTATTAGCAATACATAAGTTTACAATATTAGCGGTCCCTTCTACATTAATTTTATAAAGAGTTTTATATTTTTTAGGAGAAAAAGAAATTAAAGCTGCGCAATGGTATACTTTGGTTACTTCGTTAAAAGCTATTTCTAAAGCAGGGATATCATTAATATTAGCCTCTACCCATATAATTTTTTTAAAAAGGGTAATGTAATCATCGGAATAATAAGAGAATACTTTTTTTACCTTAGATAAATCGCTGTTTTTTCTATAAGTTGCTTTTACAGGGGTATTGCTATTAACTAAAGAAAATAGGAGGTGAGAACCTACCATACCTGTGCCGCCTGTAACTAAAATCATGCATCAAAGTTAAGGAATAGACTTGAATAATTTCCTTATAGTTTTATAGGTATTATATTTGCAGCAAATCTAAAATAGAATAGCAAAATGGCTTCAAATTTTGTAGCAGAATTAAAATGGCGAGGAATGTTGCACGATGCAATGCCAGGAACAGAAGAACATCTAATGAGTGAAATGCAATCTGCATATGTAGGGATAGATCCTACGGCAGATTCATTACATATTGGACACTTAGTAGGGGTAATGATGTTGCGTCATTTTCAATTAGCGGGTCATAAACCTTATGCATTAATTGGTGGGGCTACAGGTATGATTGGTGACCCTTCTGGTAAGTCTGCAGAGCGTAATTTGTTAGATGAAGCTACTTTAAGGCATAATGAGGAAGCTTTAAAAGAGCAATTATCTCGTTTTTTAGATTTTAAAAGTGATGCGGCTAATGCTGCCCAATTAGTGAATAACTATGATTGGATGAAAGATTTTTCATTCCTGGAATTTATTCGCGACGTTGGAAAGCACATTACGGTAAATTACATGATGGCTAAAGATTCTGTGAAAAAAAGATTGTCTGCAGAAGCTAAAGAAGGAATGTCTTTTACAGAGTTTACATACCAGTTAGTACAAGGTTACGATTTTTTACATTTATATAAAGAGCATAATTGTACTTTACAAATGGGAGGTAGTGATCAATGGGGAAATATTACTACAGGAACCGAATTAATTCGTAGAATAGGTGGTGGTAAAGGTTATGCGCTTACATGCCCTTTAATTACCAAAGCAGATGGTACTAAATTTGGAAAAACAGAAGGTGGTAACGTATGGTTAGATGCCAATAGAACATCGCCTTATAAATTTTACCAATATTGGTTAAATACATCGGATGCAGATGCAGAAAAGTATATAAAAATATTTACTTTTTTAAATAAAGAAACTATAGAGGCATTAATTGCCGAGCACCAAGAAGCGCCACATATGCGTATATTACAAAAGCGTTTGGCAGATGAAATTACGGTTTCGGTACACTCGCAAGAAGATTTAGATAATGCTAAAAAAGCCAGTAATATTTTGTTTGGTAAATCTACCTCAGAAGATTTAAAAACTTTAGATGAAAAAACCTTTTTAGATGTTTTCGAAGGCGTTCCACAAGCAGAGCTTGCTAAAGAAGATTTAGCTAATGGTTTAGATATGATAGCTGCTTTAGCTGCCAAGACTCAGTTTTTAAAATCTAACGGAGAGGCAAGAAGAGAGTTAAAACAAAATTCTATATCGGTAAACAAAGAAAAAGTAAAAGAAGATTATTTAATTACTTCTACCGATTTAATTAATGATAAGTTTGTTTTACTACAGCGAGGTAAGAAAAATTATTTTGTGTTGGTGGTTAAGTAGATTTATATTGAATGCCTAATAGCATTTAAGAAAGTAGTATTAGTATCTTTAGAAATAGATTTACCGTTTTTGGTAAAAGATATATTTATTGATATTTGCCAAGTTAGATAATCTATTTTGGTGCCAGATATTGTTCCTTTTTCAATAATAATATCACTAGAAGGTGTGCACAAAACACAGGAGCTATTGTAAAGTACTTTTTGATTTAGTAATTCAGCATTAGAATAAGAAAAATTTTCTAGTTCAGATGATATTTCAAAAACGATATATTCATTGTACCCTGAGTCTAGCATGGAAGAATTGCCACCATTTATAAGATTGTAAGAGAAAACGATATTATCACCATCATTAATTTTTTTAGTAATAACTTCTGAGTTGTTTTGGAGTTCAATTTTTGAATTTTCATAAAAATCATGAGATAAAGTTATGTCAGGACTATCATTTTTACTACAGGATATTAGTAAAAAAATAGTAAGGATAGAAAATATATTTTT
This sequence comes from uncultured Cellulophaga sp., assembly GCA_947492955.1. Taxonomy (GTDB): domain Bacteria; phylum Bacteroidota; class Bacteroidia; order Flavobacteriales; family Flavobacteriaceae; genus Cellulophaga. The sequence continues at coordinate 109,937 of CANLOV010000002.1, read as the reverse complement.
CATGTGAGCTTTTTTATATGATGATGATTTATTGGTTAGGTTGCGTTTTAGGAATTATTTTTTTTGCTTGGGCAACTTTTTGTGCTTTCTAGTATCTTATTTATAACTAAAATGTTTTGTAATGAAAAGAGTTATTTTGATTGTGATGCTAATACTATTTTCAATATCATGTACCGATAATGATGATGAACTTGTTACTAATGCCGATTTGTTAGGACAATGGGTTTTAAATGATGCTATTTGTTTTTGTGGTTTTGCTAATGATTTTGATTTTAGCGCTCATAAATTAAATTTTACACTTAGAAAAAATATTGTAATTGTAGAAAACTCTAATGATACATTCTTTGTAAAACAATCGGGAGAATATAGTTATGCAGTTGTAGCAGATAGGATAACAATAGATGGCGATAAGAAGTATGTTTATAAAATTAAAGACAATACATTAACAATGACTTTTGTAGATAATCCACAAATTGCTGATGATGAATTAACTTTAGTGTATACTAAAAATTAAAGCACCATTAAATTACAGCCACGAATATCAGAATTATCAAAACGCCCTAAAACTTCAAATTGATTGTCTTCGTAAATTTTCCCTAAATCTTGCGTGGCAATAAAGGAGCATGAGTTTATATTGGCAAGATCTATAATATTAATTCCGCCTGTTTTTCCTGTGGTTTGGTATGTTAAAGGGTCTTCGGTATCTCTAATTAAAATTTTCATCCAAGGAGGAGTTTTAAAAAGACCATTTCCTTTAGAGTATGCTTGTGATAGCAATTCGGTCATTCCATACTCAGAATGTATGTGTTGTACCCCAAAACCCTCTTTTAAAATAGCGTGTAACTCATCTCTAATGAGTTCTTTTCGTTTGCCTTTCATACCACCAGTTTCCATTATAATGGGATGCTTTAGTTGTAATGGAGTTCCCTCAATAAGATCTAGTAAAGCAAAAGAAACACCTAATAATAATATTTTTGTTTTTTTAGCCTCTAATGCTATTAGTTTTTCTCTTAAGGCATCTATTTGGTTTAAATAGAAACCACTTTCTGGGTGTTTACTTTTTTTAATAAGGTCGTTTGCCATGTAGATTAAAGAAGAACCCTCGCGTTCTAAATAAGAAGGTAACAAGGCTAGTACGCAATAGTCCTTTATATCTCCGTAAAAATGTTTAAAAGCACTCGAGTAGCTTTTTTCGTAAATACTAAGGTCTGTAACATAATGCTTGCTAGTTTGGTTTCCTGTGGTGCCACTACTCGTAAATACTGTTTTTGGGGTGTTGTTACCCGAAATTATGTTATGAGATTTAAAAAACTGAATGGGTAAAAAGGGGATATCCTTTATTTGTGTTACGTTACTTTCTGTTTTTCCTAAGTAAGAACAAAATTTATGATATGTTTTGTTGGTTCTGTATTGGTATTTATAAATACTTAATGCTAATGCATTAAATTCAGTAGTATTTTTTAGTGTAAAAATTTTGGTTGTCTCCATAGCAAGCTATGGCAAAAATAAGAAGATTTAAAGTTGATAAGCTATAAATAAGGGGGAACTTTATAGTTTAGTAGCTATAAATAAAGTAATTAGACAATTACTAATTTACGAGTCATTGTTTTTTTGTTTTCGGTAATTTGAAGTACGTAAACACCTGGCTCTAATTGTGATATGTTTAAAGTGTTATGCGTTATTTTATCTACAAGTACTATTTTTCCAAAAACATTATAGATTATAATTTCTTTGTATAAATTGTCTTTTGTGGAAATATAAACGGAATTACCAGAAGCAGGGTTGGGGTATAATTTAAAGCCAGCAATATCTGTAGGGACACTTACATAGCTGTCTGTTGTATCTTGTGCTAAAAGCATAGTACTGCATAAAACTAGTGCTAATACTAGGTAGATTTTCTTCATAGGTAGCTAGATTTGGGATTAAGCGTACTATAAATATACTTAAAGCAATAGCTTTAGTAATTGTAAATGTTGTGAAAGTTTATTTTTTGTAGGTGAATGTAGTATTTTAAGTTTTGAGTGATTTTATATATTTGAAAATCAGATTTTTAATTTGCTTCGACAAGCTCGGCAAGACGCACTAATTATTAACCTGAGTTCGATTAATCTAAATAACTTGTTTTCGATACAAAATTCTTATCAGAATTTTACTTTAACTGTTGTTGTTAAGATTAAAAAACGTCATTTCGAGTGCTTCTAAACTTCAGTTGATTTAAGTACAGGCTTTAGAGAAGTGTATCGAGAATAGTTTTTTAATCAATAAAATATGAATCGAACTTAGCTTATTAATAGCCTTATTTAATTATTTTTTAAAAAGGGTAAGGATTACAACTAGGAATATTTAAGCAAGTCTGAGTTTGTTGAAGACTAACTTGTTAAAAGAAGAAATAGTATTATTACAATGTTACTTAATAATAAGTTTTCTTGTTGCTACTTTATTGTTTTCGGTAACACGTAATACATATACACCGGCCTCTATATCAGATAAATTTAATTCTTTACCTTTTATTTTAGTTTGCAACACTAAAGTGCCAAAAACATCAAAAATAGAAATGGTTTTAGGAAGATTGCTATTTGTTTGTACAAATACTTTATCATTAGTTACGGGGTTAGGGTACAATTTAAAGCCCTCTATATCTTCATTAGAAGGTGCAACTTGTCCATAACTTAGAGAACAAAACAATAAAAGTAAAATAAAGTAAAATTTCTTCATATATACTTATATAACAAATAGTATACCGTAAATATAATAATTTTTGATCTAGAACGTTAGCTACCGCTATAAAAAGTAATATAATTCTACTAAAAATGAAAAAACCTCGCTATTAACGAGGTTTTAAACTAAGATTTTGTGTATGTAATTATTAATCTACATATACCTTACGATCACCTTCTTTACTTTTAATAATATAAATACCAGTTGGCAAATTGTCTATTAATTTATTTTCTTCATTAATACTTTTTACAGCTTTAGATAGTATTTTTTGACCTGAGAAGTTGTAAACCTCTACTGAGTAACTAAGTTTTATAATATTTAGTGGAAAATTTATAGAATTAGATTTTAATGATGTAGAAGAAGAATAGCTATATGGTACAGCAAATGCTAAATCTGCTGTTGTTGCTTGAATCATTAAGTAACCCGATGATCTGGGTGTGCATTGGCCTATTCCGTTAAAAGTATTAAAACTACTTTCGTATTTGTAAGTGTCATTAGGACTTAGATTAACATCTAATTCAGCAGAATTTGCTCCAACATTTATACAATCGCTGGTGGCATCGAATTTATTATCTTTAGACTCAGCGATAGTAAATTGCACTTTAGATTGATTTGAACTGCCAGTATTTTTTATAATAACTTCTATATTATAGAAATTATCTTTTTTTAATGATACTGAGGATGAGTTTCCTGATGTATTATTTACATCGTATTTATAGATTTCTTCATTTGAATCATTTTCAATAATTACTCTTTCAATTTCAATTTTTGCAGGTCCACTAGGTAAAGGACAACCATTATTGGATAATGGTCCAAATTCGTTAGGACAATTATCCTGTGAATCTGGTACTCCATCATTGTCAGAATCAGCAATAGGACAACCATTATTTGAAGGAGGTCCTGCTTGTGTTGGACATTGGTCAGAATTGTCAAGAATTCCGTCACCATCAGTATCTGTATCAACAATACAATTTATGGGAGTGTTAATATTTCCTCCATAGAGCTCAAAATCTGCATCACCTCGCCCATTATATCTAGCTAATACTTTGCAATACTTTAAACCAAAGCCAAAATTATTTTTTAAGTCTATTAAATATGTGTTTCCTATTGGCAGTAAATTATCTATAGCTAGATTAACTTTGATTTTAAACCCAGCAGAACCATTAGAATTATCTGCACATGCTTGTTCTTTAGTGTCGTATACGGCGAATTTATGATAGTTATTTGTGCTAAATTTGCAAATTTCAACCCTTCTGATTACACTTGATCCGTTTAAATCAAAATCTGCATCACCTCTGCCTTCATGTCTGTTTAATACTTTACAATAACGTGTTCCTAAGTTAAAATTGTTTCCTAAATCTATTACGTAAAAACCATCAACATTTAATAGCCTATTTAGATTACTAATATTTATTTTTACTTTAATATTATCAGACGGATTTCCTTCGCATGCCTCTTCTTGTGTTGCATATGTTTCAATCCTATGATATTTATAAGACTGAGCTATTATATTATTATAGCTTGTAAAGCTTAATAACAGGATAATAAATAACGTAATTTTTTTCATGATAAATAAGATTTTAAGTTCACTCTAAAATTAAAGTATAATCTTACTTTTTGTGTTGTATACAGGTTATTGTAGCGTGAAATTATTGTAAACAAAAAAAGCCACGCAATTGCGTGGCTTTTAATTATTTATAAAAGGATTTTTTTATAAACCAGCGTTTCTCCATGTCCATGTAGAAATGTCTAATGCAGTAGCATCTTTGCCTGAATTTAATGTATACTTAGAAGTTTCACCAGTATTTAATGTTACATCTGCAGCAACACCTTCTATTATAACATTAGCCGTAGGACCAGCATCTTTCATATCTAAATCTACATCATAACCAGCTAAGTGTAATCCTGTGATTGTACCACCAGATTGCTTTTTAAACTGTAAACCAGTACCACCAACAGAAGAAATAGCGGTTATGTTAGTAAATGTGGGGTTACCATTATCTTTATCTCCCTCGAATACGGTAGAGAAACCAGCAACTGTATGAGAAATGTATGCATTAGTTACACTTCCAGACCATCCTTCAGTCCAGTCAATAGAATCATCATCATTATTTTCTAAGTATAGGTTAGAAGCAGAAACAGTACCACCAAAGAACTCAACACCATCATCAGAACCATTAATTACAGAAACGTACTCTATGGTAGTTTCTGAACCAACAGCATATAAAGAAAGACCGTTATATTGAGACTCAGAGTTGATTTGAGCACCAGTTCCTTTTAATACTAAGTAAGATATAGACCCAGAGTTATCATCATCTTCTGTGCCACCATATATAAAACCACCTATTTCAGCTTCAGCATCAGTTCCAGCAGTAGTAGAAGCTTTACCACAGATAGTTAAACCACCCCAGTCTCCACCATTACCAGCAGCAGAAGCGATTACTACAGGTTCAGCAGCTGTACCTTGAATGTCTATTTCTCCGCCTTTTAATACAGCAATATAAACTCCAGTACCACCATCTCTAGCAGTAATTTTAGTTCCAGCAGGAATTGTTAATTTACCTCCGTCTTGCACAATGTAAGAAGAATTTAATGTGTAGGCTACAGAAGCATCTAAAGTAACATTACCAGTAACAGCACCTTGTAATACACTTGTTTCAAAAGATAAATCCGAATCTACCCAGTCAAAATCTGAAGCGTCAACAGTAGGAACAACAGTAGTATTTAGTGAGAATGTGAAAGCACTTTCGTCTACATCCGCAGTAGTTTCGTCATCTTCAACCATAGCAACAGGTGAATACCCATCAGAGAAAATCACATTAGCAGTTGAACCAGCATCTTTCATATCTAAATCAACATCATATCCACTTAAAGATAATCCTGAGATAGTACCACCAGATTGTTTTTTAAATTGTAATGCAGTACCGCCAACAGTAGAGATAGCAGTAATGTTAGTAAATGTAGGGTTACCGTTATCTTTATCTCCTTCAAAAACTGTAGAGAAACCAGCAACAGTATGAGAGATGTAAGCATTAGTTACAGAACCATTCCATCCTTCAGTCCAATCAATAGAATCATCATCGTTATTCACTAAGTATAGATTAGATGCTTCTACAGTTCCACCGAAAAATTCAACACCGTCATCAGAACCGTTAATAACTGCAACGTTATCAACCAAAGTACCAGAACCAACAGCATAAAAAGATACACCATTGTATTGAGAGTTAGGATTAATTTGAGCACCAGTACCTACAATTTGTAAGTATCTAATAATACCAGAACTATCATTATCCTCGGTTCCCCCATAAATAAAACCACCAACTTCTGCTTCTGCGTCTATACCAGCAGTAGTAGTAGCTTTACCACATAAGGTTAAACCACCCCAATCACCAGGATTACCATCTGCAGATGACATAACAACTGGGTTAGAAGCGTTACCATTAATATTAATTTCGCCACCCTTTAATACAGCTATGTATACATCTGTACCAGAAGCATCAGCAAGAATTTTAGTACCAGCAGGAATGTTTAAAGATGCTCCATCAGCGATAGTGAATTCTCCTGTAAGATTATATACAGTAGAAGCATTAAGAGTATAGTCTTCTTCTAATTTTCCTTTCATTTCACCTGCCTCTAGATTTGTTATTACATCAGCAGATGGAGGAACAATTGGGTCTGGGTCATCTGTACCACAACTGGTTAGGATAAAAGAAAGAGTTAAAGCTAAGCTTAATAAGTTTAAAGATAGATTTTTCATTTCGTATTTTTGAATATTTTATTTTATGCAAATAAAGTCGATTAGTTTTTCCATTTGTTTATCAGAATATTAAGCCTAGGTTACGATTTAAGTTAAAAAACACATTCTATGTTAATAAAAGGTTAATGAGTTTTTTGGGTGCTTAATTTTAAAAAATAATGCCCTGTAAGATTTTGATTCTTACAGGGCATTATTTTTTAAAAAGCTAAGTTTTAGACTTAGAAATCGTACTTTAAACTTAAGCTTAACAAGCTTCCTTTTTTGTATGAAAGTACTGTTTCATTTGTTTCAACCGCAGTATTAATATTTCTCACCAATTGCGTTTGATCAATGTTAGGATTTAATAAGTTTCTACCAATAAACTTTAATAATAGTTTATCCGTTATTCTCTTGCTCAATACTAAATCTAAAGTTACAAAACCTTTTTCAATAATTTCATCATTGTAAAGTGTAGCACTATTTGTAAAATCTTCTGGAGCTCCCAAAGCAAATATTTTATCAGAAGAATAGTTCCCTGTTAATGTTGCTATAAATTCTTTTTCTTTTTGATTATTATAGCTTAATGAACTATTAATAATAAAGTCTGATGCTCCTTGCAAATCTGATTCTGTTATATTTTTGTATTGAAAATTTTGAAGTAAATCTTGATTAAACCACATTTGAGTAATGTTGGCATTAAAGTTTAAGATTGGTTTTTCTTCTTCATTTTCAATAATATTTAATCTGGTTTCTAACTCTAAACCAAAAATACTAGCTTTTTCACCAGTATTAAAATACTGAAAATTCCCTGAAGACCCTCTTGTCATCGCTAAGTTTATAGGGTCTTTTATTTGTTTGTAGAAAGTAGTAGCAGAAACCAATTCTCCTCTGCTTGGGAAAAATTCCCATTTTAAATCGACATTAAATACATCTGATTTTTCTAAATCTGGGTTTCCTCCAGTAACACGTCCTGTAGGCGATACATATTCGAAAGGGGCTAATTCTTTAAACTCAGGTAATGTTTGCGTTAAGCTAGATGCAAAACGGATAAATTGTTTTTCGTTTAATTCATATTTAAGATTTAGGCTTGGATAAAAACCTGTATATTCTTTTTGTATAGACCCTACTCTTCCTACAAAATTACCAACATTCCAATCTACATTTATTTCATCTCTTTCATATCTTACGCCAATATTACCAGAGAATTTTTTATTTAAGCCAAAATCTAAATTAACAAAACCAGAGATAATATTTAATTCACCTTTATAAAAATCAATTTCAGGAGTTCTTAAAATTAAACCATTACTAAAATTAGATGTTGTAAAGGTTTGACTAAAATTATCAACAGATGGAACTTGGAAATCACGTGCTCTAACACCAACAAATCTAGATCTAAATTCTCTGTTTTTTTGTCGGTAATTTGCTCCAATATTTAATTTATAAGGTTGTTTTTCGTCTTCATCTATCTCACCAAATTTAATTTCATCTTTAATAAAAGCATTTGACTCAGTATCTTTAATCTTTTGGCTAGATTTTCTTTGCTGAAAGTCTCCAACGTGCGCATATTGTACTGTATTAGCATCTAAGATATTAGCTTCATTTCTAACTCTATTAGGCTCTTCGGCTAATACAAAGTTATATCCTGCACCCCAAGTTAATTTATTTCTGTCACCAAAAAAATGATCCCCATGCAATTGGTTTACTAGTAAGTTTGTTTGTTTGTAGTTCTGATCTCTAACAAAAGCGCCATCTTCTTGCGGGTCTTGATCAAAAACATAACCTTCTCCATTCCTGCCTTGCTCGTAAACAGCATCATCACTTTTAATTACTGCAAGTGATGTATATTTAAGTTTGTGATTGTCATTTAATTTTAAACGTAGATTACCATATGCAGTTGAATTTGTTCTAGATGTAAAGTTTTCAACATCTGTAAACTCATTATCAAGTACATTGGATCTGTAACTTCTAAATAAACCTGTTTGGTAATTATAAGATTTAGAATGTGAGCCTGCAGCAAATAAAGCTAATTCTTTACCAAATAGATTAAACTTAATACCTCCATTTATTGAAAAACTATAATTTCCTACACCTTTATTTCTAACTGGCTCCCATCCTTGTTGCGTAATTAAATCTTGTACAGCAAATTGCTTTTCGTGAAAACCAAAAGTTACATCTTCAGTAGCTATACTTCTTTTAAACCCACCATCTAAACCTATTACATTGGTGTTGTAACCAGAGCCAATACCAATAGAAAGCCCTTTTTTTGAATATTGTTTTGAAGAAATATCTACATTTCCAGAAGTCTGATCTGCATAACTAGAAGTAGTATATGTTTTACTAATACCTACATTACTAATAATGTTAGTAGAAAATAAGTTAAGGTTAATGTTCTTATTATTAACATCATCAGAAGGAATTGGTAATCCATTCATTGTTGTTGATAAATATCTGTCTCCAAGACCTCTAATATATATGTCTCCAGAACCTTCACTTTTAGTTACTCCTGAAATTTTTGTAGTTGCAGCAGAGGCATTGGAAACACCCATTTTTGAAAGTTGAACAGAACCAATACTTTCTTTAATTTCTACAGCTTTCTTTTGGTCTAATAAAAGGGCAGATTCAGAATCTTTTCTTGCAGTAGTTACAACAACAACCTCTTCTAGAGCAACACCTTCTGTAGCACTCATAGGAACATTTATAGTGGTTACTTTACCACTAACTACTTCTGCAGGTATTTCTACAGTTTGGTATCCTAAGTAACTAACTGTTACGGTATAGTTACCAGGTTCTAAATTATTAATTTCATACAATCCATCAAAATCTGATGTGGCACCTTTTGTTGTGCCTTTAATAAGTACATTAGCAAATGCCAAAGGCTCGTTATTTGCTTCTTTGTCAGTTAGTTTACCAACAATACTCCCTGTTTCTTGAGCTGTTATTTGTAATGTAAATACAAGACATAAACTCAATAAAAAAACTTTCATTTATATGGTTTTAAATTTCGCTGCAAATAAAGTGATGACCTGTAAAGGCTATGTTAATTGTATATTAAAGATTTGTTTTTTTTATGTTATCTTAATGTTATGGAATTAAATGAATGTTAAGCCTTGTAAGGGTAAAAGTATTATCTTTACTTTTGAGCGAATTAACCAATTCTTTAAGCAATGAAGAAAAAAGATATTCGAATACTTTTAGTAGATGATGAGCCAGATATTTTAGAGATAGTAAGCTATAATTTATCTAACGAAGGCTATGAAGTTTTTACAGCTTCTAATGGGGTAGAGGGAGTAGCTAAGGCAAAGAAAAAACAGCCGCATTTAATTATTTTAGATGTTATGATGCCAGAAATGGATGGTATTGAGGCATGCGAAAATATCCGTAACACACCAGGGTTAGAAAATACAATAATTACTTTTTTAACAGCTAGAGGAGAAGATTATTCTCAGATGGCAGGTTTTGATGCTGGTGCCGATGATTATATTACAAAACCAATTAAACCAAAAGTTTTAGTTAGTAAAGTAAAAGCATTATTACGTAGGCTAAAAGAGAATGATGCTACAGAAACAGAGGATGTACTTAAGGTAGGTAATATTGTTATTGATCGAGAAGAGTATAAAATTATAAATAACGGAGATGAAATAATTCTTCCTCGTAAAGAGTTTGAGCTTTTGGCTTTATTAACTTCTAAGCCTAATAAGGTTTTTAAAAGAGAAGTAATATTAGATAAGGTTTGGGGTAACGAAGTTGTAGTTGGAGGTAGAACTATAGATGTGCATATTAGAAAATTACGAGAAAAAATAGGAGAAGATAATTTTAAAACCGTTAAAGGTGTAGGTTATAAGTTTGTCTTGTAATGGCGATAGAGTTAAAGAAATCATATAAGTTTGCTTTTCGTTCTTCACTCTTCGTGTGGTTTGTTTTAACAAGCCTTTTAGCAGCACTTATGTGGTTTAATGATGCTGTAAATTGGGTTTTACTAGCTAGTTTTAGCCCATTAGCTTTTATTATTCCTTTTTTTATTATTCAGTCTAGGGTAGAAAAGTTTATATACAGAAGAATAAAAAGAATCTACGATGATGTTTCTTTGTTAGAGTCTTCTTCTTTAAACTCTCGTACTGTGAGTACAGATATGGGAAGTTTAACAGCCGAAATAGAAAAGTTTGCCAAGGATAAAAAAATAGAGATAGATACGCTTAAAATTAGAGAGGAATACAGAAAAGACTTTTTAGGAAATGTATCTCACGAGTTAAAAACCCCTTTATTTACTGTACAAGGTTATATTCTTACGCTTTTAGACGGAGCTATGGAAGATACTAAGATTAGAGAAAAGTATTTACAAAGAGCAAATAAAGGAGTAGAGCGGCTTATATATATAGTTAAAGATTTGGATTTAATAACCAAATTAGAGGCTGGCGATTTGCGCTTAGAAAAAGAAAATTTTGATGTTGTAGAGCTAATTCAGAGTGTTTTTGATTTGCTAGAAATGAAAGCGGCGGCAAAGAAAATAACCTTAACTTTTGATACAGAATATCCAGATCCTATTTATGTACATGGAGATATGGAAAAAATACAGCAGGTAGTAACAAACCTGTTGGTTAATTCTATTAAATATGGGCACCCAAACGGAACCACCGAAGTAAGTGTAGAAGATTTAATAAAGAATAAAGTTATTATAAGGGTTACGGATAACGGAGAAGGTATATCTAAGGAATACATACCACGATTATTCGAACGTTTTTTTAGAGTTAGTAAAACCGGAAATAGAAAAGAAGGAGGTTCTGGTTTAGGGCTTTCTATTGTAAAGCATATTATAGAGGCTCACGACGAAAAAATTTATGTAGAAAGCGTGCCAGATGTTGGTTCGGAATTTTCATTTACCTTAGAAAAAATTATAGATAAAGAAGAGTAGTTTGTCGCTTTTTTAAAACTACCTGGCTTATTATAGTTTTTTGCATGTGCTAATTTCTAGTTTATAAGTGCTACCAAAACACGTTTAGAATTTATCATAAGATTAAAGAAACAAAATCTAAAACCTTATAAGATTTCCTTAGTTTTGCTAAATCATTAAATTAATGTTTTCGGTGGGAAGTAAGAATAAGTTAAAAAGGTTTAAAGAGAACGAAACGTTTAAAAACGTTTTACAACCAACAAGAGAAGAAATAGAAGGTGGTTTGTTTTCGCATAAGGGAAAATGGAATCAGTTTTTTGGAAATGATAATCCTATTGTCTTAGAATTAGGTTGTGGTAAAGGAGAATACACCGTTGGGTTATCAAAAAGAGATGCCAATAAAAATTTTATAGGGATTGATATAAAAGGAGCTCGTTTTTGGCGTGGTGCTAAAACAGCACTAGAAGACAATATGGAGAATGTTGCTTTTATTCGAACACAAATAGAGTTAATAGATCAGCTTTTTGCAGAAAATGAAGTGTCAGAAATTTGGATAACTTTCCCCGACCCACAAATAAAATACAAGCGAACAAAACATAGACTTACCAATAAAGTATTTTTAGATAAGTATAAATATATATTAAAGCAAGAAGGTGTAGTAAACTTAAAAACAGATAGCGAGTTTATGCATGGCTATACCTTAGGATTATTACATGGATTAGGTTGCGAGGTTATATATGCAAATCACGATGTGTATAAAAACGAAGGAAGCCCTAAAGAGGTATTAGAAATTCAGACTTTTTATGAAAATCAGTATCTTGTAAAAGGAAAACCAATCACATACATTCAATTTAGAGTAAAATAAAAGATGCATTTACTCATACTTTTTTTTGCCACTTTTTCTGCTGCATTTGTTGCTACAGTGCCGCCAGGTTTATTAAATATGAACGCTGCAAAAACTAGTGTAGAAAAAGGAAAGCATAATGGTATTATATATAGTTTAGGAGTATCTACTACGATTATAATTCAGGCATACATAGGCGTATTAATTTCTAAATTTTTGCATAATAACCCAGCAGTAGTAGATATTCTGCTAAAGATTGCATTGGTAGTTTTTGGTTTTTTTGCCTTTTACTTTTTTGTTTTGGCTAAACAAAATAAGAAACCTAAAAAAAAGGTAGTAAAAAAGAGTAAACGTAATAGTTTTTTTAAAGGAGTGTTACTAGCAACATTAAATTTATTAACTATTCCATATTACAGTACTTTAAATGCGATGTGGAAAACTGCGGGTTGGATCAAATTTGAGTTTCAGGATATAATTGTATTTATTTTGGCTGCTGGTTTAGGAACTTTTTCTGTGTTGTATTTGTACACTATTTACTTTAATAAATTAGAAACAAAATCGAATAAGTTTTCTAAAAATTCTAACTATATTTTAAGTGCATTAATGGTAGTGCTTTTAATAATTACTATTATAAGACTATTTTAATAATGAAAGAGGAGAATAAAAATTTCTTTCAAAAAGTCTACGAAGTTGCTCGTTTAATACCCTACGGAAGGGTTACTTCGTATGGTGCTATTGCTACTTATTTGGGTGCGGCAAGAAGCGCTAGGATGGTAGGTTGGGCAATGAATGCTTCGCATAATATGGACGATATTCCGGCACATAGAGTTGTAAATAGGAAAGGTTTATTAACTGGTAAGCATCATTTTGATGGAACTAACTTAATGCAGCAGTTATTAGAAAGTGAAGGCGTTAAAGTAAAAAATCTTCAAATAGAAAATCTAGAAAACTATTTTTGGGACCCTTCTATAGAGTTGAAATAAACTGTATTTACAATTCTGTATTAAAATAGAAAAAGACTATAAACATATTAGAGTTTTCAATTTGCAAGCTTCCTATTCTCAACCCTATACAGTATCTTTGTAGTTTAGAATCAGTTTTAATAAAAGCTGAAAAAGAATTGGAATGAAATTAGAGAAGAAAGACATACTTAAAGCTTTAGAAAAAATTACGGTACCAGGCGAAGGTCTTAATATGGTAGAGAGCGGTGCTGTAAAAAATGTTCAGGTTTTTGGTGATGAGGTTGTGGTAGATATTACAATTAATAACCCTAGTTTACAGGCGCGTAAAAAAACTGAAGTAGAAATTTTAAAAGTTATACATGCAGATGTTTACGAAAAAGCTAAAATTAAAGTAAATATAAAAGTAGGCACTCCGCCAGCTAAGGCAAAGACAAACGAAATTAAAGGAAAAGCTATTCCTGGAATAAAAAATATAATTGCGGTAGCTTCTGGTAAAGGTGGTGTAGGTAAATCTACGATTACCTCTAATTTAGCAGTTACTTTAGCAAAAATGGGTTTTAAAGTTGGTTTGTTAGATGCCGATATTTATGGGCCTTCTGCTCCTATAATGTTCGATGTTGCTAATGAGAAACCATTGGCAGTAAATATTGATGGCAAATCAAAAATGAAACCGATAGAAAGTTACGGAGTAAAAATTCTTTCGATAGGTTTTTTTACAGAACCTAGCCAAGCTGTAATATGGAGAGGGCCTATGGCTGCAAAAGCATTAAACCAAATGATTTTTGATGCTCATTGGGGTGATTTAGATTTTTTATTATTAGACCTACCTCCAGGAACAGGTGATATACATTTAAGTATTATGCAAGCATTACCAATTACAGGTGCGGTTGTGGTAAGTACCCCACAAGAAGTAGCTTTAGCAGATGCGCGTAAAGGTGTAGCAATGTTTCAGCAAGAAGCAATAAATGTACCTGTGTTGGGTGTTGTAGAGAATATGGCATATTTTACACCAGACGAACTTCCAGAAAATAAGTATTATATTTTTGGGAAAGAAGGAGCTAAGAATTTGGCAGAGGACTTAAAAATTCCTATGTTGGGAGAAATTCCGTTAGTGCAGAGTATACGCGAGGCAGGCGATGTAGGTAGGCCAGCTGCATTACAAACGGCAACCCAAGTAGAAGAAGCATTTGAAGCAATAACAAAGAATGTTGTATCTGAAGTGGTAAAAAGAAATACTGATTTAGCACCTACAGAGGCAATTAAAATAACAACAATGGCAGGTTGTTCTGCTGTTAAAAAGAAATGATTATGACATCAGAAGAAGTTAGAACAAAAGTAGAAAAAGCACTAGAAGAAATTCGTCCGTTTTTACAGAGTGATGGTGGAGATATTTCTCTTGTGTCTATAGATAATGATACTTCTGTAAAAGTAAAACTAGAAGGTGCATGTGTTGGTTGTAGTGTTAACCAAATGACACTTAAAAGTGGTGTGGAGCTTACCATTAAAAAATATGTGCCACAGATAGAAGAGGTTATTAATATAGAATAATCACTTTTTAGGTTTAAGAATATCTAAAAAATAGAATAGTAGTAAATCTCTAATGGCGGATAACGTTTAAGCTATAGGAGTAAAAATTTAAGATTAAGAATGTCAGACGTAAAAATAAAAATTAAAGATAGAGAAGGTGTTTTACATGAGGTAGAAGCTCCTACAGATATGAATATGAATATCATGGAGTTGGTAAGAGCTTATGAATTAGCACCGGAAGGAACTATTGGTGTATGCGGTGGTATGGCTATGTGCGCATCTTGCCAATGTTATGTGCAGAGTGATACTGAATTACCAGAAAAATCGGATGATGAAGATGCAATGCTTGCAGAAGCTTTTTATGTAGAAGATAATAGCCGTTTAGGATGTCAGTTACATATTAATGAAGCTATGGACGGACTAGAAATAGAATTGGCTCCAGAGAGCTAATTACTTAGTTTTATACGATATAAAATCCTCAATGTAAGTTGAGGATTTTTATTTTTAGGAGTATATTTTATTTAAACCAATCCATTCGTGTTCTATATTCTTCATCAATAGAGCATTGTCAAATTTAATAGAGCCTTCGGGAAATATACCTTTATTTTCGAAAAAGCTAGAATGTACATTTTCTACATCTAATAGTGATACTTTCCAAGAGTATGTATTTAATTTAAGTCCGTCGAAATTATTTTTGCAAGGCGAATAGCCTACCGAACCATTTTTAAAAAAATCTGAAACAGACTCTATAGAATCGAATATACTTTCTGTGTTCAATTGATTTGTACATTTTGCTTTTATAGCTAAAGAAGTTTTATCACTGCTTACAAAACTAATTTCGTAATTTTCATCAGTTTCGTTTACATTAAATTTTGCGTGATGGTGTACTCCTGGAAAAATGCTGCCACCAGCTAACGAATTTAATTTAGACGAGGTATCTCTTCTAGGAATATAAACACCTTCTTTTAACTCTCCGTTTTCTACCCATTCTACGGCTATTCTATGCGCGCCATTTTCAGAAGCTATTCCAATTTGTTTAGGAAAACCTTTGGGTCTTATTTCTTTTAATCTAATTAAGCATATGCCAGCAATTCCTTTCCCGTTTATTGTTTTGGGTGTAAAAGGTTTTGGTAGGTAATTTTTAAGAACATCTTTATCAATTTGATAATTGATAAGAATTCGCCTGTCTATTACGCCTTTTATTATAGGGATTCGCATATGGTTTTTATATCCTTGCTTGGTAAGTAAATAAATTATAGTACCTGCCTTCTTTAGCAATAAGTTCCTCGTGTGTGCCTTGTTCGGCAATACTTCCGTTTTCTATTACTAATATCTGATTTGCTTTTTTAATTGTGCTTAATCTGTGAGCAATTACAAAAGTGGTTCTGCCTTCTGTAAGTGTAGCCAAACTTTTCTGAATTAAAGCTTCGCTTTCGGTATCTAAATTAGAGGTAGCTTCATCTAATATTAATATTTTAGGGTTTGCTAAAATAGCTCTGGCTATAGCTATTCGTTGGCGTTGCCCTCCGGATAGTTTTACGCCACGTTCGCCAATGAGTGTATCTAAACCTTCTTCAAAACGATCAGTAAATTCATTTACATAAGCAGCTTTTATGGCTAAATATAATTCCTCGTTAGTAGCCTCTGGTCTTGGAAAAAGAATATTGTCTCTAATAGAGCCTTCAAAAAGAAATTCGTCTTGTAAAACTACTCCTAAATGTTTTCTAAAACTGTTTAGGTTTACTTTAGAAATATCTTTCCCGTCAATAGATATTGTACCCGATTTAGGATTTAAAAATGTTGCCGATAAACCTGCTATGGTAGATTTTCCTGAACCAGAACTACCTACTAAAGCAATTACATCGCCCGATTTTGCTTTAAAGCTAATATTGTGCAGTACATTTTTATCTTCTTCATAAGCGAAAGACACATTGTTAAACTCAATTTCACCTTTAATATCATCTAAGATAATAGTACGGTCTTTTTCGTCAAACTCTGCCGTTTTATTCATTAATTCTTCGGTACGGTCTAAGCCTGCCAATGCCTCGGTTAATTGGCTTCCGATATTACTCATCTGTACTATAGGAGCAATCATTAATCCTAATAAAAAAGTAAAGGTTAAAAAATTACCAATACTTAATTCGTCTGTCATTATTTTATAACCTCCAATACCCATAATACCTGTAGTGGCAATTCCTATTAAAAAAGTAGAAGAGCTTGTCATAAAAGCAGTAGCAGTAAGGCTCTTTTTTACATTTAAAAACAGTTCGTTTACACCAGATTCAAATACTTTTTGTTCTTGGGCTTCTGCATTAAAACCTTTAATAACACGTATACCACCCAGAGTTTCTGTAAGCCTACCTTTTACTTCTGCATTTATTTTTCCTCTTTTTCTAAAAATAGGGCGTATTATTTTAAAAGCCTTTAGTGCAATAACGGCAAAAATTGCTAATGGAATTAATGTAAAGAGTGTCATTTCTACACTAATTCTAAGGAGTAATATTAAAGATACAATAGCAGTTATAGTACCACCTACAAGTTGTACTAAACCTGTACCTATTAAATTACGAACCCCTTCAACATCGCTCATAATACGAGAAACTAATGCTCCAGATTTTTCATTGTCGAAAAAGCGAATAGGTAAAGAAAGCACCTTTTTCTGTACTTGTGCTCTTAATTCTGATATTAAAAATTGTGCTTGTACACTTAATATTTTAGTAAGTAAAAAAGAAGTAATAGCTTGTATAAAAATGGCAACACCCACTACTAAAACCAAAATTTTAAGGAATGCTAGATCTTTGTTAGGAATAATATCATCCATTAAATATTTTAAAGACATGGGGGCAACAAAACTAGCCGCTTTACTAATTACGATTAGTAGTAAACCAATAAATACTAATTTTCGTCTTGGCCAAATAATGGTTTTAAATGCGGTAAGGATACTTACTTTTTTCTCAGACATGAGCTTAGAACTTCAATTTAAAACGAAGTTACTTTAAAAATAAGTGACTTGTAAATAAATAGTAAGGATTTTAGATGTTAAGAAAAGAGTTTGATACTCTAATTATTTTTTATCAATAATAACAGTAGCTTTTGAGTCTTCAGAAAGAAAAAAAACTTGTGAAAATATTAATAATCCAAAGTCATCAACTATATCTAATTGAGCTGAATTTGTAGGTGAAAACCCTTCGTTTAAAGCTTTTATTACTATTCTGTTAACTCCTTTTTTTAAATCTTCATTAATACCCTTGTGATTAAATGTTAAAGTAAGATTTCTTTCTACAATTTTTCCATTTAATAAAATTCTTACTCTATCACCATCTATAACACCGCCACCATCTCTAACTGTAATGCCAACAAATTTAGCCTTACTTTTAACGACACCTAAAAATTTATCTCCACTTTTTTTATTTTTTTCTTCTAGACCTAAACGAGGATTTATTTTTACATCTCTTCCTGGGTCTACCAATTCTTTAGTAGGTAACATGTTTATTTGCTTTGCATCTAAAGAGTCTAATAAGTTTGGCGTTTTAGAAATGGTAACGGTAGAAGGTATTTTTAATGCAAAATCACTATTGTCGCTCTTTTTTGCCCCCAAATTAGGGTCTTTTTTTTCTAGCGTTAATGTTCTAGAAGAAGAATCGTTAAACTGAGCTGTTCCGGTGTAAAAACATGCAATACTAAATATAAGAGTAACTAATAGTTTCATAAATATATTCTTCTTTGTAAAAACACTATAAAGTTATCAAATATCTTGCCATCATTTACTAATATTTATTCTTAAACCCCAAACTGCGTTAAATGGTGGTCTAAGTGTTTGTAAAACATAGTATTCCATTCCTTTAAGGTTAATACTCCAAAAGAATGCGATTCTTTGTTGTTAAAATGTTCGCTACCTAATTCTTGTGTTTTAGTAATATAGTCTATAAGCCTTTCTTTTTCGGAATTAAATTCTTTTGGTTCTTTTATTAAAAATGCAGGAGCGGTAGGGCTATTTTTTTTATACGGTTTATCGCCTACAACCGCTTTTTTAACAAATGTTTTTAAAATAAACCTGTTAAAGGCATTTGGTTTAGGGTGTTTATCGGTGTATATAAATTCATAAGTTACACAGCAATGTGCTAGCATTTGAGCAACATCCATTTTTCCCCATAAACCTTTAGAAGAATTATCTAAATTGTTTATTCTTTCTATAATTTCATTGGTAACGCTTGCATCAAATACATTTTTCATACTTATTATTTTAGAGGGTGGCTAAAGCTTAGTTGTTATAAAATTAATACATTTTGTAAGGTATTTCAAAACGAATAAATCTTTTTTTTAAGAGATTTAATATATACTTTCGGGGCAATTAAATTAAACTATTTAAAAATGACGATTGAATCATTTATTCAAAAAATAAAACAAACTCCAGAAACTGTTTCTTTTGCGGATACCATGGATGTTGTAGAAGCAAATTATGTATTTGAACCTACTTATTTTAAAAATGGAGAGACAGAGAACCAAGCTGGGCAAAATTCTGGTTCGTGCAAGTTATTTGCTTTTGCAAAAAAGAATGCTTTAAGTAAAGATGAAACTTTAGCTTGTTTTGGGTCTTATTACAGAGAAGATGTTTTAAAAAACCCAGAGGGTACAGACCATCAAAATATTAGAAATTTTATGAAAACGAGTTGGGAAGGAATTTCTTTTGAGAAAGAGCCTTTGTTTATAAAATAAATATTACAAAAAGAGCCAATACTAATAGCTGTATTGGCTCTTTTAAGTGTGTTTATGTTATATCATTTTAAAATCTAATAATAACTCACCTTCAATAGAAGCTTGTAAATGGTCTCCTTTTAGGATTTTACCAGCACCAATAGCAGGAGTTCCTGTAAAGATAATATCACCAGGCTCTAGAGTCATAAATTTAGAGTTGTAAGCTATAATTTCTGCGAAATTGTAGATCATAAAATCGGTGTTACCTACTTGTCTTTGTTCTCCGTTAATTTTTAAATCAAAATTAATATTGTTTAAATCAGGAAAATTAGAAATATCTTTAAATGAAGAAATAGGAGAAGCACCGTCGAATGCTTTTGCTAAAGCCCATGGTCCTTTTATAGCTCTGTAAGTATCCATAATATCTTTTGCTGTAAAATCTATACCTACTGCAATTTCAGAAATATAAGAAGGAGCATCTGCTTCAGAAATGTTCTTCCCTTTTTTGCCAATTTTAGCAACCAGTTCTACCTCATACACTACGTGGTTAGAACAAGACGGAAAAGCAACAGCTTCATTATTAGTAACTAAAGAAGTTTCTGGTTTAGTAAATATTACCTGATTACCATCTTTTAAGCCACTAATTTCATCTTTATTAGCAACATAGTTTTTTCCTATTCCAATTATTTTCATCGTGTTTTTATCTTAAAAAATTATAGTGTAAAAATAGTGTTTGTAGCGATTAATGAGAAGCTTTTTTATAATCAATTAGTTTTTTGGGTCCTTCTAATAAAACTCTAATAATTTGTAATGTGCCATCGTCTTTAGTAGCAATTTGCCATTTAATAAGAGAAATAGTGCCGTTCTCTATTTCTATGCCCGTAATACTTCTTGGGTGTACACAGCTGCCATCATTAAAAAAAGGAATGTCTCCAGGTTCAGAAAATCTAGGTCGGTGTGTATGCCCAACAATAGTTATGATTTCATTATTTTGTACAATCCATTTTTTAATACGTTTTTCTACTTTTATAAGTTCTTTGTAATTCTTAGCTGGGCTAGTAGGGTCTGCAATACCCCATACTTGTAGTGGTTTCCACAATACCCGAACTAAGAAACGCCCCCAGCGCCAAAATTTATAGTTCCACCAATCTGCTTGGTGTCCATGTGCTAAAAATATTTCCTGATTCGTTTTTTTATGTACTAAGCGTATAGCTTCGTGGTAAGTAATATTATTAAAAATTACTTGTTCTTTATTGTTTTTAGGCTCAAAATAAGTAGATAAATGTTTTTTAATATAATTGGGGTCTCTATAGACCATATCGTGGTTGCCCCATATCATATGCAACCGATTTTCATCGTGATATTCTTTAAGCAGTTTAAATACATTTTTATGGGCAAAAAATATAGACTCAAAATTATTGTTTTCCCATAGTTCATCACCATCACCTAATTCACAATAATTAAAACCTTTATTGAAATAATGTTTTAGTGCATGGTGGTATATATTTCTGTTTTTAGAAAAATCATCGGCAAAACTATTATCTCCTCTATGGCAATCACTAAATAAAATGAATTTGGAGCTATCGTCAAATTCAATTTTTTTAGCATTGTTGTAGGCTCTATTTAACCTAGTATTAGAAGACATACGGCATATTTTTTATAAATATCTAAAAAAGTAAGTAATCTTAAGGCGTTTAGTATTAAAATTATCAGCTTTTCTTTTGTAATTTTATAGTAGATATTTAGACTAAGTTTGGTATGATAGCGGATAAAGAAAAAGAGTCTCCATTAGTACAATTAATAAGTTTCGATAAATTATTGAGGTATTATGATGTTATGGCTAAAAGTGAGGATACTTTTTTGGCTAGTAAAGCAAAACATATACTAAATGTACAGGCACCTTATCCAGAGTTAAGAGCTGGTTTTACAGACGAATCTTTACTAAAGAAGCATAGTTCTGTTATAAAAGTAATGCTTCAGGATACTTTTTCAGAGATTTTAGGACATAACGAAATAAAAGTAGCATCTCTTCCTTTTAGCGATATGCTTTTTAACTCATCCAAGCGTTTTCAAAAAATAATGGAAAATGTAGGAGAGAGTGGTTTTGTGCCTCAGATTAGAAATTTACCAGATCACGAGCAATATATTGTTGCTTGTACTATTATCTTAAATTTTTATCATGGTTTTAATTTAGATTTTAGGCGTCCATTGTTTTACGATATTCCAGATAAAAATGGTGTTATGCGCCATTATAGAATTCTATACAATGCAGATTTTTTAGAATTACAAGCAACAGATAAAGCAAAAGAAATAACTCAGGCAGATGTAGATGAGTTAATGGAGAATTTTGATAATCTGGAATTATGGAAAGAAAAAATACCACCAAATAGTTATATAAGTAAAGGTTTTGTTATTTCTAATATGTTCGATGTTACTGCGGAGCATTCCATATCGGAAATAAAATCTGGATTAATAGCTAATGATAAAAGAGGTAGTGAAAACTTTATAGAAGAGTTGCAAGAAACCTTTAAGTCGTTATTTAATTTGCCAAATATTAGAGTTGGGTTTGCTACTTATAATGCTAAAGAAAATGCCTTTGAAAGAGTACATAGCAAAGGGATAGATAGCTATATTTTGTTTGATAAAGATGCTAATTGTTGTAAAGAGTTATTATGTGATTATTCGTATGATAAATTACTAACAGATAATAATTATTTTTCTATTTCAGATGTAGATAAATACCATACTATTAGTGGAGGTAGAGAGCCTTATAATAACCTTAAAAAGCAAGGGATTAAAAGTGCCATTTTTGCTCCTATTGCGCACGAAGGAGAATTGTTAGGGGTTTTAGAATTAGTCTCTAGTGTACGGCAGAATCTAAATAGTATTAATGCTAATAAGTTAATAGATGTAATGCCATTTATAGTTTCTGCAGTATTGCGTTCTAAAAAAGAAGAAGAGAATTTAATAGACGCAGTAATACAGCACGAGTGCACTTCTGTGCATCCTTCTGTTTATTGGAGGTTCCAAGAAGAAGCAAAACGTTTTATTATAGACGATTTAGAAGGGAAACAACCTTCTTTTAAACGAATTGCATTTAAAGATGTACATCCATTATATGGGCAAATAGATATAAAAGATTCTTCTAAGGCAAGAAATTTGGCTATTCAGAAAGATTTAACCATACAATTATTAGAAATAAATAAAATACTTTCGGCTGTTTGGCAAAAAAGTAAATTACCAATTTACGAAGAGTTAATTTTTAGAGTTAATAGTTATTTAGAAAGCATTAAAGATGTTTTATATACCAATAGTGAGCAATCTATTTTTGATTTTGTTAAAGATGAGATTATTTCTGTATTTGAACATTTAAAAAAATCTGATGAAGATATAAAGTTATCTATTCTTAGTTACGAGGCTATGATAGATAAGGAAACGCAATCTTATTATAATCATCGTAAAAATTATGATGAAACTGTTATGCTTATTAATAAGAAATTAGCCTCTGTAATAGATACAAAACAAAAAGAAGCACAATTAATGTTTCCTCATTATTTTGAGCGCTACAAAACAGATGGTGTAGAGCATAATATGTATATTGGTGATGCTATAGTTAATGATCAAAAATTTGATGCTTTATATTTAAAGAATTTAAGATTGTGGCAGTTGCAAGTAATGTGCGACATGGAAAATGTACATTATAATTTAAAGCCTACAATGACTGTGGAGTTAGATGTTGCCTCACTTATTTTGGTGCATAATACCTCTTTGTCTATTCGTTTTAGAATGGATGAAAAAAGGTTTGATGTAGATGGCACCTATAATGCCAGATATGAGATTATAAAAAAACGAATAGATAAGTCCTATATAAAAGGAACAAAAGAAAGGCTAACTCAAAAAGGAAAACTTTCTATTGTTTACTCTCAGAAAAAAGATGAGTTAGAGTATTTAAGGTATATTAAATTTCTAAAGTCTAAAGGATATTTTACCAACAAAGTAGAAATATTAGAGTTAGAAGATTTACAAGGAGTTACAGGACTTAAAGCTATACGAGCAGAGATTTTATATAAAACCAACGAAACATCTAAAGTAACCTACACTTATGATGATTTAATGGATGAGTTAGCTAAATAAGTAAATTCTTAAACGAACGGTACAGATTAAATATATGTCAGACTTAATAATTAAAACAGAGCAATTTGCAGTAGACTTACTTACGAATAAGTTAGATGCTAAATATTTGTATCATAATTTAAAGCATACCCAGAGAGTTGTAAAGAGTACTAAAGAATTATTAAGTTTTTATAAAATAGAAAAACAAGAGGAAGAAGCGCTTGTGTTAGCAGCTTGGTTACACGATACAGGGTATACTAAAGGAGCAAAGAATCATGAAAAAAGTAGCTGTGTTATAGCCAGTGATTTTTTAGAAAAACAAGGCTGTAATCCTGAGTTTGTAAAAAAGGTAGGTACTTATATTATGGCAACAAGTCGTTATCATGAGCCACAAAATTTGCAAGAAGAAATTATAAGAGATGCAGATGCTTCTCATTTTGCTAAGAAAAGTTATTTAGAAACTTCAGACGCACTTAAAGATGAATTAGAACAATTAAATATTGCCTCTTTTAGCAATAAAGAATGGTGTAATGAGAATATAAAAATGTTTAAAAAAGAACATAAATTTTATACCGATTATGCAAGAAAGAACTGGCAAGAAGAAAAAGATAAAAACTTAAAAAAAATAATTAAAGAAAAAAAAGCAGAAAAAGATATTGCTAAAAAAGAAGCTATAAAGGCTAAATATAAGAGCGATAGTCCGGATAGGAGTGTGCAAACCTTATTTAGAGTAACGCTTAAAAACCATTTAAAATTAAGTGATATTGCAGATACAAAAGCTAATATATTACTTTCTGTAAATGCTATTGTAATTTCTTTAGCTTTATCTAATTTAATACCTAAACTAGATAATCCGTCTAATACATATTTAATATACCCAACACTTATTTTTATTGTTTTTAGTATTATATCTATGGTGCTTTCTATTTTAGCTACAAGACCTAATGTAACTAGCGGAGAGTTTACAAAAGAAGATGTAAACGAGAAAAAGGTAAACCTCTTGTTTTTTGGTAATTTTCATAAAATGAAATTATCAGATTATGAGTGGGCTATTAATGAACTTACTAAAGATAAAGAGTATGTGTATTCTTCATTAACTAAAGATTTGTATTTTTTAGGTAAAGTTTTAGACCGTAAGTATAAAATTTTATGGTGGACCTACACCATTTTTATGGTAGGAATGGTTATATCTGTAATAGCTTTCGGAATTGCGTTTCGTTTTTTTGGGCCAGAAAGAATGTTATTATAGGTTGATGTTTTTTAGAATATTTAGATTAATTAATTATTTCTTAGGAATATGAATAGAAATAGTCTGTACTTTTTTCTGGTGTTAATTGTATTTTGCAGTAGTTGTTCTTCTTCTAAAAACAAATTTATTACCCAGAGTACTTTAGGTAAAGAAATTCTAGACACCAATGAGGTATGGCTAACTCACGAACATGTGTTGGTCGATTTTATTGGTGCGGATAGCATACAACCAAAAAGCTGGAACCACGATTCTATTATGAAAGTAATGCTTCCTTATTTTGATGCACTATCAAATTATAAAGTAAAATATTTTGTAGATGCTACTCCCAATTATCTTGGAAGAGATGTTTTGCTTCTTAATAAAATTACAAAGCGTACAGGTATAACTATAATTACAAACACGGGTTTTTATGGAGCAAGAAATAACAAATATATTCCCAAGCATGTCTTAGAAATGTCGCCCGAAGAGATTTCAGAAATATGGGTTAGTGAGTTTAATAATGGTATAGACGGTACATCAATAAAACCAGGTTTTATTAAAATTGGAGTAGATAACAATGACCCTCTTCATCCAATACATCAAAAATTAGTAAAAGCTGCTGCACTAACACATTTAAAAACAGGCTTAACCATTGCCTCGCATACAGGGAAAGCTAAAGGGTTTTGGCCTCAAATAAATATTCTTAAGCAAATGAATGTTTCGCCACAGGCTTTTATTTGGGTGCATGCTCAGGAAGAAAGTGAGTTTTCAAATTATATTAAAGCAGCAAAGGAAGGATGTTGGATAAGCCTTGATGGTTTGGGCTGGGAAATAGATAAGCATATTGAAAAATTAATACTAGCAAAGAAAAATAAAATATTAGATAGAATATTAATTTCCCATGATGCTGGCTGGTACGATCCACAAAAGAAGAATCAAGATATTAAACCCTACACAAATTTATTTGATGAAGTTATTCCTAAATTAAAATCGAGCGGTTTTACCACCCAGGAAATTAATTTGTTAATAAGAGAAAATCCTACGAAAGCTTTTTCTTTAGGAGTAAAAAAATACGGTAATTAATATAAGTCGCTATTTTTACTGTAAAATTGTAACGTTATTTTTATGAAGAAAAATTATGTGCTTATTTTATTTATATTTCTTTGTATAAGTTGCGCTACAAAAAAAACTAAATATGCAATTGCTCCTGAGTTAAGTAGCAGTATTGAGCAAAAAGAAATTTCGCATACATTTTATTTAATAGGTGATGCAGGAGCATCTCCTGTCGGAGATTTAAACCCAGCATTAAAGATATTTAAGGAGAAATTAGCAACTGCAACAGCAAATAGTACGGCTATATTTCTAGGAGATAATATCTATCCTGCTGGTTTTACAGCAAAAAATAAAGATGCTAAAGCTCATAATTTAGCTAAAAATCATTTAGATGCTCAATTAAAAACAGTAGATAATTTTAAAGGGAAAACTGTTTTTATACCAGGGAACCACGATTGGTATGCCAATGGGCTAAAAGGTTTAAAAAGAGAAGAAAAGTATATAGAAAAGCAATTGGGAAATAAAAAAACATTTTTTCCTGAGGATGGCTGCCCAATACAAAAGATTAAAATTAACGATGAGGTTGTAGTTATTGCAATAGATTCGGAATGGTATTTAACCAATTGGGATAAACACCCCACAATTAATGATGATTGCGATATTAAAAGTAGGGAGCAATTTTTTCAAGAACTAGAAGGTTTAATTAAAAAAAATGCACATAAAACTACTATAATAGCAATACACCACCCTTTGTTTACTTACGGAGTTCATGGAGGGCAATATTCTTTTAAGCATCAGTTTTATCCTGCTCATAATAAAATACCGTTGCCTATTATAGGTAGTTTAGGAAATTTGTTGCGTAAAACCACAGGAGCATCAACAACCGATATGCAAAATAAACGCTATCGAGAATTAAAAAAACGAATAGTAACGCTATCTCAGTATGCTAATAAGGTAATTATAGCATCTGGCCATGAGCATTCATTGCAATATATAGTAGAAGATAATGTAAGGCAAATTGTAAGTGGTTCTGGGGCGCATCAAGGCGCTACAAGATTAATAAACGGGAGTCAATTTTCAACAGGAAAAAGAGGGTATGCTATATTGGAAGTTTATAAAGATGGTTCTTCTAGGGTAAAATATTATGGTTTAAATGATAGTGAAAAAGAAGCATTTTTATATACTACAGAAGTTTTACCTAAAAACGAAGAAAGTCTAGAGACAGCATATTCAGATAAGTTTCCATCACATGTAACATCATCAATTTATGAAGATGATAAAGTGCAAAAGAGTAAACTATTTAAAACGATTTGGGGAAAACGTTACCGAAAATATTATGGAACAAAAGTAAAGGCGCCAACAGTTAATTTGGATACATTATTTGGCGGATTAAAGCCTGTTAGAAAAGGCGGAGGACATCAATCTAAATCATTACGTTTGGTAAATGCTGAAGGGAAAGAATATGTAATGCGGGCACTTAAAAAGAGTGCTGAGTTGTATTTGCAGTCTATGGCGTTTAAAGACCAATATATTGTTGGTGATTTTGAAGAAACGTATACAGAGAATATATTATTAGATTTTTATACAGGATCGCATCCCTATGCACCATTTACAATAGGAGTATTGTCAGATGCATTAGATATTTACCATACGAATCCGGTTTTGTACTATGTGCCAAAGCAAAACGCTTTAAAAGCCTTTAATGCTAATTTTGGAGACGAATTGTACATGATAGAAGAACGTACGGCAGATGGACATGGTAATTTAGAAAGTTTTGGCTATGCTAATAAGTTGTTAAGTACTAACGATTTATTTATGAAGCTAAGAAAAAATGATAAAAGTAGTGTAGATGCTAGCTCTTACTTACGTGCACGTTTGTTCGATATGGTTATAGGAGATTGGGATAGGCATGCAGACCAATGGCGTTGGGCAGAATTTAAAGAGAAAGGTGAAAAAATATATAAACCTATCCCTAGAGATCGTGATCAGGCATTTTCTATTATGGGAGACGGTCCTTTGATGGGCTTACTAACACGTATTGTAGCTCCATTAAAATTAATGGAGGGTTTTAAAGATGAGGTTCGAAATATAAAAGGTTTTAATGCAAATCCTTTTCCACTTGATATGAAATTATTAAATGAAACCAGCCAAGAAGAATGGTTGGCGCAGGTAAAATATATTCAAGAAAACTTAACAGAAGATGTTATAGATAAGGCATTTTTAGCTTTTCCAAAAGAAGTGCAAGATGGTACTGTTGCAGAGTTAAAAAGAGTTCTCTTGGCAAGAGTTAAGCATCTTAAAACAACTGCTAATGCCTATTTTAAAGTATTAAATAAATATGCAATAATCATAGGAACAGATAAGGATGATTGGTTTGTTGTAAAAAGAGTTAACGCTACCGATACCCAAGTAAAAGGTTATAGAAATATAGATGGCGAAAAAAGACGTTTATTTTTTAATAAAACGTATTCTGATGAGATAACTAAAGAATTGTGGATTTACGGGTTGGATGATGATGATACGTTTGAAGTAGTAGGTACGGGTAAAAATAAGATAAAAGTTAGGCTTATTGGCGGGCAAAATAACGATGTGTATACAATTGAAAATGGAAGAAAAGTAGTTCTATACGATTATAAAACTAAAAAAAATACATTTAAAAATATAGATAAAGCTAAAACAAGGCTTACAGATAATTATGCGTTAAATAATTATAGGCCATTACATTTAAAAAGTTCTACCAATCAAATTATTCCTACGATAGGGTCTAATCCAGATGATGGTTTTAAAATAGGCTTTACCAATGTATATACATTTAATGGTTTTCAGCAGAGCCCGTTTACAAGTCAGCATACATTAAATGCTTCTTATTACTTTGCTACTAGTGGTTATGATATTGGTTACAGAGGAGAGTTTTCTAATGTTGTTGGTAATGCTAATTTGGAGTTAGATACAAAATTTACTAGCCCTAATTATAGTATTAATTTTTTTGGATTTGGGAATGATACAGAAAACCCAGATGAAAATGATTTAGATTATAATAGAGTTAAATTACAAACGCTACTATTTAAACCTTCATTAGTTTGGAGAGGAAAAATGGGGAGTAAATTAAGAACAGGAATTTCTTATGAAGCTATAGAAGTAGAAGAAACAGAAGATAGATTTATAAATGATATTTTTTACGTAGCAAACGGAGCAGAAGTTAAAAGGAGTTTTTTTGGTGTAGATGCCGAATACTCTTATGAAAATAAAGATAATGAGGCTTTCCCAACGCTAGGTATGGCTACATCTTTACAAATAGGATATAAAACAAATGCAGATGCTAGCAAGTTAAATTTTGGGTACATAATACCAATGTTGTCTTTTGATTATAAGCTTATTCCTAGTGGTAAATTGGTTTTAGCAACAAAATTTAAGGCACATTTTAATATTGCAGATGAAGATAATTTTGAATTTTACCAAGGGGCAAGTATAGGCGGCTTAGATGGTTTAAGAGGCTATAGAAATCAGCGTTTTACAGGAAAAACATCTTACTATCAAAACTCTGATGTTAGGTATAACTTTAAAAAAATGCGAACAGGTTTATTGCCTGTGTCTTTGGGGATTTATGGTGGTTTTGATTATGGTAGAGTATGGTTGTCTAATATAGATTCAGATACATGGCATACTTCTTACGGCGGAGGGTTCTTTTTAAACGGAGCAAATGTAGTTTCTGCTAATGTGGCCCTGTTCAATAGTTTAGATGGTATGCGATTTACTTTTGGCTTAGGTTTTGGGTTTTAATAGTTTTACTCTTTAATTGTGTAAGAATATAAGTTTCTACCAGATTTATTATCTTCTTCATCTGATAATAATAATGTAGTATTGTCTATAAAACAAACAGATTCTAATTGAGAAACTATTCCTAAGTCTATTATTTTGGGTTGTTCAGTTGTAAAGTTTTCTTTGCCAGAATTATTAAAAACCCAAAGTTTCCCATTGCTTAATAAAACTATTTTTTTTCTGTTGGGAGATATATCGGCAGAAGTAATTTTACAAGTATTTCCATCAGTACAAGTTGAAAAATAGGCTATAAGTTCCGCATTGTAATTTCCTGGTTCAGTAGGTACCCTGTATAAAAATGCTTTGCCAGAAAAGGGAGAAGCTCTATTTTTTGTAATAATATAAAGGTGTTTATTGTTATAAAACATGGCTTCCGCATCAAAAAGTAAGTTTTTCTTTTTTGGAGGAAACTTTGTTTGTTCTGGGTATTTAAAATAAATACGCTGTGCGTTAATTTTTTTTCCTTTTTCAATTGCTGGGTTAGGAATTTTATAGATAACAAGATCTTTACGCTTGTTATTGTTATTTCCAAAATCGCCTATATATACATTTCCTTTTTCATCTTTTGTTAAATCTTCCCAGTCTATATTATCAGCATTTTTAACTTCTAGTCTTTTAAGAATGTTTCCGTTTAAATCAACATTAAAAATATCATTGCTATTACCAGTGTCTTCTATAAACCACACATTAGAACCATTAAGAGAAACTATTCCAGAATTTTCATCTAATTTTTTGGGTAGTTTAGTTATAAAAGTTAATTGCCCGTAATTAGTACAGCTGTTTAGGAGGTATAAGCAAATAAGAGAAAAAAATAGTTTCTTCATTTAACAGTTTATGAGTTTGTAATGTATCAAAGATATAAATTGCTATAAACAAAAAAGAACCTCTATTAGAGGTTCTTTTTTAAGTTTTTTAGATGTTAAAATTATTTCCAGAAAATTGCATATAAGGCAACTAGAATAATCATTACAGCAAAAGAACCAATATTAAAACTTGCAGAAGTTTTAAATAGTTTGTTGCTAATAGCAATACCCTTTTTGTCTTCAGCGCCTTTATTTTCTATTAAACTAAGAATTATAATAACAATCATTGTTAATACAGCACTATAACCCATTTGGTCCATAAAAGGAACATCTACGAATAGAGAACTTGTAGACCATCCCTTAGGAGCAACCTTAAAGTACATTGCAATTGGAATAGAGGTTAAAGCGCCAATAATAGCTGCTTTGTTTGTTGTTTTTTTCCAGAATAGACCTAATAAAAATACTGCTAAAATACCAGGGCTAACTATACCTGTATACTCTTGTATGTATTGAAATGCTTGACCTAAAGTTCCTAATAATGGAGCAATTAAACAAGCTATAAGTAAAGCAACACCGGCAGATATTCTACCCATGTTTACAGTAGCTTTATCACTTGCTTTTTTATTAATGTATTGCTTGTAAATATCCATAGTGAATATGGTAGAAGTGGAATTTAACATAGATGCTAAAGAAGATACAACCGCAGCAGCTAAGGCAGCAAATGCTAAACCTTTTAAACCAGTTGGTAAAAGTTGAAGCAACCATGGGTATGCTTTATCTGCTTGGTCTGCTGATGGTAGGTTTTGTAGTCCTACAGCACCTAATCTGGCCATTATCTCTGGGTCATTAATCATTACATAAGCCGCAATACCAGGGATAACTACTATAAGAGGAATTATTAATTTTAACCCTGCAGCTAATAAAATACCTTTTTGAGCTTCTTTTAAAGATTTAGCAGCTAATGTTCTTTGTATAATATATTGGTTAAAACCCCAGTAGTATAGGTTTGCAACCCACATACCACCTACTAAAACACCTATACCAGGTAAGTTTTTAAATTCAGGGTTGTCTTTGTCTAAAATCATAGCAAATCTTTCTGGTACAGCATTATATACGGTTTTTAAACCAGATACAAATCCTTCGCCACCAGATACAGTATTTAATGCTAAATAGGTAGTTACTACACCACCTAAAACTAAGAATACAACCTGTATAACATCTGTCCAAGCAACCGCAGAAAGTCCTCCGTATAAAGAGTAAGCAGCAGCAAATAGTGCTAAGCCAATAACTCCGTACATTAATGGTACACCCATAATTGTTTCAATAGCTAAAGCACCTAGATATAATACAGTTGTTAGGTTTACAAAAACGTATAAAGCAATCCAAAAAACAGCTAAAATTGTTTTTAAGTTTGTAGAATATCTTTTTTCTACAAATTCAGGAATAGTATATAATCCTTTTTCAATAAAAATAG
Source organism: uncultured Cellulophaga sp. (assembly GCA_947492955.1). Classification (GTDB taxonomy): domain Bacteria; phylum Bacteroidota; class Bacteroidia; order Flavobacteriales; family Flavobacteriaceae; genus Cellulophaga. The sequence continues at coordinate 78,077 of CANLOV010000002.1, read as the reverse complement.
GCAAGAAATATTTACCTACTATTATCAGTGTAATAGCAGCCATCCATTCATAAGAGGCAATGGCTAAACCAGATGCAAAACCAGCTCCAGACATTCCTATAAATTGCTCTGCAGAAATATTCGCAGCAATTAAAGAAGCTCCAATTGCCCACCATGGTAATGATTTACTGGCAAGAAAATAATCTTCTGCATTTTTTTGATGTCCTTTTTTGTCTCTAGACATCCATAACCCTACACCTAAAATTAAAATAGCGTAGGCTATAAATATTAGGTAATCTAAATATTCAAAATTTGCTTTCATATATTGTTCGGTTTGTTAAAAAGTAGTAATTCGTGATTTAAGTGGACTAAAATAATAGTTTTAATTAAAGAAATATGGCTTTTAATGTATTTTTTACATATATAAATACATATGTTGTATAATTATAAGAATATCTTTGGGTAAAAATTATTAATATAATTGTTTGTAGCGTGTTCTAGCGTACATTAATTGTTCATTTCAGTAAAATATTTATAAAAGTAAGGTATAGTTTCTATCCCTTTTAAGTAATTCCAAATGCCAAAATGCTCGTTAGGAGAGTGTATGGCATCGCTATCTAAACCAAAGCCCATAAGTATAGTTTTACTTTTTAATTCTTCTTCAAAAAGGGCAACAATAGGTATACTCCCTCCACTACGTTGCGGTATTGGTATTTTTCCAAAAGTAGTTTCGTAGGCTTTAGAAGCAGCTTTGTAACCAATAGTATTTATAGGAGTAACATAGCCTTGACCGCCATGGTGTGGAGTTACTTCAACAGTTACACCTTTAGGAGCAATACTTTTAAAATGTTTGGTAAATAAGCTTGTTATTTCTTCCCAATCTTGGTTGGGCACCAAGCGCATAGATATTTTAGCATATGCCTTGCTTGGAATTACAGTTTTAGCACCTTCACCAATATAACCACCCCATATGCCATTTACATCTAAAGTAGGCCTAATAGCATTGCGTTCGTTTGTAGTGTATCCTTTTTCACCATATACGGCATCAATATCTAATGCTTTTTTATAAGCCTCTTTGTTAAAAGGAGCTTTTGCCATTTCTGCACGTTCCTCTTGGGATAGTTTCTCTACTTTATTATAAAAATCAGGAATAGTAATACGATTGTCCTTATCGTGTAAAGATGCTATCATTTTAGTTAATATATTAATAGGGTTTGCCACTGCGCCACCATATAAACCAGAATGTAAATCTCTGTTTGGCCCTGTAACTTCGACTTCTACATAACTTAGTCCTCGTAAACCAGTTGTAATAGAGGGGATATCATTAGCAATCATTCCTGTATCAGAAATTAAAATAATATCGTTTGCTAATTTTTCTGTGTTATTTTCTACAAAGCTTGCCAGGTTGTTGCTACCCACTTCCTCTTCGCCTTCAATCATAAATTTTACATTACACGGAAGCTGATTGGTTTTCGTCATAAACTCTAATGCCTTTACGTGCATATATAATTGACCTTTATCATCGCAAGCACCACGTGCATAAATTGCTCCATCTGGATGTAATTTGGTAGTTTTTATAATGGGCTCAAAAGGAGGGGAGTCCCATAGTTCTATAGGGTCGGCGGGTTGTACATCATAATGCCCGTAGACTAAAACTGTTGGTAAACTAGAGTCGATAATTTTTTCGCCATATATAATAGGATATCCTTTAGTTTCGCATATTTCTACCTTATCGCAACCAGCTTCTAAAAGCGATTTTTTTATAAGGTCTGCAGTAGTTAGCATTTCCTTAGCATAAGAAGAATCGGCACTTATAGATGGAATTTTTAATAGTTGAATAAGTTCATTAATAAAGCGTTCTTTATTTTTAGAAATATAACTAGATATATGTTGCATAGGCTAATTTTAAGCAAAAGATAAAATTACAAAAAAAGAGCTTTTTAAATTGAAAAAATACTTTATATTTGCACTCCTTTTGCAGGCGTGGTGGAATTGGTAGACACGCTAGACTTAGGATCTAGTGCCGCGAGGTGTGAGAGTTCGAGTCTCTCCGCCTGTACAACGAAAACCTTTCAGGAAACTGAGAGGTTTTTTTGTTTTTTAATAATATTTAAGAACAGTACATATTATACAATAAAACCCCATATATTAACTATATGGGGTTTTTAACAACTCTCAGTTACTAAACTAACTAAATTTAGTGTTGTAATATTTTTTCTAACACTTATAATTCTTCAAAGCGTACATTGTCTATAGCAAAATTTAATAAAACATCTGCACCTTCAAATGCCATTCCAAATTCAGCGTCAACTAAGCTAAAATCTGGGACACCAAGTAAGGAGCATGGTATAGAAATAGTTTCCCAGCTACCTTCAGTATCAAGAGGGTTCCCAGTATCATTCCAAGGTTCCCAGTTATAAAAAGCATCTACGCCGCTAGAGTTATTAAATCGTATTCTAAACATACCAGCAGATAATGGTTCTAAGGTATAAATATCAAATTTTAAAACATAATCGTTTACATTAGAACCAACGGTTGCTGCACCATGAAAAGTAGTATCATCGTTTCTCCAAAATAAGTCTTGCCACCCAGTACCACCTGTTTGGAAATTTGCTCTACCATAAGAACTGCCATCTAAACTTATTAAAGGATCGTTCTCTGGGTTTACATTGCCCCACCATGGTCCATTAGCATCCCAATCGAAGAATACTAATCCTACATCATCTACAGGGTCTGGGCCACCACAGCCAGTTTCATCAAAACGAACATTGTCCATAGCAAAATTTAAAAGCACATCTGCACCTTCAAATGCCATTCCAAATTCAGCATTTACTAAGCTAAAATCAGGAACTCCTAAAACAGATAAAGGAATATCGATAGTTTCCCATCCGTCGGTTGAAAAAGGTTGTCCTGTTTCTTCCCAAGGTGCCCAGTCATAAAAAGCATCTACACCATTGGAGTTATTAAATCGTATTCTAAATCTACCTGCAGTTAATGGCTCAATAACATTAATATCAAACTTTAATGAATTACCAACTAAATTAGCTCCAATTTCAGCTGCACCATGAAAAGTACTAGCATCGTTTCTCCAGAATAAATCTTGCCATCCTGTACCACCTGTTTGGAAGTTTGCTCTACCATAAGAACTACCATCGACACTTAAAGAAGCCATGTTTTCTGCTTGTACATTACCCCACCAAGGACCATTGGAATCCCAGTCAAAGAAAACAGATGAAACATCTTTTACAGGGCATAAGCCACCTTCTCCTGTTTCTATTCCTAATGCGCTTAATAGTGCTTCGGGAACTAATACTCTGTTTATTTCATGAATTAAACCATTAGATGCACCTATGTTTGTATTAACTATTGTTGATGGAATTGCATCTGTAAAAGAAGGTCTTAATCTTGGGGCATCACCGCTTAAATCGGCGGTAATGTCATCGCCTAATAATGTTGTTACTGTACCTCCGTCTTCTAAGCTACTAGCCATTAATGCGCCAGCATATAAATGGTAATTTAATAAGTCTGTTAAGGTTTCTATTTCTCCTGGAGTATCAAAATCATCTAAACTTTCGAAATTATTAATAGCAGCAAAAAGAGCTATAAAAGCATCATTGTTTGGGGCAAAAATGGTTAAATCATCATTAGTTAAGGCATCTGTCATACCCGCTTTTTCAGCTGCAGCTAAAAAAGAAGTAAAGCCTCTATCTTCAGATCTCTCTGCAAGATTTAGAGTAGCTCCTAAAATAGATTGGAAAACAGTATCTGGTAGTAAAACTTTATCTACTACATGAATAACACCATTGGTACCTTGTATATCTGTTAAAACAATACCTGCATTATCATAACTTGCATCATCAATTTGTCCTTGATTAATAGAAAAACCTTCTCCTTGCATAGAGGTTTGAGTTGTGCCATCTACATCTGCCGAAATAACATTAGAACCATTAATTACATGATATAGCAATACTTGCGTAAGTACATCAACAGGGATATCGTCTAATGAATCCCATCCAAAAGCACCATTAACATCCATCATAAATTTTTCAAAAGCAACATTGTTAGGAGCAAAAACGGTGAATAAATCGTCTTCTCCTGCTGCTGCTAATGCGTCTACTAAATCGGCTTTAACAACGGCATTCGCTAACATAGAAAAATCTGGATTCGCTAAAACATGATCTACAATAGTAGGTGGCATTATTACATTATCTACTACATGTATAATACCATTTGTAGCTCCAATATCTCTGGCTTCTTTTTCTAAATTACTGGTGCCGTTAATACTTATGTCGCCAGTTGTATTTGTAAAAATACTTAAGTTGTTACCATTAGGACCAGTAGCCAATGAAGTTAAATAGCCTTGCGACATTGTTGCTGTAAAATCTGCAGTTGTTGTTAATAATACATGGTTTAGTAATACGTTTGTTAGTTCTTCATCTGACAATGAAGAAACATCTACGCTACTAAAAGCAGTATTGTTAGGTGCAAAAACAGTATATGTGCTAGTGTTTTCTAAAGTTTCTAATAAGTTAGCATTTTCTAAAGCGCCAGCAATAGTAGATAAATCTGGTGTCTCTGAAATAATTTCAGATATATTTCGAGGATTATCACTTAACTGTTGTGTTAACACGTTATTATCATCATTGTTGCATGATATAAAAACTAGCGGTGCTACCAACAAAAAAGCAACTATTTTTTTTAATGTTTTCATTAATATTTTTTTTAGTTAGATTAAAAATCTAGTTAGATAATTTTTTGTTTATAGGAAACCAAAATCGTCTACATAGAAAATATATTGTGGCATACCTGTTCCAGAAGATTCTTGAAAATCCATTCTAAAAATAGTATCTGGTTCTCCTCCGTTGGGATAAAAATCTGATAGCGGAATAACAAATTTTGTCCATTCGCCTGGTACTAGTGTTAATTGTACTTGCGCTGCAAAATCGTTTAAAGCTAAATTTACAGAATCTCCAGAAGCTCCTGTGCCATAGATTGAAACACTAATAGCATCGAAGTCCGAAAAATTTATAGTTGCATTATCTGGCCAAAAAGTTAGCCCAGACCATCCTTCTCTAGTACTTTTTACAGAAGAATCTCCTAAAGCAAACTCAGTTGATGCTAAATCGTGCGTTCCTCCCCATTCAGATGTAGACCAGTCTTGGTTTAAACCATCAATGTATATAGAATAATTAAATCCAAAAGATGCTGATCTAGCAACAGCACCTCTAGAGGTTTCTAAAAAAATAAATGCTTGTTCTATACCGGCAGGTACTTCTACAGTTACTTCATTTTGCGCTATAGAGATAATATTAGCCGATAACTCTATTAAATTACCATTTTCTTCTGAACCACTAACAAAGGTTACAGCTGAGGTTTCAGAAAAATCGCCACCAAGTAAGTTTACTACTTTTTTACCATCGACAGTACCTTCAGTAAAATCACTGATATTTAAAAGAGAAAAATCGTAGTCTGTACTACCAAATAAATTTTCAACAGTCATTTTGTTGTTTTCTACCACTACTGGTGCTTCTTCAGGGATTTTAACAAAAGCAATATTATCTGTTAATAAAGCAGGATTAAAACCAGCTTTAAATCCATTAAAATAGATAGCAACTAATGAAGATAAATTTTCTCCTCTTATGATGTAGGTGTTCTCTAAAACCCCTTGGGTTACTGCTTTATCTTCTTTAACTTCGCTTACGCTTACAACAACAGGCGGAGCACTATTAAAGTTGTTATTAGGTTCATTGAATTCACTTTCGCATGATGAAAATGAAAATAACACGGAAATAATCAATAAGCTTACATAGCAATATTTGATTATTAAATTAATTTGTTTTTTCATAGTCTTTTTTAGTTAAAATTATATGGTACAGGAGCTTCTAATAGCGCCGGATTGTTTTGTGTTTCTACCGTTGGGTAAGGAAACGTTAAATCATCTAATGAAGCTTGAAAAAGTTCTGGTTGTAATTCCCCAGTATCGCTATTAAATGTTCCTCTGTCTGTATTGCTTAAATAGTTTACAGCAAATGTTGGGTCTTGCCTAGCAATATCGTACCAAAACTCGTATTCAAAAGCTAGTTCTAAACGTCTTTCATTAAAAATATCTTCTAGTGTAGGAGAGGCTATTTCTTCTAAACCAGCTCTGCGGCGAATTTTATTAAAAGAATCGATACCTCTTGCAGCTGGGCCACCTCCGTTAAGTGCTGCTTCAGCATGAATTAGTAAGAGTTCTCCATATCTTAAAATATAAGTGTTATTTGATGTAGTTGTGTTTCCGCTACCATCGTCTCTAGCAGTAGCATCATCTGAACCAATAATATATTTTTTAATTCCGTGTGCTGTTCCCTGGAAATCAATATTGTCTGGAACAGTATATCCTCCGTTTACATCTGGGTATACGGCACCTCTTTCCATAATTGTAGCATAAAAACGAAGGTCTTCATTAGGGTCATCGTATGCGGCTAATAAATCTGGTGATGGACCAATGGCAGAAAAACCATCTGAACCACCAGTGAAAGCAGATGGTGCCATTAACGATTGGATTCCATTACCTTCAGCAAATCTACTAGAGCTTGTCCATTGTAACGCAAAAATAGATTCTGGGTTATTATCATTTTCTGCTAGGAACAAATCATAATAACTACCGTTAGAATCGCCATCGGAATCATCTCCACCAAATAATTTAAACTCACCAGAATTAATTACTTCTTCGGCCATTTGATATGCCATTGCATAGTTTTTATTATACAAATATATTTTTGCAAGCATAGCCTTTGCACTACCGCTAGATACTCTTATGTTTGCATCGTAATTAGAGCTTCTAATATTACTGTAACAATTAGCAATAGCGTACTCTAAATCTAATTCTATAAATTTATATATATCTGAAATTGGATTACGAGGAACAACAGGTTCTAGAACAAAATCTGTGTTGTTTTCTATAATAGGAATAGAACCAAATATTCTTACTAAATAAAAATAAGCTGTTGCTCTAATAAATCTAGCTTCTCCAATAGCATTATTTACAATGTCTTGTGAAATTTCTGGATTAACTGCTTCTGGTAATGTGTTTATTACATAATTGGATTGTGCAACTACCGTAAATAATGATTCCCATGCTCTGATTAGGGTTCCATTGTTTCCGTTCACTGCAAAGTTTGTAAAGTCGGCATTTCTTGGATCCCAAGTTCGTCCATTTCCTGAACTTAATTCTCCAATAACCCACATGGCATCTGAGTTAAAATTAAACCATGGTGTAGAGTATAATGCGTTTGTAGAGGTTTCTACTTGCTCTACAGTTTGGAAAAAATCTGCAACATTAAAAGAATCTTCGGGCGGGCGATCTAAAAATTCATCGCTACATGATGTAAAACCTACTATGATTGCTATGGCTAATGTTAGTATAAGGTTTATTTTATATATTTTTTTCATGATGTTTTTTTTAAAGTTAGCTACAATTAAAATTCAACATTAAAGCCTAGAGTAAATGTTCTTGGCGATGGATAGCGCCCTGCATCTATACCGGTTAAAAGAGTATTTTGATTAAAAGACCCAATCTCGGGGTCATAACCAGAATAGTTTGTGAACGTATATAGATTTTGAATACTTCCGTAAAATCGTAACAAGCTTATACCTATTTTATCAGCTACTTTAGAATTGAGAGTATATCCTAATGTTACATTTTGTATTCTTAAATAAGAACCATCTTCTATGTATCTATCAGATATATCAATATTTCTAGTGTCGTTTCTAGCTAATCTAGGCGCAGTAGCATCTGGATTATCTATGGACCAATAATCTAAAACAGATGATGCTTGGTTTGTGAAAGTTCTATTTCCGGCAGTAAGTAATCTGCCAATACCATTAAAAACATCGTTACCATATGATCCTTGAAGGAAAACTGATAGGTCAAAACTTTTATATTTAAATGAGTTTTGAAAACCAAAAGTGAAATCTGGATGAGGGTTTCCAATGATAGTTCTATCATCATCATTAATAACGCCATCATTATTTTGGTCTTTATATTTGATGTCTCCTAACCATGTTGTAGCAAATAAGGCATCTTCGAAAGGCCTTCCGTATTGAATTGCTGCGCCTTCAAAATCTTCTACAGATCTAAAAATACCCTCAACTTCTAAACCATAAAATAAACCTATTGGATCACCAGCTCTTGTAATAGTTACATTCTGTTGCCCGTCATAATTAATGTTCATAGCACCATTAATTCTTGGCACATTTCCTAAATCTGTAACTTCATTTTTGTAATTAGAAACTGTTAGAGAAGAATTCCAAGAAAAATCTTTGCTGGCATCTGTACTATAGTTTAAAGTAACATCTATTCCCTTATTTACCATTTCACCTAAATTAACCCATGGCGCATTAACAGCACCGGCAGCCATACCACCTGTTATAAAGTCTGATGATGCAAATTGAAATAAGAAATCTTTAGAAACTTTTTCATATACTTCAACAGATGTTTTTAAACGATTGTTGAAAAGAGAAAAATCTAAACCAATATTAGTTTGTGTAGAAGATTCCCACGTTAAATCTGGGTTAGCAAAATTAGATACAAGAAAACCTGTGCCTAAACCTGTATTAACAGGGTTTAATCTAGATCCATATGCAAAGTTTGGAATATTTTGGTTACCTACTTCTCCATAACCACCATAAATTTTTATGTTTTGGATACCATCAAAATTCTCCATGAAAGATTCGTTAGAAATCCTCCATGCTGCAGAAACAGAAGGGAAATAACCCCATTTGTTACCTTCGGCAAAGTTTGATGATCCATCAGCTCTAATTGAAGCTGTAATGCTATATTTACTATCTAATGAATAAATAGCTCTTCCAAAATAAGACTCTAAGGCGTTACTCCCTTTAAATTGTCTGTTATTATCGGTGGCATCACCAGTACCTAAAATAGGAAAATCATTACCAACAAAATTACCATCTGTAGAAGTAACTCCTTCCCATCTAGACTCTTGTGATTCAGCTCCGAATAATACAGTAAGGTCGTGTTTGTCGTTAAAATTTTTATTATAGGTTAAAAAGTTTTTAACTATCCAAAAATCGTTACGATTATTAGCAACACTTAAAGTGTTATTTTCTACTTCTATTTCGCCATAAGTATATCTTGGTGTAAATTGGCTATTAATACTTGTTCCAAAATCACCTCCAAATTCAGTTCTATAAGTTAAGTTTTTAGCAATTTTAAATTCAGCATAGATATTACCTAAAATACGATCTCTTTTTAGATTGTTTTTTAAACTCAGTGCTTTTGCAATTGGATTTTCTGTTCTAAAATCGTCTGTTAAACTTGGTCCTGCAAAACTTCCATCGGGATTAAATACTGCAATTGCTGGGTTGTTTAAAAGCGATAAACCAATAATACCATCGCTTCTTCCATTTAATGTGATTTTTTCATTGGTTCTACTTGCGGTTAAGTTTATGCCTACTTTAATTTTGTTACTTATTTTAGCATCTATATTAGCTCTTACTGTAGCACGATCAAAGCCAGACGCAATTACAGTACCTTCTTGGTCTAGAAAACCAGCAGATATAAAGTAATTAATACCATCTTTTCCTCCTTGAAATGAAACTTGGTGACTTTCCATGAATGCATTTTCAAATATTTCTTGTTGCCAGTTAGTTCCTCTACCCAATAATTCTGGGTGTGTAAATTCTGGAATAGCATCAATGCCATAGATAGTATTAATATCATTTTGTAGTCCTGCGTATTCTGGCAATGTTAAAACATCTATTATATTTGTTGGTTGTTGTATCGCAATAAAAGAGTTGTAGCTTATAGATCCTTTGCCATTTTCCCCTCTTTTTGTTGTTATAATAACTACACCATTAGACCCTCTTGAGCCATAAATTGCAGTAGCAGAAGCATCTTTTAATATATTGATACTTTCAATATCATTTTGGTTTAGAGAGTTTAAAGGGCTAGTTCCTCCTTCTTCTGATTCTCCAGGGACAGGAACACCATCTATAATATAAAGTGGTTCACTTGATCCAGAAATAGAGTTAACACCACGTATTCTTACCGATACAGCAGCTCCTGGTTGCCCAGAGTTTGTGGTAACGCTAACACCAGAAGCGCGTCCTTGTAGCATTTGGTCTACACTTACTTGTGGTATGGTTGTTAAGTTTTCTACGTTAACGGTTGCTACTGCTCCAGAAATATCTTCTTTTAATTGAGAGCCGTAACCAATTACTACTACCTCATTTAAATTTTGAACATCTTCTTTCATAGTTATGTTAATACTCTTTCTGTTATTAACACTAACCTCTTGTTTTAAAAAACCGATGTAGCTAAAAACTAGTGTACCTGTTTTTGAAACAGGAATACTGTAGGCGCCATCGAAATCGGTAACTACACCAGTGTTTGTTCCTTTTGCAAGGACATTAACACCTGGTAAGGGATAATTGTCGGAATCTGTTATAATTCCGCTTACAATACTTTGAGCAAAACAAATTTGACCCACCAATAAAAGTATGGCTATAAAGCCAACCCGTTTTGGGATACAAAAAGTATTTCTCATCATAAATTTTCGCATGTTGTTAAGTTTAGTTGATGTTTTAGTTAGTCCACAAAAAATAAAACATATAATTAGTTAGTTAATAAATATCATGTCTCTTTATTGTGAATTTCAAAATTATAATAAAAGGTGCCCAATCATTAGTATTATTTTGTCAAAATCTAATAAAATAATATAAAATGAGGAATTTTCTTTGTTTTTTTGTGGGGTGTAGGTTTTTTTTGAGGCTGGTTTTCAGAAGCTTAAAGAAGCTGTTGCTCAATTGTTTTGTATGTTGCTATATAGGTGAAAAATTAGTATTCATATACTATAAAATTCTTTTAATTCCAGAGAATTCTTTTTTGTATTGACTAGGTGTGGTGTTTTTAAGTTTTTTAAAAACTCTATTAAAATTAGCTATGTTGTTAAACCCACAATTAAAGGCCACTTCAGATATGCTTACATCTTTTTCGATTAGTTTAATGGCAGCAAAACCAATGCGTACATCATTAATATAATCTACAAATGTTTTTCCTGTTCTTTTCTTTATAAATCTATTGAATGATACTGGGCTCATATTAATAAGGTTGGCAGCATCGGCAAGCATTATTTTTTTGTTGTAGTTTTCTTGAACATACTCGTATATGGTTTTTATCTTATCACTATTTTCAAAACTTTCCCTATGTACGGTGTAGGTAGATAAGAGTCTTTGGTTTCTAGAGTTTGCTAAATCGTGTAATATGGAAATAAACTCTAAAAAGTAATCCATACTATCTAATTTTGAAAGCTGAGTAATGCGCTTGTGTGTTTCAGAGGCTGTTTTTTTAGAAAATAAAATACCGTGTATGGATCTGTCGAACATATCTTTAATAGGTTTCATTATTCTTCTATTTAAAATACCACTGTTTAGTAAATTTTCATGAAACTGTAAAGTAACCTCGTGTATTTGTTTGCTTTTGCATTTGTGTGTTTGCCAACCATGATGCAAGTTAGGGCCTACAAGTACCAGTTCTAGGTTTTCTATTTCTTCAATACTATCGCCAATGAGTCTCTTTACACCTTTTCCGTTTCCAATGAAGTTTAGCTCATATTCTGGATGAAAATGAACAGGAAAATCAAATTCACTTTTAATTCTATCGAAAACTAAAAAGCTATCTTCTGGTGATAAAGGGGTAATTTCTCTATGTATATTTTTTAATAAATTCATATATTATGCTTTAATAGTTTGTTTTTTTGATAAAATAATATTAGTTAAGTGAGAATTATGAAATTAATTTTGTGATTGCAATATAATGGAGATTTTTAATATGTACTATTTTGTATTTTTTATAATACAAAAATGTCAAAAATATAATATGAATTATAAAACTATAATAGTTAGGAGTATTGCGTTATGTTCTTTTGTGCTATTTTTTTCATGCAAATCTATCTATGATAGAGAATATAAAGAGCCGTCTCTTGTAGATTATAAATTAGACAGAAATGCAAGAAAACTTCATAAACGCCTTACTTATATAACTAAAGAAGGTTTTGCCGTAGGGCATCAAGATGCAACTTCATACGGATTAGGGTGGAGTAGGCTAGATTCTTTAAATGAAATAAAGAGTGATGTGCATGAGCTTGTTAATGATAACCCTGCTATATATGGCTATGATATTAGTAAAATTGAATTAGAGGCTCCTAATAACATAGACGGTATTCCTTTTAATGCAATGAGAGAAGAAATAATTAATGCGCATAAAAATAAGGGCATTATTACTTTAAGTTGGCATATGGATAATTTGCTAACAGGTGGAGACTCTTGGGATCAAACGTCTTCTGTTAATGCGGTTTTTACGGATGACAGTATTAGACTAAAGTATGAGTTATGGGTTGGTAGAGTAGCGTATTTTATTAAATCGTTACAGTATAAGGGGAAAGCAATTCCGATTCTTTTTAGACCTTTTCATGAAATGAATGGCTATTGGTTTTGGTGGGGGGATCCAAACTGTAACTCTATTGATTATATTAGGTTGTGGAGAGAAACAGTTCGCTTATTAAGAGATAAGCATAAATTGCATAATCTTTTATATGTATACTCGCCCAACAAATTAAATCCTGAGGACGACTATATGCAATATTATCCAGGGGATGTATATGTAGATGTGTTAGGAATTGATATTTATGATTTTCAAAATTCCGAAGACTATATTAAATCTGTTGTAAACGATTTAACTCTGGTTAAAAAAGTAGCGGCAAATAAAGGGAAATTGTTTGCGTTTACAGAAACAGGTTTGGAAAAAATACCAACAAAAAATTGGTTTACAGAAGTATTATATCCTAACATTAAAGATTCAGGGATTTCATGGATTCTTTTTTGGAGAAATGCGAATATGGGACATTATTACATACCTCACAAGAATCATGAAAATGCATCGGATTTTAGAATTTTTGCAGATTACCCAGAAACATTATTTTTAAAAGACATACAAACTCAAGGAAACTAACTTTAATTCTAATAGATGTTAAATATTGTTGATATATTAATTATTGTTTCATACCTAATTACGGTAATAGTAATAGGATTAGTAGTAAGAAAGAAAGCACAAAAGAGTAAAGACGAATATTTATTAGGAGGAAATTCTATTCCTTGGTATATGTTAGGCTTATCTAATGCTTCGGGAATGTTTGATATATCTGGAACCATATGGTTAGTTACGTTAATGTTTGTGTACGGAATAAAAAGTGCTTGGATACCTTGGTTATGGCCAGTTTTTAACCAGATATTTTTAATGGTATACCTATCTAAATGGTTAAGGCGTTCTAATGCTACTACGGGGGCAGAATGGATTGGTACTCGTTTTGGGTTTAAAAAAGGAGCAAAATTATCTCATATAATTGTAGTTATTTTTGCTTTGGTATTGTGCTTGGGTTATTTGGCATATGGATTTATAGGATTAGGGAAATTTATCGAAATTTTTATCCCTTGGGAGGTAGTAAGTAATTATATTCCTTTTGCTGTGTCACCAGAATTTGTACCTCATTTTTATGGTGTAATATTTACATTGTTTGCTGTTTTTTATTCATTATTAGGAGGTATGTCTGGTATCGTTTGGGCAGATGTAGTACAGTTTGCTATTATGACTATTGCAGCTTTGGTAATAGGTTATTTAGGTTATATAGCAATAGGGGAACATGCTTTAAAAGTGCCAGATGGGTGGATGAGTCCATTCTTTGGATGGGAATTAAATATGGATTGGGTACAAATTATTCCAGAAGTAAATAATAAGATTAGAGAAGATGGCTTTAACCTTTTTACCCTATTTTTTATGATGATGGTTTTTAAAGGTTTGTTAGTTAGTGTTGCAGGACCAGCGCCAACTTATGATATGCAAAAAATATTATCTACAAAATCTTCTGTAGAAGCTTCTAAAATGAGTGGTTTTGTATCAGTTGTTTTAATGCCAATACGTTATTTAATGATTGCAGGCTTTGCAGCTTTAGCCTTGATTTATTATGAAAAGCTAGACTTAATGAATGCTGCCGGAACAATAGATTTTGAACTTATATTACCAACAGCTATTAAACAATTTGCACCTGTTGGGTTATTAGGTTTACTACTTGCAGGCTTAATAGCAGCTTTTATGTCAACATTTGCTGGTACTTTAAATGCTGCTCAAGCCTATTTGGTAAATGATATTTATTTAAAGTATAAAAATCCAAATGCTTCTGCTAATCAAATTAAACGTATGAACTATGGTACAGGGATTTTGGTAGTAGTTGTAAGTGTAGTTCTTGGGCTTTTTGCAAAAGATGTAAACTCGGTATTACAATGGATTGTATCTGTTTTATACGGTAGTTATGTATCTGCAAATATTTTAAAATGGCATTGGTGGCGTTTTAATGGAGAAGGTTTTTTCTGGGGCATGGTATCAGGTATGTTAGCAGCGGCTATTGTACCAGAGTTATTTCCAGATGTTTTAGGGTTGTATTTGTTTCCAATTTTATTAGTGGTGTCTTTCATCGGTTCTATTGCAGGAACCTATTCTGCACCCCCAACAGAAGAAGCTGTTTTAAAATCATTTTATAAGAATGTAAGACCCTGGGGCTTTTGGAAACCTATTCATAATAAGTTAATGTTAGAGAACTCAGATTTAAAAAAGAACTCAGATTTTGGTATAGATATGTTTAATGTGGTAGTAGGTATTGTTGCGCAAACAGCTTTAGTAATATTGCCAATGTATATTGTCTTTAGGCAAGGAATACCCATAATTATAGCAGTAGGAGTAATAATAGTTTGCACATACTTTTTAAAGAGGTTTTGGTGGAATAAGTTAAACGAACAATTAAATTAAGAAATGGACAGAGGATTAAAAATAAAACCATATCATTTAGATAAAGTTATACAGGAACATCATAAATTAGTGTCTAAAATTAATGAACCATATGAAACTTCAAATGGTGTTTATTTAAGATATAAAAATCCGATAATTACAGAGAATCATATTCCTATACATTGGAGGTATGATTTAAACCCAGATACAAATCCAAACGGTTTAGAGCGCATAGGATTTAATGCAACGTTAAATTCTGGAGCTATAAAATGGAATGGGAAATATGTATTATGTGTAAGAGTAGAAGGAAATGATAGAAAATCTTTTTTTGCTTTAGCAGAAAGTGATAATGGTATAGATAATTTTAAGTTTTGGGATAAACCATGTGTTATTCCTTTACCTAATGGAATAGAAGAAACTAATGTATACGATATGCGTTTAACCAAGCATGAAGATGGTTGGGTGTATGGTATATTCTGTTCTGAAAGTAAAGATCCCAATGTCCCTGCATCTGATACAAGTTCTGCTATAGCAAATGCAGGTATAGTAAGAACAAAAGACTTAATAAATTGGGAACGCTTGCCAAATTTAAATGCAGGTAATAGCCAACAACGTAATGTTGTTATTCATCCAGAATTTGTAGATGGGAAATATGCTATTTACACACGTCCTCAGCAAGGTTTTATTACTGTAGGTAGTGGTGGCGGTATAGGCTTAGGTTTTATTAAGAATATGGAAAACCCTATTGTTGAGGATGAAAAAATTATAAATAATAAAATATACCATACCGTTTATGAGCTTAAAAACGGATTAGGTCCTTCGCCTATTAAAACAAGTCGTGGTTGGTTGCATTTAGCACATGGAGTTAGAAACACTGCTGCAGGACTTCGTTATACGCTATACATGTTTATGACAGACTTAAATGATATTTCTAAAGTAATACATCAGCCGGCAGGACATTTTATGGCTCCTAAAGATGATGAACGTGTTGGAGATGTGTCTAATGTATTATTTGCTAATGGTTGGATTCAGGAAGACGATGGTACCGTATATATATATTATGCATCATCTGATACAAGAATGCATGTGGCAACGTCTACTATAGATAAATTGGTAGATTACTGTATAAATACTCCTGAAGATAAATATACATCATCGGGATCAGTAGCAACCATTATAGATTTAATAGATAAAAATAAATCGTTTTATTAATGATATTAGAATATGATACATTACAATTAGAATTAGACCAAGAATTAAAAAATATATTAAATTATTGGTCTGGCAACACTTTGGATAAAAAGTATGGTGGATTTGTAGGTAGAATAGATAGCGAGAATATTGTTGTTCCAAATGCATCAAAAGGAGTTATATTAAATACTAGAATATTGTGGTCTTTTTCTGCGGCATCAAATTATTTAAAAAATTCAGAATATAGAGCAATTTGCAATCGGTCTTATCAATATTTAAAAGATTTTTTTAAGGATAAAGTTTATGGGGGTGTTTTTTGGGAGCTTAATTATAAGGGAGAACCTATAAATAAACGTAAACAGGTATATGCGCAATCATTTGCTATCTATGCATTATCAGAATATTATATCTTAACAAAAGACGAAGAAGCTAAAAATTGGGCTATAGAATTATTTAATTTAATAGAAAAACATGCAAGAGATTATAGGGCTAACGGTTATATAGAAGCTTTTAATGAGGATTGGACATCTATTAAGGATATGCGATTGAGTACTAAAGATATGAATGCTTCTAAAACAATGAATACGCATTTACATATTTTAGAGGCATATACAAGGTTGCTTAGTATTTATAATTCGGAAAATGTGAAAAATGCATTAAAGAATTTAATTGAATTAATTCAACAAAAATTTTTAAATAGAAAATATAACTACGATTTGTTTTTTAATGATAATTGGGATTTGCAAAGTAATATTATTTCTTATGGACATGATATTGAAACTGCCTGGTTAGTTATAGATGCTGCAAGAGCTGTAGGAGACAAAAAATTGATAAAAGAAACAGAAAGTACAGCAATTAAAGTAGCAGATGTATTTTTAAATGAGGGAATAGATAATGAAGGAGCTGTTATAAATGAGAAAAATGTAAGCACTAATGAACTAGATACAGATAGGCACTGGTGGCCACAAATGGAAGCTTTAGTGGGTTTAAACTATGTTTATAAGCTAACGAATAACCCAAAGTATTTAGAGGTTTCTTTAAAAATATGGGAATTTACTAAAACACATTTAATAGATACTAAGCATGGAGAATGGTATTTTAGAGTAGATAAAAATGGCGAGGTTTATTCGCAAGAAGATAAGGTGAGTATGTGGAAAGCACCATACCATACATCAAGAGCTTGTATGTTGGTACAGAATAGTAAATAAGAAGAATATGAAAAAGATTTATAAATACATTTTTCTTTTAATAGTTGTATGCTTTGTTGCATGTTCTAAAGACGACCCTAAGGAAGAAATTGTTGTAGAAAAAATCTTTGTAAGTATTATAGCGAATACAAATACAGCTTCCGAACCCCAAAATAATGGTTTGTTTACGGTAAGGATTTCAGAATCTTTTGAAGAAGACATTACTATTACTTTTACAATTGATGGAAATGCTACAAATGGTATAGATTATACCGAGATTTTAGAAACAGTAACGATCTTAGCAAATACTACAAGTGTAGATATTCCGCTAAACATTATAGATGATTCTGAGTCTGAAGAAATAGAGACTGTAAGTATTACTTTAAAAAGTGTGGATAATGCTAGAGTTAATTTAGGAGCTTTAAATAATGCCTTAATAAGAATTACGAACGAGCCAGAAGAGTTTTTGTTGACGGCATCAGAAGCTCAGTTTTATATGGTTAATTCTAATGCTAGCCCAGAAACTATTGCGCTATTTTATAATTTAAATAAAATAGCAAGAACTAGTTTCTTAGTAGGCCAACAAGATGCTTATAGTTCTTTTTATAATGATGCTTTTGGATTTTCTGATATGAAAAAAACAACAGGACATGATCCAGGTTTATTAGGTTCTGATTTTTCTTTTATTACAGATGATGAGAATAATGAAACATCATCAAATTGGTATTATCAGCAAGAACAATCTATTGTAGAGGATGTAGTTAGTGCATATAATAATGGCATGGTAAATACTTTTTCTTGGCATATGAGAGAGCCTTATGAAGGAGAGCATTTTTATACTAATAACATGACCGATTTTCAAAAAAACAATGCTTTTATTAGTATTCTTCCTGGAGGGGAAAATCATGAATATTATAAAGGTAAATTAGATAAAATTGCAAAGGTTGCTAAAGGTTTAATAGGGAGTGATGGTAAATTAATCCCTATTATATTTAGACCTTTTCATGAGTTTGATGGTAGTTGGTTTTGGTGGGGAGAATCTTATTGTACGCCTCAGCAATATATAGATGTGTGGCGCTTTACAGTAGATTACTTAAAAGATACTAAAGAGGTGAATAATATGCTTTTTGCATATTCATCAGATAGACATTTTAATACAGAAACAGAGTATTTGGAGCGTTATCCGGGAGATAATTACGTAGATATTTTAGGTATGGATAATTACGGAGATTTTAACAATCAAGGTATAGCAGGGTTAACCCAAGCAAATGCTAAATTAAAAATAGTATCAAATCTTGCCGAACAAAAAGTTAAGATTGCGGCATTAACAGAATCTTGCTTTTTTGTTACTCCTGGAGTTAATACACCTATTCCAAATTTTTACTCTAATGATATGTACAATGCATTAACAGATAACGATGTAAAGTTAAGTTATATGATGTTTTGGTCTAATATTAAAGATTCTTATTGTGTGCCAACACCAGAACATACAGTTGCTAATGATTTTATGCTGTTTTCTAGTAAAGATAATGTGTTATTACAAAATAATTTGCCAAACCTGTATAAAGTGCCTAATTAGTATGAAATATAAAATAGTAGTATTAAAGCTTGTAATGATATTGTTTTTTGTTAGTTGTAAAAGTACTTCTACAATAATTGTAAATAACAACAAAAAAACAGCAGGCTTTGTTAAGGTGAAAGATGCGCAATTTTATATAGACGATAAGCCTTATTATTTTATAGGTGCTAACTATTGGTACGGACCGCTTTTGGGAGCTAAAAACGGAGGTAATAGAGAACGTTTAATTAACGAACTAAATTTATTACAAGAAGTAGGGATTAATAATTTAAGGATTTTAGTGGGAGCAGAAGGAGATGGCGGAGATTATAAAGTGTATCCTGCTTTACAGCCCAAACAAGGTGTGTATAATGAGGATTTATTAGATGGGTTAGATTTTTTGATACATGAAATGAAAAAAAGAAATATGTACGCCGTACTTTATCTAAATAACAATTGGATATGGTCTGGCGGTATGTCGGAATACCTAAAGTGGAATGGTTATGGAGAGGTGCCTAATCCTTTCTTAGAAGAATATTCTTGGGACGATTATATGACATATGCCAGACAATTTCATAGTTGTAATCCATGTATGGAAGCTTATTATAAACATATAAAATATATAATAGGAAGAACAAATAAATATTCAGGTGTTAAATATGCAGAAGACAGTACAGTAATGTCTTGGCAGGTAGCAAATGAGCCTAGAGTTTTGGTAGATTCAAGTCACGAAAAAGCATTTGGGGCATGGTTAAACCAAACAGTAAGTATCATAGAAGGTTTAGCACCTAATCAACTAATATCTACGGGAGCAGAAGGAGAACGTAGTTATTTAGATGATATTAGTATGTATGAACGTCTTCATAAAAACAAAGATATAGATTATTTAACCATGCATATGTGGCCTAAAAATTGGGGGTGGTATAAAGTAGATAATGAGAAAGAAACTCTAAAAGAATCTATAAAGAAAGCACATAATTATATGGATAAGCATATAGCTGTAGCAGATAGGCTTAATAAGCCTATTGTAACATCGGAGTTTGGTTTTCCTAGAGCAAAAGAAAGTAACGCTACTTATGCATCTGTTGAAAATAGAGATTATTTTTATAGCTCTGTAATTAATAAGGTGCTAAATAGTTGTAAAGCTGAAAAAAGTTTAGCAGGATTAAATTTTTGGGGTTTTGGCGGATTTGGAATGCCAAACCCTAATCATGAAAAATGGGAAAAAGGAGATGATTTCACAGGAGATCCTCCGCAAGAACCTCAAGGCTTAAATACTGTTTTTGCTTCAGACTTTTCTACACTAAATATTATAAAAAAAGCTAATATTGAAATTCGAAATTTAAAATAGTTAAATTAGCACATTCAAGAAATATTAACTTAATTCTAATGTTTATGTTAAAGTGTTTAAGTAAATCTAATTGTATTTTAATTCTTGTTTTAGCATTATTACCAATAGTAAGTATTGCTCAAACTAAGAATGTTTTAATAGAAGGAGAGTTAAAAAAATGGCATAAAATTACATTAAGTTTTGAAGGAGATTTTATAAGTGAAAATGATTCTTATAACCCATTTTTAAATTATAGATTAAATGTAACCTTTAAGCATAATGAAAAGATTTATGTGGTTCCGGGGTTCTATGCGGCCGATGGTAATGCAGCAGAAACAAGTGCAGAAGCTGGTAATGTGTGGAAAGTGAGGTTTGTGCCAGATGCTATTGGAGAATGGACTTATGAGGTGTCTTTTAGAAAAGGTGACAATATAGCTGTTAATGATAATGAAAAAGAAGGGGAGTCTATTTCTTTTGATGGCGTTACAGGAATTTTTACAGTAGGAAAATCGGATAAGAATGCTCCAGACTTTAGATCAAAAGGGAAGTTGAAATACGTTAATGAGCGTTATCTAAGATTTTCAGAAAAGCAAGAAGCATTTCTTAAAGGAGGAGCAGATAGCCCTGAAAATTTTTTAGGATACTATGAGTTTGATCAAACGCCAGCTACTCATAATTATGAAACTCACACTAAAGACTGGAAACAAGGAAACCCTACATGGCAAAATGGCAAAGGGAAAGGTATTATAGGAGCGCTTAATTATTTGTCTTCTAAAGGAATGAATTCTGTTTATTTTTTAACAATGAATATTCAAGGAGATGGTAAAGATGTATGGCCTTGGATAGCAGAAAATGAACGTTATCGTTTTGATTGTAGCAAGTTAGATCAATGGGAAATAGTTTTTAACCATATGGATTCTTTGGGGTTAATGCTGCATATGGTAACGCAAGAAACAGAAAATGAATTGCTGTTAGATATAGGAGAACTTGGAGTACAGCGAAAGTTATATTACAGGGAGTTAATAGCAAGATTTTCTCATCATTTAGCTGTAACATGGAATTTAGGAGAAGAAAACGGACCTCTGTATTGGACACCTAAAGGACAAACAGATGAGGATAGAAAAGCGATGGCTAAATATATTAAAAGCCATGATCCTTATAAAAATTTTATTGTAATACACACTCATTCACTCCCGGAGGAACAAGATTTAATTTTGAATCCTTTGCTAGGTTATGAGTATCTTGATGGCCCTTCAATTCAAATTAAAAACCCAAATAGTGTTCATGAGATTACTAAAAAATGGATTCTTAATTCTAAAAAAGAAAATAAGAATTGGGTAGTATGCAATGATGAAATAGGGCCTGCTGTTAAAGGAGTTCAGAAAGATATAGATAACCCAAATCATGATGATATTAGAGGTGCTGTCCTTTGGGGAAATTTAATGGCTGGTGGAGCTGGAGTTGAATGGTATTTTGGACATGAAGATTTAACATGTGATGATTGGAGAACTCGGGATGAGGTTTGGAACCAGACAAAATATGCCTTAGATTTTTTTCAAACCCATTTACCATTCACAGAAATGGAACCCTACGATAGTTTAACAGCAAATAAGGATGATTATATTTTTGCAAAGAAAGGAGCAGTGTATACTATTTATTTGCCTAAAGTAGAGGTAACCGAGATAGATTTAACGAATGAAGAAGGTGTCTATACTGTACATTGGTACAACCCCCGTGAAGGAGGTAAACTGTTAAAAGGAACTTTAAAAAGTGTAAAAGCAGGTAATGTTACAACAATTGGTTTTCCTCCAAATAAAAATAAAGATTGGGTAGTATTACTAAGGCGTAAATAGTTTTATTTATATTCTAACTCTACTCTTACAATATTTATGGTATCTGATGCTTTAAACTTGATATACTTTAAGGTTTTTGTAGCATCTATTTCCGATTCTTTTATAACATATTTTCGGGGCGCTAAATATGCATAATTGTCTTCGCTAGATTTGTATTCATTAACTTTAAAATTAATTTTTTCGTAATTTATACCATCTTTAGAGCTAAAAAATGATATGTTAGGCTTTTTAGAAGATTCATAGCTAAATAAACGTACCTCTTTAAATTCTTTAGGTATTACATAAACACCTTCAGATTTTTTTTTGCCATGTATTCTAGAGAAAGCTTCTTTGTAGGATCTGCAGTCTCCTGTTTTTATTTCTAAGCCTTTATATTTTTCTAAAACCATTAAATTTTCGGCATAATCTACTCTGGTTAAATATTCTATTTTTACGGGGCCAATAGTATTAGAAGGGGCAGATTTTCCAGCTTCATTTAAGGCATGTATTCTATAATAATATATTTTATTAATTTCTGCACTTTCATCACTATATAAATCAAACCCTGGAGTATCTATATCATCAATATTATGAGTGATAATCTTCCAAGGACCATTAATATTCTCACTGCGTTCAATATTGTATCCGCTTGCGCCAGCTGATCCTTGCCAACTAAACTTCGGAGTTTTATTAAATGTTATAAGTTTTGGAGGTTTTGGTATGCTAATAACAGGTGTTTCTATGTTTCTTATTTCGAATGATTTTTTTCTGTATAGTTTTAAAGTTTTGCGTTCACCATAAGCTTCCCCGTCATCAAAACCTGGCCAGTGGTATGCTCTATATAAAACATTAGCAAAAGGTTCTGTGTGTTGGTAAAAACCACCGTCTGGGTCATGACGGCGTAAACTCCAAATTAGTGCTCCGCAAAGTGCTTTTTCACTAATAATATAATCTAACACTTCTTGAATGCCAGAAGTGCCAATAAAGCCAAATTCCCCAATCATTAAAGGTTTTTTGCCACCAACAATTTCAACGGTCTTTTTTAAATCATAAATCATTTTTCTAGAAGCAGGCTCGTAATGGTGTGTGCTTATCATATCAATAGCTGGCTCATCTATAGAATATTGTTGCACAAAAGTGCTAGGGTAATCATTGGCGCCATGGATAGCAAAGAAACCATCCATAAATAAGTGATTTTTGTCAATACTCTTAACATACCGAGCAATGTCAATTGCCCATTTAGCAGGGTTTTGTAATTCGTTACCAGATTCCCACGCCATAATGGTTTTGTCGTCTTTATATTTTATACCAGTAATTGTATTGGTTCTGTTTAGTACATACTTAATAGTTTTTTTAAAATCTTTAATTAATTGTTTGTCGGTCCAAAATTTGTCCTTATCCTTGCCTCTAAAGTCCGCATAATTAGGACGACCGCCCATCCATTCCCAGTTGTTAACAAAGGGAATAATTATTCTTATTTTATATTCCGCGGCAAGAGCTAACATGGTGTCCATAACTTTAAAAGCATCCTCATTAAATTTACCAGGGGCTTCTACATAAGTAACAGCTTCTTTAGGGAAGTTTTTGTTTTGTACTGGTATTGTATAAGTTCTAGCTACATTGCCTCCTAAAATTTGCATGCTTGTAAATAAATCTCTCAATTCAAATTCAGATGGAAGTCCGTAAGGATTTGTTTCTTCAAAATCCATATTGTCTTCTACATAGTTTAAGGTAGGCACATTGTAAGAAAGAAATCTAAATTCTTTATCGCCATCTAAGAGTTGATTGCCTTTAACAGTTATAAAATTTTTGAACCCTTGTCCATGGGAAAAAAAGACAATAATTAAAAAAAAGGTGGTTGCGTAAAATCTTGATATTGACATTTTTAACTGTTTTAAATTGTAAGAAGGTATTAATTTACAGTATTATAAATGTGTAAAAAAATTTAAAGTTTTAAATGAAATAATCTTTTATGTTATTGATGAATTTGTATAGAGTTTTAAAAATGATTGTACAGTATTTATTGTTTAATGGGAGGTTTTAATGCTATACTTTTTTCTGTAGAAAAATTAGATTTAAAAGAATTATTAATCTTGTTTCTGCTGTATATAGTATTCTTTATTTCAGCTATTAGAAATTTTATATTAAAAAAACATAAGTAAGTTCAGTGTAATAAAAAGTTTGTAATACGTATTCATAATTTAAATTTACTATTTCTTATTAGCATAATCTAAGTTTGTTGTTGGTATCTGTATAAAGTTGTAATTAATTTAACATTTTCTAATTTTGTTTATCTTAGCTAAATGCTTTCTAAGAAAACTAAATACGGATTAAAAGCACTTACCTTTTTGGCTTGCCAAAAAGATAAGCAACCAGTGCAGATAGCAGGTATTGCAGCTCATGAGAATATTTCACAAAAATTTTTAGAAAGTATTTTATTAACGCTGCGTAAAACAGGAATTTTAGGCTCTAAAAAAGGAAAAGGAGGAGGTTATTACCTTATAAAAGATCCATCTGAAATTTTAATGACAGATGTAATGCGTGTTTTAGAGGGACCCATAGCTATGGTGCCATGCGTAAGTCTTAATTTTTATGAGAAATGCGATGATTGCCCCGATGAAAATAAATGCGCAGTTAATAAATTAATGCTTCAGGTTAGAGATAATACACTAAAAGTATTCAGAAATAACACTTTAGCAGATTTAATAAACTAGATTTTTACTTCAATATTCTCTTAAGAATCCCATTTTTAATTAATTATTTGTTAGGAATTCTTTATTATTTTAATAATCTACTAAATTTATAGGGTAATAGTAATTTAAGATTGTTTTTAGCGTCTTATTTTAAAAAGAAAGTGGTATGTTTGCATACCCTATTAGATTAATAGGATAATAGAATTGGAAATAAGTAGTAATGATAGTAGAACAACTAGTTGGTAAAAAAGGAGCGAAAGGCAATTATGCTTCAGACGTAAAGTCCGAGAAGCCAATTCGTAGTGTTGCAAAAGCAGTAAGCTGGCGTATAGTAGGTACTATTGATACTTTTGTTGTATCATATTTTGTGTTAGGTGGTGATAAATGGCGCGAAGCTATTGCAATATCTGGGGTAGATTTTGCGACTAAGATGATTTTGTATTTCTTTCACGAGAGAGTTTGGAACAAAATTAAATGGGGCAGGTAATTTATTAAGAGTTTAAAGAGTTTAGAGAATGGCATTTACAGAGCAACAAATAAAAGAGTTAAACAATCAGTTTAAAACAAGTACTCCTGAGGAAATTATTACATGGGCAATAGCACAAGCAGATAATGCCTTAGTGACTACAAATTTTAGACCTTACGAAGTAAATATTTTACATGCTGTTACTGCAGTAAATAAAGATATTAAAGTTATTTGGTGCGATACAGGTTATAATACTCCAAATACATATAGGCATGCTGAAGAGTTAATAGAGAAACTTGGCTTAAACATTCATTTGTATGTTCCTAAACAAACGTCTTCTCATAGAGATGCTGTTATGGGAATCCCTGGGATAGATGATCCAAAGCATGCTATTTTTACAGAACAAGTAAAACTAGAGCCGTTTGGAAGAGCAATGGCAGAGCACAAGCCAGATGTATGGTTTACAAACCTTAGAAAAGGACAAACAGCATTAAGAAATTCTTTAGATGTCTTAAGTGTTAGTAAAGATGGGGTTTTAAAAGTAAGTCCTTTTTATCACTGGTCAGATGAGAAATTAGATGCTTATTTAGAAGAACGTAATTTGCCAAATGAGCATAAGTATTTTGACCCAACAAAAGTTCTTGAAAATAGAGAATGTGGGTTACATACATAAGATTTAAATAGAATACCTCTTTCTTTAAAAGTATAAAGGGAGTGTAAAAAGATAATATTTTGAATACAATAACAACAGAATTGGAAACAGGAACAACACATAGCGACTCAACTTTCTTAAGAACAAATGCTTTAGAAAGTGAAGCAATTTACATTTTTAGAGAAGTAGTAGCACAGTTTGAAAAACCTGTGTTATTATTCTCAGGAGGAAAAGATTCCATAACATTAGTACGTTTAGCACAGAAAGCGTTTTGGCCAGCAAAAATTCCTTTTCCTTTATTACATGTAGATACAGGACATAACTTTCCAGAAACTATAGAGTTTAGAGATCGTTTAGCAAAAGAATTAGGAGTAGAACTTATTGTTCGTAATGTACAAGATGCTATTGATGCTGGTAAGGTAAAAGAAGAAACAGGGAAATATGCAAGCCGTAACTCATTACAAACAGTTACGCTTTTAGATGCTTTAGAGGAGTTTAAGTTCGATGCTGCTATTGGTGGAGCACGTAGAGATGAAGAAAAAGCAAGAGCTAAAGAACGTATTTTTTCTGTACGTGATGATTTTGGACAATGGGATGAGAAAAACCAACGACCAGAATTGTTTGATATGTTAAACGGAAAAATAGACTTAGGACAAAATGTTCGTGTTTTTCCTATTAGTAACTGGACAGAATTAGATGTTTGGAGTTATATAGAAAAAGAAGAAATAGAAATTCCATCTATTTATTTTGCGCATAAACGTAAAACATTTATCCGTGATGGAATGATTTGGTCTGCAGAAGATGATGTAGTTTATCGAGAGGAAGACGAAATTGTAGAAGAGCGTTTAGTACGTTTTAGAACTGTAGGAGATATGTCTTGTACAGCAGCTGTTTTATCAGATGCGGTTAGCATAGAAAAAGTAGTTGGCGAAATTAGAGAAAGTACTATTTCTGAGCGTGGAGCACGTATCGATGATAAACGATCCGAAGCAGCTATGGAAAAACGTAAGCAACAAGGGTACTTTTAATAGTTGTAAGTTAGCAGTTGTGAGTTAAGTGTATTTTCAATTGCTGTAAAATAAGTTATAAACAGATAAAATAGGAGTTTTAGTTTAGTGGTTAATGTAAATTAAGTCTGACAACTAAAAACTACCAACCAAAATAGAATGGAAGTATTAAAAATAGCAACAGCAGGAAGTGTAGATGATGGTAAAAGTACCTTAATCGGGCGCATTCTTTATGATACAAAATCTTTAACTACAGATAAGTTAGAGGCCATAGAAAGTAGAAGTAAGGCAAACGGATTTGATTACTTAGACTTTTCTTTAGCAACAGATGGTTTAGTTGCAGAAAGAGAACAAGGAATTACGATTGATGTAGCACATATATATTTCTCTACAGCAAACAAAAGTTATATTATAGCAGATACTCCAGGGCATATAGAGTATACGCGTAACATGGTAACAGGAGCATCAACATCACAAGCGTCAATTATTTTGGTAGATGCACGTAATGGAGTTATAGAGCAAACGTACCGTCATTTTTTTATCAACAATTTATTGCGTATTAAAGATGTTGTAGTTGCAGTAAATAAAATGGATTTAGTAGACTATTCTGAAGAAAAGTTTAATGCCATAAAAGCAGAGTTCGAAAACATTATTGCAAAGAGCGATTACAAAGAGCAGAATATAACATTTGTACCTGTTAGTGCTTTAAAAGGAGATAATGTAGTAACTACATCAGATGCAATGCCTTGGTATAAGGGAGAGTCTATTTTGGATCACTTAGAAAAATTAAATGCGCAAGATGTTTTTGAAAAAGGACAAGCGCGTTTTCCTGTGCAAACAGTAGTAAGACCAAAGAAAGATGAGTTTCACGATTTTCGTGGATATGCAGGTAAATTATATGGTAACGATTTAGCTGTAGGAGATGAAGTAACAGTATTACCATCTTTAACAAAATCTACAATTAAAGAAATATACTTCTTTGATAAAAAGTTTGAAAAAGCAGGAAGAGGAAGTTCTATAAACATAACACTAACAGATAACATTAATGTATCTAGAGGTGATATGATTGTAAAGACAGGAGAAGAGCCAAGCATAGAAAAAGCAGTTACAGCTAAAGTATGTTGGATGGATAGTAAAAACTTAGTATCTCGTAGTAAGTATTTGCTTAAACATGGTACCAACCAGGTGCAAGCAATGATAGAAAGTGTAGATACTGTTTTAGCAACAGATTTTACAGGCAATGATTCGGAAGCAGATTCGTTAACATTAAACCAGATTGGTACTGTAAAAATAAAATTAGCAAAGCCAGTGTTCTACGATAAGTACGTAGATAACAAAAGCAACGGTTCGTTTATATTAATAGATCCACAAACAAATAATACTGCGGGAGTAGGCTTTATAGAGTAATTATTAGATATAAGTATAGAGTATTGAAAATGATACTCTAAATAAAATAAAAAAATTATTGAAAAACGTAGTGAATTTGAATAAGAGGTAAGTCTCAATACTCAATACTAACTACTCAATACTAAATCAAGAGATGCAAAGTTTCAGAACAGAGATAGAAAATCCGGTAGTAGAAAAAGAAATTTTAGAATTAGCTAATAAAATTCAAGAATTTAAAGACGGAAAAATAGACGAAGAAAAGTTTCGTAGTCTTCGTTTAGCACGTGGTGTATACGGTCAGCGCCAAGAAGGTGTGCAGATGATTCGTATAAAATTACCATACGGAAAAGTATCATCGAACCAATTACGTAGAATATGTGATGTTTCAGAAGAGTACTCTACGGGTCGTTTACACATAACTACACGTCAGGATATTCAAATTCACTATGTAGATTTAAATCGTACACCTGAACTTTGGTCAGAATTAGATAAAGATAGTATTACATTGCGTGAAGCTTGTGGTAACACAGTACGTAATGTAACAGCAAGTGAAACAGCAGGTATAGATGTAGATGAGCCTTTTGATGTTTCTCCTTATGCACATGGCCTTTTTGAGTACATGTTAAGAAATCCTATTAGTCAGGAATTAGGAAGAAAGTTTAAAGTATCATTCTCTGCAACAGCAGAAGATACAGGGCTTTCTTACATGCACGATTTAGGTTTTATAGCTAAAATAGAAAATGGAGTTGTTGGTTTTAAAGTAATGTTGGCAGGTGGTTTAGGTTCGCAGCCGCGTTTAGCAGAAGAATTGTATAGCTTTTTACCATCAGACCAAATTATACCATTAATAGAAGCAGTGGTTCGTGTTTTTGATCGTTACGGAGAACGTAAGAGTAGAGCAAAAGCAAGAATGAAATTTTTATTAAAAGATATAGGTTTAGATGCTTTTAAAGAATTATTAGCTGCAGAGCAAAAAGCAGTTCCTGTAAAAACATATCCTATAGATGCAGCAGCATATCCAGAAGTAAAAGTTGCAGAAGCAACTGCCCCAGAGGTAACAATTGCAGATCAAAAAGCATTCGAAACTTGGAAATCTACGAATATAGTGCCGCAAAAACAGGCAGGATATGTAGCTATTGGTATAAAAGTAAACTTAGGAGATTTTTATATAGATAAAGCAAGATTGTTAGCAGATTTGGTAGAAAAATATGCAGCGTCTGAAATTCGTTTGTCTTTACGTCAAAATATATTAGTGCCTTATGTAAAAGAAGAGTTAGTTCCTTTCTTTTATACAGAGTTAGAAAAATTAGGATTTGCAACAGCAGGTTATAATAAAATATCAGATATTACAGCTTGTCCTGGTACAGATACTTGTAACTTAGGAATAGCAAGTAGTACAGGTATATCAGATGAGTTAGAGCGTGTTCTTAATGCAGAGTATCCACAATATGCAAACAATTCGGATGTTGTTATAAAAATTAGTGGATGTATGAATGCTTGTGGTCAGCACAATATGGCTAACATAGGTTTTCAGGGAATGTCTGTTCGTACAAAAGATAAATTAGTTGCACCAGCATTACAAGTATTGTTAGGTGGTGGTAACTTTGGAAACGGAAAAGCTCGTTTTGCAGATAAAGTAGTAAAAGTGCCAAGTAAAAGAGGGCCAGAAGCGCTAAGAGTCATTTTAGATGATTTTGAAGCAAATGCTAACGGAGCTAAGTTTGTAGATTACTATGTAGAAAAAGGAGAGCATTATTTCTACGATTTGTTAACGCATTTAAGTGATGTAGAAGACCTAAAAGCAGAAGATTTTATAGATTGGGGTTCAACAGCTAAGTACGAAAAAGCAATCGGAATTGGAGAATGCGCGGGTGTAATTATAGATTTAATTGCAACCCTATTTTTTGAGAGTGAAGAAAAAATACAAAATGCAGAAGAAACTTTAAAAGAAGGAAAATTTGCGGCAAGTATTTATCATTCTTACTCATCAATTGTAAATTCAGCAAAAGCATTGTTATTGGCAGCTAAGAAAAAGACCAATACACATGCTAAAATTATAACTGATTTTGATACTAATTTTGTAGCGTCAGGGAAGTTAAGTTTAGATACTTCTTTTGAGGAGTTTGCACTTCAAATTAATAAAGAAGAGCCAACAGAAGCATTTGCAAAAAGACATATAGAAGATGCTAAAAACTTTTTAAAGAAAGTAGAAGCATATAGAAAGCAAGATTTAATAGAGGCATAATAATATAGAATGATTAATTCAGAAAAACATACTCAAGATGCAGCCAATGAAGCTCTAGAAACTAGAGGTAAATTGACGGTAGTTGGTGCAGGTCCTGGAGATGTGGAATTAATCACATTAAAAGCGATAAAAGCATTAGAAGCAGCAGATGTAGTTTTGTATGATGCTTTGGTAAATCCAAGTTTATTAGCCTATGCAACTAATGCGGAACATATTTTTGTTGGTAAAAGAAAAGGATGTTACGTATATCAGCAAGAACAAATAAATGAGCTTATTGTAAAAATGGGAAAAACCCATGGGCATATAGTTCGTTTAAAAGGAGGTGATCCATTTGTTTTTGGTAGAGGGGCAGAAGAAATGTTGTTTGCAGCAGAAAAAGGGATGGATGTTGCTATGGTGCCAGGAATATCATCATCAGTAGCAGTTCCTGCAGCGCAGAATATTCCAATAACTAAAAGAGGAGCATCTGAAAGTTTTTGGATTATAACAGGGACAACAAAAGAACATAAGCTGTCTAAAGATGTGTATTTAGCAGCAAAATCTGATGCTACAGTTGTTATTTTAATGGGCATGAGTAAGTTGCCAACTATAGTAGATTTGTTTAAAGCAGAAGGGAAATCAGAATTGCCAATAGCTATTATTCAGAACGGAACTAGAGATAATGAAAAAATTGGAGTTGCAACCATAGCTACAATAGAAGCAGAAGTAGCAAAACAAGAGTTAGCAAATCCGGCAATTATTATTATTGGAGAAGTAGTAAATCATAGACAAAGTATAAAAGAGTTAGTTCAAAATTATACTGAAATAAATAAGTAAAAGTCTTCTTTAAAATAAGGAAGCAAATTAAATTAGAATATAAGTAAAGTAAAATGATAAAGACGGATATATTAATTATTGGAGCAGGACCAACGGGGTTGTTCACTGTTTTTGAAGCAGGGTTATTAAAATTAAAATGCCATTTAATAGATGCATTGCCACAAACTGGAGGTCAATGTTCGGAAATATATCCTAAAAAGCCTATTTATGATATCCCGGCATTTCCAGAAGTTTTAGCAGGAGATTTGGTAGATAATTTAATGGAGCAAATTAAGCCTTTTGAAGCAGGTTACACTTTAGGAGAACGTGCAGAAACTTTAGATAAGTTAGAAGATGGTTCTTTTGTGGTAACTACTAACAAGGGAACAAAGCATAATGCACCTGTAGTAGTAATTGCAGGAGGTTTAGGTTCTTTTGAGCCAAGAAAACCACCTATCTCTAATATCGCTGATTTTGAAGATAAAGGTGTTGCATATATGATTAAGGATCCAGAAGTATATCGCGATAAAAAAGTGGTTATTGCTGGTGGAGGAGATTCTGCTTTAGACTGGGCAATTTTCTTGGCAGATGTAGCGTCAGAAGTATCTTTAGTACACCGTAGAAATGAGTTTAGAGGGGCTTTAGATTCTGTAGAAAAAGCTGCCGAGTTAGCAAAATTGGGTAAAATTAAATTGTATACAGAAGCTGAGGTAAAAGAAATACATGGTGATGGTGCTGTAGAAACTGTTAGTATTAAGCACAATGATGCAGAAAAAGGAACTACAAGATTAGAAGTAGATAACTTTATTCCATTATTTGGGCTATCTCCAAAACTAGGACCTATTGGAAACTGGGGCTTAGAGATAGAGAAAAATGCTATTAAGGTAAATAACGCAAAAGATTACCAAACAAATATACCAGGTGTATTTGCTATTGGTGATGTAAATACTTACGAAGGTAAATTAAAGCTAATTTTATCTGGTTTTCATGAAGCAGCGGTAATGTGTCAGTATGCATACCAAATTGTAAATCCAGGAAAACGTTATGTAATGAAGTATACTACTGTAGGTGGTGTAGAAGGATTTGACGGTTCTAAAAAACAAGCTAAAAAAGAAGTAGTACAGAGTATTGCATAAGCACTTTTATAATCAATATATAATAAAGCTCATCTAATTTAGATGGGCTTTGTTTTTTAGAATAATTAAGAGGTAAAGTAAGTTGTGTTTTGTTAATTGTATAAACAGCTCTATTTCATTGCACAAAAATCTTTTGAGCCGTATCTTTGCACACTATTTAAAAAAATTAGATGAATACTGCAGTTGAAATGGCAAAGAGTAATTTTTTTGCTGATTTTAAGGAGATTACCAAAGTAAGGCTTGCGGTTAGTGTAGTTTTTACTTCTGTAGCAGGATATTTTTTAGCAGCATCAGAAATTAAGCTTGTACCTATATTATTATTATCTTTTGGAGGTTATTGCATGGTAGGAGCTTCCAATGCTTATAATCAAATTATAGAGAAAGATTTAGATGCTTTAATGAATAGGACTAAAAACAGACCTATTCCATCGGGTAGAATGTCTGTTAATAAGGCATTAATGATAGCAATTACTTTAACAATACTAGGAGTAATTTCCTTGTATGCATTAAATGCTAAAACAGCCATGTTTGGTGCTATATCTATCTTTTTATATACAAGCATATATACACCTTTAAAAACAAAAACACCTTTGGCAGTTTTTGTTGGTGCATTTCCAGGAGCAATTCCTTTTATGTTAGGCTGGGTAGCGGTAACAAATAACTTTGGAATTGAGCCAGGAACTTTATTTATGATTCAGTTTTTTTGGCAATTTCCTCACTTTTGGGCATTAGGTTGGATGTTAGATGAAGATTACAAAAGAGGAGGATTTAAAATGTTGCCAACAGGCAAAAAAGATAAAGGAACCGCATTACAAATTATAATGTATACCATTTGGATGCTAGTTATATCGGTAATTCCGGTATTTGGAATTACAGGGAGTTTACATTTATCAATACCAGCAGCAATAATTATATTTTTAATGGGGATTGTAATGTTGGTGTTTGCTATTAAATTATACGAAAAACGAGATAACCCATCAGCAAAAAAACTAATGTTGGTAAGTGTAACCTATATTACATTAATGCCGATAGTATATGTTATAGATAAGTTTATTTAAGGAATGGATTTAACACAAAGAACACAGAAAGAAAAAAACAATAGCGCTAAAAAAATGATGCTATGGTTTGGGATTGTAAGCTTAGTTATGGGCTTTGCAGGGTGGACAAGTGCTTACATTGTAAGTAGCTCTAGAAAAGATTGGTTAAGAGATTTTGAGTTGCCTTCGTCTTTTTTTATAAGTACTAGTATTATAATATTAAGTAGTATTACGTATCACTTCGCATTACAATTAACAAGAAAAGGAAATAAACAATTAGCCACTACGTTACTATTAACAACATTAGGTTTAGGGATACTATTTATTGTATTGCAGTTTAATGGTTTTTCAGAATTAATAGGAGAAGGATACTATTTTACTGGGCCAACAAGTAGTATAACTATGTCTTATATATTCTTAATAGCAGTAGTGCATATAGTGCATGTAGTTGCGGGTTTAATATCATTATTGGTGGTATTATTTAATCAAAGAAAAGGAAAATATACAGCAGAAGAGACATTAGGATTAGAGCTAGGAGCTACGTTCTGGCATTTCTTAGGAATTTTATGGGTGTATTTAATGTTATTTTTCTATTTCTATAGATAATAAAGGCTCATAAATTAAGTTTTAAGCAAGAGTATTTGGATTAATTATAAATAAGCTATTTTTTTTAGAAGATTTTAAAATCAAAAATTTTCTATAGACGAAAAAAATGTAAATTTGTCAAAATTTTAATAACACGATAATTAGTATATGGATTCTACGGTTACACAAGGGAAAGTTTGGGAAGGTGGAAATAAGCCATTAGATGCAAGCTATGGAAAAATGATGATGTGGTTTTTCATTGTATCAGATGCATTAACTTTCTCAGGTTTCTTAGCAGCATATGGTTTTTCTAGGTTTAAATTTATAGAAACATGGCCAATAGCTGATGAAGTTTTTACACACGTTCCTTTCTTTCATGGGAACTTTCCAATGGCTTATGTAGCTTTCATGACATTTATATTAATTATGTCTTCGGTAACAATGGTATTAGCTGTTGATGCAGGACATAAAATGCAAAAGAACAAAGTAATATGGTATATGTTCTTTACCATTATAGGTGGTATCATATTCGTAGGTTCACAAGCTTGGGAGTGGGGAACTTTTATAAAAGGAGATTTTGGAGCTTTAGAAACTAAAAGTGGCAAAATATTACAATTTGTAAAAGCAGACTCTGGCGAAAGAGCAGCACTAAGAGATTTTGCAAAACCATTACATGGAGAAAGAGTACAACACGAGCGTAAAAACGGAATGTGGTTCGTAGGTGAAGGTTCTTTACCAAGCTATTCTCTTAATGAGGTGGTTGAAGGTTTTAAAGCTAATCCTAATATATTAATTCGTACAGAGCAAATTAATGAAGAAGGGCATAAAACGCTTTTAAATAGACAAGAATCATTAGCTAAAATAAAAAGAGCTACACAAGTTGTAGAAGGAGCAAATCTAGTACATAATGAGTATGGGCATAGGCTTTTTGCAGATTTCTTTTTCTTTATTACAGGTTTTCACGGTTTCCACGTATTTTCAGGGATATTAATTAACTTAATTATATTCTTTAATGTTATTCTAGGAACATATGAGCGTAGAGGGCATTATGAAATGGTAGAGAAAGTTGGTTTATACTGGCACTTTGTAGATTTAGTTTGGGTATTTGTATTCACATTCTTCTACTTAGTATAATTAATTATTTATAAATTTATTTTTTATTTCCGATTACGGAAATTTTAACAAGCATATAAAATGGCACACGAGCACAAGTTAGAAATCTTTAGAGGTCTTGTAAAATTTAAGTCTAATATTCAGAAAATATGGGGTGTACTTGCATTCTTATGTTTTATTACAATAATAGAGGTGGTTTTAGGTATTTATAAGCCAGAAGGTTTAATAAAGACTTCTTTTTTAGGAATGAAATTATTAAACTGGATATTTATAATTTTAACCTTAGTAAAAGCATATTATATTGCTTGGGATTTTATGCACTTAAGAGATGAAAATAAATCTTTAAGAAGAGCAATTGTTTGGACACCAATATTCTTAGTATTATACCTAACATTTATTACATTAGTAGAAGCCGATTATATTTACAATGTATTTAAAGAAGGTTTTGTTACTTGGGATTTTTAACAAGAATATAAAAGATATAAAGGCGGTTTAATTACCGCCTTTTTTTTGCTCTTATAAGAGCGTTTACCATTTCAGTATATCTGCGTTTTTAATTAATTTTGTACATATTTAATATAGTAATAAGCAACAGATGAAAAAGACTTTTGTTTTAGTAGTATTGTTTATTTTACCCATAGTTGCTTATCTCTTTTTTGCATCTGGGATAAATAATTTTGGAAAGCTTCCAGTGCTTACAAAAGAAGTATCGGAGTTGTCTATATTTAATACGCCAGAAAAATTAGAAAATAAGATTACAATATTGGGCTTTTTAGGGAAAGATATAGCTTTAAAAAAAGGCAATGCTTTTAATCTAAATCAGAAAATATATAAGCCCTTTTTTCAATTTAAAGACTTTCAGTTTGTAATAATAGTACCCAAAGGTACAGAGGCGGAAGTTGAAGAATTAAAGAAAGAATTAGGCAATTTAGTAGATATACAAAAATGGAAGTTCGTATTTGGGAACAATAAACAGATACAAGATTTTTACAATAGTTTAGATGCGGATATTCAGTTAGATGAAAATTTAGGAACGCCTTATGTTTTTATTATTGATAAGGAAAAAAGTCTAAGAGGTAGAAAAAAAGATGAGGATGAGGGTACTAAGTATGGTTTTAATACCATTTCTGTTGCTGAGCTAAATAATAAAATGGAAGATGATGTAAAAATTATTTTAGCAGAATACCGCATGGCTTTAAAGAAAAATAATGCTGAAAGAAAAAATTAATGAAAAAATCTAATTACACTTACGTTTGGGTTTCTTTAATTGTATTAATCTTTGGTATTATTGTTATCCCAAAGATAGTAGACCGTATCAATGGAGGTACAGTAGTGCAAAATGATAGAATGAATATTAAAAATAGCAACGACAAGCTATCTTATCTTATTTTAGATGGAAAAAAAAGAAAAGTCCCGCCGTTTGCATTTATAAATCAAGATAGTTTATTAATTTCTGATCAAGATTATAAGGGTAAAGTATACGTGGTTGAATTTTTCTTTACTACATGCCCAACTATTTGTCCGTTAATGACCAAAAACTTGGTAAATATTCAAGGAGATTTTAAAGAGAATAACGAATTTGGAATAGCATCTTTTACAATTAATCCAAGGCACGATTCTCCCAGAGTACTTAAAGAATATGCAGAAAAGTATAATGTAACTAATTTAGATTGGAATTTTTTAACAGGAGAAAAAGAATCAATTTACGATTTGGCTGCTACTGGGTTTAATATTTTTGCAGCGGAAAAAGAAGACGCCCCTGGAGGTTTT
The DNA here is from genome assembly GCA_947492955.1 of uncultured Cellulophaga sp. Classification (GTDB taxonomy): domain Bacteria; phylum Bacteroidota; class Bacteroidia; order Flavobacteriales; family Flavobacteriaceae; genus Cellulophaga. The sequence continues at coordinate 41,276 of CANLOV010000002.1, read as the reverse complement.
GAACATTCTGGTATGTTTGCACTAGTAGATAAAAACGGATATATACGTTCTAGAGTAGATTCTTTTGGTAATCCAATTATATATTACAGAGGAACAATTGGAGAAAAAGAAGGAGAGAATGAAGAGGGAGAACAGCAACAGATTACTATTTTAAAAGAAGATATTAAAAAATTACTAGCAGAGTAAGATGAGTGTAACAAGTGCTAAAGAAAAGAAATTTAATAAGTTAATAACAATAGTATCAATTGTAGTTCCTGTAGTTGTAGCCCTGTTGTTTGGAGTTAAAATACCTAATGTAGAACCATTATCATTTTTACCGCCTATTTATGCATCAATAAACGGATTAACAGCAGTTTTATTAATTGTAGCAGTTGTAGCAATTAAAAACGGTAATAGAGAATTGCACAAAAAAGTAATGACTGTTTGTATAGGGCTTTCTTTGTTGTTCTTATTAATGTATATCGCCTATCATATGACTTCTGAATCTACTACTTTTGGCGGTGAAGGAACCATTAAATATGTGTATTATTTTATATTAATAACACATATAATATTATCTATCGCCATAATACCTTTGGTGTTAAAAACATATGCAAAAGCATATTTAGAACAGTTTACGGCACATAGAAAATTAGCTAAAATTACATTTCCAATATGGTTGTATGTAGCAGTTACAGGAGTGGTAGTGTATATAATGATATCTCCATATTATAACTAAAAATAAGAACATGAAACGTATTGCTTTCTCTTTTTTCTTTTCTCTTTTCTTTTTTTTAGAAACAAATGCGCAATGTGCTATGTGTAGAGCTGTTTTAGAAAGTGAGGACAATACAGCCGCAGCAGAAGGTATAAATAATGGTATTGTTTACTTAATGGCGCTGCCTTATATCTTGGTAGCAGTTCTTTTTTACTTTGTGTATAAGAAGATGAAATCTTAAATAACTATTTTGTTAATTCGTGTTTTCTACGAACACGAATTAGAAATGTTAAATGTTCGTTGCACAAGAATATTTTAACAAATATTTTGGAGCTTATTCTGTAACAATTTAAGAATTTGCTGTTCTTATATATGTTCCCCGCGTATAGCAGTTATTAAACAAGCAACCAAATGTTAGACATCGAAAGATGGCAAGAGATTTTTGATACCATTCGTAAAAATAAATTACGAACTTTTTTAACGGGCTTATCTGTAGCATCTGGCATATTTATTCTTGTAATTTTATTAGGTTTTGGGCAAGGCATGCAAAATGGTATTGCTAAAGAGTTCGAAGAAGATGCTAGTAACCGCATAGTAATCTGGTCAGAAGTAACTACAAAGGAGTATAAAGGTCTTAACCCTGGGAGACGTATACAACTTAGAAACGAAAATTTTGAATATGTTACTAAGCGCTTTTCAGATGAAATAGAGCATCAAACTGCACGTATTCATATAAATAATGTTTTAATAAGTTATCAGCAAGAATCTTTAGGCTATAGAGTACAAGGTGTTTCTTCTGGGCATCAATTTATAGAAAACCAGTTTATTTCTCAGGGGAGATATGTAAATTACGAGGACGAAAAAAATACGGCAAAGGTTGTAGTTATAAGTAACAAAATTAAAAGAGAAGTGTTTAAAGGAGGTAAATCTCCTATAGGCGAGTATTTAGACCTTTCGGGAATAAAATTTAAAATTATTGGCGTTTATGGAGACCGTGGTAGCGAACGAGAAGAAGAGCGTATTTTTATGCCAATTACTACGGCACAAAAGTGTTTTAATGGGGCAGATAGAGTAGGTAATATACAGTTTACCTTAAAACCAGCAGCAACTTTTGAGCAATCTGTTCTAGAATCTAATAAATTTTCTAAAGATGTAAAAGAGTACTTGCAAAAGGTACATACGGTTGCATCAGACGATGAAAGAGCCATTCGTTTTTTTAACACGTTAGATGAAGCTAAGCGCTATAATAACCTTAGCAAAAATATACAGCTTTTTTTCTGGTTTGTTGGCGTGTGTACTATTATAGCTGGTGTTGTAGGCGTAGGAAATATTATGCTTATTGTTGTTAAGGAACGAACCAGGGAAATTGGCATACGAAAAGCATTAGGGGCAAAGCCATGGTCTATTGTTGGAATGATTTTACACGAAGCAATTTTTATTACCGCTATTTCAGGTTTTTCAGGACTTATATTTAGTATGGGTCTATTAGAAATTTTAGGGCCTCATATAGGAGTAGATTATATTTTAAATCCATCAGTTAATTTTAATGTTGCATTAACTACGGTGTTTATATTAATTCTAGCAGGTGCAATAGCAGGTTTTTTTCCTGCATGGAGAGCAGCAAGGATTCATACAATAGATGCATTAAGACATGAATAATTTGGAGGTAAATTGAATGTGATAATTAAGAAAGTATTATTTAAATTCCTCTTTTTATAAGAGGTTTGGGGAAAAGTATATGTTTAATAAGGACCGTTGGAAAGAAATTTTAGAAGTACTAACCACAAATTGGTTTCGTACGGTTTTAACAGCGTTTGGTGTTTTTTGGGGCATACTTATCTTAATTATATTATTGGCAGCTGGTAAAGGTTTAGAGAATGGCGTTAAGTCAGATTTTGGAGATTCGGCTACAAATACCATGTTTGTGTGGTCTAGAAATACAACTAAAGCCTATAAAGGTTTACCTAAAGGGAGACGGTTTCGTTTTAAATTAAAAGATGTAGCAGCTATTAAAGAAAGTTTCCCTGACCTTAAATTTGTATCGCCAAGAAATCAATTGGGAGGTTTTGGAGGGGCTAATAATGTAGTTCGCGGACTAAATACAGGTGCTTATAATGTATATGGAGATTATCCAGAAACTATTCAGCAAGATCCTATGTTAATGACTTCAGGGCGTTTTATTAATTATTCAGATATTAATGAAAAAAGAAAAATAGCCATTATAGGAGAAGGCGTAAAAAGAGGGTTGTATAGCAAAGGAGAAACAGTTATTGGTAGTTATATAAAGATACAGGGTGTAAATTTTATGGTAGTTGGTACTTATAAAAAGAAAAACACGAATGGTGAAGAAGGCGAAAAAGAGATATTTGTGCCTTTTACTGCTTTTTCGCAGGCGTTTAATAGGGCAAATAATGTTGGTTGGATGGCAATAACTGCTAATGACGGTACTTCTATAACAAGCCTTAAAGAAGATATAGTTGCTTTGTTAAAAGAGAAACGAAAAGTTCATCCGGATGATAAGAGAGCAGTAGGTTATTTTGATTTGTATGAGGAGTATAATAAGATAGAAAGCCTTTTTGGAGCTTTAAAGTTTATAGCTTATTTCGTGGGGGTTTTGGTATTGCTGTCCGGAATTATTGGGGTTAGTAATATTATGCTAATAGTAGTAAAAGAGCGTACTAAAGAAATAGGAATTAGAAGGGCTCTAGGAGAAAATCCATGGTCTATAAAGGTTCAAATTTTAATGGAGTCTCTTTTTTTAACGCTAATATCAGGAATGGCAGGGATTGTATTTGGAGCATTATTCGTTTATGGGATAAATACTTTATTAGATGCTAACGGACCTGTAGATATGTTTTTAAACCCAAGTATAGGTATAGGAGTAGTTATAGTAGCCTTGATCATATTAATAATTTCAGGTTTATTAGCAGGTTTTATTCCTGCAAATAGTGCTGTAAAAGTAAAACCAATAGATGCGTTACGCTCAGAATAAATAAGAATACAAACATCAATAAAAAATGAAAAAATCAGTAACCATAATTATTTTATTATTCATAGTTATATCCTTTGGAGGAGCTATGTATTATTTATATGCTAAAAACGCTGAGGACCCAATAACGTATAAAACAGCAACGCCTTCAAAACAAAATATTATTAAAAAAACAATGGCTACAGGTAGTATATTACCTTTAGAAGAGGTGCTTATAAAACCAAATATATCTGGAGTTATAGAAGAGGTATATGTAGAAGGTGGAGATTATGTAAAATCTGGCGATTTACTTTGTAAAATAAAAGTGGTTCCTAACCTTACGGCACTTAATAATGCTAAAAACACTATAGAAGAAGTAAAAATAAATTTAGACGATCAATTACGAAATTTGGAAAGACAGAAGGCTCTTTTTTCTAAGGGGGTAATTTCTAAAGTAGATTTAGAAAGAGCGCAAGTAAGTTATAATCAATCTAAGCAATCCTACAATGCAGCTAATAAGCGTTATGATATTGTAAAAACAGGAACAACAAGAGGTTTTGGAAATGCGGCTAATACATTAATACGAGCTACAGTAAGCGGTATGGTATTAGAGGTTCCCGTAGAAGTAGGAAATCAAGTAATAGAAAGCAATAATTTTAACGAAGGAACAACAATTGCAACCATTGCAGATGTAGATAAAATGATTTTTGAAGGCAAGGTAGATGAGTCTGAAGTGGGTAAGATTAAAGAAAACTTACCTTTACAAATAACAATTGGAGCTCTTGAAAATGTGGTTTTTGATGCAGTATTAGATTATATAGCTCCAAAAGGGAAAAAAGAGAATGGAGCTATACAATTTGAGATTAAAGGAACTATGAAAAAGCAAGATTCTGTTTTTATAAGAGCTGGCTTAAGTGCAAACGCCTCTATTATTTTAGCAAAGGCAGATAGTGTTTTGGCTATAAAAGAAGCACTAGTTCAGTTCGATGCTAAGACTAAAAAACCATTTGTAGAAATAGAAGTCGGTGATCAGGAATTTGAGCGAAAAGATATAGAATTAGGCATAAGCGATGGTATTTATGTAGCGGTAAAATCTGGAGTTAAATCAGGTGACAAAATTAAAGTATGGAATGCCATTGAAAATGATAAAAACAAAAATTAATAAAAAAATTATATAAAATCTTGTAACATTTTAACAACTATAGAGTCTTATGGGCAGATTCTTAAGGTTAGATTAAAAAAACTAACACAAATTAATATGATAGAAATTAAAAACCTTCACAAGTCTTATAAAATGGGAAGCAATTCCCTTCATGTATTAAAGGGGATAAATTTTTCAGTAGCAGAAGGAGAGTTAGTAGCTATTATGGGGTCATCTGGTTCAGGAAAATCTACCTTACTAAATATTTTAGGTATGCTAGATGTTTTAGATGAAGGTTCTTATAATTTAGATGGTGTTCCTATTGTAGATTTAAATGAAACCAAAGCGGCACAATATCGTAATAAGTTTTTAGGATTTATTTTTCAGTCATTTAATTTAATCAATTACAAGAGTGCTATGGAAAATGTAGCACTACCATTATACTACCAAAAAGTTGCTAGAAAAGAGCGCGAGGAAAAATCAATAAAATATTTAGAGCAGGTAGGGCTAAAAGAATGGGCAGGACATTTACCTAGCGAATTATCTGGTGGGCAAAAGCAACGTGTGGCAATAGCAAGAGCAATGGCAGCAGAGCCAAAAGTGTTATTGGCAGATGAGCCAACAGGAGCTTTAGATAGTAAAACATCGTATGAAGTAATGGATTTAATTCAAAAAATAAACGATGCTGGTAATACCATATTAATTGTAACGCACGAGCCAGATATTGCAGATATGTGTAAGCGTATTGTACATCTTAAAGATGGAGTTATTGTAGAAGATAAAAAAGTAGATCAAGTAAGAGCATCGCAGTATGTTTAGTAGAGATAACTGGAAAGAAATATTTGAAACCATTCAGAAGAATAAACTGAGAACCTTTTTATCTGGTTTTACAGTGGCTTTGGGTATTTTCATTTTTGTAGTTCTTTTTGGTTTTGGAAATGGATTAATTAACACTTTTGATGATTTTTTTGGAGACGATGCCACAAATGTTTTTTTTATATACCCAGGGAAAACAACAATTCCTTACAAAGGCTATAAATCAGATAGGTTTATAGAATTTGAAAATGAGGATTTAGAAGATATAGAAAAGAATTTTGCGCTATTTGTAGATTATATAACACCAAGAATACAAAGAGGTGGCTTGGTACGGTATAAAAACGAATCTAATAATTATACAACAAGGGCAGTAGCTCCTTCTCATCAGTTTTGTGAAAAAACAATTATGATGAAAGGAAGATACCTAAATCAAGAAGATATAAAAAACAAGGCTAAATATGCAGTAATAGGGAGGTTGGTAGAGAAAGACTTGTTTAAAGGAGAAAATGCCATAGGAAAGTATATAGATATAACCGGGAGTGTTTTTAAAGTAATAGGCGTTTTTCAGGACGATGGTGGAGATAATGAAGAAAGGAACATATATATACCTTATACTACAAGGCAGCTTATGGAAAAGGGAACCGATAAAATTGGTCAGTTTATTATAGGTTTTAAACAAGAAATAGGATATGCAGGAGCCATGGCTTTTGAAAATAGTTTAAAAAAATATATAAAGGACAAGAAGTTTATAAACCCAAAAGACCAAAGTGGAATATACATTCGTAATGTTGCAGATCAGCTTAAAAAGAATCAGCAATTTGCAGGTATATTACAGATTATAGTGGGGTTTGTTGCTATTGGAACTATCATCGCAGGAATTATAGGAATTAGTAATATAATGGTATTTGTGGTAAAAGAACGTACTAAAGAATTAGGCATAAGAAAAGCATTAGGAGCAACACCAAAATCAGTTATTGGTACTATTTTATTAGAATCTGTTTTTATAACTACTGTTTCAGGTTTTATAGGGATGTTGCTTGGTGTGGTGTTACTAAGTTCTTTAGGTGAAAAATTAAAAGATTTTTTTATAACAAATCCATTTATCAATCTAAGTGTAGCAATTGGAGCTACAATAGCATTAATAATTTTTGGAGCCATAGCAGGTTATATTCCTGCAAAAAGAGCAGCACGTATAAAACCGATTGTAGCACTAAGAGACGAATAAGATGCGATTTATATTAGATAAAAATACTTGGCAAGAGATTTATGGTTCTATTAGTAAAAATAAAACCAGAACTATTATTACGGTAATAGGAGTTCTATGGGGTATTTTTATATATATTGCTTTATCGGGTTCCGCAAAAGGCTTGGATAATGGTTTTGAAAAAGCATTTGAAAGCGTTGCGGTTAATAGTATGTTTGCATGGGCGCAAAATACAAGTATGCCTTACAAAGGCTATAAAACAGGAAGGCAAATACAATTAAAATTAGGAAATGCTACTGTACTACAAAATAGAATTCCTGAAATACAATATATAGCACCTAGAAATGTAAGAGGTGTATTTGGAGATGCACCTGGAGCAATAGTTAGAGGACAAAAATCGGGGAGTTATAATGTTTATGGAGACTTCCCTGTATTAACAAAGATAGCTGCAAAAAAGATTTTTGATGGAGGTAGGTTTATTAACGATGAAGATATAGAGAAATCTAGAAAAGTATGTGTTATAGGGGAACGTACTCAAAAAGAATTATTTGATAAAGGAGAAAATCCTATAGGGAAATTTGTGAGAATAGATAATGTTTATTTTCAAGTAGTAGGAGTTCTAAAGTTTACTCAAGGGGGAGGTTTTGATAAAGATAGTGATGTATTTATTCCTTTTTCAACCTTTAAAAAATTATATAATACAGCAGATAATGTTGGTTGGTTTGCTATAGCTGCTCATGATGATGTAGATGTAATAAAAGTAGAAGAAGATGTGAAAATGGTACTTAAAAGTATTCATAATGTACACCCAGATGACGAAAGAGCAATAGGCTCCTTTAATTTAGGAGAGATTTTTAATAAAATAAGAGGCTTTGCTAAGGGAATGACATTTTTGTCCTTAGTAGTTGGTATAGCAACCATTTTAGCAGGTGTTATAGGTATAGGTAATATATTATTAATCTCTGTAAAAGAAAGAACAAAAGAATTGGGTATACGAAGAGCTCTAGGGGCTACTCCAAGAGAAGTAAGAGGGCAAATTATCTTAGAATCTGTTTTTTTAACTATTGTAGCAGGTATACTAGGGATAATTTTGGGAGCAGCAACATTAGCTATAATAGGTAGTTTAACTAAAGATGTAGAAATGCCATATACAAACCCAACTGTGCCTATACCTTATGTGATTGGGGCATTATTAATAATGGTAATATTAGGAACACTTATAGGGCTAATACCAGCACAACGGGCAGTAAGCATAAAACCTATAGATGCATTAAGAGAAGAATAGAAACAAGCCAAAAAACAATAAATACACTTAAAGATGAACAAGATTGTAAAATATATTTTAATTGCACTTTTAGTAATAGCAGCATTATGGGCTGTGGCATTTTTTATAAAGTCTAATAGTAAATCTGCAATTACTTACGAATCGCAAAAACCATTTATATCTAAAATAGAAAAGAAGTCCGTAGCTACAGGAAAAGTAATTCCTGAAGATGAGGTTGCTATTAAACCACAAATTTCTGGAATTATAGAAAAAATATATTTAGAAGAAGGTGCTAAAGTAGCAGCAGGAGATTTAATTGCAAAAATTAAAATTGTTCCTAATGAGCAAGCTTTAAACCAAGCCAGAGGTAGAGTTAAAAATGCAGAAGTTTCTTTAGGAAATACTAAAATTGAGTATAACAGAAATAAAGCATTATTTGATAAAGGCGTTATTTCTAGTCAAGATTTTAACAGACAGAAGTTAAGTTACGATCAAGCGATGTTAGAATTGCAGAATGCACAATCCGATTATCAAATTATCCGTAAAGGTTCAGCTGGGGGCTCTTCTACAGCAAATACAAACATTAGAGCAACTATATCAGGAACTCTATTAGAAATTCCGGTAGAAGAAGGAGATCAGGTAATACAAAGTAATAATTTTAATGCAGGAACTACCATTGCAACTATTGCTGATTTAGGAAGAATGATTTTCGAAGGAAAAGTAGATGAAGCTGAGGTTGGAAAACTAAAAGTAGGAATGCCGTTAGAAATTAGTTTAGGAGCTATTGAGGATAAGAAGTTCAATGCAAAATTAAAGTTTATAGCTCCTAAAGGAATAGAAGAATCGGGAACTGTACAATTTAAAATAGAAGGCGATGTAACAGTAGAAAAAGATTTTTTAATAAGAGCAGGTTATAGTGCTAATGCGTCACTTGTTTTAGAAAAGAAGGATGATATTTTGGTAATTATGGAGTCTTTATTACAGTTTGATAAAAAGACAGATAAGCCATATGTAGAAATAGAAACAGGAGATCAACAGTTTGAAAGAAGAGATGTAGAAATAGGTATTTCTGATGGATTAAATGTTGAGATTATTTCTGGTCTTACAGAAGATGATCAGGTAAAAGTTTGGAATAAAACTGAACCTATTAAAAAGGGAGACGAAGATAAAGAAGAAGCAAAATAGTAGAGTGTAAGTAATTATTAAGAACATAATTATATCATAAATGAAACTAAAAATAATAGCAGTATTAGTACTTTTTTCTGTTGGAATAATATCAGCGCAGCAAAAAAAATGGACATTAGAAGAATGTGTTGTCTATGCCGTAGAAAACAATTTAACAATAGCTCAGTTCGAATTGGATTTAGAGAATGCTAAAATTGATAAGTCTGATGCTATAGGTAATTTATTGCCAAATTTAAATGGAGACGCTAGGCTAACAGAAAATTTAGGATTGTCTTTTAATCCTACATCGCAAGAACCCGTAAATTCACAATTAAATTTTACAGGAAATTTAAATTCCTCACTGACTCTGTTTGATGGGCTCAGAAATATTAACAGGTTAAATAGAGCTAAATTAAATGCTATTGCCAGTCAATATCGGTTAGATGATTTAAAGGATGATATTAGATTAAATGTAGCTAATAGTTATCTTCAAATATTATCTAGCAAAGAATCTTTAAAAGTTTTTAAAGCACAATATGCGGTAACAGAGCAAGATTTAAAAAGAACTAAAGAATTGGTAGAATCTGGTGTGGTTCCAAGAGGAGATTTGTTAGAAATAGAAGCTATAGCAGCAAATCAACAACAGCAAATTATAAATGCTGAGAATACTATTGTAATAGCTAAAATTGGTCTAGCTCAATTATTACAAATAACAGATTATAATAATTTTGATGTTATAGATGGTGCTTTTGAAATACCACCCTCGGATATTTTAAATAACTCGCCCAAAACAATATATGATAAGGCAATAACATTCAGGAATGATATAAAATTTTCAGAGGCAAGTGTAGTTTTAGCAGAGGAAGATTTAAAAATAACAAAGGGGAGTCTTTACCCAACACTTAATGCCTTTATAAATTATAATACACGTTATTCTGATCAGAATTTAAAATCATTTACAGATTTATCTATAATTCCTTTTACAGAACAGTTATATAGGTTTGATGGGGTTTCTTATGGGTTTCAATTAAATGTTCCCATATTTAATGGCTTTAGTACAAAAAATAATATTAAACGATCTAAAATAAATGTAGAGAAAGCAAAACTACAATTAGAACAAGATAAGTTAGCATTAGAAACTAATATTAATCAGGCATACGTAGATGTTAAAAATTCTTATAAATCATACGAAGCGGCAGAAAAAACCTTAGAGGCAAGAAAGCTAGCTTACGATTATTCTAAAGAACGTTTTAATGTAGGCTTAATGAATGCTTTCGATTTTAGTCAGGCACAGTCTAGAGTAGATAATGCAGAAGCAGAAGTTATTAGAACAAAGTACGATTATATTTTTAGATTAAAAGTATTAGAATTCTATTTTGGTATTCCACTTAGTGTAAATTAGGATTATAAATTAAATATAAGAAGGCTCAAAATAATTTTAAATTGTTTTGAGCTTTTTTTTGTTGTTTGTCTTAACGTTATATTTGTAGCCATTATGGCTATTATTTTAAACATAGAAACAGCTACAACCAACTGCTCGGTTAGTATTGCAAAAAATGGAGAACTTGTATTTTTAAAAGAATATAATAGTGCTAACTTCTCCCATGCAGAACAGTTACATAATTTTATTAATGAAGTAATAAAACAAGCTTCATTAACAGTAAAACAAATAGATGCTATTGCTGTTAGTAAAGGTCCAGGTTCGTATACAGGGCTTAGAATTGGAGTTTCAGCAGCAAAGGGGCTGTGTTTTTCATTAGATAAACCATTAATATCTGTACCTACCTTAGAGAGTATGGCGCATCAATTAAAAATAGAAGACGGATATATTATACCTGCATTAGATGCAAGGCGTATGGAAGTCTATGCTAAGGTTTTTAATTCCGATTATAAAGTGGTTAGAGAAACTGAAGCTGAAATTATAGATGCTACTTCATTTGCAACCTATGCAGCAGAGAAAAAAGTATATATAATTGGTAGTGGAGCCCAGAAATGTATAGGCGTTTTAGAAAATGAAAATTTTAATTTTAACACAGAAATAGTTCCTTCTGCTAAAGATATGTGTAATCTTTCTTATGCTAAATATAAAGTAAATGATTTTGAAGATGTTGCTTATTTTGAACCTTATTATCTTAAGGATTTTTTAGTACTTCAGAAGAAAAAAAAATAAAGCAAAAAAACATTATATAAAAGAGCTCTCATTTTGCTGAGGTCTCTTTTTTTAGATGTGATTAAAACTCCTCTATAACTAGTTCTTTATTAATTATAGTCCCAGATATATTTCCGGCATAAACAGCATTTGCAACAGAACGTATAGAGGTAGTATTATCTCCGCAAGCATATATTCCGGAGATGTTTGTTTTTTGTTGGGCATCTACGGTAATATACCCTTCTGGGGTTAAATTACAGCCTAATTTTTCGGAAATATCTGTATGTTGACTAAAAGGGACTTTAGCGTATATAGCTTTAACAGAATATTGTGTATTATTCTTAAATAAGATATGTTTAAGAACCCCACTCTTATGTTCAAAACCATCAATTTCTGTTTCTATAATTTTAATTTTACGCTCTTCTAATTTTTTAGTTTGTTCTTTGGTTAAGGTAGATTTTCCGTTGGTAAATATTATTAATTCCTTTGTTAAATTGTAAACCATTTTTGAAAATTCAAAGGCGTAGTCTCCATTGCCTAATATTCCCGTTTTTTTATTTTTAAATTCATATCCATGGCAATAAGGACAGTGAATTATAGAGATTCCCCAACACTCTTTAAAGCCTATTAAGTTTGGCATTAAATCTTTAATACCTGTAGCAAAAACTAATTTTTTAGCATAAAATGTTTTATTGGAAAGGCTAGTAATTTTATAAGTATCATTTGCTTTAGTTGCGTCTGTAACTAATCCATTGTAAAAAGAGACTGTTTTATACTTTGCTACTTGCTGGCGAGCGATAGTTGTTATTTCTTTAGGAGTTTTACCATCGTTGGTAAGAAAGTTTTGCGAGTGTGGTGTTTGTCTGTTACAAGGTTCTCCGTTGTCTATTACCAATACTTTTCTTAATGACCTCCCTAAAGTTAGTGCAGATGAAAGGCCAGCATAACTACCACCAATAATTACTACATCAAAATATTCATTATCTATCATTACATTTAAAGGCTTTAATTAATAAGTGTAGTATATCTAGGTTTAGATAGTGACCAATACTGTTTGTTTCTTACGAGCTACTTTTAGGCTAAGTTAAAAAATTTATTTATTATTGCGATAAAGTCGCAATAAAATGAAACGAAGAAAAACGGAATCTACAAATGAAATATATTCAATATTAAAAAATTCTAAGGTTGCCCTAAGTCATGATATTATTAAAGAAAAAATAACAGGGAATATAGATAGGGCAACCATTTATAGAATTCTTAATCGTTTTTGTGAAGACAAAATAGTTCACAAAATTATTGGTGACGATGGTAAACAATATTTTGCTTTTTGTATAAATTGTGAAGAAAAAAAACACAAACATAATCACTTTCATTTTAGATGCACAAGTTGTGGAAAAGTAGAATGTTTGGCTTCGGAAATAAAGGTTTCTTTACCTCAAAAGTATATTTTTCAGAATTTTAACGGAATAATTACTGGGATGTGTTCTAGTTGTAATATTTAATAAACAGATTAAATAACATTATTATTTTGGATAGTCTTTTAGTTCCTCGTACGTATAAGTTTGTATGTTTTCATATCCGGCACCTAAAATCAAAATTGCACCAGAATTACTCATTCCTCGTACTAAAATTAATTCATTTTTATTTTTAGAAAGTATAGTTTTGACTTCATATTCTTTATAATAGATAGGATAAAAAGGGATTAACTCTCGATACCTTTTTAATGAAAATGAATTTTTCTTAATCTTACCATCTAAATGAATTTTTTTTATGGTTTTACGATTACGAATTAACGAAACTTCTAGTGTTTTTTAGGTTTTTTAACTCAAGTTGTATTAAGTCAGTATTAAAATCAGTAGTATCATTTAATTTTTTTGAGTTTAATTGTAGCGTTCTCCACAAAGATGTTTCAGTATTTATGCTCGAGATGTTTTTGTAAATTCCATTAACATTGGAATTATTTATTTCAACTTTACTACGCCTAATTAAGTATTTTGTTCCAAAACTTGAAGAACAAGATTGAAGTAAAAAATATAACTAATAAATTATTAGAGATTTTTGCCTACTAGTAAATAATCCGTAAGAATCAATTTTAGCATACATTTAAAAATATTTTACTCATTTGCTTTCCACCGTTGCTCAATCATATTTTTTAATAAATCAAAATAAGACCAGCCAATACTTCTACCTGCTAAAGAGGAGAGGCTATCTTGATCTAGTCTTTGCGGTCTAGAAGGACCAGTCATATTTGGTTTCATGTTTAAATCAAATAGAAAGTACTTTCCATTTTCATTAGCTCTACAATCAATTCTTATGGGGGATTTAATGTTTAATAGTTCAGCAGATTTTTCGCATTGTTCATACGCTGCTAAAATTTCTTTAGATTGCTGTTCTTCTTTATCTATTACGGCACTGTTTTTAATAACAGCTACAACTCCGTTGTAAGGAGCAATACCATTTTTATGATTAAACCTTTTTACAGCAGGTAAACTCCATGGTTTTTTAAAAGATTTAATCATATTGTTTATTTGGTAATTTCCAGGAGGCATTACTGTAATTGTAATTTCTTGTCCACTTAAAAATTGTTCAATATACACAGATGTTCCATATTGTTTGCTTGTAAATAAATCCGTTATTTTTTTATCTAACTCGGAGTTGTTTTTTACAACCGAAACGCCTTGGCTGCCTCTTCCTCTAATAGGTTTTACAATAACCGGAAAATTAAAATTTATTTTATAATTAGCAATATCATCATTAGATATTAGTATTGTTTCTGGTATTGAAATTTTATTTTCTTTTAATAATTTATTGGTTACCCATTTATCATCATAAACATCCACTAGTTTAGGAGTCTGACCAATGAATTCAATATTTAAATTAAAAAAGCTTTCAATAGCATGATTTTTATATAGTACTGTATTTAACCAGAATACATTTGCGCCTTTGTCTAATGCATTTTGTATACCTACTTTAGTATCGGGAAATACCCAATCTAAATCGTTCTCTATATTAGGAGAGTCAATAGGTGTAATAATTACTATTCCGTTTTTTTTTAGCTCATAAGCTATATCAGCTCCACTGTCTGAATATCCTCCAGATTTCATAGGCTTTTGTATGCCATCTTTTATTGGAGGTAATTCAGCTTGGTATAAAATGGCTATTTTACTCATAATTACAATACTTTATTTCACCATGGATAAGGGCTCTATTTGGCTTACATCTATTTTTTTAATCTTTGCAAATCTTTCATTTATATCATCAATAATAATCCATTTGTGGCTTGTTTTAACTTTCATTTTTTGCCCATTTTTAGCAATGCCATACCAATCAAAAACTACAGACAATTCAAAAGTATGTTCATTTATTTCTTTTATGGTAATATTTTCTGGATAGTGGCTGCTTTGAGATAGTTGTTTTGGCGTTCCATTTAACCATCCTTCAAGTTGTTCTATTGTTTTTATTTGTGAACTTGTAGAAAAATTAAGCTCAAAATCCTCTGTAAGTAATTCTTTAAAAGGGGTAACATTTCCGTCTAGTCTTTCCACATAAGCTAACCAGCAATACATAAGAGAATTAACACGATTTGTACTATAAGAATCTTTAAATTCATCTTCTGTTACTCCAGTAGGTTTAATAATTACTTTAGCCAGTTTTGGTAATTCTTTTGTGGTACTGTCTAATTTCATTATATAATCTAAGGTGTAACTTGCTTTTTTACCGTCTGGTTGAATATTTTGATATCTAATGTCAGCTACAATTTCATTACTACCATCGCTATTAGTAACAAAAGAAACATTTTGAACGTGATGCGCATTTTTCCAGCCTTCGTAAACCGTTAATCTTGCAGGGTAATTTTCTTTTCCCTTTAAAGTATCAACGGCATTTTCTATAATAAGATCATCAGTAAATAAATCCATTTGATTAGCAATTCGCTCTTTATTCATTGGCCTTTCATATAATTGATACCAACGATAATATTGAGCCTTTGCTGAGTGCGATGCTATAGTTTTTTCAGATTTAAAGGTTTGTGTTTGATCTGTAGACATTATTTCTTCGGATTTTTTAATAGTACTCTCATCTTTTTTCTTCTCCTTACAAGAGAAAGTTAGTATTAATATTAGAAATAGGAACGTTTTTGATGTTTTTATAATCATAATATTATATGTTTTTAAGCATGGCTTGTAGAATGCTTATTCATTATTATTTTAATGACTAAGAATTAAATATAGTTTAGTTTTAAACAAGAACATAATTTATAAATATATTTCTAAAAAAGCTATTTTTATAGAGATATAATGCATTTAGTTAATATTAAATACTATAAACAGGTTAATTAAAATGATTAAATTCTATGTAACCTAAATAAGAGTTTGCAATAATAAGTCTAAATGATTTAGCTAATTTTTTTAGGGATAAATCTAAAATGAGTTTTTAGGTTATTTTTTTACTTATTTAAATCATAAATAGCCTTAGCAAATTTTTCTCCTAAATCTATGTAACCGTTGCTATCATAATGCCATTTGTCGGAGTATTTATAATATCTTGTGTCTCTTATAATAGAAGTATTATTGTCTGTTTTAGCAAATTTTTCTTGAGCATGTTGTATTAATTCACCATAGTTCCATACTTTTCCATCTTTATCATTCCAAGAATCAGATATTTTGCCAATAACAATTGGTAAATCATCTTTCCTAAAAGCAGCTCTTATTAAGCCCATAAGGTGTTTTAAATTATTAAAATACTGATTCGCAATTTCTTCAGTTCTTGCATCACTTTCTCCTTGCATCCATAAAATTCCGGCAGGAATTAATGTGTCAGTAATTCCATTTTTATCAATATCTGTTGTTTCCATTGCATTTGCTAGTGTTTTTAGAAAATGATCGTATTGATTTATTCCTGTTGTACCTTTAAAATCAGGGTCCCATGAGCCAGCATTGCCAGCAGCTAAACTATCAATAGAAGTGCCTCCTTTAGAATATTTAATAATTGCAATTTTTTCGTTAGGATATAGGCTTTGTATTTTTTTAGCGAAAGACAATTCAACCCCAAATCGTTTACTGTAGTTATTTTGTTTTCCGTTAGAAGAAAAATTTTTTCCATGACCTTGTTTCAATTTTTTCCATATGCCTTGACCTCCATTTTCTTTTTCGTCTGGAGTTGGATTTCCATGGAAAATCCATACATTTTTAAATTCTGTTTTTAATGTATTAGGTAAATCAGTATTGTAGCCATACCCATCCATATTAGATTGCCCGCCCAGATAAAAAACTCTGATAGAATCTGTTTTTTTAGTTTGACAAAATGTTAGAATAGGGATTAAGAATACGAGTAGTAATTTTGTCATAATAAGTTTTTAGTGCTAGTATAGTTTTATTCTTTTATAAACTCTACACGTCTGTTTTTTGCCTTACCTTCTGGTGTTTCATTAGTTTCTGTAGGCGTTGTTTCTCCTTTACCCTCTGTAAACAAACGATTTGCGTCTATTTCGTGTATATTAACCAAAGCCTTTTTTATAGACTCAGCTCTTTCACGAGAAAGTACTAAATTAGATTCTTCAGAACCATCAGCGTCTGTATGTCCAATAATTTTTAATTGCATGGTTTTATCTTGCTTAAGCACTTGTGATACTTGTTTTATAATACCATAAGATTGTAATTTAATATTTGAAGAACCCGAATCAAATAAAATATTGTTAGTTGAGTAATGCCCTTTGTTAATTAATTCTTTTCTTAAATCAATACCTCCTTTGGCAATTTTTATGTTTTTTATAAACAGCCTGTCTCTTCCTTCATTAAAATACTTTAAGTTAAATTTTAAATACTTAGTTCTGTTGTCTTCTGTAAAAAATCTAGGAATATCAATATATTTTTTATCATTAACCCAAAAACGAAGTCTTTTTTTGTTAACAGCTATGGAAACATGAGCTTGTTTATTTATAATTTCTTTTAAATCTGCATCAATTTCATTATCAATATCATTTTTGTTATTCACTACAATTCGGGAGCCTCTCATGGAAAATGGAAATCCAAATACGGGATCATTATTACGGCCATTTTTAAAACCATTGTTATTACTAAAAACAAGATACAATCTTGCTAGGTGTGTAATGTTTTTTGCAACTCCAGAAGTCATAACATCGTATTCAATAGTATATTCCTCAGGGAAGTCTGTTATATCAGGAATGAAAAAAGAATTATACCCAGGTTTTATCTCAAACCATTTTTGATTATCTCCAATAGTAATTATTTCTCCAGAAGTATTTGTATTCCATCTGCTTGGAAAATCTCCTTCAAAATCATTTGTAAAATCATCAAAAAACAGGAGTTTATCTCCTGGAACAAAATCGAATTTAGTGTTTATTTTTATAGAAGACTGCTCGGTGTCTTGTGCTTTTATAGGAGAATAATTAAGTGACAGAAATGCTAAAAAACATATGTATGTTAATTTTTTTTGTTTCTTTTTCATTTACTTTCTTTATTTAAACTGTTTAAAACGAAATGCACTTAAATTTATAAAAAAAAACACCTTGTTTAAAGGCAGAAATTTTTACCTGTCCAATACTAATTTAATATGTAGATTTGGTATACCTACTCTGCGGACTAATATATTACTACGTTTTTATATTCGTATTCTGCTATCTAAAATAGAGATAAGAAATCTTAAGTGCAAAAAATAATTAATTACAAGGAGTTGAGATAAGGTGAGATTTTTATAAAAGCTATTATTGTGCCTAGTATTTTAATTAAATAACCTTCCTTTTTTCTTTTCTATTATTAAATAATCTAATATAACTAGCCATATAATTATTGAAGTAATTATTTGATAATCTCGTTTAATTATATGTAGAAATATTAGAATTCCAAAAGTATACCTAGCAAGTACCCAAGCTAATTTTAAAAAGTCTAATCGTTTTTTTATTGGCTTATTTAGGAAACTAATAAAGTATGTTATCACTATTCCTAAAAGTCCCGCAGTTATTAATAAATTAATGTCTAAGCCTTGAAATTTCCAATGTAAAATTTTGAATGAAGCACATATAATTACAATAGACATAATGTTTTTTAAAATTTTAAAATATTTGGTTTTAATAAAAGTTCCGTTCATTATCAACATGAAAAATCCAGCAATTTCTCCTATCCGCAAACCTCTATAAAGCCATATTTTAGCGTTTGGATTATCCGTTGCAATTTTGAAGTAAAAGAGACTATAGCTAATACTAGTCCAATGATAATTATTAAAACATTGTAAAAATTGTTTCTCATAATGTATACTAATGCATAGGTTAAGTAAATTGGAGTGATTTTTACATTTGAATGCGCTTATCTAATAATAGCTATAAAAATTATAAGTATAATATGAATTAATTTTAGAGAACTTAAATAAAGGATTTTTAATAAGGCTATTGTTAAGCTTTGTTTTATAAGAAAACTTATTTCAAAAGCTTTGGTTCAACGTAAAACTGAAAAAAACCCATACTGTATGTGTAGATAAAACTTATATGTTCTGGTTTTAAAATTAGTTTTCGGTTAACTTTTTAGTCTTTTTTTATGTTTTTCTCTTTTTGAGTAATATCATACAACCTACAAACATCAATATATTTATTGTTTTTGTTAATTACAATAAGTGTGTCTAATTCGTAAGTTTTATTAGTAAAGTAACTTATTTCTTCTGTGATTTTTGTAATGTGAATTTCATTGTTTTTAATTTCAAAATCCATATAAAACTCCCCTTTGTTTATTCTTGAAAAATCAAACAAACCTTTAGAGTTAGATTTTTTTCTTATTAACGGAGATGATCTGTGGGTATATAAATCATATGGGTTTTTGTCTTTAAAGGAAAAATCACAATAACCATAAAATCTTAATATTTCGTTATTACTAGAAGCCTTTTTTAAAACCATGCTATTGATACTAAACATATTTTCGCCTGTTTTATAATAATTTAGAAAACGAGATTGTTGAATTTTTAACTTTGATTTTTGATTATTGAATAACAGAGTTTTATAGGAGTCTACAATCCATTTACGAAAAAGAACAGTATCTAATTTTTTAACAGGAAGTGTAGATATTAATTCTTCATTAAACCCAGAATTAATACTATCATTTTCTTCAAAATAACTTATAGTTTCAATATCACTATAATCATAAGTAATGGTGTCTTTTTTATTGAGAGTTTCTTTTTGAGTTTTATCTAGGGTTCTTTTACAAGACACTATTAACAATAAAAGTATAAATAAATAGCTGCTATTTGTTTTATATTTAAAGTACATTTTTCTTATTCTAATCTGCCGTAATTACGTTTGTAGATTCTTTTAACTCGTTTTTATTCGGTTTGTTTTCTAACAAAATTTAGTGTTTGGCCATTTGTTAATTCGATTAAAATTGTATCGTTTTCTATCTTTTTTAGAATTTTTCTTTCGTTGCGCTTGTCAAAAGTTAAATTATACATTAATGTATTAGTTGTATCGTACACACGAGTTGTATAAGGTAAACTATCTATTTTTTTTAATTGGCCGAAAAATGATGAAGATACTTTTTTAATAACCTTATCTTTATTAAAATCATAATTTGGATTAACTTTAATTATAGTTGTTAATCCGTTTTCTTTTTCGCGAATAAATTCATTATAATATCCTGTTTTTATATATAGGTCGGTTTCTTTATTAAATTTAATCCGTGTGTACGAGAGTTCATCGTGTGGTAACTTAATTCCAGTATATTTATATTCATGAAAATATCCAGATGGGCATCCCATTAGTGTAAAACAAGTAAAAATTAGTAATGGTATTTTAAGTTTTAGTTTCAATTTATATTTGTTTTCGCTCGTGATTTTTTGGCATTAAATATAGCGCTATGTGTAGTTCGCGAGTTTTTATATTTTGTTTTTTTTGTTAAAAGTCAAATTAAAAATTTGGTGGTACTGGTAAATAGTAACTAACTTTGATAAACCACTGAACGTCCTATTTACTATATACTGTGTTTTACACTGGCTTTACCATTCTAATTCCATTGCTTTATCTGAACCAGGCTCAACTTTTAATTCTTTCTCGCAATAGTCAATAACTTCAGTCAGTTTTTTACTAACCGAAGAATAATCATCGATTTTGTTGCCATCAAAATAGATGTCAACATCAAGGTGCTTATAGAAGGCATTATATATATCTTCTATGAGTTTTGTTTTTGCTTTTTCATTCCTAATCACCACATAATTTATTCGAATCGCGTCATAAGGTCCTTCGTTATGATATACTTCTTTATCTTTTATTATTGGAAATAACCAAACCAACACATCATCACCTATTTCTGTCATATTTCTTATTCCGAAATAATCATCAACTTGTTCAAACTTTAATTCAGTTAGTTTTTCAAATTCTTTACTATTCGCTGGGAAGTTTGGGTTATCATAACCACAAATCAAGAACAAATCTCCAAATGTAGGTTTGTCATTTTTAAATTTGAAGTCAATGCTTATTCCTTCAAATGCGAGCTCTTCAAACTTGTAATTATTCATTACCATATTCTTTTCATATTCTTCCCTTAATTCCTTGTCAGGTTCAGGTACAAGCTCAATTCTTTCCTTCTTTTTCGAATTACTTTGGCATCCTAATAGGGAACAGATTAAAAATATTGGAATTATGTTTTTCATTATTCTCTTAGTTCGCTTGTGTACAACGTAGCGCTATCTGGAGTTCGCGAATTTTTATAAAAAGATAGAAATAACTTTTTACAGAGCACTATGTTATATGGTTTTTATTCAAAAATTTCTTCATAACGCTTGTAATTAACCTTATTTTCCCCTTTCCAGCCACCAAAAGGAAGAACAATATCAGAACGATGAGAAGTTGTTAAATTTTCACTTGCTTTCCAGACTTCCTTCCTCGTTAGAAATTTGTCATATGCAGGTGTTATAAATTCATTTGGTAAGATTCCACATTCTGACAAGGTTAATAGAATACCGTATCTTTTATACTTGTCGGTTTTTGGCAACACTTTACTTTTAGCAATTCTTTTCTCAAGATTTCCTGGGGTCTCGTTTAGGTCAGATTTAGAAATTAGATCTAATAGTTCAATAAGTTTGTCTTTATCTTCTTTAGTAATTTTTGGCTCTTCGTACTTTAAAATTTCCTCAAGTTCAATTAAATAATGTATTGGCATTTCATTCCAAGAGTGTCCTAAATAATATGTGTAAAGTTGACTAGTTTTATCTAAGGTTTTCTTTTTTGGAAGACCAGATATTTCACAGGTTTCTTTTCCTTCAAATTTATGTTGATATAAATTCTTAATATAAATAAAACTCATCAAGGTTTGCCTTCCTCTTGGGAATTCACCTGTTACTCCTTTTAAAAACATTGCTTTTGCAAAATCCAACGTTAACTTTGGGTTTTCTTTTAGTTTCAGAAGCCTTTGCAAAGAATCATCATGTTCAAATGTTTCAAAATTATTAGGTTTTAGACCATTATCAATTAGAAGGCTTAAATCCTTGCTAGTAACAGAATCAGGAATTTTATGTTCATGTCTATCTAAGTCAGAATTGTAAAATCCATTTTCATAGTGATAGACTTTCTTTAAGATTCCTATAATTTTTTTATTCATGTTTATTTAATTGCACATAATGTAGCGTTACGTAAATCTTTAAATTTTATGGGAATATAAGAAAAAACTTTTTTGTTTTTTTTAATGTAGAACTTCAGTTTTCAAGTCTCTTTTTCATCAACAAATCTGTAGGTTTCACTTTTTATTATATGACTTTACTCTTGGAAGATGATATTTTGAGCTGTAACAGAAATTACTGACCATTTATCTTTACTATACCTATGTATTTCATGCTCACACACAAAATAGAGTGCCTCTGAAGAAGCAAATAAACATTGATTTCTGGCAATTTTCCCGTTGATTTCATGTACTGTTTTTTTGCCTTCTTTCGTAATTTCTATAATGTTTCCCCACCTGTAGAAAAAATAACGTGATTGAAAAATTGCTACTGACCATAAGCCTTCTATTTCTTCATAGGTTTTTGCGTTCCCATTCGTATTTATAAAATGTACCCAACCTGATCCTTTAGCATTGGTAATAGCTACTACTAATTTATTATGTGGGTCATAAACTAACTGTTTCGGTTTGCCTAAATCTGGTTTATAAATATGCTCCCAATTGGCTGGCTTATCAGAAAAAGTAGATCTAAATAATCCTTTTTCTATATATATGAAAAAGGTGGCATTTTGTTCCTCTGGAAGTCGTTCTTCAGGATGTTCATGAAGGTTAATAATTGTATTGTCTTTATAGGTCCAAATGCATTTATTTATAAAAAAATATGGGCGGGCATTGCAGGTAGATGTAACATGATGAAAGTAGTATGTTTTTTCTTTGGTTATTTTCTTTCCTCTTTGGTCCTTTGTTAAGGAGATGGCAGTGAATTGTTGCATTAAATCATCATCCGTAAACAAACCAAGCCTATCTTCATTTTGATTCACGAGACTTTTACACCACCAATATTTTGATGAAATCTTTTTAATAACTTGTAGTTTATCATTACTGGTAAGTTGGGTCAAATACCCATCTTTACCTTGTCTTATCAGTATATGTGGTACACTGTTTTGGTCAAATACGATGGACTTAGCATAAAACGGAAGTGGTTTGTGATCTTTCATCAAATTGTGAGTTTATTCTTTAATTGCATCGTACACTATATTCAATACTTTCGAGAAGGGGGTAATTTCCATTTTTGGATTATACGTTCCGTACCTTAGTTCAATAAGTTCCACTGCTGACTTAGCATTGGCACCATACTTTAACAAAAGGTCTGCTACTATAGGATCTTTGGCTAATTCTTCATCTACAGTCATAGCATCAGAAATGATAAAAATAACCAAGCGTAAAGGCGAATAGGGTTGGTGTTTATATTCAGATGTTCCATTATATTCCTGTTCAGGAATTTGATAATTGGGGTCTGCACCCGATTTTAATAACCTTTCTACTTCCTTAACATTGCGTTTGTAAATAGCATTTCTTAATAATTCATTCAATTCTCTTTTATCCATCTTGATATTATAATAGTATATAAGGATATCAATACATTAATTTCAATGGTCGCTAACAAGCGGATATATTATATTTAATTCATTAGGTTAATCAGAGGAGGGCTCTTTATTTTTAGAAATTATAACGTTTATAGAATTATCATAATCCATACTTTTAAGATTAAATTCATATTTATTCCAGCTTAAGGAATCATAATAAATTTCTGGGTGACCATCTCTACCATGACTAGAAATGCTAATTTTTTCAATAATATCGCCTCTAGAAACAGTGAAATATGCCGTAGCTTTTGTAGGTCCTCCAACATAAGGTTCTTTGTGACTAAAACCAGTCAATAAAACGGTAAGTGAATCTTTAAAATGAGCCTTTTCATTTATAATTAAAATAGAAACTTCACCATATTTATGCTCCTTTTTTTTCATGCCTTTTTTAACGTCAATAGTTTGAGAATAACTAGAGGTTATTGAAAATAAAAATACACCTATAGTAATAATCATTTTTAATAAAAATTTCATCATTGTTTTTATTTGTTAATAACCTACAGTGTTATATGTAAACGTCTGCGCGTGTAGAAAGTCATTGACTCCGGGAAAGGAACAAGGCGTTACACTTTTTAGTGTTTTAAATTTCGGTATTAAAATAATAAAATTTATGATGCCAACCTCACAAATACAAAACAGCTTTAGTTCAAAGTACTTAAAAAGCGTTGCATTTACACTTCTTAAGTTTGATTTTCAATAAACTTATCTTTGTTCTTATCAGAATATATTACCAATGTATTGTTTGGTAAAAATAGTTTGATTTCAATATCCCATTGCATTTGTTTCATTTTGAGTAATTGTAGATAACGGTTCAGCTAAGGAATCTTTGCGTTGGTTTTAGCGTAAAGTTAATAAATATTGCATCGAACATTTGTTCGATGCGTGATTTTTTCAAAGGAAAAATCCGCTAGCAATGTTTTTTAGCTATTGTTGTAAACAGTTTTTATTATTCTGTTATTTTCCGATTCATAAATTCAGTCAACTTTTGTTTAATCAGCTTTGATTCCTCGAAGCTAATTCTCAACTTATTTAAAGGAAATGAAAATTGTTGATTTTGATCAGTTACCTCGAGAGTGGATTTAATCCCGTTGTAATTCAAAGATTCAATTCCGATAAAAATTCGTTCAATATAGACTTTATTCCGTACTATTAGAGTCATTCTTTTTTCAGTCAAAATTAGAGTGTCCAATTTTTTTCTTGTTAAAAAAAATATGGAAGAAAGAATAGAAACAGAATTACTTAAAATCGTTTCAAAAAAAGATTGTTCTGATTCCTTTTCCAACAGAATAATACCAGATTCAGTTTTCAGAATATTATTGATTTCTTTTTTCGTCATTTTGGATTTACGTAATTGTGTATAACGCAGCGCTATGCGGAGTCCGCGAATTTTTATGGAAATATAAGAAAAAACTTTTTCGTTTTTTTTATGTATTGGGAATAAAAATTAGCGACCAGATTACATATAGCGACATGATGTGCTGCGTTATTTTGTTCCGTTAAGCGTCGTGTTTGGCAAGAGTTCTCTTGCCCTAGGTCATATGTAATCTGACATAACGTCTCTTTTATGTTGCGTTTCTCATACCAAAGGCGGCATATGCAATATACAAAATGTTGTAGTCAGTTTTTATTTGTTTCTCAATAATTCATTTTCCAGATTTGCTTTTGCATCGGAATAACCTAATCCTTTCGTGATAGGGTTTCCGCTAGAATCCAAAATCACAAAATAAGGCTGAACATTGGATTTAAAATTCTCCTTTTGATAATCAGACCATTTTTCTCCGCCATTTTTCTCGTCGACATATAACCAAACATTGATATAGTCATTTTTCATCGTTTGAAAAACAGTTTTGTTTTTCATTAACAGGTCTGATTCTATTTTTCGTCCATTGATTACCACATAACCAGTAGAATATAACAGTATTGGTTTGTTTTCAGCAAGCGCTTTTTTAATTCCGTCATCCAAATCGGTAATGATTTGCAGTTCAGAATTCAAATATTCTTCTTGTTTTGTCCTGTTTCTATTGCTTGTTGAATGTCAAATTCAGTTGGGGATTCAATTTTATGAGTCGGATTTTTACAACCTAAAAAAGTTGAAATTGCTAAAATTAGAAAGAATAGTTTTTTCATTCTTAGTTTTTTGTCAAATTGGGTACAATGGATTGTATAAGAATAGCAGCAAATTTTGAGCTTCATCTCTTTCAAACTATGCGAAAATTGAAGTGAACTATAATCCTTGGATTTACTACTATCTCGACTATTAATTTTACGATGTTATGGGATGACTTTTAATACTTCTTAATATATTCATCGGCAAATCTTTGTCCCATTAACCTTTGCCCTGCTGAATTAAAATGCAATTTGTCACCTTTGTCTTTTAAATCAGAAGTCTTAATAAGTATTAAATCATGAGTTAAAGCATAATTCCTGATTTGATTATTTATACTCGTAAAATATATATTCTTAGAAAATGAACCAATCTCTCCCAACAGAATGGGTAATTCATTATCTTCTGCAATCTCCCGGAAATTTGAAAACAGCTCATGCAGTCTGTCTTCATAATTAATGGAGTTATTCTTATTTGCATCACTTTCTCCTTGATGCCACAATATACCTTTTAATATCCCTATGCTTCTTCCAAATTCAACTTTTTCTTTAAAGTTTGTTAGTAAAGGTACGTCTCGATGTGTTGAATCCCCAAGCCATTTATATATAGAACTGCCACCAACTGCAGTAGGTAGTATTAATACGGATATGCTATCAGGTATTTGTTCAATTAGTCTTTTTCCGAATGATAGTCCACAACCTAGCCCTTTGAATGATGGTTCATAAATATTAATAGGTGCTTTTGCAAGGATAATTTCCTTGTTTTTATTTATTGTCAAAACTCTTTTCGATGGAATAGTGTCTTTTGGCTCTACAAATCCGCGACCAGCCATGTTCGATTGTCCAGCCATTATAAATACCCATAAATTCTCCTTCTTTGGTGTCGAATTCACATGAATTGTTGACTTTGGAAAATTCTTGGTCCATATCTTCTTGTTAATAGACATAAGAGTCTTATCCAACCAGACCTCAGCTAAAGTAGGCCAAGTTCTACCTGCAATATTACTGGGACGAATACCGTATCCATGACCACCATTTTGTAATAAATGTAGTTCAACAGGGGTGTAATTATCTCTCAATGCTTGAGTAAATACAAGAGAACTATTTCCGTGCTTGTCATCAGATGTTCCAAAAATAAAAAAGGGAGGAATATTTTTGCCCAATACTAATTCGGGCGTAATGCTTCTGTCTTTTCCTTTATCCAGATAAGCAGGGTATACAAGCATTGAAAAATTAGGTTTGCATGATAATTTATCGATAGCATCTGCTTTTGGATATGAATCAACAGCAAACAGGGTTGATGCTCGGGCACAAAGACTTCCGCCAGCCGAAAAGCCAATAACACCTATTTTTTTAGGATTTAAGGAGTAATAGTTTGCTTCATTACGTACAATCCGAATTGCTCTTTGGATATCATTCAATGCACCTAATTGATTGTTTGGTACTCGGTATTGTAAAACAAAGGCAGTATAACCGAGATTATTAAGCCATTCTGCTATTTCATACCCTTCCTTATCGATAGCTAATATGTTATATCCACCTCCAGGGCAAACAATTATTCCTGCACCTAAATTATTCGATTTTTTAGGTTCAAAAACAACTAATGCAGGATTTGTTATATCTGTGATTCTGGTTACATTGCCTCTTGAATTATCAGTTTGTTTAGGAGCATGTTTTTCTAGTTTTTCATTAGGAACTTTATCTGGCCACAAATATATTGTATCTCTGATTTGAGCTTGAAGTACTGTAGTGAAAAGAAGAAAGGTTATCGTTTGAAATATTAATCGCATATTTTGTTCATCTTATTATTTTAGTTTGCCCATAACGTAGCGCTGAAAATAAGCGGTTTCTTTTCGGGATAACACAAGCCAAATTTTATTATTTATTTTTTTTATTGGTAATCGTCAAATTTAAAGATTTGACGACGTTTTAAAAATCCCCAAGCCTTGTGTTAGCAATGATTTTCGCTATTTTTTATATACATTGTTCTACACAGTTTTTATTTGCTACTTAATTCAAATTCTCCTAAATCCGATGGAAATTTAGACACGTAATCTCCAAATATTTTTTTATCATTTTCCCATTTCATTCCTTTGCATTCAATCATTTGTCCATTACTAAACGAGATTTTGGCTTTAAAGAAATTGGATGTTAAAGGTTCTAATTCTTGTAAGTTTTTATTGCCTAATTCGCTATTTTTACCAAAATTTTTATGTCCAAAAGTACCGTTCATTTCCACAACTTTTATTTGGCCAGGTTTATATAAACTCCAGATGTTATAATACAAAAGGGTTGGACTTTTAAATTCCGAATTTTCAATTATAGGTGTTGAAATTGAGGTCAACACTTTTCCGCCTAAAAGTTTAAATTCCGAGCTCTTCCATTTTCCGCTCCAATTTGCGCTCTCAAATTCGTCAGGAATACTCATTCTGTAAACAATTTCGTTTGTTATAAACGCTAAAGCGAATAATATTCCGACTGTGATTAATGCCCGTTTTAATATTTTAAGAAATTTGTTTTTCAATTTGCAGTTTGTTTTTTTAAAATTGTGTACAAGGGACTTGTGTATGAAACGTAGCGTGCAAAATGACAATAACTTTTCGAATTAATGCAGAGCCGAATTTTTATATTTTGTTTTTAATTTTTCTCTATTTAAAAGCTAACTTAAAAAGTTGGCGGGCTTTATAAATATACACAAACCTTTCGGTTAAGCCTTATTAGCTATGTTTTATACACCGTGTTGTAAACTGTTCTCCATTTTATACCACCAATATTCATTACTTATTTTTCCTCTTAACTCTTCAAAAAGTGGAGAAAATCTTTTAAAATCATACTTGTGACTTGGCTTGGAATTGTCAAAATAGCAATATGCAGGTTTGTGTAAATCAGTTACAAGACAGACTAATGAACCATTTTTTATGAAATTTTTGTAAATCAATGTTTGTCTATCAAATGAATTTAATTTCTTTAGTCTTTGTAAATCATATTCAAATACGAAATAATCGTCTGCCCAAAAATATTGACTAATTCTTTTTAGGCTAGGATGAATTTCTTTTTTTAATCTTCCATTCCAATAGACTTTTTCCTTTGAAACTGCGATTTTCGAATTCCATAACTTAGTTTCTATGGAAGTATTTCTTTCAGGATGTAATTTTCTCCATTCATTCTTATAGGTCTCATCAAAAAATAATTCTAAATAATCTTCTCTAATTTTTTTTCCACCAGGTCCAAAATAATAATGATTCTTATCTTTTGCGTAAAATCTTCCAATGGGTTCAAAAGAATCAAAATCTATTTTAGATTTTACTTTCGTTAAAAAGAGTTTTGTAGAATTACTTTTTTCAATTAATGAAAGCCCATAAAGTTCATCTTTATTTCTAATAAAAGTGGGGGTTAACCATTCACAATCGTCTTCATCAAAAAATATAGACTCCCCTTTTTTGTCATTTATGAACCAATTTAATTTTGTTTGAGTTTTATGTTCTAAGAAATAATTTTCAACTAAGCGATTATTTTTGATAACTATAGTTGATATTATCTCAAGTTCTCTACACAGCGGTACATTTTTGCGTAATAAATTTTGAGGTATTTTCATTTCATCGGTCTCGTATAACCTTTAAGTTACAGAATTTCGAATTAATCACAGACACTAGTAATTACGGGTGGATTCGGACGTAGTCGAATCCGCTGTAATTACGGTTATACATTGTTGTTACCAGTTTTTTTTTAATAATTTAAAATTCGTTTCACATTTCCATTTTCAAAATATTCAATGGATTCACCACTTAACTTTCCATTTTTATAGTTCCATTCAATTTTCTTTTTTCCGTTTTTATAATATTCAGTTGAAATTCCTTCTGGAATACCGTCCTTATATTTGAAGTCAGTTCTCTTTTCTCCAGTCGAATAATATGCAATTCCACTAATTAATATGTCATTTTTAAATTCCCATACCGTTTCTTTTTCACCTGTTTCATAATATCTGATTGCTGTTCCGTCTCTTTTACCTTTTTTAAAGTTATATTCTTGAAGAATTTTTCCGCTTTTAAAATAAGATTTTCCTTCGATTAGTTCATCGTTTTCATAGTCCCATTCAGAATATGTTCCGTCTTTGTGATATTCTTTTGAGATTCCATTGAGTTGATTGTTTTTGTATTTCCATTCAATTTTCAGTCCGCCATCTTCGTAAAATTCTTTTGTTATTCCATTTAATTGGTCTTTCGAATTTGTTTTTTGGGTTGTTTCCTTGGTTGAAGAGCAAGAAATAAATATTGTTAAAAATAATATAGATAAAATTTGGTTTCTCATTTTTTTAAATTGGTTACAACGCAGCGCTATGTGAAGTCCACGAATTTTTATGGAAATATAAGAAAAAACTTTTTCGTTTTTTTTATGTATTGGGAATAAAAATTGGCGACCAGATTACATATAGTGACATGATGTGTTGCGTTATTTTCTTCCGTTAAGCGTCGTATTTGGCAAGAGTTCTCTTATCCTACTGCCATATGTAATCTGACATAGCGCTGCGATGAATTGCATTTTCCCAATGGGCGAGAATCGAGAGAAACGAGATGTAGCCTATTGGGTCGACGTAGGAGAATGCAATTCATCGGTGAGGCTATATTAGTACGGAAGAAAAGTGCCTTTTTGTTTCTGTTTAATCGATTAGCCGAATCTTTTTGTTTGTTTTTATTTTTTCTATTTAAAAGACAAATCCAAAAGATTTGGCGGACACTCTAAATACACAGACCCTAGCTTAAAGCATAAAACCCGTATTAATTATAGGTATTGTTAGCAATAATTATTTCTTTTCGGGGGTCATTTTCATTTGGATATTCTTTTGGTCCCAAACAATATTTTAGCTCTAACTTTTCTCTATTTGAGCAAGTAAAATCGAAAGTCACAAATCCAGTCATTCCGAGTGAGGATGTACATTTCCAAAACCAACCAACTAATAATTTTTGTCCATTTTTCACAACGCAAAAAGCTTTACCATCCAAATCCATTTTTTCAAGGCGTGATGAAGATTCCGATGTAAGTGTGAAAGTAAAGGTTGACTTGTCGTAGCTAATAATATCTTTTGTATCCAGAAGTTTTGAGTCCAGTCTAACACTTTGCAGTTCCGTTTCCGAATCGGATAATGTAGCATTTCCTGCAAGAAAAACCTCAATTTTATCGCCCTCCTTTGAGCAATTAGTCATTACTGAAAGTAGAGCAAAAGATAAAATCAAAAAAATAGATTTCGATTTAAATTCTTTGTTTTTCATAATTATTGCTAACGCAGCGCTATGTGGAGTCCGCGAATTTTTATGGAAATATAGGGAAAAACTTTTTCGTTTTTTTCATTTATTGGGAATAAAAATTGGCGACCAGATTACATATAGGGACCTGATGTGTTGCGTTATTTTCTTCCGTTAAGCGTCGTATTTGGCAAGAGTTCTCTTATCCTACGGTCATATGTAATCTGACATAGCGCTGCGATGAATTGCATTTTCCCGATGGGCGAGAATCGAGAGAAACGAGATGTAGCCTATTGGGTCGACGTAGAAGAATGCAATTCATCTGCTCAGTATATGACGTAGCGTGTGAAAAGATAAAAGTACTACATTTTGTGTTTGGCGCAAAGCCAATTTTTTTACTTTAATTGAATTTTTCAGTTTTAAAAGCCAAATTAAAAACTTGACGGTGTTGGAAAATAGCACTGAACTTTCTTAAACCTTATAAACGTTCTATTTGCTATATGCCGTGTTATCTACTTTTTTAGTTTAAATTTTATTCTGTCGAATTCATCGTTCATTTCTTTCTTTGAATAGATTTTAACAACTTCAATTTTGAAGTCTGCTACCAATTTACCGAGGTCTTTTTGAGATGGGTCATTAAAAGAAAAGGCATCAGTTTTTCCGTCAATTTCAATAAACCAAGGATGCCACATAACGCCCCATATTTTGCAAAAATATTCAAATTCAAAACAGTCTAAATTAATAGATTTTCAATTACTTCAGAATATACAAGTTCAATTCGACTATCCATGAATCCTTATTTATAATGCTTGTGACCTTTTTCTGTTTATTGTGATTTTTCGCCAAACAGAATCAATTATATTCATTTCAATAATCAGTACGTTTTCTTTTTTATCAATATGTTTTATACAGTCAGTCCTAAATTCAATTTGCTGTTGGCTACTACTTAAAGTTGCTATCGCTCCACTTGTTCGAATTCCAAATTCTTCGATTTTTAGCTTAATTCGCCCATATCTTGTTTGATGTCTATCGTAGTGACGTCCGCTCGTACAAATCCAATCTTCAATTATTACGGCTTCTCCAATCCAAAATTGGAGCAATTCCATAGATTCAATAATTGATTTTTTTAATTCGGTATTCACGGTATCGGCTATGAGTAGTTGGGTGGGTTAACTCTTAACTTTGCAAGTAGACACCAAACTGAAAATCCGCGAGGATTTTCAGAAGTAGGCGAGAACAAGAAATTACTTATAGTCATTGTTAGCCACTGTTTTTATTTCTTTTTTTATTATAGAGTCAACTTCTTTATCAGTTAATCTCAAATCTCCGTTTGAGTAAAATTCAATTTTAAAGTCATTCATTTTCCAAGGTTGCATTCTTTTAGATTTCCAGTTATTTGGACTTTCCAATTCAATTCGTTGATAATTGTCAGCGATTGAGTTTATAATTCCAACATTGTCTTGAAATTCCATTTTTCTGTTAAATGGAAATGAATAATTCAACTCTGAATTTTTTAACGTTCCATTGTTTTCAAGTATGACAAAATAATCAGTTTCCTTATCTCTCAAGTCAATAATTATTTCACGTTTTGAGAATGAAAAGATTGTAATTCCAACAATCAGAAGCACAAGTTCAATTCCATTTAGTTTTTTTGTATTTACTCTGTATGCAAATATTCTGTCCAGAATTACAATTAGTACTACGATTAAAACTCCGAATAAGATAATTGCTCCGCCCAAACTTCCACCACCATTTAAGGTCAATCCTTTGATTCCAATCGGAAGTCCAACTAATATAAGAATTATTCCCAAAATCGAGAATATTGTTGGATTCTTAAATATTTTTCCGATTGTGCTTTTCATAAATTGTGGCTAACGGTCTAGTGTATGAAACGTAGTGTATAAAAAAAGACACTAACTTTTCGGATTAACACAGAGCCGAATTTTTATATTTTGTTTTTAATTTTTCTCTTTTTAAAAGCCAAATTAAAAATTTGGTGGACTTTCTAAACATACAAAACCTTTCGATTTAGCATGAGCGCTCTATGTTTTTTATACCTTGTTACCACCCGTTTTTAATTCCACATTTTATCAAATAACTTTGGGCAAATAGCTTTCATAGTTTCAGGCTTTTCTTCTTTCCAAGTAAACTCGAAATTTGGATAGTTTCCTTCGTTTGTTTTAAAGTCGTCAGCAATATAATCATATAACTCTTTTCCAGTTTTGTTTTCAAATGCAGTTAATGCTACATACCAAAAACTTTCAAACTCATAATAATCTTCTCCTTCTACAAACTCTGAAATCAAACTGTCAGGATTTGTTTTTGCTTTGTAATAAACATCTTTCCCTCTTGATATTAGCCAGTTTCGAAAATATTCAAATCCATCGTCTGAACATCCACCGTTCATTATATATCCTGAACACCACATTTCAGAGTTATAAGTATCGTAGAGAAGTTTGTCAGTCCTTAATCTAAAACCTATCATTTGTTTTGGTGTCAGTTTTTCAATTTCTTTCACTAAAAACCTTTCTTGGGCATCAATATTTTTAGTGTTTTTAACTGATAAGTCAACAATATCCCAAAACATTGTTTCGTCTAACATTTCACTTGTTTTCTCAATTTCTTGATTGAAAGTTTTTGGCTTTTCTTTTTTAACAGATTCGTTCTTTCCAAAAAGCTTGTCAAATATTCCCATTTAGTTGTTGTTGTTGTTGTTGTTGTAAATCAAAACCCCAAAGGTTTTACGACATTATAAATATACACAGACTTTAGCTTTAAACCCAAAAGTCCGTATTAATTGTAGGCATTGTTACTAACTGTTTTTCTCCGTTTGAGTAAGTCATTTACACTCCGTTCGAGTAAAAAGTCCATCTGCGTAAACTAGCTCAAATTCATCTAAGTTCAATTTAGATTGATAAGTTCAAGTATTTTTAAATCTTAAGGATTTGCGTAATACCACCATGAAGTTAAGCCATAAACCAAACCACAGAATATACATATACCAAGTCCCAAAAATTTTACAGATTTTGATTTTATTAGAAAACCGTTTACTATAAAAATAATACCTAGAATTATTCCAATCCAACTTGCGACAGCAACTACCATAAAAGTTAGATTTTCCAGCATTTCTTATTAATAATTAGCTTTTTTCAAAATAGTTGGTAACGTGTTTGTGTATGATTTCGTTGCGTGTTTAAGTTACTAATTTAGCAAATACAAACCGAATAGAAAATCCGCGAGGATTTTCGTAAGTAAGCTTGTACTAGCAATGAATTATACACGGTGTTAGCATAAGTTTTTGCTTAATTTATTCTTTGATACAAAGAATTGAAAGACCAAGTCGTTTGTCACAATCTACTTCGAAAATTTCATTTCCTCCACTGTTTAAAATGGAAAAGAAAATAGCTCTTTCGTTATTTCTTTCATGTGTCTTATTGGACCAATAATATCCGGCTTTTTGATTGCCCACAAAAAAACCGAAATGTTCTCTTTTCCCATTCTTTAAAAATCCTTGTAAGGACTCATCATTTTCAAGTTCTGACTCAATCGAATTCCAAATTTCCGACGTTGCCAATTTCATTCCCTCAGGAACTATTCCACGACTGTCATTTAATACAAACCAATTGTATAATATTTGGCCTGTTTCATCTTCGTCATTCATATATTTGCAAAAGGCTCCTTGTTGGGCTTTGTTAAATTTTTTCCACTCTTCAAAATCTTGAGCTTCATGGATAGGCTCACCATTATTATATTTAGTAACAGATAGTATATGTAAATTGCCTTTCTTCATAATAGGTTGGTTTTAATTTATGCTAACGCAGCGCTATGTGGAGTCCGCGAATTTTTATGGAAATATAGGAAAAAACTTTTTCGTTTTTTTTATGTATTGGGAATAAAAATTGGCGACCAGATTACATATAGCGACTTGATGTGTTGCGTTATTTTCTTCCGTTAAGCGTCGTGTTTGGCAAAAAGTCTCTTATCCTACGGCCATATGTAATCTGACATAGCGCTGCGATGAATTGCATTTTCCCAATGGGCGAGAATCGAGAGGAACGAGATGTAGCCTATTGGGTCGACGTAGGAGAATGCAATTCATCGTTGTTGTGTATGATTTGTTGCGTGTTTTGAGCTACTAATTTAGCAAATAAAACACGAATAGAATATTCCGCAGGAATATTCGTAAGTGAGCAAAAAACTAGCAATTAATTATACACGTTGTTGCCATTTCGTTATTTTTCACAGTTCAGATTATTCAATTCAATTCTGTATTTCTGCTTTTCGTTTTTCAGAGTTCGAGTGAGTAATTCATTCCACGTTCCGTTTTTCAATTTCGTTTGAGTGAGCAATTCCGAAATAGGCTATATTCCACAATTTCTTTTCTTAAAAGTTACCCAATTCAAATTTAGTATAAGTTGTTTTTAGAATCTTTTTTTTCTTTTTCAAAGGATTTAGTCAAACTTTCCAATTCCGTTTTCTTTTCGGTTTCGGTCATTTTTTTATTTCCTTTAATTTTGTTTTTTAAAGAGTTATATTTTTCTTTTAAAGATTCCAAATGGTCATTTTGTCCAAAAGAATGTAATTTTAATTCTTCCATAATTTTCAATTTTGAGTGTGTTCTGCAATGAATGGCAACGGACTTGTGTATGAAACGTAGCGTGCAAAAAGACACTAATTTTTCGGATTAACACAGAGCCGAATTTTTATATTTTGTTTTTAACTTATCAATTTTTAAAAGCCAAATTAATAATTTGGCGGACTTTCTAAATATACACAAACCTTTTGGTATAGAACTTATTAGCTATGTTTTATACACCGTGTTGGCAATAGTTATTTAAATCCTAAAGCTTTTAAAAGTTCCTCATAAGTTTTGTCAAAACCCTGTAATGAAAAATAATCAGTATAATTAACATCAAAATTATCCCAATATTTTAATCGGAAGTTTTTTCCTGAATGACCTTGATTTCTTTCAGAAAAGCTTGCTTGTAAAAGTTCGAGACTAAATTTTTTTAATGCAATAATTTTTTTTCATCAAGATTAATTTTTTTCGTCAAGATAGGTTTTATATTAAATTCTTCTCTTCGGTTGTAGAAATAAGTTGAATCGCACCTAATTCCATATTTTTCATAATAGGCTTTTATTATCCCCGTAGAATCTGTTCGAACAGTAGTCTTTTCGTAATGTCCACCCCATTCACCACATTCGTCATAATGAGATTCAATTGTTAGATATAAGGTTTCGTTTTTGGGGTTAAATTTACCAAGCGAAACGGGGTCAATAAATTTAGATGTAATAGAAACTTTTGTACTATCATTTACTTGAGCATTTGTCAATGTAATAGTTAATATAAAAATTATTAAAAGTTTGTTATTCATAATTATTGCCAACGCAGCGCTATGTGGAGTCCGCGAATTTTTATGGAAATATAGGAAAAAACTTTTTCGTTTTTTTCATTTATTGGGAATAAAAATTGGCGACCAGATTACATATAGCGACATGATGTGTTGCGTTATTTTCTTCCGTTAAGCGTCGTGTTTGGCAAGAATTCTCTTATCCTACGACCATATGTAATCTGACATAGCGCTGCGATGAATTGCATTTTCCCAATGGGCGAGAATCGAGAGAAACGAGATGTAGCCTATTGGGTCGACGTAGGAGAATGCAATTCATCGGACTTGTGTATGGAACGTAGCGTGCAAAAAGACACTAGTTTTTAGGATTAACACAGAGCCGAATTTTTATATTTTGTTTTTAACTTTTCTATTTTAAAAGCCAAATTAAAAATTTGGCGGACTTTCTAAATATACACAAACATTTCAAACAAACATAAACCGCCCTATGTTTTTTATACCTTGTTACCTGGCTGGCTTTTTTATCCCCAAACTTGCTAGCGTTGGCAAAGACATACTCTTTTACAGTTTTGGTGTAGCGTGGATGGCGCGACTGGAAATGTGTATGGCTTTCAGCGTTGGCAATTCCGCTATGCCATTAAATCATAGTTTGCACTTGGTGGAAACAATAAATCTAGACAATTTGCTTTCAGTTTAAAATTACAGCCTTTATCTACAACTTTACCACTAGGCATTCTTTTAATAGGATAATCCATTGTGATTGCTCCAGTTTCAATGAGGATTTCAAATTTATCAACCATTGGGTTTTTAGTATGTTCAACCTCTTTGAAGTGAAAATACTCGTTATTATCCTCAATTTTACTTTCGGCTTTTATCCAGAAAGTTTCTTTATGCTTTTTTAATAATACTTTCCTTAAAATTTCTAGCTCCCAAACTAGAAAATCGCCAATCTCTGGTCTGTCAGAATTCTCAACAAGCCAATCCTTTTTATCCTCAATTCTTAAAATCAAACCTTGTGCATTTCTACCGGTTCCTCTCATTGTGTTATAAAGACGGAAAATACCTTCTTCCCAATATCCAAATGTGTCCAATATCTCAACTCGTGATTTGAATTTACTTAAATTCCAGTTAGGTGTTTTTCCAAATAATCCTTTTCTGTTATTTCTAGCATCTCTAAAAGATTTCAACTCAATGCCTTTATAATCGGGTGATTTTGAAGAGTTCATTTCAATTCCAAGAAGTGATTCTATAGTTCTTCCTATTCCTGTATCTGAATTAACTTCAGATTTTACAAAGCCTTTTTTTGATATAACCTTAAGTTTGTTAAGCAATTCAATAGAAATTTCGCTTTCTTTAAAATTAATAGACGAAACTAACTCTTGAAAAGGATTAATTATAGCTGAATTAATCAATGCATTGATATCTAACGTTGTCAAGTTGAAGACTTGGAAACTATCATTGTAAAATGTTATTGCAATAATATCATTTGGGTTGGCAACCTTTGTTAAACTATAAAACCAAATTCGCGGGTCTCCTTTTTTAGTGGAAGGACGATATAATGATGCTTGCGATTTTATTGCTTTAAAACCAGTATGAATGACTGTTGGAATCATTACTTTACTTTCTGTACCTTGTTTTTGTAATTCGTAATCGTGAATATTTTCACTTTTCAAATAACTACGTACAGAACCTGTCGCATCCATTATTGATTTTTTAAGACCTGTTTCAGTAGGTTCAATTAAAGTAAGAGAAACTTGATTTTTAGTAAGTAATTTTATCTTTTCTTGTTCTGCGTCTGTAAGCTTTCTCACTTGATATGTTTTAAAATTTCACTTGCGACTGCTCTAGCTAATAAAGGAGGAACAGCATTTCCAACTAAAGTGTATTGTGGCACTTCTGTTTTTCTATTATTTCCACCTGTAGACCGTTTTCCTTGAAACACAAATGAGTCGTCAAACGATTGTAAGCGTGCCATTTCTCTAACTGTTAATGATCTTGGTGAATTGTAATGGATATAATCATCTGCAATTGTCATTATTGTAGAACTCTGTTCGTCTGGTTTTAAAACATTGTAATTTCTCTTATTTGTAGAAAGATTTAATTTTTCTAGTTCTGGTTGTGCTTTTTTATAGTTACCATTTTTTAAAATCACTCCAAGTCTCTCAATAACGGTTTCGTTTTGATTACTTGTTTTGTGATTATTAAGTATGTCGAAATATTTTTCTCCATTCTCTAAACCTTCTGTGTTCTTTACGTAAAATGGTTTTGTTTGAGGTTTAAATCGTTCAATTAATCTGCCTTTTTTAGACCATTCTGCAAATGATTTTCCACCTTTAGGAATAGGTTTTCCGTCAATTTTTCTTTTTTTGAGAAGTTTAGCCATTTTCTTCGCAGTTCCATTGTACTGAGCAAAAATATCAACTTCTTCATATCGATGTGCTTCTTGATCGTTGCCAATAAAGTCTAAATCATATAAAGCTTCAAAAATGGTTACTTTCTCTTCTTCAGAAACTGTTGCAGGGATTTCTGAAATATACTTTTGGTCTTTACGACAACCAATAAAAAGTACTCGCTCTCTATTTTGAGGTACGCCGTAATTTGATGCATTAGCAACAAATGGTTGTTCTATTTTATAAAGTCTAATACTTTCCAGAATAGTCTCTAATTCTTTTTTTTGTGATTTGTTACAATGAGATTTTAAAATCTCAATGGATTCATCAAAAGATGTTGTGTATATTTTTAAAGCAGTTATAATATCCTCACAATCTTTTTTGTAATTGGTTGGAACTTTTAAAACTTTAAATGAATTCTCAATTTTTGAAATGACATTTTCAGAGCTTATCTCTGTTAAAAAATCTGTAAATGAATTCACAAAGTTATCACTATCGATATTACAAAAATCCTTTTCTTTGATGATATCACGTTTTAATTTCTCCCATTCTTTTGCTCGAGCCAAAAGATTAAAACCGTGACGAATTGTATTAATATTTTCGTCTGTTTTACTGGCTTTGTAATCTGCAATTTTTGGCGTTAGTTTTTTAAATCTATTTTCTACAAAGCTGATGAAATCAGCTTTTCCTGTTTCCTTGTCTTTCTCAAGTAGCTTTTCAAGTTCAACTCTTTTTACAATACTATCGAAAAGGAAAGAATTTGATTCTTTTCGTATTTTTTTGATGAATGTATTTAGTAATGGAATTTCTTTTGTGTCAACAATAGAGTTGATTTCTTTGATAATCAATTCTTTTATTTTGCCTTTTTCTTTTGTCAAAATTCCCTTGACATTTTCCATCACAAAGTATTTAGGTTGCAAAACCTTGATGACTTCTAAGTAGTGAGAAAAGAGGTCGTCTTTTTTATCGAATTTTTTTCGCTTTCCTGCGAGACTGAAACTTTGACAAGGTGGACCACCACAAACAACGTCAATTTTACGTCCATCAATTTTTTCTAACAAATTGTCTAAAAAGTCTGGTTCAGTAATATCTTGTTTTAAAAACTCAGCATCCAATCCTAATTGATGATTATAACGGACAACGTGAGTTAATTCACAGTTTTCGTTGATGTCATTGGCAACAACAAAATCAAAGAATTTATTATTATGTTCAGCTTGTAAAAAACCTTCACTAAAACCGCCTGCTCCAGCAAATAAATCTACAAAAGTGAATGGTTTTCCATAAAGTTCAACTTGTTCTTTTACAATATTTACATTGCTGTTTTCTTTATAATTTTCTATGTGTTCGTTCAATACGCTTTTAACTTCGTCTTGTATAAAGGTTTTTTTATTAGAGTGGTGTAAAAGTTCGTCCGCTCGTTCTCTTAGGAAATCCAAATAATGGTTGATTTCGTGAGATTCAACACTCAATCCAATCGCTTTTTGTTTGGATTTATTGAAGTTTTTCGATTCTATTTTCTGTCCTGTAGAAACCTTAACTTGACTTCCATTACAGTTTATTCGAAGATGAATTGGTGCAAACCCTTTTTTGTCAGGTTTGTCTAAATAAAAATTAATTGTTGCCATAATTATTCACGGACATTTTTACGTACACGGACAAATTTACGGACATTTTTTTAAATTCCTATTTAATTCTGATTTTTGTTCTGAGTAAGCGTTCGGAAAAGGCAAGTTCTTTTTATTTTTTGAGGCACGAAAAAAATGAAATGTGCTTGACTGTGCGGTTGGTTTTTTAGCTTGCAGGTAACGGACTTGTGTATGAAACGTAGCGTGCAAAAAAACACTAACTTTTCAGATTAACACAGAGCCGAATTTTTATATTTTGTTTTTAATTTTCTCTTTTTAAAAGCCAAATTAAAAATTTGGCGGTCTTTCTAAATAAACTCAAGCCTTTCGATTAATAACCTAATTAGCTATGTTTTATACACCGTGTTGCCATTAGTACTTTTTTATCTACTCAAGATTTCTATTTCACTTCTTGATTTTATTTTTTTTGTCAACGCAAATAAGATTATACCTAACAAAATAATGAATCCAATAGTAATTTTATAAATCCCTAAATTAGCTATTCCAAAAACTATTGCACCAAGTCCAGGTCTGCCTCCTCTTAGTTCATATTGAACTCCATTTTCAAGTTGTATAGCGTAATAAATTGCCCATAAAAATATTCCAACAGTAAATATTAATGAAAAAAACTGAGCTTTGGCATATTTGAAAATACTTGGTAACTCAGAACTATATTTAAAATCAGGAATATCTTGTTTTAAAAATTCAAATACTTCGCTTTTAGTATTCTTATCATCTATTATCAATTCATCTTCAGAATCACTTCCGTAAAATATTTTGATTTCATTATTTCCTTCCTGATTTTCAATTCTTTTTATGTAAGAATATGGAATACTGAAAATATTGTCTAAAAAAGAAAGATTAGTTGATTCTTGATTCAGTCTGTTAAGTTCTTCTTGTTTAGGGTTTCCTTTGTAAATAGTTTTTTCTTTTATGAAAATCAATTTATTGGATTTGGAATCACTTATTTTCCAAAATTTTTGCATTGTTTTTAATTTTCGGTATTAATGGCAACGCAGCGCTATGTGGAGTCCGCGAATTTTTATGGAAATATAGGGAAAAACTTTTTCGTTTTTTTCATTTATTGG
>CANLOV010000001.1 GCA_947492955.1 uncultured Cellulophaga sp. | reverse complement strand
TGTCTGGAATACCATCGTTATCAGCATCGATGTCTAAATGATTGGGTATACCATCTTCATCAGTATCTAGTGGAGTTATCCCTTCACCTGAACCTGGATACTTTTCATAGTGATCATCCAAACCATTACTATCTTTATCTACGCCACAAGGTCCTTGAAAGGCTTCTTCTGTTTGCGCTTCAATATTATCAATAATACCATCATTATCAGAGTCGATATCTCTAAAATCTGGATGTTTATCATTATCTGTATCAACTGGTGATAAACCTTCTCCTGAACCTGGATGCTTCTCATAGTGGTCATCTAAACCATTACCATCCTTATCTATACCACAAGGAGCAACATACCCCTTTGTTGTTTGCGATTCTACATTATCTAAAATTCCATCATTATCAGAATCGATATCTAAATAATCTGGAATCTTATCTTCATCTGTATCAATCGGCAATAGACCTCCACAACTACCCGGAGTTTCTTCATAATGATCATCTAAACCATTACCGTCCTTATCTATACCACAAGGAGCAATATAACCCTCTGTTGCTTGCGATTCTACATTATCTAAAATTCCATCATTATCAGAGTCGACATCTAAATAATCTGGAATTTTATCCCCGTCTGTATCTGTAGGACTTGTAGCAGGGTTATTATCTCCATCTTCATTTTTATCTTCTCTGACATCTATAATTCCATCATTATCATCATCCACATCCTTATGATCTGGAACCTTATCTCCATCTGTATCCAAATACATAGTCGCATCATATGCCTTAACTACTTTAGCATTCTCAAAAGATGATATTAGTGCTGTTAAACACAAGAATAATAATACTCTAGTCAATAGAGTAATTTTTTTAATAAAACTTAAAAAAGTAATTTTTTCCATAAGTATCAGTAATTTGTTTACTAATGACCATGGCCTTTGTAGGAATTTTTATTGGTAAGAATAATGGGAATATTCTAATTGGAATTGCAATATATATTTAAAAAATTAATCTCATACTTTATTTTATAGTTAATTTTTCAAAAATCTACTAACAACAATTTTACTCGATAAAAAGATAAAGTTTATTCATTTTTATCTTTTAAACTTACGTTAATTTTCGTATGATGGATTACGAAAAAACCAAAAAAAACAATCGTTTTATTTATTATTCACACAACAAAACAACCATAAGACACTAACAAACAAATATTTAGACCACATATTACTAGAGTTTTATATTACATAAATAATGCTATATTTTTTTGTTCGATCATCCTATTTATTTGCCTTATTTTTGTGCAAATTTTTATTCATGAGTTTTAAAGAGGAAATTGTAAGAAGACGAACATTTGGAATTATCTCCCACCCAGATGCAGGAAAAACTACGCTCACAGAGAAATTACTTTTATTCGGTGGAGCAATCCAAGAGGCTGGCGCCGTGAAGAATAATAAAATAAAAAAGTCTGCGACCAGTGATTTCATGGAAATAGAAAGACAACGTGGAATATCTGTTGCAACTTCTGTACTAGCCTTTATATACAAGGATAAAAAAATTAATATTTTAGATACTCCTGGGCATAAAGATTTTGCTGAAGATACATTTAGAACACTAACTGCTGTAGATAGTGTTATTGTTGTTATTGATGTTGCCAAAGGTGTTGAAACACAAACTGAAAAATTAGTCGAAGTTTGTCGAATGCGAAATATTCCTATTATTGTTTTTATTAATAAATTAGATAGAGAAGGGAAAGATGCCTTTGATTTACTAGATGATGTAGAACAAAAATTAGGACTTTCTGTAACGCCATTAAGTTTCCCAATAGGTATGGGTTATGATTTTAAAGGTATTTACAATATCTATGAAAAAAATATAAATCTTTTTAGTGGTGATAGTAAAAAGAATATTGAAGACACCATAGCTTTTGATGACATTCAGAATCCAGAATTAGACCAAATTATCGGTGACAAGGCAGCTGAAGAGCTAAGAGACAATTTAGATTTAGTACATGGAGTTTACCCAGCTTTTGATAAAGAAAAATATCTTGAAGGAAAACAACAACCTGTTTTCTTTGGTTCTGCTTTAAATAATTTTGGCGTTAGAGAACTGCTAGATTGTTTTATTGAAATAGCACCTTCACCGCAGCCTAAAATGGCTGAAGAACGTATGGTCGATTCTAATGAAAAAGAATTAACAGGCTTTGTTTTTAAAATACACGCTAACATGGACCCAAAGCACAGAGACCGTTTAGCTTTTATTAAAATTGTTTCTGGAACTTTTGAACGTAACAAACCTTACTTACATGTTAGACAAGGAAAAAAATTAAAATTTTCTAGTCCAAACGCTTTTTTTGCAGAAAAGAAAGAGATTGTAGATATATCTTATCCTGGTGATATTGTTGGTTTGCATGATACTGGTAATTTTAAAATCGGAGATACTTTAACTCAAGGAGAGAAACTAAATTATAAAGGAATACCAAGTTTCTCTCCAGAACATTTTAGATATATTAACAATGCCGACCCAATGAAAGCTAAACAGCTTTACAAAGGTATAGACCAATTAATGGATGAAGGTGTAGCTCAGTTGTTTACACTAGAATTAAACGGACGTAAAGTGATAGGTACTGTTGGAGCTTTACAATTCGAAGTTATTCAGTATCGTTTAGAACACGAATATGGCGCAAAGTGTAGTTATGAAAACTTCCCTGTATACAAAGCTTGCTGGGTAGAACCGGAAGACATCAAAGATGAAGAATTTAAAGAGTTTAAAAGAGTAAAACAGAAATTCTTAGCTCAGGATAAAAGTGGGCAACTTGTTTTTTTAGCCGATTCTCAATTCTCTCTACAAATGACGCAACAAAAATACCCTTCGGTTAAACTTCATTTTACATCTGAGTTTAACTAATAGTTTTACAAAACAAAAAAAGCCTTGGAATTTAAATTCCAAGGCTTTTTTTTATTAAGCTTCTCCCGTTGGTCCAA
The DNA here is from genome assembly GCA_947492955.1 of uncultured Cellulophaga sp. Lineage (GTDB taxonomy): Bacteria > Bacteroidota > Bacteroidia > Flavobacteriales > Flavobacteriaceae > Cellulophaga. Next base: position 669,159 of record CANLOV010000001.1, on the reverse strand, counting down.
AATTAAGAGGAATTGGGGGTTGCTCATAATCTTTTATAGTACCATGTGCCTTCTCAAAACGTTTTACGTTATCATTTAAAGCTTTTAAAAACTTTTTAGCATGTTGGGGTGTTAATACTATTCTGCTCTTAACTTTAGCTTTAGGTGCTCCTGGCATCATACTAATAAAATCTACCACAAACTCTGATACAGAATGATTTATTATTGCTAAGTTAGAATATGTTCCTTCAGCAATTTTTTCATCTAGTTCTATATTTATTTGTTTTTGATTTTTATCATCCATCTTTAAAATATTTTTAATAAAAAACCCTCGATAAATATCGAGGGTTTTAATTGTTATTATTTAAAATTTAAGCTCCTCTTTACGAGCCATAATTTCATCATACTCTTCTTTTGAGCCTACTATGATATTCTCATAATCTCTCATACCTGTACCTGCTGGTATTTTATGTCCAACAATTACATTTTCTTTTAATCCTTCTAAACTATCAACCTTACCTGCTACAGCAGCTTCGTTTAATACTTTAGTTGTTTCTTGGAAAGAAGCAGCAGATATAAATGATTTAGTCTGTAAAGAAGCTCTAGTAATACCTTGTAATATTGGTGTTGCCGTTGCTGCTACTGCATCTCTTGCTACAACCAATGATTTATCACTACGTCTTAATATAGAATTCTCATCTCTTAATTCTCTGGCAGTAATAATTTGCCCTGGTTTTAAGTTTTCAGAATCCTCTGCTTCTACGACTACCTTTTTACCGTAAATCTCATCATTTTCATAAATGAAATCAGATTTATGCGCTAATTGGTTTTCTAAGAAAATAGTATCTCCAGGATCTTGTATTCTTACTTTACGCATCATCTGTCTTACTACAACTTCAAAATGCTTATCATTAATCTTAACCCCTTGTAAACGATATACTTCTTGCACCTCGTTTACCAAGTACTGTTGTACTGCTGAAGGTCCTTTTATTGATAATATATCTTCTGGAGTTATAGAACCATCTGATAAAGGCATACCCGCACGAACATAATCATTCTCTTGTACTAAGATTTGATTAGAAAGTTTTACTAGGTACTTCTTAATTTCTCCTAATTTAGATTCTATTATAATCTCACGGTTACCTCTTTTTATTTTACCAAAAGAAACAACACCGTCAATTTCAGAAACCACAGCTGGGTTAGATGGGTTACGAGCCTCAAATAATTCGGTAACTCTTGGTAAACCACCTGTAATATCACCTGCTTTAGCAGACTTACGAGGTATTTTTACTAAAATTTTACCTTCTTTAATTTTATCTCCATCATCTACCATAATATGAGAACCTACAGGAAGGTTGTACGAACGTAATACTTCATCATTATTATTCTTAATTAATAATGTTGGTATTAATTTCTTATTCCTAGATTCTGATATTACTTTTTCTTGGAAACCAGTTTGCTCATCTATCTCTACTTGGTATGTAACACCTTGTTCAATATTTTCGTAAGCAATCTTTCCTGGGAACTCAGAAACAATAACACCATTATATGGATCCCACTGACAAATAACTTCTTCCGCTTTTACTTTTGCACCATTCTTAATGAATAATTGCGAACCGTAAGGAATGTTATTTGTACTTAATGTAATACCTGTATTTGCGTCTACAATCTTAATTTCTGATGTTCTAGAAATTACAATATCAGCAGCATTACCTTCTGCATCTTCTCCTTTAACAAGCCTTAAGTCTTCTATCTCTGCAACACCATCAAATTTTGCTTGCAATTTATTATCCTCAGAAATGTTTCCTGCAATACCACCCACGTGGAAGGTACGTAGTGTTAACTGTGTTCCTGGTTCTCCAATAGATTGTGCTGCTACTACACCAACAGCTTCTCCTCTTTGAACCATTTTGTTTGTAGAAAGGTTTCTACCATAACATTTACCACAAATACCTTTCTTAGCTTCACATGTTAATGCTGAACGTACTTCAATCTTATCTATTGGAGATGCATTAATTAACTTAACATCTGACTCCATGATTTCTTGACCTGCGCTTAACAATAACTCCTCATTTAAAGGATTGTAAACATCATGCAATGAAACTCTACCAAGGATACGCTCTCCTAATGTTTCTACTATTTCTTCGTTCTTCTTTAATGGCTCTACTAAAATACCTCTTAATGTTCCACAATCTTCAATGTTAATAATAACATCCTGAGAAACATCTACTAAACGTCTTGTTAAGTAACCTGCATCTGCCGTTTTTAAAGCGGTATCTGCAAGACCTTTACGAGCACCGTGAGTAGAAATAAAGTATTCTAAGATAGATAAACCTTCTTTAAAGTTAGAAAGAATTGGATTTTCTATAATTTCTCCACCACCTGCTGTAGATTTTTTAGGCTTAGCCATTAATCCACGCATACCTGTTAACTGGCGAATTTGCTCTTTAGAACCCCTTGCACCAGAATCAAGCATCATATACACAGAGTTAAATCCTTGTTGATCTTCTCTAATACGCTTCATTGCTAACTCTGTTAACATTGCATTGGTAGAAGTCCACACATCAATTACCTGATTGTATCTTTCATTATTGGTAATAAGACCCATGTTATAGTTAGACATAATACCTTCTACCTGACCATTAGCATCAGCAATCATATCATGCTTCTCTGGTGGTATAATAATATCTCCTAAACTAAAGGACAATCCACCTTTAAAGGCAAATTCATACCCCATAGTCTTAATTTTATCCAAGAAATTAGCTGTTGTAGGCACATCAGTAACACGTAAAATATCACCAATAATATCTCTTAAAGATTTCTTATTTAATACTTGGTTAATGTATCCAGCTTGTTCTGGAACCATCATATTAAATAATACTCTACCTACAGTAGTTTCTATAATTTGATAAACTAATTCTCCTTCCTCATTAAAGTTTTTAGCTCTTACTTTAATACCAGCATTTAAGTCTACTCTTTCTTCATTAAAAGCTATTACCACTTCTTCTGCAGAATAGAATGTAATTCCTTCTCCTTTAATTTCTAATTCTGGAGTAGATTTACGTTCTTTTGTCATGTAGTATAGACCCAAGACCATATCCTGAGATGGTACCGTTACTGGTGATCCATTTGCAGGGTTTAAGATATTATGAGAAGCCAACATTAATAATTGCGCTTCTAATATAGCTTCTGGTCCTAATGGTAAGTGCACCGCCATTTGATCCCCATCGAAATCGGCGTTAAATGCCGTACATACTAATGGGTGTAAACGTATTGCTTTTCCTTCTATTAATTTAGGCTGAAAAGCTTGTATACCTAAACGGTGTAATGTAGGAGCACGGTTTAGCAATACTGGATGTCCTTTTAAAACATTTTCCAAAATATCCCAAACAACTGGCTCTTTCTTGTCTATTATTTTCTTAGCAGACTTTACTGTTTTTACAATCCCTCTTTCTATTAACTTACGTATAACAAAAGGTTTGTATAATTCAGCTGCCATATCTTTAGGCAGACCACATTCGAATAATTTTAATTCTGGTCCTACAACAATTACAGAACGTGCTGAATAATCTACACGTTTACCTAATAAGTTTTGACGGAAACGACCTTGCTTACCTTTTAACGAATCTGAAAGTGACTTTAATGGTCTGTTAGATTCTGTTTTTACAGCAGATGCTTTACGTGTATTATCAAATAATGAATCTACAGATTCCTGAAGCATACGCTTCTCATTTCTAAGAATTACTTCTGGAGCTTTTATCTCTACCAATCTCTTTAAACGATTGTTTCTAATAATTACCCTTCTGTATAAATCATTTAAATCTGATGTTGCAAAACGCCCACCATCTAAAGGAACTAATGGTCTTAATTCTGGTGGAATAACTGGGATTACTTTCATAATCATCCACTCAGGTCTGTTCTCTCTATTTTCTTGAGACTCTCTTAAAGACTCTACTACTTGTAATCTCTTTAAAGCTTCCATCTTACGTTGTTTAGACGTTTCTGTGTTGGCTTTGTGTCTTAACTCATAAGAAAGTTCATCTAAATCTATTCTTGCTAAAATATCTATTAGACATTCAGCTCCCATTTTAGCTATAAACTTATTAGGGTCTGTATCATCTAAATATTGATTTTCTACAGGAATAGATTCTAATATATTTAAATATTCTTCTTCGGTTAAGAAATCCATTTTATTGATTTCTTCTCCTTCAGGACCTTTTGCTATACCAGCTTGTATTACTACATAACGCTCGTAATAGATTATCATATCTAATTTCTTAGATGGTAATCCTAAAAGGTATCCTATTTTATTTGGTAGCGAACGGAAATACCAGATATGTGCAACTGGCACAACTAAACTAATATGACCTACTCTATCTCTACGTACTTTTTTCTCTGTAACCTCTACACCACAACGATCACAAACGATACCGCGGTAACGAATTCTCTTGTATTTTCCACAAGCACACTCATAATCCTTTACAGGACCAAAGATACGCTCACAAAAAAGACCATCTCTTTCTGGTTTATGAGTTCTATAGTTAATTGTTTCAGGCTTTAAAACTTCCCCTTTAGATTCTGCCAAAATAGATTCTGGAGACGCTAATCCGATAGAAATTTTATTAAACCTTTTAATTGTATTATTATCCTTTTGTCTAGCCATAACAATATGGGTGATAGTAAATTAAATATTTGTATTACAAATAGTGTTCAAGACCCTATTCTTATTATTCTTCCAATCTAATGTCTAAACCTAATCCTTTAAGTTCGTGCATTAATACGTTGAAAGATTCTGGTAAACCAGGTTCTGGCATTGTTTCACCTTTTACGATAGACTCATAGGTTTTAGCTCTTCCGATAACATCATCAGATTTAACCGTTAGTATTTCTCGTAATGTTGCAGATGCTCCGTATGCTTCTAGTGCCCAAACTTCCATCTCTCCAAAACGCTGACCACCAAACTGTGCTTTACCACCTAATGGTTGTTGCGTAATTAATGAGTATGGTCCTATTGATCTAGCATGCATTTTATCGTCTACCATATGCCCTAATTTAAGCATATAGATTACACCTACTGTTGCTGGCTGATCAAAACGTTTTCCTGTACCACCATCATGTAAGTAAGTATGTCCAAATCTTGGTATACCTGCTTCATCTGTATAAGTATTAATTTCGTCTAAAGATGCTCCATCAAAAATTGGTGTTGCATACTTTTTACCTAATTTAAGACCTGCCCATCCAAGAACAGTTTCGTAAATCTGACCAATATTCATACGAGATGGTACCCCTAATGGATTCAATACAATATCTACTGGTGTTCCGTCTTCTAAGAAAGGCATATCTTCATGACGAACGATACGAGAAACAATACCTTTATTTCCGTGACGTCCTGCCATCTTATCCCCCACTTTAAGCTTACGTTTTTTAGCTACATATACTTTAGCTAATTTCATAATACCTGCTGGTAATTCATCTCCAACAGAAATAGTAAACTTATCTCTTCTTAAATTACCTTGAAGGTCATTTAATTTAATTTTATAATTATGTAAAAGATCTGCTACTAATGCATTAACTGCTTTATCTGTTGTCCAACTTCCACCCACTAAGTGTGCAAAATCGTCTACAGAATTTAACATTTTCATTGTGTATTTCTTTCCTTTAGGCAATACTTCTTCACCTAAATCATTTAACACACCCTGAGATGTTTTACCATTAACAATAGCAAATAACTTCTCTACTAATACATCTTTTAATTGTTGAAATTTTACTTCGTATTCTAATTCCAACTTAGAGATAGCATCTTTATCTTCTGATCTTTTACGCTTATCTTTAATAGAACGAGAGAATAATTTTTTCTCTATTACTACACCTCTTAAAGATGGTGAAGCCTTTAAAGAAGCATCTTTTACATCTCCTGCTTTATCACCGAATATAGCACGAAGTAATTTTTCTTCTGGAGTTGGATCAGATTCTCCTTTAGGAGTAATTTTACCAATTAATATATCTCCAGGTTTTACTTCTGCACCAATACGAATCATTCCGTATTCATCTAAGTCTTTCGTTGCTTCTTCAGAAACATTAGGTATATCATTTGTAAGCTCTTCAGCTCCTAATTTAGTATCTCTAACTTCTAAAGAATACTCATCTATATGAATAGATGTAAATATATCTTCACGAACTACTTTTTCAGAAATTACAATCGCATCCTCAAAGTTATATCCTTTCCAAGGCATAAAGGCAACCGTAAGGTTTCTACCTAATGCTAATTCTCCTTTTTGAGTTGCATATCCTTCACAAAGAACTTGTCCTTTTTTAACCTTATCACCTTTCTGAACTATTGGCTTTAAGTTAATACTTGTTCCTTGGTTTGTTTTTCTAAACTTAACTAATTTGTATGTTTTAGAATCTTCTTCAAAACTTACAAGTCTTTCTTCGTCAGTTCTATCGTACTTAATCGTAATTTTTTGAGAATCTACATACTCAATAACACCATCTCCTTCTGCATTAATTAATACTCTAGAATCTGAAGCAACCTGACGCTCTAATCCAGTACCTACAATTGGAGATTCTGGTTTTAATAATGGAACTGCCTGACGCATCATGTTAGACCCCATTAATGCACGGTTGGCATCATCATGCTCTAAGAATGGAATTAATGAAGCCGAAATAGATGCAATTTGATTTGGAGCAACATCTGTATATTGTATCTCCGATGGATCAACAACAGGGAAATCTCCTTCTTCTCTTGCAATAACTTTATCGGCTGTTATAGAACCATTATCATCCATTGGAATGTTTGCTTGCGCAATTTTCATCCCTTCTTCTTCTTCAGCACTTAAGTATGCATAATTTTCAATATCTACTTTTCCACTCTCTACCTTACGGTAAGGAGTTTCTAAGAATCCCATTGGGTTTACTTTAGAGAATACTGAAAGTGACGATATTAATCCAATATTTGGTCCTTCAGGAGTTTCAATTGGACAAAGTCTTCCATAGTGTGTATAGTGAACATCACGAACCTCAAAACCTGCTCTTTCTCTAGATAAACCTCCAGGTCCTAATGCAGATAATCTTCTTTTGTGTGTTATTTCTGCTAATGGATTTGTTTGATCCATAAACTGAGACAACTGGTTTGTTCCAAAGAAAGAATTAATTACAGAAGACAATGTCTTTGCATTAATTAAATCTATTGGTGTAAAAACCTCATTATCACGAACGTTCATACGCTCACGAATAGTTCTTGCCATACGAGACAAACCAACTCCAAATTGCTGTGATAATTGCTCTCCTACTGTTCTTACACGACGGTTAGAAAGGTGATCAATATCATCAATCTCTGCTTTAGAATTAATAAGCTCAATTAAATATTTTATGATAGTTATGATATCTTCTTTGGTTAAGACTTGCTTATCCATTCCTATATCTAACCCTAATTTCTTATTCATTCTATAACGACCAACTTCACCTAAATTGTAACGTTGATCTGAGAAGAATAATTTATCTATAATACCACGCGCTGTTTCCTCATCTGGCGGCTCAGCATTACGTAATTGTCTATATATGTGCTCTACAGCTTCTTTTTCAGAGTTTGTAGGATCCTTTTGTAATGTATTATGAATAATAGCATAATCTGACTGAGAGTTATTCTCTTTATGTAAAAGAATAGTCTTTACATCAGCCTCTATAATTTCATTGATATGATCTTTTTCTAAAATCGTATCACGATCTAAAACAATCTCATTTCTTTCTATTGAAACAACTTCACCTGTATCCTCGTCTACAAAATCTTCGTGCCATGTATTTAATACCCTAGCAGCTAACTTACGACCTAAAACTTTCTTTAAACCAGCAGTAGAAACTTTAACCTCTTCTGATAAGTCAAAAATTTCTAATATATCTTTATCGCGCTCAAAACCAATAGCTCTAAATAAAGTTGTAACTGGTAATTTTTTCTTTCTATCAATATATGCGTACATAACGCTATTGATATCTGTTGCAAATTCTATCCAAGAACCTTTAAAAGGTATTACTCTGGCAGAATATAACTTGGTTCCATTTGCGTGGAATGATTGACCAAAGAAAACTCCTGGTGAACGGTGTAATTGTGATACTACAACACGTTCTGCTCCGTTGATTACAAATGTACCACTAGGAGTCATGTATGGAATAGTCCCTAAATATACATCCTGAACAATAGTTTCGAAATCCTCGTGTTCTGGATCCGTACAGTATAACTTTAATCTTGCTTTAAGTGGAACACTATAAGTAAGACCACGTTCTATACATTCTTGAATGGAATATCTTGGTGGATCAATAAAATAATCTAAAAACTCTAAAACGAATTGATTTCGTGTGTCTGTAATTGGAAAGTTTTCTTGAAAGGTATTGTATAAACCTTCGTTACCTCTTTCATCAGATTTAGTTTCAAGTTGGAAAAAATCTTGAAACGATTTAATCTGAATATCTAAGAAATCCGGATAATTTGGGATATTCTTAGCAGAAGCGAAACTTATTCTTGCGGTCTGATTTGTAAACATCAATAGACAAATTTTGATTGTGAATACTTAAAATGGGTTGTATGTATCTTTACATACTATATATAAAAGGGTTTAGGTCTTAGCCGCAAATTGCGGAAAGACCTAAACCAAAACATTATTGTTGGTTGCTATTACTTAAGCTCAACTTCTGCTCCTGCCTCTTCTAATGATTTTTGAATTCCTTCTGCTTCGTCTTTAGAAACACCTTCTTTTATTGCTTTAGGTGCGCTATCAACGATATCTTTAGCATCTTTCAATCCTAAACCTGTTAATTCTTTAACTAATTTTACTACAGCTAATTTAGATGCACCAGCTGATTTTAAAATTACGTCAAATTCTGTTTTTTCTTCAGCAGCATCACCACCAGCAGCAGCTCCACCAGCAGCAACTGCAACTGCAGCAGCAGCAGGCTCTATACCGTACTCTTCTTTTAATATGTCAGCTAATTCGTTTACTTCTTTTACTGTTAAATTAACTAATTGTTCTGCGAAATCTTTTAAATCTGCCATTTTACTATCGTTTAATAAAAATTTTTAAAATATAATTTGTTTTTAGTGCGTACTATTTATCTTTCTGATAATGTTTTAAGAATACCAGCTAATTTACCGCCACCAGACTTAAGTCCAGAAATAACGTTTTTAGCAGGTGATTGTAACAATCCAATAATATCTCCAATAACCTCTTCTTTAGATTTGATACTTACTAATGAATCTAATTGGTCATCTCCAATATATATTGCCTCTTCAACAAATGCTCCTTTTAATAAAGGCTTATCAGATTTTTTTCTAAAATCTTTAATAAGCTTTGCCGGACCATTACCAGTTTCAGAATACATTACAGAGGTATTCCCCTTTAACACTTCTGAAAGTTCTCCAAAATCTTTTTCTGAAGCCTCCATTGCTTTAGCAAGCAATGTATTTTTAACAACTGCAAGTTTAATATTAGCTTTAAAACAAGCTCTTCTTAAATCTGATGTAGTTAAAGCATCTAACCCAGATATATCAGCTAAGTATATCGTTGAGTTTTCTCCTAACTGTGCAGTTAAATCTTCTATAACGTTCAATTTCTCTTCTCTTGTCATAATAAATTTTTTATACTACCAGTTATATTTTTGTATCTAATTGTATACTAGGGCTCATTGTACTAGACAAGTAAACACTCTTCATATATACACCTTTAGATGCCGTAGGCTTTAATTTATTTAAAGTATCTAAAAGTTCTTTAATGTTACCTGCTATTTTATCTTCAGAAAAAGAAACTTTCCCTACTGCAGCATGTACAATACCAGTTTTATCTACTTTAAAATCTATCTTACCAGCTTTTACTTCTGTTACAGCTTTTGCAACATCCATAGTAACTGTTCCTGTTTTTGGATTCGGCATTAAACCTCTTGGTCCTAAAACTCTACCTAAAGGCCCTAATTTACCCATTACGCTTGGCATTGTGATAATTACATCAACATCTGTCCAACCGCCTTTAATTTTATCCAAATACTCTTGTAATCCAACATAATCTGCACCAGCTTCCTTAGCTTCTGCTTCTTTATCCGGAGTAACTAACGCTAAAACTTTAACATCTTTACCAGTTCCGTGAGGTAATGTTACTACTCCACGAACCATTTGATTAGCTTTTCTAGGATCTACTCCTAAACGTACTGCTAAATCTACAGATGCGTCAAATTTTGCTTTTGTTATTTCTTTTACCAATGAAGATGCTTCTTCTAAAGAATATAATTTATTCTTATCCACTTTAGAAAGTGCTTCTTTATGGTTCTTTGTTAATTTTGCCATTCTAAATTGCTTTTAAGATTTTAAAAAGGTCTATTACCTGCAACTTTAAGACCCATAGACCTTGCAGTTCCTGCAATCATGCTCATTGCTGATTCTACAGTAAAAGCATTTAAATCTACCATTTTGTCTTCTGCGATCACTTTAATTTGATCCCATGTTACGTTACCATTCTTTACTCTGTTAGGTTCACCAGATCCTTTTTTAATCTTAGCCGCTTCCATAAGCTGAACTGCCGCTGGCGGTGTCTTTACAATAAAGTCAAACGACTTATCTTTGTATACGGTGATAGCAACTGGTAATACTTTACCTTGTTTATCCTGTGTACGCGCATTAAATTGCTTACAGAATTCCATGATGTTAACACCGGCAGCACCTAAAGCGGGTCCAACCGGTGGCGACGGATTCGCTGCACCTCCCCTAACTTGTAGTTTAACTACTTTACTTACTTCTTTTGCCATTGTTTTAAATTAAATTAAAAAGTGTGTTTTTGGAAGCAACACATCTTTTTTATATGTAACAGTTCGTACTTATACTTTTTCTACTTGCATGTAACTTAACTCTAATGGTGTTTTTCTTCCAAAAATCTTAACCATTACTTCAAGTTTACGCTTTTCTTCATTTACCTTCTCAACAGTTCCGTTAAATCCATTAAATGGACCATCTACCACTTTCACTGTTTCTCCTACCGTGTAAGGTATAGCAACACTATCTGTAGTAACCGCTAATTCATCTACCTTACCTAACATTCTATTCACTTCTGTTTTACGAAGTGGAACAGGATCACCTCCCTTTGTTTCTCCTAAAAAACCGATAACATTTGTAATAGAACGAATGATATGCACCATCTCCCCCCCTAAATTGGCTTTCACCATAATGTAACCCGGAAAATAAACTTTTTCTTTATTTATTTTCTTTCCGTTTCTTACCTGAACAACTTTCTCTGTAGGCACTAGAACTTCTTCTAAATAATCAGAAAAACCTAATCTAGCAACCTCAGTTTCAATATATCCTTTTATTTTATTCTCCTGACCACTTACAGCCCTAACAACATACCATTTCTTCTCTAACACTTCTGACATAGCCCTATCCGATTAATTTTTGAAAATACAACTTAATCAAATTACTAAAAAGACTATCTACACCCCATGTTGCCAATGCAAATAACACAGAAAATACAGCCACTATAATCATATAATTTGAAGACTCCGCCCTTGTTGGCAAAGTAACATTATTCCTAAGCTCATCTATAGACTCCTTTATATATGTAAACATGCTGTATAATTTAATTTCTTTATATATATCTTAAGGCAATTACAATAAACCACCTTTAAATTTCGTTAAAAAACCGCAACTGCTTTTTAACCCAAAATCTAAAAAAGCTTTCGCTTTTTATATTAGCACGGGAGAAGAGACTCGAACTCCCGACACCTGGTTTTGGAGACCAGTGCTCTACCAACTGAGCTACACCCGTTTATATTTACATTGAAAGGTATCCTGCATAAACAGAACACCCTCAATGTAACACTTTATATTATAATATATTATTCTGTAATCTTAGTTACCTGACCTGCACCTACTGTTCTACCTCCCTCACGGATTGCGAAACGAAGACCAACACTTAATGCAATTGGCGATAATAACTCTACAGTAATTGTAAGGTTATCTCCAGGCATAACCATCTCTACTCCACTAGGTAAGCTAATTGTACCTGTTACATCTGTTGTTCTAACATAGAACTGTGGACGATAGTTATTATGGAATGGCGTATGACGACCACCTTCTTCTTTTTTAAGGATATAAACCTCAGCCTCAAACTTAGAGTGCGGCGTTACAGAACCTGGCTTACAGATTACCATACCTCTCTTAATATCAGACTTTTCAATACCTCTTAATAAGATACCAACGTTATCACCAGCTTCACCTCTATCTAATATCTTACGGAACATCTCTACCCCTGTAATTGTAGAAGCTAATTTCTCAGCACCCATACCAATAATATCAACAGCATCACCAGTATTAGCAACTCCAGTTTCTATACGTCCAGTTGCAACAGTACCACGACCAGTAATCGTAAATACATCTTCAACAGGCATTAAGAAATCTTTATCAACATCTCTTTTTGGTAATTCAATCCACTCATCAACAGCATCCATTAATTTCATGATTGTATCAACCCATTTTTGCTCACCATTAAGTCCACCTAAAGCAGAACCAGCGATTACAGGTCCATTATCACCATCATACTCGTAGAAAGAAAGCAATTCTCTAATTTCCATCTCAACAAGCTCTAAAAGCTCCTCATCATCAACCATATCCACTTTATTCATGAATACAACAATTCTAGGAATACCTACCTGACGACCTAATAAGATGTGCTCACGAGTTTGTGGCATTGGACCATCCGTAGCAGCAACCACTAAAATAGCACCATCCATTTGAGCAGCACCTGTAACCATGTTTTTTACATAATCGGCGTGACCTGGACAATCAACGTGTGCATAGTGACGGTTAGCCGTTGCATATTCCACGTGAGACGTGTTAATAGTAATACCTCTCTCTTTTTCTTCAGGAGCATTATCAATTGAATCGAAACTTCTCAATTCTGATAATCCTGCGTTAGCTAATACCGTTGTAATAGCAGCAGTTAATGTAGTTTTACCGTGATCCACGTGTCCAATAGTACCTATGTTTAAGTGCGGTTTGGAACGATCAAATGTTTCCTTTGCCATTTTAATGAATTTTAAATCTTAGTTTATAATAGTGTCAAATAATATTTTCAATGAGCCAATGACGAGATTTGAACTCGTGACCTCTTCCTTACCAAGGAAACGCTCTACCCCTGAGCTACACCGGCTTTTGTTTATAGCTTAGAAAAACCAAGTCTTAAAACTCAACCAAAACTCAAAGTTTCAGAGCCACAAACGAGACTTTCGCCATATTTGCTCAGGAAATGGTTTTACCCACTTCAATAAATTCCAAAAATACCTAAGACACACCTCACCAGCGTTTCTTAGATATTTTATTTAGAGCGAGAGACCGGGTTCGAACCGGCGACATTCAGCTTGGAAGGCTGACGCTCTACCAACTGAGCTACTCTCGCGTTTTAATTCTTACAAAAACCATAAGAATAAGGTAACAATATTTCAACTTAAAAATTACTCCCTTTCTAAGCGGGAGCAAACATAAAACATTTTTATTTATTCTAACCAAAAAAATTAATTTTTTATAGAACTTTATAAAAATATAGTGGGGAGAGCAGGATTCGAACCTGCGAAGACATAGTCAGCAGATTTACAGTCTGCCCTCGTTGGCCGCTTGAGTATCTCCCCAATCCAATATTTCAATTTTTTAGTTTTTTGAGCCGATGGAGGGACTCGAACCCACGACCTGCTGATTACAAATCAGCTGCTCTAGCCAGCTGAGCTACATCGGCTTTTAAACCTACTTTTTTTGTTATAAAAAAGTCCGCTATTTCTAACGGACTGCAAATGTAGATATATATTTTTATTTATTCCAAATATTTTTGAAAAATTTTTGAAAATTATATTCTCATTTTTTCTTTTCTCTTTACCAACCTACGTTCCAATGAGCCACATGCGGCATCTACAGCTTCCTCAAAAGATTTACATTGCTTTTTTACAATAAACTTATCCTTAGGCACATGCACTTTTATTTCTACAATTTTATTTTCCTTTGAGCTCGTATTTTCTACCTTTAAATAAACATCTGAACTTATGACTTTGTCATAAAATAATTCTAGCTTATTTAATCTATTTTGAATAAAATTAATAAGTTTTACATCCGCATTAAAGTTTACAGATTGTGCATTTACTTTCATAGGTTGAAGTTTTTTAAAAAATTAGACATTTAACATGCATACATTATCATGCTATTTTTTATTCCTTGGGTGGGCCAATAAATGTATTTTTTTTAGTTCAGCTATACTATTATGAGTATATACTTGTGTAGATGCCAAACTAGAGTGCCCTAATAACTCTTTTACAGAGTTTAAATCTGCCCCTTTATTAAGTAAATGCGTTGCAAACGTATGTCTTAATATATGAGGACTTTTTTTTATTTTAGTGGAAACCTTACTAAAATAACTATTTATAACCCTATAAACAAGTGTTTCATATATTTTATTGCCTGCTTTAGATAAAAAAACAAAAGATTCTTCCGTAAGAATATTCATCTCCTTCCTTTTCTCTAAATAAATACCAAATAAATCTACTGTTGATGGTAATAGCGGCACAATACGCTCTTTATTTCTTTTTCCTAAAACTTTTATTGTTTTTGCCGATTTATCTAAATCTTTTAGTTTTAAATGAATTAATTCTGACCTACGTATCCCTGTGGTATAAAACAAATCAATCATTAATTTATCTCTAACACCTTCAAAATCGTCATTAAACTCTATCTGAGTTAATATTTTTTGCATTTCTTCTTCTGAAAAAGGCACTTCTACTTTTTTTGGTGTTTTAAGTGCTTTATGCTTTGCTAAGGGATTAACTTGTATTTTTTCAATTTTTAATAAAAACTTATAATATGCTTTTAGAGCTGCAATTTTTCTATTGATTGACCTATTAGATATACCCGCATCTACCATACTTATTATCCAACTTCTAATAATTGTATATGCAACCTTATCTATATCATCTATAGAAAAATCTTCTTTACAAAAGGAAATAAAGGTATTTATATCTTTTTCATATGCATTAACAGTATGTAATGAATATTTTTTTTCTAATGATAAATATGCTATGAATGAGGGTAATTCCATATATATTATTTACATATTAAAGTTACAAAAAATGAGTCTACACTTTTGGGTTGTTAGCTCTTATAGCAATTAAAGACAAGAAAGCTAAAAATAGTAAACTTATATATCCTAATAATTTAT
This sequence comes from uncultured Cellulophaga sp., assembly GCA_947492955.1. Classification (GTDB taxonomy): domain Bacteria; phylum Bacteroidota; class Bacteroidia; order Flavobacteriales; family Flavobacteriaceae; genus Cellulophaga. The sequence goes on along the minus strand of CANLOV010000001.1, from coordinate 653,953 downwards.
AAGATGAAAAAGCAGAGAAGATGCCACTGAAAATACTAGGTGCCAGTGCACTTGCTAAAATTAAAATCCCCATAATTTTACCAGATATAGCCCCCAAATGTGTACGCCCATAAAAACGAGGCCAAACAATAGCATTAAGAACTGAGAAAAAGCCTCCCATTACCCCAATTCCAATAACTAAAATAACTACACCTACAAAAGAAGACAAAAACACAAAGCCTAACGAAGTTAATACACCTCCAAAAATCATGGCATATAAATACCATTTTAAAGGTACATAATCACTTAGAAAATTAAACAATGTTGATACTATAACAGACACTACAGAACATGGTAAAAAAATAGCAATTGCTTGTTCTTTAGCCATTCCTTCACTAGCGAAAACAGATACTACATGAAAAGTAAGCCCTGTTATAAAAAAACTATTAAAAGCTAAAATCAATCCATACACCCAAAAAGCTCTTGTTTTTTTGGCTTCATTTAATGTGTATTGTTTCCCTACAGGCTCATCTATTTGCTTTTCTGTTTGCATTTTTTGCCCATCTGGCAATAGATTATAATCTTCTGGTTTATTTTTATACAATTGAAAAATAAAAACGCTAAAAATTAACAAGGCTATCGCTAATACTTGCCAAGCTCCTTGCCAATTATACTCTTCTATTAATATATTTAACCATAATGGTGATGATGAAAAGCCAAATGATAATGCTATACTACTAAATGAGTTTACTTTTCCTCGGTTTTTATCAAACCAAATCATAATCATATTCCTAGAAGCCATTGTTAACACTCCTTGCCCTGCAAAACGAAGCAAAAAGAATAAACAAACCATCATTACAAAAGGAATTAACCATGTATCATTATTTAATACATCTTTTACATATGTACTCATTTGTACAGACCAAGAACACAAGAACAATGCTATAGATAAAGTTATTGCTGCAAAAAAGGCTACATAACGCGCTCCATAAACATCAAACCATTTTCCCGCCTTACCTATTAACAAAGAACTACATATAGTTCCTATCATATAAGCATTACTAAATTGATTTCTAGAAAGCCCTAATGCATCTTTTACTGGATCCGTAAATACAGATACCCCTACTGTTTGCCCTGGAATACTAAACCATATTCCTATAGTTCCTATTACTAATATTACATACCCGTAAAAAAAAGGGCTCTTATTTGGGTTTACAATTGAAAAACTATTGGTTTTGGGCATAAAATATTAAAAGCCACAAAAATAGGGGTTTACAACTACCACAAATAACATTTTAAAAATAAAAATAATTCTTAAAAATCGAATTTATAAGTAGCTCCTCCTAATATTTGAAATCCTTGTACGGGGTATTTTGCCCATCGTAAATAATTATTATTCGCTATATTATTTGCCTTTATAAAGAAAGATAGTTGTTCTGTATGCCTATATCCTAAATGTGCATTTGCATCAAAATAACTATCTAAAGTTAAGCTTGTTGACGGAAAATCTGCCGGAAGTATATTTTGAACTACTTGAGAACTACTATCCTCCCTTTCTCCTATATGAAATAAATTAACCCCTGCATACCATTTATCTCCTATTTGGTAATCCATAAAAACAGATGCTGTTACATCTGGCAAATTCCAAGCCGGGTTATTTGTTTCAGTTGTATAATCATAAGCTTCTACATTAAATCCTAAAGAAAAATTACGATTTACATCTATATTTAATTCTCCAAAAATACCTAGTGTTTGCACATCATCATAAACTACATTAAAAGAGTTGCCGTAGTAATATCCTTTTTCGTCTGTTCTAAATAAATTTTGAGGATTTAACTTAAATAAGGCTTTATTATTTTCACTTGTATACGATGCTTTTATATTATAACTTAAATTAGGTAATAACTGCCCTTTAAAGCCTGCATATAAACTATACTCTTTATCTGTTGGAACTATATTTAAAGTAGGCGATACGTAAGGATTTTCTTTTACAAAATCGTGATACGAATTTTGCTTCAACTCTCCTTCTAAACCTCCATAAGTAATAACCTTTTCTCCTAATAAACGGTAAGATGCTAATATATTAGGGTATATAAAAAAATCGCTATTACTATTTTCCGAATCTAAACTATAAACCAAAGTTACCCCCACATCTACTGTTAAATCGTCTCTTAGTATTAAAAAACTAGGTGTTATTCCAAATTGTAGATGACTATAATTTATCTCAGGGCTATTAAGTTCGTTCTGTATTATGGCATTCTCAAAACTTCCTCCAACATAATCGATCTTTACTTTTGTTTTTATTAGCTCGTCTGCTATTGGCACTTCAAATGCTGGAATTACCACAACTCTATTCTCTCCTGATTTAGTAGCATCCCAAAAACGACGCAACATAACATCTCCGCTTTTAAAGAAACTATCTTCAATTGCTATATTACCACTCAATTCTGCCGTAAAATAGTTTTGCTTAGCATCTATACCATCTATCGTTACTTGTGGTAATGTGCCATTTACAACCCCATACCAATTATACAATTGATGTTGCAAAGCAATATCTGCTCCCCAGTTTATATCGCGGTCTTTTTTAGAATAAGATGCTATTGCCTTTGTATTATAAAATGTATTTTTTAATGCTACACCCTCTATATCTCCTGTGGCAGAATGATGATTAAATCCTACATCTAGGCGTTCATCTCTATTAATTGCTCTGCTCGTGTAAAAATCTGCCAAAATATTACCATAACTACCTATTCCTAAAGAAGCATACGAATTGTATAATTTTGCTGGCTTTGTTTTTTCTACCGCAGAGGCTTTGCCTTTTGCTGGTGTAAATGTAGAAGCAACAGGTGTAGAAAAAATACTATAGTTTATCTTTTTCTTCTGCAATACTATAGAATCGTTTAAATTAGGGAATGTTTTCACCTTAAAAGCATCGGATACTGTTGGCTTATACGCCTTAGTAACCGTTACCGTTTCTGTTCCTATATTATCTTTATCTTCTTGTGCAACTGTAATAGAAATTGCACTTAAGAATACTAATAAGGTTATTTTTATATATTGATGCATAGTGTCTCTTTTTGCAGCTTCTATTAATTTTCTGATGGATTTACTGAAGAATTACTCTTAGCTTCTTGTGTTTTTATTATGGCTAATTCTTGCTTTGCTTCTGCTACAATTTTAGGGTACTGACTAAAATTAGTACTTACATTTTCTAATATATAGGTAGCCTGAAAAGCATCTCCTAATGCATAAAAATTCTTTGCCATTAAAATAAGTCCCTTAGCCCCCCATTCTTTGTAACTAGAATAATCTTTTGCTAGTTTTTGAACCGATGTATTAGAACTTTCATAATTACTTGCTTTATGCTTAAAATACGCATCGTAATACAGCGCTTCTGCTGCTGTTTCTCCAGATGCTATTTTTAATACTTTAGCGTAAGCCATCTCTGCTTTATCCTCATTATTTGTTTTAATTGCCGAACGCGCAATCATGATATGAGCATCACTCTTTATTCTTTTATCAATTTTAGGAGTAGCCAATACTTTTTCTGCATAGGCTATTGTTTTGTTATAATCATTCTGATTGTAATACCCTTTCATTAAATTAGATTGCGCAAAAGTTCTGTTTTGTGGAATATCTGCCTGTTGCTCTAAGCGCTCTAAATAAGGTAATGCTGTTATATACTCCTTTTTTCCTATATACACTTCGCAAACACGTGTTAAAGATTGCTCCGCGTACTCACTATCTCCTGCATCTGCCACATAATTATAATACGGTAATGCTTTTTCTTTTTCTCCTTTTCCAAAATATAATTGAGCTAAATTAAAATTAGCTTCTATAGCATGTATTCCGTTAGGGAATTCTTTTACGTAATTTTTAAATCCTTTAATTGCAACATCTTTATTACCTTCTAACTGTTGCTTATGAGCAGATTCATAACTGGCATTATCTAACTCACTATCCGTAACATTAACAAACTCTAGAGGTTTTACCCATTCTGCATATTCATTAACTCTCCCCAAATCTATATATACCAACTTTGCAGTACCTACCGCTTGTATTGCTTCTTGTGTTTTAGGGTAATCCTTAACTACTTGTTTAAATTTAACTAAAGCTTCTTCATTTTCATTAGCGTTGTAATGTACCAATCCCTGTCGCAATAATGCCTTAGGCACTAAAGAGCTTCCTTTATACTCATTTATTAACCTATCATATGCTTTTAAACCTTTATTTATTTTATTATCCTTAACATAAGCATTACCAAGCTCAAACAGGGCATCATCTTTTAAGGTAGATTTTGTATAAGTAGTAATAAGATTATTTAAAGATTCTATCTTAGTAGCATTCCTACCTATAAAACCATAACTCAATGCTTTCTGAAAAGCAGCATAGTCTTTTTCAGCTCCATTTAGCGCCAAAGATTTATTGTACGTTTCTATTGCTGGCCAATATTTACTACTTACAAAATAGCTATCTCCTAATCTTAAGTAAGCATCATTTAAACGTACTTTATCATCTGTATTTGTTGTACTGTATTTATCAAAATAAGAGATAGAATTAGTATAATCTTTTAATTTAAAATAAGTATACCCTAGATTATAATTCAAATTTTTATATTCAGCAGTACTTTTAGCAGTAGGCATTTGCTGGTACTGCACAAAACTAACTAATGCAGCATCAAAATTATTTAACACATATTCCGACTCAGCTTTCCAATACATAGCTTTTGCTTTAAACAATAAGTCTTCCGAATTATCTAAAGAAATATCAAAATGTTTTAGTGCGCCTTCATAATCTGTATCTATAAAAAGTTCTACCCCTCTGTAAAATGCTACTTTCTGAAACGTTTCTTTACTAGCATAACTCCTATTTTTTTCTAATAAATTTAATGCGCCTGCAAAGTTTTTAGAAGTTATATAAGAGTCTACCAATAACTCTTGTAATTCTTTAGATGTATTGTCATTAGAGTAAGTATCTAAATAATTAGAAAGTACAGTAGGAACACTTTCGTAAGGATTCCCAATTTCATAACTTAATCTTGCATAGTTTAAATAAGCATCTTTCTGAATTTGTTCTGAGAAATTCATTTGAGATGCATTTCTAAACGCATTTAATGCTTCTTGCTTCTTTTCTAATTGCATATAACACTCGGCTAAATGGTAATATGCATTCTGAGACACACTATTATGTCCGTCTATAATTTTATTAAACTGTTGTACAGCATTTGCATAATCTTTTTGCTTATAATAGCAATAACCTAACAAGTAATAATCTGTATTGTTCCACCTACCACGCTTTCCTTTATACTTTTCTAAAAAGGGTATAGCTTGGCTATACTCTTTTAAATTAAAATAACTCTCGCCTATAATTTTATTTAATTCAGAAACCTCGTTTCGGTCAGATTTTGGCAATTGCTTTTTAGCCAAGGCAATGGCTTCTTTAAAATTTCCTAACTTAAAATTTAAATCGGCTTGGTAATAGGATAATTTTTCTTTTAATATATCTTGATCTGTAATTTCATCAAAACGCTGATTAGCTCCATCGTAATCATCTTGCTCATAAGCTATATATCCTAAATAATATTTTGCTTGCGAACCATACTTTTCTGAGGTAGTTACTTTATTTAAATAACGCTCTGCATCTTTATATTTTTTTGAAGAAAATAAAGCATAACCATTATTAAAAGCAAAGCGCTCCTGATCTTTAACAGACATAGCCTTTTGATCTACTTTCTTATACCATTTTAAGGCATAAGGATATTTACCCGTTTCAAAATAATAATCTGCCACATCTATAAAGGCATTATTTCTTTTGGTAGATGTTGGATATTGCGCTACAAAATCCTCCATTAATTTATCTGCTCCTAACTGATTTAAACGTATAGCAGCATTAGCTACATAATATGCGCTATTAGCTTTTGTTTCAAAATCGCTAGTATTAGATTTTACTTTTTCAAAAATAGTCTGGGCTGCTTGGTACTGACTGTTGTTGTACAACGCTAGTGCGTTTTGGTACTCTTTTTTATGGTGCGTGTATATTTTTGATTCTTGTGCAGAACCAAATAAAACACTACCCATTAAACACAGTAGTAAAGCGGTTTTTTTATTTCGCATAATGTTCTCTATCAGTTTACGAATTACCGATTAATTAATTTAATAACGTCAATTATTGTACCGAAGTATATATACTACAAGATTATTCAATAATTAAACAAAAGTAAATGTTAAGCCTAAATATTTTCCTTAATCTACTACTTAAATTAAATAAGAACTTATTACATTTATAACTTGTTGATTCTTCTTTTTAATAAAATTGAAACAGCAAAAGTATTTTGGTTAAAAAATTAATCTCTATATATTATACTATTAAACCAGAAACATTAGAATTAATAATTTTAACCCTAATTGAAGTTTTAAAACTATGAGCGAAAGCATTCTACATTTAAAAAAAGCTACCATTTTCCAAAAAGAAAATATGATTCTAAACGATGTTAGTGTAGAAATTAAAAAAGGGGAGTTTGTTTATTTAATTGGAAAAACAGGAAGTGGAAAAAGTAGTTTTATGAAAACACTTTATGCAGACCTTCCTTTAAAAGAAGGTACGGGTAGTATCGTAGATTTTAACTTAAAAACGTTACAAGAAAAAGAAATCCCCTTTTTAAGAAGAAAACTAGGGATTGTTTTCCAGGATTTTAAACTATTACCAGATAGAACTATTAACAAAAACTTACTTTTTGTGTTAAAAGCTACAGGGTGGAAGGACCTTGCTAAAATGAACACGAAAATTGAAGAAGTTTTAGATAAAGTAGGCATGAAAACTAAAGGATTTAAATTTCCGCATGAGCTTTCTGGTGGAGAACAACAACGCATTGCCATTGCAAGGGCTTTATTAAACGACCCTGAATTAATTATTGCCGATGAGCCTACCGGTAACTTAGATCCACAAACGAGTGTAGAAGTAATGAAAGTATTGCAAGACATTAATAAAACCGGACGCACTATTCTTATGGCAACACACGATTATGCCCTTATTTTAAAGTACCCCTCTAAAACCCTAAAATGCGATGGAAATAAAGTTTTTGAAGTGGTACAAAAAGTAATTTAATATTGTCATTGGAGTTTAAAACTAACATAAATGAATTGGAAATTTTAGGATATACTATCACTTCTAAAATTTATACTGACATTGAAATAGAGCAAATTATTTCTTGTATTGAAAACTCCAAAAAAAATGAAAAAACGTTTTCAAAAACAAAAAATTTATTTGCCATAAGGCAACTTATTAATACTATTCCTGAATTAAAAAAATATTTATTTAATACTAATTTAACTAAGCTAATAGCTAGCTTCTCTAATAACAACTATTTTCTAACTAAAGCTATCTATTTTGATAAACCAAAGGAATCTAATTGGTTTGTAGCTTATCATCAAGACTTAAGCATTTCAGTCAACAAAAAAACAGCTAAAAAAGATTATATAAATTGGACCTACAAAAAAGGGCAATATGGTGTTCAACCTCCAACAAAAATACTTAAAGATACTATTACTATTAGAATTCATTTAGACGATACAAATAAAAATAATGGCGCATTAAAAGTAATCCCAAAATCTCATCTAAATGGAATTGTCCGTGTAAACTCCAAAGATTGGTGTATTAAAAATGAACATCTTTGTGAAGTAAAAAAAGGAGAAACTATGCTAATGAAACCTTTAACTATACATGCCTCTAATAAAACAACTAATAATAAACAAAGAAGAGTTATTCATTTAGAATTTTGTAATCAAAATTTAGAAAAGCCTTTAAATTGGTTAGAAAAATATGAGATTAATTTAACTGATTAAAAAATTCTCTTTATGCCAATAAACTCAATAGAAAACCTTAAAAAATTAAAACTGGAGTTACCCAAGGTTTCTACACCTGGTGGAAATTACGTTTCTGTAAACATAAGGGGCAATATCGCATATATTGCAATTCAATTTCCAATTTTAAACGATGAATATTTATACCAAGGACGTTTAGGAAACGAAATAACAACAGAAGAAGGCTATAAAGCTATGGAGTTATGTGCCTTAAATGTTTTAGCACAAATAAACAATAAAATTGGATTTAATAAAGTTATTGGACTAAACCATGTGGATGCTTATTTCCAATCTGGAACAGATTGGGACGATTCTCCAATTGTAGTTAATGGAGCCTCGGACCTGTTTGTAAAAGTATTGGAAGATAAAGGAAAGCATTCGAGAGCAATTTTTGGTGTTGAAAAATTACCTCGAAATTTTAGCGTAGGACTAACAGCATCATTAACCATAAAAAAAGATTAAATTCATGAAAATACTTGGAATAGACATTGGAGGTTCTGGCATTAAAGGAGCCATAGTAGATACAGTAACTGGTGAAATGTTAACCGAACGTTTTCGTATACCTACTCCCCCATCTAGAAAGCCTAAAGAAATGGCAAAAGTAGTAGCCAAAATAGTTAAACATTTTAATTATGATGGCCCTATAGGTTGTGGTTTCCCTGCGGTAGTAAAGAATGGTGTTTGTAAAGGCTATGGTAATCTTAGTAAAAAGTGGTTAAATACAAATGCTGAAGAACTACTTAGCAAAGCTACTGGTTTAGAAGTAACTGTTATTAATGATGCCGATGCTGCTGGATTTGCAGAAATTAAATATGGAGCCGGTAAAGACAAAAAAGGATTAGTTACCATGATTACTATTGGTACAGGCTTAGGTAGTGGGGTTTTCTTAAACGGACAATTGCTTCCTAATTTTGAGTTAGGACAAATACCTTATAAAAAGTACAAAAAGATAGAACATTGGGCTTCTGGCTATGCCAAAGAAAGCAAAGGGCTTAGTTATAAAAAATGGGGCAAACGTTTTAATACATTTTTACAGTATGTAAATGTTATTACTGCTCCCGACTTAATAATTATTGGTGGTGGCGCTTCTAAAGATTGGGCAGATTTTAAGGATTGTATTACAATAGACACACCTGTAACACCCGCTAAATTATTAAATAATGCTGGCATTGTTGGCGCTGCTGCAGCTGCAATTTAATAAGACCTAAATTATTCGAATAAATATAATTGGTCTTCGCTTAGTTTTATTTTTACCTCATTAGATTTGGTATATTCTAAAGTAAAACCTTCTTTTTCTAGTTGTGCTGCCCAGTACTCATAATTATTTAATTTAAGCATTCTTTTGTCTGTTCTAATAACCCTCCAAAACGGCATAGAATTTTTAAAATTATCTAGAGTATACATTTTAGAAATACTTTTTAAATGATTACCAGTACGCATAGGACATGTAACATCGGTATTATAATTTGTTGCTAACTTTTTAGCAATAGCATCTATAGTTACTACTTTTCCTTTAGGGATTAACGCTATTAACTCCTCTACCATTTCCATAGCCGGGTGCAACATTTGTCCAACACCATAAAACTTCTGCATTTTCTCTGGTACTGGTACTATTTTTGGTTTCTTCATCATATTATAAAATACTTAGGGTTTCTTTCATTTTTTTAACCACAACTTCTGGTGTAGTATATTGCGGCGTAGTACGAAAAATCAACGCTGTTTTTTCTAATGCATTTATTTTCTGAATTAAATCTAAACTTCGTTCCTGGCTTTTTGCATATTGTAACGACCTAGGATTTATCATCTTTTTATCAATTAAAAAATCGATTTTCTTAAAGCATTTACAAGGATTTTCAGAATTAGCTAATCCGCATTTAGACTGCATAAAATTGCGAAGTTTTGTTTTGGAGCGCGATAACTGTTTTCTAAAATTCTCTGGAGTTATATTTAAGACACTTGCCCCCTCTACACTTGTAAACTCTAACAAAACACCAAGTATATAAACAAGCCTATTGCTTTCATTTAAACACAATAACATTCCGTGCGTACAACTTACCTTCACCTCCTCTTCTAACAATAATTGCTCTCCTAAATTTTGGGTATATGCAACACTATCTGATTGCCCAGTATCTATTAAATCTTTATACTCATCAAAAGACATGGAAAACTTTGAACTTTTTTTGCCTTTTTGGGTTAACAAATAATTAGTTGCCACACGATATACCCAGGTTGTAAATTTACTATCTCCCTTAAAAGTACTTAAATGTGTTACTACCTTTACTAGTATTTCTTGGGTTGCATCTTTAGCGTCTTCAGGAAAAAGAAGCATACGTAGAGAAAGATTATACACTAAATCTTTAATAGATACTATTACCTTGTTTAAAGATTTTTGATTTCCTTCTTTTGCCTCTGCTATTAAGATTTCTATTGTTTGTTCCATATCCTATACTTAGTTAGACTCGTAAATATTACTAAGTGTGACACAAAATATAGAAAAAAATAAAACCCTAAGCTTTCACTTAGGGTTTTCGTTTATTTTACAAACGTATTTATTAAGTTATTTTAAAATAATTCCTTTGACATCAACTTTATAATTAATGAATGAGCTCCAAGGACCATTTAACCATAATAGTACTTTATGCCCTTCTCCTGCAACTACAATAGGCCTAATATTTCTATGCGTAGAATTAGATGTAATTGCTTTCCATTTAATGGTTGTAATATTATCTTCTAATCCAATTTTAGCAGTGTATATTTCATGAAGTCCTCCTAAATCTTTCCCAGTATTTGGATCTACATCTGTAGAAATGTATACTTGTGAAACGTCATCAGGGTCAAACGCCATAAGTCCTGTATAACTACTTTCCATCGTATACAAAGATTTACCTGCATAAGCAATCTCTCTATCTAACCATTTTTGACCATTCCAGGATGCAATACGAAATCTGTGGTCTTCATTACTTAAGTATAAAGAATACCCCAAATGAGGCCTGCCTTTTTCATCTTTAGTTGTTGCACAAGACCATGAGCTATTAGGCACACTCTCAAAACCTTTAGGCTTTTTTCTTGTTTCACTTCCTATATATACTTTTTCTGCTTCAGAAGTTTTTAAAGCTCCTTCTTTTATAGTTTTAATTTTAGTACCATCTACATTATAAAATGAGTCATTAGAAAATTCTGCATAATACAAACTATTTCCATACTGCCTTGGATGCCCATCTGTAAATGAAATTCCTACTGTATTTTGATTTTTTTGAAAGTATCTCGCATAAGGCCTTTGGCGCCCTTCTATTTCATCTTCAATAAAATGATTACTAGCACTCCATGTTTCGCCATGGTCTAAAGAAGTTTTAAAAGCCGGATTATATGTAGCTCCATCTCTGTAAAAATTATATAACAACTCTTTATTTTCTAGGTAATAAAGATTCATATAGGTAACTCCAAATTTCTCTTTATATTTATGTACTAGTTCTTTCTTTGTTCCCCATTCTAAATAATTATCTGGAGAAGAACTATTAAAATAATGTATTTTTTCTTTTCCATGTTTTGCCCACATTGCATAAATACTACCATCTGGCTTGGCATATAGTGCAGGAACATCATGATCATCTACTTCAAAATTTTTATCTAAAACTACTGCCCCTTTATTTTCATTTTTTTCTAAATCGTAAACTCCGATTTTAACATCTCCTGATTGCCCACTTAATCCTCCAAAAACTAATTTTCCATTATGTATAATAGCTCTTGGATCTTGATACCAACACCACCCTCCATCTTCCATAAATGTTATAAATTCTGATGAATTTGAATTTACCGCAGTTACTTCTTCATTTTTTTCTGCATATCTATATACTTCAGCCGCGGCTGCTAAAAATGCTCCTACACCATAAACCTCTGTGTAATTTGGAAAACTATCTCCAGGCGCTGCACCCACAGGTTGTATATAACCCACTAAACCTTCTTCCGTAACACAAGCTGTTAAAGCATTCCACCCCTTTATCATTATAGGTTTATATATTTCTTCATCTAAAATCCCTTGATTTATACCCCAAGCTAAACCGTATACAAAAAAGGCAGAACCACTGATTTCTTTTACAGGGTAAGCCTCTTCTCCTCCTAAAATCCCAGAAGACCATGTTCCATCTTCGCGTTGTGTATTTTTTAAACTTGCGGCCATTTTTGTAAACACATCAATATAAAATGCTTTACCCTCCCAGCCTTCAGGAAAATCAGGGATCATTAAAGCTAAACCACCAAACACCCATCCGTTACCTCTAGACCAAAATAATTTTTCTCCGTTTTTTTCTTTTTTAGTAATGTATTTTTTATCTCTAAAGAAAAAAGACTCTTCCTTATCCCATAACTTATCATAGGTTTTATGATATTGACTATCCATATAATCTAAATACTTTTTTTCGCCAGTAACTTTAGCCAATCTTGTCCATACTGGTGGTGCCATAAATAATGCATCTGCCCAATCCCAATGATAATCATTAGCCTTATCACTATTTAAAATAGAATCAAATTGTTTTCGCATAGGTTTAATTAACCTATTATGACCATACAATTGATGTAACTTTAAATACATTTGACCTACAGCATGATCATCTGCATGATACATTCTTTTATGTAATTTCCAATCGTTTCGATCCCCAATATCGTATAACCATTTTTCATATGTAACATCTGCTTCTATTTCGGACCATTCGTACATTCCTGCATACAGAGCCGCAACAGTCCATTCTAGCTCGTGATGCTTTTCTCTATTATGCCATTTTTTACGTTTATCTTTAACAGGAAGTGCTCTATAGGTTCCCATATCCTCAAACGTTTTAATTTGCCAGTCGGCAACTCTTTTGGCTATTGCTTTAACTTCTTTTGTTGTTGGTTCTTTTTCTTTAGAAACACAACTAAATAAGCAAAGTATAAAAACGCATACTAACAATCGAAAACAACTAACCTTCATATTTAAATTCTTTAAATTATTCTTTGTAAGACAGTTGTAATCTACTAACTATATTTAAAAGCAGTATATTTAACGTGTATTTAACGGTATTTGTAACGGTTAAAACAATTTTAATCTATATAAAAAAAATCACTAACAGAATGCTTTCTAACGATAAAAAAATTGAGCTATGTGAAAATATTCTAAAACACAAAACATTTCAAAAATCACCCAAAAGCTCTGCTCTTCTACGCTATTTAGTAAAAAATAGTATTAAAGAAGAAATTTTAAAAGAAGACATTATTGACCTTGAATTCTTTGGTAATAATTTAAAAACTGACAAAAATAGTACCCGAGTAAGAGTTAACATATATAACCTTCGTAAAAAATTAAGCGACTATTATAGTTCAGATGAAATTAGAGATAATTGGCTTTTAACCATAAAAAAAGGTCAATATAATGTGACATTTGAAAAAAGAAAAACAAGTAAACACTTCATATCTAATCTAAAATTTAAACATATATTTCCTTATTTATTAACTACTCTTCTGTGCTGCTTTTTTATAGTTAAAAATATTCCTGAAAAACCTTCTGTTATATGGCAAGATTTTTTTTCTAAAAACAGTCATAATACTTTATTTATTGGTGATGCATACGGAATTATAGGCAAAACCATTACAGGAGGTAATGGTTGGACCAGAGATTACGATATTACCAATATCGAAGATTATTACAAGCTATTAGAAAAAAAACCTAACTTAAAAGAAATAACTCAGCCTGCTAAATATAATTATATCACTGGAATGGGAGCAGAAGCTGCTCATGATATTATGAAACTCTTTTCTAAGTATAACAGTGATTTTGATATTAGATATTCATCAAACTCATCATTTAAAGACATAAAAAAAGGCAACTTAATTTATGTGGGGCCTTTGAGAAATGAAAATAAATTTATCTCAATATTTAACGAAGAAAACCCTTATTTTAAGCTAAATCAAAAAGATATTATATTTTCTAATCATGACAGTATCCCCGATAAAAAGATTAATTATTCTCATTTTAGAAATGATAGAGATATAGCTATTGTATCAAGAATTCCTAGTGGGCAAAACAATGAAAGTTTTATCTTTTTTTCTAATCATGATATGGGAGTTAAAGCTACTATAAACTTTTTTACAAATAAAGATTCCTTAAAAGTATTCAATAAAAAATACTTAAAAGACAAACAAAACTTCACTGCCATTTTTTATGCTTATGGAAAAGATAGAACTAACCTAAAAATGGAAACTGTAATGGTAGTTCCTTTTTAAAAAACAAAACCCTAAGCTTTTACTTAGGGTTTTATGCATCGTTAAAAATGTTTTATTAAGCTATTTTATTACGCTTACGCTCATTTTCCGTTAAGTATATTTTACGCAAACGTAAGAAGTTTGGCGTAACTTCTACATACTCATCTTTCTGAATATATTCTAACGCTTCTTCTAATGAGAATTTAATTGCTGGTACAATCTTAGCTTTATCATCTGCTCCTGAAGAACGTACATTCGATAATTTTTTAGTTTTAGTGATGTTCACTGTCATATCATCACCTCTAGAGTTTTCTCCAATTACCTGTCCTTCATAAATATCTTCTCCCGGATCTACAAAAAACTTACCTCTATCTTGTAACTTATCAATAGAATAAGGAATAGATTTTCCTGTTTCCATAGATACTAAAGAACCATTTTGTCTTTGAGGAATATCTCCTCTCATTGGTTGGTACTCTAAAAAGCGGTGTGCCATAATAGCTTCACCTGCTGTAGCCGTTAATAATTGATTTCTTAAACCAATAATACCACGAGAAGGAATAAGAAATTCGCATACCATACGATCTCCTTTAGCCTCCATACTAGTCATTTCACCTTTACGCATAGAAACCATTTCTACTGCTTTACCAGATACTTCTTCTGGTAAATCTATAGTTAATTGCTCTACTGGCTCACATTTAACACCATCAATCTCTTTAATAATTACTTGTGGTTGTCCAATCTGCAATTCGTATCCTTCTCTACGCATTGTTTCTATTAAAACAGAAAGGTGTAATACTCCACGACCAAATACTAAGAACTTATCTGCACTATCAGTTTCATTAACTCGTAATGCTAAGTTTTTTTCTAACTCTCTTTGTAATCTATCATTAATGTGTCTAGAAGTTACAAATTTACCATCCTTACCAAAGAAAGGACTATCGTTAATAGTAAACAACATACTCATTGTTGGCTCATCTATAGCAATAGTTTTTAAAGCCTCTGGAGCTTCTATATCTGCAACGGTATCTCCAATTTCAAAACCTTCTAAACCAACAATAGCACAAATATCTCCTGTTTTTACTTCTTCTACTTTTAAACGTCCTAAACCTTCAAAAGTATGTAACTCCTTAACTTTAGTTTTTACAATACTACCATCTCTTTTTATTAAAGAAACTTGTTGTCCTTCTTTTAAAGAACCTCTTTGTAAACGACCTATAGCAATACGCCCTGTAAAAGAAGAAAAATCTAAAGAAGTAATTAACATTTGCGTATTTCCTTCTTTTGGTTCAAAAGTTGGAATATGCTCAATAACCATATCTAGTAATGGCTCTATATTTTCTGTTTCGTTTTTCCAATCATCACTCATCCAGTTGTTCTTTGCAGAACCGTAAACTGTTGGAAAATCTAATTGCCATTCTTCAGCACCTAATTCGAACATTAAATCGAAAACTTTCTCGTGTACTTCTTCTGGTGTACAGTTTTCTTTATCAACCTTATTTACAACAACACAAGGCTTTAAACCTAAGTCAATTGCTTTTTGCAAAACAAAACGTGTTTGCGGCATTGGTCCTTCAAAAGCATCTACCAATAACAAAACACCATCTGCCATGTTTAACACACGCTCTACTTCTCCTCCGAAATCGGCGTGACCAGGAGTATCGATAATATTTATTTTTGTGTCTTTATAAACCACAGAAACGTTTTTAGAAGTAATAGTAATACCTCTTTCGCGTTCCAAATCATTATTATCTAAAATTAAATCCCCTGTGTTCTGATTTTCTCTAAACAGTTGACAGTGATACATAATTTTATCTACCAAGGTTGTTTTACCATGATCTACGTGTGCAATAATTGCAATGTTCTTTGTTGCTGACATAACTATATTTTAAACACATTCACCTTTCTGAATGAGCGTGCAAAGGTACTTCTTTTTTTATTCGTTTTTACAAAAGGATACCTTTTCTTAATATATTGATATTGAAGTAGTTTTAGATTGTTTAAAAAAACATCTTTTTTTTATGATAAGCTAACCCTAGTTTATATTTAATAATAAATCAAAATCAATACTAAAATTATAATTATCTTCCTTTACACCACCTTTGTTGATTCACAATCCATCCTATACTAAGATTAACTACAGGATAAATACCTCCTTTAAAAGAACCCGCATAGTATGCAACTCCTGCATCTACAGAAAAATTAAATCCTGAGTTAAAGCTACGTTGTATACCTGTAACTAAACCTGCGTAACTAATAACATCATTAGTTACTGTATTATTAGTACTAGATGTAGCAATAAAAGCTGCAGTAGTAGGCGCAATATAATTGGCCGAATTACCATAAATTTGCCTTCCTCTAGAATCTCTACTATTAAAATTATAATAGTAACGGTATTGAATATTAATCGCTGGCAAAAACTCAAAATCTTCCAGAGGTTCTAATAAAGCAGGATTTATAGCTAATTGCATTCCTAACTTTATATCTAATGTCGTATTTACTCCAAGCCCTTTCTCATATTCTATACTTGGATTAAACACATTAATTTTTAATTGTGTTATCTCACAATTTTTACCATACTGACCATAAAAAAAGGTACTACTAAACAGTAATAAAAATAGGATTGTATTTTTTTTCATATTTAACTAGTCTAAATTTTAACACATTACTTTCTTTTACTGTGTAAAAACTCGACATACTACACCAATAGCATAGAACTCTTATATTTGCGGAAAGATTTTAAAGATGGATTTAAACAATATACCCCAAATAAAACATACGGATAGTAATAACTTTTTTTTACTATCTGGGCCTTGCGCTATTGAAGGCGAAGAAATGGCTTTACGTATTGCCGAAAAGATTATAACAGTTACTGATAAATTAAAAATTCCTTATGTTTTTAAAGGAAGTTTTAAAAAAGCAAATCGAAGTAGAGTTGACTCTTTTACAGGTATAGGAAATGAAAAAGCACTTAAAATATTAAGAAAAGTATCGGAAACTTTTAATGTACCTACAATTACCGATATACATGAAGCTTCTGATGCGGCAATGGCAGCAGAATATGTAGATATTTTACAAATACCTGCTTTTTTGGTTCGCCAGACTGATTTAGTTGTTGCAGCTGCTAAAACCGGAAAAACAGTAAGTTTAAAAAAAGGGCAATTTATGAGTCCTGAAAGCATGAAACATGCTGTTACTAAAGTTACAGATTCTGGTAACCAACAAGTAATGGTAACTGATCGTGGTACTATGTTTGGGTATCAAGATATGGTAGTAGATTTTAGAGGTATTCCTACCATGAAACAATTTTCTCCTGTGGTATTAGATGTTACTCATTCTTTACAACAACCAAACCAAACAAGCGGTGTTACTGGCGGCAGACCAGATATGATAGAAACTATTGCACGTGCTGGTATTGCAACTGGTGTAGATGGCATTTTTCTTGAAACTCATTTTGACCCTGCTAATGCTAAAAGTGATGGCGCAAACATGTTACATCTAGACCATTTAGATAAACTATTAACTAATTTAGTTACGCTTAAACAAACTGTAAATAGTTTACAATAAAACAAACTTTATATATAGCTATTAAATTAAAAAGCCTGTATTTTTAAATACAGGCTTTTTAATACACTTTATATTTCTGTTTAATCACAAATAGATAATGTAAATGTTCCTTCAAAAATATTTTCTTTAAAAGGACCACTCGCAGGGTTATTTAATTTAATTTTTCCAGATACTTCAGTATCACTTAAAGCTGTTATTTCTATTGTTTCGTCTAAGTGATTAAAGGGAGTACCATTACCATCCTGTGTAACAATATTAACTTCCTTATGCACTCCTACTTTTAAAGGAGTTATAATACTGATACTTAAGTCATAATCATTTATATAAACATCACAACCAACAATTTCATTCGTTAAGTTAATAGAAATAGCTTCTTCATCATTAAAATTTGTGGTTAAAAAAGCTTTTCCGCCTTTAAAAGTAAAAGGCTCATTTTGTACAACACCTGTTACTTCTTGATCCTTTATACTAGTATCATCATCTTCACTTTTAGAACAACTTAAAACAGTTACGACCATAAGACAAACTAGAAAATATTTCTTCATTCTTTTATTATTTAATCATGAAATACTTAAACGTTAGCATTCTTTTTTTAGTACTAGTCATAACAAATAATACATAAAATACCATACAACAATAATTATCCCTATTTTAGCTCGTAAGAAAAAACAAATCAGATTACCCTATTTTTACCATGATTAAGAAAGTTATAATTACCACTCTTTTCCTATTTTATACTTTTAATATTAATGCTCAAAAAAGAAAAGAGGGATACCCTTTTGGAATATTATTAAATTCGGAAAAAGAATTCACCATTTTTGAAAAAGACACTACTGCAAATGCTGTTTTCTTATACGAAAGGGGTGATAATTATTTTGATATTGTTGACAACAGAATTCAGGTGGTAAAAAAATATCATGCGAAAATTAAAATCATAAACGATAAAGGCTTTGATCAAAGTAATATTTCTATTCCCCTTTATCATCATAATAATTCAACTGAACGTATAAAAGAAATCAAAGCAGTTACACATAATGGTGATACAAAAATAAATCTAATACCAAGTAAAATTTATGAAGTAGACATTAATGATCGCTGGAAAGACAAACGATTTACTTTCCCTAACGTTAAAGAAGGAAGTATTTTAGAATATAGCTACACAATTGTAACCCCTTACATATATAATTTTAATGGATGGAGTTTCCAATCCGACATTCCTAAATTATACAGTGAATTTAATGCTAAAATACCAGGAAACTATGTGTACAACAGAAGCTTAATAGGTTCTCTAAATTTAAGTACAAATGATGCAACCGTAAAAAAAGGTTGCTTTCATGTACCTGGTTATCCTAATGATGCAGATTGCGAAGTTTTAAAATACGCTATGGAAAATATTCCCGCCTTTAAAGAAGAGGAAGAGTATATGTTAGCCGCATCTAATTATATTTCTAGAATAGATTTTGAATTACAAACATATCTTGGATTAGATGGTTCAAAAACACATTACACTAAAAGTTGGAAAGATGTTGATAGAGAATTTAAAACTGATAAAGATATAGGGAGGCAGCTGACTAAAACTAATTTTTTTGAAAAAAATGTCCCTCAAGAATTATTAACTACGGGTGATGCTCTTACCAAAGCTAAAAACATATATAATTTTGTACAAAACCATTATACATGGAATGGCAAATACGGTATTTATAGAGATATAAGAGTAAAAGAAGCTTTTGATGAGAAAAAAGGGAATATTGGAGAAATAAACATATCTCTTATTAACTTATTAAATTCTGCTGGCATAAAAACTAATCTAATGCTATTATCTACCAGAAATAGGGGTTTACCCAAAAAGGCTCATCCGGTAATGTCTGACTTTAACTATATTGTTGCTAAAATAAAAATAGACGAAAAAGACTACCTTTTAGATGCCTCCGAAAAATTAAATCCGTTTGGTATGCTACCTTTTAGATGCCTTAACTACTATGGTAGAGTTATGGATTTTAAAAACGATAGTTATTGGTATGATATTAAACCTGAAGAAATAAATAAACAAATTATAAGAACACAAGTAAAGTTTAATTTAGAAGAAAATAAGATAGAAGGTATTACCAAAGCACTAAGTATGGGCTACAATGCTGTATCTAAAAGAAATTTAATTCATAAAAATTCTGAGGATGAGTATTTAAATATATTAGAAGATAAAAACAAAGCCATAACCATTACTTCTTATGAATTAAATGAAGAAAAAAGTAATGATAAAAAAGTTTCTGAAAAATATACCTATGAGATTAATGATGCTTCTTTTGATAAATTAATATATTTTAACCCTTTTGTTTTTAAATTCTTTTCTGAAAATCCTTTTACATTAGAAGAAAGAAACTACCCTGTAGATTTTGGATATAAAAAAGGATATAAATATAACGCAATTGTAGTGATACCCGAGGGCTACGCCCTAAAAGAATTACCTACTAAAAAAAGTATTGCAATTGCAGGTAACCAAGGAAACTTACAATTTGAATGCTCTAAGCATAGTAATAATATAACAGTAAACTTTTCACTTTCTTTAAACCAAACTTTTTTCCCAGCAGAAAACTATAGTGCACTTAAAGAATTGTTTAAACATGTAACAGATGTTCAAAATAATTCTTTAATTGTATTAGAAAAAGAATAGGTTACTTAAAGAACTTTTTATCTTTTACACTATACGCTTCTTTCAATACATCTATTAAAATAACATTATCTATTTGTTCTAAACTTTTATAGCGAAGCGATTTCATTACTTTTCGATTAGCTGTTATCATATGCTCCGTATGTAGCGTTAAATGCGCTGCATTCCAAAAACCTACATCTACATAGTCTTTACTTTGATTTAAATAACAATAAGGTTTACCATTTAAATAGTAAAAAGGAATCTTATACTTATGTTTTAAATCTACATCTGGTATTGTGTGCTCTATAACAGATTGTAAATGCAATAATATACTTCTAAAAGGCTCCTCTTTATTTAATATGTATTGCTCAGCAGGGTTCAATTTTGCCTAGTTTTAGATTAATAAATCAAACTTAACAAAAAATTATGATGTCTATTTAAATAATATTTATTTACTTTGTATTTCAAAGTACTTTTATATGGAAGCAAATAAATACTTGGATGATATTTCCGAAATAAAAAATATGATGAGTCGTTCTTCTCGGTTCATGTCCTTAAGTGGGCTATCTGGAGTATTAGCCGGAATATATGCGCTAATTGGCGCATATATGGCTAAATCTAATATAAACACCTATATTTTAAGCACTAATTCTAGTGAGCTATTTAGTAAAACAGAATTTAATGAGGTATATGGTTTATCTCAATTAGCTACTAACTTATTAATTATTGCGCTGTGTGTTATAATCGCTGCGGTTTTAACAGGAGTTATTTTAACTTATAACAAAGCAAAAAAGAGTGGAGAAAAAATGTGGGATGTGTCTAGTAGGCGCTTATTAATTAATTTTATTGTTCCACTAATTATTGGCGGCTTTTTTTGTTTGGTATTAATGCAATATAGAGTTGCAGGTTTAGTAGCTCCTACTACCTTAATTTTTTATGGACTTGCTTGTGTTAATGCTAGTAAATATACCTTAGGCAAGGTACGGTATTTAGGATATACAAATATTATTATTGGTTTAATTGCCACTCAATTTATTGGCTATGGGCTCTATTTTTGGGCTTTAGGTTTTGGCGTTTTTCATATATTTTACGGAGCTTTGATGTATTTTAAAGAAGGAAAATAATTTAATGAGTTTAATAGATAATATAAACAAAGCTTTTGATCACCGCATACGTTTAGGCATTATGTCTATTCTTATGGTGAATGATTATGCAGATTTTAAACTACTTAAAGAAATGTTAGGTGCTACGGATGGCAACTTAGCTAGCCACACCAAAGCATTAGAAAAAACAGCATATATAAAAGTAGAAAAACAATTTATTGGCAAAAAGCCAAATACCAGATATTCTGCAACTCCTTTAGGAAAAGCAGAATTTAAAAAACATATTAATGCTTTAGAAAAACTAATAGGAAAATAATAGTATATTTTTTTATTTATTCACTTTGAATTTCAAAGTACTTTAAAAAAATAAAAATGAGAGAATTTATTTTAGAATCATTATACGAGTTAAGCAAAAAACCGTATCAAAAGTTTATTAAAAAAAGTGATGCTTGGAAAATAAGTATTAACGAACTGCACACCTACCCTACTGATAGTTTAGGATATTGCTTAGCAGATTTCTTATTAAAACACAATTTTGAAATACAACCGAAATTAGAAGATCATGATGTTTTTCATGTGTTAACTAATACTGGTATTTCTGTACCAGAAGAAATTAGTATGCAATATTACTTATTAGGTAACGGCAAGCGTAGCTTATACCAAGCTAGTGTTATGCTTTTAGGAACGCTACTTTTTCCTGAGCACTTACAAATTTTTATAAAAGCATATAAGAGAGGTACCAATGCTCACAGCTTTCATCAGCTTAACTTTTTAAAAATGCTCCATCAGCCTATAGAAAAAATACAATCAACTTTTAAAATTCAATAAATACTTTACTTATGAATATACATATCAAATCTGTTTTAGCAGCTCTCGCTTTTAGTTTTCTATTTTACAGTAATAGCCTTGGATTAAACTTATTTATAATAGCTATTATTGTAAGCATTCTTTTAAAAACCACAAACAAAAAAGAAGCTGGTACATGGGCTTATTATATTGCTTACATATGTAGTGCTTTGTTTGTTTTTGTAAACCCTACTGGTTATACCATTTTTGTACATATAATGACATTTTTAGTTTTTATAGGGAAATCTATTTCTACAAAAAGCTCATTGTACCTTTCTTGGTTGTTTGGAATTATAAATATGTTAACTGCATCTGTCATTAATTTTAATGAAAAGGAAAAACAACCTACTAAAAAAAGAAGCATTTCCCCCAAAACACTTAATACTATAAAAGGTGTTAGCATTGCTTTTGGTTTTCTTTTTCTTTTTACTCTTTTGTACAAAAATGCAAACCCAGTTTTTAGTAATCTTGTTACTCAAATAAACTTAGATTTTATTAGTGTACCGTGGTTGTTCTTCACCTTTCTAGGCTATGTATTGTTCTTGCATATATTACAACCTTACTCTCCTAAAGAACTTATTGCTTTGGATGATAGTCAGACAAACAATTTAATAAAATCAGAAGTTCCATTATCAGAGAAAATACTTAAAAAAGTATCCGAAGAGCATAATTTAGGCAGCATTATTTTTGGAGCATTAAATATGTTGTTAATCTTCTTTTTAATAACCGATGTTATTTATCTATTTAATGATAACACTATTTCCAATGCACAATACTCGCAATCTGTGCACCAAGGAGTTTATGCCTTAATGTTTTCTATTGTTTGCGCTATTGCTTTAATCTTATATTTTTTTAGAGGAGATTTAAACTTTTATAAAGGAAACAAACGCATTAAATCTTTTACTTTTATTTGGATTGGTCTTAACGTAATACTTGTATTTTTTACTTGTTTTAAAAACTACCAGTATGTAGAAACTCTAGGTTTAACCTATAAACGTATTGGCGTATTTGTTTACTTACTACTTACTCTAATTGGTTTAACTACTGCATACATAAAAATTATTCGAATAAAGAATTTTATTTATTTGGTACGTACCAATACAGCTCTCCTTTTTGCTTGTATTTTCATAAGTGCATCTATACCGTGGGATAAAATGATTACCCTATACAACCTAAATACAATTAAGAATCCAGATATACAATATCTAATAAATTTAGGAAACGGAAACAGCAAACAACTATATAACTATGCAAGAGAAAACAATATAACTAGCAGCTATAAAGAACAAATCACTACTAAGTATTCTGAATTCATAAAGAAACATTCTAACAGAAATTGGCAAGAGTATACACTATATCAATTCACAGATAACAATATAAAATGATAGCTTATTTTACACACAAGTCTAATCGTATTGCAGTACAACTTGCAATAACATGCTTTAGTTTAGGAAGTACTTTATTTCTATTATTTCTGATATCAGACACTATGCTCATTTGGCTAGATATTATTTTTTGTATTCTATATCTT
Source organism: uncultured Cellulophaga sp. (assembly GCA_947492955.1). GTDB lineage: Bacteria > Bacteroidota > Bacteroidia > Flavobacteriales > Flavobacteriaceae > Cellulophaga. The sequence continues at coordinate 630,190 of CANLOV010000001.1, read as the reverse complement.
ATGTCCAACTTTATAATGGTATTAGTTATTCTGATAAAAATACTGATCCATTATAAAGACTTTCAAGAACACTTTACTGCATTAGTAATTCTATTATTGAATATTCCTATAGCCATACTCTACATAAGCCTTTTATCCATTTAAGTTATGAAATATAGATTTAAACATCCCATAAATTTAATCGCTATTTATATTGCTATAACTAGCTTTTTATTAGGCACTATTATCCTAATAATACATAAACTAAGGCTATTTGGTTACTTATATGACCTTGGTCTCTTATATGTTTTTATAGCCACTATAATTAACACACTATTACTCTTTATACTATTAGTAAACAGTATTATTAATCACAAAACACATAAAGAAAACCTATTAAGCATTTGCATTTTACTTGCAAACATTCCTATAACTTTTTTCTACATTAATTTAACTTAGAACAAAATGAAAACACTCTTTTTAGAAGGCAAAACCAAACTACATATAAACTTAATTCTATCCATAAGTTTCGGGCTACTGTTACTACTGCTTAGAATAAAAGTAACAGATAGTATTATGTATATTTTTCTAGTTTGGAATTTATTTTTAGCGGTCATTCCTTATATAATTACCCAAACAATAAAACGCTATACCTGGTTACACGCCAATAATATTACTAGTTACATTGGTTTCATGGCTTGGCTCTTATTTTTACCTAACAGCCCATATATTATTACAGATATTATTCATTTATCAAATGATGGCTCTAGTATTGCATGGTTTGATATGATTTTGGTTTTTGTATTTGCATTAAATGGTCTTATACTTGGGTTACTATCATTAACAGATATGTATTGGCTAATACATTTTAAATATTCTAAAAAAGTAGCTCAAAACACTATATTTAAAGCTTGCTTATTAAGTGGTTATGGAATATTTCTTGGTAGATTTTTACGCTTTAACTCTTGGGATATAGTTACTAAACCACTAAATATTATATACCAAATAAGAGACACTATTTACCAACCAAAAGTTTGGTTTATTACGTTTGCTTTTGGCGGATTCTTATGGATTCTATTTTTACTTTTAAAATCTATTCTTGAACTAAAAGAAAGAGCTCATATAAATCTTAATTAAATTATAGAATAACAAAATGCTTATTTTTTGCCTTACTGTCATAAAACTTTTTTTGGAATACTTTTTGAACTACCTTTGGCGACCGCTTTAAATAGTACTTTTCTATTATAAGCATAGTTCATTGAAACAAACAAACACAAAATTTATGTGTTATGTTTAATGGGGCCGACTGGTTTTGACAGCGAGGCCAATTGGAGTGTAAGCATACCGAGCGCTGGAATACAGCTCGTTAAAATCATTTTCCATTTTTTTAATTGGCGAAAATAACTACGCTCTTGCCGCTTAATCTGAATTATAGTAAGATTAGCCTCGTCCCTACAAGGTAGGGAAGCGAGATGTCTCTGGATAGCCCTTGTTGACGGCGATTCATTTAGAGGCACTATAAAAGTCAACACAAGGATGGTATTGCTTTGGTATCATCACCAAAATCTTAAGAAGCTAAGTGTATAATAGGCGGTTTTCGGTCGGTTATACATCTAAAATTAAACGAAGACTAAGTATGTAGAAAGCATTGTAATTGCTTGTTTGGACGAGGGTTCGAATCCCTCCGGCTCCACTTTTAGATATTATATTAATATAAACCCCTATAAATTAAAAATTTATAGGGGTTTATATTTTTATTGAAGTAATCTACTACCCCACCTTGTTTTTTCTTTCTCACTTTCATTCTTAATAATTTTTTCTTTTCCATCTCTAAAATTATCAATCAATTATCTAGCTCATGTTTCATAGACTATAATAACATAATCCCTATAACTTATCAATTATTGAAAAGATTTATTTAGTACAACATGGAAGAATAGCTTTATAGAACCATACTTTAAAAATCAAAAAAATAACACCTAAATCTAAAATATCCGCGTTTTTTTAATAAAAACAGGTTTATTTAACAGTATTTAACTAATAATTCTTATTACAAATTCACTTTTATTATTATATCAACAATCAAGAATTAAATAAAAAAATAATTGTTTTTATACATTTTATATTACCTGAACAAAAACTGAACATGTTAATTTAACATATTAACTTTTTACCATAACGAAATAACAAAAATATTCTCATAACCACATAAAATACTACAAAATATAGTAGTCCTATAAATTTTAATAACACATATACAACTTAACAAAATAAATATTTTGTAGTGCAAAAAAATGACTCCAGAATATACAAATGAATAGTTTATGTTTAATAGAAAACAAAAAAAAACAGAATAGAAAAACAGCTGTCTAGTTTTTCTTGAGCATGTATTTTATTATCAACACTATTGATTTAATAAATTTATAGCTGTATAATTTTTAAATATTAAATATTCAACCTGTTTTAATATCATATTATTAGTTTGATGTTAAAATATTAACCACCTAACATTATTATGAAAGGACAAAAATTAAAATTGATTAAAGCCCTGCTGCTATTATTCCTAACCATAGGAGTAGGCTGGGTGAATGCACAGGAAACCATTTCAGGTGTAGTCACAGATGAGCAAAGATCGCCTTTGCCAGGAGTTACTGTTATTGTTGAAGGAACCAATGATGGAACGGTCACAGATTTTGATGGTAACTACTCAATCTCTGCTACTGTTGGTCAAACTTTATTGTTTAGATACCTAGGTTTCAAAGATGTAAGACGTGTTGTTTCGGCAAACAAAAAAACTGTAAGCCTATCTATGGAAGAAGATTCCGAACTTTTAGATGAAGTTGTAGTAGTAGGTTATGGTACACAAAAGAAAAAGGAAGTAACCGGAGCTGTTGCAAAAGTGGGCTCTGAGGAATTAGTAAAAGTTGCTGTATCTGATATTGGTGCTGCCATACAGGGTAAAGTTGCTGGGGTTAATATCCAAGCTGCAAGTGGACGTCCAGGTGAAGCTTCTAACGTGCAAATTCGTGGATTAGTTTCTTTAAACGGAGGAGAGCCATTATATGTAGTAGATAATATCCCGCAAGAAGGCAATCCTAATTTGGCTCCAGAACAAATTGAATCTATCGATATTCTTAAAGATGGTGCATCAGCTTCTATTTATGGAGTGCGTGGTGCAGGAGGTGTAATTTTAATTACAACGAAGCGTGGAAAAAAAGGTAAAATGAAGATAGACGTAAATATGTTTACAGGTATCCAAAACATTACTTCTGGAACTCCATTAACAAACACTGCCGATTATCTTTACGTTAGGGAGACTTCTGAGGAAGTAAATGGTACTGAACCGCAAACATTTAGAATAAATGCTAACGCCTTAGATTGGGATACGAATTTTGTTGAAGAAGTACTAAACGATAATGCTGTAGTACAAAATTTTAACATAAACTTATCTGGAGGTACAGAAAACCTAACTTACAATTATAATACTACGTATTACAAGCAAGAAGGTACTTTAATTAATTCAGATTTTGATCGTTTAACAAACCGTATTACTGGGCAGTTTAATAAAGGGAGGTTTAAAGCTTTTGCATCTGCTAGTTTAACAACAGAAAATCGTAAGCAAGAACCTTGGAATATCTTTGGATTTGCTATAGGTAACCCTCCCCACACCGCTCCTTTTAGTGCATTTGAAACTGATGGCCAAAATACAGTACAATTAGATGATGTGGATAACGCAATATTTTATGGCTTTTTAGCACGTCAGTTAGATAATACTGATGATAGAGAACTTAACAGAAGTAGTATTTCTTTAAATGCGGAATACGAAATTCTAGATGGATTGAGTTACAAATTAAATATTGGCCGTAATGAAGCACGGAATTTTAGAAAATTCTTTCAGCCCCAGTATTTAGCTTTAGATCGTAACGGAGATTTGGCTTTATCTGGTTCTACACCACAGGCTACTTTGCAATACAATCAATGGTTTTCTAAAAGAGAGACTATAGAACATATTTTAAATTATAAAAAATCTTTTGGAAAGCATAATTTAGATTTATTGGCCGTAGCCTCTTATGAAAAATTCCAATTCAGAACCTTGAATACAGGTACGGTTTTCGCCGAGGATGCATCCAATGATGTACAGGTACTAAATGCTGGATCTAGCCCAATTACTCCAAGTGAATCTATAAATGCTAATACTTTGGCGGGTAAATTGGGTAGAATACAATACAATTATGATGGCAAGTATCTTTTAAGCGCCAGTATTAGACGCGATGGTTCTTCTAAATTTCCTACGAAGGGTAGATACGAAAACTTCTATGGTTTTTCAGCAGGATGGAATGTAAGTGACGAAGAATGGTTTAATGTTGATGCTATTAGCAATTTAAAAATTCGTGGTAGTTGGGCACAAGTAGGATTTAACGGTATTACAGATTATGCCTTTATACCCGTAATCGAATCAGGAGTAAACTATCCTTTTGGTGCTGATGAAAATTTACAAAACGGTTTAGTACAACGTAGATTTTCAAACCCTGATGTACAATGGGAAACTCAAGTTTCTTCAAATATTGGTTTTGAGTTGGGTATGTTTGACAATAAGTTAAACATTACAGCAGATGTTTATCAAAATGACAAGGAAGATATGTTACTTAATCAACTAACAGGTCCTTCTGCTGGTTTGTGGCAACCAGGAGCAGAAAATGTATATGGATCTATACCTGTTAATACTGGTAATATGGTAAATAAGGGTATTGAGGTTGCTGTTAACTATAAAGGTACAATAGGTGAAGATTTTAAATTTGGAATTTCTGGAACTTGGACACTAAATGATAACAAGATTACCAATTTAAATGGTAAAATACTTGGTCCTAATGGAGGTAGAATTAGGAATTTTGATGGTAGTACTAGTAATCTTGCAACAACTATTTTAAGATTAGGAAATCCAGCTGGGTCTTTCTATTTATACCAACATGATGGCGTAATCAAAACACCAGAAGAATTGGCTGAGTACCAAACCTTAAACACATCAAGTATTGGTTCTCCTGAATTGGGAGATATAAGGTTTAAAGATATTAATGATGATGGTGTTATTAATGATGAAGACCGTGTTATCTCTGGTTCTGGTATTCCACAATGGGAAGCTGGTTTAAATCTTGATTTAGGCTATAAAAATTGGGATTTTTCCGTTCAAGGTTATATGGCTTATGGAACAGAAATATATAATGGTAACAAGGTGCTAGCTTATCAGGGAGGACGTCATCAAGATCAAGTTTTTCAATGGACCCCTCAGAATCCAAACTCTGATATTCCTACACATAGAGGTAACCAACACTTTAACGTACAACCATTTTCAGATTGGTTCTTAGAAGATGGCACCTATTTACGTATTAGATCTTTGACTATAGGGTATACTGTTCCAAATACACAAGATTATGGAATTGAAAAAATTAGACTATACCTGTCTTCTGTAAATCCATTTACGTTTACCAATTATACGGGGTTCGATCCTGAGGTAGGTGGTAATAGTCTATTTAATAGAGGAGTAGATAATGGAAATTATCCAATCGCTCGTCAATTTATGATGGGGGTTCAATTAAGTTTCTAAAAAAAAATAACTATGAAATCAATGAATAAAATAATAATAAAAAGTCTTGCTCTTCTTGCGCTAGTTATTACTGGTTGTAACGAAAGCACATTTTTAGACGAACAAAATCCAAATGCGCTTACAGAAGCTAACTTTTGGAAAACGGAGGCTCATTTTAATTCTGCACTTACTACAGTCTATGGTGCTTTACAGCATCGAGGAATAAGTGGTTCTGAATTAGTTCAGGAGTTTGTACTAGGAGATATAGCCGGTACTCAACCTTGGTATCGTCCTGCTCCTTTCAGAAATTTAACGTATAACAATGCTCAAAATCACGTTACAGACAAGTGGGAAGAATGCTATATTGGTGTGTTTAGAGCAAACACCATACTTACGCAGCTGCAACGAGTTGAGGAAGATATTTTAGATGATGAGGCTAAAGCAAAAATTGAAGCGGAAGTGAGATTTTTGAGAGCGTTCTTTTATTTTCAAATTATACACACCTATGGAGGTGCAATGATACATGATGGAGTTGCTCAAAGTTTGGAAGAATTAAATCAACCTCTATCAAGTATGGCTGAGGTTAATACGCAGATTATTATTCCAGATCTTGAGTTTGCAATGAACAACTTGCCAGAATCATGGGAAGCAGACCAAGTAGGTAGAGCTACATGGGGAGCTGCAACATCAATGTTAGGTAAAGTGTATTTGTATGACGAACAATGGGGTAAAGCTGCAACTTTATTCAAAGATGTAATAGATTCTGGTATATACGGTTTAACACGTAATATTGAAGATAATTTTACGCACTTTAACGAGTTTAACGAAGAATCTATTTTTGAAGTAAACTTCTCGTTCGATTTAGTTCCTGGAGCTGGTGGTGCCTTTAAAGATAATACTACAACTGGCGTTATAGGAGCTGAGGCATCTGCCATTTCTAATGAAATAGGTACCCTTGCACATGGTGCTTTTAACACGGTTCTTACTTCGTATAGTTTGCATGAGTTGTTAGTGCATGACGAGGTAGACCCAAACAACCCTATTAACAACGGTAATTTAGAATCGCGTAGAATGAATTATACCATTGCTCCTAGAAATGGAGAAGGTGACTATTATTTAGAACCATTTGCTGAATCTCCAGCTAGCTGGAGTGGAGGAATAAGTGCATACGTAAAAAAACATTCTAACTGGTATCATATGGAATCAGAACCTCTAATGGGACGTAGTGGAATAAACTTTAGACATATTCGTTATGCAGATGTTCTATTAATGTATGCTGAAGCTATAATTAATGATAGTGGCGATTTTATGACTGCCATTCAATATATTGATATGGTAAGAAGCCGTGCTGGTGTATTCACCTTGCAGCAATATATGGATATGAATGGTGGAATGTTTCCAGCGTTTCATATAAGCCCTCAAGTTAATGGTGGAAACCTAACTTTTGTTACTCCTAATGCACAAACAGTAATGGAACATATTCAAAAAGTAGAACGAAAAATAGAGCTTTGTTTTGAAGGACATCGTTACAAAGATTTAGTTCGTTGGGGTATAGTTAAAGAGGTTTTTGACGAATTACGTGCTGATGAAGTTTGGCGTGAGAACAACTTGGATGTTTCGGGTGAAGGTGAAGCGCCTTTATTTATATCAGGATTTGTTCGAGCAGATTATGTGTTGTCTGCTGATAACTACCAATCGGAACAACACGACTATTTCCCAATTCCTACAGGAGAAGCGTTAAATAATCCAAATTTTAATAATTAAAATTGCTAGATATGAAACAAAATAAATTTTTAAGCATGCTCTTTGTCCTAGCGCTACTATTTGTAGCTTGCGAAGAGCAAGAAGATTTGAATATAAATGATGTAAACCATCGAATTATTGTAACATCAGAACAAGACTTTGCTAACACAGTAATCGTTGGTGGTGATATTGATTTCGGTGATATCTCTCGAGGAGTTGAATCTAGAACATGGACACTTCCAAGCAGTGGACGTATTGTTTCTGGAGGAAGCGGTACTACTTCATCTGAAAATGTTATTAAGGCAATATTTAATAGAGCTGGTGTTTATGATGTTGTACTTAATCAAAAATTCAAAGGAGATGTTTTTCGTAATGATGATAGTACTGAACCTAGTGATACTAGAGAGTTAGATACAACTATTGTTGTAACCGTAATAGATTCGATTAAATCAGTATTAAAGGCCTATCGTGTTAATGAAGATGGTAGTACTGGTACGGAGCTAAATTTAGCAGATAATGCAGAACATGAATTAGAAGCGAGTAACTCCATTCGTTTGAGTTATACCGCAATTGGGGAACCTCAGAATGTAAATTGGTCTTCTGAAGGTGGTAATCCTAAATCACTTCCGCAAGAGGAAACAGATGATTTTGTAGATATGAAATTTAGTAAGTTAGGTACTTGGGATTTACAATACCTAGCATCTAGGTTTCGCCCTACCGATGCCGATACTCTTTTCTATGAAAAATTAATAAAGGTGATTCCTTCTACAGAACCAGTTACTTTAGATAGACTTTTTCAGGTAGATGATAAAATTGGTTTAGAGTTCAGTAGAGAAATTGATGACGCTACGGTTAATGCTGGTGATTTTACGGTTAGGATAGAAAACAATAAGGATGCCATGAATCCTATTCTATTGAACCCTACTGTTGTATCTGCTACTGTGGATAGTGATGAAGCAACCTTAATTTTTCTTGAATTAGATGGCACACCATTTTATATTGACGATCTAGTTTATGTAACCTATACTCCTGGTAGTTTAACAACCACTGATGCAGTTGCTTCTGATCTTATTGTTGATGCACAAGTGACTGAGTTTCCAACTCCTGAAAACCTTTTTGTTTCTAATGGTGTTGATTATAGTTTTGAATCTACCACAGCTGATGGTCCTGAAATTGGAGGAGGTGACTGGCCATACCAAGGTTGGGGAGGCAACTGGGAACAATATGATATACAAATTAATGCAAATCTTGCTTTTGATGAAGCTCAAGGTATGTCTATAAACTTCAGACCTAATGGAGGAATGATTATTGCTGCTAATACAGAATTTCCTGTAGAAGGTGGAAAAACATATGAAATTAGCTACTGGGTGTATTTAGAAGACCCAATTCCTAATGCTCCGGTGGGTAATGCAGCATCAAATATTGTATTTTATGATGCTAGCTGGAATTATGCAGATGTAGTAGGTACTGTTTTTGAAAGCTCTACGCCAACTGGTGAATGGATTTTCCAAAGCGCAACTTTCATACCTAATAATACTGCAAATTCAAAGTTCTTAATAAGAGGGCAAAATGCGAACCACAGCGATCCTATTAAATTTTTTATAGACGGGATGGCGTTAAGAATACTTAACGTAAGACCATAAAAAGTATAGTTTAATTCAGTTGAGAAAAAGGGATTGTTACTTAGTAACAATCCCTTTTTATTTATATGTATTAGTAAAGTAAATCTTATTATCAGAAAAGCTTTTTAATTATTTCACCTTAAACCTAAGAACATACTTACTTAATATAGTGTTAGTGTAATGTTAATAATTTACATATTATTATGAATAAGTACACTTCATCAATACAATACCTACTAAACTATAGAGTTTAATTGTATATATTACAACCCAAAAAGAGGCTAACCTTTAAATAAGTCAACCTCTTTTTTATTTATTGGAGCAATAATAAATTACTCTCTGTGCTATTAAAGAATATAAGTTAAGCGTATTACTAACCGTAAAGAACAGTTATTAATTTCTTATGAAATTAGTATTTTTAAGAACAATACTATATTGTTGACATAAATTCCATAAGATTTGCTCCTTTTTCTAATTTTAGCTTTTTTCTTAGTCTATATCTAGACGTATGAGCACTCTCTACAGTAATACCTAATAAAGAAGACATCTCTTTACTAGAAAAACCTAATTTTACCAAAGCACAAAGCTTTAAATCTGTTTGCCCCAAATTGGGGTATTTTTTTCTAATTTTATCATAAAAATCTTGATTTACCGAGGTAAATCTAGCTTCAAATTCCTTCCAATTTCCTCCAGGAGAATTTTGAAAACCTTTAATCATATTATGTATTGATTTAAAATCTATATCATCATTTCTAGAAATACTCTCTTTTAATTTAACAATAAATTCTTCCTTTTCTACTAATTGCAAGGCAGATGCTGTAAGCTCTCTATTTTTTAGCTTCATTACCTCATTAGTTTTTTCTTTTTCTAACTTATGTTTTCTTCTTAAATTTCTAATAAGTAACAAACCATACATTATTAAAAAAACTACTACTACTCCCATTAAAATGTTCTGTAAAAAAGCTATTCTCTTTTGATTTTCTAATTTTTCAATTCTAGCCTCTTTTAGCAATGCCTTTTCTTTTTCTTTTTGAAGCCTATACCTGTCTTTTATTTCAATTAAATGCTTATTGTTTTTACTTCTTCTCCCAAATATATCCTCATTTAATTCTTGCGCACTATTTTTATAATGTAGAGCCTCTTTATAATTACCCTTATTTTGATATAAGGCAGATAATGCTTCATAGTTATACAACTTGTACCCTAAATGCCTGTTATACATTTTCGAAAATCTAAGCGATTCTTTGTAATGTTTTACACTCTCTTTAAAATCACCTTTTAACCTATGTACTTCTCCTATTAAGAAGTTTATTACAGTTTGATAAGAAGGGTTTTCTTTTTGAAAAAATATTTTAGCCTCATTTAACTTATTAAGAGAAGCATTATAATTCCCTCCAATTACAGCATTATAGTACGCCTCTTCAGATTCAACATAATATGATTCTCTATAAGGTTTTAACTTTTTTAAGTATTGATTACAACTATCTAAATAAACTTTAGACATTATTAAATCATTATTAATACGGTAACAATTTACAATAGCAAAATAATTGCTAATTAAATAATCTACGCCTATTTTATTTTCCTGCAAAAGCTTCTTCTTTAATTTTAAAGACAAATTAAAATAGTGTAACGATTCGTCTTCCCTTCTGTAAGAATTATATAACCAACCTAATTCTTGATAGATTCTGGCTTTAGAAATACTATCATTAGACATATCAGCTAAAATTAAAGCATCCCAATAACCATCATAGGACTTTCCATAATCTAATACATTATCATACAATGCAGAAAGTTGACACAAACTATTGATAAGGTTCGTTGTATCTTTTTCGATTGAATAATGATTAATCCCATCTTTAAGATAATATATGGCGCTATCTAAATTTTTTGCCGTTAATAGATTTGCCTTATCAATATATTTATTTGTTTGGTAAGGCTCTTGAGCATTAGTACAGAAACACGCTATAAAAAAAATAGTGCTTAACATTTTTTGCAAACCCAAACTCTTTTTCATTTTTTTAAATTTTAGTATATGTTAATTCAAAACTAGACATCATGCAATTTAAGACTCAACAGAATATAAAATATTTAAATCAACTATAATATAACGTATGATTAGTTATAATCTATCAATATAAAATCACTTAATACATATGTTCAGTTTTTATTCATTAAAAAATAAAAGATTTGTATCACTTATAATTGATATTTGTTAAAATAATACTTAACATATTACCAATACGATAATATAAGGATATTTTTTGAATTAAATTAACATAGACGCTAAACAACCTTTATTTCTAGTGAAAGTTGAGTAATAATATTACAAAAAATATGAAATTACTTTAAAAAAAACTAATACAATTAGATTTAGATATTTTGCTATATTTTAAAAAAATCAAACAATTAAAAACTCATAAACTCCTATAAAATACAATTATAAAAAAACAACAAATAGATTTATATATTATACAAAGCATTAGTATAATAGAAGGATCAGAATAAAATAAATACACTATACATTTAATAACTAAATAACAACTAAATATGATTTTAAAAACGAAAATATTCATTCATCTGTCATTAATTACATTATTGATTTCATGTAATTCTACTAAAAAAGTAAGTACTGTTGAAAGCAAAGAAAACTCTGCGCCTACAGAAATAACACAAGAACAAATAGATCATCTGGGTATAACTAATGTTAATTACCTAAGTGCAGCATCTAAAAGAGCTTTAAAATGGCCTACAGATTTGGGCAATGATTGGTTTATTGAATTTTCTAACTTAAAACCATTAAAAGGAGACTTAGCTTATGAAGAAGGGGTTGTTCGTAGAGACCCTAGTGCTATGATTAAAGAAAATGGTAAATACTATGTATGGTACTCTAGAAGTACTGGTACCACTCAAGGTTTTGGGGGTGACGTAGAAAATGACAAAGTATTTCCTTGGGACCGATGCGATATATGGTATGCGACTTCTGAAGACGGAGAAACTTGGAAAGAAGAAGGCTTAGCTGTGGCTCGCGGTAAAAAAGGAGAGTACGATGATAGATCTGTATTTACTGTTGAAATTATGAAACACGAGAATAAGTACTATTTATGCTACCAAACAGTAAAATCTCCATATACAGTACGTGTTAAAAACCAAATAGGATTAGCTTGGTCTGATTCTCCTAATGGACCGTGGACAAAAAGTAAAGAACCTATACTTAGCCCAGCTGATAATGGTATTTGGAAGGGTGATAAGCAAGATAGATTTGCCGTTGAAAAGAAAGGTGATTTTGATAGCCATAAAGTACACGACCCTTGTATTGTACCTTATAAAGGTAAATTTTATCTTTATTACAAAGGAGAACAAATGGGAGAAAAAATTACTTTTGGTGGTAGACAAATACGCCATGGTGTTGCAATAGCTGATAAGCCAGAAGGTCCGTATATAAAATCTAAATACAACCCTATTAGTAATAGCGGGCATGAAATTTGTGTTTGGCCATACAATGGTGGTATTGCTGCTTTAATTACAACAGATGGTCCTGAAAAAAACACTATTCAATGGTCTCCTGATGGAATAAACTTTGAAATAATGTCTGTTATACCAGGAGTTAGCGCACATGCCATAGGTCTTAACAGAACTGCTGACAACGAAAAAGACCCTACTGAAATATTACGATGGGGATTATCACATGTATATAACAGCTGGAACTACCAAAGTATTATGAGCTTTACCTCTAAAAGAAAAGTAGAACACAGAGCTAAAGGAGAATAATTAGTTCACAATTAAATTATTCCACTAAAAAAAGGCAGTATCTAAATTAGATACTGCCTTTTTTAATTCACAGCATTAACTAATACCTAATATATATTAACACTGTATTTAATTCTCATAATAATACAACTTATTTAGTTTTATAATTTCAAACAAAAAATTAAAGCACTAACCTTACAGTTACAAAACAAACCTTCTTTTTACAAAATCCTCTACAAACCTAAAGAATAATCTCTTAAAGACATTTTACATATAATCTAAGCGATTATCTTTAACCTAATACACTTTATAATTTACCACATTATTAAGACTATTCATATCTTTATTACATTTACTATCAGGATTAATAATTACCTACATTTTATTTAATTAAGAGTTATTCATTTATTTTATATATTTTATTCCAGACATAACTACAACAATAAATTTCACAGTTTAAATTAACACTTAGAAAAAAATAAAGCTTATTAAGAATATAATATAGCTAAACCTTTATTTAGAGTATAAAAAAAGGCATGGATTAACTTCCATGCCTCTAACTAAAAAACTAACTAACTGTTTGTAAATTAATATTTTAATTTATGTTATAACAAAAATTTATTTTGTTTCTAATTTCCAAGTACGCACCCAATCAACTTTCATTGTATTAATTGTATTGTCTGCCAAATCATTTTTATCTGCCAACCCTCCTAAGAAACATTCATCAGCAGTCCACAAATCAAAAATAAGCTCTAACTCTAAAGTAAAATCCTGATTTGTAGTAACTCTTCCTGCTGGCTCGCCATCTAGGTAAAATTGAACTGTACGCTCATCAATCCACCAACACCCTACAATATGGTAATCTTCGTTCCAAGTTTTGTCTTTTTTAGGATTTTCATCAGACAACCATCTTGTATCATAATTATCCTCATGTCTTTCTGTAACTCCGTTTTTAGCTATAAAATATTGTGAGTTCATTTGTGTTGGAAATAAATTTGTAGTCCATGGGAAATTTGGTGTATTTATAGAAGTATTTACACAATCTTCTGTTGGTTTAGAATTATTTTCTACAATATCTATTTCATCTCTATCATTAATATCACCATTATTCAACCAAAAAGTATTAAAAGCAGAGATATGAGCCGTTTTCATACTACATTCTGTATACATAGGGTACTTTATTTTAGTAGTTGAGTGAACTCTTGCTGTTTGAAACCAATTTGCATCATTCCTTAATGTTGCCCTTATACAAAGATTACCATCTTCTGTATAAGAATTCTCAGACCTCATAAAAACAGGAGTTCCACCATAATTCCAAAATGAATTATACCACTTTTTTGATGTATCATTTGGATCATCAGAAATATCCAAAGGACCTTCAAATTCATCAGAAAGAGCATCTACTTTAACCCATTTTTTATCATTTGGAGTAGTATCCTCTATAGATACGAAAGAAGGAAAATCAGGATTTATATTTTCAAAAACTTCAGCTGATGGACCTTGATTTTCTGTTACTTCTATAGCAACTGTAGCTGTATCGCCATTATTATCTTTATCTGTTATTTTATAGGTAAAACTATCATTTCCAAAAAAGTTAGAATCAGGTATATACTCAAAAATACCATCACTAACTTCTGTAACATTCCCATTTGCTGGAGAGCTTGCTAAACTATAATTATTTGCATCGCCGCCATTTGGTCCAATATTATCATTTGCAGACACATCTATTTGGTTATTATCACCAGATTTACTATTCTCTGTAACAGAAAGAGTATCATCCGCTGCCGTTGGACCGCCAGATTCTTCATTAGAATTAGATGAGCACGAGATAAGTATACTTACAAGGCCAACAATTAGAAATGAGTGAGTTTTCATAATATATTATTTTTAAGTTTTATTAATTTAAAAAAGTTTACTTTGTTTTTGTGTTAGCGAGTCTATTTTTCTTATTTTAATGTCTTTAAAAAATATTTCAGCTGCTTCGCTTTGGAGCTGAATTTTTCCTTTAGTAAGCGGCACATCTTTTCCGTCCTCAACTATATATCTAGAGTTTTTTAAAATCATAACCACTTCCCCATTTACCACATGCAAACTCTTGTCTTCGAAACAATATAAATCTAGTGTATTCCATTCATCATGTGGTTTTTCGTAATTACCGCTTCGCAGACAATAATTTCTATAGGGGCTATTCATACTTAAGGTAATAAAATCTTGAGATTCATGTGCCATAGGGTCCAAAACTGATTCTGGTTTATAAGCACGAATATCTATTGCAGAATTTGCCTGGCTCCAAAAATCTCCTGTATGCCCTTCCATAATCTGAAATTCTTGAGAAAGCATCCATGACCTCCAATATTCTACAGCCATAGGACCTACCGAATGATATAAAATACCCGAATCTTTTAGCAAATTTTTTCTGTATGCCCATTTTTTATTACCCCATTTGTACTTTAACTGAAAATGGTAATTTGCATATTCTTTTTTGGTTATTAAACAACCATAATACTCTCCTGTATTTTTTATTAGAACATCTTCTCCTTGTTTAAAAGTTGTAAAAACATTGTATAAAGAATCATTTAACCCTATTGGAGCTATTTCTTCTCCATCTGCATTTTTTGGCACAGAACCATTATAACCAGGCTGGTGCTTATAACTTAAATAAGTATCCCAATTTGTTAAATCTGCATCTATCAATTCTTCCCAATTATAAGTATCCTTAAGCTTTTGTTGTTCTTTATTTTTTACCTGAGAACAAGAAGCTATAATAAAAAAAAGAAAAAGGCTTTTATAAAATTTCATGCTATTATTTTTAATTACCTAAATAGTATCTTAATTAATGTTAATGTAATGTTGTATGGAAATTTACTTGACGTTATAATTACATTTTATGCAATAAATTACTATATAAATTACCCTTTCAATATATTAAAGTATGATAATATTACAAAATAATAGAATCACATCATCTCATTTTGACCAGTTTAAACCTATTGTCTAGTTTTTATTCAGACATACACTACTATGGCTATAAAGCGCAAGTTACATTATATTACCTGTTCAGTTTTTGTCTATGAATATTACACTTACTATTACCGCAAACAATCATATTTTTACGAAAATCATATTTTTTTAAGAGAATAATTATGGAAATAAACATTATTGAAAGTAAAAAAGAAAGCAATGGTAAAAAAGCAAACATCACTGTTTCTAAGTTTGTTAGGAGATGGTGCTTTCTTGTTGTGTTTATGTTAGCAGGTACCAGCTTCACTTTTGCACAAAAAACAGAGTCACCAGCAGCTAAAAAAGAAAGTACAACACAAGCGAGAGTAACAGGTTTAAAATATATATGTGTACATGTTCTAGAATTAGAAAAAACCTTAAAATTATACCGAGAAATTCTTGGTTTTAAAATGTCTGATGCTGAAATTCTACATGGCCCAGGACTAGAAGGAATGCTTGTTATGAAACTTAAAGCAAATGACTTAGAAATTAGCTTATCATTAACTGCTCCTGAATTTATAGATACAATAGGACCAGTTGGAAATACTAACCACAATCACTTTATGCTTAAAGTAAATGACATTGGTCCCATTGGAGACAAGTTAAAAGAAGAAGGGTATGAACTAGAAAACGACAACTATGCTCGTGATAAATACACGTTCTTTGTAGGGCCAAATGGTGAAATTATTGGTCTTTCTGCATGGGATTAATATAAATAAACTGGTTTTGTATTTTAATATAATTTCCAGTTAAATACCATAAAGTAGTATATTGATAAAAATCATAGGCTGGGTAGGCTAAATCTATCCAGCCACTACATTGTTAAAATAATTCAACATTACTTGTATTTTCTTTAAACCTTTATTTAATAGGGTACAAGAAATTTTCTTCCCTCACAACATCATTTTAATTTTTTACATATAACTATTATTTATAAAAATTAAAACTATTCTCTTAATCTGTTTTAATTATAATATAGTATAGATTAAAGGTTTTCGAATATTAACTACTTATAAGCTAATATCGATTATTTATTTAATAAATCTTTTTAATTTCCTTATTTTGAGTTTTATTACGAAAATATAGCTTTAATTATTTTAGAGTATAATATTTATATGGTATAGGAATCTAGCAGATTTAACTAATATCAAATAAATACAACACTATAATTTTAGAAATCTTAAAAGTAGTATATACAATCAAAAAATAATTTAACACAAGTATTTTATTCATTAATGCATTTTTTAAAAAAAAGTCTTATTCTATTCTGTTTCTTTTTTTCTATAGCTATAGTTGCTCAGTCTAACAACTTAACTGAACTTTTTAATCAAAAAAAATACGATGATGTTATTAAAAATCTTACTAATAAAGAACGATCAACAAATCTTTCTATTGATGACATTTTTATTTTATCTAAATCTTACAGTAAAGTTAATAAACAATATAAAAGTCTTGTTCTTCTAGATAAAGCCATATCAGAGTTACAAGAAACAAACCAAATAAAAAATTTATCTATTGCCTATAATTTAAAAGCAGAAAACTTAGTAGACTTATCAAAAACTAATGAAGGAGTTACTTTTTGTGATAGTGCAATTTTATATTTAGAAAAAAGCAATGCACCTTTTTTACAGGAACTATGTGTTAAGTGTGGTGTTTTGTATAACGATGGTGACAACTATAAAAAAGCTTATGATACATATAAAAAAATCACTAATGAAGAATTAAAACAAACGCCTATTTATATTAATACCAATGGTGTTATATTAATGAATTTAAAAAAATATCCTAAAGCACTATATTATCTAAAGAAAGGAATTGATATTAGTTATGAGGCAAATGAATTAGAATATATTAATGTTGGCCTAACTAACATTGCTAAAATTTCAATAGTATATAAAAACTGGAAAAAGGCTAAAAAATATTTAGATTCTGCTTCTTACACCTTACAACACACAAAAAAGGTTATTCATAAAAAAGAATGGTTAAAAACTTACTATCATTTTTACACACTACAAGGAAAACATAATGAAGCATTAAATATTATTCATCAAATTGATGATTATAACAACTATGTTTATGATACTAAAATAAAAGAAAAAACACAGGAACTATCTGCCATAAACCAACGAAAAAACATTCTTACCAAAAGAGTTACCTCTATAGATAAGGAAATAAAAACAACAAATAAAACAAAAGTAACCGGGTACCTTATTCTAGCTTATTTAATTATTGCAATGACTTCTTTAGCTCTTTTATATATGTATAAAAATATAAAACTAAAATATCAAAAAGTCTTAAATGAACAAGAGTTACTTACTTCACAAATGACACCTCACTTTATATTTAATTCACTTTCCATTGTTCAAGGAATGGTGCTAAATAATGAGCATAATAAGGCATCACTATACCTGTCAAAATTTTCGAACATATTAAAGTTTATTGTAAAGGATCAATCTCAAAAATTTATTCCAATAAATGAAGAAATTATAGGCTTAAAAGATTATGTTGATTTACAAAACCTTAGTGCTAAAAAAGAAGTGAGTTTTATAGTTAATATTGATAAAAATATTAAGAATGAGTTTTTAATACCTCCAATGATTATTCAGCCATTTATAGAGAATTCTATTATCCATGGCTTTAAACAAGAAATAAAAAAACCTGTAATTGACATACATTTTACTATGCAAGGAAAAATACTACAATGCATTATAAAAGATAATGGCATAGGTTTTTTATCGGGTTCAACAAAAAAAAGTAAGGAAAAATCTTCCTTAGCAATAAAAATAGTAGAAGACAGATTAGCCATTTTGTCTAAAAAAATGAAGCATAATTTTTTTGTTATTATAGAAGATTTAAAAATGAGTAATGAACAAGGAACTAAAGTTATTTTAAAATTACCATACGTATTAAAACAACAGAATACCCTTGTATGATTACTAACCAAACCACATATTTAAATATAGTATTATTCTTATTCCTATATACTTTAGGGAGTTCTATTTTATGGAGTCAAACAAATAAAAATACCACAGAGCTATTATTTAAGCAAAGAGAATATGACTCCGTAATAAGTATATTAACAAAAAAGCAAGCTAGTAATGAATTATCTTTTAAAGAATATTTTTGGCTTTCTAGATCATACGGAAGAACAAGACAATTTGGAAATGGATATGTACTATCTAGTGAAATGATTCAGAAAGCATCAGAAAAAAAAGATGCTGCAAACCTATTAAAGGCATTTAACCTAAAAGCGGAACATCTTATAGATTTATATAGAATAGACGAAGGTGTTAAGTTTTGTGATTCTATTACTCCATTTTTTAAAAAAAAGGATTCTATAGAATTTATGAAACTGTGTTTTAAATGCGGTATGCTATATCATCATAATTTACAAGGGCAAAAAGCGTATAACTCTTATAAAAAAATAACAAAAAAAGAATATCAAAATTTATCTATTTACTCTAATAATTTTGCGATTATTCTATTACAATTAAAAAAGTATGATGAAGCTATTTTCTATTTAAAAAAAAGCCTAGAATCTCATAGAAATAGACAAGAAAAATACTATGCAGATTTAAATGTTAAATACAATAATATTGGCTCTGCCTACACAAAAAAAGGAGATTGGAAACTAGCTAAAATTTATTTAGACTCTGCATATAATAATTTATCACCTGATAGTAGGCTAACTAGCAAAAGAGGTATTTTCGAAAATTTCTATACTTTACATAAACTAAATGGCAATACAAACATTGCTATATCTTCATTAGATAGTATTTATCAAATCAACGAAGCACTTTTACAGAAAAGGATTAAAGAAAAAATTCTTTCTATTGAAGCTGCTAACAAAAATGAAAATAGGTTAATAAAAAAAGTTAAATATATAGATGATAAACTTACCGAGTCTAAAAGTGAAATATTAAAAGGAACCTTAGCTTTATTTACATTAATTTTTATTTTAATAATTGCTGTTTTGTTTTTTAAGTATCGTATTATGCAATCTTCATATAAAAATGTTCTAATGAATCAGAGGTTAAACTGGACAAAGCTTAAACCAGAATATTTATCTGATTCTTTGTTAACTATGAAGGGAATGATTAACAACAAAAACCCTAAAAGTGTTCAATACATATCAAAGTTTTCTAAATTATTACGCCTAATTTTAGAGAGCTCAAGAAAACCGCTAATTTTATTAATAGATGAAATAAATACAATTAAATACTATCTAGAAATACAACAGCTTGAAGTAGAAAATAGTTTTGACTACAAAATACATATTAACAACGAATTAAAAGATAAAGATATATATATACCTCCTATGCTTGTTCAACCATTTATAGAACAAGCAATCATAAATTGTAACACCAAAGAGACTGAGAACCCAATTATAGAAATTAAATTAAGCTACTTTAAAGAAACTCTTAATTGTGTAATTACAGATAATGGTATAGAAAGTAAGGAAAATGAAAAACAGCTTCTAGAAAAGAAAATAGATACTTATATAAAATCTAAAGAGTTATTAAAAATCTTCTCTAAAAGACTTAATATAGCCTCCGATCTACATATCGAAAATGTTAATAGTGGCTACGCTGGAAATAAAATCACCTTAATATTACCTCATAAAAACGAAGAATTATGATTAAAGCATTAATTGTAGAAGACGAATTATATATTAGAAAAGGACTCATCTCTATGATACAATCTCTTAATAAAGAAGTTGATATTCTAGGGGAGTGCGAAAGTGTAAAAGAGGCCATTACGGTAACAAAAGCGTGTAAACCCGATTTAGTTTTTTTAGACATTAACTTAAAAGATGGTATTGCTTTTGATTTTTTAGAAAACGTAAAAGAATTATCTTTTCAGGTTATATTCATTACCGCATACGATCAATACGCTCTACAAGCCTTAAAGAATGGTGCTATAGATTATATATTAAAACCCGTAGATATTGAAGAATTAGAAGCTGCTATTGATAAAGCCATAAATTCTACTTCTAATCAGCAACAAGAACGTTTAGAAATTGTAAAAGAACAATTAGTAGACAATAAAAAAGAGCATATGGTTTTAAGGCTACAAGAAGGTTACCAGGTTATACGTTTTGAATCGTTAATGTACTGCCAATCCGATAAAGGCTACACCACATTTTATCTAGATAATAAAAAAAACTATATAGCCTCTAAACCTATAAAAGAGTTTGAGGGTCAATTACCAGAAAGCACATTTATAAGAACACACCAATCTTTCGTTGTAAATTTAAAGTATGTAGATAGGTATGACAAAAATGGATATGTTTTCTTAAAATCAGGAGAAAAAATACCCGTAGCTACACGAAAAAAAGAAGAATTTGTATCTAGATTACTAAAATAAGTTTATCTATCAATAGTATTCTTATTACAATTTAACCTTAATATAATTATTAATAAAACCTATACTACTTTTTAATTTCCTTATTTAGATATTAAAGTATTTTTAAATTGCCTATTTAATAGAAAAGTTAGGAAGTATACCAAAAAAAGCTTCTTTTAAGTTAATGGCTAAAAAAGTTAATGTGAAAATTTCTCAGAATTGGCAACAATCAATTTAAAATCGTATGCTAATTATTAGTTAGTACTTAACTACGTATAAAAAAGGGCTTAACTTTTTTATACGTTAAACCCTTATTAATTCTGTTTACAGAAAAATCACGAATACTATCTTTAATTCTACTAAGCTAGTAACTACTCTCTTATAAACACCTGTAAATCATCACTCTTTTTAAATGCATATGCTAACGTTTTGTCTGAAAAAGATTTAGATGGATTATGATTAGAAAGCGATAATACTTTTGGCAATTTTAATGCCCATGAACCAGATTTTTTACTTTCTCCTGGTTGTACAACTACTACATGCCCATAAGTTTTAGATGTATCTATAATCAATGCCAACTTCCCTTTATTAGCATGCATTAAAGCTTTATCTAAATTTTCTTGTATTGTTGCTAAACCTATACTTTTCCATTTAGAAGATTTTAAAATAATAGGTTGTATACTATCGTATACTACTTCTTTGTTATTCTTATCCTTAAAATCTTTTATATTATAAGTATAGTTGATATACTTCGCTAGTGTGTTTCTACAATCAGAGCGTTCTTCACTTTTTGCCTTACAATTCTGAAAATCTAAAATAGACTGCTCTAAGTAATCTTCTTTTATATGTATTTGTTGTTTATTTTCAGCTGTTGGCGCTTCTAACAATTCTTCTTTTATACCTTCTTTATCTTTCTTTTTATCTGTTCCACAATTAACCAATACCAAAGCGCTAATAGCTACAAAAATTATTTTTTTCATGTTGTTTTTGATTTATTTAACGTAAATGTAGCCACATGATGCATTTTACAAAGCCATTAACATATTTTCGCTTTTAATTACTGTATATGCGATTAGCTTAAATTATTTTTTGCTTAAAAGTAATCCATATTCTCGCCATCTACCAAGAGTAATACAAGGGCCATCAATAGATAATAAAGCAAAGATGCTATAAAAATTGCTAAAGGAATAGCTATAATTATCTGAGTGATCTTATTAGAAACACCTAATTTTCTAAATCCATATTTAATTAAAAAAACAGCTATTAATGCTGCTACTATTATAAAAAGAATAACTGTCATTATTTATCTATACATTAGTTTATAAAACCTGTTGCAAAAAGGTTTCTGGCTCCTTTAATACCACACTTTTGGTATTTATTATAAGCTTGTGCAGCTCTCTCGTCTATTTGTTTTCCTGATTCATTAAGAACCCACCCATCAATAGCTGCTTTTAAGGTATAAGCTTCAGGAGCCATAAGGTGTGTAGTCCATAAAATAGGGTTAGCATTCGCTTTTTTTATCTCAGAAGAAAAATAAGACCTACTATAACATGCCAAAATAATAACATCTTTCTTAGCTCCTTCTACTTTGTTATAACTAACCTTAACATTAAAATCCATTAGCCCATCGTGGCCAACATATGCAACTAAGTCTGCGCCTCCACCAAAATTTAACTCTTTGCTATCTTGTTTAATTTTTATTAATTTTTGTTTATTAGACACTTTTAAAAAATCTTCCGTACAAGATTTTATTTGCTGTCCATCATAAGCATCTGCCAATAAGTAAACATTTTTTGTTGCATGCTTAAAAAGCATTCGATCTAAAACATTGGTATTTGTTGATTCTAAATGTTTTACCAACTTCCAATCTTTAGTTTTTACATTAAAAAAATTACTTACACCATAAGCAGCGCCCCAATATAAATTTAACTTAGGATCTTTTCCGTTTCCTATTTTACTTGGTACTGGCACAATACCCTGAAATTGGTTATCGCACAAAGCTACAAAAACATGTATCGTTTTTGCTTGCGAATAGCTTTTTATAGATAGTATAAAAACTATTAGCACTAAAAAATATTTTTGCTTATTCTCCATTAAAAAAACTCTTTACCACTTGTATTCACATAACCATTTTTACCTTCTAGTTTTACTTCTATACTATTATTTTTAACAAAATCTCCGTTAAATACTCCCTGTACTTTATCATACTTTACTGGTGTAATTTCTTTTCCATTTACATTAATAACACCATATTTTGTACTTGTTCTATTTTGTTCTTTTACCTTTATACCTACACAAAAAAACTGAGCATCTAAAGATGGTGTAAGGCTACTATATTTCCCTAATGGAACACTATATTTTTTCTGAGCTATATTATATAAACCAAAAGAAAAGGTATTAGATTTAACCAATAAGTGACTATTATTTATTTGTTGTATTTTTTGGAAATATAATTCTGCCGGAATAACTTGTTCCCCTATCGCATTTATTACTGTTCTTGCATTGTTCTGTAATTGTACTTCTGCCACACTAAAGTGTTTACTTTCAAAAGGTTTTGCCTGTTTGTAAATTATATCGGTTATAAACATTTCTTTATCTACATTATAATAACCTAATAATGTTTTTTTACTTTTTACATCTTGCCTAGATAGTAAAACATTAGCATGCGCATACTCTAAATTAATCTTATGATAAGCCGCTTTAAGTAGTTGTTTTCCTTTTGAATTAAACAAACCATATTTTCCTTTTTCTTTATATCTTACTAATACTTTTTTTGATGGCACATACATACTGTCTTTTACAAAAATTGAAGCTTTTAAACCTTTGTCATGTACCTTTCGAAGCTCCTCATATTTACAGGCTTTTATTTCTCTTCCTTCAGCATTAATAATTCCATATTTACCTTCTAGGGATACGACAGCAAAACCTCCTTTAAAATTTGATATTTTTTGATATTTAGGAGCTACAATTTCTACGCCATCCACATTTACAACCCCTAACTCCCCTTCTTTTTTTACAACAAAGAGTCCATTTTCATTATCTCTTACATCGTCATATTTTCCAAAATCAACTATTAATTTTCCTTGCTTATTTACAATACCATACTTACCTTCTTTAATTACTTTAGCATAACCACTTACAAAGGGCTCTAAAGCATCTAACTGCTGAATAATAGTTTTATTTTTATTAGTTATGTATATCCATTTACCATTCTTTTTTACCATAAAGATTTCTTCTCCTCCATAATGTAATCGATCATACATTACAGGTATAATTTCTTGCCCTTTAAAATCTAAAACTCCATACGAACCCCTACTATAAACAATAAAATAATTATTCGTCCCTTTTAATGCCGAAATATTCTCGTATTTTTTATTGGAAAGTAACTCTCCTTTAGGGGATAAAAACATGCATTTATCATTCTTATTCAAATACAAATAATCAGTTTTGTTATCTAAATAAATATTATCATAACTATCTAATGGCAATATCTCTTTTCCCAAGTAATTTATAACACCGAACAAATTACCATTATTAACTTGTGTAATTCCAAAAGAATTAAAAGGCTGTATTTTTTCATATTTACCAAATGGAATTACTATTTTACCTTCACCATTAATAACACCATATTGCTTTAAATGATTAATAATAAGAAAAGAGTTTTTGTTCTTAACTTTAGAAAAACTAATCCAATTTTTTAAAGCTAAAACTTCTTTACCTCTACTATTTATAATTCCTCTTTTACCTTCTTTAAATACATAAGCAAACTCTCCTTTAAAAGTAGAAACCTTATTATAAGTACATTTAATTTTCACAATTCCGCTTTTATTGGCATAACCCCATAAATTACCTTTTCTATATGGTATTAATTCTTGGGCATTAATGCCTATTTGCATTATAATAAAACCAAACAATAGAAGCTTTTGCATACGTTTTTTCATTGGTATTGTTTTATTTAAATATTTATATATCCTTATTTAATTTTATTCACTTTTCTTTAAAACATATAATCTCGTAGGCTCGTACATAAACAATCTATTATGAGCTTTTGTTTCATACTCAAAAACATTACCATTCAAAATCTTATATTTAATAGTATCTTTCTTCTGAAGAATATGATAATAGATATAACCTTTTGGACAAAAAAAATTGAAGATTAAAACACCTCACACACATATGATAATCTGTTGCTCCAAAATCATACTGCTTTTGATTTTCTTTACCATCATATATATCTTTTAAATCTTTAAATTTAGGTATTGCATCTTCTTTTAGGCTTAACTCTTTACTTAAAATCTCATTGTTTAATACCTATTTACAAACTATTTCTTTATTTAGAACACTATAATATATATGCTCCGTCATGGATGTTTATCTCCTTCTATTGGCTCTTTACTGAAATCACAGGCATATATTATAGTTAATAATAATACTTTATGAATTACTCTTTCTTGTTTTAAAATCATTTCCCTTACTATTATATTTTAGATAAAAAACAATACCAATAATGCAAATAACAACAATATAATACCGTTAATACACCATACTTTTTGTTTTAAATACATTCTATAAACCATCTCTACCAGGATTAAAAAACAAAAAACAACAATCCATAATCCACCTATCATACCATAACCCAATCCTCTGTCTACATATCCCTTCTTTGATGTAGGATCTGGGACTGTATATTCCATTAATAAGAATAATCCAAAAAGAGGAACTACCAGTATAAATACTCTAATTAAAATATAAAAAATTAACTTATAATTTATTCTCTTTAGCATTAGGATATTCTCTTTAAAACTCACTTTTTCTTTAATTGCACACCTCTACCACCATACAAATGAATACCTAATACACTAAACTCTTCTTGTATTTTTTCTAGTGAAATGTTATGCTTTTGAGATGCTTTTTGCAACAACTCTTTTATTTTTGAATTTTTACTCATAGCTATACCCGCAATTATAAAAATTATAAATACCACAACTCCTACAATTAATAATTCTATTGCTTTTATATTATCATAAGTCTCATAATCATAACTATTTCCAGCTATAAAAACATTATGAATTAAAACTAATACTCCAAAAAGTAAAAAAGGAATTTTAACATAGCTTTCCATACTTGTAGATTCTCTGTATAAACCTAAAATGGTGTCTAATTCTTCTTTCTGTATTTTTTCTAAAATCTGTAATTGTTCTTTTTCTAAACTATTCTCTTGTTCCATTTTCATTTTCAATTTTATTCTTTATTATGGTATTATACTTTAGATAAAAATGACAGAAATTAAAAAGCTTCATTTATACTATAATTACAATACCGTTACTTAACTTTAAATCAAAAATAAATATCAATTTCTCATCTATAAATCAACAATCAATATTCGCTATTATTTAATACATATTAGAAAATGATTATAATTTTATTAGACAAGAGTAAGTAGCAATTAAAAACTACACTATTGAAATCCATTTAATACTCTTTGTATTTTATCCGATTTACTTTCCTCATATTTTTTTGTTTCCTTAATTCCTATTTCTTTTAAATAAGCTGCAACTTCATTGTTATGTGTAGATTCTGCATAGTACAAAGCATTTTCATCTTGCTTATTCTTAAAATCTAAATTTATTTTTTGAGATGCTAAAAACTTTACCACTTCTAAACTATTTTCTTTGTTTTTTTCTTTGCTCATTGCAAACTGATCATAAAATACATTTCTTACTCCAATTTGTATTCCTCCTATGGTTCTGTCTAAATCATTAACATTACTATATAAAGAAGATGCATGCATTAATACCGACATACTAGAGTTTTTTGAAAGCTGGTTTATATTTGCCCCTCTATTTATTAAAAACTTAAGCATTGTTACGTTACCTCTAATAGCGGCGTAGTGAAGCGCTCCATAATTTAACTCTGGAGAAATGTAGTTAACTAAGGCTCCCTTTTGCAATAATTTACTGGCGACTAAAGTATCTTTAGAAAAAATAAAAGCTTCATTTACTATTCTTTTTGAAACCCATTTCTCATTTAAAATTTTTGATAAAAACTCAATATAATTCCCAAACCTAGCTTCATTTACAAGCATTATTTCTTTATCCTTAATCGAAAACCGATCATAAAATAAACTTTTTACATCTGTTGAAGCATTTACAGCAAGATCTATGGCTGTTTCTCCATTAGTATCTCTTATAGTATCTAATGCCTCTTTTTCTAATAAAATTCGAATAATATCTGGGTTGTTATTCTCTATAGCTAAATGTAGAGGAGTCTGATCCATCATACCATTTTTTAAATTATAATTTGCTCCTTTTTCTATTAATTGTTTAAAAAGGTCCTTATCGGACATGTGTATAGCATAATTAAGAGCAGTAAATCCATTTAAGTTATCTACCGCGTTTAGGTCTATTATTTCTTTTAACAGGTTATCTACACCTTCTTTATTATGACTAAGAATAGAGATTAAAAGTGGTGTTTGCCCACTAGAATCTTTAGCATTTAACTTAAACTTTTCTGCTATAAGCTTTTTACTTATTTTATTAGCTCTATGTTCTAAAGCCCAATGCAGTGCATTTCTTCCATTAAAAAACAAAACCGTATCGATACTTATTTGCTGTCTTACTTTTTCAAAACTTTTTAAATCATCGTTTTGTATTACCTTACTTAAATCTTTTACTGTTGGCTTGGAGCAAGAAAAAATTATCATTGACACTCCTAATATTAGCCTATATAATTTTTTTGTCATTCTTTTATTTCTCTAACGTCTTGTATTCTTCTTTTATCTCTTACTTTCTTTTACAATCAAACTTTAAAAACTACATACTTTTTTAACATTAAAATAATCATGAAAAAGCACCAAAAAAAATTAATTTTTTAGTGCTTTCTTACATAGTTTTTTTTGTTTTAATAGTCAAAATTTTCTAACGACCCATCCATTTTATACCAAAACTTAAATGTAGTTCCTCCGTTTTCTGGTATAGTAGTTATGAAATATCTCATTTTTTCAAAATCGCCATTATTTGGAGCGTTAATAGAAATTAATTCGGTAACAACATCAATACTTTTCTCTTTTGCCACTTTTTCTTTTGATTGCTCCACTAGTTTCCCTAACAAATCAAAATCAACAATACCATCTTTTATTTGAAACATAAAATCTTCTGCCTTAGAGCCTTCACTTAATTCTAATGTAATTTCTGAATTCTGCTTCCAACTATTTTGAAAATATGCCCAATCTCCCATTTTTAAAGAAGAAGGATTTTCTGTTACTGTAGCCGCTAAAATAGACCCATGTTCTGTATCAGTTATAGTTATACTTGTATAATGAGCATCCTTACCAAACTTATCATCCAATTTCTCTTTTGCAGAATTAATAGATGATGCATTTTCTCCCAGTTTTGTGGTTTTACCACATGCAATAAAAGCCAAAGTTGCTAATCCTAAAATAATTTTTTTCATTTTTATTGTTTTAAATTTTTACATTAATTTTAAAAGTTCCTATTCTTTTTAGAAACATATTATATATCGTAAAAATATTCTTAACCCTCTCTTTTAGAAATAACAAACTTATATCCGCAGTGTTTAAAAACATATTTGCTATTAATAATATTTATGTATTAAAACATAATGTATAGATTAAAAAATAGGGAGACATATGTCTCCCTATTTTTTAATCTATTATTTAAATAAAATTATTTCATTTGAGCCAACAACTCATCTACTGTCTTAGCCATTACAACACCTGGCAACTTAATTGGTGAACCTATTTGTGCCAAAAATGTTCCGTTTACCTCTCCCCTTTTATAAGTTGTAAAACCTATTCTGTACAATCCTCTTGTTAATGCTTTTAATGGGTCTCCTACTTTACTTTCATATCTTAATAAAGAGTTGTAACTACTTCCACTAGGTTGCTTAGGCATTTCTCCACTATCATCATTTCTTGCTAAAATTGTCCATGATGCAGTTGCTGCATTCTTTATTGCTCCTTCAGTTAAAATATCTGACCTCTCTAAAGTAATGTAAGTATCAAAATAATCTTTAGATTTAGCATTAGAATCATAACTTGCTCCTTTAATAGCATTTTTTATTTTAACACTACCAGCAGGAGACATCATACGCAATCCTAATTCTGGTGCTACAGCAGGAATCCAAACATAAATGTAATAGAATTTTTTTCCATTTTTTACTTCATCTTCTGTATTGGGTGCAGCATGTCCCAAATAACTAACAACATCTGTATAAGGTACTTTCTTAACTACTGGTCCAATTTTTTTCTCAATAGAACTACCAAAAGCTTTTAACTTTTGAGCATTTACATTTCCTAAGGCAAGAAATGATATTACAGCAAGCATACTAATTTTTAATGATTTCATTTTTTATATTTTAATAATTTTCAGCTAAAGTATAAGCGGATTCTATAAAAAATAAATTATAAAGTATAAGTGCTCCATACGAACTAATATTCGACTCTATCTATTAACTATCTGTTTTCTTTTATAGCTATAAACAAAAAAACTCTCAGCTTAAATACTGAGAGTTTTTTTCAATGCAATTTATTAAAGCTTTTATTTTATATCAACAGTAACTGTTTTGCTTTCTAAACCATCAACTTTTACAGTTACATTAACTGGTCCAACCACTTTTTTAGATTGTATAATGGCTAAAGCATGACCTCTACCTGTAACTAGGCTATTAGACTGAAAGTCTTGAACATTATCTGGTTCTCCTGTATCTACACCTAATAATTTAGCTTCTCCTTCGATTTCGAAAGTTACTCTTTTATTATCTACTATAACAGGGCGTTCTTTTTCATCTACTAATTGCACAACTATATGAGCTACATCGTAAGCATCTGCTTTTAAAGATGTATTATCTACATCTATTATAAACCCTGTAATTGCTGTAGTTGTTTCTAATGTTTCTGTATACTCTTTTCCTTTATACATCCCTTTAGCTGTTAAAGTACCATCAGTATAAGGAACAATCCAACGAAGAATATGATCAGGAGTTTTTTCTAACTCTTTAAATCCTAAAGATTTTCCATTTAAAAACAATTCTACTTTAGGGAAATTAGTAGCTAACTCAACTACAATATCTTCTCCTTCTGTATAGTTCCAGTGCATTCCTGTATTTCTCCAATTGTAAGCACTAGAATTTTCGGGCAAGTCTTGCGCTGCATTCTTAACTTTAAATCCAGATGCTGCCAAAGGAACTGTTCCAAAAGAAAGATGAGGCTCGTCTACCCAGATACTTCTGAAGTAATTCCAACCTTGCGCTTTAAAGCCACCAATATTTAACATATCTCCCCAGCCACTTTTATTTGGCCATCCATCATGCTTTTCTCCTAGGTATCCAATACCTGTCCACATATACATACTATATACTCCTGGATTATCTAACACCGCTTTCCAGTCATTATAATTACCAGGGCACTCTGTAATGGTTACTTGCTTATCTGGGAAATTCTTTTGTGCCCAATCTATATCTGCATTTCTATAGCTAAATCCTGCAATATCTACAATATCTGCAAAACCACTTACCATACTTACCTGTGGAATAATAAAGTTAGCTGCTGTGGTTCTCGTAGGATCTAACTCTTTTACCGCATCATTAATTTTTTTAGCCGTTTCTACTAAAATATATTCTCCCTTTGGAGAGGCATCATAACGTTCTTTCATTTTTTCAGGCGTAAATAAAGGCTCTCCTCCCCAATACCCATCATATTTTTGTGGGTCATTTGGATCTGGCCAATATCCAGTAATAAAGCGATAGTGTAAATACGTCCACTCAATCTCATTACCAATACTCCATTGTATTACAGATGGGTGGTTACGATCTCTAAGCACTGATCTAGTTAAATCACTTTTCCACCATTTTTGAAAATGTTTTACATATCCACTGGTAACATGCTCTGGTTTTCTTTCATGAAAGTTTAAACGCTTATCTTTTGCATAATCCCACTCGTCAAAAATTTCATCTTGTACTAAGAATCCCATTTCATCACATAAATCTAAAAACTCTTGTGAAAATGGATTATGAGATGGGCGAATACCATTAACTCCTGCATCTCTTAACTTTTGTAGCCTTCTTCTCCAAACTCCTTTAGGTACTGCTGCTCCTACTAAACCACCATCGTGATGTATACACACTCCTTTAATTAATGTATTTTCTCCATTCAAGAAAAATCCTTTTCCTGCTACAAATTCAACTTTACGTATTCCGAAAGGAGTTACATATTCATCTACTTTTTTACCATTACTAGTAATTGTAGTAATCGCTTTATACATATTAGGCTTTGCAACACCCCAAAGCTTAGGTTGTTCTACCGTAAAATCTTGGTTAAATTCTTTAACCGCTCCTGCTTCTACAGTTACATCACTAGATTTAGTTGCTACTTCATTTCCATTAGCATCTACAATATCTGTCTTAAGGGTAAACTTAGTTGCTTCTGCTAACTGGTTTTCTACATTAATATCTAAATCAATCGTTGCTTTTTCTTTAGATACTTCTGGTGTTTTAATAAATGTTCCCCAGATAGGAATATGTACTTTATCTAGTGTAATTAATTTTACATCTCTGTAAATTCCACTACCTGGATACCAACGACCATCTACATAACGAGAACGATCTACATGTACCGTTAATACATTTTCTTGCCCTTCTTCTTTTAATATATCTGTAAGATCAAAATAAACTGGCGAATATCCATAAGGATTTTCTCCTATTTTTTTACCATTTAACCAAAATGTTGCATTGTTATACACACCATCAAAAAGCACATAGGTACTTTTTTCAGAAGCGTTACTTTCTGTTTTAAAATGCTTCTGATAAATTCCTACTCCACCTGGAAGATAACCTGTTGCACCATCCAATTCTTTATCAAAAGAATGCTCTACACTCCAATCGTGTGGTAAACGTATATCTCTCCAGCCAGCATCATTCAATGGAACAACTGCTGGTTTTAATGTATCTTTTACTTCTGTAAATTTCCAATCGAAATTAAAATCGACTTCTCGTTCATATTTTGTAATAGTTTCATTCTGTTCTTGACATGATGAAAAAAGCCCTATTAAAAGAGCTAACAAAATTAAATGTTGTTTCATTAGTTTAGTTGTTATTTATTTAAGACTATAAAAATACTTGTTTATTTTTTATTATATAAATAAATCAATTCATAAAACATCATATTATATACCTTATTTAAGTTTATTAGTATTTACACTACGAACCATACAGCTTTAAAAAGAAAGAAAATTCATTTATATTTATAAGGTATTCATATTTTTATAAAAAATAAGTTCTCCCCTATTATTTAAGGTTCACTAAATAACTGTATTACTTGTAGTAATTAAATTAGTTAAAGTATGTCCAATAAAAAACTACCGATAGTAAACGCACATGCGCATGTTTTTACATCTAAACATGTACCTCCTTTACTCGCTAAAAAATTTATTCCTTTTCCTTTTTATTATTTTGTTCATCTAGATATTATAATTGGGCTTTACAAATTCTTTAAAAGCATAAAAAATCTATATTATAAAAACTGGAATCGTAAACTTAGAAGGTTTCTTTACTACATTTCTGCTGCAATAGCCAGAAACCCTGTATTGCGAATTATAAATTGGATATTAAGTGTATGGCTAGTAACGGTAACATTTTATTATTTACACGATTGGATATCCGAATTATTTAATATTTCGGAAAATGAAACTTATATAGGCAAAGCTATAGAAGCTTTAAGAGCTACTCTTAATAAATATGATATTCTTCCTAAAAACCTACCATTATATATTAAAGTCGGAATTATTTTATTTGTTTTATTATTTATAAAATCTGGCAGAAATCTTATGCTTTTCTTATTTAAAAAGATTTTTAATTTTTTTAAAATAATCCCTGGAAAAGAATCTAAAAAATTAATAGATCGCTACTTACTCATTGCAAAATATGCTGTATATAAAAAACAGACCAATATATTTTCTAAAATGAAAGACCAATACCCTAAAGAGTCTGGGTTTGTTTTGCTATCCATGGATATGAAATATATGAAGGCTGGTAAATGCAAAGATTCTTTTAAAAAGCAGCTTAACGAATTAAAACAGATTAAGGAATCTATAACCTATAAAAAACAAGGAGTTAAAATATACCCTTTCATTTTTGTAGATTCTAGACGCATTATAGAAAATAAAAAAAGGCCTAGTTCTGACAATGATTTATTTAATTACACTTATGAAAATGAAAAAATCATTTTAAAACCAAGCCTAATAAAAACATATATAGAAGAAAATAAATTTAGTGGTTTTAAAATTTACCCTGCTATTGGTTATTACCCATTTGAAAAAGAATTACTTCCGCTTTGGAAGTATGCTGCTGATAATGGAATACCCATTATGAGTCATTGTATTAAAGGGACTATTTTTTATAGAGGAAGCAAACTAAAACAATGGGATGAACATTGGGTTTTTAAAGACGAAGAATCCGATGAGCAATTACTTTTATCTGAAGTTAAAAATGTAGATTTTCAACGCAATTTTACCCACCCCATGAACTTTCTATGCTTACTAGAAGAGCCCTTACTTAGAGTTTTAATAGAAAAATATAATGATCCAGAATTAAATAAAATCTTTGGCTATACCAATGCTAATACTTCATTAAAATACGATTTAAGTAAATTAAAAATTTGTTTAGCCCACTATGGTGGTGAGAACCAATGGAGAAAATATTTAGAAAAAGATAGTTATGGATACAGTCAGCAAATAATTAAAAACCCTGGCACGGGTATAGAATTTATAAAGTACATAAAAGGGACTACAAATATAGATTATGACCGCCTAGCAAAAATGTGGAAATATGTAGATTGGTATAGTATTATTAGTAGTATGATGATGCAATACCCTAATGTATATGCAGATATTAGTTATATTCTTCATGACCAAGAAATTTTCCCCTTATTAAAAGAGACATTAAAACCGAAACATGGAAAATTAAAAGACCGTGTTCTATTTGGCACTGACTTTTATGTAGTTAGAAATCATAACTCTGAAAAAGACCTTTTTGTCTCTAGTGATGCACAACTTAACGATGATGAGTTTGATTTAATTGCAAGAACAAATCCAAACACATTCTTATCATAAATCTATTTCAATAAAAATTAAGGTATATTTAAATACTTATGTGTTTGTAAAGAAACTTTCCATTTAGGATTTTTCATTACATAATCTACAATTAGCGGTACCATTTTATCCTTAACGCTCCACTCTGGTTGTAAATATAAAATGCAATCTTTATTTACTTGCGCTGCCTGTTCTTCTGCAAAAATAAAATCGTGCTTATTAAAAATAATCATTTTTAACTCATGCGCTTCTTGGTACACTTTACTATTTGCTATTGGTAATTTATTTTTCTTAGGAGACAAACAAATCCAATTCCAAACACCAGATAACGGATAAGCACCTGAAGTTTCTATATGCGTTTTTAAACCTTTTTCTTTTAATGCTGCTGTTAATGGCTGCATGTTCCACGTTAATGGTTCCCCGCCAGTAATTACAATTGTATCTGAGTACGTAGCTGCATTTGTAACAATAACATCTATAGCGGTTGGTGGGTGTGTTTCCGCATTCCAGCTCTCCTTAACATCGCACCAATGACAACCAACATCACAACCGCCAACTCTAATAAAATAAGCAGCAGTTCCCTTATAGTATCCTTCTCCTTGTATGGTATAAAATTCTTCCATTAAAGGAAGCATTTCACCTTTTTCCACCAACTCCAATACTTCTTCTTTAACCATTCTGCAAAGATACATCTTAGGTTTGAGATATGAATATCTTCTAAAAACTACTTTATATAGCTTTCATTTTTTAAACTAAAATCCCTTATTTTTATCAAAAAATAATTCAGATGAGTTCTAAAGACACATTCTCTACATATATTGAAGAAGGATACACTACAAAAGGAGACTTTATAACTATGGGAGCTGCCATGCTAGATGGTGAAACTATTACTAATGCCCATGTAAAAGTCCCCTTAAAAACACTAAACAGACACGGGCTTATTGCCGGTGCTACTGGTACAGGAAAAACTAAAACATTGCAAGTAATTGCAGAAAACTTATCTGAAAAAGGGATTCCTGTTTTATTAATGGATTTAAAAGGGGATTTAAGTGGTATTGCACAACCTAGTCCTGGACATAAAAAAATAGATGAGCGTCACGAAAAAATTGGTGTTCCTTTTACGGCCAAAGGTTTCCCTGTAGAAATACTTTCTTTATCCGAGCAAGATGGTGTAAAACTTAGAGCTACTGTTTCTGAATTTGGACCCGTTTTACTTTCTAGAATTTTAGACCTTACCGAAACACAAGAAGGTATTGTTGCAGTAGTTTTTAAATATTGCGATGATAATAAACTACCATTACTAGATCTTAAAGATTTTAAAAAAGTACTGCAATACGCAACTGGCGCAGGTAAAAAAGAATTTGCCGATAGTTATGGAAGAATATCTACAAGCTCTACTGGTAGTATTCTTAGAAAAATTATAGAATTAGAACAGCAAGGAGCCGATTTATTCTTTGGTGAAAAATCTTTTGATGTAGACGATTTAACTCGTATTGATGAAAATGCTAATGGCTACATAAATATTCTTAGACTTACAGATATACAAGATAGACCAAAGCTTTTCTCTACATTTATGCTAAGCTTATTGGCAGAAATTTATGCCACTTTCCCAGAACAAGGAGATAGTGATAAACCAGAATTAGTATTATTTATAGATGAAGCGCATTTAATCTTTAAAGAAGCTTCTAAAGCACTATTAGACCAAATAGAAAGCATTGTAAAACTAATCCGTTCTAAAGGCATTGGGCTTTACTTTGTAACACAAAACCCAACCGATGTTCCAGATGCTGTTTTATCTCAACTAGGATTAAAAGTACAACATGCCTTAAGAGCCTTTACAGCAAAAGATAGAAAAGCTATAAAATTAACCGCAGAAAATTATCCAGAATCTGACTATTACGATACTAAAGAAGTTTTAACATCATTAGGTATTGGTGAAGCTTTAATTTCTGCTTTAGATGAAAAAGGAAGACCCACGCCTTTAGCAGCTACAATGCTTAGAGCGCCAATGAGTCGCATGGATGTACTAACATCTAGCGAATTAAAAGATATTGTAGACAATTCTAAACTCGTAAAAAAATACAACGATGTTATAGATAGGGAAAGTGCTTATGAAATCTTAAACGAAAAAATAGAAAAAGCTGAAGTAGAAGCTGAAAAGGAAAAAAACAAACCCAAACCAAGAACAACAAGTAGCAGAAGGCGAAGTACTGCTCAAAACCCAGTTATAAAAGTACTTACAAGCGCTACCTTTATTAGAGGAGTTCTGGGTATCTTAAAAAAAGTAATGCGATAATATTAAGTTTCAACAGCTATTTACAACATGATTAAAAAAACAATTATACTACTTTCTATTCCTTTATTATTAATTCAATGCAATACAAAAAGTAACCCTTTTTTAATTACAAAAGAAAGTGTAGGAGAATTAACAAAAAAAACTGATGTTAAAAATATACAAACAGCTTTTATTAAAGATTCTATAGTAAAAGATTCTACTGAGGTAGCACTAGTTTCTAGTACTAAAAAAATAGAAATTTACGAAAAAGGTGGTAAACACTTATTATCCTTAACACCTAACAACGATAGCATTTCTACAATTAAAAATATACGTGTGTATGATGCTCGCTACACAACAGATAAAGGAATTAATTTAAACAGTACTTTTAAAGATATAAAAGACAATTACTCCATTAAAAAAGTAGTAAACTCCTTAAACAACGTGGTTATTTTTTTAAAGGATAATGACATCTATTTTACAATAGATAAAAAGGAACTACCAGCCAACATCCGTTACACCAACACAACTATTGAGGCTGTGCAAATACCAGATGCTGCCAAAATAAAATATTTTATGATTGGTTGGGATTAGAATTAATTTAAACAAATGAGTAACACATTTATAGAGGAACAAACATTTAAAAATACTGACTTTACTACAAACGCACCTAAAAAAGGTGATTATGAGCTTTGTACTTTTATAAACTGTAACTTTTCTAATGCAAACCTTGCTAGTTTTAAATTTATAGAATGTGAGTTTTACGATTGTAATTTAAGTACTGTAAATATTCATAACACAAGTTTCCAAAGCATCTTATTTAAAGACTGTAAAATGCTAGGAATGCATTTTGAAAAATGTAACGATTTTGCTTTTTCTATAAAAGTAGACAACTGCATACTTAACCATTCTTCATTCTACCAACAGAAACTAACAAAAACAGAATTTATTAACGCTAAATTACATGAGGTTGATTTTACTGAATGTAATTTAACCTCGACAAGCTTTGATAATTGTGATTTAATGCATGCAATATTTGACCGTACCAATTTGCAAAAAGCAGATTTTAAAAGTGCTAAGAATTTTATAATTGACCCAGAAAACAACAATATTAAATATGCTAAATTCTCTTTGCAAACACTCCCAGGACTTTTAACAAAATATCAGATTAAGATTGAATAAATTTTTATTTCTTATGAAACTTTTTTCTATTCTCTATAATAGTATTACTATGCTTCTCGGACCATTCTGTTAATTCTAATAATTTCTCCAGATAGGAGTGTCCAAAATCTGTTAATTGATATTCTACTCGTATAGGAACCTCTGGGTACATGGTACGAGACAAATAACCATCAGCTTCTAGTACTTTAAGTCGTTCGCTCAGCATTTTATTAGAAATATCTGAGATTTTTTTCTTTAATTGATTAAATCGTAGTATGGGAAAAAAACCTAGGTACAAAACAATAAGAATACTCCATTTATCTGATATTACAGCCATAACATCTCTAATAGGACAAAACTCTGGCATGTCATCAGGGTTTAAATGCCCAAACATTTTTTTTATTTTATTTGCCGACTTAACTTTCTGATAATCAGTAACAGTTTCTATTTCCATACCTAATTCTTTTAATGAAACCTCTTTTATTTTCTTAAAATAATGTATACTTTTAACCTACTATTAAAGAGTAAGTTACTAAAAGTAATCAACATTATAAAAATCATGAAAAAGATTCTTAACAAAATTATTCCTTTAGCTTTTGGAACTTATATAAACAGTTTGTCTCTTTTTTCTAAAACAAAAGCAGCTAAAAAAGCATTTATATTATTCTGTACGCCTAGAAAAGGAAAAGTGCTACCCCATCAAAAAGAATATTTAGATGAAGCAAAAAAAGAAATTGTACAAACTAAAAATGTAGCCATACAAACCTACGAATGGAAAGGAAGTAAAGAAACTATTCTTTTACTACATGGCTGGGAAAGCAATGTATTTCGTTGGCGTAATTTGGTTCACCTGTTACAACAAGAAAATTATAATATAATAGCCTGTGACGCCCCTGGTCATGGAAATTCTTCTGGTGCTATCTTAAATGTTCCTTTATACGAAGAATGTACTCATGAACTTATAGAAAAGTACCAACCAACCTATATCATTGGCCATTCTCTTGGTGCTATGACTGCTCTTTATAACCAATATAAACGAAGTTCTAATACCAGCATAAAAAAAGTAATTACTTTAGGCTCTCCTTCTGTAGTTTCAGAATTTATTGATACTTATAGTAGATTATTAAATTTGAACAAAAATGTGTTACAAAGTTTGGACGACCTTTTTGTACAAAAATTTAATTTTAGAATTAAAGATTTTTCTATTGCCGAATATGCAAAAAAAATAGATAAAAAAGGTTTATTAATTCATGATGAATTAGACCCTATTACACCTTTTAAAAACTCTGAAAATATACATCGTAACTGGAAAAATAGTAAACTTATTAAAACTACTGGTTATGGACACTCTTTACATCAAGAAGATGTTAATGCATCTATTTTAGCGTTTTTAGCAACATAAAAAAAGCCAATTACTTTCTTGTAATTGGCTTTAAGCTCATAATATATAACGAACAAAGATTATTTCTTTATTATTTTTGTTATGATGTGAAAATAAAAAGGTCTTTCTCCACCCTCTCTGAGTATTTTTGTACTATACTCAACTTCAAACTTTTCATCTGTATACTTATTGCTCATTAAGTCATATATTCCTCTGGCAGACTCTTTAACTCCTTGAAAAGTAATTTCTTTTCCATCTTGCTGGGTAAAATAATATTCTCCATCAGCAAACCCAACATAAGTAGCTGTTATTGTCTCTATTTCATCTTGTACAGGTGTAAAAAAAGAGCTTACTAATACAAAAAAAGCAATACCTATAGTCTTCATCATAATCTAATAATTTTTGGGGTCGTTTACATAAACAACGTAAATCGTAAATAATTAGTATTTATTATAGATAAAGATTCTATTTACTCTTTATTTTACATGTATTTAAACCAAAAATGGAATACAAAGGACAAAAGCTTACTAAACTTGTTATTAAAAATATACCAGACAACCCTAATAACACATAGGCTAATGTTCCTTCTACTACTTTAAAATAAGCCAATAATGCAAAAGTTACAACTGCCAACAATCGTACTATCCTATCTATTTTACCCATGTTTTTTTTCATAATCTTATTTTTATTTATTTATATACTCTATTATTAAAACAACTATTGTAATTAAAGCTATGCATAGCAGACACACTAATGCTAATTTTTTTCCATTAGACATATTTTTCATGATACAAGCTTTTCTATTTTATAGCGCAAGTATAATCGGAAACAGCTATTCCTGTTTTTTTTATTGCAGGGAAACCACCTTCTACATTTATCATATTATGTATGCCTCTACTTTTTAAAATTGAAGCAGCTATTACGGAACGGTAGCCACCTGCACAATAGATATAAAAAGGCTCTTTTAATAAAAATTTAGACGTATAATTATTTAATACATCTAAAGGCGTATTCTTAGCATTTAACACATGCTCCAATTTATATTCTGTTTCTTTTCTAACATCAAAAAAAGGATGCTCATTTTTCTCCATTTCCTCTGCGGTAATTGAGTTTATAGTGTCATATTCTTTCTTTGCATTTTCCCATGCTAAAAAACTACCTTCTAAATAACCTATAACACTATCGAAACCTACTCTAGATAAACGCGTAATAGCTTCTTCTTCTCTTCCTTCTGGGGCTACTAGTAATATAGGGTGCTGCGCATCTGCTATTAAAGCACCTGCCCATGGAGCAAAACCACCATCTAAACCAATAGATATAGACCTTGGTATATGCCCTTCTACAAATTTCCCCTGATGCCTTACATCTAAAACCAAAGCACCAGTTTCATTAGCCAAGGATTCAAAATCGTTAACAGATAATGCTCTTGCTCCACGCTCTAATACAGCAATTACATCTTCGTAACCTTCCTTATTCATTCTTACATTTAAAGGAAAATATTTTGGTGGTGGTAATAGCCCTTCTGTTACTTCTTTAATAAACTCTTTTTTTGTAATACCTGCTCGTAAAGCATAATTTACTTTCTTTTGATTGCCTAAAGTATCTACCGTCTCTTTCATCATATTTTTACCACAGGCAGACCCTGCTCCATGTGCGGGGTATACTAACACCTCATCTGGCAAAGGCAAAATTTTATTTTGTATGCTATCATATAAAATACCTGCTAAATCTTCTTGAGTAACTTCTGATGTTTTTTGAGCTAAATCTGGTCTACCTACATCACCTAAAAACAATGTGTCGCCAGAAAATATAGCAATCTCTTTTTCATTTTTATCTATCAATAAATAAGTTGTACTTTCCATAGTATGCCCTGGTGTATGCAACACTTTTATGGTTAGTTCTCCTAACTTAAATTCCTGATTATCGGCAGCTATTATTGCTTTAAAGCTAGGGTTTGCATTAGGTCCAAAAATAATTGGCGCACCAGTTTTTTCAGATAATGTTACATGGCCACTAACAAAATCTGCATGAAAATGAGTTTCGAAAACATACTTAATTACTGCTTTATTTTTAGCAGCCTTCTCTAGGTAGGGAGTAATCTCTCGTAAAGGGTCTATTATTGCAACCTCTCCTTTACTTTGTATATAATAAGCCCCTTGTGCCAAACACCCTGTATATATCTGCTCTATAATCATAACTATCTCTAATTAATTATAAAGTTATATGATTTTTATAGCACGCTTAGTAACAATGGTTACTTAAGCTTATTTATTTTCTATAGCATTATTTAAATTCTGAAAAGCTACTTTCTCTTGAAGTGCAGATGTAGCATTAGGGTTATCAAAACAAGCAACTGCTTCTTTTGTACTTACAAACAAACATTCTTTTTGTAATTCTTCTATAATATTACTTCTAAAAATAATATCTCTAATAGGGCCTATAGCTCCTGCTATAAAAAACTTAATATCTCTAGCATGTACTTCTTCCATAACTTTCATAAGTGTTTTTGCCCCTGTAGAATCTATATAATTAATAGCTTCAGCATTTAAAATAACCCCTTTTAAAGCTTTACCTTTTGCATCAATCTGTTTGTACAACTCGGTTTTAAAATAGCCAGAATTTCCAAAATAAAGCTGCGCATCAAACCTAAGAATTAATAAATCTTCCCTTATAATTAAATCTTCTCCAAATCGTTCTACATTTTTATAATAATCAGAACCTTTTATATTACCTAAAATAGCAATATGTGGCTTAGAGGTGCGGTATACCATTAACAATAAAGAAAACAATACTCCTATAAAAATCCCTTCTTTAATTCCTAAAAATAGCGTTGCTAAAAAAGTAAAAATTAGTACTACACACTCATCTTTACGATGTTTCCATAATGATTTAGGATAAGAAAAATCTATTAACCCTAATACCGATACCATTATAATAGAAGCAAAAATTGCTTTGGGTAAAAAGTAAAACAAGGGTGTTAAAAACAACAAAGTAACCACCACTAGTAACAATACAAAAAGAGATGATAATTGTGTTTTTGCCCCTACTTCATAATTAACAGCCGAACGAGAAAAACTACCTGTTACAGGATACGATTGAAATAATGACCCAACCATATTTGATGTTCCTAAGGCAACTAGCTCCTTGTTGGCATCTATAGTATCTTCTTTATTTTTTTCTTCCATCGCCTTGCTTATAGAAATAGCTTCTAAATACCCCATTAATGCTAATGTAAGCGCTATAGGGAATATATTAGAAATATTTTTCCAAGTTAAATCTGGCAATTGAAATGATGGAAATCCTTGGGGTATTGTCCCTACAATTTTTACGCCATAGGTATCTAGTTTAAAAAAATAAACCGCTAAAACCCCTAAAACTACCACTAGTAATATTGATGGTATTCTTTTATTTACTTTTTTTAGAAATAATATAATAGCAATTCCTAATGCTCCAATAGCAAAGTCATACATATTAGTTTCTGGCAATTTTTGAACTGCATTTATAATGAGCTCATGAAACTGATTACTTTTTTCTATAGAAACTCCTAATAAATGTTTTAACTGACTAAATATAATAATAAGTGCCGCTGCAGAGGTAAACCCACTAATGACAGGTGTTGATAAAAAATTTACTAAAAAGCCCATTCTAAAAAAGCCTAATAGTATCTGTATTACACCTACCATAAACGCTAAAAGAATAGCCATAGCTATATAATTTTCTATACCAGTAATAGCTAATGTCCCTAAACCTGCAGCTACTAATATAGAGTCTAAAGCTACCGGACCAACTGTTAATTGCCTAGACGTACCCATTATGGCATACATTAACATTGGAAATAAAGAAGCATACAAACCATATACAGGAGGCAAACCTGCTATCATTGCATATGCCATTCCTTGTGGCACTAACACAATACCTACTGTTAAGCCTGCTATTATATCTTTAAGAATATAATTCTTTTTATAATTGGGAAGCCATGCTAAAAAGGGTAGAAAACGTTGCATTGATCAAATTTAACATTTATAATATAATTCTTATGCTACTTTAGTTACCATACTATGATTATGTAATTAAAAATATAGTATCTTAATACCCAAACCTAATATAGTTATGTTTAAAATAATTATTACTCCTATTTTAAAAATAAGTGTCATTTTTATCTTATGTTTTACCTGTTTCCAATGTAAAAGTATAAAATCTACCAGCACATTATCTAATGATGGTTGGCAACAACTTTTTAATGGTAAAGACATTAAAAATTGGACTACTAAAATTCAGCATTATAAAGTTGGAGATAATTACGGAAATACGTTCCGAGTAGAAGATAGTATTATAAAAGTTCGTTATAACAATTACGAAGGCGATTTTAACGACCGTTTTGGACACTTATATTATAACAAGCCATTTTCTTATTACCATTTGGTACTGGAATATAGATTTACGGGTGATTTACATCCTGGCGCCCCAATTTTTACAAAAATGAATAGTGGCCTTATGTATCATTCACAAGACCCAAAAACAATGTCTAAAGAACAAGACTGGCCTATTTCTGTAGAAATGCAATTTTTAGGTGGTATTGATAAAAATAAAGATAGACCC
Organism: uncultured Cellulophaga sp.; assembly: GCA_947492955.1. Lineage (GTDB taxonomy): Bacteria > Bacteroidota > Bacteroidia > Flavobacteriales > Flavobacteriaceae > Cellulophaga. The sequence continues at coordinate 586,650 of CANLOV010000001.1, read as the reverse complement.
ACAGGCAATATGTGCTCGCCTGGTACTCATGTTTTTTACCAAGGAAAACTAGCCGAAAAACATTGTATAAAATCTAGCTCTAAAACTTATTATGGTAAGGAGTGGGTACGTGCAGAAATAATTGTTTTGGGAGATTCTTTAGTTACTCAATATATAAATGGAGAAAAAGTGTTAGAGTATACAAAACCACATATTGGAGGAGAAGTAGTTCATAGATTTAACCCCACAGCAAAAATAGATGGCACACCATTAAAAGAAGGTTATATTGCTTTACAAAGCGAGGGGCAACCTGTAGATTTTAGAAATATAAGTATCCGAAATTTAAAAGGATGTATGAATCCTAAGGCAAAAAACTACCGTAGTTACTATAAAAAATCTGCTCCCAACACTTGTATTTTTTAAGTATACTCATAATATTATACTATAAAAAAGGCAACTTTAATAATTTAAAGCTGCCTTTTAAACACCAATCATTACTATAAATAGTAGTAATTACTTTTTATTCGTCTTGCAATTCCCAACTTCTTACCCAATCATACTTAGTAGTTCTTTGCTCTTCAGTTCCTGTAGCAGTTAAATCGTTCTCTGGCTGAATAGGGTTCCAATCATAAGTTTCCATTGCCATAGTTATGTGACCTTCTAAATCAAAATCTGTTGAAGGATTAATAGTATAAACATACTCTCCATCTAAGTAAAATAATATTTCTGTAGGCGATTTCCACCAACATCCATATACAAAATATCTTGAATGATTTTTTTCATCTAAATCCTTTTTTCCAGGGCTTTGCACTGAGGTATCAATATCACAAGGTCTTGCGTGTCTCCAAGCATTAGAGTGATAGATATTATCCCATTTTTTTGCCCATACATCAGTACCACTATGCGTTCTTCCAACACATTCTTGAATATCTAATTCAAGTTTTCTAACAGGTCCTGAATTACAATTTTGAGGAAAAGCTATCCAAAATGTTGAAGACATTACTGTTTCATTAGCTTTCATCCTAGCTTCATAGTAATAACCAGGTATAGCTTTAGCTTTAGAGCGTAAAATTGCACCTCCATGAGTCCAATTACGACCATTAACATTTATTGGTGTTTGTAATTTTTTTACCGTTACATTTAAAGACCCATCTCCTACAGAAACATTATCAGGCTGAAAAAGTGCTGGTTCTCTACCATACCATCCAAATTGATCTTGAGAAGGATCTCTAAACCACTTAGAATCATCGAAAATATCAGTATTAAATTCATCTGATAATTCTGCTACAGAAGTCCATTTTTTGCCTGCCGGCGTTGGATCACCACCTATAAAATAAGGTTTATTTTCTGAAGGAGCGTTTCTTGCTACAGTTACATCAAAACTACAAGAAGTAGTATTCCCTGCTGCATCTTTTACAACAAAGGTATTAGTTGTTGTACCTACAGGAAATAATTCTCCAGATGCTAAACCAGCAGTTTGCGTTGTTACTGCACCAGCTATATTATCTGTTCCTTCAGGAGCACTATATGTTACCATAGCATCATTAGCAGTGGCATCTATATTTACATTGATAGGATCTAAGCAAGCTATAGACGGATCTACAGCATCTTTTTCTTGTGGGTCTTCACCTCCGCCATCACTACTACAAGCTATTATTGATAGTAGAAATAATGAAAGTAATATAAAAGCAAATTTATTTTTTAACATAGTCTATTTTATTTTCAAAAATACTTTTGATTATATGTTTTAATATGTTCATATGATTAAAAAGGTAGAACAAACATTTATTTTCTAATAAAACATAGTTACACATTTACATGCAAAACGGTCTTGTGTATGAAACGTAGCGTGCAAAAGGACACTTATTTTTCGGATTAAAATAGAGCCGAATTTTTATATTTTGATTTTAATTTTTCTCTTTTTAAAAGCCAAATTAAAAATTTGGCGGACTTCATAAATATACACAAACCTTTTGGTCAAAAACTTATTAGCTATGTTTTATAGACCGTATTATAGTCAGTTTAAATTCTTTCATCTTGTCCGTTATCTCCTATTAGCATTTGTTCTCTAATATAATCTTTAAAAGTTTTATTGGTTTCATATATTGTTCCATCTTCGTTCCAAAACTCAACCACTAATTCAGGATTGCCATTAAAATCAAATCCAGAAAAGTCTCCAGAAAAATTATCTCCAAAAAACTTGATTCCATCTTTTAATTCATAATGTTCTTCAATTCCTAAATCTTCTAAATTAAACAAGTATTTTTGAACTTTAAATTGACACTCTCTAAAGTTTCCACTTCCAATTTCACTTAGATAATCTAAAAACTCTGATGATATTTCTGGGAACTCTTCTTTTAGTTTTATTAATTCAGTGTTCGATATTTTTTCTCTCAGATTTGTGTTATCAGTTTTATCCTCAACTTTTTCTAAAAAATCCTTTTCAAAATTATATCTCATTCTTTCTAAATTTTCTCTAATTAATTACAACGCTTGAGCTATGAACAGTACGGGAGCAAACTGGCGTTTGCTTTCAATCATAAAAATAGCCAAACTTTTTGTTTTGCGTTTTCTTTTTTAATTAATGCAAAATCCAAAAGATTTGGCGGTGCTTGTATTCCGGGTTTATAACTTAAGCAGCTAAGCCTGTATTGTTTATAGGTTTTGCTAGCATTAGTTATTTCTGTACAACTTTTTTAAATCAGAGTGAAGTTTTGTAAGCTTAGAATTATTAAGTGAAAATAAATTGCTACCTAATTCTTCAATCTCTTTTTCATTTTCAGAAATTACCACTCTAAGTTTTACTATCAGTGTAAACATTTTTTTCGCATTTTCTGATTTTAATTCCGATTTCAATGAGTAAAAACTAACTTCTCTTGATTTTGTCGCAAACAAAGATTCTTTAACTATTTCAATCTTTTTTAGCGAGTTATGTACGTTAATTTCGCTAATCGTAGAACTTGTCAGTCCATTTATAATTAGAGCAAGTCCGAGCAGTGGCCCAGCAAAAGTCCAGATATCGGGAAATATTTCGTTATTAAATAAGTATGCAAAAAGAGACAATAAACAGATTCCAATAATAAGTTTAATTATGAGAAAAAATTTTATTGGAGTATTATATTGATAAATTTTATTCAAGACTTCTTATTTCATAATTAATACTAACACCTATATAACTAGAGTTCTAATACTTTAATCCAATTACGATGCAGTTCTATTTTAGCTTCGTTTTCTAACTTTTTTAATAGGCGAGATACCACTACTCTAGATGTATGTAAATCGTATGCTATATTTTGATGGGTAGTATGTATAACCTCATTATGAGTTACTTTTGCTCTATCTTGCAAATGTTTTAATATGCGCTCGTCCATTTTTAAAAAGGCTAAAGTATCTACAGTTTCTAATAGCTCCATCATTCTTGTATGATAGCTTTCTAATATAAACTTTTGCCAGCTTTGATACTTAGTCATCCATAGCTGCATATACGTAACTGGCAACATAATTAGCTTTGCATCTGTTTCGGCAATGGCTCTTATTTTACTTTTACTAGAACCCATACAACAAGAGAAAGTCATGGCACAAGAGTCTCCTTTTTCTATAAAGTAGAGTAACAGCTCATCTCCTTTAGCATCTTCTCTAAGTATTTTTACAGCTCCGTCTAGCAACAATGGTATAGCAGTAATAACCGCTCCTATCTCCATTAATTGCGTTCCTTTTTTAACTTTTTTTAGCGAACCAACTTTTTCTATATCGCATAACAATTCCTCCTCAAAAAGATAAGCGTATTCTTGCCGAATAAGTTGTTTCATAACTGCTTTAGTTAATACTTAAAGATACTTTAAATATTTTTTCTTGATTATCTATTGTTTGAAAACCTTTATGAAGTTGCTCTTGCGCCACCGCGTATGGATAAAAACTAATAGGCTCTATACAAACCATATTAGGCACTTCTGTCCATAACATAAAATTACCAAAACCTTCTGTTTTTAAACTTATCTCTTTTTTATCTTTAAGAGTAATTGTGGTACAATTAGGAACTTCTAATGCTCTACTACCTACTGCTAATACATCCTTTAATGTTATTGTTTTATTATTAGCCTCTATAATTGGCGCATCAACATGTAATTTAAATGCAGGATGATATCCTAACATAAAAGGCATTCCTTTATCCCCAGCTATTTTAAAACTTACTTCTAATGTATTTTCTTTTAAAACAAATGTTTTTACAAACGTAAAATTATAAGGCCAGGCTAAATTTTCTGCTGTAGATTTTTTAGGATATTTAGAATTCTTTACTACAGTATTAGCAATATATATTTTTTCGTACACTGCTGTTGTTGCTGTACTAGATACTAAGTTATAAGATAGTTCTCTTAAAAGTCCATGCTGATCTTGTACCGCTTCTCCTTTATCCGTTTTTACCTTAAAATCTGCTTCATTAGTAGGACCTATTATTGGAAACATTTCTGCATCTGCACTACGCCATCCCGGGCTACCTTTTTGATGAATATATTCGTGTCCGTTCACCAAATAACCAACCAATTCTCCTGCTTCTATAGTTACTTTTTGATTGGATAAAATTAATTCTGTCATACTCTTTAATATTTTTAAATAAGAAACTATTCAAATTTTATGGCCTTTACAGGCGTAATTTTAGTAATTATATAAGATGGTATTAATAACATTAGCAAACATAAAACCATAACTCCTGCATTTAACAAAAGAACTGTAGAAACACTAATGTGTACCGGTATATAATCTATATAATACTCTTTGGGGTTTGGGAATTTAAATAGCCTAAATTTTTGCTGTAATAATAAAACGCCTAAACCAATAAGATTTCCCCAAAATAAGCCTACACCAATTAAATAGGTAGCATTATATAAAAATATTTTACGCACACTCCAATTAGAGGTTCCTAGAGCCTTAAAAATGCCTATCATTTGTGTACGCTCTAAAATTAGTACTAACAATGCAGTAATCATATTTATACCTCCTACAATAATCATAATACCTATAACCAAGGCTATATTAAAATCGAACAAACCAATCCATTGAAATATTTGCAAGTATTTTGTTTTTATGTTTTGGGTATCTAAATTGGAAAGTGTACTTCCGTAAATTTGCTTCGTTTTTTCGTCGATATCATCAAAACTATCCAAAAAGACTTCAAAGTTGCCAATTTCATCTTTCGTCCATTTATTCATTTGTTGTATGTGGCGTATGTCTGTAAAAATGTATACACTATCGAACTCCTCAAAACCACTATCAAAAATACCTGTTATTGTAAATTTACGCTGGTTAGGGTTTTTAGAAGGGTTATCATCTTTCAAAAAAAATGCAAAAAAGCTATCCCCTGTTTTTAACTGCAACCTATTTGCTATTATTCGTGAAATTAAGACCTCATCATTACGCTCTCCACTATAGCTTGGTAATTTCCCCTCTACCAAATATTCTTTAAAAACTTCCCAGTTATAATCTTTCCCTACTCCTTTTGCTATAATGCCTTCAAAAGTATTTTCGGTTCTTATAATACCCCCTTTACTGGCAACAGCTTGTACATGTGCCACTCCTTCTATATTGGCAAATTCTGGATAAAAATCTTGCATAATAGACACTGGAGTAATAGAAACATCTGATCTATTATTATCGTAATTAGAAATTTGAATATGCCCATTAAAAGCAGCTACTTTTTCTCTAATTTTATGTTTTAAGCCTACACCAGTAGCTATAGCAATAAGCATCATAATAATTCCTAATGCAATAGCTGTAATTGCTATTTTTATAATTGGAGCGGAAATACTACTTTTATGCTCCTTACCTTTAATAAGTCGCTTAGCGATAAAAAATTCTAAATTCAATCTATGGTGTTTTTATCCAATCTCAAAAATACAGTTTTATTATTGGTTTTAGTACTTACTAGTTGTGGAAACAAAGTACAAAGCCCTAAAAAAGTTACAGAAACTAATGTAACAAAAGATGAAACCGCCATAGTTCCTAAAATAATTGTTGCTGCAAATAGAACAAACCTTTATTTACCACTACTGAAGAATAAAAAAATAGCTGTTGTTGCTAACCAAACCAGTGTTATTTTTAAAGAAAATACTACAGATAAAATAGCACATACACATTTGGTAGATTCTTTAATTTCTTTACAAATTAATGTAAAGAAAGTTTTTGCTCCCGAGCATGGTTTTAGAGGCACTGTAGATGCCGGTGAAACTGTAAAAGATGGCATAGATACCAAAACAGGATTACCACTAATATCTCTTTACGGAAAAAACAAAAAACCGTCTGGAGAGCAATTAAATAATATAGACCTTGTTGTTTTTGACATACAAGATGTTGGTGTTCGTTTTTACACCTACATAGCCACCTTACAATTAGTGATGGAGGCTTGTGCCGAAAAGAATATTCCTATGATAGTTTTAGACAGACCTAATCCCAACGCACATTATGTAGACGGACCTACAATGGAAACTAAACATACTAGTTTTTTAGGCATGACCACTATTCCTTTAGTTTATGGAATGACAATTGGCGAATATGCCACCATGATTAATGAAGAAAATTGGCTTGCTAATAATTTAAAAGCAAGCTTAACAGTAATTCCGCTTAAAAATTACACACACGAAACACCCTATAGCTTATCCATTAGACCCTCTCCTAACCTGCCCAACGACTTAGCCATAAAACTATACCCATCGCTTGGTTTTTTTGAAGGCACTACTATAAATGCTGGTCGTGGTACCGAATTTCAGTTTCAACGCTATGGCGCTCCTTTTTTAGATGCTAATTCTTATGATTTTGAATATACCCCTAAGCCTAATTTTGGTTCTAAAAACCCAAAACACAAAGGGAAAATTTGCTATGGAAAAGATTTAACCAACATAAATCAAAGAAAACTTAATGGTGTGTCTGTGCACTGGTTAATTGATGCTTATAAAAACTCTAATAATAAAGAAAAGTTTTTTAACAAAAATAGCTTTACTAAACATGCTGGCACCGAAAAACTACAGCAACAAATAGAAACAGGTATTTCATTTAATAAAATACAAAAGTCTTGGCAAAAAGACATTGAGGCTTTTAAAACTACAAGAGCTAAATATTTAATTTATGATTAATTACAAATAATATGGAAATAAGCAAAGTAAACCTCCTATCAAAATTAAAAACTTTTAACGAATACTGGACTCCAAAAATAGTTGGAGAACTTAACAACCAGCTAGTTAAAATAGCAAAATTTAAAGGAGAATTTGTAATGCATAAACATGAGCAAGAAGATGAACTTTTCTACGTAATAGAAGGAAAATTATTTATTGAATTAACAAATAAAACTTTAGAACTAAACTCTGGAGAATTCGTTATAATTCCTAAAGGAGTAGAACACAAACCTTATGCCCCCGAAGAAGTTAGCGTACTGTTATTTGAACCTGCGACTACTTTAAACACCGGAAACACTAAAAATGATTTAACTGTTTCCAATTTGGATAAAATTTAATTTTAGAAAAAGAATTACTTAATCTTCTTTTTCATTTCTTCAACAATATTATAAGCCGCTGGGCAAATAGCAACATTTTTCATGGTTAAGTTACTTATCTGCTGAAATTTTTTTCTATCTGTATGCGGAAATTCTCTACATGCCTTAGGACGCACATCATAAATAGAACAATAATTATCTGCTCCTAAAAAAGTACATGGTACTTGTTGCAACACATAATCGTTTTCCTCGTCTACTCTTAAATACTGACTTATAAATTTTTGAGGTTTTAACCTAAAATACTTCGCAATACGCTCTACATCTGCATTGGTAAAAAGCGGTCCCGTAGTTTTACAACAATTAGCACAAGTGAGGCAATCTGTTTTTTCAAATTCAGCCTCATGCAATTCTTGCATTAGATAGTCTAAATTTTTAGGCGGTCTTTTCTTTAGTTTAGCAAAAAACTTCTTGTTTTCTGCTTTTTTTTCAGCTGCCTTTTTAGGGAGTTGTTTTAAAAATTCGTTCATTCCTTTAATAAACTCATAGCTGTTTCATACAAATCTCTACTCCAACCTTCAGATACCTTTGCTATTTCTTCTGTTAAAACAGGCTGCTTTTCTTTTATTTTTTCTCCAACCTCGCTATTATAAAAATCATTCAGCTCTTGCTTCTGATCAGATGTTAGCTTTGTACGATCCGCAATTAACTGTTTTCCTGCTCCATCTTTATAAAAAGCTACCATTTTACGCATCTCTTCCTTCTTAAAATGTTTCTTGTATATAGGAACCAACAAAGATTTTATTTCTGTAATTGCTTTTTCTTTATTCGCTTCTAAATAAGTCCAACCCTGAGCATTAGTATCTGTTTTAGGGAACCTACTCCCTAGCATTTTTAACATTTCATCATAAGCATAAGCATACTGGTTTTCTGTACCATTATGTTCCAAATAAACTGCTACTTCTTTAGTATAATCTGTTTGCTGTGCGCTAGATAAAAAGGGTATTATTACAAAAACACACACAAATAATTTCATCAATTTCATAGGTTATATCTTTTATTAAATAGACTTTTAAAGGTAAGCCCAATATATAATTTTCAAAACTTGGCTAAAAGTCCCACATTTGCATGGAAAATACAAATTTAATGCCAAAAGACATTTTCGGAAAAGCAGTTTTAGACTATCAATTAGGTAATTATACCGAAGATATTATTACATTTTCTTCTTTAGATGAAGAAGATACTATCCCTATTCCCTATTTGTTTAGAGATTATAAAAAAATGCCTTTACTAGAACAAAAAGCACTACAATTATGTAAGGGAGAAATTTTAGATATAGGATGCGGAGCAGGGAGCCATAGTCTATACTTACAAAAAAAAGGACTGCAAGTTACCGCATTAGATTACTCTAAAGACGCTATAGAAGCGTGTAATTTAAGAGGCATAAAAAACACTATAGCAACAGACTTTTATACCTACACTGCTAAAAAATACGACACATTATTAATGTTAATGAATGGGATTGGTATTGCTGGTAAACTAAGTAATATTGATTCTTTTTTTAAACATTTAAAATCACTTTTAAAACCTAACGGACAAATATTGTTAGATTCTAGTGATATTATATACATGTTTGAAGACGAAAGTGGCGAATATTGGATTCCAGATAATGGCAATTATTATGGCGAAGTAACATTTAGCATGGAATACAAAAAGGAAAAAACTTCTGAATTTAATTGGTTATACCTAGATTACAACACTTTACAAAGAGCAGCCATTAGCAATAATTTAACATGCGAACTTGTAAGTGAAGGAAAACATTACGACTATTTAGCCAAGTTGACTCATAAGTAATACTAGATTTTCTTTTTTTTCGTTACTATTAAGTCTTGCCATTTTTTAAGGTATTACTTTTAAGTTTATTAAACCAAAGGTTTCTCATTATGAAAAAATATAACTTACTCCTTATATTCATTGCTTTTTTAACTATTATAAATTGTTCTAAAAGCTCTAACACAGAGGAAGAAGCAAAGAAAAAACCTGAAGAAACCCCTAAAGAGGTTAACAAAATTCCAAATTTACAAGCTACTGGAGATTCTGCTAATGATATTTTATCTAATGATAACTTTACAAAATTACTAATACAGGTAGCCTATGTAGAAGGCTTTAAACCTACAGAAAGTGCTATTACTGAATTTACTGCTTTTCTAAAAAAACATACTTTTAAAGAAGATATAGAAGTTGTGTTTAAAGAATTAGAATCTTCTGGAGAAGAAAAATTGGAATTACAACAAGTTGATGATTTAGAACAAGAAAATAGAACTGTTTATAATTGTGAAGAAACTTTAGCCATATATATTTATTTCGCTGATGCACCTGCGGCTGATGACAAACCAGAAGAAGATTTAGTTACTCTTGGAGCTGTATTCCGAAATACATCTATGATTATTTATGAATCTACATTAAGAGATTTAGTTAAAAGTAGACCTTCTTTTATAGGAACTTTAGAGGCTGCTACTTTAATGCATGAATTTGGTCATTTATTTGGATTGGTTAATTTAGGAACTACTCCTGTAAACCCTGACCATGAAGACACAGAAGCCCATAACCATTGTAATGTAGCTGGCTGCTTAATGCGTGCCGAACTAGAATTCGGTAATAGCATGAAAAAATTGTTAATTGCTAAAAATGGTATTATACCAGATTTAGATGCCGAATGTATTGCTGATTTAAAAAATAATGGAGGGCGATAATTTTCCTGAAAAAGCAGATAAAACTAAATATAATAAAGGCTTGTTATTAATAATAACAAGCCTTTATACTTTTATAAAGTTTTAGAGTGTTTATACTAAACTCTTTAAACTCTTTTCTATGGTTTCTATTTTAGCTTCTGCATCTGCTTGCTTTTTTCTTTCTAAAGCAATTACTTTTTCTGGTGCGTTACTAACAAAACGCTCATTAGAAAGTTTCTTTTGTACAGACATTAAGAATCCTTTTGTATATTTTAATTCTTCTTGCAGTTTTTTAATCTCTGCTTCCACATCTATTGCTCCGCTCATTGGAATAAAATACTCATTAGATTTTACTCTAAAAGAAAGGGCTCCTTCTACAGCTTCAGAAACATAAGTAATTTCAGATACATTAGTTAACTTCTGTATAATTACATCCCAATCTTTAGCAACACCTTCTCCGTTTAAAAGGGATAATTCCAAAGCTTCCTTCATGGGAATGTTTTTTTGTTTACGTATAGTTCTAATACCAGAAATAACCTCAGCAGCAAAATTAAAATCTTTAATTAAAGAAGTTTCTACCTTTTGTATAGTAGGCCATTCTGCAACCACTAATGCTTCTTCTGGAGTTCTTGTAGCTATGTGCTGCCAAACTTCTTCTGTTAAGAACGGCATAAATGGATGTAATAATTTTAAATTATCTTCAAATATGCTAATAACAGCATCAAAAGTAGTTTTATCTATAGGTTGTTGGTATGCTGGCTTTATAATTTCTAATAACCAAGAGCTGTAATCGTCCCAAACTAATTTATAAATTGCCATTAAAGCATCTGAAATACGATACTTACTAAAATGGTCTTCTATCTCTACTAAAGTTTCATTAAACTTTGCTTTATACCATGCTAAACCTAATTTAGAGGCTTCGGGCTGTGGCAAATCTGCAACTTCCCAACCTTTTAACAAACGGAAACCATTCCATATTTTGTTAGCAAAGTTTTTTCCTTGCTGGCACAATGCTTCATCAAACATTAAATCGTTCCCAGCAGCAGAACTTAATAAAAGCCCTACACGTACACCATCTGCTCCAAATTCTTCTATCAACTTTAACGCATCTGGAGAATTTCCTAAAGACTTAGACATTTTTCTACGCTGCTTATCGCGTACCAAGCCTGTTAGGTATACATTATCAAATGGTTTTTTATCTCTAAATTCATATCCAGAAACGATCATTCTAGCTACCCAAAAGAATAAAATATCAGGTCCGGTTACCAAATCATTAGTAGGATAATAATATTCTATCTCTTTATTATCTGGCTCTAATATTCCGTTAAATACACTAATAGGCCATAACCAAGAAGAAAACCATGTATCTAACGCATCTTCATCTTGTTTTAAATCTGATGCTTGCAATGCGGCATTACCTGTTTTTTCTTGTGCTAACTTTAGCGCTTCTTCTTTTGTTTCTGCTACTACAAAGTCATTTTCTCCATCACCATAGTAATAAGCAGGTATTTGTTGTCCCCACCATAATTGACGAGAAATATTCCAATCTCGAATATTCTCCATCCAATGACGGTAGGTGTTTTCAAACTTTTTAGGAAAAAGTTTTACATCTTCATCTTCTAAAACAGCCTTTATAGCTGGTTTAGCTAAATCTTCCATTTTTAAGAACCACTGATCAGATAACCTTGGCTCTATAACTGCCTTGGTTCTTTCTGAAGTTCCTACTTTGTTTATATGGTTCTCCGTTTTTATTAAAACTCCTAATGCTTCTAATTCTTTAGAAATTTCTTTACGTACAACAAAACGATCTTTACCTTTATAATGCAGTCCAAAACTATTTAAAGTAGCGTCTTCATTAAATATATCAATCGTTTCTAAGCCGTGTTTCTCTCCTAAAGCTTTATCATTAATATCATGTGCTGGTGTTACTTTTAAACAACCTGTACCAAATTCTACATCTACATATTCATCTGTAATTATCGGAATTACCCTATTACATATTGGTACTATTACCTTTTTACCTATTAAATGTGTATAACGTTCATCTGTAGGATTTATACAAATAGCAGTATCTCCTAAAATAGTTTCTGGTCTTGTAGTAGCTATGGTAACTTTTTCATTAGAACCTTCTATCTGGTATTCTAAATAATACAGTAAGCCTTGCTTTTCTTCATATACTACTTCTTCATCAGATAAGGTTGTTTTTGCCTCAGGATCCCAGTTTACCATTCTGTATCCTCTATAAATTAAACCTTTGTTAAATAAATCTACAAAAACCTTAATTACAGATTCAGACATATTATCATCTAAGGTAAACTTAGTTCTATCCCAATCACAAGAGCACCCTAGCTTTTTTAACTGTTCTAGGATAACTCCTCCGTATTCATCTGTCCAATCCCAAGCATGTTTTAAAAACTCTTCTCTTGTTAAATCTGCTTTATTTATTCCTTGCTCTTTTAGTTTAGCAACCACTTTTGCTTCTGTTGCAATAGAAGCATGGTCGGTTCCTGGTACCCAACAAGCATTTTTACCCATAAGACGAGCTCTACGTATAAGTACATCTTGTATGGTATTATTAAGCATGTGTCCCATATGTAACACTCCTGTAACATTTGGTGGCGGAATTACAATTGTATAGGGCTCTCTTTCATCTGGTTCTGAATGAAAATAATTATGCTGCATCCAGTAATTATACCATTGATTTTCTACCTTCTGGGGTTCATATTTTGATGGAATCTCCATTTTTGGAACAGTTTTTGTTTTTACTCTAACCGAGTATTAATAATTGATTGCTGTATGCAAATGTTAAATTATAGTAATCTTAAAGGATTTTTAGCCTTTACAAATACGAAACAAAAATAAGTAACGTTATCTGATAACAAAAGAATTTTGAGGTTCATGTGAAAAGATTTACATTTGAGGCTCACCCAAAACTAAAAATGATGAAAAAAATTGTACTTGTATTATTTATTGGAATGTTAGGTTTTACACTAACTGCACAAGATAAAGCTGCAAAAATTGAATTTAAAACAGAGACTGTAGACTACGGTGAAATTAATAAAGGTAGTGATGGTATTCGTGTATTTGAGTTTACAAATACAGGAAATGCGCCATTAATAGTTTCTAATGTAAAAAGTTCTTGTGGATGTACCATCCCTAAAAAACCAAAAGATCCTATTTTACCTGGTAAAACTGGAACTATAGAAGTTAAATATGACACTAACAGAGTTGGTCCAATTAGAAAAGCTATTACAGTAACTTCTAATGCTGATACACCAACTAAAGTTTTAAAAATAAAGGGAACAATAAAAGACCCTAACGCACAATAAAAAAACAAAAACTTATTTTAAAGTAAAAGTCATTCTAAATACATTAGGATGACTTTTTTTATTTAAAAACATCTTTTAAAACAAAATTGAACTCTAATTTTTTATTGTAACGTTCTATAAGTACACGTATTTTTTTACCTTCTTTTTCATTTAAAAATTTTACCACTTCTTGCAACTTATAACTATGTACTTGTTTGCCATTTACAGATAAGATAATATCTCCTTCTTTTAACCCGGCCTTATCAGAAGGGCTACCCGATCTAATTGCAGAAACAACTATTTCTGGTACAACACTTAATCTAGTTGCATTATCATGCAGTACAAACACATCTCCAAAAGATTTTTCCTCTCCTTCTTTTACAAACTTATTTTTTACAATATTCTCTGTAATATACCTTACCCCTTGATGCTGTAAATTTATACCACTCATATTATAATCAAATGGCAGGTTATAATTTTTATTCTTTTTAAGCACTAAAATATCTCTAGAATAATCAAAAATAACATTAAACCTTTTTAATATTTCTCCTCCTACACTACCATTTCTGTCTTTTAAAATTTTTCTAGTTGAAAATGATGTAATATCAGGAAAAGACACTTTAGCATCATTAAAAGAAAAATCCCCAATATTAATTTTACTAATCTTTGTTCGCTTCCCAAATATCTTACCTGCCAAACCATGCCCTAAAAAATCTTCATAATGTTTATCGGGCACATTAATTTCTCCAATATCATCTTTAAACAACCATACTGCATCGCTACTACCTGTATCTACTAATAGTTCTACAGGAATATCTTTTTCTATAAAGGCACTTGCGTTTATATATACTTTTTTATTTTTTGATGATAGCCGTAGTATTTCGCTTTTCCTTCTTATCTTATAATCAAAATATTCAGGATTATGCAGCTTAATCACCTCATTTACATAATCAATTTCTACAGCAAAATCTCTAAAAAGATTATACCCTATAATTCCGTGTATGGGCACCCCTAAATTTGCAGAAAAATCTAATGATTTATCTAAAATCATATAAAAGGACTCACTTTCATTATATACATCTCCTATTTTAAAATAATTATTGGTAGATGTTATTACTTTAACTGTTTCTGCCTCTCCCCAGCCTCTAATAAGTTGTTTTGCGTTTTTAACCTGAATTGAATCTTGATCCGATATATTAAACAAAATAGTTTTACTTGCTCCCGAATCTAATATAAATGAAAGCTTAGAGCCATTTACTTCCACAGGAAAAACAATGAGATTATTTACGAGTTTAAAATTTACTTTTTCTACTTTTTGTCCCTCTGGCAACAGAAAAAATTGCGCATTGCCAATAGCTGTCATGCTTATTAAAAATATAATTAAAAACCTTATTTTTTTATACAAAACACATGTTTTTAAAACATTACTCTTCTAAAATACGCATTATTTTTTTTGATTTTATATAGATTAACATAATTTTGCGCGATAAATAAAAGGTAGAGAATATTGTTTTCTACAATTTGAATCATCATTTTTGCGAAAAATTTAACTTTCATGCCAACAATATCAAGGAAAGGCAAATTAATGCCAGAATCTCCTATTAGAAAATTGGTTCCTTTTGCAGATAAAGCAAAAAAAAATGGCACTAGAGTAATACACTTAAACATAGGTCAGCCAGATATTAAAACTCCGCAAATAGCCTTAGATGCGGTAAAAAATAACGCCTTAGAAATTCTTGCCTATGGCAAAACCGAAGGCACATATAGTTATAGAGAAAAATTAGCCCAATATTACTCTAAACATAAATTACCAATTTCTACCGAGGATATTATTGTTACCACTGGAGCTTCTGAAGGTTTATCTTTCGTTGTTGCTAGTATTGCAGATATAGATGATGAAATTATTGTTCCAGAACCTTTTTATGCTAACTATAACAGTTTTGCAGCTGCTTTTGGCGTAAAAGTTGTTCCTGTAACTTCTAGTATAGAAACTAATTTTGAATTACCTTCTCTTGAAGAATTTGAAAAAGTAATTACTCCAAAAACCAAAGCAATTCTTATATGCAATCCAAATAATCCTACTGGATATTTGTATAGTAAAGAAGAAATTAAAAGCTTATCAAAACTAGTTCTAAAACACGATTTATTTTTCTTAGTAGATGAAGTATACCGAGAATTTGTCTATGATGATAATGAAGAACATTATTCTGTTTTACAAGAAACTGGAATAAGCCAACACGCTATAATGATAGATTCTGTATCTAAAAGATACAGTATGTGTGGCGCTCGTATTGGCTGTATTGTAACCAAAAACAGAGAGCTTATAAAAACGGTATTAAAACTTTCGCAAGCGCGTTTATGCCCTCCTGCATATGCACAAATTGCCTGTGAAGCTGCTTTAGACACGCCACAAAGTTACTTTGATGATGCCGTAAAAGAATATACAGAAAGACGAGATATTCTTATACATGAATTACAAAAAATTAAAGATGTAACCGTTTTTAGCCCTAAAGGTGCTTTTTATTGCATTGCCCAATTACCTGTAAAAGACACTGATCATTTTGCGCAATGGTTATTAGAAGATTTTAATATAGACGGAGAAACAGTAATGGTGGCTCCTGCACAAGGTTTTTATGTAACTAAAGATTTAGGAAAAAACCAAATACGTATTGCATACGTATTAGATAAAGAAAGCCTAAAGAAAGCCGTTACTATTATTAGAGAAGCTTTAAAAGTTTATACAGACTAGTGAATATTCAACACAATATCTCCTTAAAAGAATATAATACTTTTGGCATTAATGCAAAAGCAAGGTTTTTTTGTGAAGTAAAAACTATTTCTGGTTTAGAACAAGCATTACAACTAAAAGAGTACACCAATAAATTTATCCTTGGTGGCGGAAGCAATATGCTGATCACTAAGGATATTGAAGATTTAGTACTTTATATTAACATAAAAGGAATTTCTATTGTTAAAGAGGATGAAAATTATGTTACATTAAAAGTAATGGCTGGTGAAAATTGGCATAATATGATTCTGTGGACACTAGAACAAAATTATGGTGGCTTAGAAAACATGTCTTTAATACCTGGCAATACAGGAACAGCTCCCATACAGAATATAGGTGCTTACGGCGTAGAGTTAAAAGATTGTTTCGAAAGTTGCGAAGCAATGGAAATAGTATCGCAAGAAATAAAGGAATTTACAAAAGACGATTGCAACTTTGGATATAGAGATTCTTTTTTTAAGAATAAAGGAAAAGGAAAATATATTATAACCTCTGTAACTTTTAAGCTTACAAAAAAGAATCATGTTCTAAATACCTCTTATGGTGCTATAGAAGAAGAGTTACACAAAAACAATATAGAAAAACCAACTATTAAAGACATTTCTAATGCTGTAATTGCCATACGAAATCGTAAATTACCAAACCCTAAAGAGTTAGGTAATAGCGGAAGTTTTTTTAAAAACCCAGTAATTAATAAAGAACTATACAGCTTATTTATTAAAAAAAACTCGGACGCTCCTTTTTATAAAATATCTAAAAACGAATATAAGATACCCGCAGGTTGGTTAATAGAACAATGCGGATATAAAGGAAAAAGATATGGTGATGCTGGCGTACATAATAACCAAGCATTAGTATTAGTAAATTATGGCAATGCTTCTGGAAAAGAGATTATAGATTTAGCTTATAAAATTAAACAAAGCGTATATCTTAAATTTGGAATTACTATTAATCCGGAAGTGAATATAATAAAATAACCCCCATGAAAAATCACAGGGGATTATTACCAAACCAAACTAACCAAAACAGAATGCATAGTTACCAGCTACACATTCATCTAATAAAAAAGATTATATAACAATCAATTTTATAATTTAGCGTTTGAATATGTACGTTTCAAATACTTTATTTGGATGTCTTACAAAAAACAAAACACTATAATTATAATTTTGTATGAGTGCTCTTTTAGAAAATCATATTGTTGAACTACTACAAGAAAGAAATGAAAAAGCCATTTCTTTACTGTATGAACACTATGGTAACACTCTATATGGTGTAGCTTTTAAAGTCGTTAGAAATGCTGATTTGGCAGAAGACGTTGTTCAAGAAAGTTTTATAAAAATTTGGAAAAAATCTGACTCATACGATTCTACAAAAGCAAAATTATTTACTTGGCTTTTCCGTATTACCAGAAATACTGCTATTGACAAACTCAGAAGCATTAGCAACAAAACTGATAAAGAAATCCAAATAGATGTATCAGACGTATATAATTTAGGTGTAAATCACATTACACCAGAACTTTTGGATATTCGCGATAATCTAGAAAAAATAGAAGACAAATATCAAATTGTATTAGATGCGTTATTCTTTCAAGGAATGACCCAGCAAGAAGCTAGTGATGAATTAAATATTCCATTAGGAACTATTAAATCTAGACTAAAAATAGGTTTAAGAGAATTAAGAAAAATATATGGATCATCTGCAATACTTTTATTTTTAATAAAATGTATTTTTAGTTAACCATAAAACAGATTAGAGATATGAAAGATAAAATAAAAATATTTTTAGATTCTGATTTATTAGAAAAGTATTTATTAGGCACTACTAATACAGAGGAAACTCTTAGAGTAGAACGTTATATAGCTATGCACCCCGAGGTTAGAAAAACTTATGTAGAGCTACAAGAAAACTTAGAGATATTTGCAAAATTACATGCTTTAAAAACTCCAGAAGGGTTAAAAGAACGTATCCTAAATGGAGTAAAAACAGAAAAATCTTTAAAAAGCAAATTCTTTAGATATGCAGTTGCAGCAAGTTTTATTGCTTTTCTTTTTGCAGGAGCCTCTCTTTTCTTCTGGAATCAAAAAGAAAGTTTACAAGAAGAAAATGCCTTTGTTACTAACAAAATGAAGGATTTAGAAGAGGATATGAGAGTACAATTAGAAGATGTAAGAAATCAATTTATTGTACTTAACAACCCAAAAACAAAAAAATATAATGTAATGGGTAATAAAAAAGCAAAAGACTTAAAAGCTATTGCTTATGTAAACCCAGTAAAAAAACTATCTTTTATTAACGTTAGAAATTTACCTAATTTACCAGAAGACAAATGCTTACAAATGTGGGCAGAGGTTAATGGAAAAATGGTAAATCTAGGTATTATTAAAAATATAAGCGATAAGGACAGGTTATTAGCATTGCCTTATGCTAAGGATGCTATTGGTTATATTACTATTGAGCCAAAGGGAGGAAATACTACCCCTTCTGTGGAAAATATAGTAGCAAACATTACGCTTAATTAAAAGAACTAGCAACCACTTTTTACATATTTGCTTAGCAATATATTTATTATCTTTGCTGAAAATTGTAATATGAAATTAGTATTATTAACTATAGGTCTTTTAGGACTTGCTTTTGCTGGTATTGCTTTAAAAATATGGTCTAAAAAAGACGGTAAATTTGCAGGTACATGTGCTAGTCAGAATCCTTTTTTAAACAAAGAAGGTGAAGCTTGTGGGTTTTGTGGAAAACTCCCAGACGAACAAGACTGTAAGGGTGAAGCTACTGCTTAATTCTAAATAAGTAACACTTCCTTTTTTATTTCAATCCCCATCCTTGATTTGAATACATCTAAAGAGAACATCAATACTATTATTGAAAAAGCCAAACTCGGCAATCAAATCGCGTTTAGCTCTTTATTAGATAATTTTTGGAACGATGTTTTTGGTTTTCAACTCATACGCACAAAAAACGAAAACGACGCCGAGGACATTACCATTCAAACATTTTCAAAAGCTTTTGATAAAATTAACACCTATGATAATTCGTATGAATTTAAGACATGGCTTATTACTATTTCTAAAAACATACACATAGATTTAATTAGAAAAAAGAAAAAAGACATCCTAAACAACACAGACAACAACACAAACGAAGCCATAAAAAAAGTTTTGGATGATGCCCCTACAGCAGAAGATCAATTAATTACCGAGCAGAACTTAGCCACATTATTACAATATATAAAAAAGTTAAAGCCTCATTACCAAGAAGTAATTAACCTAAGGTATTTTAACGAATTAAGCTATACTGCTATTGCAAAAGAATTAAATGAGCCAATGAACAATGTTAAAGTAAAATTGTTACGCGCTAAAAAACTACTTGCCGAGGTTATTAAAAACAAAAAATAAACTTACACAATTACTTTTACCTTATACTCATAATTATTATATCTAGAGACGTACAATAATAAATCCGACCAAAATTAGTTCGTATATTTGTCCTAAAAATATACTATGAGTACAGATACTTCTACTAGTGTTATGCCTCCTAAAGGAAAACCAAAATGGTTACGTGTAAAACTTCCTACTGGAAAAAAATATACACAATTAAGAGGTTTAGTAGACAAATATAATTTACACACGATATGTACATCTGGTAGCTGCCCAAATATGGGAGAATGTTGGGGAGAAGGCACCGCTACATTTATGATATTAGGTAACATCTGCACTAGATCATGCGGATTCTGTGGCGTAAAAACTGGAAGACCAGAAGATATAGACTGGGAAGAACCAGAAAAAGTAGCTAGATCCATAAAAATAATGAGCATTAAACATGCCGTTGTTACCTCTGTTGATAGAGATGATATAAAAGATATGGGTTCTATTATTTGGGCAGAAACAGTAAAAGCCATTAGGCGTATGAACCCAAATACAACATTAGAAACATTAATCCCAGATTTTCAAGGCATAGAAACACACTTAGATCGTATTATTGCTGTTGCACCAGAGGTTATATCTCATAATATGGAAACAGTTAAAAGACTTACTAGAGAAGTTCGCATACAAGCTAAATACGAACGTAGCTTAGAAGTGTTAAGGTATTTAAAAGCCAATGGTGCTAAACGTACTAAATCTGGTATAATGTTAGGATTAGGAGAATTAGAAGAGGAAGTAATAGAAACCATGCAAGATTTAAGAGATGCTAATGTAGATGTGGTTACCATAGGACAATACCTTCAGCCTTCTAAAAAGCATTTACCCGTAAAAGAATTTATAACACCAGAACAATTTAAAAAATACGAAGAAATTGGTTTAAAAATGGGATTTAGACATGTAGAAAGTGGTGCTTTGGTTCGCTCTTCATACAAAGCGCATAAACACATAAATTAAGTGTCACAAACAACGCTTAATCATTTTTTTAACAAAGATTCCTTTTAATAAATGAAACAAATTAATATTGGCATCAATGGTTTTGGAAGGATAGGAAGAACACTGTTTAGACTATTACAAAATTATGTCAATATAAATGTTGTAGCTATTAATGATTTATCTGATAGCAGAACACTCTCGCATTTATTAAAATACGATAGTATTCATGGTGTTTTAAATAAAACTATTGAGCATAACGACAAGCATATAATAGTAAACGGAAAAGCCATTAGGTTACTAAACCACGATTCTCCAGAAAAAATAAACTGGAAACCTTACAATGTAGATATTGTTGTGGAATCTTCAGGAAAATTTAAAACAAAAGCTGCCTTAAATCATCACCTTAAAAATGGAGCAAAAAAAGTAATTCTTTCTGTGCCTCCAATAAATGATGATATTAAAATGGTGGTATATGGCATTAACGAACATACTATATCACAAGAAGATAACATTATTTCTAACGCATCTTGTACTACTAACAATGCTGCTCCCATGATAAAAATCATTAATGATTTGTGCGGCATAGAGCAAGCATACATAACCACAATACATTCGTATACAACCGACCAGAGTTTACACGATCAGCCACATAAAGATTTAAGAAGAGCTAGAGCTGCAGGACAATCTATAGTACCAACAACAACAGGTGCAGCAAAAGCTATAACAAAAATTTTTCCCGAATTAGATGGTGTTATTGGAGGCTGTGGCATTAGAGTTCCTGTACCTAATGGATCACTAACAGATATTACTTTTAATGTAAAAAAAGAAACCTCTATTCAGGAAATTAACACTACTTTTAAGGAAGTTGCTCAAAAAAAATTAAAAAACATACTTTTTTATACTAATGACCCAATAGTTTCTATAGATATAAACAATAGTTGTTATTCTTGTACGTTTGATTCTCAGATGACTTCTGTTATCGGCAAAATGGTAAAAATTATTGGATGGTATGATAACGAAACTGGATATAGCAGTAGAATTATAGACCTTATTCAATTATTAAACACAAAAAAATATATTTGAAATTAATAGCTACACATATAAAAACAACTATACTTTTTATTTTCTTGTTTGTTGCTCAGCTTACAAACTCGCAAGAAAATATTCCTGATAATGAAAAAAATATAGAATTTTATTTTTCTAAAGCCAGAATATATAAAAATCAGAACAATGTTAAACTAACATTGGAAGCTTTAAATAAAGCACTCGAAATAGCTGAAAAAAACGAAAATATTAAAAACCTAATAGATTGTTACCATAAATTTTCTCTGCTTTATTTAGACATAAAAAAACACCAAAACTCTATCTATTATTGGGACAGAGCAGAATTATTATTAGGAGATATGAGGTATCCTTACGGTAATGCGGTTCATAAATACATAGATGCTTTAAATTTATTTAATAATGAGAAAAACTTCCAAGCAATTTATATATTGAGTGAAGCAAAGCAACTAAGTAATGACAGAAATTTATTAAATCATATTTTATTAGCCGAAGCTAAAATTTACACTAAGATTGGCAAATATGATATCGCCTCTAAAAACTTAAATTCACTAATAGTTAATAATGATATTTTTGAAAAAGAATACATTGTTACTCAGGCATATATTGGCAATGCAGAACTAAATTTTATTAACAAAAAATTAGAAGAATGCATAAAAAATGCTGAAAACGCCCTTGAAATGGCTAAAAAAAACAACTTCTATAAATCAAGACTCAAAGCTAATAACATATTAAAAAACACCTATACAAAAATTAATAATTTCGGTAAAGCATTAGAACATAGTGACAACATTATAAAACTTAAAGATTCTATTTTCACAATTGAAAAAACGAAAAACGAAGCAAAAAACGCGAATACTATTTTATTTAACTCTCAGAATGATGAAATTAAGCGTTTAGAAGAAAAAGTTCAAGAATTAAGCGAAGAAGCAAATCGTTCTGAAATCACTGCTATATTAACATCTGCATTTTTAACTATTATATCTTTACTAGCAGTATCCTTATACAGAAACAATCAGATAAAATTAAAAACAAACGATTTATTACAAACTAAAAACAAAGAACTTTCTATTGCAAGGGATGGTGCAGTACAAGCCATGGAAGCAAAAACTAATTTCTTATCTACTGTAAGTCATGAGCTACGAACACCCTTGTATGCAGTTACTGGGCTAACTCATTTACTTTTAGAAGAAAACCCTAGCGACAACCAAAAAGAACATTTAAAAGCTTTAAAATTCTCTGGCGATTATTTATTAAACTTTATTAATGATATTCTTCAAATTAATAAAATTGATGCAGAAAAATTAGAACCTCTAAATGTTGAATTTAATTTAAAGAAAACACTTTTAGAAGTGAATAGTTCTTTATCACAAAGCGCTAAAGAAAACAACACAAAACTTACTATTGATTACGATGAGAATATTCCATCTTACTTAATGAGTGATGCTTTAAAACTCTCTCAAATATTTATAAATTTAGTAGGGAATGCTATTAAATTTACCAAAGATGGTGAAGTATCTATTATAGCAAAATTAAAAGAAAAAAAAGACAAGAATGCTGTCATTTATTTTGAAATAAAAGATAACGGAATAGGCATATCAGAAGAAAAACAGAAAAATATATTTGATAGTTTTGAACAAGGTTCTGTACAAATTAACAGAGAGTATGGTGGTACTGGTTTAGGGCTTACGATTGTTAAGAGCTTACTAGCTTTATTTAACACCAAGATTGATGTAAAAAGTGAATTAGGAAAAGGAAGTTCTTTTTTCTTTGAATTAAGTCTTGCATACAGAGAAGGCATTGCTACTAATGAAGGTGAATTAATTAATAATAATGACAAAGAATATAATATTAACGGATTACATATTCTTATCGTAGAAGACAACAAAATAAATCAGGTTATCACCAAAAAGATGTTAACCAAAAAAGAGATAACCTCAGATATAGCCAATAACGGATACGAAGCTATAGACTTAGCAAAAGAAAATAAATATGATGCTATTCTTATGGATATTCATATGCCAGGTATTAGTGGAGACCAAGCAACAATAGAGATTAGAAAATTTAATAAAGAAATTCCTATAATAGCACTTACTGCCATTTCTCTAGATGATAGTTTAGAAGTGTTTTATGCTGCTGGTTGTAATGATGTAGTAACAAAACCATTTAAACCAGAAGTATTTTACCAAAAAATAGGAGAAAATATTTTTAATCCTCAAATTAACTCTTCTGCTTCATAAGCAAGCTCAGTTCTTTTTCTAAAAATGCTTTACCATCATCAAAAAACTGATGTTTTATAGCTATTGAGTATACGTTCTTAACCTTCCCTTTTAACCTAACAAAATCCTTTTCTGTAGTTAAAACAATCTCTTTAGAATTAAATAATTGTAATTGTTCTTCATTAAAAAAATGATGATCTCTATAGGCCAAATGCTCAAAAGAAATATTCTGATTCTTTAAATACGAAACTAATGGCTTAGGATTTGCTATACCTGTTACTAGCGTTACTTTTTTAGACTTTAAATCATCTAACGTAATAGATGAGTCCGCACCTTTCAATGATGTTTCATATGTTAAAAAACTAAACAACACCTTTTGGTGCTTTTTGGGATTTAACTTATCTATTACAAGATTTTGTTGCTCTATAGACAAATCTTCAGGGCATTTAGTTACAATAATTACAGAAGCTCTTTTATCCTGATTTTTATGATCTCTTAATTCACCGTAAGGCAAATAAAAATCGTCTTTATACAATTTTTCATAAGCAGTTAATAAAATAGAAAAACTAGGGCTTACTTTTCTATGCTGAAAAGCATCATCTAATAAAACAACTTCGCTATCTAATTCTTTTTCTATTTTAGAAATGGCATTACATCTATCCGCATCTACCACCAAATCAACTTTTGGGAATTTAGAATAAATCTGAAATGGCTCATCTCCTAACTCTTCTACAGAACTACTTACAGATGCCTTTAAATATCCTTTAGATTTTCTACCATAACCCCTACTTAAAACTACTACTTTATACTGGTCCTTAAGCAAGGTAATTAACAACTCAATCATCGGTGTTTTACCTGTACCACCAACACTTAGGTTACCCACACAAATAGTTGGTATTGCAAATGTTTTTGTTGTAAAAAAACTTTTATCATACAAGTAATTACGAATCCAAACAACACAAGCATACAGCCATGATATTGGTTTTAAAATTATTATTTTTAGTAGTTGCATTAGAACGAAAATATAATATTTTATCTTTGGTAACCAATAAAATTCTAAAATGGTTGTACAAGAAATTACAAATATACTCGAAGAACTAGCTCCATTAGCAAATGCTGAAGATTTCGACAATGTTGGTCTCTTAGTAGGTAATCCAACTACAGAGGTTACCAGTATATTAGTTACTTTAGACACATTAGAAAATGTAGTAGATGAGGCTATTGCTAAAAAATGTAACCTTATTGTAAGTTTTCATCCTATTATTTTTAGCGGACTTAAAAAATTAACAGGTAAAAATTATGTTGAGCGCGTGGTATTAAAAGCCATACAAAACAACATTGCTATTTACAGTATGCATACTGCTCTTGATAATGTTCCCAACGGAGTTAACGGAAAAATTTGTGAAGTTTTAGAACTAACAAATACTCAAATTTTAATACCTAAGAAGAATACTGTAAAAAAACTAACCACTTATATTCCAAAAAATAGCGCCGATAAACTCAGAACAGCACTTTTTAATGCTGGCGCAGGAAATATTGGCAATTATAGGAACTGTAGTTTTACTGTAAACGGCTTAGGTAGTTACCTTCCTGGAGATAACACAAACCCAACAATAGGAACAAAAGGGGAATTACATTTTGAAGAAGAAACACAAATTAATGTAACTTACATAGCCGCTAACGAAAAAAAAATACTTAGTACTTTATTTAAAAATCATCCATACGAAGAAGTAGCATACGAAATATCTACCCTAGAAAATAGAAACCAAAATCTAGGAATGGGAATGGTAGGAATGTTACAAAATCCTATGAAAGAAGTTGATTTTTTAAACTTACTTAAGAAAAAAATGAATATTTCTTCTATTAGGCACTCTAAATTATTAAAAAAAGAAGTGCAAAAAATAGCGGTATTAGGAGGCAGTGGGGCTTTTGCTATTAGCGCTGCAAAGTC
The DNA here is from genome assembly GCA_947492955.1 of uncultured Cellulophaga sp. Lineage (GTDB taxonomy): Bacteria > Bacteroidota > Bacteroidia > Flavobacteriales > Flavobacteriaceae > Cellulophaga. Next base: position 560,764 of record CANLOV010000001.1, on the reverse strand, counting down.
TGTAAATGCAGATGTTTTTATAACAGCAGATTTAAAATATCACCAATTTTATGAAGCAGAAAACAAATTAATAATTGCAGATATTGGACATTATGAAAGCGAACAGTATACAAAAAATTTATTAGTTGACTATCTTACGAAAAAAATTCCTAATTTTGCAGTTCGTTTATCGGAGAGTGAAACAAATCCCATCAAGTATTTTTAAATATGGCAACAAAAGCAGCAGAAACAACAGCAGAAGAAAAATTAAGAGCATTATACGATTTGCAATTAATTGATTCTAGAGTTGATGAAATAAGAAATGTTCGTGGAGAACTACCTTTAGAAGTAGAGGACTTAGAAGATGAAGTGCTTGGTCTAAAAACAAGATTAGACAAATTAAAAACAGATTTAGAAACCATTAATTATGAAATTGGTGGTAAAAAGAATTTAATTGATGAATCTAAAGCATTAATTAAAAAATATACCGAGCAACAAAAAAATGTTAGAAACAGTAGAGAGTTTAATTCTCTTACTAAAGAAGTTGAATTTCAGGAATTAGAAGTTCAATTAGCTGAGAAAAACATTAAAGAATTTAAAGCTCAAATAGAACAAAAGAAAGAAGTTATCTCTAGCACAAAAGAGCGCTTAAGCGAGAGAGATGCTCACTTAAAACACAAAAAAGGAGAGCTTAATGCTATCTTAGCTGAAACAGAGAAAGAAGAAAAAGCTTTATTAGAAAAGTCTTTAAAATTTGAAAACCAAATAGAAGAAAGATTAGTAAAAGCATATAAGCGTATTAGAAATAATGTAAAGAATGGTTTAGCTGTTGTCCCTATTGAAAGAGGTGCTTCTGGAGGTTCTTTCTTTACAATACCACCACAAATACAAGTAGAAATTGCTTCTCGTAAAAAAATAATTACCGATGAGCACAGTGGAAGAATACTTATAGACCCAGTATTAGCTGAGGAAGAACAAGAAAAAATGCAAAAAATGTTTGCTAAACTATAATTAGCAAATTATCATTACAATTTTTAAAAGCCATCTAATCTAGAATTAGATGGCTTTTTTAGTTTCCATTGGTCTATACAAAAGTATACTTTCATCTATATATAATTAAGCATTCAACTACTTTAACACATAAAAATCTAGCTAATGTGCTAACTTAAATACTATTAACCTACAAATTTATATATCATGAAAAATTCTACTTCAACAAAAACCTTAAGCATTTTTTACATTATATTTATGAGTATATTTTCTATTGTTATTATGTATTCTCTATGTAAATATATATTCGATTACCAATCGGTAGTAATAGAATTTAATGCGTTAGGCTACCCAGAACACCTTATACCCATACTAACATTTGGGCAAGCCTTAGGATTATTTATCCTTATTCGCAATAAAGGATTATGGCTACCTGAATGGGCCTACACAGGTTTTTTTATCAATTTTATATGCGCTATAGTTGCTCACTATATGAGTAAAGCAGGAAACGGAGCTGCAGCTGTTTTATGCCTTATACTATTAGGCACTATTTATATGTTAAATAAAAAGATAAAAGCAGCTGAAAAAACAACCCCAGAAACATCCCCTAAGTACAACGATAATTTATATAGCATATAAAGAAATACTATATTAGTAACTCATCATTGTTTTACAAGGCTTTTTAATAAAGTTTAAAATAATGATGAGTTCACAATATTAAAAAATATAAAACCTTATTTTTGGGTTTAATTAATCATGGATTACAAAATCAAATAATTTTTAGTGAACTCATGGTAAACACTATAAATTAATGAGATATTATATTATAATACCCGCACATAACGAAGAGCAATACATATCGAAAACATTAGATTCGATTTTAAACCAAACATTACTTCCAAAAGAAGTCGTTATTGTTAATGATAACTCCACAGATAATACGGAAACCATTATAGACAGTTATATTACTTTAAATTCAATATTTAAAAAGCTAAACACATCATCATCTAATTTACACATGCCTGGCAGTAAGGTTATAAATGCTTTTAATAAAGGCTTAAATTTATTAGACGAAGATTATGATTTTATTGTAAAATTAGACGCCGATATTATTTTACCCTTAAATTACTTTGAAAAAATAGCCTCCCTATTAAAAAAGGACTCTAAAGCGGGAATCGTAGGTGGCTTTGCCTATGAAGAAGAACCAAATGGCACTTGGAAACTTAATCATCCTATGAATAAAGACCATGTTCGTGGAGCCTTTAAAGCTTACTCTAAAAAATGTTTTAAAGCCATAGGAGGTCTTAAATCTGCTATGGGATGGGATACTATAGACGAACTCTTAGCACAGTACCACGGCTTTAAAATAATTACAGATAACACTTTAAAAGCAAAACATTTACGACCAACAGGAAACAACTATAATAAAAAAGCTCGTTTGCTTCAAGGAAAAGCTATGTACACTATGAGGTATGGTTTTATTATTACCTGCATTGCTTCCTTAAAAATGGCTTGGAAACATAAAAAAGGGAAAATATTAGTAAATAACCTATCTGGCTTTAGTAATGCAAAAAAAGAAAAAACACCTTATCTAGTAACAAAAGAAGAAGGTGTTTTTATACGTAATTTACGTTGGGAAAATATAAAAGAAAAACTATTCTAATACATCCATTATAGGCTCCCCTGTTACTCCATTTGGGAAAGCTATTCCTAATAAAGAGGCTATAGTTGGAGCTATATCTGGAATTTCTGTTCGTTCTAACGTATTTCCTTTCTTAATTCCTTTACCAAAAAATAATAGCGGCACATGCGTATCGTAATACATTGGAGACCCATGCGTAGAGCCTGTTTTATGATAATTTATAAACCCGGGTTTTAACACAAATAAAACATCTCCTGAACGCTTTACATTATACCCATTTTGCAAAATATAAGGAATACCATCTGTATATTGATTCTGCCACATTTGATAAGCAGTATACACTTTATCAATTGCATCAAAATTTAATAGTTCTTGCGCTAATGTTTCTTGTATATTTTTAGGGTTTAACTCTAAATTCTGCATCAACTTATAATCTAAAAACACCTGATTATTAGAAACATTTTTAATAATATCTTCTGTTCCAAAATTAAACTTTACATATGCCTTCAACTCTTTTATCATTTCTTCAAATGAAACATATCCTGCTGGTATTTTATTATCCATTAAATACGCAGGAACATCTATAGCTCCGTGATCTGCAGTAAGAAAAACAGTATATTCCCCTGCTCCTACTTTAGTATCTAAGGCTTTTAATAAACGCTCTAAATCTTTATCTAATCTTAAGTAAGTATCCTGAATTTCTTTAGAGTTTACACCATACTTATGCCCAACATAATCTGTACTAGAAAAACTCACTGTTAAGAAATCGGTAATTTCATCTTTACCTAAAGCTTCATTATCAATAGCCAAAAGAGAAAAATCTACTATTAAACTATTTCCGTAAGGTGTTGCTTTAAGAATATCATATTGCTCATTTGCATCCCAATAATTAAGTATTTCATGAGGAAAAGCCGCTACTTTTTCTCCATTAAATACACCTTCATACTCATTTACATCATCCCCACTTTCTACATAACTACTAATAGGCTTTAATGTTGACCATGTTTTTTTATACTTATCTACTTTTCTAGATACATTATAATCACTTACCCATTGTGGTAAACTTTCCATATAAAAAGAACTTGTTACCCAATTTCCTTCAGACTTACCTCTAAACCAATAAGCCGCATTTGCTGTATGCCCTGCTGGTAACACTGCACCTCTATCCTTTATAGAAATACCTATTGTTTTCCCTTTCATCTGTGTATGTAAACGCAACTGATCTGCTATTGTAGTAACTTTCATTCTATGCGGAGACATTTGCTCTGCCTCGCTAACTGTGCCAACAGCCTTATACTTACTATCTTCTGCACAATAAACCATCTTATCTTGCTCCTTATCGTACCAATTATTAGCTATTATGCCATGCATAGAAGGTGTTGTACCTGTGTATATTGATGCATGACCAGGACCGGTATATGTTGGAGCATAATTAAAATGATTGTTTTTACAACTAAACCCTTCTTTTATCAAACGCTTAAAACCTCCTTCACTATAATGACCCCAAAATCTTGTTAAATAATCATATCGCATTTGATCCACGACAATACCTACTACTAACTTAGGAGAAACTGCTATTTCTAAAGATTCTTCTTGTTTATTATTTTTCTTTTTTTGAGCATTTATGCCTTGTAAACAAACAATTGAACACCATAATAGCAAATAAATTAATTTTCTCTTTTTCATACATATTTTCTTAACAAAGTAAAATTAAAGAAATAAAATTTTAAAACATTAAATGCAGGTTAAATGAAACCTAATATTATTATTTTTACATTAAGAAGTATATCTTTATGCTATGAATTACTTATCAGCTATTGGAAGCTATTGTATAATGGTTTGGGAGGTTTTTAAAAAACCAACAAAATGGAGAATAATGAAATCATTAATACTCAAAGAGATAGATGAGTTGATATTTGGTTCTTTAGGTATCATTATTTTTATATCGTTTTTTATAGGAGGCGTTGTTGCTATACAAACTGCCTTAAACATTACAAATCCTATTATCCCCAGAACACTTATAGGTTTTGCTACCAGACAATCTGTAATATTAGAATTTGCACCAACTTTTACATCAATAATAATGGCAGGAAAAGTTGGATCCTACATAACATCGAGTATTGGTACTATGAGAGTTACCGAACAAATTGATGCTTTAGAAGTTATGGGTGTTAATTCACTAAATTATCTTGTTTTTCCTAAGATAGTAGCCTTATTACTATATCCTTTTGCTATAGCTATTGCTATGTATGTTGGTATTTTAGGGGGGTGGATTGCTGGAGTTTTTGGAGGTTTTAGCACAAGTGCAGATTTTACACAAGGATTACAAATGGATTTTATCCCTTTTCATATTACTTATTCTTTTATAAAAACCTTATTATTCTCATTTATTATAGCAACAATACCCTCTTTTCATGGTTATTATATGAAAGGTGGCGCTTTAGAAGTTGGAAAAGCAAGTACAACTTCTTTTGTATGGACTAGTGTGGTTATTATTATAACTAATTATATTTTAACGCAATTACTACTTGGCTAATGATAGAAGTAAATAATATAGAAAAATCTTTTGGCGATGCTCATATCTTAAAAGGGTTTAGCACATGTTTTGACAAAGGAAAAACTAACTTAATAATAGGACAAAGTGGATCAGGAAAAACAGTATTTCTAAAATGTCTTTTAGGATTATTTTCTCCTGAAAAAGGAAATATTTCTTATGACGGAAAAACCTATGCCAATCTTTCTGGAGATGAACAAAGAGATTTAAGACAAGAAATGGGGATGGTATTTCAAGGTAGTGCCCTTTTCGATTCTATGACAGTTTCTGGCAATGTTATGTTTCCGTTAGAAATGTTTACAAAACAGAATAAATCTGAAATGCAAGACAGAGTAGACACTGTACTTAAAAGAGTTAATTTAATTGATGCACACCATAAATACCCGTCTGAAATATCTGGTGGTATGCAAAAAAGAGTTGCTATAGCAAGAGCTATTGTAATGAATCCTAAATATTTATTTTGCGATGAACCCAACTCTGGGTTAGACCCTAAAACCGCTATTATTATTGATAACCTTATACAAGAAATTACTAAAGAATACGATATAACTACCGTTATTAATACTCATGACATGAACTCTGTAATGGAAATAGGCGAAAAAATTCTATTTCTAAAAAACGGATTAAAAGAATGGGAAGGCACCAATAAAGAAATATTTAAGACAGATAATGCCGCTGTAACAGATTTTGTTTATTCCTCCGAATTATTTAAAAAAGTACGTCAAATGTATATTGAAGAGAGAAATTAGTAACACCATAACTACTGTTAAATATATTTTATTCAACAATTTCTCTCACCTCAATTTTTGTATCTTTTAAACGTATCTTAAGCCAATCGTTAAGTTTTTTATTCGCTATTATTTTATCCTTGTTTTTAATCTCTTTTTTCCAAGCTACTTCAAAAACAGGAATAGTATCTAATTTATTAAAATCGGTCTTTATTAAATAAGAAAAGCCTAAGGAAGATAAGTTTTCGTAATTTACTTTAGCTTCATCAGAAATGGCTTTAAAAGGAATTTGCTTAGCCTTAAACTTATTTAAATTAGCAACCTCTACTTCTAACAATCGTATTTTTTCATCTTTACCTAGTAATTCGTTTTTTTGAGATTCGTATAATTGGTCTACGTATTTTAACTGATCTACTTGGTCGTTTTTAGAACCTTGTATTACTTTAAGCTCAGTATCCTTTAATCTTTCAAAATCATTCTTCTGAGACTCCCACATGGAAATTATATTATCTGGAACGGTTTCATTCCCCATAAAAACCACTTCAATTAATGAATTTTCCCCATGATTATATTCAATATCTGTAAAATCTTCTAAAAATCGTCCTTCACCAGAAAATTGATATGTAGCTATCTTATCCTCAATAAACTGATTCGCCTCTCTTTTAAACAACGATTCTTTTAAAGCATCATAAAAAGTTAAACCTGCTGGTATCATTACCGCTACAGCCACTAAAGATGCTAATCTTGCAATAAGTCTTCTACGTTGAGAGTTTGCATAGCGCACCATTGGAAAACGCAACAGCTTTATCACTACAAAAGTTGCAAGAGCAATAAAAATAGTATTTATAGTAAACAAATACATAGCGCCCATTGCATAGTCCCAATTACCAATTGCTAGTCCAAAACCAACAGTACACAAAGGCGGCATTAATGCAGTAGCAATAGCTACTCCAAAAATAACACTTGCAATAGTTCCTTTTTTTGCTCTTGCAATTACCAAGGCCAAGCCTCCGAAAAAGGCAATTAACACATCTCTAATATCTGGTGCTGTACGCGCTAACAATTCGGAAGACTCATCTCGCAACGGAAATAAAGCAAAAAATAAATATGCTGTTAAAACACTAAGCACAACCATTACTGCAAAGTTCTTTAAAGAACGCCTAAGCGTATCAATATCATTAATAGCCAAAGATAAGCCCATCCCTAAAATAGGACCCATAAGAGGAGAGATTAACATGGCTCCTATCACTACTGCAGTTGAGTTTGCATTTAAACCAATAGATGCAATAAAAATAGAACAGATTAAAATCCATGAAGTATGCCCTTTAAAAGGTATATCTGCAACAATAGATTCTTTAGTAGCTTCCTGATCCGTATTACTACGAATATCTAACAACTCTGTTAAAAACAGCTTTGTACTTCCTAATAATCCTTTAAAATCTCTTTTTACATCTTCACCACTACCTTCATTATTTTCGGGGGAGGTTTTCTGGTTTTGGCTTAAATTTTCACTCATAATTTATGCGTAATGATCTCCAAATTTATCTTTTACTTTACTTAATACTTTTTTAATATCTTGTTCTTTTGTTTTTGGATATATTAGTAATACCTCTTCTTTATCTACAATAATATAATCATTTAACCCATCTACCACAACTACTTTGTCTTTTGCAGACCTGATCATATTTCCTTGCGCATCTTCACACAATACATTACTATTTACTACAGCATTGTTATTTTCATCTTTATCTAATTTATCATACAAAGAACCCCAAGTACCTAAATCATTCCAATCAAAAGTTGCTGGCATAACAAAAATTGCCTTTGAGTTTTCTAATATAGCATAATCTATTGAGATATTTTCTGCTTTAGGATAATTTTCTTTAATAAAAACCTTCTCATTATCAGTATTATAAGCAGAAATTCCAGCTTCAAACAATTCGTATTGCGCTGGTTGGTATTTTTTAAATGCGTTTACAATTGTATTTGCACTCCACATAAAAATCCCAGCATTCCATAAGAAATTTCCTTGCTTTAAGAAATCCTTTGCTACCTCATAACCTGGTTTTTCTCTAAATTGGCTTACTTTTTTTACCTGCTCTACATCGCCTTTTCCATATTCTATATAACCAAAACCAGTATTAGGAAAAGTTGGCTTTATTCCTAAAGTACACAAAACTTCTTCTTTTTCACACTTATCAAAACAAGCTTTTACATTAGCTGCAAACGCCTCTTCATCTTCTATCCAATGATCACTAGGAGCAACTATCATTACCGCATTTGGATTCATTTTCTGAATCTTTAAAGATGCGTACAATATACAAGGAGCAGTATTACGCATTGCAGGCTCTAAAACTACCTGATTTTGTTTTACCATCGGTAATTGTTCTAACACCAAATCATTATACCTTTCATTAGTAAGAATCAATATATTCTCTGTAGGCACAAACTTATTTAATCGTTGAAATGTTTTTTGAATAAGTGTGCTTCCTGCACCTAACATATCATGAAATTGTTTTGGGTTTTCTGATGTGCTAATTGGCCAAAAACGCGAACCAACACCGCCTGCCATCAATACTGCATAGTAATTCTTGTTTCGCATTCTTTTTGAAATTTCAATCTTTTATTTAGTGGTTGGTTTCTTGTATTTTATAATCAATCTTTTATTAATTCTACTTCTGCATTAGGTTGAAATAAATACATTTTTCCTGTTGCTATTTCTATACATTCGTATCTTTTTCTCCTTTTATTTCCTTTCTTAAAAAGCTTACCATTATATATTCTAAAAACACTACCTAATGCGAGCTGATAAACATACGTATTTTCTTTTAATTGTACGTCAAATTGCTTTAAAGCTATTGATAAATTTGCGTCTGTATCACTACTAGCCCTAGGATTTTGAAAATGTCGCGCTAAAAGGGGCAATAATTTAGAAGGAAATATTTCTGGCCTAATAAATGGTAACATTAAATGCTGAAATGTTCGCTTCCATTCTAAGCCATGTGGTAATATTAACCTACCATATTTTTCAAAAGCAACCAAATGTGCTATTTCATGAATAAGTGTAATTAAAAAACGATATTTATTTAATGTGGAATTTACCGTAATCTGATGCATACCATTAGACAATCTCCTATAATCGCCATGCCTAGTAATTCTCTCATTTACTATTTTAAGATGAACACCTTTTTCTTTTATCAAATCCACACAAGGGATAACGGCTCTTTCTGGTAAATATTTTCTTAAAACATCATTCATTTAGGGTGTACTGCTAGACACTTGCAAAAGTTTACCATTATATATTTTATAACCTGTTAAAGCAAAATCTTTTATATATTCTGCCATTTCTAATGCAGTTGTTGGTGCTTGGTAGCCCGGAAATGCTTCTTCTAACATTTCTGTTTGCACAGCTCCTAATGCCAATACATTAAAGGACGGCCCTGTTTCTTTAAATTCTTCTGCCCAAAGTTCTGTCATCGTTATTACAGCTCCTTTACTAGAACTGTAAGCTGATAACCCTGGAAATTTCATACTTCCTTGTACACCTCCCATTGAACTAATAGTAACTACATGACCCGCTTTAGCTATTTTTGGAAGTACCAATCTGGTTATAGCAGCTACACCAAATACATTTACTTTATAAACAGCTTCAAACTCCTCCGAACTTGTTTCTAAAAAAGGTTTGTTTAGTAATTTCCCTGCATTATTAATAAGTACATCAACCGTTTTCCATGAATCGTTTAAAAACTCCTCTAACTTTTCTAAATCAGATTTATTAGAAATATCAAAAGGAAAACATGTTATATTTTTATGACTTAAAGAGGCAATTGGTTTTTCATTTCTAGAAAGTGCTAATACCTGATGCCCTTCATCTGCAAAAAGTTTTGCCATTTCAAAGCCTATACCTCTACTAGAACCCGTAATTATAATATTAGCCATTAATATGTAATTTCTTTAATTGGTGCATTTACTATATTTTCTAAAACAGAAATTGTTTTATTTACTATACTTACCATGTGATTATAATCCATAATACCTACTTCATCATCTACACCATGATAATGATCAAAATTAGTAAAATCAAACGTACAAAAAGTTTGTGAAGGCACATTAAACTCTTCATGAAAAGGATAATTATCTGATCTTTTAAATAAATTATATCCTTTAGCAGCTGGCAAAAAACCTATAAACTTTTCTTGTGCATATTTATTACATATTTCTGCCAAATTAGAATTCTCATAACCTGTTACATACATAGCGTAGTCTTTATCTACTAATGGAACTCCAACCATTTCAAAATTAAGCATTGTATACAAACCTAATTCTTCGTCTTTTAATTTTTTTGCTAAGTGTTTAGACCCTAACAAACCTTTTTCTTCTGCACTAAATAAAACAAAAATAATACTTCGCTTATTATTTTTTTTATTGCCAAAATATCTTGCCAACTCCAATACTGTTGTAGTACCAGATGCATTATCATTTGCTCCGTTTGCAATTGCATCACCAGCTATAGGGCTAATCATTCCCAAATGATCGTAATGCGCCCCTATAATAACAAACTGTTTTTTTAAAACTGCATCGTTACCCTCTAAATAGCCTACTACATTAAAAGCGGGTTTATTATAGTTTAATAAGGTATCTTTATAACTCTTAAAATAGCTTGAAATATTATTTTCCTGAAAAACTTTTTCTATAAAATTTGCAGCTTTCTCAATACCCTCACTACCCGTATCTCTACCTTTTAAATCATCTGAAGCTAAAAAAGACATCATCTCTGAAACACTTTTAGTATTTGAAAAAGATACTACTAAATTTTTATTTTTATTATGATAAAGCTCTTCTGCGATTTGCTCATCCTTCTTTAATACCTCCGATTGTTTTGGAGATACATTAGCTGGATCTGTAACAATTAACTTTGAACTTCCACAACTAAAAACTAATAACAAAATAAATAAATAGGATTTATTCATATAATTTAGATTTAAAATTTAAAGATAAAAAAAGCATCCGTCTAAGACGGATGCTTTTTCATATAATTTAAAACCCATTTAAGACTATGCTAACATTGTCACTGGGTTTTCTATAAACGACCTTAATGTCTGTAAAAATTGAGCTCCTACAGCTCCATCAACAGTTCTATGATCACAAGCTAACGTAAGTTTCATAGTATTTCCAACTACGATCTCTCCATTTTTAACTACTGGCTTTTCTACAATAGCTCCTACAGATAATATCGCTGAATTTGGCTGATTTATAATCGAAGTAAATTCTTGAATACCAAACATACCTAAGTTAGATACTGTAAATGTACTACCTTCCATTTCAGCTGGTGCAATTTTCTTATTTCTTGCTTTACCTGCCAAATCTTTAACAGCAGCTCCTATTTGCGTTAAACCTAATTGGTCTGCAAATTTTACTACAGGCACTACTAAACCATCTGGCACAGCTACAGCTACACCTAAATGAATATGTTTATTGTAACGAGTAGTATCTCCATTCCATGATGTATTTACCTGAGGATGTTTAACAAGTGCCATTGCACAAGCTTTCATAACCATATCGTTAAAAGACACCTTGGTATCTGGCAAGCTATTTATTTGCGCTCTAGAAGCTTTAGCATTATCCATATCTACCTCTATAGTAAGATAAAAATGCGGTGCTGTAAACTTAGATTGCCCTAATACTTTTGCAATAACTTTACGCATAGAAGAATTTTTAACTTCTTCTGTTCCTTCTACTCCTACGGAAGCTATTGAATTACTAACAGATGAATCTGAAGATACTGCTGGTGCAGCACTTTGAGACGGCTGATAATTCTCTACATCCTTCTTTATAATTCTTCCGTTTTCTCCTGTTCCTTTAAGTTGAGATAAATTTATTCCTTTATCTGCAGCTATTTTCTTTGCTAATGGCGATGCAAAAATACGCTTTCCATCACTAGAACTAGCTACATTATCTGATACTGTAACTGGTTTAGATTCCGCAACAGCTGCTACTTTCTTTTCTTCTTTTGGAGCAGCAACCTCAGCTTTTGGAGCAGATGGTTTTGCATTTATAATTGCATCAACATCTGTACCAGCAGGTCCTATTATTGCTAAAATAACATCTACAGGAGAAGTTTCTCCTTCTTGTGTTCCTATATACAACAATGTCCCTGACTGAAAAGACTCAAACTCCATGGTTGCCTTATCAGTTTCTATCTCAGCAAGAATATCTCCCTCCTCAACAGTATCACCAACTTTTTTTAACCATGAAGCAACTGTACCTTCTTCCATAGTATCACTAAGGCGAGGCATATTTACTATTGTTACTCCTTCAGGAATTTCCACACTAGCTTCATTAGAAGCTACCGCAACTTCTTTCTTTGGTGCTTCTTGTGTTTTTTCTTCAACAACTGGTGCTCCACCTCCATTTAACAAAGCAGAAATATCTTCTCCTTCTTCTCCAAGTATTGCCAATAATGAGTCTACTGGGGCTACTTCTCCTTCTGCAATACCAATATGTAATAAAGTCCCTTCATTAAAAGACTCAAATTCCATTGTAGCTTTGTCAGTTTCTATTTCTGCTAAAATATCACCTTCTTCTACTTTATCACCTACTTTTTTTAACCACTTAGCAACTGTACCTTCTTCCATGGTATCGCTAAGTCTTGGCATATTTACTATCTGTGCCATCTAACTATGATTTATGTTGTATAAATGGATAATCTTCTTGTTCATAAACCATATCATACAATTGGTTTACTGGAGGATAACTAGATTCTTCTGCGAATTTCTCACATTCAAGAACTTTTTTCTTAACATTAGCATCCATCTCCTTTATTTCATCTTCTGATGCGTACTTATTCTCCTTAATAATATCTAAAACCTGAGTAATTGGATCAATTTTTTTATACTCCTCTACTTCTGCTTTAGTTCTATAATGTTGTGCATCTGACATAGAATGACCTCTATATCTATATGTTTTCATTTCTAAAAAAGTTGGTCCACCACCACTTCTTGCTCTTTCTACAGCTTTACTTACTTCTTTAGCAACCGTTACAGGATCCATACCATCTACTGGTCCGCAAGGCATTTCATACCCTAAACCTAACTTCCAGATGTCTGTAGAATATGATGTTCTCTCAACAGATGTACCCATTGCGTAACCATTATTCTCACATATAAATACAACTGGCAACTGCCATAACATTGCTAAATTAAATGTTTCGTGCAAAGAACCTTGTCTTACCGCTCCATCTCCCATGTAACACAACGTTACTGCATTATTTTTTTTGTACTTATCGGCAAATGCTAAACCTGCTCCCAAAGGTATCTGTCCACCTACAATTCCGTGTCCTCCATAAAAACCTTTATCAGGAGAAAATATATGCATAGACCCTCCCATTCCTTTAGAAGTACCTGTTACTTTACCATATAATTCTGCCATTACCCTTTTTGGGTCTTCACCCATACCTATTGGTTGCACATGGTTACGATAAGCAGTAATCATTTTATCTTTAGACAAATCCATAGCATGTAATGATCCAGCCAATACAGCTTCCTGACCATTATAGAGGTGTAAAAAACCCCTAACTTTTTGTTGAATATAAACTGCTGCTAGTTTGTCCTCGAATTTTCTCCAGAACAACATATCTTCATACCACTTTAGGTAGACTTCTTTGGTAATTTCTTTCATTAATTACTTTTTTTGGTAGAACTTATATATAACGGGGAACAAAAATACACATATAAATTAACAGGGGAAAAAATTAATGTAAAAGCTTTTGACACATTTCACAATTAGGAAGAAAAAATAATAAAACTTAAAAAAATTATGATTTATTTTACGATATTCCTGTATTTATCCCAAATATGATTTATTAAATGCTAATGGCAATATATCAGAAATAGATGTACACCTCATTACTTTACCATTTTCACCCATTAAAATTAACACTATAGGTTCTTTTTGTTGGTTTTCATACTCCAACAAAGATTGTCTACAACTACCACATGGAGGAACAGGTGTTTCTACTTTACCATTTTCAGAGGCCGCAGTTACTGCAATTTTTTTAATAGCAACACCAGGGTATTTAGCCCCTGCATAAAAAACCGCTACTCTTTCTGCACACAAACCAGATGGATATGCTGCATTCTCTTGATTACTCCCTATAACTATTTCTCCATTTTCCAATAAAATTGCCGCTCCTACATTAAAATTAGAATAAGGCGCATAGGCATCTTCTCTAGCCTTAACAGCATAACTCATAAGACTTTCTTCATCAGTCAACAACTCTTCTTTACTGTTATACACTGTTAATTCAAAACTAATTTTTTGTTTTTCCACAATTTTCATTTTACCATTAACCAAAATAAATAAAACCTGCACTAAGGCAGGTTTTATTTACTATTAAATACTTTTTTTAAATTAATCTTCATAATACTCTTCACCTAAACCAAAAGTAAGTGAAAAACGTAATGTATTTTCTAACGGGTTACTTATTTTAGAGCTTGAAAACAAGTAAGATAAATCTACCTGAGCCGCTTTAAATTTAAAACCTGCTCCTAAAGAAAAGAATTTTCTTGATCCTTTTTCTTCACTTTCATTAAAATAACCTGTTCTAAGCATAAAAGCATCTTGATACGTATATTCTGCACCTAAAGCCCATGTAAACTCTTTTAACTCCTCACTAAAACCATCAGGAGCATCACCAAAAGACTCAAAAACACCGCTAAAAAAGCCTATATTATTATATTCGTCATTATCAAAAGCATCTATATTTCCATCCCCATTAAAATCACGAGGTGTTGGAACTAACAACTTATCAAACTCAACAGTAATTGCTAAAACATTATCTTGATCTAAAATAAAATCAAATCCACCTCCAATGCTTAAATTCGTGGGCAAAAAATTACCTACAGCACTAGCGTCATATGCTAATTTACTTCCAAGGTTAGATATGTTAAACCCAGCTCTCCAACGACCATCAAAACTATTATAAGCAATTTCTCTAGAACGATAGAAACCAGAAATATCAACTGCAAAAGTATTGGCTGCCGTGGCATCGCCATTAGTATCTGGAAACCTTAAATTAGAACTAATAAATCTTCCCGTTACAGCCATTGAAAATTGATCACTCAATTTTAAAGAATAGGATCCATCTAAAGATAACTCATTAGGTTTTACTGTAGTACCTATATCGTTTGCAAATTGACGTAATTCTATTTCCCCCAGAGTAAAATACCTAACACTAAAAGCGAAAGCACTTCTTTCATTTATTTTATTATAAAAATTTGCATTTAACAAGGCTATGTTAGTAACCACACTTTCCAAGTATGGCGTATAGCTTATTCCTATTCCTATTTTTTTTGTTGCAAAAGCATACTTTGCTGCATTCCATTGCTGAGAAAATACATCTGTAGATGTTGCCACCCCCATATCTCCCATACCAGCTGCTCTAGCATCGGCCGCTATATTTAAAAAAGGAACTGCTGTGGTAATTGACCGTTCGTTCTGACTGTATACATTGAATGCCAATATACACAAGGTGAATACTAATATTTTTCTCATCTTCATTTTTTAAGTAGTTCTAATACCATTCTAACGTTAGTTATATATAACAAACTAACACAATCACAATAACGTTGATTTTAAAAAAATCTTGTGCAAACTATAATAATATTATTAGACCTACAAATAACAGCCCATTATCAATATCAAAAATTCGACAAAACGCAAGTATAGTTAATGATTTTAAAAGAAACTCAATTTTTGATACTATAATAGCTTTTGTAACGTTATTTGTATAAAATATGTTTATTTTGCATTATTATGATTGGTTTAAATATTTTTAATCAACAATAAAATATTATCCAAAAATCATCGTTTTATAAGCCAAAGTGATATTAAATAATTAAAATTACGAATCCCAAACTACTTGTTAAAGCAGTTTGTTTTTTTGAACTCAAGTCCTAATTATGAAAAAACAGTTAATTAAAGTTGTACTTTCTTGTGCCGTTGTAGCAGGAGGTTTTACTAGTTGTAAAAACTCTTCATCATCATCTAAGAATGTTTCAAGAGCCACAGGTTGGAAAGTTAATGCTAAAGAAGGTGGTTTCCAGTATAACACTGGTTTTAAAGAACAAGAAACCGCTCCTGGCCTTGTTTTTATTGAAGGAGGAACTTTTACAAAAGGTAAAGTACAAGATGATGTTATGCACGATTGGAACAACACTCCATCATCGCAACACGTGCAATCTTTTTACATGGACGAAACAGAGGTTACTAATGTAATGTACTTAGAGTATTTAGATTACCTAAAAAGTGTATACCCACCAGAAGACCCTAGATATGCAAACGTATACAAAGGAGCCTTACCAGACACATTAGTATGGAGAAATCGTTTAGGTTTTAACGAAACAATGACAAATAATTACTTACGTCACCCAGCATATGCAGAATATCCTGTGGTTGGTGTAAACTGGGTACAGGCAGTTCAGTTTTCTGAATGGCGTACAGACCGTGTTAATGAGTCTATGTTAGAAAGAGAAGGGTATTTTGCTAAAGATGAAAAATACAAAACATTAAATGACGGAGAGCGCCTACCTTTTAATACCCAAACATACACTAATCGAAATGATTTATATGGAGATTATGAATCTGGAAAAAAGAAAAAAGATTCAGCTAATGTATATGCTACAAGAAGCACTGGTGTTATTTTACCTGAATATAGATTACCTACAGAAACAGAATGGGAATATGCTGCACAAGCATTAGTAGGATCAAGAGAATACAACAACTACAGAGGTAGAAAAAAATACCCTTGGGAAGGCGACTATACTCGTAACGGAAAACGTGTGGGTAGAGGTGATCAATTAGCAAACTTTAAACAAGGAAAAGGTGATTACGGCGGAATTGCCGGATGGTCTGACGATGGAGCTGATATTACAGCACAAACAAAATCTTATAAGCCGAATGATTTAGGTTTATACGATATGGCTGGTAATGTTGCAGAATGGGTTTCTGATGTATACAGACCTATTGTTGATGATGAAATTAGTGACTTTAACTACTACAGAGGTAATGTATACTTAAAAACAGCTATTGGCAAAGACGGAAAAGTAAACGTTCTTAGAGACTCTGTACTTTACGACACTTTACCTAACGGAAAAATAGTTCCTGTAAACCTACCTGGAGAAATTAAGATGGTAGCAGTAGATGACAACGAAACATACCTTAGAACAAACTTCTCTTCTAGTGATAATAGAGGATATAGAGATGGCGAACCAGGCTCTTCTAGATTTTATGATAGATTTAGTGATGACGAAGAAGAAGATAATAACAAAAAGAAAATGTACGATTCTCCAAAACACAAAGTTGAAAGAGACTCACTTGGAAACGTTATAAGACAGTACGACAAATCCAACAATAGAACCTCTTTAATTAATGACGAAGTAAGAGTTTACAAAGGAGGATCATGGAGAGATAGAGCATACTGGCTAGACCCTGCTCAACGTAGATACTTGCCACAATATATGGCAACAGATTATATAGGCTTTAGATGTGCAATGTCTAGAGTAGGTTCTAAATCTAAAACTAAAAACAAAACAGTTCGAAATAAAAAATCAAAATAATTTCGAAAAAAAATACTAAAAAAAGCCCTTTTTAAAAAGGGCTTTTTTTATATCTTAGATTTATGACAATACAGGAATTACATCGATTATTTTTAAAACACCCCGTAGTTTCTACGGATACCAGAAAAATAACAAAAGACTCTATTTTTTTTGCCCTTAAAGGCGATAATTTTAACGGAAATAAATATGCTTCTGAAGCTTTAAAAAAAGGAGCTAAATATGCCATTATAGACGAAGTAGAATACAACACCAACAATAACACTATTTTAACCAATAATGTTTTAACAACATTACAAAAACTTGCTAATTACCACCGTAATTATTGCAAAGCAAAAATTATTAGCCTCACAGGTAGCAATGGAAAAACAACCACTAAGGAGTTAATTAATGTTGTACTATCTAAAAAATACAACACAATAGCTACTATTGGAAATTTAAACAATCACATTGGAGTTCCTTTAACATTATTATCTATAAAAGAAGATACTGAGTTTGCTATTGTAGAAATGGGTGCAAACCACCAAAAAGAAATTGCTTTCTTAAGCGATATCGCTGAACCAGATTACGGCTACATTACTAATTTTGGAAAAGCACACTTAGAAGGTTTTGGTAGTGAAGAAGGTGTTATAAAAGGGAAAAGTGAACTTTACGACTACCTAATTAAAAACAACAAACATATTTTCTTAAATGCTGATGACAGTATACAGGAGAAAAAATTAACATCCCATATTAAAAAGATTGGATTTAGCAAAACCAACCACACTTATTACCTTATTGAATTTATTGATGCCAACCCATTTGTTGCGCTAGAAATTGAAAAGACAAGAATACAATCTAAATTAATTGGCAGCTACAATTTTACTAATTGTTGCGCAGCAATACTTATGGGCAAATATTTTAATATTCCCTTAGAAGAAATTAAAACTGCCATTGAAAACTATATCCCAAATAATAACCGCTCCCAACTTATAGAAAAAAACGGACACCAAATTATATTAGACGCATATAATGCAAATCCAACAAGTATGAGTGCCGCACTACATAATTTTAAAAACACAAAAGCACAACATAGTATTGTTTTTTTAGGAGATATGTTCGAACTAGGAAAAGTAGCAGCAGAAGAACATCAAAAAATAGCAGATTTACTAACTTCTATGAATATTGATAGTGCTTTTTTAATTGGTGAAAATTTTAATAAAACCAACACATCTTTTAATAAACACAACTCGTTTGACTCTTTAAAAGAGTACTTACAAATGAACCCCATAAAAAAAGAGAGCACTATTTTAATTAAAGGCTCTAGAGGAATGGCTTTAGAAAGAATATTAGATGTATTATAAAATACATCTAATATTCTTTATTTAACACCTATTTATAATAAACAGCATTAACCGCTACACTTTCTTTTTCTGCAGATATTTTAACCTCTTTTACCTCTTCTTTAGCAACACCAGACTCTTCTGTATGTCCTCCTAAAATTGGAGCAATTACAAGCCCTATTAAACACGTAAGTTTAATTAATATATTCATTGAAGGCCCTGATGTATCTTTAAATGGATCTCCAACCGTATCACCTGTTACTGCTGCCTTATGAGCATCACTCCCTTTATAGGTCATTTCCCCATTAATTTCAACACCCGCCTCAAACGATTTCTTTGCATTATCCCATGCGCCACCAGCATTGTTCTGAAAAATTGCCCAAAGTACCCCACTAACCGTTACACCTGCCATATACCCCCCTAACATTTCTGCAATTGCTAATTTATCCATTCCAAACAACAAAGGAACAAAAGCAATTATTAACGGAAAACCTATGGTTAATAAGCCAGGAAGCATCATTTCTTTTAAAGATGCTTTTGTTGAAATAGCAACACATTTATCATATTCTGGCGTACCTGTTCCTTCCATAATTCCAGGAATATCTTTAAACTGACGACGCACTTCATGCACCATTTCCATTGCAGCTTTCCCCACTGCATTCATTGCTAAAGCAGAAAAAACTACTGGCACCATACCACCAACAAACAACATTGCTAATACTGGTGCTTTAAATATATTTATACCATCTATTCCTGTGAATGTAACATATGCCGCAAATAACGCCAATGAAGTTAATGCCGCGGAAGCAATTGCAAATCCCTTACCTGTTGCTGCCGTTGTATTACCTACCGAATCTAAAATATCTGTGCGTTCCCTTACAATAGGTTCTTGTTCACTCATCTCTGCTATACCTCCTGCATTATCAGATATTGGACCAAAAGCATCAATTGCCAATTGCATAGCTGTTGTTGCCATCATTGCCGATGCCGCTAATGCTACTCCGTAAAATCCTGCAAATGCATACGATGCCCATATAGCACCTGCAAATAATAATACTGACGGGAATGTAGATATCATACCCGTTGCTAAACCTGCAATAATATTGGTTCCTGCTCCCGTACTAGATTGTTGTACAATCTTTAATATTGGGCTTTTACCTAACCCCGTATAATACTCCGTAACCGATGATATAACCGCTCCTACTACTAAACCAACCAATGTTGCTAAAAACACTCTTAAAGAAGTAATCTCTTGCAAACCTTCTCCAAAGAATTCCATTCTCATAGTTTCTGGCAACATCCAGGTTACCAAACCATAACAAGCAACTGCTACTAAAATTATCGAAGTCCAGTTTCCAACATTTAAAGCCCCCATTACTTGAGCCTCTTTAGCATCATTACTTTTTATTTTTACCAAGACTGTTCCAATTATAGAAATAATGATTCCCACACCAGCAATCGCCATAGGCAATAAAATAGGTCCAATTCCTCCGAAAGCATCATTAACACTTCCTCCCATATCCTTAATCACATAATTACCCAATACCATAGCTGCCAAAACAGTCGCTACATAAGAACCAAACAAATCTGCTCCCATTCCTGCAACATCACCTACATTATCTCCAACATTATCTGCAATAGTTGCTGGGTTTCTGGGATCATCTTCTGGAATACCCGCTTCTACTTTCCCTACTAAATCGGCTCCAACATCAGCTGCCTTTGTATAAATACCTCCTCCTACACGAGCAAATAATGCTATAGATTCTGCTCCTAAAGAAAAACCTGCTAATGTTTCTAACACAATAGTCATATCTACTGTAGAGGTCCATACACCATTCATAAAAACCTGAAAAAATATAATAAAAAATGCCGTAAGCCCTAGAACTGCTAAACCCGCTACCCCTAAGCCCATTACCGTACCTCCACCAAAAGATATCTTTAATGCATTTGGCAAACTAGTACGAGCTGCTTGGGTTGTTCTTACATTTGTTTTAGTTGCTATTTTCATTCCTATATTACCCGCATATGCAGAGAATACAGCTCCAAAAATAAATGCAACTACGATTAACCAATGTGTTGTAGGTACAATAAAAGAAACTATAGCTAATAAAACACTAACAACAATTACAAATACAGTTAACAATTTATACTCTGCTTTTAAAAAAGCTAATGCCCCTTCATAAATGTAATCTGAAATTTCTTTCATCTTACCATCTCCAGCATCTTGCTTCATTACCCAAGACTTTTTAATAAGCATATAAACTAATCCTAATAATGCCATTACTATTGGCATATAAATCATTGTTGAACCCATTCTTTATTGTTTAGCATTTTTTAAAGATCATAAAAGTAACGAAATCCTATAAAATAAAAAAAAGCCATTTTTAATGTTAAAAAATGGCTTTCTTCGTAATAAAAATGATTTTAGATTGTGAATACCTTATCACTTTCATTATATCTTTCTACACATTCCTTGTATATTTCTACAGCTTGTTTTGCATCTCCCCATCCACCTACATCTACTTTCTTCTTTTCTAAATCTTTATACACTTTAAAGAAATGCTCTATCTCTTTTAATCTATGTGGATTTAAATCGCTTATATCATTTTTATTATTCCAAATTGGATCAGATACAGGAACACATATAATTTTTTCATCAGGCCCTTTTTCATCTGTCATATGAAAAACGCCTATTGGCTTTACTTCCATTACCACCATTGGGTATGTTGGCTGATGCCCTAATACTAAAATATCTAACGGATCACTATCTAAAGCCAAAGTCTCTGGAATAAAACCATAATCTCCAGGATACATCATAGATGAAAAAAGCATCCTATCAAATCTAATTTTATTTAATTTAAAATCGTATTCGTATTTATTTCTACTCCCTTTTGGGATTTCTATTAAAACATCAAAAGTTACTAGTTTTTCGTTACTCATAAGTGATAAATTATTATGTAAATGTACTTTAATTTCTACTGTTATATTTATTTTTTTATCAAAACTTAAACCCAAATGCCCCAGTAACCCTAAAAGGTCTTGCACCTGGAGCCTCTAAATAATTACCTCTAAAATTAAAATCTAACCTAAAAACCTTAAATATATTGCCCACTCCAAAAGAATATTCCCAATATATTTTATCTGTAGGTGCTATTAAGGGAACATTAACAGGACTACTAAGTGCTTTATTTTCAGAAGACAAATCTCCCCACACTCCTCTTAAGCCCACTAATTCCCTTAAATTTAATTTTCTAATAAAAGGTATTCTAGAAAACAACCTTCCATTAAAATTATGTTCTAAGTGTAAAGACGTATAAGTATCTGTAACAAACTCATAAAAATCTAAGTTAGAAAATGTATTATAGGTTGTAAATAATGTCTGATTTCCTGGTACAACACTTAACAAACCTAAAGGCACTTCCCCAAAAGTTTTCCCCATTTCTATAGTGCTATACAATCTACCAAAGCCCCCTAATTGCCATAGCTGACTGTATGAAAATTGTATTTTATCATAATTAAAATCACTACCAAAAGACCCCTCTATACCCTTTGTGTAATTTAAAACCAATGTACTGTAATCATCATTAACATCTCTGCGCTCTACTCCATAACCAATAGTTCTTTTTCCTGGTGTGTAAATTACCAAGGCATTAAAATCTAATTGTTTTATTTCTGAAGATACTCCTGATGAAGCTTCTAAATCAACATAATCTAAACTAAATTCTTCTGGCAATGCTGATGTTAACTCTCTTAAAGAACTACCCACTCCTACTCTTAAATTAGTAATAGGTTCTATTTCTAAAGCAAAAGCACTTAATCGTATATTTGTTAATGTATTATTAGCTCCAACTGTAAGCAACGAAGATGAAGCTACACTCCTTCCCAAAACATCACTAGTTGTTGTTAATCTTTGCCCTAACTGTTCTATATCTCTACGATTACCTGCAGAAACTATTAACCTGCTCTTTTTATCTACCAACCATTTCCCAGAAACCCCATATTTACCTCTTTTATCCTGAAAACCGTAAGCTATGTATCCTTCTAATCTCCATGGATCATTCTGCCCATAATAAGTTCTTCCTCCTAATCGTACTCGTGTACCTTCTGCATCATTAAACCCTAATACCGTGTATATATTACCTATATCTAAATTCCATTTATCTATTTCTACAAAACCAGAACCTAATATACTAGCTATGGTATAAAAACTTTTAAACTTTGGTACCGTTTTTAATGTATCTAATAATTGATACACTCCTTTCTCATCTTTATTTAAAGACTCTAATCTATTTTTTTTCCAAAAAGAACTATCCCTTTCAAAAACCTCAGCTCTGTAGGCATCTATTTTTTCTTTATAAAAGTCTTTCTCTTTTTTTACATCAAATGTATACCCATCATAAACGGTTGTTCTTTTTCCGTAAACCCCTCTAGATTTTTCCTTTTTTTGAAAACTAAAATCACTTAACATATAATCTCTTTTCAAAAGAAAAACAGAATCGTTAAGCACCTCAAAATCTTGCTCTATATAAATTTCTTTTACCCAATTTATATTAGCACTTTTGGTTACTTCTAAGTTTATTTTTTTTACTGCAAACGTAGAATCGTTTACCCAAAAATCACCCTTAAAGGTTAATTCGTTTTTTCGTCTAGGATAATATATGATATTATAACACCATTTATTATCTATAAAAGCACTATCGGACAAAACATAATTATAGGTATCTACACCAGTTTTAGATAAAGGACTGGTGAAACTTTTATCAAAAAACTTTAAATAATTATCATAAATATCATAATCTGAATATAAATCGGAAACAAATGCAGTAATTGCTTGGTTGTTACTAAATCCAGAATTTTTATTCCCCAATACTTCCTCTTTTTTCTGCTCTTGTACATTATCACCGTAAACCTTAGAAAAGGTCTCATTTAAAAAGATAGGTAAATATGTTTTTCCTGTTATTCTAGAGGTATCTAAATCATTAAAAACAAACTCTAATCCCTTAAAAATTTTCTTCTTCATTAAGGCACTATCAATCGTATTTAAATCGAACTCTATCTTTTCGTACTTATCATATTGATATTGCTGAAATTTATAAACACCATTAGCCCTCTTTTTTGCCCATATCTTTTTTAAAATATCTATTGCTGGGTTATTTTTTTTAGATTGTTTACCTACATAAATAACCACCTCATCTAATTGCTCATTAGATTGCGCTAAAGTCACTTCTAAATTGTAATTTACTTTTGATGATAATAAAATTTCTTTACTTTCATAACCTATAAATGAGACTAATAAAGTTTCATAGGTATTATCAGACTCCATATAAAACCTACCATCATCATTAGTTATAGTACCTTCCGTAGAATTTTTAAACAACACATTAGCAAATGAGATAGGCACTCCAAACTCATCTACAACTACACCACTAACTTTAGTTTGCGCATTTACAAAAAAAGAAATAAGAAAAAGGAATACTAAAAAGGAATGCTTCATTTTTTTAACAGTGTTCTACCTTAATAACAATTTAAAGTTTTAGCAATAATTTAAAGTAAATTTCTATCAAATATTTTCCCTTTAAATAAAAAAGCTTCGCCAACATTTGATGTTGGCGAAGCAAATATAATCTTACATAACCACTTAGGTTATTTATATAACACTTTCTTAACAGCTTTTACTACATCTTCATGATTTGGTAACCATTCCTCTAATAAAACTGGAGAGTAAGGCGCTGGTGTATCTGCCGTATTTATTTTTACTATTGGTGCATCTAAATAATCAAATGCATTAGATTGTATATGATATGTAATTTCTGTAGCGGTATTACCATAAGGCCATGCTTCTTCTAAAATTACTAATCTATTGGTTTTCTTTACAGAAGTAACAATAGCGTCATAATCTAAAGGCTTTACCGTACGTAAATCTATAATTTCACAACTAACACCTTCTTTTGCTAACACATCGGCCGCTTTATAAGCTTCCTTTATAATTTTACCAAAAGAAACAATTGTTACATCTGAACCTTCTCTTTTGATGTCTGCAACTCCTAACGGAATAATATAATCTCCCTCAGGCACTTCACCTTTATCTCCATACATTTGCTCAGACTCCATAAAAATAACAGGGTCTTCATCTCTTATCGCTGCCTTTAACAACCCTTTTGCATCTGCTGGGTTAGATGGCACTACTACTTTAAGACCTGGGCAATTTGCAAACCAACTCTCAAAAGCTTGTGAGTGTGTTGCTCCTAACTGACCTGCTGAAGCTGTTGGCCCACGAAAAACAATAGGACAATTTAATTGTCCGCCAGACATTTGTCTAATTTTTGCTGCGTTATTTATGATTTGGTCTATACCAACTAAAGCAAAATTAAATGTCATAAACTCAATAATTGGTCTATTACCATTCATTGCAGACCCAACTCCTATACCTGCAAAACCTAATTCAGAAATTGGTGTATCTATTACTCTATCAGCGCCAAATTCATCTAACATTCCTTTAGAAGCTTTATAAGCTCCGTTATATTCAGCAACCTCTTCACCCATTAAATATATAGACTCATCTCGTCTCATCTCCTCAGACATGGCCTCGCATATAGCCTCTCTAAATTGTATTGTTTTCATGTATTGAAGTATCTTTTAATTTCTGTCATCTTAAAACGGTAGCAAAAATAGCAAATTATACAACAATAACAGGGCTCTAAGAATCAAAATAATTTTAAAATTTACTATGCATGCATAGTAAATTTTAAAATTATTACTTATCTTTGCTTTGTTTTTAATTCTTTTCAGAAAATACAATCAAAACATGAAAATATTAGTCTGTATAAGTAATGTCCCAGACACTACTTCCAAAATAAATTTCACAGAAAACGATACCAAATTTGATACCAATGGCGTGCAGTTTGTAATTAACCCAAACGATGAGTTTGGATTAACGAGAGCTATGTGGTTTAAAGAAAAGCAAGGAGCAAGTGTACATGTTGCTACTGTTGGCGGACCTAGCACAGAACCAACCATAAGAAAAGCATTAGCCATAGGTGCAGACGAAGCTATAAGAGTAAATACAGAGCCAATAGATGGCTTTTTTGTAGCACAGCAACTTGCCGAAGTTATTAAAAACGGCTCTTACGACCTTATTATTGCAGGTAGAGAGTCTATTGATTATAATGGCGGCATGGTACCAGGAATAATTGCAAGCATTCTAGACCTAAACTTTGTTAATACATGTGTTAGCTTAGAGGTTGATGGAACAAATGCTACAGCAGTTAGAGAAATAGACGGAGGTAAAGAAACATTATCTACGACATTACCTTTAATTATAGGTGGACAAAAAGGTTTAGTTGAAGAAAGTGATTTAAAAATTCCTAACATGAGAGGAATTATGATGGCTCGTAAGAAACAACTAAGTGTAGTTGAACCTATTGCTGTTGATGCAAATACTAATGACACCAAGTTTGAAAAACCTGCTACAAAAGGCGCCGTTAAAATGGTTGATGCTAACAATATAGATGAATTAATTAACCTTTTGCATAACGAAGCAAAAGCAATCTAAAAAAAAGTAATTATGTCAGTTTTAATATATACCGAATCGGAAAACGGAACGTTTAAAAAAAATGCTTTTGAAGTTGCTTCTTATGCTTACGCTGTTGCCAAAGAATTAAACACAACGGTTACTGCTATTTCTTTTAATGCAGAAGAAAATGAAAGCCTTGGTAAGTATGGTGTTTCTAAAGTGTTAAATGTTAGCAATGACCAATTAAAAACATTTAACGCCAAAGCCTACGCAAATATTATTGCAAAAGCAATTGAAAAAGAAAATGCATCAGTAATTATAGTTAGCTCTAGTACAGACACTAAATACCTAACTCCATTATTAGCAGGTAAATTAAAAGCAGGATATACCCCTAATGTAATAGCAGCCCCAGAAAGTATTAGCCCTTTTATAGTAAAGAGAACTGCTTTTAGTAACAAAGGATTTGCTTACACAGAAATAAAAGCAGACACAAAAATAATTGGTGTATCTAACAACTCATACGGTATTCATGAAAATGATACCTCTATAGCTGTTGAAGATTTTAATTCAACACCTAGTGAAGCAGATTTTTCTACAAAATCTACAGAAATAGATAAAGTAGTAGGTAAAGCTACTATTGCTGATGCCGACATTGTAGTATCTGGCGGAAGAGGTTTAAAAGGTCCCGAGAACTGGGGAATGATAGAAGAATTAGCAGATGTTCTTGGCGCTGCAACTGCATGCTCTAAACCAGTTTCCGATTTAGGATGGAGACCACACGGAGAACATGTTGGACAAACAGGAAAACCTGTAGCTAGTAATTTATACATTGCTATTGGTATCTCAGGAGCCATACAACACCTAGCAGGCGTAAGCTCTTCTAAAGTAAAAGTTGTTATTAATACAGACCCTGAAGCACCATTTTTTAAGGCTGCTGATTATGGTATTGTTGGTGATGCTTTTGAGGTTGTTCCTAAGCTCATTGAAAAATTAAAAGAATTTAAAGCGCAAAACGCTTAAATTTTGCTAAATTGTGCTTTTCAAAGGGCTATTAAACTATTGGAGTCCCCTTTGTTTAATAGCCCTTTATGGTTTATAAAAAATTATGAGTTTAGTTAGATTAAAAATAAAAGGAATTTCCTATAGCCAAACACAAAATGGCGCATACGCTTTAATTTTAAATGAAGTTGATGGTGATCGCAAATTACCTATTGTAATTGGAGCTTTTGAAGCACAGTCCATTGCAATTGCTTTAGAAAAAGAAATTAAACCTCCTAGACCTTTAACTCACGACCTTTTTAAAAATTTCTCAGATAGATTTGATATCGTAGTTAAGCAAGTAATTATACACAAATTAGTAGATGGTGTTTTTTACTCTAGTATCATATGCGAAAGAGATAAAATTGAAGAAATTATAGATGCCAGAACTAGTGATGCCATAGCACTGGCGTTACGCTTTAATGCCCCTATATTCACTTACAAAACAATATTAGACAAAGCTGGTATTTTTCTTAAATTCTCCTCTAAAGAAAAAGAGGAAGAAGAGGAAGAAAATAGTATAATGGTAAACGAAATTTTACAAGAAGGAGAAACTGTAGAAATAGATAGCACTGCAAGTGCAAGTGATGGCTACAAAGAACTTTCTTTAGATGAATTATACCAAGAACTAGAAAAAGTTGTAGCAAACGAAGATTATGAAAAAGCAGCAAAACTAAGAGACGAGATATCTAAAAGAAAATTATAGATCCGCATACAATATGAAAAAAAAACAATACTGGGTTCTATTATTTATTTTTATATTTTCTATTTGCCCCACTATAGCTCAAGAAGCAACTCCAATTAGCACTACAGAGATAATTCCAAGTCAAGGATTTACTATTCACAGTTTATGGAGAGGTATACTGGGAATGGCGGTATTAATATTAATTTCCTTTATCTTTAGTGCTAACAGAAAAGCTATTAATTGGAAAACTGTAGGTATTGGTTTATCTATACAATTACTAATTGCTATAGGTGTTTTAAAAGTTCCTTTTATCCAATATATATTCGATAAAATTGGAAAAGTATTTGTGAAAATCCTAGAATATACAACAGCAGGAAGTAAATTTCTATTTGAAGGATTAGTTGCGGATATGGATACTTTTGGGTTCATTTTTGCTTTTCAAGTACTTCCTACTATTATATTCTTTTCTGCACTAACATCAGTTTTATTTTATTTGGGTGTTATACAAAAAGTAGTAAAAGCATTAGCATGGTTGCTTTCTAAATCTCTTGGGATTTCTGGAGCCGAGAGTTTAAGTGTAGCTGGCAATATTTTTTTAGGTCAGACCGAAGCGCCTTTACTTATTAAAGCCTATTTAGAAAAAATGAATAAGTCGGAAATACTATTAGTTATGATTGGCGGCATGGCCACAGTAGCTGGTGCCGTTTTAGCCGCTTACATTGGTTTTTTAGGTGGAGACGATGAAGTTTTGCGTTTATATTTTGCAAAACATTTATTAGCAGCCTCGGTAATGGCAGCTCCAGGCGCTATTGTTATTTCAAAAATACTGTATCCACAAACAGAAACTATAAATACAGATGTAAAAGTATCATCAGAAAAGATTGGCACCAATATCCTAGATGCCATTGCTAATGGAACCACTGAAGGCTTAAAATTAGCAGTTAATGTAGGTGCTATGCTACTAGTATTTGTTGCTTTTATTGCTATGATTAATGGTATATTAGGATTAGTAGGAGACACAACAACTCTTAATACCTGGATTGCCGCTAATACTTCTTACGATAAATTTTCTTTAGAGGCTATTTTAGGAACCGTATTTGCCCCACTAATGTGGCTCATTGGTATAGCTAAAGAAGATATAATGCTTATGGGACAGCTATTGGGTATAAAATTAGCAGCTAGTGAATTTATTGGATACATACAGTTAACTGAATTAAAAAATGTTGCCAATACTACGCATTTCGCTTACAATAAGTCTGTAGTTATGGCAACTTACATGCTATGTGGTTTTGCTAACTTTGCTTCTATTGGCATACAAATAGGCGGTATTGGCTCCTTAGCGCCAGGGCAAAGAAAAACACTATCGGAGTTTGGACTAAAAGCTGTTCTAGGTGGCTCATTAGCCTCTTTGCTTTCTGCTACTATTGCCGGAATGATATTAGGGTAATTTTTAGTTAATAAGTTTTGGATAAGCATCCAACATAATCTGCATAAAAGAATATCTCTTTTATTATTTTAGTATTGTCAAATTATCTATTGACACTACAATAATTACACTATAGATTTATGAAGCAGTACCACGATTTATTAAAGCACGTATTAGAAACAGGAAGTCAAAAAGGAGATAGAACTGGAACAGGAACAAAAAGTGTTTTCGGATATCAAATGCGCTTTAATTTAAGTGAAGGCTTTCCTATGGTTACCACAAAAAAGCTACACTTAAAATCTATTATTTACGAATTATTGTGGTTTTTGAAAGGAGATACCAATATAGATTATCTTAAAGAAAATGGTGTTCGCATTTGGAACGAATGGGCAGATGAAAATGGAGATTTAGGCCCTGTATATGGACACCAATGGCGCAACTGGAATAGCGAAGAAATAGACCAAATACAAGAGGTAATACACACTTTAAAAAACAACCCTAATAGTAGAAGAATGTTAGTTTCTGCTTGGAACCCTAGCGTGCTACCAGACACTTCTGTTTCTTTTTCAGAAAATGTTGCTAATGGCAAAGCAGCTTTACCACCATGTCATGCCTTTTTTCAGTTTTATGTATCAGAAGGAAAACTATCTTGCCAATTATACCAACGTAGTGCAGATATCTTTTTAGGTGTTCCTTTTAATATTGCTTCTTATGCCCTATTTACAATGATGATGGCTCAGGTATGTGGTTACCAACCAGGAGATTTTATACACACATTTGGCGATGCACATATTTACAACAACCATTTTGAGCAAGTAGAATTACAATTAAGTAGAGAACCTAAACCACTACCAAAAATGACTTTAAACCCTGATATAAAAAATATACTAGATTTTAAGTTTGAAGATTTTACATTAACAGACTACAATCCGCATCCGCATATAAAAGGAGCTGTAGCAATATAAAATCATACTCATCGTTTAAATCACTAGGTTAAACCAATTAATAAGTATGATTTTTAAATATATAAAACACTCGTTATTAGTATTTGTAATAGTTATTTTTTCTTCTAATGCACAAGAAGTTACATTAGATGGTATTGAAATAACTTCTCACAAACCATTTAAAAATATTGAAAACTTTACTTATTTTACTGATTGTTCATCTAATGATATCGTAGAGAAAAAAAATTGCACAGTAGAAAAACTCCATAAGGCATTAAATGATAATTTTAAATTATCTACCGATACTATTTCTCAGAATTTTAAAGGGAAAATTTATTTTAAATTTCAAATAAATTCAGCTGGCAAAGCTTCAAACATTGATTTCTTTGAAAGAAAAGGTTTAGACAGCATTCAAAATAGTTTATCAAAAGCGATACAAAAACTACCAAAAATGGTTGTCATTGAAAATGAAGATTTTACAACAACTACAGAGTTTATTATGTACGCTTATATTTCCTCTAAACTCCCAACTACATTCAAAATAATTGATTTAAAAATTAATAAAACAGAAATAAAAAAAGAAAACAACAACAAACCTATTCCTTTTACAGTTATAGAAAATGTTCCTGTATATCCTGGGTGTGAAACCTTAGAAAAGTCCAAACAAAAAAATTGTTTTAAACAAAAAATACACAAACATATACAGAAAAACTTCAATTACCCTGAAGAAGCTAAACAATTAGGAATTCAAGGTAGAGTAATCGCTTTTTTTGATATTAACAAAGAAGGAAATATTACTAACATTAGAACAGAGGGGCCTCACCCTTTACTAGAACTAGAAACAAGAAGAATCGTTAACAAAATTCCAAAAGTAATTCCTGGTAAACAAAAAGGAAATCCCGTAAAAGTACCTTTTTCATTCCCTCTTTCTTTTAGATTAAATTAATATAGCAATCTATTGTGTTTAACAAGTAATTAACAGTTAGTAAATTTATAAAAAATCTATTTTCTTTATCTTTAAGTTAAAATAGCTTCATGATTCTTATTGATTACCTCATAGATTTTTTTTCAGAAACCAGAAAACACACCGAAAATATATGCACTCCTCTAGAAACTGAAGATTACGTAGTACAACCTACTGCAGACGTTTCTCCTCCTAAATGGCATTTAGGACATACCACATGGTTTTTTGAAGAATTTATTTTAAAACCATATGCTAAAAATTACAAAGTATTTGATGCTGATTTTTCTTTTATTTTTAATAGTTACTATGAAACTATAGGTAAAAGAGTTGTACGCGCAAACCGCGGCAACTTATCTAGACCATCCGTAAAAAAAGTTTATGAGTATAGGAGTTATGTTACTAACAGCATAAAAAAAATGTTAGAAACAACACCTAATAACGAAATAAATAATCTTTTAGAAATAGGAATTCATCACGAAAAACAACACCAAGAGTTATTACTTACTGATATAAAATATATTTTAGGAAACAATCCTATACTTCCTGTTTATTCTAATAATTTTAAGGAACACGAAAAAGAAAACTGTAAAGAAGAGTGGCTTACCATAAACGAAGGAACATACGAAATAGGACATAACGCCAAAGGCTTTTCATATGACAATGAACTAGGAAACCATAAAGTTTATTTACACTCTTATAATATAAATAGCAAACTAGTTACCAACAAATCTTTTATTGAATTCATAAAATCTGGAGGTTACAAAAAGTTTAATTTATGGCATGCTGAGGGATGGGATTGGGTAAACAAAAACAATATAAATACCCCCTTATACTGGCATAAAATTGATAACGAATGGTTTCATTATACATTACAGGGGCTACAAAAAATAAATATAGACGCTCCTGTTACGCACATATCTTATTATGAAGCTTTTGCTTTTGCCCAATGGAAAAACTGTAGGCTACCTACTGAATTTGAATGGGAAATTGCAGAAAATTTATTTCAATGGGGAAAACGCTGGGAATGGACAGAAAGCGCATACCTACCCTATCCTAATTACACAAAAGCTCCAGGTGCTTTAGGAGAGTATAATGGAAAATTTATGGTAAATCAAAAAGTATTAAGAGGCGGATCTATAGCTACCCCAGAAAAACATACAAGACATACTTATAGAAATTTTTTTCAACCAAATTTAAGATGGCAATATACTGGATTAAGGTTAGTAAAATAAATACGACATACTAAATATGCAAAACACTACCAGTACTATTTTTGAAACGCAATTTCAGGAAGACGTATACAATGGGCTTACAAATTTCCCTAAGCAATTATCCTCTAAATATTTTTACGACGAACTTGGCGACAAGTTATTTCAGGATATTATGAAAATGCCAGAATACTATCTTACTAATAGCGAATACAATATCATAAACAACCATAAGCAAGATATTTTAAAACTACTTACTAAGAATACAGAATCTTTTAATTTAGTAGAACTTGGTGCCGGAGACGGAAAAAAGACTAAAATATTGCTAAAACATTTTTCGGAAAACAAAGTAAATTTTAAATACCAACCCATAGACATTAGCAATAATGCTCTTAGTCTATTAAAAAAATCTTTAGAAAACGAATTACCTTTAGTAAATGTAGAAACCTTTAGCGGTTCTTACTTCAATGCTTTAGAAAAAATAGACACCATAGATAGTACTAAAAAAATTATTCTGTTTTTAGGCTCTAATATTGGTAATCTTTCTCATGATGATGCTATTCTTTTTTTAAAAAGAGTACGAGATTTCATGGGGTATAATGATTTATTTTTTGTTGGCTTTGATTTAAAAAAAAATCCACAAAAAATTCTAAATGCTTATAATGATGCCACTGGTATTACTGAAGCCTTTAATAAAAATATCTTAGCAAGAATAAACAGAGAACTCAATGCAGATTTTAACTTAAATAAGTTTTTACACTGGGAAGTATACAACCCTGAAACTGGTGTTGCAAAAAGCTATTTAGTTTCTAAAGAACTACAATCCATAACCATAAAAAAATTAGACTTAAGAATTAAATTTAAAGAATGGGAAACCATACATACAGAAATATCTCAAAAATATGATGATGAGATTATTAAATGGTTAGCAGATGAAGCTGGCTTAACAATTGAAACACAATTTAGTGATTCTGAAAACCAATATAAAAATTTTATTTTCAAAAAATAATTAAACAGAAGTATGAAAGCAATTTGGAATAGTAAAATTATAGCAGAAAGTGATGATACAGTAGTTATAGAAAACAATCATTATTTCCCAGAAAACAGTATAAAAAAAGAGTTCTTTAAAAATAGCAATACACATACTGTTTGCCCTTGGAAAGGCAAAGCCCATTATTACACTGTAACTGTAGATGGTAAAGAAAATACAGACGCTGCATGGTATTACCCGGAAGTAAGCGAATTAGCAAAACCTATTAAAGGAAGAATAGCATTTTGGAAAGGTGTTTCTATAGAAAAATAATAAAGAAAAAGAATTAAAGGTGATTTTAATTAAGATTACCTTTAATTCTTTTTAAAATTTTATAATTCTAAAACTGCATTTTCAGCTCCAGCAAAATCATTCCATCTGTAACTATCTGCTTGTTCTTCATTTATATAATTCCCATCAATTACATATCTAAATTCATAAGAACTCTCTTTAGGTATATCCATAGCACCTTTAAATGTGCCATTTTTTAATTTACGAAGAGCTCCTTTCTCAGAATCCCAATTATTAAAATCTCCAACAACAAAAACTTTAGAAGCTTCTGGTGCTGGCACCACAAATGTAACTTTACATACAGGTTTAGTTTTTAAATATTGTTTAGTTATAGCCATAGCGTTTATTTTTATTATTACAAATCAAAACATAAAATCATTGAAAAACAATTAGTTAACTTTATTTTATCAATATGATAAAATACAATTATCATAAAAATATAATTAACGAAAAATGTAGGATTTTATTTCGTTTTTAAAAATTAAACTTTATTTCTCACAACCTTAACAATTTGTTTTACATCATCAATAGAGTTATAAAAATGAAAGCTTAAACGAATTCCATTCCCTCTTAAAGAACATATAAT
This sequence comes from uncultured Cellulophaga sp., assembly GCA_947492955.1. Classification (GTDB taxonomy): domain Bacteria; phylum Bacteroidota; class Bacteroidia; order Flavobacteriales; family Flavobacteriaceae; genus Cellulophaga. The sequence continues at coordinate 526,252 of CANLOV010000001.1, read as the reverse complement.
ATTATGATTCTCTAAACTTGCAAATATTTCTTTATCCCCTTTTATATTAAATATAGTACTGTGGTTTTCCCTCCTTACAACAGCTTTTTCTAATAAGCTTAATTTTTCAAACTCTTTTTTAGCAAAAGCTCCAATATCCTTATTCCTCTTTTCTATATTATCAATTCCTATACTCATTAAATATTCTAAAGAAAATTTTAGACTCCCAAAAGTAAGCCCGTCTAAATGTCCTGGTTCAAATCGCTTATTAAAAGAAATCATATTTCTAGCCTCCTTAACATTGCCAACACCAGAAAAACCGATTGCACTCATAGAAAAATTAGGCACAACATTACTTTTAAACAATAAAAACCCACTTCCTCGGCCTGCTAAAAGCCATTTGTAAGCACTTGCTATAAGAACATCTATTCCTGAACTCTGAAAACTAAAATTAGCCGTACCACAAAACTGAGTTCCATCTGCTATTATCAATAAATTAGGAAATTCTTTTTTTAATCTTTCTAAAAAATCAATATCTATTTTAATACCATTAACCCATTGTACTAAGCTTAGCGCTAATACTGTTACTCCATTATCTTTTATTTGCTTATAAATATTCTGCTCTAGATTTTCATCAACTTTTGCATATATAGAAGTAAACCCTTTACTATCAAAAGGCCAGTTTAAAGAAGGATAATCATCTTCTAACAACAAAACTATGTGCTTTTTATCTAAACCATCTAACAATGAGTTAATACCAATAGAAAAGTTAGGAACCAGCGAAACATTTTCTCTTTCGCAATCAAAAAAGCTAGCAATAGCAATTCTAGCCCCCTCAATCAATTCTAATTCTTTTATCCTATAATTACTACCTAACATTAAAAACTCCTTGTCATATGTTCGCCTCCAATCTAATAAATCGTTATGCATAATACCACATGCTGCCGTATTAGCATAAATATATTTATTTAGAATAGGATAACCTTTTCTTGTCTTTTGCATACATAATTAATTAAAATAGTATAATATAGTATCTTTGTTTGTAAAGTTACTTATTGCTATGTTTTTTAAAGATAAAAAAGAAACTAAAATTGATACTGAACAGCACGAGCTATTAGAACACGCCCAAAATAGAATTACACAAAAAAAGAGAGTATACAGTCACTTTGTTATTTTTTTAATTGGTAGTGTTTTTCTTATTCTAATTAATAAAATATTAAAATTTCAAGACCAATATGATTGGTTTATTTGGGCCATAACCTTATGGGCTTTCTTATTTGTTATACACGCTTTTAATGTATTGATAACTCAGAAATTTATGGGTAAAGATTGGGAACGTAAACAACGAGAAAAATTAGTTCTAAAACAAAAACAACGCATTAGTGAAATGCAAAAAGAAATAGAAACAGATTTCCCTATTGCTAATATCAATAAAAAAAAAGAAGATTGAACACCATTACATTAATTGCTGCTGCTGCTGAAAACAATGCTTTAGGAAAGGATAATGATTTACTATGGCACCTTCCTGATGATTTTAAACGTTTTAAAAAACTAACTACGGGGCATAAAATTATTATGGGAAGAAAAACTTTTGAAAGTTTCCCAAAACCCTTACCGAACCGAACACATATTATTGTAACAAGAGACAAAACGTATACTACTAAATATACAGATTGTATTATTGTTTATTCCTTAGAAGAAGCATTAAAACTGTGTATAAACGATGATACAACTTATATTATTGGTGGTGGGCAAATTTATTCTTTAGCAATGGAGTATGCCAATAAAATTGAACTTACACGTGTACACGAAAGTTTTGATGCCGATACTTTTTTCCCTTTAATTGATACTAATAAATGGAACTTAACTACTGAAGAATATCACCCTAAAGACGAAAAGCATAAATACGACTTCACCTATTTAACTTATGTAAAAGCTTAATTTTTTTTAAAAACCTAAGTAATCTATTTTTATAGGTATAGAAACATTTGCTAAAAAATCGTTTAGAATTTTAGCATCTGCATTTGTATAAAATTGATGACTAGCAATACCTGCTTCTTTATAAAGTAAATCGTTCTTTTTTAATATCGCATTTGTTTGCCTTGCTACTGCCTCCCCAGAATCTATAATTTGAACATGAACTGGCAATATTTCTTTTAAAACAGGAATTAAATAAGGGTAATGCGTACAACCCAGGACCAAATAATCTATACCCTCTTGCAACATTGGATTTATAAATTGTTCTAACAACTCCCTAGTTTTAGCACTATAAATACTACCTCCCTCTATTAACGGAACCAAACCTTTTCCTTCTTGTTCTATAACTCTTATTCCTTCTGCATGGTTCCTAGTGGTGCTATGGAACAAATCGCTAGATAATGTACCTTTAGTTGCCAACACACCAACTGTTTTTGAGCGTGACATTAATGCTGCTGGTTTAATTGCTGGTTCTATCCCTATAAAAGGCACTTTATAATTCTCTCTTAAATAAGTAATGGCATTTGTTGTTGCTGTATTACATGCTACTACAATTAACTTACATCCCTTTTGCAATAACAACTCTGTATTTTTAATACTTAAACTAAGTATTTCTTCTTTTGTTTTAGCTCCATAGGGCGCATTTTTACTATCTGCTAAGTAAATAGTACTTTCATTAGGCAAAAGCTGCTGAATTTCTCTCCAAATAGAAGTACCTCCAACACCAGAATCAAAAACACCTATAGGACCACTACTCATTATTATTTATTAGTCATTAGTATAGATACGCAACTTACTAAAAACAAAAAAGACCACCTAAAAAGGTGATCTTTTTGTTTTACTTTATAAAAGTAGTTTTCTTAGAATCCTAATTCTACTTTAACATCTGCTAAAAGATCTTTTCCTGTTGCTACAATTACACCTCCACCTTGTGTAGAATCTAATACGTAGTTTATACCTTGAGCTGCAGCTACTTTTTCTATTGCTTTTTTAGCTGTTTCTGTTACAGGACCAACTAACTCTACTTGTTTTTTCTGTAATTCTTGTTGAGCAGTTTGTTGTGCTTCTCCTATACTTTTTTCAAAGCCTTGTAATTCAACTTGTCTTTTTTTATTTTCCTCATCAGATTTAGAAGGTGCTTCGTTTTGATACTGTACATATTTATTCTGTAACTCCTTTATTGAATTATCTATATCAGCTTTATATGTCTCTTGTAATTTTTGTAATTCAGCTTGCGCATTTTTCATTGCTGGCATCTCAGATAAAAGTTGTTGTACGTTTATATGAGCTACTTTACTTTGTGCATTTACAAAACTTGAAGTTGCTACAAACATCACTATCGCCACTACTATTCTCTTTAAGTTTTTCATAATTTAAAATTAGTGTTTAATATTAATCTGTAGGATATCTTTTTTATTGGTTACAGGCCCTACAATACCTATTTCTTAATTTATTTAGTTTCTTTACTACTCTCTTCTTTTTTCTTTTTAGCAGCTCTTTCTTCTAACAACTTAGCCCTACGTTCTTCGTAAGCCTTTTTGCGTTCCTCTCTTAATTTTAGCTGCTCTGCTCTACGCTCTTCTGCTGTTTTTACCCTTGTAGCTTCTGCTTCTTTAGCTTTCTTTTGTCTTTCTAAAAGTGCCTCTGTTGGCTCTTTTACTTCTTCTTCAAAATTTTCTAATCGGCTACCTACTCTTTCTTTTTTCTTTTTAGGAGCACTTATTTTCCTTGTTCTAGAAATACCTCTTAAAATAAGCTCGCTTATATCGTGCCTTTTTTGAGAATACAACATTACTACATCTGCCGATTTATCAAAAATAAAATCGTACTTTTTAGTATTTCCTATTTTTTGTACCTCATTAAAAACCTGATCCTGTATAGGCTGTATTAACAAACGCTTTTGAATAACTAAATCTCCTTTAGGTCCAAAGCGATCTTGTTGATACTGAATCATTTCTTTCTCTAGCACCTGTATTTCTTCTTCTCTTTCCGATATTAACTCATCTGTTAACAGCACTTTCTCTGCCATTAAATCTTTCTTCATTTGATCAATAACACTCTTTTCTTGCTCTATCTCAGTCTTCCATTTTTGTACTTTGCTTGCTAACTGTTCTGTAGCCTCTCTGTACTCTTCTACATTCTCTAAGATATATTCCATATCTACATACCCTATTCTAACGCCACGTTGTGATTGTACACAAACAGAAAACAATACGCTGGTTAGTATTAAAAGAACTTTTGCTTTCATTTTTGCTTTCGTTTATTAGTATAGAAAATATCGTGCCAAAGTAATTAAACTATTAAAAACAAGCAAATACTATTATGCTATAATTTCTATACATTATTAAAATTGTTGTCCTATTATAAAATGTGTTTCCCAACCGTTTGCTCCTGGTGTATTAGATATATTATCTTGATCAAACCCATAACCAAAATCTATTCCTAACAAACCAAACGCAGGCATAAATATACGTACCCCTACGCCCGCAGATTTTTTTATTTTAAAAGGGTCAAATTCTTGGAAACTCCTAAATGCATTACCTCCTTCTAAAAACGCTAATCCGTATATTGATGCAGATGGTTTTAATGTAAGCGGATATCTAAGCTCCATAGAAAACTTATTGTATATAATACCCCCTTCTGACCTTCCTGTTAAAGGATCTACAGGTGTTAATGATTGGTTTTCATACCCTCTTAATGCAATTGTTTCTCTACCATCTAAAGTAAAATTACCTTGCCCGTCTCCACCAACATAAAAGCGCTCAAAAGCTACATCACCTATATCACTATTATAGTTTCCTAAAAAACCAAACTCAGCATTAGTTCTTAACACCAATTTACCTACTAGCGTTGAATACCAATCTCCTTTAAATTTAACTTTATAAAACTCTAACCATTTAAAACGTTCTTCTTCCACACTTTCTAACTCCGATGTTTCAGCAGTTGTTAAGGTACGAGTTCTTTGTAAATCTGTTAATTCTTCACTCCTATCTCTTAACCCCTTAAAATCTTTGTTACTAAATAGAGAATAAGGTGGTGTAAATTTTGCTGTTATTTGAAAATTAGAACCTCCTCTAGGGAATATTTGCCCTCCTGACGTTGCATTTCTAGAAATACCTAAAGTATATGATAACGCATTTGATTTTCCATTTCCAAAATTAAACAAGCCAATATTATAATCTTTAAAATTATATAACTGATAGCCTATAGAATGCGAAATTGTAAAGAAATCGTCTGGCCACTGCACTCGTTTAGCCAAGCCTAAAGATACTCCCGTAATAGCAAATTGTCTACTCTTGTCTGGCACAAACCTACCTCTACTATCTCTCTGAGTTAAGAACTGTTGTGTTCTAGATAAAGACATATTAAAACGTACTGGCTTTTTACCTCCCAACCAAGGCTCAGAAAAATTAAGACTATACACTCTAAAAGACCTACTTGCTTGCAAACGCAGAGCCATAGATTGCCCATCTCCCATAGGTACTGGCTTATAAGCTTCTCCATTGAAAATATTCTTTAAAGAAAAATTATTAAAAGAAAGCCCTAAAGTACCAATAAAACCACCACCACCGTAGCCTCCTTGCAACTCTATTTGGCTAGACCCAGATTCTACCAAACTATAAGCTACATCTACAGTACCTGCATTAGGATCAGGATTTTGAATATCTGGTTTTATTTGCTCTGCATCAAAGAAACCTAACTGCCCCAGTTCTCTAATACTTCTTATGATATCTGATTTATTATATTTTTGACCAGGTTTTGTTCTTAGTTCTCTAAAAATTACATGATCGTTTGTTTTATCATTACCAACTACCGTTACATGATCTAAAAATGTTTCTTTTCCTTCTATTATTCTAATTTCAAAGTTAATGGTATCGTTAACCGCAGAAACCTCTACAGGATTAATATTAGAAAATAAATACCCATTATTTTGATACAAACTTGTAACATCTTCTGGATCTGGTTTAGAATCATCAGCAATACGTTTCTTTAAAAGCACTCCATTATAAGTAGCTCCTTTTTTTATTCCTAAGACACGATTTAACGTTCTGTCTGAATATACCGTATTACCAACAAAATCTATATCTCCAAAATAATACTTATTTCCTTCTTCTACTTTTATTTTTACGGTAACATCTTTTTCATCTACCTTATATACTGTATCAGAAATAATTCTAGCATCTCTATATCCGTTTTCAGCATACGCATCTACTAACGAAGTTAAATCTTCTTTAAAATCGTTCTTTATATATTTAGACCTCTTAAAGATTCTATAAAACTTTCTTTTCTTGGTATTTTTTAAAGCTTTAGAAAGTTTTTTATCTGACAATTGTTCATTTCCTTCAAAAACAATATCATTAACCTTTACTTTCTCTCCTTTTTTAACATTAACAACCATTTTACGAGAGTTGGTTTCAGAAGTATCAACCGCCGTAGCTATAGTAACCTTTGCATTTAAATAACCTTGTTTTTTGTACTTGTTTTGAAGATAATTTTTAGTGTTAGAAATTAAACTTTCTGTTATTTTCTTACCTTTTTTTAAGTCAGTATCCTTTAAAATGGTAGCTAACTTACCTTTTTTAACTCCATACACCGTTACATCAGATAAAGAAGGACGTTCTTTTATATTCAACTCTAAAAACACATTATCGCCTTCTACTTTTGTGATGTAAAAATTGATGTCACTAAACAACTCTAATCCCCATAATTTTTTAATTATGGCGCTTATTTCCTCCCCAGGCAAAGTTATAGGTTGCCCTTTTCTAAGACCTGTATACGTTTTTACTGTTTGCTCGTTATAACTTTTTAAACCAGTTACTTCTATACCTCCTATTATATATTTTTTACCATTTTCATAAGAGACTTCTTGTCCAAAAGAAAATGTTGTTATAAAAAATAATAGGATTGTTGTAATTAGGGATTCAAAGGACATGAATCTTTTCATATCTTTAGTTAAGTTGTTCGCTCGTTTTTCCAAATCTTCGTTCTCTGTTTTGGTAATTTATAATTGCGCCTACCAAATGGTGCTCTTTAAAATCTGGCCAAAGTACATCTATAAAGTACAACTCGGCATAGGCTATCTGCCAAAGTAAAAAATTACTTATTCTATGCTCGCCACTTGTGCGAATAAGCAAGTCTACATCTGGCAAATTATGCGTGTAAAGATGGGTATTTATAATGGTTTCATCAATATTTTCAGGAGAAATTATATTATTTTTAACTTTGACACTTATATTTTTTATTGCATTTACAAGCTCTTCTCTAGACCCATAACTTAACGCCAAAGTTAAAGTCATACCAGTGTTTTCACTGGTTTTAGCTATAACTTCCTTTATTTCTTTTTGAGCTTTTTGGGGTAAAGAATCCAAATTCCCAATTGCATTAAAACAAATGTTGTTTTTGTTAAGAGTTTTAACTTCTTTACGTAACGAAGAAACTAAAAGTCGCATTAAAGTCTCTACCTCTAGCTTAGGTCTATTCCAATTTTCAGTAGAAAAAGTATATAAAGTAAGATACTTTATACCTATTTTGGCACAACTTTCTACCGTAGACCTTACGGTTTTAACTCCATTTTCGTGTCCAAAGACCCGTAATTTACCTTTGCCTTTTGCCCATCGTCCATTACCATCCATGATAATAGCCAAATGCTTTGGTAAATTTAATTCATTAATTTCCTCAATCGTATTATTCATATTTTGCTACTCAAAACAATCGGAGCAAGGTTTTCTTCCAAAAGTATAGGTTAATGTGAGACCAGAAAAAACATACCAATCATCACTTAAAATATTTCCAAGCCTTGGCTCAAAAGGTACTCCGTTAATATCTAATAATTCTAATTTCTCAGGATTACTAGCATCAAGATTATCCGTAAAGGTATATCTTGCTCCTATTTCTCCTCCTAATATTAAAAACTGACTTATTCTTTTTTTAAAACCAACTACCATTGGTATTGCAAATGTACCATCTTTTTGATTTGCATCTTGCAACACTCCTACATCAAAATAATTATAATCGTACCTAAAATAAGTTACACCTGTATACAAATATGGTGTAAATGCAGGTCCTAACTTATGTAAATTATACTCTACAAAATTCACTTCTAATCCTGCAGAAAATTCTAACACAGAATTTTTCATCAATAACTTTCTCTGCTCCCTAGACGATATACTAGATTTAGAATCATCTGCGGTAAACTCTCCATACATTATACTAGCTCTCCAAGCATATCGCTTACTCTTATTCCACTTAAACAAACCTCCAAAAGCGGGCCCAGAAGGCAATATAAAATTAGTTCTTCCTACATCACCAATATTATTTGTTCCTCCTGCAAAAACACCTACTTCATAAGTTTGCGCATTTATTGCTCCAAAAAACAACATTAAACCTATTACAACAAATAATCTCATAAAATTTAAAGTTTGCAAATATAACAATTACAGTAGATTACACTAATTATTATATTCATGTTCTCTTTTTGATAAACATATTTTAACTTTATTTATTGTTTTAAAAGGGCTTCAATTACGCTTATCTTCTCCCCACAACAACTTATTCCTTAATGTTTTAAGAAAACTCTCTGAAGTATACTCTACCATTTTAACTGTAAAACCAGCTTTTTTTATCACAATTTCTCTACCATTTTCTATATCTATAATTCTAGAATCTAAAGAAACTAAATGACTTTCTTCTCTACCAGACACACGTAACCTAATAACTGTATCGTCTGACACCACTAAAGGCCTGGCATTTAAATTATGTGGCGCTATAGGGGTTAAAACTAATGATTTTGCTGTTGGCTCTATTACTGGCCCTCCGCAACTAAGCGAATACCCTGTAGAACCCGTAGGTGTAGAAACAATAAGCCCATCTGCCCAATACGATGTTAAATACTCATCATTTAAATGAGTTTCTACCGTAATCATAGAAGTGGTATCCTTTCTACTTATAGTTACCTCATTTAAGGCAAAATTTAAACCACCAAAGGCTTCCATACCCCAATCCGCACTAACCTCTACAAGACTTCTTTCTACTATCGTATATGCTCCTGCAACAAATTCTTTAACTAATTTCCTTACGTTTTCTTTATTAAAGGTTGATAAAAAACCTAAACGCCCCGTATTTACTCCTATTATAGGCACATCTAATTCCCTAACATAAGTTACTGCTCTTAAGATTGTTCCATCACCACCAAAACTAACAAACAAATCAAAAGAACTATCTAAACCCTTTGTCTCAGTAAAAATATCGTATGGACCTACATTTTTATACGTAGACAAAAATGTATAAAACTCCTTTTCTATATATGTTTTAGCTTTTTCTTTATTTAGCTCATCTAAAAGAGCCACAACATATGCTAATGTTTCTTCATTATACGTTTTACCGTAAATCGCTACCTTCATACTCCTTATTATACGTTTAAATATTTATCTAAATAATCTGATCGCTGCTTTAAATCTTCTAAAAATTGATCATCTCCATTACCAAATAAAATATTATAATTATAACGCCTAAAGCTTTGTAAAATCTCATTCATATTGGCTGTTCCCATTTTTATAGTTATCTGTACAACATCATTTTCTGTACCCGTTATAAAGCCACCCAATAATTTTGTATTGTTACTTTCTACAATTTGCGCAATTTCACTAAAAGAATAATCTTTTGCCCCTTTCGCTATTACCAAAATACTTCCTGGCTCTGTAAAAAAAGGTGTATCTATAAATACACTTACCACATCCGTAATATCATAATAACCTAAAACCTGGTCTTTTTCGTTTAAAACAGGCACTAAATTAGCTTCATTTCTGGCAAAAGCCTCTAAAACATCTAACCAAGATGTTTCTTTACGCACAAAAAAAGATTCAAAATTATACTTATAATCCTCAATCTTCTTATTTACCTCAAAAACCTCTAAATCATTTTCATTTAACAATCCTAATAACCTATTATCTTCTACAACTGCTACATGTGAAAAGGTGGTATCATTAAAAAACTTAATTGCATTTTCTACAGGCTCTCCAATGGTAAACATTGGAATTGTATTATTAATATTCGATTGAATTTGCATAACTTAAAAATATAATGCAAAATACTAATTTTAAATCGCAAAAAGCGCCCCTTAACTTTGTATTTTTGTTATTGTTTTAAACTCTTTTTTAAAAATGACTAAATTAAGTGTAAACGTTAATAAAATAGCTACTTTACGAAACTCTAGAGGAGGAGACACTCCTAACTTAGTAAAAGTAACATCGGATATAGAAGCTTTTGGGGCAGAAGGAATTACAATACATCCTAGACCAGATGAAAGACATATTAGGTACCAAGACACTAGAGATTTAAAAAAAATCGTTACTACAGAATTTAATATAGAAGGAAATCCTATTCCTAAATTTATAGACTTAGTTTTAGAAACAAAACCTACACAGGTTACACTAGTACCAGATGGTATTGATGCTATAACATCGAATGCGGGTTGGGATACAATTAATAACAAAGATTTTTTAACGGAGGTTATTAGTACGTTTAAAAAAAACGGCATTAGAACTTCTATTTTTGTTGATGCAGACATAAAAATGATTGAAGGCGCTGCTTTAACTGGTACCGACCGAATAGAACTGTATACAGAAAGCTACGCCAAAGACTATGAAAAAGGCAATAAAAATAGCGTAATAGCATTTACAGATGCTGCAAAAGTAGCCTCTAAACTAAATCTGGGTATTAATGCTGGTCATGATTTAAATCTAGATAACATTAAATACTTTAAAGACAATATCCCTAACCTACTAGAAGTATCTATAGGGCATGCACTTATTAGCGAATCTTTATATTTAGGTTTAGAAAACGTAGTAAACATGTATTTAAACAAATTAAAATAATGCAATTATTACACTCTAACATCATTGGCGAAGGCACACCTTTTTTAATTCTTCATGGATTCTTAGGCATGTCTGATAACTGGAAAACTCTAGGAAAACAATATGCTACTCAAGGTTACGAAGTACATTTAGTAGACCTGCGAAATCATGGTAAAAGTTTTCATTCAGATGATTTTAATTACGATTACCTATCAGAAGACATCTATAACTACTGCCAACATTATAAGCTTACTGATATTATATTATTAGGACATTCTATGGGAGGTAAAACAGCTATGCAGGTTGCTACCAAATATCCAGAATTAGTAGCAAAATTAATTGTGGCAGATATTGCTCCAAAATACTACCCTCCGCACCATAATACCATTATAGATGCCTTAACAAACCTTAAACCAGAATTACTAAGCTCTAGAAAAGAAGCCGATGCTAAACTAGCCCTAGAAATTACAGATTTTGACACACGACAGTTCTTATTAAAAAACTTATACTGGAAAGAAAAAGAAACACTTGGCTTACGCATTAACCTAGACATCCTAAGCAACAAAATGGAAGAAATAGGCGAAAACATAGCAGCAACAGAGACGTATAATAAACCTACACTTTTTTTAAGAGGAGACCGTTCAGAATACATATCTCCTCATGATTTCGACACTATACAACTACATTTTCCAATGGCAAAAGTAGCAACTATAGATAATGCAGGACATTGGTTACATGCAGAAAATCCTAAACAATTTTATAGCAAATCGCTAGAATTTATTATCTCGTAATAATATTGTAGTTTTAATAGTTTTTATGTTGGCATATTTTTTGTCATAAATAAACTAAAAAAAAGCATATGAAATTTATATTAAAAACACTCTTAAGCGCTATTGCTGTTGTTATTTTATCTAAAGTACTACCAGGAGTTGGCGTAGACAGCTACACAACAGCTATTATTGTTGCTATAGTATTAAGTCTTTTAAACTTTATTGTAAAACCAATATTAGTTATACTTACGCTACCAATAACCATTATAACCTTAGGCTTATTTTTACTAATCGTAAATGCCTTAATTATAGTTTTAGCAGATAGTTTTATTCCTGGTTTTACTGTAAATAGTATTTGGTGGGCATTACTTTTTAGCCTTCTTTTATCCTTTCTACAATCTATATTATTTTCTATCTTAAAGGAAGATAAAAAAAGATAAGTTAGGCTATTGAAATTCAGTATTTTAAAAACTTGCCCGACTTATTAAAATGTATTATTTTTGCAGCCCATTTTATTTATGCAAAATTCAATATAAGAGATGAATATTACAAAAGAGCAGATTGACGAGTTAAATGCTGTTGTAAAAGTTGCTATTACAAAAGACGATTACAAGGAAAAAGTAGAGAACATTCTTAAAGACTACAGAAAAAAAGCAGATATCCCTGGTTTTAGAAAAGGACAAGTTCCTATGGGTTTAATTCAGAAGCAATACGGAAAGGCTGTATTGGTAGATGAAGTAAACAAACTTTTACAAGACAATCTTAACAAATATCTTACAGAAGAAAAGTTAGATGTTTTAGGAAACCCACTTCCAAAGCAACAAGATAACTTTAACTGGGATGCAGATGAATTAGATTTTGAATTTGAATTAGGTTTAGCTCCTAGTTTTGATGTTGCTATAAAATCTAAAAAAGCAATTACACACTACGTTATAGTTGCAGATGATAAAATGATTGATGAGCAAGTGGAACGTATTCAAAAACAATACGGAAAGCTTATCAGCAAAGAAGAAGTAAGCAAAAAAGACGAAGTTTCTGGTGTTTTTACAAATGAAGCAGAAGAAATCAACAATAAAACTACACTAGAGCTAGATAAGCTTAAAAGCAAAAAAGCAATAGATAGCTTAGTTGGTAAAAAAGTAGGAGACGTAATTACTTTAAAAACAAAAGGTTTATTTAAAGAAGATCACACCCTTACAAGTGCCCTAGGAATAGATGCTGAAAAAAGTAAAGATTTAAATGTAGAGGTTACTTTTACTATCGAAGAAATTAACGAAAGAGAACCAGCTGCTTTAGACCAAGAATTATTTGATAAATTATTTGGTAAAGATGCTGTTACTTCTGTAGAAGAATTAAAAGCTAAAATAAAAGAAGATTCTGAAAAGCAGTTTGAACAACAGTCTGATCAAAAGCTTTTAAATGATGTTACTGAGCATTTTATAGAAAACACAAAATTTGAACTTCCTGCTGAGTTCTTAAAAAAATGGATTCAGACAACTGGTGAAAAACCTCTTACAGAAGATGAAGCTAGTGAAGAATACACTAAATCTGAAAAAGGACTTCGTTACCAATTAATTGAAGGTAAAATAATTACCGAAAACAATTTACAGGTACAGATAGATGAACTTAAAGAATTTGCTAAAGGTTTTATAAAAACTCAAATGGCACAATTTGGACAGTTAAACCCTGCTGAAGAAGAGTTAGAAAATATCGCTGGCAGAGTACTATCTAACCAAGATGAAGTTAAACGTTTGTCTGAGCAGTTAATGAGTCAAAAACTAATTACTTTATACAAAGAAAAAGCTAACTTAAAAACAAAAGAAGTTACTTATGAAAACTTTGTAAAGGAAGTTTACGGATAAACTATTTTTAACATGGAATTCTGTAAATTAATATACAGGAATTCCATATTAATATAATAGTTTATGAAACATAACTTTCATTAAAAATAATTATATTTACAGTGTCGGAAGGTAACTTTCGACACTTTTTTTGTCTTAAAAAACGAAACAAAATCTATGGATTACGGAAAAGAGTTTAAAAACTACGCTATAAAAGACCAAGGAATTAACAGTATGTACTACGATAAAATAATGAGTAGTATGTACCCAACAAATATGACTCCCAATATTATTGAAGAAAGACAGCTAAATGCTATAGCAATGGATGTTTTCTCTAGATTAATGATGGATCGTATTATTTTCTTGGGAACAGGAATCAATGATCATGTTGCCAATATTGTACAAGCTCAATTGTTATTTTTAGAAAGCGCAGACGCTAGTAAAGACATTCAAATATATATTAACTCTCCTGGAGGTAGTGTTTATGCAGGTCTTGGAATTTACGATACTATGCAGTTTATAAAACCAGATGTAGCAACTATATGTACTGGTATGGCAGCCTCTATGGGCGCCGTATTGCTATGTGCTGGTGCAGAAGGAAAACGTAGTGGGTTAACACACTCTAGAGTTATGATCCACCAACCATTAGGAGGTGCACAAGGACAAGCAAGTGATATTGAAATTACTGCAAGAGAGATTTTAAAACTAAAAGACGAATTATATCAAATAATTGCTAAGCATTCTGGACAAGATTTCGACAAAGTAAGTAATGATAGTGATAGAGATTACTGGATGAAAGCCAATGAAGCCAAAGAATATGGTATGATTGATGAAATTCTAGTAAGGGAATAACAACAAATAAGACAAAAGTTAAGAAACATAAAAACAAAAGCAATTGTTTTTCGTTATTATATTTCTAAACATTAGAGAATCGTATTTATGTCAAAAGAAAACTTAGAATGCTCTTTTTGTGGAAGAAAAAAACCAGAAACTAATTTATTGATAGCTGGTTTAGATGCACACATATGTGATAGATGTATAGAGCAAGCTCATGGTATTGTTGCAGAAGAATCTAGCCAATCCAGAGCAGATGATTTATCTTCTGAATTAATTTTAAAAAAGCCTAAAGAGATTAAAAGCTTTTTAGACACTTTTATAATAGGGCAAGAACGCACTAAAAAAGTAATGTCTGTAGCCGTTTACAATCACTACAAAAGACTATTACAACCAAAGAACACCAACGACGATATTGAAATACAAAAGAGTAATATTGTAATGGTTGGGCAAACCGGAACAGGAAAAACATTAATGGCTAAGACCATTGCAAAAATGTTAAATGTTCCCTTAGCTATTGTTGATGCTACTGTATTAACAGAAGCTGGTTATGTAGGTGAAGATGTAGAAAGCATCCTTACACGTTTATTACAAGCTGCAGATTACAATTTAGAAAAAGCAGAACGTGGTATTGTTTTTATTGATGAAATTGATAAAATAGCACGTAAAAGCGATAACCCATCTATTACCAGAGATGTATCTGGTGAAGGCGTACAACAAGGACTTCTTAAATTATTAGAAGGAACTGTTGTAAATGTTCCGCCAAAAGGGGGTAGAAAACACCCAGATCAAAAATTTATTGAAGTAAATACAGAAAATATATTATTTATTGCTGGTGGTGCTTTCGATGGTATAGAAAGAGCTATTACCAAACGCTTAAATATGCAGGCCGTTGGTTACAGCGCCTCTAAAGCAGATGAAAATATAGACGAAGACAATATATTACAATACATTATTCCAAAAGACTTAAAAGAATTTGGTTTAATCCCTGAAATTATTGGTAGACTTCCTGTGTTAACACACATGAACCCCTTAGACCAGAAAACCCTAAGAGCTATTCTTACAGAACCTAAGAATGCCATTATTAAACAATACGAAAAGTTGTTTGAAATGGATGACATTAAGTTCCACATTACTGAACAAGCCTTAGATTATATTGTACAAAAAGCTATCGAATATAAATTAGGAGCCAGAGGCCTTCGTTCTTTATGCGAAGCTATATTTACAGATGCTATGTTCGAAATGCCTAGTAGCGACGAAAAACAATTTAAGGTTACAAAATCATATGCAGAGAAAAAGCTCTCTTATGAAACTATAAAAAAATTAAAAGCAGTTTCTTAATCTTGAAACTGCTTTTTTATTACATTCTCCAATAATTCTTTACACACTTTCTTTATCATCTTTTCATCTGAATAAAGCTCGTGTCCAAAACCTGGAATTACTTCCATTTTTGTTTTTAATTTACCAGCCCACTCTTCTCCTGGTTTATACTGATCATTAGCCCCATAAACCAAAGTATGCTGGCAAGCTATTTTTTCTGTCTCTAAACGAATCCTTGTAGGAGAAACAGCGTACAACGATTTCATTGGCAAACCTTTTAATGCAGCTTTCCAAGCAATGGTTCCGCCCATACTAAAAGCCAAATACCTGCTAGGTGCTTGCCCTTCTTCTTTTTTTAACAAATGCGCAACAGCTACGTCTATTCCGCCTTCCTTTACAAATTCGTTATGAATATTTTTTTCTGTATCTACAATTAAATTAATATCTGCTAACTGCTGACAATCATAAAAAACAATATCAAAATGTTGCTGTAAATATCCTAAATAAGAAGTAATCCACAATCCCTTCTTAGCTCCCCACATATCTGATAAAACAACTAGCCTTTCTGCCATAATAATAGTTTTTAAGTTGATTAATAATAGTTTTTTCTAAATTGATATAGTGTTCAAATCAATTGTTGTGCCAAATAAAACAGCATTAAACAATTATTATTTTTATAAACCTCTCTTTATCAAATTAAGGTTAATAAACTTAAAGTTTGCTATAAAACGACGAAAAGCAATTTTTATTTGTTCAGTGTAAGTAATTCTTCGATATAATCTCTTTTATTAGACAATCTTGGTATTTTATGCTGCCCTCCAAGTTTACCATTTAGCTTTAACCAATCATAAAACAAATTCTCTCTGGCTATATGCACTGTAGGCATATTTAGCGTTGTATTATTATATCTTTTAGCTTCGTAATCAGAATTTAAAGCTTTTAGTGCATTATCTAACAACTCTACAAAGTAATGAATCTCTTTAGGCGGTTTTCTAAATTCTATAATCCATTCATGTGCTCCTTTTTCCTTATCTACCATAAAAATAGGTCCCGCAGTATAATCTTTAATTTCAGCTCCTGTTTTTTTACAGATGTTTTTTAATGCCTGCTCTGCATTTTCTATAATAAGCTCTTCTCCAAAAACATTAATATGGTGCTTTGTTCTACCTGTTACTTTTATTCTATAAGGGCTCAAAGAAGTAAAGCGCACTGTATCTCCTATTTTATAACGCCATAAACCTGCATTTGTAGTAATTACAATTGCATAGTTCTTATTTTTTTTAACCTGCCATAAAGGAATAACTTTTTGTTCTAATGTACCATAAGTATCCATAGGTATAAACTCGTAAAAAATACCATAATCTAACATTAGTAACAAATCGTCTGCTTTGTTTCTATCCTGGATTGCAAACGACCCTTCAGATGCATTATAGATTTCGTAGTAATTAAAATCTCTACGTGGCAATAACTTTTTGTACTGTTCTCTATAAGGCTCAAAACTTACCCCGCCATGAAAATACACTTCTAAGTTTTTCCAAACATTAAAAAGATGAGGCTCTCCTGTTTCTTCTAATACATTATTTAACAACACCAGCATCCAAGAGGGAACACCAGCTAAACTTGTTACATTTTCACCTTTAGTTTCTTCTATTATGGCTTTGAGCTTACTTTCCCATTCGCTCATTAAAGAAACCTTATTACTAGGCGTACTACTAAACTCTGCCCACAAAGGCATATTACCTATTAAAATAGCAGAAAGGTCTCCAAAAAAGGTCCCATTATCTTCATACAACTGCTTACTACCTCCCAATCTTAAACTTTTGCCTGTAAATAATTGAGAATTTTCATTATTATTTAAATACAAACACAACAAATCTTTATTAGATTTATAATGACAATCTTCTAAAGACTCTGCACTTACCGGAATAAATTTACTTTTTGCATTAGTAGTACCGCTACTTTTTGCAAACCATTTAATAGCCGTAGGCCAAAATACATTTTGCTCTCCTCTACGCGTTCTTTCTATTAAAGGTGCTGCCTCTTCGTAAGATATAACAGGAAGTCTACTGGCAAATGTTTCGTAACTATTAATAGTATTAAAATCGTATTTTTTTCCTATTTCTGTTCCTTTAGCAAAAGATAATAGTTGCTGCAATAACTCTTCTTGCACCTCTTCCGGATATTTTAAAAAAAGCTCTATCTGGTGATAACTCTTTTTTAACAACCAAGAAGCTATAGAATTAAATAAAGGTATTGGCATTTTTGGGTATCTTTATCCTGAAATTTTAAAGCTTATAAAATTTCATTTTGTCGATTATTATATTGACCTAAAGTTATCATTTTTAATTGAATTCAAACAAAAAAATTACATGCAATACGAAGGTGTTTTACAAAAAATGCAAACCGAAATTGGGCAACCTATTCAATATTACCTTGTATTTTCTTCCGATTTTTTAAATGTAAATCAGGTTTTAAACAAATCCTTAACACTTACTTTTATAAAGCACCAATGTTTAAATTGTAGTAACGATAGACCTATATACCGACAAGGCTTCTGTAAAAATTGTTTTTTTGAAATTCCATCTGCAGGAGATTGGATTATGCGCCCCGAGCTAAGTACTGCCCATTTAGATAAAGAGGACCGAGATTTAGCTTACGAAAAAAAGGTGCAATTACAACCGCATATTGTTTATTTAGCAAACTCTAGCAATGTAAAAGTTGGGGTAACTCGTAAAACACAAGTACCTACGCGTTGGATAGATCAAGGCGCTCATAAAGCTATAGAAATTGTAGAAGTTCCTAACCGTTATTTAGCAGGTATTACAGAAGTAGCGCTAAAAGATTTTGTAGCAGATAAAACCAACTGGCGTAAAATGCTTACCAATGAGGCTACTGATGAAAATTTAATTGAGTGGCGCAATAAACTTAAAACACATATTCCGGAAGAGGCTGCTTCTTATTTTATTGAAGACAATGCAGAAACACAACTAAATTTTCCTGTGCTACAATACCCAGAAAAAGTAAAAAGTTTAAATTTAGAAAAAACACAAACCTATACTGGTATTTTAAAAGGTATAAAAGGACAATACCTCATCTTTAAAGATAATACGGTGTTTAATATACGCTCTAATGAGGGCTTGTATATAAGATTAGAGGTTAATCAATAGTAATTATCTTGTTAGATTAGTTTCATTTAACCTATAATTACAAATCTATTTTGAAATAAACATAAATCTTGATGTGATACTATATTTTTAAATTTTATAAAAAATGTATTTACTAAAATTCTAAAGGTTCATTATCTATTAAGTCATTCTTAACTTTTTAATAATTATGAGAAATTAGGGATGCAATTTTTAAGTATCCCTATATAGTAAAATTTACAACTTCATTAAGTTATCTTCAAAATCCCTGTATTTATCAGGATTCCAATAGTCTATAAACAATTCTAAAAGATTTTCCCAGTTTTCTTTGATACGATAATGTTCGTAAATTTCTCCTTCATATGGAAATGTTAAAACACAATTATTAGCACCTATTTTTCCATCTCCCCCTAGAGAAAAACTTATCCCATAGGACAAAAGGTCAGTTGCTCCTCCATTCCAAAAACCTGTTAAAAAAGTAAACTCAGGCGGATATTCATTTTCTTTACATTTTTTACATAATTGTTTTTTCACATACTCATATTTAAAACAGAATTTATTTTTGACCCCTTCTTTTCTACTATAAGCCCTTTCATACCAAACACCTAAACGAGAATCAAACCTTTTTAATCGTTCCAAAAAAATAATTAAATCTTCGGTAGACTCTTTCAAAGTCTGTTTACGATTTATCCAAATTACTGTGATTTTTGTTATAGCTTCTATATTCATTTATCTAGGTGTATGTATTAAGATAATATTTAAATTTTCGTTCTTTAATAATTTTTCAAATGCATCTCTAACTATTTTATGTTCAAAATGCCATTCTAGAGGTAAATTAACTGCCGTCTCTCTTTACCTTCTTTAAGCTCCCTATTTATTCTATCCGCATATTTTGTTGAATAAATACTTCTTTGCTTTATTATAAAATTCTCTTAGCTATTGGTAAAACTAACATCTTGTTGCTCATAACTATTTAATATACTAAACAAAATAGCACACATTACTACAAATCGTTTCTTACACATTTTTATTACTCATCTACAATTTTATAATAAGCTAAAAAATAAACCGAAGCTCAAAAGCTTCGGTTTATTATAATCTATAATCCTAATTTCCCTGAAAACCCTTTGTTCTTAGGTTTATTTTTTGGCATATGTACCAAATCTTTAGGATAATACTGGTTATCTATAAAGCTACTATCGTCTAAGCCTAGTATTTTAACTATAGCTGCAGCCTCAAAGCTCCAGTAACCATAGTAAATATCATGCTTGCTTTTATGATTATCCTTTAAACCTGTTTCTTTGTGTTGTTTATACCAATGCTTAGAAAGATAATCTTTAATTAATTTTTCTAAAGCAGATTTATCTTTTTCGTCAATAAGCTCACGGAGCTTACTAAATGTATCAGGAACACTAAAGTACTTTTGATAGCTCTCGGATTCTATAGCATTTCTAATAGGTAATTTAGCAGAGATAATAAATTCAAACACTTTATCTTTTACATCATCTCGATCTATAATGTCAACCAATAGTTGAAATTTATCATTTGGTATGTCTAGCAAATAACCCAATGATAGCATGTCGAGCATATAATAAAACCCAGTAAATGTATATTGGTTAAATTCTCCTTCATCATTGATTAATTTCCAAGAACCTGTACCTTGCCAACCCTGTTTTGCTAAATCTATAGCCACATAAAAATCTGATTTTATTTCACTTAAGCTATAACCCGCTGAAAATTTTGAAATACATTCCCTAAGTTTATTACTAGACATATCGCTTTTAACTATGTCAATACGATTATTTCCAATTTCATTGTTAAATATTTTTTTGACCCTCTTATCATACGACAATTGCTGCTTTTTTAAAAAAGTCTTAAAATAGTCAATAGTTTTAATTGAATCTCTCATACACATCATGATTAAGGTGTAAATTCTATTGCTTCCTCATGATTTTGAAAAGAACTATCAAAAATGACTTCTAAAACACCATTTTTGTATTTTTCTTTTACCCAAATTAGATTACATTCTTTCATACCAGGTTTAAATATATCAATATTTGTTTGACTGAATGATGCTACACTTTAAAAAGTATTGAAAGTACTGTTTTTTAGATTACTCATTTATAATTAAAAAAGCTAAACCAAATTTCTAATATTTTAAAAATTATTTTCCAAATATTGAATTAGTTCTTGGAGGGCATTATAGCTTTCTTCTTCAAAACCAAAATTAGGACGTAGCCCCCCTATATATTTAAGTTTTAAAGTATCATAATCATTATCTCTACATAATTTCATGAGTATTAAAGAATACATCATATAAATTAAACTTGCTTTATGATAATCTTCCATTATCATATTTTTGAATTTTTTATTCAAAAATTTAATATTTTTATGTTGTTCAAAAAAACGAAACACTCTTAATTCAATAAAATTTTCAAGAAACGAAGCAGCCTTTTTTATATCTTTTGTAGTATGTAATACAAATTCATTTTTTTTACTTATTTCAGATATTTGACAAAGCTCACATTTTAAATGGTTATCTGTATGGAATGTTTTATCGTTTTTATCTTTTAAAAACATGTAGTTTGTACTAAATGTATTAGAAGCTTTAGCATATGTCATATTTCTAAAACGACCATCATAGAATTTCTCTAGTATATTTTCTACTTCATCTATACGCATGCTAAATTGAATATCTATTTCTTGATGGCTATGTGGGTATCCCGTAATAGTAGATAATAATATTTTATCAAATCCACCTTTGTATTTTCTAATAAGATGGTGTTTTGATTTTACAAATTTAAAACCAAAGGGAAGTAAACTAACCTCTAATTGATTCCCTATAGTTTCTATAACTATTCTCTTCTTTATTATTTCCTCCATGTAGTTTTTAGAGTATTCGAGTAAAAAAACATTTTTTTTAATCAATAGTAACAACGATACTTTTTTCATTACCCATAGCATCTACAGCGGATATAACTTGCTTTACTTTGTCCTTTGCTACAATATCCCGAAAAAGGAAAAAGTTATAACGGTGTCTTAAAAGGTGTAAAAGGACAACATCTCATTTTTGAAGATTATACGGTGTTTAATATACGTTCCAATGAGGGTTTGTATATAAAATTAGAAGTTAATTAATAGTGACAACTCTAAATTTATTCCATAATACTTAAAAAATATAATTTTCATTACCATTAAAACATTAAACAAAAGTTATTCTCATAAAAAGCACTAAGAGCAAAACATTTTTTTAGTTAAACACACGCAAATTATCACATAGATTTAAAAAACATATATTCCTCATAATGATCATTAGGATAATCTTTTGAAAAAATTTTAATATAGAGTGGAAAATATTTATTTAGTGTTTCTTTACAGTTCATTACTGGATGATAGTTTAGCTTGATATCTTCTGTAACATACATTTCCATTCCATAATAAGGATTAATTGCATTAAACAAAGTAACTTTAAAACATTTATAACCAGCTATATATTTTATGGCATCCTTATATTCTTTTTCTATTTGATAAGTACAAATATGTTTTTCGTGTAGTTCTTCTGTACTTTTAGTAAACAATGAAGGATTAAACTCAGTGACAGATAAACTTTCTCTATCTATTTTTTTTATACTATTAATTGCTGGTCCAATTAAACTATCGCTTTCAAAAACATTATTAACAGTACTATATTGTATATAATATTTGGATGTTACAGTAAAATAAATAAACTGCTTAAAATCACTGGCTACTACTTTAGGAGGAGGAAGTAAAGGAATATTAATCCCCGAAGAAGGTTTCTCTTTCATTTTTTCAAAGCCTTCTTTAAGCTCCTTATTTATTCTATCTGCATATTTTGTTGAATAAAGACTCCTTTGCTTTATTATAAAATTCTCTAAGCTATTGGCAAAACTAACATCTTGTTGCGCATAACTATTTAATATACTACACAAAATAGCACACATCACTACAAATCGTTTTTTATACATTTTTATTACTCATTTACAATTTTATAATAAGTTAAGAAAATAAACCGAAGTTCATAAGAACTTCGGTTTTCGTTTATTTAATAATTCTAATTTAAGGTTGCATCTCTAATACCGCAGATTTAAAATCTTCATATAAAGACAAACTCTCTTTTAAAATTAATTCTAGATCTTCGTATGTTCCAATAGATGGTAGTGGCATCGAATCTTCATGTATTTGCTTTTCAATGAGAATATCATCATAAATACTTGCTGCTACCCCTCCTATTAAATGCTCTTTTGAACTAATATCTATCACTCCCGTTATTAGTTCAAAAAGACCATACTTTAAGTCGATATGAAAATAGAAGTCATATTGGTTTTCGATAATTCGAACCTTATAAAACCTTTCTTTAGTATCAAACTTAGCTTCATAGCCTATTTTTTTAAAGATTTCTAGAACTCTTTTTTTGTCGCCCTTCTTTAATCGGCTATCTCTATCAACACTATATTTTACAGCAATGTTTTTATATTTTTCACTAAAACCAAAACTGTCATATAATTGAATTATTTTACTATCCATAAGTTTATTTATTCCGGTCTAAATCTAATTCTAATACCATAATTATTCCAGGCATGATTAATATAATCCTGAATGTTAGGCAATGATTGATTACTTGCAGGAATTTCTAAATATTGCTGTCCTCTCAAGGTTTGCCCATCAATATCAGGATATTTATTAGACCTGATTGTTGTGCCAGGAGAATATTTCTGGCCCATTTCTTTCAAATAATTATCAAAAGTAGAAAACTTAATATTACCTAAATCGGTTGCTTTACGAGAGACTATCTCTCCACCATTGTTTAGGGTATAACCATCTAAACGTTTTCCATTCTTCAAATGAATTTCATTATATTTATACTAACGAAACTCTTTTGCCTTAGCATTAAAATCATTTCCACGTTTAAAAAGGGCTTTGACTTGATCCCAAGAAAGTGGACTACCTTTTTTAGCGGTAGCTTCTGCTATTTCTTCAACAGAGTCTTCAACTATTTCTGGTAAAAAATCCCCTCTGGCTATAGCATCATCTAAATTTCTCTTAACATTACCAGAAAGCACATTAGCAAGCCTACTATTTACGGCATTTGAGACCTTTCTTGCCAAGTCTACCAAATAATCTTTAACTGCATCCCCTTTGGCGATGATTTTATCACTATCACAGATTTTTCAACTAAAGAAAAAACTCCTAATCACTCCAAAAAATACAATGAACAACTTTCAGTCTCACAACCTATAAACAAATATAATTTTTAATTTCAATTGAATAAAAAGAACAACATAAGCCCACGCAAATACAATACAGCACTCTCATATCTACATTCTACGGGTTTAAAATTTTCTAAAACATTAGAAGTCTCTTTAGATTATTTAACAGGTAATACAGACCTAGAACTAGACCTAAAAACACTACAAAGGATAGTAGATATTTCTAAAATACCCGAACAAGACAGAGGTTTTATTTTTAAAGCTCTTGATGCACTACTAAGAGATTATAAAACACAAAAAGCATATTCTTAAAACATAAAAAAACCGAAGCTGCTAAACTTCGGTTTTAATCTTTTATTACTTTGAGTACTCTGGGACTCGTTCCGCAATCTCTTTCATGAGATTCAGAAGCTTTTCCCTATTTTCTTCAAAGTTATTCCCAAAATTATCCTTAGTGGATATTAAATACTTTCCGTTATCTACAGATTCATACTCAATATCATTTAGAGTAGTAGGAATATCAATCTTATAATCATTAGAAAAATAAGTAATCCAGCCTAATGAGTATTGATAATTATCATAACAAATATCCAAATACTCCATGTCATTTGGCCTTACAACGCCATAGTCTACATCTAAATTATTTACAAATGATTTTAAAACAGTGCTATACCAATCGTAAGACTCATTTGTCTTTGATTTATTAGATATTAGACCTATTCTATTTCCGCTGTTACCTCCTAATACAAAATTTAGGCATAAAGCTGAGTTTTTACTTCTAAATATGAGAGCAAAATCAAACCCAAAAGGTCTAGAATAATTAATATCGGCAGACTCTATTTTATCAAATTGTTTAATATCTTTCAGAGAGTAGCTTAAAATATTGTCTGCTAATATTTTCACAAAATTTTCATCGGTAAAATCTAGGCTTATTTCGTCCTTTTTCTGTAAAAAACGAACCTCATTAAAAACAGATTTCGCCAAGGTTATTTCTCTAATACAATGGCATAAATCTTCAGCTATTTGCAATATGCTTTGTTCTTCATTTTTCAGTTCTAAGAAAAATCCCAAATTACTATGAGTCATAATATAAATCTAAATTTTAAGGAATAATAGTTATTTGAGGTAAATGTATAACTTCAATATTAATACCATTTCGTCTAAATAAATTTCTTATTCCATTAGCTCCACCAGAACTAGATATTTCCCATCTAATAGGGTTTCCACTTGCAGCTCCTAGTTGTCTTCTTGCTTGACTTAAAATACTTCTAGCTCTTGCATCATTAGCAACATTCCCAGCACTATCAAACACACTACTGTGCCCAAACTTACGGTCTATTAATTTACCATCTGCAATATTATCAAAACTAACACCTGCTTTATCAAAACTTAAAGCAGCATCTCCACTGGCTTCGGCTTGGTATTGTTTCGCATTTTTCAATGTAAAGCTATCAGAACCATCTGCAGGGGCAGGGAACTTTTTGTGTGATAACGATACACCATCAACACCTTCATCAGATACTTTCCTAAGTGCATCAGCTACGGCTTCAGGGTTATCCCATTTTTGTCCTTTTCTGGCAGCTTCTTCTACTAAATCATCAAACTTGTTTAATTGGGCATCAGTTAATCCATCCAGTTTCCTAAGTAATCCTTTTACAGCATCGTCTCCACGAGCAATAATCTTACCGCCTTTCTCAAGTATTAACTTACCAGCAGCATCTAAAGTTACTTTAAATCCTCTTTTAATTGCTTTAGCAGCAGATTTTAAAACACGCCCTAATTTACGATAAATTATGATAACTTTCCTAACAATTTTTGCTCCTTTTATTGCTCCTTTTATAACTCCTAAACCTGCAACATCTACAATTAAACCTCCTGTTGCAAAAGCAATCCCTACTGCATCTCCAGAATTAATACCTCTATAAAGTTCAATAATATCCGAACCAGGAATAAAAGCTAAAACAATTTCGCCTAAAAGAGGCGCCATAATCTGACCAAAAGCCTCCCATTCTTCTTGGTTTTGAGGCCAAAAATTACCATTTTGATCTATCTCTTCTGCTACTTCTTCTATTGTAGCCACTTGAGTTGCTTCTTTAGCAATAAACTCTATACCTTCTGGGTTTAATTTTTTAAACTCTAATTGTTGCGAAAACCCTTCTCTTAAAATATTTAAACCACATTGTGCAATTGCTTGGTGATGTACTTGATTTAAATAAGCATCTCTTGCTGCATCTGTTTGAAACAAACCTGCTACTAGTGATGCATCTGCATCATTTGTAAAAGTAAGTGCTTCTGCTATTCTGTTTTCGTAATTTATGTATACAAAATTACTAGAACCTATTGGTGGCGGATTATTAATTAAATCTTGCACCAAGTCATCAAACTCTCTTAAATCTCTTAAATAAGTATTTAAATTTTCTTTAGTACCATGCCCCCTAGAATGGTTAATTAATATTCTATCGCCTGCTGTTTGCTGAAAATGAAAATAATCTCCTAATAATTTATTATCAATTTCTGGTGGTACACTTACTCCATTAGCTCCAAACATATCCCTAATAATACGTCCTTCGTAGCTTGAATCTACATCTCCTTTTAAAAGTTCTGATAATACATTTCCAAAATTAGTAAAGCCTTCTCTTACCGCTTGTGTTCCAAGTCTCCATTCTAAAGCTCTATTAGGGTTTTGCCTATTTTGTAGCAAAGGTGTTGTAGCAGATTTATACAAACTAGTATTAGGTGTAAAATCTTTACCGCCTAATAATTGGTTTAATAAATAATTAACACAATCGTGAGATACTTTAGAGAAATTATTAACCTTAAAATAAGTCTCTATTTCTGTTTTTAATGCTGGTCTTGCATTTATATACTTTTTAGCGTTAGCACTAAGTGTGTTTACAAGATTAACAGCTAAGGCATCTTCTTTATTTAAATTAGCTATCGCTGCATTTATAACCCTATCTTGCTCTTGCTTAATTCCATGTAAAAATGAATGTTGATAAGGGCCTCTATTAATACCATATAAGTAATCTTTATCAAAAATCTGAACTTCTCTAGGAAGTACCGCATTCTTTTTAGCATCTGCCAACAAATGATCTTTATCTATAATATACCATGGAATTCTACTAGGAATCCCTGGATCACCTACTTGCCAAGGCCTTGGAGTTGACCACCCCAAATACTCATCCATAATATTAAATCTCTCCTCTACTGATTTGGTATTATAATCATTTAGCATTCGTTTAGCATACACATCTGTTTTTAGATTAGCTAAAGCATTTAATCTGGCCTTTCCTTTACCACTTCCTTCTTTATAATTACTAAAATGATGCCTTGCCTCTTGCCACATATTACTTATCTCGCCTAAGCTTCTAACATCTTTTAAAAACTTATTCCCTATTTTGGCATTACCTAGTCTTGAATTAAAAAGGTTATTTGATTTAATTTCAGCTTCTCGCTGTCTAATTAAATACATATTACCTGTAATTCTACTTAAACCAGATTCGTTCTCTATAAAATCACGGTTAAGTTCTGCTTTTGCATCGTCTTTAGAATTTTTAAAATGATTGATAGGCTGCCTTGTTATATCATTCCTGCCCACTAACCAAAAATTAGCTAAATATTCTATTATTGCATTATTAAAATTAGAATAAGTAACATATTTAAGCTTTTGAATACGCTCTTCTATTTCTACTTTATAAACATTATTCTGTACACTATTTACTAATTCATTTATACGCTTTTGCTCTCGTACTGCTTGCACAAGATCATTTTGGTACTGCGCATCTAATTGATTTCTTATTGATGAAAATACAACTCCAGAAGGGTTAACTATTGTAACACCAGATCTCCATTTAAAATACTCTACCCTATTTTTGGGTATTACAATGCATCCCTCACAATCTGGTTTCGATGTTACACCTCCTCCTTTTGACGGAATAGACACAGGATCTAACTCATTATATTGTTGGCTATATATTGTATTAAAACAACACATAAAACCTATTAAAAATAGCTGTAATATATTTTTCATTGTAATTCGTTTCTTAATTGTTAGTGTCTTTAATAATCATTCTTGTATACAACTGGTCTCCTGCCATTAATCGTACCACATACAAACCATTTGGCAAACTAAGATCCACAGGAATAGTATACGTATATTCCCCCGCTTGTTGTTGTGTACTCGGAAGTATTACTGTTTTATTAACCCCATTTAAACTTATAAGTTCTACAGAAACATTAGCTGCAATATCTAATTGATACTGCACTGTTAATTGATCATTAAAAGGTACAGGGTATAACTTTATAAATTGGTCTTCCTGAGAAGCTAATGCTAACAACATTTCCTCGTCTATAGTTGTTCTATTTTCTTTGGATTTTAACACTAAACTCATAGGCTCTCCATACTCTGCCCAAGAGGCTATAAAAGTATCTACTAAGCCTGTTAAATACACTTCTCCTTTTACTTCTTTCTTATCTAAACCTAAAGTAAATATGGTATAATCTAATGTTTCCTCATTAGGATCATTAGAATACAATTTATCCAAAGCAAAAATTACATCGTTTTCTATATAAATAGTACCATCTATAAACTTTCCGTAAACCTCAAAATGCTGTTCTGCAATAAATAGTTTTATTTTTACTGTACTATTAACTACCGTAATATCCACGGCTACTGGTGTAATACGTGTAATATGTTTACCAGACCAATCGTACTGTACTAATTTACCATTCCAATTGCCTTCTAGCTCATTAACAGCCGTAGGGTTAGGGTATTCTTCTACTTTAACTTTTTTTAATACTTCTGGTTTTATATAAGTAGAATCATTACTCTTCTTTAGTACTTTTGCAATTTTACGCTCATTCCTTACTTTTTTATTTTCTTGTATGTGTTTTAAAAATGTTTTACTATTAACAGTTTCGTTTGCTAATAGCGCCTTTATTGCTCTATCCTCATCCACAGGCAAACCGTAACCTAAATAACAACATACTCCTAAAAAATGTTTTGCCATGGGATCACTACTACGCTCAAACCATTCTACAGCTTTTTTATAATCTTGTGGTACTCCATAACCTTTATAAAACATATACCCCAAACTGTAAGCTGCCCTTTGGTTATCATTAGCTGCCGCTATTTTAAACCAGTCTATTGCTTTTGCAAAACTAAGTTCGCAACCTAAACCATATTTATAAAGCCTACCCATATTATATTGAGCATTGGCGTAGCCTTTATCTGCCGAACTAGAAATATAGCTATATGCCTTATTAACATCTTTTTTTACACCTATACCATTTAAATACATTAGACCCAGGTAATTTTCTGCTTTTGCATTACCTTTTAGCACGCAAGGTTCCAACAAAGCAACTAAGTTAGATTGGTCTATAAATGGAGATTCTTTAAATAATATATGTTCTGCTTTTTTTAAGGTTTCTTCGCATGAATTTTGAGCATTTAAACCCAACACGGAAAGATATAATCCGAATAAAAGAATGTACTTTTTCATTTGTTAATTTATATTAATATTGGAAAGTATTATTATTGGCTTTGGTAGTAGGTTTTACAGCTACATTAAATTTATCCATCATTTCTTTAAAATCTTTTTCAAAATTATATCGTAAACCGCCTAATTTTTGATTCTGCAATTCCCAATTGTACCTGTAATAATGTTTTATAATAATTTCTTTAAAGTAATAGGATTTAATTTTTTTAGAGACTGCTTCTTTTTGTTCTTCATTAAGCTCATAAATTGCAAAGACTTCTTCTATATCTTTCTGCGCATTTTTTATAGAAGCAGGTTTTAAATCTCCTCCTAATATCTTAGCAAATTCTTTTTTAGTAATGAGTTTAGCTACATTTTTTGAAAATTCTAAACTTATTTCTGAATGGGTTTTCTCTGTAGTAACTTCAAAAAGACTGGCAGAAGAAACTTCATTCTTTCTTCGGTATATTTCGGCTACATCTTCTTCTTTTTGTTTAATTAACCTAATTAGTTCATCTATCCTTGGTTTATCTAAGCCTAGTTTTTGCGCCTTCTTTACTAATTTTGCGTAGAATACTTCCTTTTGATCATTTAAATATTTTTCTTTTTCTACTTCTACAATTGCTTGTATTTGTTCATAGGTTTTTTCTGGTGCATTAAGATTTATAAAAGATTGATATGATTTTCTTTTAACTCTTAAATCTTTAGCTATTTCTTTAGCTACTATTCTCTTTACAATTTTAATTAACCCTTCTTCTTGTTGAACAACTAAGGCATTACTTTCACAGTTTTGCTGAGACATACGCCTAGCTAATTTTTTAATTAGCTGCCGTAGGCTTTCCTTTTTTGCTAATTCTACCTCAAGATTTTTGATTTCTGAAACAGATGTAAGCTGAGCATCTTTGGCATAAACATAAAAATGATAAGCTATAAAATTGTTTTTTAAATCCTGATCTAAACTACCATACCGCGTATTGGCATAATCCCAAAGCCAATTAGCTTTGTTTAAAGCTTCTTCTATTAATTTTTTTTGATCTTGAGAAACCCCTACAATAGAATCGATTTGTTTAGGATAATGCAAATAATTTTCTGCAGATTGTGCATTTACAATAAATGTCGAACATACTACCAACAGTAGTATTAATACCTTTTTTTTCATAAGCTAATAAAATTGGTTGTAATTGATTAAATCGCATTAGTCGTAATCGAAATATTTACTTACAAAATTTTATGAAAAAAAAAATAAAAACCTTACTTTTCTTATTATTTTGGACAATTTAACTTTAATTAAAAACAAAGTTTTAACCTACATTAATACCATGTAATTTTCTTGTTTTCAGGATTTAATAAAAAAATTCGCTCCCTATTATCCGAATTTACCGGAAGTAATTTAAGTAAGCTGTTTGATGGAATTTTTTTAAAATACAGCCCTTCTCTGGTTGCTACTGATGTTCCTATTTTTTGCCATTCGCCATCCCAATAAAACAAAGTATAATTTTCATCTGCTTCTATGTGCAGCGAATTATTTTCTTCATATTTATTTTTAACTTCATTATACCTGCTTATTGTACAGCGAAAAAATTTATTACGCTTAGGTTTTAAAATTATTGACTTTCCTTCTTCATTAAGCAGAATAGGATATTCTGCATATCTAGTTTCCCCTTTGGTATAATAACTAGGTAAGTACACTAAGTCTCTACCTATGTTTACGAACTTAAAATATTTGTTTTCTTTCTTTGCCCAATCTATTACATTCCATCTACCATTGTTAAATACATTTAAATAAGCTATTGAGTCAATACTATTACTAAAATTGTACTTAATCTCTCCTACAGAGACATATTCATGGGTTACATCTTTAATATTTTTACTTCTTAAATAACTATTAGGGATGTATTGTTGCTTTACATGAGTGGCTAAAGCATTTTCCTGAATAGCATATGTACTTCTAATTACTTTTGCCATACGTTTATTATTAGCATCATAATTATATGGTGTACCATTTCCGTCACTTGCAGAACTACCATTAAAAGGAACAGCTTTTCCTTGCTTATCTATAACAGTGTTCCAATAATGACGGTTAGAAGATGCTGCATAATGTGGCGTAAAATCAAAAGTAACAGCAATACCAATAGATCTAGAAGCTAAGACCGCCAAATTTGCTAACTCAGGGCAACTTCCTTCTCTTCTAAATAATAATTGTTGCGCACTTAATAGTGGAGCTGGTATAGGACTATTTGTATACCTAAAAGAAAAGCCTTGTAATTCTGTCATTACATTTGTACAAACCTCAACAGGGTTTGTTTGGTCTTGTAAATTATATTTAGCTTGTTGTACTAAAAAATTACATTCTTCTCGCCACTCTTCCAAAGGTTCTATTAAGGAACGATAAGGTAAAATATACTCACAAAATGTTTTAAAAGAATAGGATGCAGACCATGGGTTGTTTTTCCAAGCCTTAAAAGCTAAATCTATATTTTTTATTAATAATTCTGATGATATAAATTTTACATCTTTTTCCTTAAGCATTTTAGGTTGTACTCCTATACTATCCTTAAATTTATTAAACACCTGTAATGCCACATCAAAATCTTCATAATTAAACTCCGAAAATAGTACTATATTATTTCCTGAATCAATCCACTGATAAGTTTGAGATTCGTGAACAGGCATATTTTTAATTAAAAAAAGTGCCGCTTCATACTTCTGTTTTTCGCCAAGTGTTTTATAATGATGTAGTACTTTTTCTAAATTATTTTTATTTTCCCCTGCTGCTAAAAAAGCCTCTTCAATAGTTTGGCCTTTTAGTCCATACACTCCAACGCAAACACAAAAAAAAGCTACTTTCTTTAGCTTAAAAAAAAAGTCATTCATTGTACAATATCATATTTTATTACAAGAAAATAAATGTTTTGCTAATATACCTTTTTAAACCTAAATTGCCCGATAAATACTACTTTGTAATAATGAAAAAACTAATTTCAATAATAAATAAAAAAGAATGGAAATTGGACTTATTTTTTATTGCTTCCATTTTTATTATTCCTTTAATTTTAAAATTTTTAGTTGATTTTAATGACGTTACAGTAAAAACTATAATGATTGCGTTTTGGGGCTTATGGGGTATTTTAAAAGTTGGCTATTCTAAATTAGAATTAGAACAATTAAATCTATTTGATATAGGCATATTTACAATTACAATATATACATTGTGCAATTTTTATTTTCTTTCAGAAGCAACAGTATACTACTATAAATTATGGCTATACCTAGGTTACATATTTCTATTTTTTATTTTTAGATGGGTTTTAAAAACAAAGGAGGAAACAAAATTAATACATCTTGTATTTTTTATAATAGTTGGCATTTGCTTTATAGAAGCCCTATTAGCAAGCCTACAATATTTAAACGTTATTAATTCTCGCAATAACTACTTTAAATTATTGGGAAGTTTTAATTCTCCTAATTTTTTTGCTGCTTTTATTGGTTTAGGGTTCATTATTTTAATGTGGTTCTTTTTTGTAAAAAAAACACAAAATAACACCTTAAAAATAATAGGAAGTTTGCTCCTGTTACTATTTTCTACACTAATAATAGCATCTAAATCTAGAGGCACCTGGTTATCTATTACTGGTAGTACTCTAATTTTACTTAGCTCATTTAATTATAGCAGAAAATTATTAAAAAAAATCTCTTTAATAAAAATTACATTACTTCTATTAACGCTTATCTCCACTATTATAATTAGCAGCAAATTACTTTACAATTTAAAGCCAGATTCTGTTGATGGCCGTAGTTTAATTACAAAAATATCGTTACAGGAAATCGTAAAACACCCGCTTAAAGGTCACGGATTATTTTCATTTGCAAGAAAATACAATGCAGCAAAAGCAACTTATTTTTCTGAAAGCCCAAAGTCTTGGGAAGAAATAAAACATGCTACATATGTTTTTTCTGCTTTTAATGAATACGTATTAATCTCTTTTGAATTAGGTCTTATTATATTAAGTATACTAATTGTTTTAATAGCATTAGTAATTTTAAGAATTAAGTATACACATGAATCTAGATTGGGTTTATGCCTTTTTACTTACCTATGCATTTGGGGCTTATTTAATTCCCCATCTGAGAGCTTGGCAATAATGACAATTGGCATATTTAGCTTTGCTTTACTTTTTAAAGACACCTCTTTAAAAAAAATTAGAGCCTCCAAAAATTTTGACATAATATTGAAAGTATTTATTGTAAGTGTTGGATTACTATGTATTTACTCATGTTCTAACAAAATAATTAAAACAAAAAAATACCAACACTACACTAGTATTAAGACCAAACAGGACATTAAAGAATTAATATACTTGTCTAAGTTTACTGAGGACAATAGTTTTTCCGATGCTTATTTAGGTACAAAATTATACAACAATGGGTTTACTGAAAAAGGATTTCATTTTATCCATAGGGCATTCAAAAAAAGTGCCGCTCCAAGAATTGGCAAACGTTTGGCTTTAATTAATACCGAAAATAAAAAGTATAAAAGTGCTGAGGAAATATATAAGTTTAATATTAATGTAGAACCTTATCGTTATGAAGCCAGAATGGATTTACTTAACTTATATATAAAATTAAACAGGCGCAACGATATCATAAAATTATCTAATGAAATTATAAATTTCCCTGTCAAAATTCCTTCCTCTCAGATAGATATTTATAAAAAAACTGCTAGTGATTATCTAAAGAAATATAATTCTATTAGCAATAATAAACTTAATGGTAGTTTATCTAATGAATAACTTATAAATAGCAAAGTACTAAATAAGAGCTTACCTTATAGAATTTATTTACCTCCAGCATATAAAATAATAAAAAAGCTTCCTATCATATACATAAATGACGGTCACAATTATATTAAAAATAATTTACCTCAATTTAATATACAACAATACTATTACTCCTATAGCTGCTGTATTTTTAAATCCATGGGATATTAATAACAAACAAAAGAATTTAAGACAAGAATTATTTTTATGTAATTCTGATTTTACTACTTTTTTCACTAATGAATTAATGCCTGAAGTAGAAAAATTATACCCCGTAAGTAACAAAAGATAAGATAGAACTATTTTAGGAGTTTCTTTTGGTGGTTTGGTTGCTCTATATCTAGGAGACAAAGCTGCTACTTCCTTCAAAAATATTGCCATGCAATCCCCTGCTTTTAATTCTGAACCCAAAAAAGACTTAAAAATATACCTAAGTTATGGTACGGGAAAAGATACATAAAATCAAGATATACCAATGATTGATATTTTACAAAAAAAGAACTATAATTTAAAAATAGAACGCATAAAAGGCGGCAATCACGATTGGTCTATTTGGGAAAAACAATTTGATGATATTTTAATTTACTTTTACAAAAAAAGTATTTTTTTAATCAATAGTAACAACGATGCTTTTTTCATTACCCATAGCATCTACAGCAGAAATAACATGTGTTCCTTGTGTAGGCAATACTGCTATTTCATGAAAATTTTGAGTTTCTTTTATAAAAGTACTATCTAAATACCAAAACACCCTAGTTGCAGGTTTGTTATGTGCTAATTTTACAATAAGCTCATTTTTATCTCCTTCAAAATTTTTAGCTAATGTTATTTTAGTCCCATTTTTTGGATAAATAAATTCCATTGCTGGTACATTTACATAGTCACAATCTTTACGATAAGAAGGCAATACTTTATATGTAGGGTGAGTTTTTTTATAATAGAACTCCATAATAGGCGGCAATACAAACCAAGGTTCCGATACTAACAACGACACATCTTCACAAGAGGAATTAACTCTATACTGTTTGTTTTTATTTAAATGTATCGTTTTATGGTAGGCACAGGCTTTTACATAATTGCGTTTATTAGGGATGCTATTATTTAGTTTAGGACATATATCGGATGCTAAATAACCACTATTAGCACAAACTGCAACTTCTACAAACTCATCTAAAGGTTTTAAAAACCAACTAGATTTAGGTAACACATCAAAAACATCGAACAAAATAGGCGCTGCACTGCTAACCCCTGTAACATTGGGTCTACCTTCTCCGTCTGCATTGCCAACCCATACTCCTACCACATAATCTGTAGTTACACCTATTGCCCAAGCATCTTTATTACCGAAACTAGTCCCTGTTTTCCATGCCACTTCTTTACTAGAATCATAAAACTCCCACGACTCGCTACCTTCTGGCCTATTTACTTCTTTCATGGCTTCAAAAGTTAAATAGATGCTCCCGGCATCAAATACATTTTTTTCTAATTTTTTATTTCCGAAATTAGGAGCCTTCTCTTTTATCCATATAGGAGACATAAATTCGTTTTCAAAAAATTCACTAGATGTTTCGTTAAAATGATTAACTGTAGAAGATAAATTAGCATAGGTTTTACATAAATCCCATAAATTACTTTCTGCTCCTCCTAATATTAATGTTAAGCCGTAATGGTCTGCAGATTTATTTAAGCCTTTTAATTTAAAAGCATCTAACTGGTCTCTAAATTTTTGCAAACCATAAGATTGTAATAAGCGAACCGCCGGGATATTTAAAGAGCGTGCCAAAGCTTTTTTTGCTTGGATAGCGCCGCTATAATCCTCATTAAAATTTTCTGGCGTGTACCCTGCAATTTGCGTTGGTATGTCTGCTACCAGCATATTAGGCAATAATTCTCCTGCATCTAACATAGCAGCATATAATAATGGCTTTAAAACACTACCTGTACTTCTGCTAGCATGTACCATATCCACATCTTTTTCGTGCAAAGCATCTGTTGGTGTGTTCCCTACATATGATAAAACTTTTCTTGTTTTAACATCTAAAACCAAAACGGCTGCATTATAAACTTGATTCTGTTTTAACTCATTGTAATGCTTTTTTACCAATGCATTTACATTCTGTTGCAAATTATCGTTGATTGTACTACGAACTCGTTCTCCTTTTTTTCTATTAGATACATATTGTACAAAGTGCTTTGCATGTTTAGGTAATGCGTAGGGTTTTTGTGGTAATTCTTCTAATAAAGCTAATTTATAAGTAGTACTATCTATTATTTTTTTTTGATGCAATTTTTTTAATAGGCGATTTCGTTTTTCTAAAAGCTTTGTCTGACTTTTCCCTGGGTATATTAAACTTGGTGCATTAGGCAATACTGCTAAGGTTGCAGACTCTGCCCACGAAAGCTGATAGGGAAGTAAACCAAAATAACGCCATGCTGCTACTTCTAAACCAACCACATTACCTCCAAAAGGAGCATAACTTGCATATAATGCTAATATTTCTTCTTTTGAGTGTCTAAACTCTAAACGTGTAGCCAAAATTAACTCTATAACTTTTTCTGCATACGACCTTTTTTGCTGACCTCGAGATAACCTAACAACTTGTTGTGTTATGGTACTACCTCCACGTACCGTTTTACCTGCTACAAGGTTAGCCTTAATAGCTTTTGACATTGAAACAGGATTAAAACCAGGATGCTTATAAAAATAAGCATCTTCAAAATTTAAAATACATGTCTTAAACTTATAGGGAACACTATCTACTGCTGGGAACCTCCACTGACCGTCATCTGCAATTTTTGCCCCCAACAATAAACCTTCACTACTTTCTACTACAGTAGCAGTTGGTACATTAAAAAGTTTACGAGGCAAACAAAAGTAATACAAGGTTAAAAGCACTACTAAAGCAATACTCTTCTTTGGATTCCTTTTTATAAATTTAAAATAAGCCATTCATAAAAAGCTGTTATTGTGTTACTTTAACCCATTGCCCTTTAGTTCTTGCTGCATAATCATTATCATACATAGCTTCTACTTGTACTCCTGGTAAGTAATACTGACCTAAATAAGATGCATTTAACAAGATTCTAAACTTTCTTGTTTCGTTCTTTTTCATATTAAAATAAAAGTGAACTCTATCATCTCGTAAATCTGTATGGGTAACATTATTCTCGGCAAAATTTCCAAAATCTGTAAAACGAGTATTTACAATCTCCCATCCGCTAGGGTATATTTCTGTAAGTGCCATATTTCTTATTTTACTTCCAGATGTATTTGTAATTGTTACCTCAGCTACGAAATCTGTACCCTGACTAATTGCTGCCGGATCTATAGAAGAACCATCTCTACTTCTAAATTTTGTTTGTACTGCTAAGTTTCGTTGTATTTCTTTTTCTTCGCCTACTGGCAATATTCCATTACTTATAACACTTACATACAAGGTATTTCCTTCAAGATTTTTTATCTCTACAGTATTACTTCCTTTTTTAATTTTTAAGGACCTATTTGCTAAAGTTTTACTGGTATTAACACGCTTAGTTTCTCCGTTAGCAATTACAGATGCTTTAACACCTTTACCTCCTACCATTTTAGCAAATTTACCCATGGCTAATAAACTATAAGCTGTACTTTGTGTACTCATCCACTTTTTTTCATTTAAGCTAGCAGCTATTACTTTTGCTAATTCTTGTGCTTTTACCTTATCTTTTAAGGTAATATACGTTTCTAAAGCCATAGCCCTATTACGCTCTACAGATCCATAAGTATAATAGTGATATTTAGAGTTGCTAAAATCTATTTTTGCTGTTGCTAATACTTGTTTAGCTACACTTTCCTGACCTATAAGTCCGTAAGCCGCTGCCAATCTAAATTTTGCTTCATTAGAAATTTCACTTGTTTCTCGCAAACGGTTCATAGAAGCTATATCTGCATTTCCTGATAGCGCTAAAGTGTATAAACGGTAAGCTTGGGCTAAATCTGCATTACTAGTACTTGACCTCCATTTTTTAGCCATATTTTTTTGGTATTTTACCCAACCAGTTTTAAATCCTATTGGCATTACATAGCCTTTTTTCTCTGCTTCTAATAAAAAATGACCTGCATAGGTAGTTCC
Source organism: uncultured Cellulophaga sp. (assembly GCA_947492955.1). GTDB lineage: Bacteria > Bacteroidota > Bacteroidia > Flavobacteriales > Flavobacteriaceae > Cellulophaga. The sequence continues at coordinate 487,905 of CANLOV010000001.1, read as the reverse complement.
CCAATCATTGCTATAACGCAAGCCTTGCCAATAAGAAAATCCTCCATTAGGGCGTTGATATTTACCTAAACGCTTTATTGCATTCTCTATATTTTGTTGTACCTCTTTTTTCTTAGTTCCGTTTAAATCAAAAATATCATTTAAATATAATTGAGGAAAAGCAGCAGAAGTTGTTTGTTCTACACATCCGTGTGGATATCTAATTAAATATTTCATTCTCCCATCAAAACTCATTGGAGGCAATGTAGAAAATTCTATTTGTGCGGTATTACTACCCAATACTCCAAAAGTTTCCAAATTAATTGTTTGTGTTGCATTAGCATTTAATACAATATCTTTAATTTCTGATGTTACTGGATTAGGGTTCACCACATCGATAGGAATCTCAAAAGACGCTTTTTCTCCTCCACCAGACGCTTCTACAATAACTTTCCCTATTCCTTTAAAATCTGATACATCTAAATCAAAATACACCATTTTTTCATCTGGCTGATTAAATGTTATTGTTTTTGTTCCTCCACCAACTACTGTAAATGCCTTGTCTTTTTTTATTTTTACCGTAACATTTTTAACTTGTTTTTCCATTGCAAATACTGTTACTGGCAGGGTAACTTTTTCTCCTGGCGTAATTTTACGTGGTAAGGATGCTAAAATCATTAATGGTTTGCGAACTGGTGTAGTTTTCTCTGCCATTCCGTATGCTTCTTTCGCTGCATCACCAGCAACTACCATAGTACGTACAGAACCTACATATTTAGGAATTTTTATAGCATGTGATTTTGTTTGTCCTTTTTTTAAGGTAAACGGTCCTAAATGTAATACCATAGGCTCAAACCTATTTGCCTTTTTATTTTTAGCTCCTGCCAACTCATCATCTCCACCAATAGCAAATACTTGATTTATACGACCACCATAAGCTCCAATAACATCATCGTACATATCCCAAGTTTTTACACCCAATGCTTGTTGTGCATAAAAAGTACTCCATCCGTTAGGAGTTTTAAAACGTGTAAGATCCAACAGCCCATCATCTACAATAGCAATTGTATAGGTCATTGCCTTATCATTTTTTTCGCTTACTTTCAGTGTAATACTTTCTTCTGGCTTTAAAACATCTGGCATTACAATCTCTGGCTCTAATTTTGTCTCTGGATTTTCTACCGCAATACCTACTACTCCGTATAATCGTATTGGTGAATCGTTTAAAACAGATGCGTGTGGTTGTAGCAATGCAATATTAATATATACATTTGGGGTATACATCTCATTTAAAGGCAATTCAAATTTAGTTTCTCCTTTTGTAGTCTCTACCCATAAAGACTCTAGTACTTCTACTCCATTCTCTACAGTAACTAATGCTCTACCACCCGCTGAACTTGGGAAAGTAACAATTGCTTTTTCTCCTACATTATATTTTTCTTTGTCTGTTGAAAATAATAACATTGTTGCTGCAGACGGGTCGTTTTTACGAGATTTTCCTGCCCAGCCTGGCCAATCTATATACATTGTTTTACCTGTAGAATGTCCGCCATTAGCATCTTCTACACGTACTAAATACCTACCCCATTCTGGGTACTTTAATTCAAAATTAAAAGTTCCTTTCCCTTTTGTATTGGTACTAATAGTTTCCTCGAAAACCATTTCTCTATACTTACTACTACTAAAAGAAGATATATTATCCGCAGAAGTATCCCACCACCATCTCCAGCTTATTTTATGTACAGATACTTTTAAATTTTTAGTGGCTTTAGGTTTTCCTGTTTCGTCTACCGTAACCACCTCAAACTTATGTTTAACATCTGTTAACAGCATTCCTCTTGTTTTATCTCCTTTTGGTGCATTTAAACCAACATAAGTAGTATACGGAGAATATGGTTTGGTAAAAACATCGGTACTAAAATCTCCTCCGTTTTCATACACTTTACTAACAAAAGCAGCAGAAAGCATACCTGGTGCATTACCTCTTAATTGCGGATTTATACTAAAATCTGCTTTTCCTTCTGCATCTATACTTCCATCATAAACCACTTGCTCTTCTGTAGAAAAGGTACGTGTTGGATCATCAAAAATATAACCAGGAAAACTTTTAAAAGTGGTTTTTTTAGCATTGAATTTTGCCGAAATATCAGCTTTTAAATTCTTAGCTATTGCTCCATGCAACCACTTTACTTCCATTTGCCCTTTAATTGGTTTAGCATCTGTAAGAATATCGCCTTCAAAATCGGCCTTTATTTTTAACCTATTAGGTTTTATGGTTTCAATTTTTAAGGTTTTTGTAAAAGATGCACCGCCTACAGTTACTTTTGCTAACCAGTTTCCTGTAATTGCATCTTCATCTGTTTTTAAGTTAAAATGATAAAAATTATCTAACCCATTAGTCATCACCTTGCTATCTACAACTTTATTATATGGATCTATTAACTCTAATTTTACAGGGTGATTGGCTGGTAATTTATTGGCATTATCATTTAATATAAATGATAAAAATATTTTATCTCCAGGTCTCCATACGCCACGTTCTGCAAAAATATATCCTTTAATTCCCTTTTGTAATTTTACTCCTGAAACATTAAACTTACTTACAGAAAGTACATTACCATCATTTAATTTTAAATAGGTTTTTTGTTTATTATTTTCTACAACCGCAAAATAAGCTTGGTTGTTAGTTGCATCGAAAAAAGACACTCCTTTTTCATTGGTTGTTACTGTACCTACGGGTTGCTGTTGGTAATTATAAAATGTAACTTTTGCCCCTGATATTGGAGTTGTATTTATAAGGTTACTAACCGCTACAAAGTAACTTTTATTTATACCTTTCTTTACTGTTACACCTATATCCGTAGCTAAAACATTAACTCCTATTTTTTTGTTATAGTAATATGAAGTATGACAAGGGTTATCTCTCTCACTCCAACTATAGCTATAGTAATAATCGTCTTGATAGCTCTCTATTCCGTCCCAAGAACTATCTTCTGTTTCTTCATCATAATTTTCTTCTGTTTCTTCTTCTTCGTCAAAATTTGTAGACTCACAAGTATAAGAACTATAAGACGGTTTAAAAGAAAATTCTACCCTATAAATAGCTCCTTGCTCTGGAGTAATTAGCGATTTTAAATCTAAGGCTCCTGCTACCCATTTACCATTATTGGTTGCCGAACTATTTTCTAGTTTTAATTTTTTAGTTGCTATTGGTCTTGCTACTTGTTTTAAACTAGAAGACCCACCTAAATTATTATTTTGAAGAAATTGCAATACATTACTCTCATAAATACGCAATACAGAAACATCTACATATTTAAGATTTACGGTTTCAAAATTTATTTTTAGATTACTAGAAGAAGGTAAGATTGTACCATTAGAAAGCATTTTAATTTCTGGTTTAATTTGCTCAAAAGCAATACGTTCTTCTATTTTACTTTTTAATTTATGCCCATCTACACTTTTAATACCCTGAAAAATCTCTAATAAAGCTTCTCCTCTAATGTCTATAGAAGGGTATACTTTTAAAGAATTTCCTACTACTGCATATTTTAAATTATTATCTCCTTCTAAAACAACAAGGCCTTTAAAGTTTTGCCCTCTTTCTATAGGATCCGAAAAATTAATTTCAATAATAGGTTTGTTATTGTTTTTTACTACCGTATTTAATACCGTAAAGTTACTTTTCCCTGGAATAGTAATTTTATTTTCTCCTTTACTTTCAATATCAAATTTAGAACCATCCCAAGAAATTTCTAATTCAGAATCTTCTTTAAAACGCTGAATACTATCTATTTTAAAGTTAAAAAAGGTTCCCTCTGTAGGAGTAGCATCAAACTTTACTTTTATATTTTCTTTTCCTCGTTTTACACTTACCAGCTGCTTAACAACATCTAAAGAAATTATATCCGAACTACTTAATTGCCCGTTTATGTATTGCTTCTCTTTAGAATAAGATTGTAATTCATTGGTATAAATATTAAAAAGCTGTTCTTTCGTTTTTACAAAAAAAGTAAGTGTTTCTATATCTTCTGGAATGTCTTTTACGATATCTTTTAACTTTAAAGTAAACTCGTACTCCGTATTTTGTTTAAACCCTTTTTCTGGTACAAACGCTATAGTTCTATTATCTAAGGCTACAACTTTACCACTTACTTTTGGAGAAACTTTAAAAAGATTATCATCTAAAACATCTCCATTATCCCAGGCTTCTATTGGTGTTTTAAAAACAACCTGAACATTATTTTTTGAAGAAATAATTCCATGACTAACCTCGGTTATATAGTCTTGATATTTATTTAAATTATCTGACTGACTTTCTATAGTTGCTTTTTTTTCTTTACAACCAATAAACAAAATTAATAATGCAACAAATAACAATCTGGTTTTCATGGAATAATTTTTACAGTATTATATTTAAGATAAGGCTTGTAAAAGCTATACATTAAACATAATACCTGATTTTTATATTTTGTTTCTTAATTCATTAATCTTAAAAGTCAACTTTAAAAAGCTGACGATTTTAATAAATAACTCCTCTTTATAAACGAATATTTATAACTATATTTTACACCTTTACTATTATATAAATATTATTTCTGCTCTTTTCTAATCACCAATTTATTTTTATTTACAATAAGCATGGTAACAAACAATAAAGACACTACTCCAAAAAGATAATACCCTATGCCTATAGCCATATGAGCACAAAAACACATCATAAACAACGGTATTAACACACGTAATATCATCATTGGAGGCATTTGTTTAATTTTAAAAGCTTTGTCTATCTCAAGTTCATACTCTTCATTTTCACTTTCTAACTTAAAAACATTACTCTTTTTATCTCCCGATTTGAAATATAAATCACTCGTTTTTTTATCTAATTCAATTTCTTGGTTAAAATCCCCCTCAATATCTCCTAACGCAACATCGTCTAAAAACAAAGTGATATTTTGGTTACTATTTTCTTTTACAATAATATTAAGCTTCATCTAATTATCTTTTTACGTAACATAAGTAAATGTATAGCATATGCAATAATAGATAATTTCACTTTTAATATTCGTTGTAATATAATTAGTATTCGCAACCAATAACCATTTATGCGTAAATAGCTAATTGTAAGCTACAACGCATATAAATTAAAATTAGTTTACAAATACTGGGTAATTAATAAAAGAGATGATGTTAGTATGTGCTATTTCTACTAAAATGATTAAGAATCATAATTCTTAAGAGACAGATTAGCTCATAAATTATTATATAAAATTACTCCACACTATCTTTTTTCTTCTTTTTACCTCCTAAAAGTCCGCCTAAAATATTTGTTGCAGCTTCTTTCAACTCATCCTTTTTTGGTTCAGGTTTTGTTGCGGTAGTATCTTGTGGCATTTCGTTTTCTGTTGATAATTCCTCTTTCTTTTTACCTCCTAGAAAGCCTCCTAAAACATCTTTCACAGCTTCTTCTGTGTTATTTTTAGTTGCTGTAGTATCTTTTTCTTTTTTGTCGCCACCAAGCAATCCTCCTATTAACTCTGTTGCTTTTTCTTTTCCTTTGTTTACTAGTTTTTGCTTTTGAATATCAATTAATTTTGTGGTAAGGCTTTTTACTCCAGAAGTTAAATCTGTTTTTACCTCAGGTGTTTTGTAATTACCTCCAATATTAGCCGTTACAGGTATGGTTAAACCTTCTAGAGAACTATCATTTATTTTAGCAATAAGAGATGTTACTTCTGTTCCTAAATACTTAGCAGGCACATCTAAAGTAGCTTTATAGTTTAGTTTTTGATCAAACGTATGACTCCCATCTACATTTACCGCAATATCTTTATAATTTACTTTAAATGGTTTTACTTTCACCAAACCATCTTCAAACAAAAGCACTGTTTTTAAGCCTTTAAGGTTTAAATTTTTTGTATTTAAAAAATTTAACTTACTTGTTAAACCTGCTAATAATTGGGTTTGTTCTGGTTTAATTTCTGTTTCCAATACTTCTGCCAACACTTTACCAGATATACTTTTTAAATCTGGGGTAAAATCATCATTTAAATTACCTGCTATTACTATATCTGAGGTTAATTTCCCTTTTAACACTCCTACAATAGGAGCTAAAACACTTAGCATTTCTAAGGATTTAAATGTTTCGCTAATTTTAAATTTATCCATTCCTAATTTCATAGCAAACGTAGGCGTTTCATTTTTTGTGGATACTTGCCCGCTAAACGCTAGTTTACCATCGAACATATCGGATGACATATTAGATAATATTGCTTTTTCGTCCTTAATTTTTAAATCTCCTGAAACATTCTCTAAAATTAAATTATCATACAACACCTTATTTGCTGTTGCTTTTATGGTACAATCTAAAAAAGATGGTATTTTTATTTTCTCTTCTGTTGTAGGCGTTTCATTTTCTCCTTCAGACACTGTTCTTTCTGCTACCATAAAATCGTCTACGGCAAAAGTGTCCGATTTTAAATTAAAGTTACCTTCTACCTTCTCATCATTAAACATAAACCCTAACAGATTATCTATAGTTCCTTTGGCATTAAAATCGGTTTTTCCTGTTGCGCCATCCAATTCGTTTAAAGTAACTGTCTTAGGATTAAATGTTACTGTTGTTTTATGCAGCTTAACCACATTCGGAATTTCTTCTGATTTATACTCAAATCCATTAAGATTTAAATTCCCGGTAGTATTTGTATTTTCATACTGATGTTTTTCTATCGATGCCATATCAAAAGAAGTGGTAACATCTGCCTCTAATTTTCCTTTTAAATTTAAATCTTTAGGCGCTGGGTAGGCTTTAGGTATATTCTCTAAATTTATTTTACCATCTAAATGCGCCTTTACCTTAGGGTTCCCCATTAAATCTTTAATATTAGAAGACATATTAAATTTATCTTCATCTATCATAAAAGATAATTTTCTAATAGCAACTTCTGTATCTTCTGCAATACCCGTTTTATTTATAATCTCTGTATCTATAAATACATTACGTACTGCTTTTGGCAAATCTGGATACTTAAAAGAGGCGTTATTAGAGTTTATTTTGATATCAAATTTTGGAATATGAGTATCATCTACAATACCATTAAAATTACCAGCCAATATAAAATTTCCTGTTGTTGTAACATCTTCTATGTTTTTAGAATATACTTCTGGAATTACCGCTAAGAAATTTTTAAAGTCAGAGGATGGTGTTTTAAAATTAACCGCCACTTCCTGATTTTCTTCGTTCACTTTTACAAAACCATCAAAGACTAATGGCAACTGATTTATAATGGCTTCGTTTTTTAAAAATGAATATTTATTTTCTTTTAAATCTACCGCTATTAAAGCATCTAATTTAATTTTATTCTCGTTTAAATACTTAGTACTATCTATCTCAAAAGAAACCAATGCACTTGTTTTTGTATCTAATTCTGATGTTTCTAAAGATAAATCTCCTGTTCCAGAATGATTCATATTTAAAATATCTAAAAACATTCCAGAAGACCTATCGTAATATCTTATTTCTGTATCTAAAATCTCATAAGATTGCATAGAGAGCTTAAAATTACTATCTGCTTCTGATGCTGTATTCGTTTCTGCTGAAGTTTCCTTTCCTATATCATAATTAGCATTCCCTTCTTTATCTACTATAATATGTACTAAAGCCCCATTTATCTTAAATTTATCTATTGCTATAGGGTCATCTGCTTTTTTAAACAATTCTTTAATAGACATACTTAATTCTACTTCTTTAGAAGCAAAAAGAGTATCTCCTGCAAATGGAGCGTTATTTATAATTGCTATATCTTCTAAACTAACTGTTGCTTTTGGGAAATTACGAAACAAACTTAAATCTGCCTCTGCAAAATCAAAATCAGCATTAATACTATTATTTACCTTGTTTTTAATTATGGCAGCTATTTTACCTTTTAGAAAAAAGGGAGCTGCTATTAATAAAACAACAAATAGTAATAAAATAATACCTGTTATTTTTAATACTTTCTTTTTCATAGTACATAAATTATAATCGGGGTTGTATAATAACTACATTTCTAACTGTATTTCTTCTCCTACAGCTAAACGGAATCGTTTTCTGAACATATATACGAATAAATACAAGAAAGGGGTGTCTATAAATGCTATAATTAACTTAAATATAAAACTGCTAATAACTAATCCATAGAACAAATTCCAAGGCAAAACCTTAAAAACACACAAAAGCAATACTACGGTAAGGGTATCTAAAAATTGAGAAAGAAAAGTAGAAAAATTATTACGCAACCATAAATGTTTGCCTTTAGTCAACTTTTTCCAAAAATGATAAATAGCCACATCTACATATTGCGCTAAAAGATAAGCCAACATAGAAGCCAACACTGCTATTGGTGATAATGCAAATACCTTACTAAAATCACTGTTATTTACAGGTGAAGCACTTATTGCTGGCACCTTGTTTGCTAACAATATAATACCCATAGAAAAAACAGAAGCAAATATCCCAGCTGTTACTACTTGGTTTGCTTTTTTTCTACCGTAAATTTCTGATATTAAATCGGTAATTAAAAATGTAATAGGATAAGGTAACAGCCCTACTGAAATCTCAAATAATGGCGCACCAAAAAGGGTTACATCTCCAAATGGTTTCCAGTAAAAAAACTTCTGAAAAATAAGGTTGCACACCACTAACGAAGTTATAAAAAGTGCTCCCAAGTATAAATAAATTGTAAAAGCTAGCTTTTTGTCTTTAAAATTCATATCCTATTTTTTATGTTCACGATATTACAAAACTCCTTTTTTAAAGCAATATTAACAAATGTAGCGCGTTATTCCGTTTTAGTATAAATAAATAAAGTACAAAATTAAACTCAACACAAATTCTATGAAAAAAATTATTATCTCTACAATGTTATTAGCCAGCGCTTTAACTGCAAAAGCACAATCATACCTGGGCTATCTTACAGACAATTACAGTGGTGTTAATAGTGTTATAGCTAACCCATCAAACATTGTAGATTCGCGCTTTAAAACAGATATTAACTTAGTTGGCGCAAGTGTATTTTTTAGTAATGACTACTATGGATTAAAAGCTTTTGACGCCATTAAAGACGATTTTGATTTTGATCTTGACGCTAAAAAAACACCTACTATTAATAACAATGCTATTATAAACACAGATATTTTAGGTCCCTCTTTTATGTTTAATATTAGCAAAAAGAGTTCTATTGCCGTTTTTACAAGAGTTAGAAGCTTCGTTAATGTGCATGAAATAAATGGTGAATCTATTGATAAAATAGATAATGATTTTGATGAGAATAATGATTTTGTTTTAAATGAAGGTGATTTTTATGCTACTGGACATGGATGGACAGAAATAGGGCTTACTTATGCCAGAGTTTTAATGGATAAAGAAAAACACTTTCTAAAAGGAGGAGTGTCATTAAAATTTCTACAAGGAATAGGAAACATTTATACTCGCGGAAAAAATGCAACTATAAATTATGATGCTGATGGCACCGATTTAGGTGGCGGATTTACTACCGGAAATGTTATATCTAGCGGAGACATTTCTTATGGTCGTAGTGCCGATTTTGATAATGATGATTATGAGTTTGAAATTCCTAAAAATGCAACTGGTTTTGGCTTAGATTTAGGTTTTACTTATGAATGGAGACCAGGTTATGCAAACTACACCTCTACAAATGCAGATGGAGAAACTTACACTCAAAAAGATAAAAATAAATACAAAATAAAAGTAGGTTTATCTTTAACCGATTTAGGTGCTATAAATTACAAAGACGGACTAGAAGAGGCTTTTGATATTAATAACCCAACTGGTATTAGCGAAGAAGATATTGAAAATGAAGATAGTTTTGAAGATATACTAAACAACTTATATTCTAGAACTAACAGTCAAAATAGTGTAAAAGCTATTTTACCTACTGCATTGCATTTAAATGTAGACTGGAGCCTTAACAATCATTTTTATGTAAACCTAAATAGTGATATAGCAATTACTTCAAAAAACAAAGAAAATGTAAACAGCATAGCTAATGTTGCTTCACTAACCCCTCGTTTTGAAAGTAAATGGTTTAGTTTTTATGTACCAATGAGTTTAGTTCAATACAATGGATTTCAAGTAGGAGCTGGTTTAAGAGCTGGCCCATTATATATTGGTTCTGGCTCTCTTATTTCTTTATTCAGTGATAAATCTAATGGTGCAGATGTTTATGCTGGTGTAAAAATTCCTGTATACCAATCTAAACCAAAAGATAAAGACGGAGATGGTATTATTAATAAATTAGATAAATGCCCTAAAACACCTGGCTCTGTAGAAAATAATGGATGTCCTTGGGGAGATACTGATGAAGATGGTGTTTTAGACAACGAAGACAAATGCCCAGAAATAGCAGGAGAAAAAGAAAACGATGGATGCCCTTGGGAAGATACAGATGGTGATTCTTTATTAGATAATGTAGATAATTGTCCCGAAGAAGCTGGTGCTATAGACAATAATGGTTGTCCATGGAAAGATACTGATGGTGATAGTGTTTTAGATAAAGATGATAACTGTATTAATGAAATAGGTACTGTTGCTAATAAAGGGTGTCCCGAAATAGAAGAAGTAGTTACCAAAGAAGTTCAAAAAACATTAAATGAGTATGCAAAAACCATTTTATTTAACTCTGGAAAATCTTCTATTAAAGCAGAATCTACAGCAGTATTAGTAGATATTATTAACATCTTAAAAGAATATCCTAATGCTAATTTTATAATAGAAGGACATACAGATAGTATTGGCTCAGCAGCAAACAACTTAAAACTTTCAGAAAACAGAGCCCAGTCTGTAAAACAATTTTTAATTAACAAGGGTATTAATGCTGCCAGATTATCCTCTATAGGATACGGTGAAACAAAACCCATAGCTACCAACATGTACAAAGATGGTAGAGCTAAAAACAGAAGAGTAGAAATTAATCTAGTTAAATAATTTAACGGGATAAAAACAATAAAAAATGCCTCGTAATTACGAGGCATTTTTTATTGTTTATTTATTAATTTTTTAATCTTAGTTGCTTTTTCAAAATGGTTTAATTTATGATCTAATATCCACCATTGAGCTACTTGCATTAACAGTTCTGGATTATCATTTTTATTAGCAAAAAATGCATAAAAAGACAAGCCTACATTTTCTCCTTTTGCAGCAATTTTAGCATCACAAATAGCACTAATTTTTGCTTTTATAGTATTGTTCATTTTTATTTAATATCCAAAGCAAAAGGCATTCTGGCTTGTACTCCTTTTTGTTTCATAGCAGATTGCACCTCTTTTAATATTGTATAAGCTTCTATTCCTATTTCCTCTTTTATAGCTTTAGTTTTTAAACGAGTTGCTGCCCCTCCAAAGTCTTCCATTATTTTTTCTAGACCTGTTTTATACTTAGGATATTTTTTTATTCCGTAGGTATCCAAATCTACCATTTCCGCAGCAGCAGCAATGGCATCATCTAAACCACCTAGTTCATCTACCAATCCTATTTTTTTAGCATCTATACCACTCCAAACACGTCCTTGTGCAATGGCATCTGCTTCTTCCATAGATATGCCTCGCCCGTTAGAAACTCTCGATAAAAAAGTACGATAAATCTCTTCTATCCCTTCTTGCATGTTTCCTCTAAACGTGTTGGTCATAGGTTCAAAAACAGAATAATCTACCGAGTTTTTATTTGTTCCTACTTGCTCTGCATTAATTCCAATATCTTTAGATAGTTCTGTTAAATTAGGAATTACCCCAAATACACCTATAGAACCTGTAATAGTTGTTGGTTCTGCAAAAATTTTATTAGCTCCGGCAGAAATATAATAGCCTCCCGATGCTGCTAAATTACCCATAGAAACTATTACTGGTTTTATTTTTTTGGTTAACTCTACTTCTCTCCAAATAATATCGGATGTTAGTGCACTACCCCCTGGAGAATCTACACGCAATACAATTGCTTTAACAGACTCTTTCTCTCTTGCTTTCGTAAGAGCTTCTATAATAATATCCTGACCAATAACATTGGGACCGCCTTTACCATAAATAATCTCTCCCTGTGCATATATTACAGCAATTTTATCTTTTCCAGAATTAATTTTCTTTTTGTTGGAAGATTGTATGTATTTGTCTATATCTATATAAGACAAGTCATCTTCCTCAGATACACCCGCTACTTCTTTTAATTTTGCTTCATACTCATCAAAATGCAAAGCTCCATCTATTACACCTATATCACTTGCGTATTTTGTGGTTCTTGCACCTAATGTATCTGCTATAATATTTAAATTCTCTGGACTAATTCCTCTACTTTCAGAAATATCTTCTACCACAGAACCCCATAAAGATTCTAAAAGTTCTTGTATTTGAGTTCTATTGGCATCACTCATTGTATTAGATAAAAATGGCTCTACGGCACTCTTATATTTACCATGACGAATAACTTCCATAGTTACGCCCGTTTTCTCTTGCAAATCTTTAAAAAATAAAACTTCTGAAGCAAGCCCCTTAAAATCTACGCCACCTACAATATTAACATACATTTTATCTGCTACACTTGCCAAATAATAATCTTTCTGCATATAAATATCGCCAAAGGCATAAATAAACTTTCCACTAGTTTTAAAATCTTCTAAGGCATTACGGATAGCTTTCATTTGTGCCATACCAGCCAATGCAAAATTATTCTTAATACTTATCCCTTGTATTCTATCATCTGTTTTAGCCACTTTAATGGCATGTATAATTTCATCTAAACCCTGATTTTCTTGAAATAAAACAGAAAAAGGGTCCGCCTCATTAGTACCCACATAATCCATAATTGGTTTTTTTAGCTGCAATTCTAAAACAGAATCTTTATCAATGGTTACGGTATCTTCTGCATTACCAAACAAAGCAGCAAAAACAAAAAACATAATAAATATAATTCCAAAGGCCACAAGACAACCAATTATTGCAGCAAGTAAGTTTCTTAAAAATTTCATTAATACCATTTTTTTTTCAAATATAACCAATGATGTCTTTATACCCTCTCTCTAATGAATTTTACCTACAAAAAAATATATTTAGCATTTCTTTTATTGATATTGGTTTCTTTTATTTATTTTGCTACTACTTAAATATGACAAAGACAAAAACAACCTATCTTTCTCTAGGAAGTAACCTTGGAGATAAATTTAACAACCTACAAGATGCATTATTTATATTGCACAAAAGAGTAGGCCAAATATCTAGTATCTCTAATGTTTACCAGACACCTGCACTAGGTTTTGATGGTGATGATTTTCTAAATGCATGTATTAGTATTGAGACTAAGATGAACCCAAATCGCTTGTTAGATACTATACTACAAATTGAAACAGAACTCGGCAGAACGCGATCTAACCAAGAAGGATACCAATCTAGGTCTGTAGATATAGATATTATATATTATGAATATGAGGTAATAAATACCGAGGAATTAACTATTCCCCATCCTAAATTACAAGAACGAAGATTTGTTTTAAAACCTTTAGCAGAAGTTGCCCCTCAGTTTTATCATCCTATTTTAAATAAAGACACTAGAAATCTTTTACAAGAATGCAGAGATAAGAGTAAGGTAACGCAAATTCCGCAATTGCTATGCAAAGACCGCGAAACACTTTTATCTCAAATAGACCTCATTGCTTTTGAAGGAAATATTGGTGCCGGAAAAACTTCGCTTTGTAAAAGAATAGGCCAAGATTATAGTGCTAAATTAGTTTTAGAACGTTTTGATGACAATCCGTTTTTACCAAAATTTTACGAGGACCAAAGTCGATATGCCTTTCCGTTAGAAATGGCTTTTTTAGCAGATCGTTACCAACAATATACCGATGACACTTCGCAATTCGATTTATTTAAAGATTTTATGGTTGCCGATTACGATATTTATAAATCTTTAATTTTTGCAAAAACTACATTACAAGAAGAGGAATATAAATTGTACCGAAAAATGTTCCACCTAATGTACAAAGAAGCAAAAAACCCCGATGTTTACGTGTATTTATACCAAAACACAGAACGATTACTAGAAAATATTAAAAAAAGAGGAAGAGAATTTGAAAAAAATATTACTGGCGATTATCTAGAAAAAATTAATAGAAGTTATTTTGACTTTATAAAGGGCTCTCCTGAGCGTAATAACTTAGTAATAGACATTAGTGAGCTCGATTTCGTGAATCGACAAAATGACTATGAATTTATTATGAACAAGCTACAGAAATATATCATTTCTTTATCATTTTAAGAAAATTTAGACACTTTTCTTGTCTATAAGAAAATATTTTACTTTCTTGCGCACCCGTAATTAGAAAACCAACTAAACTCAATTATATATTTAAAAGCACCCAACCACTCGGTTGGGTGCTTTGTTTTTTAATTGTATATCAACTTATTATCAAAACCGATTCACTGCTGCACATCATAATCACTAAAATTAGGGCGCTTGCGCTGTTGCCAAAAGAATTTATACCCCGTATCTAAAACTTGTATATCAAAATCCCTTTTTGTTTTGTAGACGTGATTGGGCATACTTCCTATAAAAATTGTTAAAACAATTATTAACATACTTATTACAAACAGAGGTATTGTAATTATTTTTTTAGCTTTTATTTTTCTCCAATATTTATTGAGCGATGCTATGAGCAAATACCAGAATACAAAATAAATTAAAAAGTTAATTGTAAATTCCATTAAAAATATTTGCAAGGACATAGATGTATGCCATCCATCGCTTACCCATATTAATGGAAAACCAGCCATTATTGTACCTGGTGCATCCACAGGAATAACATACCACCATTTTGTAACTATTGTAAACGATATTATCGTTAATGGCAATACTATTTTTAACACTAAATGTTTCAATATAAAACTATTTTCAATTCCCCTTTAACTTAGTCCATACATCCCAAATTACCACACCAGCACTTACAAATATGTTTTGCAACCAATTCTTGAATTACTATTACACAACCTTTTTCTTCCATAAATATCCAAAAATTAATATAATTATTATGTAAAAAGCATTAAAAATCATAGCATGTGCAAACTCATCTTGGGTTTCAGTTATAGCTAACATTATACTACCAAAATGGTTATTACTAGCATGCAGCAATACTCCTATAAAAATAGAATATTTAGAATATCCGAGATATGCTATAATAAAAGAAAGTGCTACACCCACTAAAGGATAAGTTACAAAAGCTTCTATATAGGGGTGATTTGGAAAATTATACCCTTGTAAAGCAATAGGCATATGCCAAATACCCCAAATTAGGCCTAAAAATAACACTCCTTTAAAAGCTCCAAAACCATTAATCATTTTCACTTGTAAATAACCTCTCCATCCTATCTCTTCACCCATAATAAGTAATGCAGTTAAAGGGTACCCAAGAACAATAAAAAGAGTACCCATTAAAGGAGAGCCAATCTTTGACCAATCTGGCATTGTTCTTATATCAAATAAAATTTGGACACTAATAATTATTCCAAAATAAATAATAGGAATAAAAAAAGCACTAAAAGCCCCTTTTAAAGATGGTTTATAAAAATTTAAATTTTTCCATTTACCCCCCTCTTTTTTATTAAGGGCAAATGCTATAATTGCAGGAATAAACGCAAAAACAAACATAATGATTGATTTAACAATAGGATTTGAATAATCTAAAAGTGCTATCGTTAAAAATCCAAATCCCCATGAAATCCCCAAAACTAATAGCATATAGCTATTTGCCTTTCTTCTACAATCTATTGAACTTACTACACTAGATTCCGTGCTCTTTAATGTCTTCATAAAATACTGTTTATTGATTCATATTTTAGACAAATGAATACATAAACAATGCTTTAATCGACTCACTGGATTCTATGAGACTATTTATTTAAGTTTTTTTTGAATTCTATAGGTGTGATACCAACTTGTTGTTTGAATACTCTATTAAAAGTAGCTTTAGAATTAAATCCTGATTCAAAAGCAATAGCTAATAAAGTTAATTTTTCTGCAGCACCTTCTTCCATTTTTTTTCTAAAATAATCTACACGATATGTATTAACATATTCATAAAAATTGGAAGCTAGACAGATATTAAGTAAATGTGATAGTTTTTTATCTGAAACACACAAAATATCTGCAGTTTCTTTCAAAGAAAGATGTTGTCTTTTAAAAAGTTCTTTCTCTAGAAACACATACTTTAACTTAGTTTTAAGCTCAATAAACTCTTCTGATTCGCAATTAAAATATGAAACAGTCTTCTTTATTTTTTCCTGAGATTCTTCCTTATCAATGGTTTCTGGGGCAACTTCTGAAACCAGAAAAACTTGAGACTGATTTACCCCATAATAACCTATATACCAAATAAGCAACACTAAATAAAAAAGGTTTACATAAGCTAAATCAGAATAAACAGGGTAAAAAACAACTATAAACCCACTAATCATATCTATAATTAAAAACAACAAAAAACCTTTAATCCATATAGATAACCATTGCAAATCTAATGTACTCATATTAGAATAATTGTTTTTTATCAACCTTCTATACCGTTTCAATAATTTACTGCTCAAAAAAAGATAATAAGCCATATACACTATACCCAAAAAAGGAATTAAGAGTGATATGATTTTAAATAAAATAAGTTTATTATATAAAGATTGCTCTAATATGTACTGGGGAATACTATAAACAATAAAAGCTACTCCAAAAGGAAGTAAACTTTTTACCAACTTTTTAGCTTTAATTTCAGATGAATAGATCGTTTGAATATATTGATAAATAAAAGCTACTAATGCAAAAGGTGTTATTGCTCCTACAGGTGACACTAATTTTAATAAAGACCATTTTAAATAGGAAGAAACATATGTGAGAAATAAAATTAAAAAACTAAAAAGAATCCCTGCTAAAATTATATTTGCTTCTCGCTTTTTCCAAGTTTTACTCAATAGTACAATTAGAAAAAGAATAGTACTAATACCCGAATAAGCTAAAAATATATTAAAGTCTTTCAAAAAATAATATTTTCAATTCCCCTTTAACTTAGTCCATACATCCCAAATTACCACACCTGCACTTACCGATATGTTTAAAGAATGTTTTGTGCCGTATTGCGGAATCTCTATTACTTTATTGGCCCCAGAAACCACTTCTTGCGAAACTCCTTTTACCTCATTACCAAATACCAAAGCATATTTTTTAGCTACATCAACCTCTAAATTATTTAACATAACCGCATTTTCTGCTTGCTCTACGGCTAAGATTTCATAATTTTCTTGTTTTAACTCTTCTATTAATTCTATAGTATGCTCTTTATATTCCCAAGCTACACTTTCTGTGGCTCCTAAAGCTGTTTTACGAATATCTTTATGTGGTGGTTTTGCCGTTATACCACAGAGGTATATTTTCTCTATTAAAAAAGCATCTGCCGTTCTAAATACCGAACCAATATTATTAAGACTTCTAATATTATCTAACACAATAACAATAGGAGTTTTATGGGCTTCTTTAAATTCTTCTACATTTAAACGTGGTAATTCGCTGTTTTCTAATTTTCGCATTAATTTAAATTCTAGTAATTAATAGAACAAGAGCTTTTAGGCTTTAAAAGTTATCCCCAAAATATCAACAATGGTTTGTAGCCCCTTAGGAAAATCTTACATTCGTTTTCAGTAAGATTGATGCAAAAATAAGTTAAATAAGTAGTTTTTGGCAAAGAAAGAAAAAACAAAAAAGGTTACGCCTTTAATGCAACAGTACAATACCATCAAGACAAAATATCCTGATGCCTTATTGCTGTTTCGCGTAGGTGATTTTTACGAAACTTTTGGCGACGATGCCATAAAAACCTCTAAGATTCTTGGTATAATTTTAACCCACCGAAATAATGGTGGCGAAAAAACAGAATTGGCTGGTTTTCCTCATCATTCTTTAAATACGTATTTACCCAAATTAGTAAAAGCAGGACAGCGAGTAGCCATTTGCGACCAGTTAGAAGACCCAAAACAAACCAAAACTATTGTAAAAAGAGGCGTTACAGAATTAGTAACCCCTGGAGTTGCTTTAAATGATGATATTCTTAGTGCTAAAACCAATAATTTTCTATGTGCCGTACATTTTGGCAGAAAACGTTTGGGTGTTGCTTTTGTTGATATTTCTACTGGAGAGTTTTTAACTTCTGAAGGTAATGAAGAGCAGATAGATAAATTACTACAAAACTTTGCGCCTAATGAAATTTTAGTATCTAAATCGCATAAAAAAGAATTTATACAGACTTTCGGAAGTCAGTTTCATGCTTTTTTTATGGAAGATTGGGTGTTTCAAGAAGATTACGCGCAAGAAACACTTACCCAGCATTTTAAAACAAATACCTTAAAAGGTTTTGGGGTAGACCATTTGCAACATGGTATTATTGCTTCTGGTGTTGTACTGCATTATTTATCCGAAACGCAACACAAACAACTACAACATATAAATACTTTACAGCGTATTGCTGAGGAAGAATATATTTGGATGGATAGGTTTACCATTAAAAACCTAGAACTATACCATTCTAACAATTTAAATGCCGTTACACTTTTAGATGTTATAGATAAAACTATTTCTCCTATGGGAGGACGTTTACTAAAAAGATGGTTAGCGCTTCCGCTAAAGAATGTTGAAAAAATAAAAAGAAGACATCAGGTTATTTCTCATTTATTTAAAGAGGATACCACCCTGCAAAAGTTACAGCAGTGGATTAAACAAATTGGAGATTTAGAACGTTTAATTTCTAAAATAGCTACAGGTAAAATAAGCCCTAAAGAAGTTATTCAATTAAAAAACTCTTTAGAAGCAGTTGTCCCTATAAAACAACTTACATCGCAAAGTCCTAACGAAGCTTTAAAAGGTATTGGAGACCAATTGCATTCCTGCGATTTGTTACGCGCCAAAATTAAAGAGATGGTACACGAGGAAGCCCCTGTAAATATTTTAAAAGGGACTACCATTGCAGAAGGCTATTCCGAAGAGTTAGACGAACTACGTGGTTTAGCTTTTTCTGGAAAAGACTATCTAAATAAAATGTTAGAGAGAGAAACCGAGCGTACAGGTATTAGTTCTCTAAAAATAGCATCTAACAATGTATTTGGTTATTATATAGAA
Organism: uncultured Cellulophaga sp.; assembly: GCA_947492955.1. GTDB lineage: Bacteria > Bacteroidota > Bacteroidia > Flavobacteriales > Flavobacteriaceae > Cellulophaga. Next base: position 468,743 of record CANLOV010000001.1, on the reverse strand, counting down.
GTTAGAAATACCCATAAAGATAAAGTGCCTGAAGAGTGGATTCGTAAACAAACACTTGTAAATGCTGAACGTTATATTACAGAAGAACTAAAAGAATACGAAGGTAAAATTTTAGGCGCCGAGGAACGTATTGGTATTTTAGAACAGCAACTATTCTCTCAGCTTATTGTTTGGATGCAAGAATACATAACTACGGTACAAAACAATGCACAACTAATTGCCCAATTAGATTGTCTTTGTGGTTTTACGCAACTGGCAAAACAAAATAATTATGTTGCTCCTATTATAGATGATAGTACAGATATTAATATAAAAAACGGGCGTCATCCTGTAATAGAAAAACAATTACCTATTGGAGAGGCTTATATTGCCAACGATGTAGTATTAAATAGAGAAGAACAACAAATTATTATGATTACGGGGCCTAACATGAGTGGTAAATCTGCTATACTTAGGCAAACCGCTTTAATTGTTCTTTTAGCCCAAATGGGGAGTTTTGTACCCGCAGAAAGTGCTAAAATTGGCTTTGTAGATAAAATATTTACTCGTGTGGGTGCTAGCGATAATATTTCTATGGGAGAATCTACTTTTATGGTAGAAATGAACGAAACAGCATCTATCTTAAATAATTTATCGGAACGTAGTTTAGTTTTATTAGATGAAATTGGACGAGGTACCAGTACTTACGATGGTATTTCTATTGCTTGGGCAATTTCTGAATATTTACACGAACACCCAGCCAAAGCAAAAACATTATTTGCTACCCATTACCATGAGATTAATGAAATGGCAACTACTTTTGAACGCATTAAAAATTATAATGTTTCTGTAAAAGAATTAAAAGACAATGTTTTATTCTTACGAAAACTTACCCCTGGTGGTAGCGAGCATAGTTTTGGTATACACGTAGCCAAAATGGCTGGGATGCCGCAACAGGTAATACAAAAAGCCAACAAAATATTGCAGAAATTAGAAAAATCGCATTCTAGTGAAGAACTAACAGACAAGCTACAATCTGCACAAAATGAAATGCAACTAAGTTTTTTTAATTTAGACGACCCATTACTAGAACAAATAAAAGAAGAAATTATAGACTTAGATATCAATACATTAACTCCTGTAGAAGCTTTAATGAAGTTAAATGAAATTAAGCGCTTACTCACAAAAACAAAAAAAGCTTAAATCTTTTTCCTTTTTTTCTTTGTGATTTATAGAATTGTATTAAATTTGCACCCGCATCAGCAAATAAGATGCCTCTTCTGAAAAGAAGATAATGTTCTTAAACTTTTTGCGAAAGTAGCTCAGGGGTAGAGCATCACCTTGCCAAGGTGGAGGTCGAGGGTTCGAATCCCTTTTTTCGCTCATATAAAAATCCACGCTCGAGTGGTGGAATTGGTAGACACGTTGGACTTAAAATCCAATGGACATTAGTCCGTATGGGTTCAAGTCCCATCTCGAGTACTAAACCCTTGTTAATCTTACGATTTTCAAGGGTTTTTTTATTTATTATAGTTTTCTCTATAAAATATCTGACTCCCTACATATTTAAATAATTTTCATAATTTCGGGAACAAACAAACTCCTTTGCATAAAATTAGCAAAAAACATGAAATACAAAATCAACTCTTTACTAAGCATCACTTTAAGCGCTGTAATATTCTTAACAGCATGTAGCTCTACTAAATCGCAAGATGCTAATTCACAAACAAATACCACTACAAAAGGTTTCCCTTTTATCTTACCCAAAGAAAAACCTAACCGCCCTTTAAGTAGAGCCATGGAACGTAATTATGACAATTACCTAGCTCCAAGACCTGAAGACAACGAATTATACTCCCAATTTAAATACACCGAATTAAAAGGTTTTGATTATAATGATCATGATGGTACCATTACGCGTCGTGACCCTTCTAAAGTAATTTTCGAGAACGGAAAATATTATGTTTGGTATACTTATAGGAATACCCCAACACCACCAAAAGGGGCTGCCAACAGTAGCGAAACTATCCCTTCTTCCGATTGGGATTTATGCGAAATATGGTATGCCACAAGTGAAGATGGTTTTACATGGAAAGAACAAGGAGTTGCAGTACCTAGACCTCCAAAACCAAATGTTGGATGGAGATCAGTATCTACCACTGATATTTTAAAATGGAAGGGTAAATACTATTTATATTACCAAGGGTTTATGGAAGCAAGTGGGAAACGTGGAGACGACTGCCCTGTAACACTTTCTTATGCAGATTCTCCAGATGGTCCTTGGACTGCCACAAATAAAATTATTATCCCTAACGGGGCAAAAGGAGAATGGGACCAATATTCTATCCATGATCCTTACCCATTAGTTTATAAAGATAAAATCTATTTATACTACAAATCTGATTTTGATGGCGACCCAAGATTGATAAGAATGCAAGGATTGACTGTTGCTGATAACCCTTTAGGTCCTTTTGAAAAAAACCCACTAAATCCTGTTATAACATCTGGGCACGAAACTACTATGTTTCCTTTTAAAACAGGTATTGCTGCTTTAGTTATTAAAGACGGTAACGAACATAATACTATACAATATGCAGAAGATGGGGTTAATTTTGACATTGCCTCTTTGGTTGACTTAATGCCTATTGCAGCAGGGCCTTTTGTTCCTGATGCTTACACAAACACTAAAGATGGTAGAGGAATAACCTGGGGAATCTCTCATTTTACAAACGCTACTACTTGGGATAAAAACCATTCTATTTTAGTTCGTTTTGATTGTGATTTGAGTTTAGATTTAAATGACCCAGAAATGAAAAAGCACCACGTATACCATAAGGCAGCTGAACATTACAAGCATGGTTTAAGTAACAAACAAAAAGAAAGAATAAAATCTGAAAACAAAAAGCTTTTAAAAGCTAAAAAATAAAATAAGCCTCCCAAAACTCTTGAAAGTATTTTTAAGAGTTTTGGATATACTATTATATTTTCTTCCAGAAATAAGGTGTAAGAATAATTAGTACCGTAAAAAGTTCTAGCCTACCTGCTAACATTAAAAATCCGCACCACCACTTACCCATTACAGGAAGGTCATTAAAATTACTTAGAGGATTTAAACTTCCTAAACCAGGCCCTACATTACCTAAAGAAGTAGCTGCGCCGCCAATAGCAGATTCAAAGTCTAAACCTAGAAAACCTAATACCAAAGCCCCAATAATAAACAACAACATGTATAGCACAAAAAAGCCAATAATATTATAAACAATATGTTCTTTTACTGTCTTATCATTATACCTCACTGGTATTATAGCATTTGGGTGTAGTGTTCGTTTAAACTCTAACAAGCCGTTTTTTATAATTAATAAATGGCGCATTACCTTTATACCTCCAGATGTAGACCCCGCGGAACCTCCTAAAAACATTAATCCAAAAAAGAAAATACTTAAAAAAGGGGTCCAACCCGTAAAATCTGCTGTTACAAAACCTGTAGTTGTAATTACTGCTATTATCTGAAAAAGCGCATGTCTAAATGAACTCTCCTCTGCTCCCAAAACCATTGGATGATAATCGGAAACTGGAACATTTGCTTTATAATAAACCACCAAAGCTACAATTACAGTAAATAACACTACAAAGCCTGTATAAAACTTAAATTCTTCGTCCTTTATTATTTTCTGAATTTTCCCTTTAAAAGCAAAATAACTTAATACAAAATTTGCTCCCGCTAAGAACATAAAAAAGATAACAATATATTGTATTAAAGGTTGATCATTCCAATAAGCCATACTTGCATTCTTTGTTGAAAAACCTCCTGTAGATAAAGTTGCTAAAGAATGATTAATAGCATCGAAAAAAGACATCCCTGCTAATTTTAACAACAAAGTCTCAGCAACTGTATATCCCACATATATTAACCACAATCTTTTTGCGGTATCTGTAATTCTAGGATGTAATTTATCTGCACTAGGCCCTGGCGCTTCTGCTGCAAATAATTGCATGCCTCCTATACCTAACAAAGGCAATATGGCTATTGCCAAAACAATAATACCCATTCCGCCAATCCAATGCGTTAAACTTCGCCAAAAAAGAATTCCTTCTGGCAAAGATTCTATATCATCTAAAATTGAAGCTCCTGTGGTAGTATAACCAGACATGGTCTCAAAAAAAGCATTGGTAACATCTGGTATAGCCCCTGAAAAAAGATACGGAAAGGTTCCAGAAATAGACATTACAACCCAACCAAACGTTACAATAAGATATCCTTCCTTTGGTTTTACTTCTTTTACATGACCTCGGGTATAGAACATAGAAAGCACCCCTATCATCATTGTAACAATTGCCGCAAGTGTAATATCCAGTGTAGCACCATCATTATATATACCACTTACTGCTGCTGCCAATATCATAAAAAAGCCATTACACAGTAATAGCAAGCCCATAATATGAAAAATTATTTTGGAATTTAATCTCATCTTACAAGAATAACTTTTCTATTTTAGGAATAGCACGTGGCAAACAACATACTACTACTCTATCTCCTTCAGTAATTTTAAAATCTCCTAAAGCAATTATTCCTTCTCCGTCTCTAACCACACCTCCAATAGTAGCTGACCTAGGAAAATCTAATTCTTTTATTATTTTTCCGTTTACAATAGAAGTTGGTTTTACAACAAACTCTAAAATTTCTGTGTCTAAATTATTTAATCTTGTTAAAGCTACTACTTCTCCTTTTCTAATATATCTAAATATGTTGTTGGCCGCTAAAAGTTTTTTATTAATTAAAGTATCTATTCCTATAGAATGGGATAATTGAAAATAATCCATATTTTCTACCATAGCAATAGTCTTCTTTATATTTTTAGACTTAGCTACTAGGCAAGACATTATATTTGTTTCGGAATTTCCTGTAACAGCAACAAAAGCATCCATAGCTTCTAAACTTTCTTCTGAAAGCAATTCTACATTTCTACCATCACCATTAATAACTAAAGCATTAGGTAAATCTTCTGCTAAATCAAATGCTTTCTCTTTATTCTTTTCTATAAGTTTTACATTAAACTTATTATTACAAAGATCTCTGGCCGTTTTATACCCTACTTTACTCCCGCCAAGAATCATTACATTCTTAATTTCTTTCTTTTCTTTTCCACTTAACTTATACAGCTCATCTACCCCCTCTTTAGAAGTAATAAAATATACTTGATCCCCTTCTCTAAAAATAGTATCTCCTCTTGGTATTAAAGAGTATTGTGTACCAGACCTTTGTATAGCTATAGGCATAAAATGAAGTTCGGGAAATATCTTTGCTGCATCTTTCACCATTTTACCCACAAAAGGGGCACTTTTAGGTAACGATACCCCCACCATAATTAAAGCTCCTCCTTCGAACTCACAACTATCATTAAAAGCAGATTGTGTAAGTAACAATTGTATTTCCGTTGCCGCTAATTCTTCTGGAGATATTAGCTCATCTATCCCTAACTCATCAAATTTAATAGACTCTTTATTATCTACAAATTCTGTATTAGATATCCTAGCAATAGTTCTTTTACAGCCTAATTGCTTTGCTAACATACAAACTGTAAGGTTCGTAGTTTCTGATGCTGTTACGCCAATTACCAAATCTGACTTATCTACTTGCGCTTCTTTTAAAACAGAGATTGATATTGCGTCTCCTTTTAAAACCCTAATATCTAAATGACTATCCGCATAAGAAAGGCTTTCTTTTCTGGTATCTATTAATGTAATATCCTGTGATTCGTATGAAAGTAATTTTGCCAAATGAAAACCAACTTCACCTGCGCCTGCTATTATAATTTTCATACCTTATACTCGTTGTTTTTCATACCTATACCCTATTCTATATATTGGGCAGTAATTTTTAAGAAGAATCTTTTTAAAAACATAAACGCTTTACAAGCTGTTTACTCCATAGAAAATTGTAAAATTTTACAATGCAAAATTACATAAATTTATTTTGTATACATTTATTTACTCTAAAGTAAAACTACCAAGAAGTCTCTTTTATTGTATTCTTTAAATAAACAGCACTAGATAAACGCTATATTGTATCTTTGCGCAAAATTATTTAGATGGCAAAAAAAGTTATTCCTTATAAAGATTCTTCGCTTGGAAAAAAAGAACAGGTTACTCAAATGTTCGATACTATCTCTAAAAACTACGATAGTTTAAACAGGGTAATTTCTTTTGGAATAGACATTAAATGGAGAAAACGCGTTGTTAATCTTCTAAAGAAAAAACAACCAAAAAACATCTTAGATATTGCTACAGGAACGGGTGATTTAGCTATTAACCTTGTACAAACTGGTGCAGAAAAAATAACCGGACTAGATATATCTCCAGGGATGTTAGAAATTGGTAAAGAAAAAATTGCCGAAAAAAATCTAGCCAATACTATTAATATGATTGTTGGTGACAGCGAAAATCTTCCTTTCGAAGAAAATACTTTTGATGCTATTACCGTTGCCTTTGGTGTTCGTAATTTTGAAAATTTAGAAAAAGGACTAGCCGAAATTTATAGAGTTTTAAAACCTACAGGAACATTTGTAGTGCTAGAAACCTCTGTACCTACAAAAACTCCTTTTAAGCAAGGTTATCATTTTTACACTAAAAACATATTACCAGCAATAGGAAAGCTTTTTTCTAAGGATGATGTTGCTTATGAATACCTATCGGAATCTGCCGCTGTTTTTCCTCATGGCGAAGCTTTCAACAATATTTTACAAAAAATTGGGTTTATAGCTATAGAGAACAAGCCACAAACATTTGGAGTGGCATCTATTTATGTAGCTACAAAATAAAATATGAAAAATAGTATTTTCCTTTTAGCAAGCATTGTATTGCTTTGTAATTCTGTAAAAGCGCAGTTTAATGAAAGGCCTATTATGAATCTTGAAACTATAGACGACCACTTTCTTAACTGGGGTTATTTCTTAGGTTTTAACCAATACGATTTTAAATTTGACTACAAAGATGACATTAACGATATCCTTGTTAACAAAGGCCTAGGGTTTAATGTTGGACTTATTGGAGAAATGCGTATTAATGAGTTTTTAGATTTACGTTTTGAGCCTGGTTTACATTACGGTATACGAACATTAGGGTTCCCAGGTTTTACTGATAAAAGAGATGCTATAAGAGAAGTAAAATCTACCTATATAAATTTTCCTTTACTATTAAAAGCTAGCACTAGGAGAATTGGAAACTGGAAACCTTTTATTATTGGTGGTGTTTCTACTTCTTTAAATTTAGGAAGTAACCAAGATAGTATGGACGATAATTCTAGCAGAAGACCCGATTCTTTTAGAATGCAAAAAAAGCTATACTCTTATGAATTAGGTTTCGGCATAGATTTTTATTTAGAATATTTTAAATTTTCTCCATCTATTAGAGGCGTATTTGCTATTTCTGATGAACTAGTTCCAGATGCCGCAGGAGATGCCAGCCCTTGGACAGGAAATATTGATGCTTTACGCACTAGAGGTATTTTTGTTAATTTCACTTTTGAATAAGCCCTAACTACGCTTAATTTCATTTAACAAAATAGCTGTAGCGGTTGCTACATTTAAACTTTCTGCCGTTTGTGCTCCAAACTGAGGAATACTTATTTTTTTTTCAACTAAGGCTTCCATCTCTTTAGAAACCCCATTAGCTTCATTTCCCATTACTAAAATTCCTTTTTCAGAAAATTTTTCACCATAAACAACAGAGCCTTCCATAAATGCACCATAAATAGGTGCTTTTACGGTTTTCATAAATGGTAATATATCAACATAACTAATATTTACTCTTGTTATAGAACCCATAGTTGCTTGCAATACTTTTGGGTTATAACAATCTACAGTATGTAAAGAACATACTAAATTGGGTATCCCAAACCAATCGCATAAACGAATAATAGTTCCTAAATTACCAGGATCTCGAATATCGTCTAAAGCTACAACCCAATTATTATAATCTATCGGTTTAGATTTAGGCATATAAAAAACACCCAAAACCTTATTGGGAGCTTTTAAACCACTCATTCTTTTTAAATCTGCCTCAGAAATTAACTCAATACTAGCTACTTCATTTTTAAAAAGATCTAAATCTGTAGTATAAATAATTTCTGCTTTAAAATCAGAGTCTAAAAGTTCATTTACTGTTTTGTATCCTTCTACAACAAATAGCCCATGCAAATTTCGGTACTTTTTTTGCTGTAGGTTTTTTATAAATTTTATTTGGTTTTTAACAACCATACAAATAATGTATTTTTGGCTTCTAATGAGAACCCCTTTTTTTCTAACTAAATATCGCATAAAAATAAGCTTATTATTGCTAGCTATAGTAATAAGTTCTTGCAATACGTTAAAAAGGGTAGAAGACGATGAGTTATTACTTACAAAAAATCAAATTCTTGCAGACGAAAAAAAAGTATCGAATGAAGATATTTATAGTTTAATAATTCAGAAACCCAATAGTAACATTCTAGGATACCCACTACGATTAAATCTGTATAATCTTGCCAAAAAAAATCCAGACTCCTCTTATCAAAATTGGTTACACAAAAAAGAAAAAAGAGAACAAAGGCTCATTAATTTTTTATCAAAAAAACAAGTAGATAAGCTTGGCGAATCTTTTCTTGTAAAAGGCTCTAGCGAGTGGTTAAAAAAAATTGGAGAAGCCCCCGCTATTATAGATACTTCTAAAACAAAAAAAACCTTAGATCGCTTAAAAGCTTACTATGCAAGTAAAGGCTATTTTAATAATAGCGGCACCTATACTATTACTCCTAGTAAACGTAAAAAAAGAGCTGCTATAGATTATAAAATAACTTTAGAAAAACCCTATACAATAGATACCTTATCTAAAAAAATAAGCTCTAAAGCTATAGATTCTATTTACAATATACATAAAGACGATTCTTATATAAAAGCAAAAAATCAGTTCGATTTATCTGACTTTAATAATGAAAGAGAAAGACTTACTAATATCTATAGAAATTCTGGAATCTATAATTTCCAAGAAAGCTCTATTACTTATAATATTTTAAGAGATACTAGTAAAGCAAAAAACGACCAAAAAATGGACGTTGAACTTAAAATAGATAATCTAAAGAAGAGAGGAGACACTACCACACAAGCCTCTTCTGTAGCATACAAAGTACATCGTTTTAAAAAAATAAACATTTATGCTGATCACCTTTTTACAAATTCTAAAGACTCCTTAAAATCGGTAGATTATAAAAATTATACGATATATTACAAAAACAAACTACGCTACAAACCTAAGGCATTAACAAATGCTATTTTTTTAGAAAAAGATAGTATTTATAGAGATATAGACAGAATACGTACCAATAGACAAATTACCAATTTAAATACATTTAAATACCCAAGTATACAATTTACACCAGATAGTACAGACACACAATTAACTACTGATATTTTCTTGGCTGCCCGTCCTAAATATTCTTTTGCTATTGATACAGATGTAACACACTCTAGCATACAAAATGTTGGACTTGCATTTAGCTCCTCTTTAATAACAAGAAATGTTTTTGGAGGTGCAGAAACACTAAGTATTTCTGCAAGGGGCTCTTTCGGTATTTTTGGAGGAGAAGCAAATGACAAAAACATTTCTGAAGTTGGAGCCGATGTTAATTTAACTTTTCCAAGGATATGGCTACCTCTTATTAATACAAAAAAAATTATACCCTACTATATGCTACCAGAAACTAGAATAGCTATGGGTACTAGTTTTCAGAAAAATATTGGATTAGACAAGCAAACTTTTAATACCACTTTTGGGTACAATTGGTCGCCATCGAATCGTAAAAAGCACTCTTTAGAACTTTTAAACATTCAATTTGTACGCAATGTTAATGTTAATCGTTTTTTCAATGTGTACAAAAATACCTACAACAGGCTAGATGCTATAGCAAACGACTTTGATCAAGAAAGTGATTTTTCTGATCCAGACCAATACAACAGAGTTGTTAATTTTTTCAACAACACCGATAACCCGGATGATCCTAATTTAATTATTCCAGATGGAGCAGATGGTTTTATTAATGAAATATTAAATAACAACTTAGTTCTTGCAAATTCTGAAATCTATAATAATACCAGAAGCATTAACGAACGTAAAAATAGGCTTACAGAGAACAATTTAATCTTTACTAGTAACTATACTTTTTCTATTAATAACAAAAAAGATATAAATGATAATGATTTCTATCAGTTTAGATTTAAAGTAGAGAGTGCTGGTAATTTATTATCTGCTGTTTCTAAAATTGCAACACTAGAAAAAAACGATAACGATAATGCTTTAATTTTTGGTGTTCCTTATTCTCAATATATAAAAACAGAATTCGATTATATAAAACACTGGAATCTTTCCAATTCAAATGTTTTAGCTTTTAGAAGTTTTTTAGGCATTGCCATTCCTTATGGAAATTCAGAAAACATTCCTTTTACACGAAGTTACTTTGCAGGTGGATCAAATGACAATAGAGCTTGGAACCCCTATTCTTTAGGCCCTGGAACCACAAATGCTGTAAATGATTTTAATGAAGCTAACCTTAAAATAGCCCTAAATTTAGAATATAGATTTCCTATTGTTGGTAATTTTAAAGGAGCATTATTTGCCGATGCAGGAAACATATGGAACGTTTATGATGATACAGATGACCCCGATGCTATTTTTAAAGGTATTGGTTCTTTAGCAGATTTAGCCCTAGGAACAGGCCTTGGTTTGCGATACGATTTTACATACTTCGTCTTTAGACTAGATTACGGGTTTAAAACCTATAACCCTGCAGAAGAAGCTTCTAAAAAATGGTTTAACGACTACTTCGCAAACGGTGTAGTTCAAATAGGCATAAATTATCCCTTTTAGACCTAATAATTTTATTACTTTTGTGGACTCTATAATTAATTAATCATTTTAAATTAAACCAAAATTATGGCTCACAATATTAAACCTGGAGTTGCTACAGGAGATCAAGTTCAAGAAATTTTTAACTACGCAAAAGAAAAAGGATTTGCTTTACCTGCAGTAAATGCAATAGGATCTAACTCTATTAATGGCGTTTTAGAAACTGCGGCTAGTTTAAATGCTCCTGTGATTATACAATTCTCTAATGGTGGAGCCCAATTTAATGCCGGAAAAGGTTTATCTAACGATGGTCAAAAAGCAGCTATTTTAGGTGCTGTTGCTGGTGCAAAACATGTACACGAATTAGCAGAAGCATATGGTGCAACGGTTATCTTACATACTGACCACTGTGCTAAAAAATTATTACCTTGGATAGATGGTTTATTAGATGCTAGTGAAAAGCATTTTGCAGAAACAGGAAAATCACTATTCAGTTCTCATATGATTGATTTATCTGAAGAGCCTATTGAAGAAAACATAGAAATATGTAAAGGTTATTTAGAAAGAATGAGCAAAATGAACATGACACTAGAAATAGAATTAGGTATTACTGGTGGTGAAGAAGATGGTGTTGATAATTCTGATGTAGATGATTCTAAATTATACACGCAACCAGAAGAAGTAGCTTATGCATACGAAGAGCTTTCTAAAGTAAGTCCTAAATTTACAATTGCAGCAGCTTTTGGTAATGTACATGGAGTATACAAGCCAGGAAATGTAAAATTAACACCAAAAATTCTTAAAAACTCTCAAGAATACATTTCAGAAAAATATGGTGTAGAACACAACCATATTGATTTTGTTTTTCACGGAGGGTCTGGTTCTACTGTAGAAGAAATTCGCGAAGGAATTAGTTATGGTGTAATTAAAATGAATATAGATACAGATTTACAGTATGCTTATTTAGCTGGTGTAAGAGACTATGTTCAAGATAAAAAAGACTACTTACAAGGGCAAATAGGAAACCCAAATGGTAGCGATGAGCCAAACAAAAAATATTACGACCCTAGAGTTTGGTTAAGAGAAGGAGAAAAGTCATTTGTAGAGCGTCTTAAAAAAGCTTTCGAAGACTTAAACAACGTTAACACATTATAATAAATATTCTTAACTTAAGATTTAGCCTATGTCATCTTGGTTTAAAAGAACAGCAAAAGGAATACAAACCTCAACAGAAGAGAAAAAAGATACCCCTAAAGGTTTATGGTACAAATCTCCTACTGGAAAAATTGTAGAATCAGAAGAATTAGCTAAAAATTTCTATGTAAGTCCAGAAGACGACTACCATGTTAGAATAGGGAGTAAAGAATATTTTGAAATTCTTTTTGACGATAATAAATTTACAGAATTAGATGTTAAATTATCTTCTAAAGATCCTTTAAAATTCGAGGATACAAAAAAATATGTAGACCGTATAAAGGCTGCTCAAAGCAAAACTGGTTTAAAAGACGCTATTAGAACAGCTGTTGGTAAATCTTTAGGAAAAGATATTGTAATCGCTTGTATGGATTTCAGTTTTATTGGTGGATCTATGGGTAGTGTTGTTGGAGAAAAAATAGCCAGAGCCGTAGATTATGCTATAAAGAAAAAAATTCCATTCATGATGATTTCAAAATCTGGTGGAGCACGTATGATGGAGGCTGCTATATCTTTAATGCAATTGGCAAAAACATCTGCCAAATTAGCGCAATTAGCAGAAAAAGGAATTCCATATATATCTTTATGCACAGACCCAACTACTGGTGGTACTACAGCATCTTATGCTATGTTAGGAGATATTAATATCTCTGAACCAGGAGCATTAATTGGTTTTGCAGGACCTAGAATTGTAAAAGATTTTACAGGAAAAGACCTTCCAGAAGGTTTCCAAACAGCAGAATTTTTATTAGATCACGGATTTTTAGATTTTATATCTCATCGTAGAGACCTTAAAAAGAATATAAATCTATATCTAGATTTAATTCAAAACAATAAAGTTAGAGCAGTATCATAAAAATAAACAACCTCCATGAGATTACACATAAAAACATTTTTTATACTTGTAATCTCATGGTTCGTTTGTTGTTCTAATTCTGGCACCACTAAAGAAGATACCACAACTAAAAAACTTACCGCAGAAGTAAGCAAAGTTTCTATTTCTGGCAATGAACAGAGTTACACTTTTAATGTAACTATAAAAAGCCCAGATACAGGATGCCAACAATATGCCGATTGGTGGGAAGTCATAGATTTAGAAGAAAATCTTATTTACCGTAGAGTTTTAGCACATAGCCATGTAAACGAACAACCTTTCTCTCGTTCTGGTGGCACAATAAACATCCTTAAAAATCAAGAAGTTTACATAAGAGCACACATGAACAATACTGGTTATGGCAGTAATGTTTTAAAAGGCTCTGTTGAAAGTGGATTTATAAAAGAAGAACTAAAAACAAGTTTTGCAGCTAAACTAGAAAATGTAGCTCCATTACCTAACAACTGTGCTTTTTAATTAAAATCTTTATTCTACTACTATTATTTTAGTTCAAAAACAAGTATTTACACCAAACATATACTTACATAAAATAATATTATTATATTTGCAGCCTGATTGAAAAAATCAATCACATACATAAAAATCATTAAATAAAATATTGGAATGTATTTAACAAAAGAAGCAAAAGCCGAAATCTTTAAGAAACACGGTAAGTCTGAGAAAGACACAGGTACAACGGAAGGACAAATAGCATTATTTACTTTTCGTATTAACCACTTAACAGAACACTTAAAAAACAATCGTAAAGATTTTAACACTGAGCGTTCTCTAGTAAAATTAGTAGGTAAAAGAAGAAGCTTATTAGATTACTTAATTAAAACAGATATTGTAAGATATCGTGAGATAATTAAGGAATTAAATATTAGAAAATAATACAAAAAGGGAAGCTTAGCTTCCCTTTTTGTATTTACGCTAATTTATTTTAGCAACACAATTACAATTTCTGAAAAAAAATTCAGAACAGAGTACAAAAAGCTTATTTATAGTTTTTCATTGGTCGCACACAACTACAACAACACAACAACAGCGCGTCTAAGTAAGACGAAAAGATCATTGTTTAACTAGCTTAAATAATATAAGCTACAAATCGTATTTATGATTCCAAAAGTATTTAAAGAGGTCATTGACCTTGGTGATGGTAGAGAAATTTCTATCGAAACCGGAAAATTAGCAAAACAAGCTCATGGTAGCGTTGTAGTGCAATCAGGAAAATGTATGTTATTATGTACAGTTGTTTCCAATTACAAACAAGCAGATGTAGACTTTTTACCATTAACGGTAGATTACAGAGAAAAATTTGCTGCTGCAGGTCGTTACCCTGGAGGTTTCTTTAAAAGAGAAGCAAGACCTAGTGATGGTGAGGTATTAACCATGCGTTTAGTGGATCGTGTATTACGTCCGTTATTCCCAAAAGATTACCACTCAGAAACTCAAGTTATGATACAGTTAATGTCTCATGACCCAGAAGTTATGCCAGATGCAATGGCAGGTTTAGCAGCCTCTGCAGCTATTCAATTATCAGATTTCCCTTTTGAATGTCCAATTTCTGAAGCTAGAGTTGGTCGTGTAAATGGAGAATTCATTATTAACCCAACTCGTGCACAATTAGAGGAGTCAGACATCGATATGATGATTGGTGCTTCTGCTGATTCTGTAATGATGGTTGAAGGTGAAATGGACGAAATTTCTGAAGAAGAAATGACGGAAGCTATTAAGTTTGCACACGAAGCTATTAAAGTACAATGTGCTGCTCAGGTAGCTTTAGCTGAAGCTTTTGGTAAAAAAGAAACACGTGAGTACGAACCAGAAAGAGCAGATGAAGATTTAGCTCAAAAGATTCACGATATGGCATATGATAAAGTATATGCTGTAGCACAAGCAGGTTCTGCTAAACACGAACGTAGCGCTGCTTTTGGTGAAATTAAAGAAGAAATAATAGCCTCTTTTTCTGAAGAAGAACAAGAAGATTTCGGCGGATTAATTTCTAAATATTATTCTAAAGCAGAAAAAGCCGCGGTTAGAGATTTAACTTTAAACGAAGGTTTACGTTTAGATGGACGTAAAACTGACGAGATTAGACCTATTTGGTGTGAGGTAGATTATTTACCTTCTACACATGGTTCTTCTATATTTACACGTGGAGAAACGCAAGCATTAGCTACAGTTACTTTAGGTACAAGTAGAGAAGCAAACCAAATAGATATGCCATCTTATAAAGGAGAAGAGCGTTTTTATTTACACTATAACTTCCCTCCTTTTTCAACTGGTGAAGCAAGACCTATTCGTGGAACATCTCGTAGAGAAGTAGGACATGGTAACTTAGCGCAACGTGCCTTAAAAGGAATGGTTCCTAATGATTGTCCTTATACTGTACGTGTAGTTTCAGAGATTTTAGAATCTAATGGTTCTTCTTCTATGGCAACAGTTTGTGCAGGTACAATGGCGATGATGGATGCTGGTGTACAATTAAAGAAACCTGTTTCTGGTATTGCAATGGGATTAATTACAGATACTGAGTCTGGAAAATATGCCGTTTTATCTGATATCTTAGGTGATGAAGATCACTTAGGAGATATGGACTTTAAAGTAACTGGTACTGCAGATGGTATTACTGCTTGCCAAATGGATATTAAGGTAAAAGGACTTTCTTATGAAATTCTTGTAAATGCCTTAAAACAAGCTCGCGATGGTCGTTTACATATTTTAGGTAAAATTACCGAAACTATTGAAACGCCAAATACAGCAGTTAAAGACCACGCACCTACAATGATTACAAGACGTATTCCTAATGAATTTATTGGTGCGTTAATTGGACCTGGCGGAAAAGTAATTCAAGAATTACAAAAAGAAACAGAAACTACCATTGTTATTAACGAGGACCCTGTAACAGAAGAAGGTGTTGTAGAGGTTTTAGGTGTTGGTAACAAAGGTATTGATGCTGTTTTAGCTAAAATAGATTCTTTATTATTTAAACCAGAAGTTGGTAGTGTTTACGAAGTAAAAGTAATTAAAATGTTAGATTTTGGTGCTGTTGTTGAATACAACGAAGCTCCAGGAAACGAAGTTTTATTACATGTATCTGAATTAGCATGGGAACGTACAGAAAATGTTACTGATGTAGTAAATATGGGTGATGTTTTTGATGTTAAATACTTTGGTATAGACAAACGTACACGTAAGGAGAAAGTTTCTAGAAAAGCTTTACTACCAAAACCAGAAGGTTACGTAGAAAGACCACCTAGAACTGATCGTCCTAAAAACGACAGAAACAATAATAGAGATCGTAAACCAAAAAGAGATTAAGTTTACTTTTTAAATTAATAAAACAAAAAGGTAGCAATTTAAAATTGCTACCTTTTTTATTTTGTTTTCTCTTGGGTATAATTAAGAATTAAAACAACCATAAACTCTTAGTTAAACAATTATTCGTTTAGGTTTTAATTGCTCTTTCCATAGCTTTTATACAATTTAATTTTACCAATTAAACAACTAAGTACTAGCTTTTTTTTTAATTAATATATTAACCTCAAAAATTATATAAAACAGAAAGAACTACCCCTCAAAAAAAACACAACACACTTAATATTAGATGTTTATATTTTTAAAAATCATACAAATAAGATTTCTATAATTGACACATAATAATTTTCTTATTAATTAAGTTTAACTATATTTAGTTTTCAACTGTCAATATGCTTAAAAAACAAATCCATTTTATACTATTTATTTTCAGCACTATAACATTTATATCTTGTTCTAAATCTGTAGAATTAAACGATGTAGAAAAAAAATGGTTACAAGAAAATAATGATATTAAAGTATCATTATATGCTTATTATCCTCCTTATCAATTCAAAAAAAAAGATAATAAAACATTTGGGTTATTTATTGATTATTTAGAGTTAATCGAAAAAAAAATAGATTATGAATTTAAAAGAATTGAATATGATAATTGGCCTCAGTTATTAGACGATATAAAAAAACGAAAAAGTGATGTTATTCTAGAAGTACAAGAAACAGAATACAGAAATTCTTATTTAGATTTTTATTCGTTAAACTTTGAATCTAACTTTGTTCTTACTACTAGAAAAGATGGTTTTTACAGTAAAGAAATAAAAGACTACCAAGGAAAAACAATTGTATTACCAAATGGCTACGCCATAAACGAAATACTTTTAAGTCAGTATCCAGACTTAAACATTATACACCTAAAAGATGATTATGAATGTTTAAAGCAACTAAATAACGGTAAATACGATGCCTATGTTGGCCCCGAGTCTGTTGTTAATTTTTTTACAAAAGTTAAAAATTTAGAAAACATAAGAATTACTTCAAAGTTAGATTTAGTTTATTCTCCATCTATAGGCGTTTTAAAAGATAACGAGGTATTGAGTTCTATCTTAAAAAAAGCAACTGCTAGTATTACAAATGAAGAAAAGCAAGCCATTTTTAACAAATGGTTTTTTAGACCTATAACACCTTACTATTTAAAATCTAAATTTTGGATTTTATTATTTTTAGGCATCAGCTTATTACTATTAATTGTTGTTATTTTTAATCGACTTTTAAAATATAAAGTAAAAAAGAAAACTCAAGAGTTATTTATTGCTAAAGAAACTGCCGAAAAAAGCAATCAATTTAAAACCAATTTTATTCATAATATTTCCCATGAAATTAGAACACCTATGAATGGTATTATAGGATTTTCTGAACTTTTAAAGACTCCTAATTTAAATAAGGAAGAAATAACAAATTATTCCGATATTATTATTGGCAACAGCCACCAACTCTTGCATGTGGTAGATGACATTCTGGAATTATCTACCCTACAAACAAACAAAGCAGAACTAAAATTAACTCCTACAAACCTTAATCTGCTTTTTAAAAATTTGGAGGATAGCTTTAAAACTGAAGCTTTAAGAAAAAATTTAAAGCTTTTTATTAAAAGAAACACAGATTATGATAACAAACATATTTTTATAGATGAACCTAAATTAACTAAGGCGCTTAGTAATTTAATAGATAACGCTATAAAGTTTACAGAGAAAGGACATATAGAAGTCTCCTACACTGTAAAAGACAATACTATTATTATAAAAATAAAAGATACTGGTATTGGTATTAAAAAAGATTTTGAAACAGATGTATTTAAAAGTTTTTCACAATTAGAACGTGAAATTTCTAAAAAATATAATGGATTAGGGCTAGGACTAACTTTGGCAAAAGAAAATATTACACTAATAAATGGTTATATAGATTTTGTTTCTGAGGTAGGAGAAGGCACAACCTTTACTATTACCATTCCGCACAAGCCTGTTGATACTCCTACAAACATAGAAAAGTCAACTATAAACTTAAAAAATGATACGTATTCTATTTTAATAGTTGATGACACAGATATAAATTTTCTTCTTTTAAAAACACTTTTAGAAAAAATAAAAGGATATAATTTTAATATACTTCATGCTAAAAATGGCAAAGAAGGAACTATTACTTGTTCGCAAAATATAAATATAGATTTAATTTTTATGGATATTAGAATGCCCGTAATGGATGGTTATGAAGCGACTAAAATCATAAAAAAAACAAAACCAAATATTCCTATAATAGCCCATACAGCTTATTCTTCTTCTACAGATGTAGATAAGGCACTTAAAATAGGTTGCGACGATTTTATTTCTAAACCTATAAACCCTTCTATTTTAGCTAAAAAAATTAATTATTTTCTTTCCAAGAAAGAAAACATAAATTAAGCTCTAATTATAATTACTCTACACAATTCTCACAATAAGTATCTCTAAGATATTCGTCTTCTAACAACTGAAAAGTTACTCCATTTTTCTCCGGAGAATCAAACAAATTACAATACTTAGTTTTGTTTAAATTAATAGCATTTAACATAACAGCGCGGTAATCATCTGTTTGGGTAAGCTCTTTATTTATCAGTGTTAAATTTAAATAGTAAAACAACAAATCTTCATTAATAACTATACTTCTTACTTTATTGGTCAATAGTGCTGCAGCCTTATCCACATTTGCATAATACGCTAAAAACTGAGCTAAATTAAAATAATCAATATCTCTTAAAGGCACATTCTTATAATTATCATTTATATAGGCAACAGATTTATCTTTATTTACATAATCTCTCTTTCTCATATAACGCTCACTCTTTATAATATGATAATTTACTAGCATTCTGTTAATTAAAGGCTGAGAAATACCATATTTTTTAAGCTCCAATATTTCACTCTTAAATTTATGCTCATCTATAGGCTGCGCATTATACCTCCATATTTTAAATTTTAAAACGACAAGATTATATTTAACTCGTTTATTTTTAGGGTCTAATTTTAATAAGCTTTCCAATTCATTATTTACAATTAACAACTGCCTATCATCTAGTTCGTATTTAAACATACTCCTATTATTAAGATACCTAGCATACGTTAATTGCTCTGGAATTTCCATCTTCTGCAACAAATCAGGAGAATTTTCTAAATACTTTAATCTATTAAATAAGGAGTTTTGTATCGTAGAAGCTTCCTCTAAATTCCCTGCCTTTAATTCTGTATTAAACGTATTTACCAATTCTCCTAGCTTCATTTTTTTATACTTATCTTTCTTTTCTAAAGCTAAGGTTATTATCGCTTTTCTATGATTTTTAAGTATAGGTTCCATTTCTTGAGAAAAAGCCCCGACTAGCTTACTTTTTAATTCTGATTTATTAAGCGCTTTTAAATCATTGTATTTTGTTCCTTCTATATCATTTAAAAATTCTACCCAATTCTCAGAAGAGGATATTTGTGTTTTTATTACAGGGGTTTGGTAACTCTGCATAGCTTTAGCTATACTGTTAGCTCGCTGTCTTTGCAATTCTAGATTACGTTCTAAACTACCTTCTATAGAAGAATATGCTTTTATATCAATAGTTTTAATATTAAAATCGGTTAAATTCAAAGAATCATAGAGCGGCTTTATATCTTTAGGCTGGTATTCCGATTTATTTTTCTGAAAAGGAATTTCAAATTTTAAAGTTTTGTATTTTATTTTAAAACCTTCTTCTACTGATGCTACTTTTTTATTGCTGTACTGTATAGAATCTAGATACATTCCCATATCTAACAAATCAAAACCATACGATGGTAAGTTAAAAATGGTATAATAATTACAAAGGTTTTTATTTCCTAAAAACAGAATATTATACTCCAATTCTTTCCCTATAAGTTCTGCTGGCAACTTACCAACCAATGTTCTAAACCTATCCCCTTCATAAGGTTTTAATGTACTTTTTAGTCTAGGCGCATATATAGGTTTTAAAACTTTACCTCGTATCTGCCCACCAGAAGAAAATATCATATCACAATCGTAACGTTCTTTATCTACAATATCTATAGCAATACCATCTGTATTATTTTTAAATAATAACTGAAACCATTTTTTATCATTAATAACAAAATAAAGATTATTACCATCTCTTTTTATAGAAAAACCAACCTCTTTTGGTTTTTGTTGAAAAGCACTAAAACATTTTTGACAATTCTGATTTCTTATTGATTCTGAAGTTGGATAAACAATATCGTATTGCGCATTAAGGTGTATAACACTAAAGATAAATACTAAAAGTAAAATAAGTTGTTGCTTGGTCATTTTCTACAATGGTTTAATATTCTGAGCTAAAAATACTATTCTAACTTTAAATAACCTTAATAAACAACGCTAATAACTTATTAAAAATGAAGAAAAATCTTAATTAAAGATAATTTTAAAGATATTTAAAAATTATTTTTTTCTTATTTAAAAGGCTTTTTTATGCAGTTTAACTAAAAAATGAAAAAAAAATAACGGAATTGTAACATTTTTTACTTTTTAACGTATAACTATATGCAGTCCGCACATTGCGTACTTAAAATTTAGGAAAAGGAAACTGAGATGAGACAGCTTAAAATTACAAAACAGGTTACCAACAGGGAAACCGCATCCTTAGATAAGTATTTACAGGAAATTGGTAAAGTAGACCTTATAACAGCAGATGAAGAGGTAGAATTAGCACAGCGTATTAAAGCTGGTGATCAAGTAGCATTAGAAAAACTAACGAAAGCTAATTTAAGATTCGTTGTTTCTGTTGCAAAGCAATACCAAAACCAAGGACTTACCTTACCAGATTTAATTAACGAAGGTAACTTAGGTTTAATAAAAGCAGCACAACGTTTTGATGAAACTAGAGGTTTTAAGTTTATATCATACGCTGTATGGTGGATTCGTCAGTCTATACTACAAGCATTAGCAGAACAATCTCGTATTGTACGTTTACCACTAAACAAAATTGGATCTATTAATAAGATTAATAAAACATTTGCATTCTTAGAGCAAGCACATGAGCGCCAGCCATCTGCTGAAGAAATTGCGAAAGAGTTAGATATGACGATTGATGATGTAAAGCAATCTTTAAAAAACTCTGGAAGACACGTATCTATGGATGCTCCTCTAATAGACGGAGAAGATTCTAACCTTTACGATGTATTACGTAGTGGCGAATCTCCAAATCCAGATAGAGATTTATTACACGAATCTCTACGTACAGAAATAGAAAGAGCTCTAGAAACATTAACACCTAGAGAAGCAGATGTTATTCGTTTGTACTTTGGTTTAGCAGGACAACATTCTATGACCCTAGAGGAAATAGGAGAAACATTTGATTTAACTAGAGAACGTGTTCGTCAAATTAAAGAAAAAGCAATTAGACGTTTAAAACACACATCTAGAAGTAAAATATTAAAAACATACTTAGGGTAAGTTTTTATTTTCCTTAACGACTAAGAAATTAATTATTAGTTTTTATGTTTGTTGAGGGAATTTATTCCCTTAGTAAAAATAACAACAGTTTATCATGACTGTTCGTTTTTTGATTGATGAATAAACTCCGGCTGATTACCGGAGTTTTTCAATTTATATACTTCTCCAAAGATTATTTTCTAAATGGTTATTTTTGCTGCAACCATTAATTTTTAAAATACATGTTTAAAAGAACACTATCTATTACATTACTATCCTTATTGTTTGTTTCTTGTTGGAAAAACAAAAGCCCTGAGGATTTAATACGTTTAAAAGAAAAATTTAAATCACAAGTATCTACTTTCGAAAACAAGAAAAAGAATGCTAATAAAAATGTTACCAAAGGTTTAACTTCTTTAAATGCATTAAAAAGTGCCTTGGAAGACACTAAAAATGAAGATAAAGAATTTGCTAAGGTTTATGGCGATTGGGAAAAAGTAAATAAACGCGTAGAAAACCTAAATAAAGAATACGAAGACCTAAAATTAAAAGCTAGCAACCTATTTACTGCTATGGAAAAGCAAACCAATAGCTTAAGCGATGCTACTGCTAAAAAAACCTTATTAAGTGCAATAACAAAGGCTAAAACTAAATACAATGGCACTTTAAGCAATACGGCTAAAGCTATTAGTAAACTTAGAATATTACATGGAGATGCTGTAGAAGTAGTAAAAGCATTGGAAGTTGCTGCCGCTCTAAATTCATTTGACAATATAAACGACCAAATGAAAAGTATTGAAGGCCGTGTAGAGGGTATTATGGCAGAACTTAATGTTGCCGTTGTAGAAAGTAAAAAACTATACGAGAAAAAAATTACAGAGCTAGGAGAATAAACATCTTATATTTTTACAAAATGTATCTGTAAGGCATTATAAATTCGATACGCACTAAAAAAAGCATCAACTTAATAAGTTGATGCTTTTTTATATTTATACCATGTCTAGTTTTTATTGAGTGTAATAAATTTAAATAATAAACTTATTAAACTAAATTTAAGAAAACCAATTTAACCACAATCATGACCAAAACAACTTTAAATCTAGTACTATTAATTTTCGCACTACAATTTCACCTTGGAAATAGTCAAAATACCAGTGAAACAAACCTATTATTCGATTTTGAAAACGACTTAAATCAATCTCAATTAGTCCTTAAAAATGCCATTGCTAAAATTGCTAGAATAGGCAATAACTCTTATCTAAAAGTTAATAGCAATATTAACGGCAAGGTATCTAATATCATATTAAAAGAATCAAAAGATAAACCTTGGAATTTAAACGGGTATTATCAAATAAAAGTAGACGCCAAAAATACCGGAGATAAATATATACAGGTAGAGTTATTTGTAGGGAATGACCCGGATGAATTGGTAAGATGGTACTGCTCTAACTATGTAGATTTAAACCCTGGAGAAACAAAAACCATTACTGTTAATTTAGCATGGACTCCTTGGGTATTTTCACCTCAATTAGATATAGTTGGCATGCGTGGTACACCAGGGAAAATAAAAACAGATATAAAGGCCATAGACCAATTGCTATTTAGATCTAGATATTCTAATGCAGAAAGCAATTTTACACTAGATAATATCAGAGCTGTAGGTAAATTAAAAGTAAAAGAACCTAACAACTTTTTCCCATTTGTAGACACTTTTGGACAATACAAGCATAAAGATTGGAAAGGAAAAATACACTCTGCTACTGAACTTAAAGAACAAGGAAAAATAAATTATAATAGTCTTGTAAACGAATCTGGGCCAAAAAACAGAAATATTTATGGCGGATGGACAGCTGGGCCAAAATTAAAAGCCACTGGCTTTTTTAGAACTGAAAAATATAACGATAAATGGTGGATGGTAGACCCCGAAGGCTACCTTTTTTGGACCAGTGGTGTAAATTGTGTTTCTCCCGATGGCTCTCGCACAGGAATTACAGGTAGAGAGCATTATTTTGAGGATTTACCCGAAAACAAAAATCTACACAAAGCTTTTTATAGTAAAAGAAGTGGAAGTTCTCACGGATACTACAAAAACAAGAAAAACTATACCATGTATAATTTTTACAAGCAAAATCTACATACAAAATACGGAAAAGATTGGCTAAGTACTTTTAGCGATTTAACCCATATGCGTTTTAAAAGTTGGGGCTTAAATACCATTGGTTTTGTATCTGAAAATAGTACTATTAAACAACAAAAAACACCTTATGTTGGTTCTATATGGATTAGAAATACTCCAAAAATTGAAGGCTCAAAAGGTTTTTGGGGTAAATTCCATGATGTTTTTGACCCAAAATTTAAAATTGCAGTTAAAAAGTCTATGGCTTCGCAAAAAGAAGGAGCAGGAGACCCCTGGTGTATTGGTTATTTTGTAGACAACGAAATGGCTTGGGGCAACTTAGGCTCATTAGCTATAAGCACCTTAAAAAGTCCTGAAAACCAAAGTGCTAAAATTGTATTTGTAAATGATTTAAAAGCTAAGTATAAAAACATTAAAGCTTTAAATAAAGTTTGGGCTACTAACCATAAAAGTTGGGAAGCCTTATTAAAAAGCACTACTCCTCCTAATGAAGAAAAAGCATATACTGATTTAGCAAACTTCTACGAAAAAATAGCACATACGTATTTTAAAACTATTAAAGAGGAACTTAACCAAATAGCTCCAAATCAAAATTATTTAGGATGCAGATTTGCATGGGCAAATAACAGCGTAGTACTTAAAGAGGCAAGTAAATATATGGATATTATTAGCTTTAATAAATACGAGTATAGTGTAGAAAATATAGGACTACCTAAAGGCATAGACAAACCAATTATGATTGGTGAATTTCACTTTGGAGCATTAGACAGAGGTAGCTACCATGTAGGCGTAAAAGAAGCTAAAAGCCAAGAAGACCGTGGTTACTTATATCAAAAATATATAGAAAGCGCCTTAAAAAACCCACTAATAGTTGGAGCTCATTGGTTCCAATATGTAGACGAACCATTAACAGGTAGGTTCGATGGTGAAAATTACAATATAGGCTTAGTAGATATCTGCGACAATCCTTATGAAGAGCTTATTGCTAAAATTAAGGAAACTAATTATACTTTGTACGAATATAGAAACACAAGTAATTCTAAAAAGGAATAAATACTTTAGACATAACTATTTTCTAATAAAACACACTATTACAACAAATTAAGATAATAAAAACTCATATTTTAAGTTTTATAAGTTGTTTATAATTACTATCAGACCCCAAATAGCAACCTACAAAACTTAAAATATGGACTTATTACAACGTTTAGAATCTTGCAAAAAATGCACAAAGAGAAAATCTAGTGATACAGGAATCGTTTGTTCTTTAACACTTAGAAAACCAGATTTTTTAAACGAATGCAGAGATTTCATAATAGATCCAAAAGAGGCTCAAAAAGCTAAAGCACGTATAGAATATAAAGAAAAAGAAGAAAGTACTACATCTGTTTGGGTGTATATAGGTGCTGCTCTACTAATTTTAAAAATCATAATCAGATTTATGAGAGACTAGTCTTTTTAACATTACTACAAAACATAATGGAAATATATAAATTACATTTCTGTTATGTTTTCTTATTTATATTACATTAACAAAAACGAGAGGGGCAAATAAAATTTAAACTAATTCTATTATCCTTAAACTGCATTAAAAGTTTTTCTAACCATTTTTTTGATAAATAACAATGAATTCAAAATTAACATTAATAACTACTTTTTTTATTTTGCTGTTAATTAATGTATATGTTATTAGCTCGTATGATTTAATGGAAAGTAGAATTATGAGACTCTTATCTACATTTGTTTTTTTTCTGCTTTTTATATTTTACAAAGGCTATAAAGAAATCTGGGTTTTTACAACTTTTTTATGTTTTCTAATTTCAAACTTTATAATGCTTTTTTACGAAATTCCTTTTTGTAATAAACTAACATCCATACTTGCCATTTGCGGTTACTCTTCTTTAATATATCATATTTATAGTAAAATAAATAAAAGCATAACAAGTACTAATTTATTTATTTTTTACGCTTTTATGGTATTATTAAATTTTTATGGTTTATACCAAATAATGACTAATATAGATACTAAGCTAGATGATTCTGTACAAAAGTTAATTATGTATCTATACGGTTCAACTATAATTATAGCATGCGTGCTTGCAACTAATTATAAGAGAGGAATAAAAAAATCTATGTATTTTCTATTTTTTATTTTCGCATTCTCTTTTTCAGATTTTTGCGCAGTATTAGGGTATTATTATCATTATTCTGTACTTTATTACTCCAGTAGAGCTGCATACCTATTTGCGTTATTTTTTATGATCCATTATATACTTACTGTACCAGATAACAAAGATTATTTATTAAACTAAAGGGCAAAATTTTGCTATAGACTGGATAGCGTTTTTCTGTGTTTTCATATAAATTAATATTGTAATAAAATACATTTTTGGAGATACTGATATACAAACGATAAACTTATAAAAAAGAAAGCATGTATATCCATTTAAATAGATACACATGTTGCATTCATAATTTTAAACATTGTAATTAGACTCATCATTGTTCAAATTTCTATTATTTAAAATACACTATCCTGTACATAAAATATTAATCTTTTTTCACTCTTCTTGTACACAAGCTATGCCTTATAATGTTTTTATGATTTTATTTATATTTCTTTTGTTCTATATTTAGAATCTTCTAATTAATTTTTCATCAAAATTTAATGAGCTCAAAATCAATTTTATTGATTACTGTATTTACATTACTTGTAATTAACTTATTTATTATTAATTTATTTACGCTGCATGAAAGTAGAATTATTAGAGTAGCATCTACACTTACTTTCTTTACTTTATTCATTTATTATAAAGGCTATAAAGAAACATGGGTTTTTATTGCTTTTATCTGTTTTTTAATTTCAGATTATTTAATGATTCTGTACGAAATACCGTTTTGTAATAAGCTAACATCCGTGCTAACAATTTTTGGCTACTTTTCTTTAATATATCATGTTTTAAAAAGAAAAATCAAGCATAAAACAAACACCAAAAAATTATATTTTTATGCTTTTCTTATTCTATTATGCTTTTACACATTATTTAAAATAATAAATAGTATAGAAGTTAAACTGGATGATTTTTTTCAAAAAATTATATTATACATCTATGGTTTAACTATAATAACAGTATGTATAACAGCTGCTAATCACAAAAAAGGGATAACAAAATCAATGTATTTTATATTTTCTGTTTTTGCATTTGCTTTATCAGATTTCTGTGCTGTAATAGCATATTATCTTGATTTTTATGAATTATATTATGTTGATAGAATTATATATTTATTTGCGTTATTTTTTATGGTACACTATATACTTATACCAACAGATAACAAAGACTATGTATTAAACTAATCTGGTAGATTAACATTTCTAAATTTCACCTATTTTTGCAGAAAATAGCCGTTTGAAAGACCTTTTACTTATAACTCCACCTTTTACACAACTAAATACTCCGTATCCGGCTACAGCATATATAAAAGGCTTTTTAAATACTAAAAAAGTTAGTGCCTTTCAGATAGATTTAGGTATAGAAGTTATTCTAGCACTCTTTTCTAAAAAAGGCCTATCTACTATTTTTGAACTTGCTGCAACTAATAATAGTATTGTTTCTGAGAATAGTCAACGTATTTATAGCTTACAAGACGACTATTTAAAAACCATTGCACCCATAATTTCATTTCTACAAGGACATAATGCTACATTTGCCAGGCAAATATGCACCCCTAATTTTTTGCCTGAAGCATCAAGGTTTCAGCAATTAGATGATATGGATTGGGCCTTTGGCTCTATGGGATTGCAAGACAAGGCAAAGCATTTGGCAACCCTATACTTAGAAGATTTATCAGATTTTATAATAGAATGTATAGATGAGAATTTTGGGTTTAGCAGGTATGCAGAACGTTTGGGCAGAAGTGCCAATTCTTTTGATGAACTCTATGGCTATTTACAAAAAGAAGCTACTTATATAGATCGTATTACGCTTAAAATTTTAGAGGAGCGTTTGCAAAAAGTACAACCAAAACTAGTCTGCTTTTCTGTTCCTTTTCCTGGAAACCTATATAGTGCTTTTAGGTGCGCTCAGTACATAAAACAACACTACCCAAGCATACAAATAGCTATGGGCGGTGGCTTTCCTAACACCGAACTACGGTCGGTGTCTGATACTCGTGTTTTTCAGTTTTTCGATTATATTACTTTAGACGATGGTGAATTGCCTTTAGATTTACTAAGCAAACATATAGTAGCACCTAACAATAGTAAAACACCTGTTTTAAAACGCACTTTCCATTTAAAAGACGGAGCAGTTTTTTATAACAACACGTCTACACAAAACGATTATAAACAGAGTGAAATTGGCACACCAGATTATTCCGATTTATGCTTAGATAAATATATTTCAGTTATTGAAATCGCTAATCCTATGCATAGTCTTTGGAGTGATGGCAGATGGAATAAATTAACCATGGCTCATGGTTGTTACTGGGGCAAATGTACTTTTTGCGATATTTCTTTAGACTATATAAAAATATACGAGCCCATTGCTGCCAAACTATTGGTAGACCGTATGGAAACACTTATTAAACAAACTAACGAAAGAGGTTTTCATTTTGTAGACGAAGCAGCACCACCCGCTTTAATGCGTGCTTTAGCTTTAGAAATTATAAAACGAAAACTCACAGTTACTTGGTGGACAAATATTAGGTTTGAAAAAAGCTTTAGTGCCAACCTTTGCGTTTTACTAAAAACATCGGGTTGTATTGCAGTATCTGGCGGGTTAGAAGTAGCATCGGACCGTTTATTAGCCTTAATAGACAAAGGTGTTACAGTAGAACAAGTGGCACAGGTTACCCGTAATTTTACGGAATCTGGCATTATGGTACACGCCTATCTAATGTATGGCTATCCTACACAAACTGTACAAGAAACAGTAGATAGTTTAGAAATGGTACGCCAGTTATTTCAAATGAATGTATTACAATCTGGTTTCTGGCATCAATTTGCATTAACAGCTCATAGTCCTGTTGGCTTAAATCCATCTGACTATAATATTATTCCAAAATACGAAGAAATTACATTTGCCAATAACGATATTCAATTTACAGATACCACAGGCGTAGACCACGAACAATTTAGTTATGGATTAAAAAAATCGCTCTTTAATTATATGCATGGTATTTGTTTCGAATATCCCTTACAAAAATGGTTCAACTTTAAAATTCCTAAAACTACTATCCCGCCTAATTTTATTGAAAAAGCATTGGAAATAACTCCTAGTTTTTCTACCAAATCCAATGCTAAAATAGTATGGCTAGGGAACACCCCTATTTTAGAAACTATTACAAAATCTAAAAAAGGACGTACTTGGGAAAATTTAAAAATGACTTTTCATAATACCGCTACTAGTTTTAGTATTACAGTAGAAAAAGAAAAAGGAGATTGGTTGGCTACTATTTTAGAAAAAATTGCTGCTACAACCGAAGATACATACACCTACGCAAAAGTTAAAACCGATTTTGAGGTCCTTTTTCCAGATTTTGAACTTTTCTGGTACTCCAAACCTTTAAATACCTTAAAAGACAACGGCTTATTGGTGTTATAACTCCCTTTAACCTACCTTTGTAGCTTACTTATAAAGCTATATATGTCCTTTAAAGCATTAAAACTTATAAAACCCTTACTTAGGGCCGTTGCAGATAACAACTACGATGCGCCAACACCAGTGCAAGAAATGGTAATACCATTAGTACTAGAAAAAAAGGACTTATTAATTTCTGCGCAAACAGGTACCGGAAAAACTGCGGCTTTTGCTTTACCTATTTTGCAACAGTTATTCGATAGGCAAGATGCTGTAAAAAAAGGAAAAAAAATAAAAGCTTTAGTGGTAAGCCCTACCAGAGAACTAGCCGTACAAATAGGAGAAAATTTTAAAGCCTATAGCTCCTATACTAATTTAAGAACATCGGTTATTTTTGGTGGTACTTCTAAAGAACCACAAATAGATATTCTAAAAAAAGGAATTGATATTCTGGTAGCTACCCCAGGTAGACTTTTAGATTTACACAAACAAGATGTTTTAAATTTAGACTATATAGAAACCTTGGTTTTAGATGAAGCAGATTTAATGCTAGATATGGGTTTTATAGACGATGTAAAAAAAATAGAACGTCTATGTCCAGATAATAAGCAATTATTATTATGCTCTGCTACCATGCCTTATAAGGTAGAACAATTAGCCAATGTTATTTTAAAAAACCCAGAAAGAATAGAAATTAGCCCAACCTCATCGGCGGCAAAAAATGTGCATCAAGTTTTATATTATGTTCCTAAACGCAACAAAATAGAACTCTGCTTACACCTCTTAAGAAATACCATAAAAGGAAAAACAATTATTTTTAGACGCACCAAATTTGGGGTAGATAAATTAGAAAAAACACTCCTTAAAAACAACTACAAAGTAAGTAGTTTACATGGCGATAAAACGCAAAGTGAACGCCAAAATGCTTTCAACGAATTTAAAAATAATAAAACCACTATTTTAATTGCTACCGATGTAGCGGCTCGTGGTATAGATATAGATGATTTAGATGCCGTTTTAAATTTTGACCTCCCCAATATCCCTGAAACTTATGTGCATCGAATTGGTAGAACTGGGCGAGCTGGGAAAAGTGGAAATTCCTATTCTTTATGCTCTGCAGATGAAAAAGCCTATGTGGTAAGCATTCAAAAATTAATGTTATTACAGATTGATGTTATTGAAGACCACCCTTACCCCCTAGACCCAAAAGCAAAACCAGAAGTACATAAAAAGAAAAGTGGCAGCAAATACAAAAAAGGCAGAAAGTCTGAAGCCTCTAAGAAAAAGAAAAAGCGTTGGTATTAACATACTTTTATTTTGAGTAAAAAAATACGAGTATTAATGGTAATAATTGGCTGTCTGCTCTTTTTAAAATTTTGGATTGGGATATATACTGACGATGAATTTGGAGAAAAAAGACTTTTTATAAAGCAATAGAGCCATATGGAAAACCCATTTCTACTCTCCTCGTGGAATGAGCTATTTAGAATTATCAAAAATGTCTAAAGAAGCGCAATACGAACAAAAACTATTTAACGAATTTATCATCAACAATTAACCAACAGTAATGATGCAAATCAATTGCATCAATTTAGTACCTTTACCATTAGATTTTTATTATAATAAATATTCACTTTTCATATGGATAAAAAACGTGTAGCCCCTTCCCTATTAGCAGCAGATTTCGCTAACTTACAACGAGATATAGAAATGGTAAACCAAAGTAATGCAGATTGGTTTCATATAGATGTAATGGATGGTGTTTTTGTTCCTAATATTTCTTTCGGCATGCCTGTTGTAAAAGCAATAGCGGCACATGCAGAAAAAACTTTAGATGTGCATTTAATGATTGTAGATCCAGACCGCTATATAAAAGCATTTGCAGATTTAGGTGCCAATAACCTAACCGTACATTTAGAAGCATGCACGCATTTACATAGAACCTTACAAGCCATAAAGGCAGAAGGTATGGCAGCTGGTGTTGCTTTAAATCCACACACCAATATAAACTTATTAGAAGATGTTATTAATGATATTGATTTAGTTTGTATCATGAGTGTAAACCCTGGGTTTGGAGGACAATCTTTTATAGAAAACACCTATGATAAAGTAAAGGCTTTAAAAGAACTTATCAATAGAAAAAATGCACATACACTTATAGAAATAGATGGTGGTGTAAGCGATAAAAATGCCAAACAATTAACAGATGCTGGTGCCGATGTTTTAGTCGCTGGTAGTTTTGTTTTTAATAGTAAAGACTCCATTAAAACAATTGCCGAATTAAAAGATATTATTAATTAATGAAGCATTTAGACCTTGTTATTATTGGTGGCGGACCCATTGGTATTGCCTGTGGATTAGAGGCTAAAAAGAAAGGATTAAGCTATACTATTTTAGAAAAAGGATGTATTGTAAACTCGCTTTACAACTACCCTTTAAACATGCAATTTTTCTCCTCTTCGGAAAAATTAGAGATTGATGAAATTCCGTTTATTAGTAAAGAAGTAAAACCTAGAAGAAACGAAGCTATGGAATACTACCGTAGAATTGTAACTTCTAACCAATTAAATATTCAGCTTTTCGAGAAGGTTACGGCTATCGCTAAATCTGATACTACTTTTACAATTACTTCTGAAAAAAATAGATATACTGCTGCCAATGTTATTATTGCCACAGGTTTTTACGATTTACCTAATACTCTAAATGTTCCTGGAGAAGATTTACCTAAAGTAGCCCATTATTACAAAGACCCACATTTTTATAGCAGTCAAAAAGTAGCTATTATAGGCGCAAGTAACTCGGCTATAGATGCAGCTTTAGAATGTTACAGAAAAGGAGCCGATGTTTCTTTAATTATTAGAGGTACAGAAGTTGGGCAACGTGTAAAATATTGGGTACGTCCAGATATTATTAATAGGATTGAAGAAGGAAGCATTAAAGCTTATTACAATACTAATGTAACAGCAATAACTAAAGAAAATATTTGTATTACCAGCCCAGAAGGTGAGCAAACCATAGAAAACGATTATGTTCTTGCCTTAACAGGATACATGCCTAATTTTAATTTTTTAGAACAAATTGGTGTTACACTTTCTAAAGACGAAAAAAAGATTCCTGAATACAATCCAGATACTATGGAAACTAATATTAATGGTCTCTTTTTAGCAGGTGTTATATGTGGCGGTATGGAAACTCACAAATGGTTTATAGAAAACTCTAGAGTACATGCAAGTATGATTGTAAATTGTATTTTAAGTAAAAAATAATACCTTTTATTTTTCAATTAAAGAAGTATAGTTATCTAGATTAATGTCTTTTATTTTTCCATTACAATTTTTTATTATTCTGGCTAACAAATAATTTACATTAGTTTCTTTTCCTAATGTAATTTCTGTATTACAGTCTTTATTATTGTCTAGAAATGAATTGAAAACATACAAGTTTCCTGTTAAAGCATTTGCAGCTGTTTTTGATTCTAAAAAGAAAGCTGGTGATATTTCTGCAATTCCTTCACTCTTAAAATTAGCCTTGCCAAATTCCACCATTTCTAATTTATACTTAATTGATGTTTGATTAATTCTTTGAACTGTTAATGCTATAGCTAGGCCTTCTTTTACAGCCGTTAAAACTACTTTTTTGTTTATTTTAGGATATGCCGGAAAATAAACTGTATCCTGTTTATTAATAACCATATAATTAGTTATCAACTTAAACTCACTATAGCTATGCAACTCCTTTAAACCACTTATAAAATTTTCACTGTAGTCAGATGCATTATTTACGGTAACTATTACTTCTTTTTTTATTACCTGTTTATTTTCTACAGAATCGTTTAAAATAGAGGTTGCCTTAATTTTATCAATACTCGCTTTTTCTGAAACATTTCTACTTTCATTTTTCATTTTACATGAAAGAAAAAGTAAAAATATAGAGCCTATAAAAAAACGAATCATTTTAAATCTGGTTTTTATTTTAAATAAAAATAACACTTTTAAAAATCAAAATACTTTTGAAACAAAATGAAATATTTTTCCTACATTTATGTAAAAAATTAATTATGTTTCGTTCTGTTAATCAAATTCTTATACTTTGTATTATAAGCACAACAAGCCTTTTAGGGCAGCCTAAAGAAAAAACTACTGAAAGCAGAGCATGCATTAATAAACACATTTCTTACTTAAACTATTGTGCCGATTATATTAGTGTCCTTAAAGTTTCGCTAGAAGATTACAATAATAGAATAAATACATATTACAATAACGAAAATAACTCCCTTAGTATACAACAACACATTCCGTTTAAAATAGAAAACAATGAAATCCCAGAAGCCTTAAAATGGCAAGCCCCTAATCTTAAAAATTATTATAGCTCTTTAAAAACAAGTAGAGCACAATTAGATCAACAAAGTGCACAAATTCTAGAGCATGCCATAAACAAATATCAAAAACACTTTAAAGAACTCTTAAATAGTATAGAGAATTTTACAATACTAACGAACAATACTAATGAATTTTACAAAGACGATACTTTTAAAGACCCTTATAAATTAATTTTATCTATAGAAAAAAGCATTGAAAAATTAACACATGAAAATGATCTAATGTTCAATGTGGTATTACAACTCTTTGGAGACGAAGAGCTTCCCGAAACCTTAGAAAGAAGTAAACACATTGCTTTTATATATAAGAAAATGATTCAAGAATTCCGTAGTGAAAAAAAAGAAAATTTACCCACATTACTAGCTCATTTTAAAAGAATATCGGACACCAAGAATACAAGTACACAATACAAAACATTAGCCAATTTTGGTAATTACGCTATAAACGATAGTAAACAAATACTAGAAAGAGATAATATAGAATTACAAGCAAAAGAAACTATTAAGCTTATTAACAGCTACCTAAATAACGAGTTAGCTCCTTGCGATAGTGAAAAATTAGAAAGTTATGGTTCTTATTATTGTTGGTTAAATAAAATAAATACATTTAATGATAATACTAAAAACACCATTGGAAATTATAATTCTTATGCCATTAGAGCCAAAACACCTGTATTACTTTTAATACAAGAATTACAGCCCTTTAAGGTTTTTTTACCTAAAAACATGATGTATTTAAGGCAAGAAACTAAATTAAAAACTAGCGTTAAGGATGTTGCAGATACTGGCATAAAAACTATTGATTTTAATAAAGAAGATATTAGTTCTTTACAAGGAGCTTTAGATAATAACTTGGTATTGCTTTTAGATATTTCTGCTTCTATGCGCTTAAATAATAACGAAGAAAAACTAAAAAAATCTATTACACATTTAATAGATATTTTACGCCCTAATGACCAGCTTACTATCATTAGTTATTCTGGTATACCTAAAAAGATATTAGAAACTAGTACAAATTATAATAAAGAAGTCTTAAAAGAAAGGATTAACACACTTAAATCTAACGGAAATACAGATGCTAATGCTGGGTTAAAAATGGCGTACAGAACATGCCTTAAAAATTATAGTAAAAATAAAAACAATAAAATTATTATTGCATCTGATGGTGGTTTTTGGGTTAACAATACTATTAAGAATGAAATATCTAAAGCCACCAAATCTGGAATTGCATTATCTACATTTCATTACCTATCTAAAAAAGAAGAAGGAAAAAAAGTATTAAAAGAATTAGCATCTATAGGCAACGGAAATTACAAACTCATAAAAGTAGAAGCAGACGCCATTTATAGCTTGGTATACGAATCTAAACAGCAATAGACATAAAATTTACCACATAACCATATCACTAATATTTTTCTTACAATAAAATTATATATCTACTATTGATTTCTATTTTGTTTAATTTTAAAAAATTCGCAAAAAAAATAAAACCTTACTCTTTCGTTAAATAATAATAATATTTTTTTGCTAACACATTTATACCTTAAAATAGTATAAAAACCCTTATTACACCAGTAAAATTAATACTTAAAATAATTTACAAATTAAATATTTTACATTACACACTATAATGTTCAATTTTTTATGACCTTCATATTAACAAGGTTCATACACATATTTAAGCATTTGACAACATTAAACAATTTGTAGGATTTTTCTTATTTATATTTGAGTGCAAACAAAAAATAGGTAACACAAACACTTATTACAATTTAACACAAACAAATATGTTAACCCAAATCCCATTGTCATGCAGAAATCAACTATTACTCCAACCAATAGTAATGTAAGACCAAAATTAACCGTAGTTCAAAACACCCTCCAAAAGAAAACCTTAAACACCAATGAGTTAGATCAATTATTAATTAAAAAAGTAAATAATACGGCTCATGAGTATATTTCTAATCACATAACATCGCATCAATTAGAAAAAGTAGCATTATTAAATACAAGAAGCAGTCAGGATATTGTTCTTAAAATATCAAAAAACAACAGTGCTATTATAAACCTTAGGCGGATAAATGATTATAGAAAAATCAACCGTTTTTTCGAAGAGGTAAATAAAAAACTGGAAGTGAATGGCTTGTTTATTAATAATGTTGAAACACATGATGTAAGGAAAGAACGTATTCTAAAAAAAGTTCCTAAACCTTTTAAATTAATTTACTATGTGGCAGATTTTGCATTCCATAGAGTACTTCCTAAAATAAAATTTACAAAGGCTTTTTATTACAGAAAAACAAAAGGTTACGGAAGAGTACTTACTAGAGCCGAAATATTAGGCCGATTATATTCTTCTGGTTTTGAAATACTAGACGATAAAATAATAAACGGTATACTCTATTTTGTTGCTAAAAAAGTAAAAGACCCAGCATACGATACAGAAGCTACTTATGGCCCTTTAATTTACCTTAAAAGGGTTGGCAAAAACGGAAAAATTATAAAAGTAGCTAAGGTAAGAACCATGCATCCCTATGCAGAATATTTACAGCAATATGTTTTTAATAAGAACAACTTAAAAGAAGGTGGTAAAATTAAAAACGATTTTAGAATTTCTAAACTAGGAAAGCTATTTAGAAAATATTGGATAGATGAAATACCTATGCTAATAAATCTCGTAAAAGGAGAGATGAAACTCATAGGCGTAAGACCTTTAAGTCAGCATTACTTTAATTTATACCCAGATAACTTACAAAGTAAAAGAACACTTTTTAAGCCTGGATTACTTCCCCCATTTTATGCAGACATGCCAAAAACGTTAAATGAAATAACAGCTTCGGAGATGAAATATCTTATGGCTTATGAAAAAGAGCCTTTTTTAACAGATATTAAATATTTTATGAAGATTGTAGAAAATATTGTTTGGAAAGGCAAACGAAGCGCATAAAGTATCAAATCTAATTATGCATACTTCAGTGGGGCCCTATAATAATTTATATGGCTCCATTATTTAGTAATAAAATAAATTCTTACACATCTAGGAATAATAACAAATGAAGTACGAAGACCAAGATAATCAGGAACATTCGATTATCAAAGACTTACTAGAAAAGTACGTTTACCATTGGAAACTCTTTCTTGTTGTCTTTGGTGCAAGCTTTGTTATTGCTTTTTTATACTTAAGGTACACTCAAAAGACATATAAAGTTTCGGCAAGTATCTTGGTAAAAGTAGAAAACGAAGGCGTTTTATCTGAACTTTCTGCTCTGGAAGACTTATCTATTTTTAAAAATGGAAATAAAGAGGTAGAAAATGAAATTGAAATTATTAGGTCTAGACCTATAATGGAAAATGTAGTAAAAAAATTAAATCTTAATATAAAATACCATACCAAAACAAAATATTCTAAAATGATGGTAGAGTTGGTAGAAAAAAATCCTATCAACATTATTTTTAACGATTCTGATGTTTACAAAAAAAATAGCGAATTTATAGTTGCTATTACATCTGCATCGACCTATAATTTATTAGACTTAGAAGGAAAATTTATTAAAAAAGGATTTGTTGGCAAACCTCTTTCTAGCGATTTTGGCAACTTTACTTTAAATACAAATGCGCTTCTAAATCCAGAATATTACGGACTTCAAATTTATGTAACATTAACGTCACTAGCCAATACGGTAGAAGAATATAAATCTACCATAAAAATAGGGATAAACGATCCAGAAACAACTGTAGTATATCTTTCTATGGAAACAAAATCTAAAGATAGAGCTAAAACAATTTTAACAAGTATTATTGATGAATACAATGAAAATATTGTAAACGACAAAAATGAAATCATAGAAAATACAGCCAATTTTATTCAGGAAAGGTTAGATATTATAAATACTGAATTAGCAAACTTAGAAGGAAATTTACAAACTTTTAAAATAGAAAATAAGCTTACCGATTTACCTACTGAAGCTACTATTTTTTTAAAAAACGAATCTGAAAACGAAACTATAATACTTAACAATGCCATACAACAAGAATTGGTAAGCCTTATTATTAATCATTTAAAAAACAAAAAAGGAGAACTACTACCAGCCACACTAGATTTTGAGAACAGAAATATTTCAGATTTAATTATAAAATATAACGAAGCTGTTGTAGAAAAAAATAACGTATTAAAAAGCTCGGGAGACAAAAACCCTATATTAATAGCCTTAAATACAAATATAAAAGACCAAGAAAGCAATCTAATGCAGAGTCTTTTTAACCTCCAAAAATCTTTAAAATCTCAGCACACAGGTTACAACAAAAGAGGGGCTACTATTAATTCCGAAATTGGCAGTTTACCAGGTAAAGAACGTAAATTAAGAGATATACAAAGACAGCAACAAATTAAAGAAACCCTCTTTCTTTATTTATTAGAAAAAAGTGAGGAAGCTGCCATATCCTTAGCCGCAAGTGCTACCAATGCTAAAGTTATAGAAAAACCTTTTACATCTATGACACCAGTTAACCCTAAAAAAAATAAAACTTATATCTCTGCTTTTCTTGCTGGTTTATTAATTCCTGTACTAATTATTTTAGCTAAAGATACCTTAGATACAAAAGTGCACGACCTAAAGAATTTAAGACGATCACTACCATTACCCTTTTTAGGAGATATCCCAAGTGCATCGCAACCCAATAAAATTCAAGATTTAGCAGAAGACCAGTCAGATGTTGCAGAATCATTTAGGTTATTAGATATAAACTTAAATTTTCTTTTATCTAACAAGGAAACAAAAAACAAAACTATTTTAATTACCTCTACCAGAAAAGGAGAAGGTAAATCTTTTGTAGCTAGTAATTTAGCTATAACACTTGCGCGTTCCGAAAAAAAAGTAGCTTTATTAGAAATGGATTTAAGGTCTCCTATGATTAAAACGCATATGGGGTTAAAATCGGAAATAGGACTTACCAATTATATTACCGATGAAGATTTAAAAATAAAAAACATTATCACTAAGGTTCAAGGATTAGATAATTTAGATGTTATAGCATCTGGTACCACTCCGCCTAACCCTGCCGAATTATTAAAAAGTACTAGAGTAGTAGAGCTTTTTAAACAACTAAAAAAAGATTACGATTATATTATTATAGATACGCCACCAGTAAGTTTAGTAGCAGATACCTTATTACTAAGTTCCTATGCCGATATATGCGCCTTTGTTGTTCGCTTTAATTATTCGGATAAAAGAATGTTAGATATTCCTAAAAATCTACATCTAGAAAAGCGTTTTAATACTATGGGACTATTAGTAAACGATGTAAACTATAAAAAAACATATGGTTACGGGTACGGATATGGTTATGGATACGGGTATGGTATAAAAAAGAAAAAATCATTTTTCAGCATCAATTAAAAAAAATAAAATGGTTAGAAAATTAATAGCAAAACATTTAGGGTTTCCTATTCAGGATTACGGCAGAAAAACAACTATTGTAAATACTATAAAACAATTAAAAGAAAGTCAACATTGGAGTGCATCACAAATGCAAAATTATCGTTTATCTAAATTAAAACGCTTGGTAAACTATGCCTATGAAAATGTACCTTATTACACAGAGCTCTTTAATAAAAATGGTATTACACCTAATGATATAGAAACATTAGAAGACATAAAAAAGATTCCGATTTTAACTAAAGAAATGGCTAGACTAAACCAAGATAAGCTAGTTTCTAAAAACCTACATAACTACAAGCATATAAAAAAAGGAAAAACTGGTGGTACCACAGGAATACCATTAGTGGTATACAACGACCCTAATAACCGTTCTGTTACCTGGGCATCTTACTATCGGTGGTATAACTGGATAGGTTTAGAAAAAGAAGACCGTGTAGTATCCTTATGGGGTGCCAGAACAGTTACAAAAATGCCCTTTAAAACAAAAGCTATTATTAAAACTATAGATTGGATACAGAATAACAAGACTATAAACTCTTTTAATATAAGCGATGATAATCTGCCTCGTATTTACCAGGAGATAATGGATTTTAACCCAGCACTTATAAAAGGGTATTTATCTGCCATTATACTTATTGCTAAATACATACAAAAAAACAAGTTACCCATTAACCCTAATTTAAAAGCCTTATCTAGTACCTCGGAAACATTATTACCTATGTACAGAAAGCTTGTAGAAGAAGTTTTTAATGTACCTATCTACGATCAATATGGCTGTGGCGAAGTATCTGCTATATCTTACGAATGTAAAGAGCATAAAGGCTTACATATAAATGAAGAACATGTGTATGTAGAATCTTTAAATGAAAACAACGCCGATGTATATAATGAAAAAGGACGCTTAATAGCAACCTCACTAGATAATTACGTAATGCCGTTTATTAGGTATGAAAATGGAGATATGACAACCTTGCTGAGCGAAAAATGTACCTGCGGACTTAACTCCCCTTTAATGGGAAATATAGATGGTAGAACTATAGATACCATTACCCTTAAAAATGGCGCTAAAGTTCATGGGGTATTCTTTACCAGTTTATTAATGGAAGTTGGTATTACTACCGATATTATAAGCCGTTTTCAAATATACCAATACGAAACCGGAGCTATAGATTTTAAGTTTGAAACAAAGAATAAAATACCTTATAAATTACTAGAGAGCTTTAAAACCGAAATATATAAATTTTTTAAAATTGTAAATATCACTTTTGTAGATTTTATCCCTAACGAGCATACCGGAAAATTTAAGTATTTAAAGAGTGAAATAAATTAAAGTACTACTAAAAACATTGCTTTCCTTTTAAAATATGTAAGAGACATAATGTAAAATAATTATTACTAATAAAAGTTTTAATTATTACATTTATAGGATTTAAAATAAAAATCTTGTGTATTTTTATACAGCATATCAAAACATTAAACTTCCACATAGCCATACGTAATGGGCTTATAAGTGGAATAAAGTTACACATATAAACAAGTTATGTGCAAGCTGAAGAAACATCGATGAAACTACAAAATACAGTCTTTTTAATTATATCAATTTTCATTGCAAGTTGTGGAATGAAAAGCAAACAAGGATTGACAAAAAATTATGACGAAAACAAAACTGAAATTCTTGAGCTAAAGGATTACTACAATAAAATAGTTCCAAAGGATTATCTCATCCGAATAAGATATAACTCATCCGACAATATTGATTTATTTGTTTACCAACCAATAGAAAATTCAGAGAAACGTGAATTACTTTTTCAACAATGGGATTTAGATATTGACGATTATGAACCTGAAAATCCGCGAAGTGATTATGATAAAAAATATCACGGAATTACAAATTCGTTTATAGAGGTTAAAGAAAAGTTAAACTGGACAAATAAAACATTCATTGAATTATATAATAAATTGGACAATGTTAACTGTATGGGAATCTCAAACCGGAATCCAACAGAAATAGAATACGGATTTAAAGGAATGGGAGTTTTTAGTTATTTAATATTTGATGAAAATTTGAATTTAGAATTACAGGAAAAACACTCAGATGACTGCTCTCAAATGTTTTATAAAGAAAATGTTGTGCTTAATTATGGAAGTGGAGCTATTGGAAGTTTTTGCACACCTGAATTTAAACGTACGAAATAAAGCCAGCACATAACACGGTGTATAAAACATAGCTAATAAAGGCTAAACCGAAAGGTTTCTGTATATTTATGAAGTCCGCCAAATTTTTAATTTGGCTTTTAAGATTGATAAGTTAAAAACAAAATATAAAAATTCGGCTTTGTGTTTAATCCGAAACTTTAGTGTCTTTTTACACGCTACGTTTCATACACAAACCGTTGTCATTCATTATCAACTGTGCTTAAAATATTATGAATTTAGATAAATATAACTTTGTGAAAGGTGTGGAACTAAAAGACAACACACTTATTTTTGCTGTTGAGAATAGTGAATTTTCTACAACACCTCATACTTTAATTCTATTTCGCACGCCAGAAGGGATATGGTCACAACCCGGACATCTTCCTTGGCCTCCTTCTGCAGTTTCTAGTAATACTGACGGAACAGGTCTTTTTTCAATTAGTCCAATGGGAAAAGTATTGGACATAAAAAAAGATGGCCATTCCAATATCCATATTTATAAAGAAAAACAGACAAAAACGAAATTTCGATTCTCTAAGTCAATTGATAACGTGATGTATGCTGGAGGAACAAACCGATTTTTATTTAAATTTTCTGGACTTGAGTGGAGTGAAATTAGTAATGATGAAATGAAAAGTACTATTGGTGTGAAAGAACCTAAATGTTTTGAAAACATAACAGGTTTTAATCAGCAAGAACTCTATGCTTTTGGTTGGAGAGGGGTTATCTGGACAAATAAAAACGGGGAATGGCACAAGGTAATAAGTCCGACCAATCGTATTTTGAATGACGGAGATGTAAACGACAGCACTGTTTATATTGGTGGTCAGCTTGGAACAATAATTAAAGGAAGAGGAGACACTTGGGAATTAATAAAAAATGACAAATTTACGGACGATATATGGTCTGTATGCAGTTATGGTGATGCTATATATTTTTCAACTAATTCAGGGATATATCAGTTAAAAGACGATAACTTAACGCTTTTCAAAGCACTTGATAAAGAATTTCGTTCTAGTATGCATCTTTTCACTGGCCCCAGCGGTCTTTGGTCAATAGGCGCATCTGATATTTCTTTATTTGATGGTGAAAAATGGAAAAGTATCGCTCAATCAAATAGATAAAAAACGAAATGACAACAATTTATAAAAAACATAAGGTGTTTATGCTAAACTGAAAGTTCTGTGTATATTAACTAAGCACGCTAAATATAAAATTTGACATTTAAATAAAATATAAAAGCAAAATATTTATATTTAGCTAAGTAATAAACCGAAACGATAGTGCTTATCATCTGCCCTACGTTTCTTATACTGAACGTTGTGTTTAATGTTGAAAAAACTGAAAATAAAAAATATAATTTTAGAGTCAATTTCTTTCATTCTTATACTATTTAGTATAGGAAAGTTTCAATATTCTTATCGCTCAAATCAGTATAATATTTTGCTTAGTACGAGCCTACTTACGAAAATCCTCGCGGATTTTCTATTCGGTTTTTATTTGCTATATTATGTACTAAACCACGAAACAAACCATATACAAAACCGTATGCAATTTAAAATCACCCTTCAAATATAAGTATGCTGGACTCTGGAAGTAAAATGGAGCTTATCCAATTAGTAATCGGAATTATCGTTGTCGTTTCTGTAAAATTCCTGATAATTAGATTCTTCTACAACAGGTTCAGAATAGCTAAACTATCTCCAGAAGAATTAAAGTTTGACAAAATCAGAAGGATTTACTCCAAACTAAAAAACGATAAGACTCTTAATAGAAATGAAATATTAAAGCATTCAAAGAATCTGGAGAATAGAATTCTTGTATTTGAAGTACTAAAGAAGTATAATAAGTTGGACTTGTTCCCCAATGAATTTTTGACAAGAGAAAAAGCTAATGAAAGTTACCTTGCTAACTGGTTAAATATGAATGATGAATATGACTCAATACCCGATGAAATCAATTTTTTTGAAACAATGGATTTAGATAACTCAATTTCTTTTTCAATCTTTAAATTTAAGAGCTATGAACCACATTTATTTGCAAATAAAGACTGGATGTATGGATATGTAGGCTACACTAAAATGGACATTGATAATTATTCTATTCCTGAAATCATATTTAGTGAATTTGACAATAAAATTATGCCAACTGATAAAATACAAAAGAAAGTACTTTTCGAATAAAAACTGCGTAGTACAAAACCTGAACTTAATGAGTGCTTTAGGGCAAAACCGAAAGGTTTATGTAGATTTATAATGTCGCTAAATCTTATGAATTTAGCTTTGGACAAGGAAAAATAAAACTAAGCCAAAAGCTTTAGCTTCGGGTTGTGGCGCAAAGGGAATTGTTTCTCTAAAACCGTACTACGCTTAGCCCAACCGTTGGCATTAATTTTGAAGAAACATTTTGCTTAACTTTGAACTTATGAATGAATCAATTTTGGAACTACTTAAAAAGGCTGGAGAATTTTCCGAAAAAGATTCACTACTTCTAAAGAAAGAACTTCAATTCAGAAAGTTGAAAAAGGGCGAAATTTTATTGAAAGAAGGCAAAACCTGTTCATCATTGTGTTTTGTTGTTTCTGGTAGTTTTTATCAATACGGTATTGATTCAGAACTTTCTAAAAATATTATTGACTTGAGTATTACTAATGATTGGGTAATAAATCACAAAAGCTTTACTTCAAGAAAACCATCTGAATATTCAATACAAGCATTTGAAGACAGCTCTTTCTATGAAATTTCAATAGATGCGATTCATCGATTGATTGCTCAATCACAATCATTTCTACAAATGGGAAAAATTTTGGAAGAATCAACTTCAAGAATCAATTTTTTCGATAATAATAACACCCCAGACGAAAAGTATTTATATATCCTTAAAAACAAACCAAATCTTCTTCAGAAATTTCCTCAAACAATAATTGCATCTTACCTCAAAATTACACCAGAAACATTAAGCAGAGTTAGAAAAAGACTTTCTTAAACTTAATTTATTTCTTGATTTTAATCAAGTGATAATTCTTCATATTCCTTTGATATTTGACTTTTAAATC
The DNA here is from genome assembly GCA_947492955.1 of uncultured Cellulophaga sp. Classification (GTDB taxonomy): domain Bacteria; phylum Bacteroidota; class Bacteroidia; order Flavobacteriales; family Flavobacteriaceae; genus Cellulophaga. The sequence continues at coordinate 424,242 of CANLOV010000001.1, read as the reverse complement.
AAATTTCAAAACAATGGAAACTAATTTTTACAAAAGCACAGGGATTTCACTAACAATAGGCTCATTTTTGGCTATTACCACTATGACATTACATCCGTTAGGAGGCAACATTAAACATATTATTCAAATATCAGAATCGTTGCAAATTACACACGCACTAGCCATTTTTTGTTTACCATTCATCCTTTTTGGTTTTTATGGTTTAACACATAAACTTTCAGACAAATGGAAATTATCAACTTTAGCTTTTATCATAATTTCATTTGGTCTTTTTGCGGCAATGCTGGCAGCTCTATTTAATGGTTTAGCCCTACCCAATTTTCTTGGTAAATATTCTGAAAATATTGACCAAAATATTGCCGTAATAAAACCTATTGTGAATTATGGATTTGCTGTTAACAAAGCTTTAGATTATGTTTTCATCGTATCATTTTGTTCTGCAATAACTATATATTCTATAATTACTATCGTTTCAAAAAGACTTCCTAAATGGATTGGTTACTTTGGAATTGTACTTTTATTTTTTGCAATTATAGGTGCAACTACAAATTTTGTATTTGCAAGTCTTATAGGTTTCAGAATCTTTGTTTTTAGCATTGCAGGTTGGATTTTATGTACAGGAATATCATTAATCAAATCAAATAAGTAGTATCAATGAAAAAAGAAAAAATAAAGAACGCATATAATGAATTAGCAGAAGATTATAATAGATTAATTGACCACAAGCCACATAATGCTTACTATGATAGACCTAATACGTTAAATTTATTTAAAGACATAAAAAACAAATCGATTCTCGATGCTGCTTGTGGGCCAGGAAAATATGCAGAAATCTTACTTTCAAAAGGTTCACAAGTAACTGGATTTGACTTAAGTGCAGAAATGATAAAATTTGCTAAGCAAAGAAATGTAAATCAAGGAAGATTCTTTGTTCACGATTTAAGCAAACCTTTGACAATGATAAAAGATGAATCTTTTGATTATGTACTTTGCGCATTGGCTTTGCACTATTTAGAAGATTGGAATTCAACTATTAGAGAATTTCATAGAGTCCTCAAAACTAATGGACTATTAATCATCTCAATCGAACACCCCTTTTTTGAGTATAATTATTATGAATCGACTGAGTACTTCAAAACAGAAGCTGTAAAATGTGTTTGGACAGGTTTTGGTAAGCCTGTTGAAATTAACAGTTATAGACGATCTCTTAATGATTGTATTGCACCTTTAACAGAAAACGGATTCTATATTGATAAATTGGTAGAACCAAAGCCTACACAAGAATTCGAAAAATTAGATAAGAAACATTATAATGAGCTTAATGAATTCCCAGCTTTTATGTGTATTAGAGCAGTTAAAAAAGTAGAACAGTATTACGGAAAAAACTAATGGCAGCAAAGTGTATAAGCAATAGCGGTTTAGATTTTAATCTTAAACATTCTTGAATTAATTAGAGTATATTGTATTCCGAAAAGTAGTTGATTTAATCCGCTACTGCTCATACACAAAACCGTCAGGCACAATCAACAAAAATGATAATCGGAAATAAAAAATCTTTTGCGATTGAATTCACTCAATCTAAAGCTAACTCAAAAATGGGTTACGGAAAACTCTGGATTCAAAATGAGTTTTATGGAACAAACCAAGATTTTATATATTTCCAAGGATATTTGATTTCCATAATCGATGAATTAATTAATGCAAAAACCATTGAATTTGAATTTAAAAAATTAACCAAATCGGAGTTATTTAAATACTTTGAAAATTACTCAAATCGATTTGAATATTTAATTAGTGGATCAACTTTTACGGACGATTTTATTGGTTACAGATTTGAAAAAAGTGGAATAATATATATGATATGGAAATTAAGGAATGACCAAGAAATATTACATTCAGACTTAAAAAATTATGGAGCAGACGTTAAATTCTGTTTAGCTAAAAAAATGGAAGTTATAAATATAAAGAGTGAATTAATACAAAAAGCCCATATAAAAGAGTAAATTAAATTACTACTATAAACATTGCTATCTCATAAAAGCAATATACCCTAATTACCAAATTTATAGGATTTAAAATAAAATCTTGTGTATTTTTATAGTGTAGACAAAACACTAAACTTCCTCATAGCCATACGTAATGGGCTTATAAGTGGAATAAAGTTACACATATAAACAAGTTGTAAGCAATTTGAGAGCAAAAATTTACATATTACTAATTTCAATGTTTCTTACAAGCTGTAAGGACAAGAATAATTCTCTTAAAGAGGATAAGGTTCAAGTATTACCTTTTTTCGACTTACAAAAAGACTATGCAGACTTCAAAATGAAAATGGCCGAAACGGACACTCTAAGAATTTGGCTCGACCGGTCAATTTGTGATTATGAAGGTTATGAAAAACTTGTAATTACGAAGGAAAAGGATTCATTAAAAATTGTGTCTAAACTTAAAGATTATTACAATACAGATAGCGAATGGAAAAAAATTTACGAAAGAAAAATTTTTGTTAAGGATTCGACATGGAACTTTGAAAATTTTCTAAACAAAAACAAAGACAAAATAAAAAGAGATAAATCTAACGGTAGAATTGTATTATCGGATGGACGAACGGAATTGAAATACTCATCGGAAGGTGGACTAATTAATTCCCTGAATTTTATGGAGGAAATAAATCAAACGATGGAAGTTCTGTATCCAAACGAAAACTATTATTTAGTACGTGTACTAGACCTAACCGAATAAAAAAGATTACAACAACACCTAAACGTAATGCGGACTTTAGGGCTTAACCGAAAGGTTTGTGTATTTTTATAATGTCCGCCAAATTTTTAATTTGGCTTTTAAAAGAGAGAACTTAAAAACAAAATATAAAAATTCGGCTCTGTGTTAATCCGAAAAGTTAGTGTCTTTTTGCACGCTACGTTTCATACACAAGACCGTTGTAAAAACATTTCAAATGCGTAAATTTCTAATCTTAATTCTATTAATTACGTGTGAATCTTATGCACAGGAAAGTGCTGTAACTGTGCTTAATAATGCGTTCGAAGAAGGAAAAAAAGAAAGTAAAAACATCTTTATTAAGTTTTCGGCTTCATGGTGTAAACCCTGCCACATTATGACAGAACGGATGCAAAATGAATCGGTTTCAGAATTATTTGAACGAAGTTATGTGATAAGAGAACTTATTATAAAAGAATATAAATTCAATAAGCATCTGGAAAACCCTGGAGCTATTGAAATCTTGGAAAAATACAAAGGTAAAAGAGCTGGAATACCTTTTTGGTTAATATTTGACCCTGATGGGAATCTTCTAACTGATTCATTTAATTTAAAAGGTAGAAACATTGGAAACCCATCAAAAGAAAAACATGTTGAAACTTTCTTATCCAAATTAAAGGAAACTTCATCTCTTAATTCAGAAGAGTTGAAAAAGATATCCAAAGTTTTTAATAATTAAAAAACGTTTTACAACAAGGCCTATAATTCATAGCTGTTCTCCTACTAAATGGAAAACTGTTACTTTTAATAAAGCTTGATTTCTATAGTTCGAAATTTTTCTGAAATCCCGCTACGAAATCATATACAAACCGATGAATTGCATTCTCCTACGTCGACCCAATAGGCTACATCTCGTTCCTCTCGATTCTCGCCCATTGGGAAAATGCAATTCATCGCAGCGCTATGTCAGATTACATATGGCCATAGAATAAGAGAACTCTTGCCAAACACGATCCTTAACGGAAGAAAATAACGCAACACATCATGTCCCTATATGTAATCTGGTCGCCAATTTTTATTCCTAATACATGAAAAAAACAAAAAAGTTTTTTCCTATATTTCCATAAAAATTCGCGGACTCCACATAGCGCTGCGTTGCCAGTAATTTGAGAAACTCGTTAACTCAATGAAAACTAGCTTACACTCATTCTAACTTTCATAAATAAATCATCTGAATTATATTAGGCTTAAATTATAAAAAATGACTTTAAGAAAAATAAATCTTCTATTTTGTTTATGTCTGATTTTTGGATGTTCAAGGAAACTCGTTCCTGTTGATATCTATATTAACCTAGAAAAAAAGGATGACAAAACCAAATATGGAAATTTAAACATTGTTTTAAAAAATTCTGATAATAATAAGATTATTGGTAGTTTAAATACATCAAAAGATTTTAAAAAAGCAGAAATCGTAAAATTCAAGAAAGCTAAAATTTATTTGAATATAAACTACGGAAATAGAAATTGTGGATTTGAAAAAACAATTAATCAAAAAGGGAAATTAAAATATGAATTATACGATAATGGCAAAAAAAAATTCATCGACTTGTACTTTCTCAAAAACAAGTTCAAATATCAAGAACTTGTTCATTTGCATCTAAATGACCAAATCAATTTCCAACAAGGAATTCATTTAAAAGACTGGATTTCTAATAAAAATACAAATGTTATTTTCTCTTCTGGAGAATTATTTGATTTGAGCAATATAAATCAAAACTCAAAAGAATTAACATTTAGAGACTTTTCAATTGCAATAGATAAAGACGAATTAAGAACTCTATGGTTTATCGACAAAAAAGAAAGTGGATTTCTAGAGAAAAGAAAACAATACGCAAAAACTTTGATTAATGAACAAAATGGAAAAACTACTATAAATTTTGAGAATTTAAGATTCTATATTGAAAATTCAGAAAACTTTAAATTACGAAAGTTGTTTCAAATCAGAACTGAAGGAAAAGAAATTATTGAATTTGAATAAAAACTACTGGCAACACAGTATAAAATTAATTGCTAGTTCTAACCTATTTACGAAAGTCCTCGCGGACTTTCTATCTGTGATTTATTTGCTAACTTTAGCTCTTAAATCACGCAACTAATCTTATACAACAACGATGAATTGCATTCTCCTACGTCGACCCAATAGGCTACATCTCGTTCCTCTCGATTCTCGCCCATTGGGAAAATGCAATTCATCGCAGCGCTATATGTAATCTGGTCGCCAATTATTATTCCCAATACAACAAAAAAACAAAAAATTTTTTTTCTTATATTACTATAAAAATTCGCGGACTCCACATAGCGCTGCGTTACCACACATAATGACAAAAATGAGAGCCAGAAATATTATCCCGATCATCCTAATACTTGGTTTTATTAGTTGTTCTAAAAAAGTAGAGAAAGAAATAACAATAAACGGACAAATAGTAGACCTTGCCAGTCCTGAAAAAATCGAATACACGGTTCCGATTGATGGAAAATGGTTTTATGGAGATAAAAAATCCACAATCACTGACTCAATCGGTAAGTTTCAAATAAAAATCGACACGGATAAACCATCATTCACAACCTTATATGTCCCAGGAAAAATAGGCGGCATTCTGTTGACCGAACCTGGACAAACTTATGGTATTGACATTGAACTCGATAAAGGACAAAAATCATTTTATATAGATTCACCTAACGGAAACGGCCAAAATTTTTACAATACCCTGCCCGCACCCGAATTTTTTATGATAGGATTGAATGAATTTCACAATGATTCAATCCCCGAAGAAATATCTTCCAAAATAAATTCTTTAAGGGAAATTGAGATTTCCAAATTCGATGAATTATTGAAAAAAAAGGAGATTTCCAAAGATTTTCATGAACTGGCAGTTTTAGATAGAAAAGTCTATTATTCTGCTCTTGAAGCGGGTGTTGCCAGTATGCTTTTGCAAAAATATCTCAATGAAAAAGAATCATTGAAAATAGATAGTTTAAAAAAATTCTGGAACAAAAAACTCAAAGTTTCAAATATCATCGGAAATGATAATGATCGTTCTCCATGGTTCTATGCCTTGGTAAGTAATTTTATAAGGTTTGCGCAACTTTCATCGGAAGGCTTCGATGCCGAGGCATTGAAAAAAAAATATGAAACAGGGGATATTTACCAATACAATATCGATGAAGCCAAAAAGTATCTTGCCGGAGAGGAACTTGAGTATTATTTGGCTTCCTACATTTATTATGAAAGTTGGCAGACAAATGACAATTCCAAAAAAATAATTGAAACTTATGAAAACTTCAGTAAGGAATATCCACAAAGTCCCTACAATGAACATTTAGAGACTTCTATAAAGCCTATCGTTACTTTTCATAAAAATTTGAAAAAGGCGAAGACAAACGAAAAAATTCAATTTGTCAAGAACTACGGGGAAATCGACACTTTCAAAGACTTAATTTCAAAGTTCAACGGAAAGAAAGTTTTTGTGGACATTTGGGCGACTTGGTGTGCCCCCTGCAAAAAAGAATTTGAGCATAAAAAAAGTTTGGGGCGATTATTAAAAGCCAAGAACATGGCATTGTTGTACATCTGTGAGGGCAAAAACAGCAAAGAGAAAATTTGGCATGAAATGATAAAATCCTATGATTTGGAAGGTTATCATATAGTAACCAATGAAAAATTACTGGAAGATATAATCAACGAATTCGGTAATAATGGACGATTCGCTTATCCCAGATATCTATTGGTGGACGAAAATGGAAAGATTGTCAATGGCGAAGCCAGTTACCCTTCTCAAATAATGCAATTGGAGAAAGAGATAAACGAAAATTACGTGTGGTAACAATGGCTATAGCAAATAGGGCATAAAGTGTTATATTTAAAGGCTTGGGCGTGTTTGCAAACACCGCCAAATCTTTTGATTTGGGTTTTGAAACAGAAAAGATAAAAACAAAATGCAATTCATCGCAGCACTATGTCAGATTACATATGGCCGTAGTTTAATAGACCTCTTACTCCATACTATGCTTAACATAGAAAAATAATACATCACAACAAGTTGCTATTTTTTATTCACAATAAAAAAGCAAAAAAGTTTTTCCCTATATTTCCATAAGAATTCGCAGATAATATATAGCGTTGTGTTAGGTACAATTCCAATAAAGCTAGGTCTATTCATTAAATTAGCACAATAAATTTAAAACCTATTTAATTTGACAACTAGTTATTATAACTTTCAAAATACAATTATTCTTTTTGGAGCTTTTCAAGGTTTTATGCTCTGCTTCTTTTTGTATAATAAGAAAAAAGGAAACCCTCTAGCTTATCTGTTTTTTATATTATTTCTTTTTTCACTAGCATATATAAATTTTTCATACGGTTTAATGTTTATGAAAATTTATCACATTGGTAAGATTCCATTAAGCTTTCCTTACCCTTATGATTATTTAATAGCTACAGGATTCTATTTTTACGTAAAGAGTCAAATAACACAAAAAGAAAAAACACCATATTATAAGAAAGAAAATTATCTATTTATTCCTACAATTATTTATGGCTTATTACAATCGTACTGGTATTTTATTAGAATTAAGGAAGGAGATTCTAGAATTATTAGGGAAGTAGAAGCCTCTGGGTTTTATACCATAAATGAGTTTGTTCGCTTTACTTTTAGCTTAATATTAGGCCTATTAACTATTAATTTTTTAAATAGGATAAAAACAAATTACAAGCTTAGTTCTAAAGAAAATAAAAATATAAGGTGGTTAACTTTATTTAGTTGGGTATTTATTAGTTATGTTTTACTAAGCCTAGTATTAACGGGTATTACATTTTTATCTGATAAACTTAATATTAATGCATTTTACTTTACTTTTTTAACAAATACAGCTTTAATCTACTGGATTGGTTATATCGGATATACAAAACCCAATATCCTTTTCTTTAAATACTCATTAGATACCCAACAGAATGAAAAGTATTATGATCTAGAAAAAAAAATAGTTCAAATAATGAAAGTAGAAGAACAATTTAAAAACCCTAACCTATCTCTTTCTAAGCTAGCATCATTATTAGAAATATCTAGTAAAGAACTTTCAGGATACATTAATGAAGTATATAAAACTAATTTTTCAGAGTATATTAATACATACAAGGTAGAAAAAGTAAAAACTTTACTAGATAATTTTGAATTTAAGCATTACACTCTTGAGGCTATTTCTCGCGAAGCAGGGTTTAACTCTAAATCTTCGTTTAATTTAATTTTTAAAAAACAAACAGGATTAACTCCTTCTCAGTACAAAAAGAAAAAAAAGCAATAAATATGTCCAAAATTCTTCTTTTGGGAAGTCTTCACAATTGAATTCAAGCTAATTAGCAATAAAACTTCTTAGCATTGTACCAAATAAAAATATAAGAAGATGAAATCAATTTCAATTATTATTACTATTATCACATTAGTTATTTCTATAAAAGGACACAGTCAAAAACGAACAGTGAAAGATAGTATTCAAATTTTTTCGGATAGTCTATTTTATAATTTAGAAAAAAAATATCTCTTTAAAGACAGAGTATTTTGGAAAAAAATAAAAACTCGTTTTGAAAAGAATGCATTAACACATTCTACATTTGAAAAATCTCTTAAAGAAAGTCGAGATGTTTTTGATTCTATTGGATGCGAACATTGCATGCTTTTTTCTGAAACGGGATACTATCCTGCAACTCCCCAAAAACAGCTTTATTTTAAAGATTTTAGCCCTCAATTTGTAAAAAAATATCAATCGAAACCAACATTTGGGGTTTCCAAGTTAGATGATGTATATGGCTATATTGTAATACCAGGAATGCTTTTATTAGATTTATCTGAAGATGAACTTAATTCAAAAACGCAAGAGATGTATGATAAAATTGTAATGCTTGACAAAAACAATGATTTAAAAGGCTGGATAATAGATTTAAGATTTAATATTGGAGGAAATGCTTATCCTATGATTAATGCCCTATACCATTTACTAGGAAATAAAGTAGTGTATAATCTATTAGATGTTAACAAAGAAATTAATACAATTCACAAACTAAAAAACGGGAAATTTTATTCTGGAGAAAAAATAGAAACTAAAGTAAAAACAATTAGCAAAAAACCTGACACTAAAATCCCTGTAGCACTTATAATTGGGAATTTTACAGCCAGTTCTGGAGAATGTGTTGTCTTAGGGTTTAAGGGAAGAGAAAATGTTATAATAATAGGAGAACCCAGCTACGGATTTCTTACAGGTAATAGTTTATTTCAACTGCCTTTTAAAGTCAAAGCTCCATTAACTACGGGGTATTTAGCAGACATGTATGGAAATTATTCTGAAAACTTAAAACCAGACATATATATAAAGCAAAAAGACAATTTTGAAAACCTGCTAGAAGATCAAAACATTATTGAAGCTATTAAGTTTATTAATTTGAATAGATAAAACTGTGCACAACAACGCATAACGTTAATTTGAGCTTTGTTCTAAACTTAAAGTTCTTTACTTTTAATCAAAAATCACGTTAGTCTAATAATTAACACTTCCAATTCCAAACTAACTTTATACAAGACCATTGTACAAAATTTGAAAAAAAGTAAAAACATATTATTTACCCTTGCACTATTTGCAGGTTTAGTTTTGATTGGAGTTACAATTTTTATTGGAACTGTGATGGGAGAAAAGCCAGTTATGAATACTGAAATCGAAGCTGGAATTAATACCGAGCAATCCGATTTAAATACATCAGAAAGTGGTTATACATTCTTAACTTACACTACCGAATGGTGGTGGATTTTTGAAAACGCTAAGCCATCTGAACTAAACGTAGTAGAATTGGATAAAGTAAATTTATTAATTCAAAAGGCCATTAAAAAAAATAATTTAGAAAGAAAGAATTTTGTTGAAGTCGTCAATTCTCATCTAGAACGAAAAGGCATAGAAAAGACTGGTTTCGAGCTAGATTTAAAAAGATATAGAAGACAGTACGTAACTGTTATTAATGAATTAGGAGAAAAGGAAATTTGGATTAATTTCTTTTGCAAACAGAATGAGAATTTTGATTGGAGAAAAGAACCAATTGTGGTTGCAGATGGAGGAAGTTGTTACTTTAATTTAAAAGTAAATTTGACTAAAGAAGAATATTACAATTTGAGAATAAACGGAGTAGCATAAAACTTTGTACAACAAAACCTAAACGTAATTAGGGGTTTAGGCTAAACCGAAAGGTCTGTGTATATTTATAGTGTCGCTATATGTAATCTGGTCGCCAATTTTTATTCCCAACACATAAAAAAAACGAAAAAGTTTTTTCCTATATTTCCATAAAATTTACAGGCTACCCATTGCGCTGCGTTGCCATTAATACTGACCCATCCTTAAAACCCCATATTTTTTTTAATAAAATGTTCTCTAAATTGTCATATTTCTCAAACTATAGTAACTAAAGTAATAAAGGGGAGTATTAAAAATGGAAAAACAAAAAAGCCTATTTCTATCCAAACTTGAAGAAAACCAAGATAAATTATATAGGCTTTGTTCAATATATTCTGATAATAATGAAGACTCAAAAGACCTATTTCAAGAGGTTTTAGTTCAAATCTGGAAGTCGATGAGTTCATTTAAAGGCAGTTCATCTATTGATACTTGGATGTTTAGGATAGCATTAAATGTTTGCCTTCGTTTCAAATCAAAATATACAAAAAACCAAAACCGATTTATAAGATTAGATAGTATAACTATTTGTAATATAGGTTCTGAAATAGAAATTGAAAATAATAATGAAAAACTAATCGCTTTAAGGAAGTGTGTTAAAAAATTAAATGATGGAGACAAGGCAATAGTTGCTTTATACTTGGAGGGATTGGCATACCGAGAAATTTCAGAAATACTTGGGTTATCTGAAAATCACGTAGCCGTAAAAATCAAGCGGATTAAATCAAAATTATTTAACTGCATAAATGAAACATCATGATAGAAGATGAATTAATTAAAATCTGGCAATCGTCCAGCAATCAAGAGCGTGTAAAATTTGAGAAATCAAAATTAATGATAGAATTGCAATCAAGTTTAAAGCGTTTAGACAAATGGTGGAATTATATTGAACTTTCAGAAACGATTTTAGCTGTATTTGGAATTTTAGTATGCCTTCTTTTATTATTCAAGATTCCTTTCGCTCTGACTAAAACAGCGATAGGATTAATAATGATTTGTGCAATTTATTTAATAATCAAATATCGGAGCATTAAGAAATTTAAGCCAAGTGACTTAGAAAAAAATTACCTCAATTATCTCAAAAAAAACAGGGAATATATTCAAGCACAAAAGAAATTCCTTAAATCATATTTCTATTGGGGAATATTACCAGTTTATCCAATAATTTTATTATTCACTATCAGCGTTTGGGGAAAAGTTCCAATATATTTGATTATTCTTATTAATGTGGCTACAATCGGGATAGGTGTTTATGGATATTTCTTAAATAAAAAAAGAGTGAAAAAAGAAATAAACCCAAGAATATCTGGAATTAAGGAATTAATAAATCAATTGGAACAATAGCATATGAAATCCGAATATAGACCATCAAGAGTTTCAAGGAACTTTTTAGAACAATTGTCAAAAATTTTGAGTTTTTCAACTTCAAAAACAAGGAGAGAAACAATCAAACAAAAGAGAAATCAAATTAGGAGTAAAAAGTACTAAACACAAGAACGTGTATAATTCTTTGCTAACTTTAGTGCTTAAACACGCAACGAAATCATACACTAGACCGATGAATTGCATTCTCCTACGTCTACCCAATAGGCTACATGTCGTTATATGTAATCTGGTCGCCAATTTTTATTCCCAATACATAAAAAAAACAAAAAAGTTTTTTCCTATATTTCCATAAAAATTCGCGGACTCCACATAGCGCTGCGTTACCTGCAATTATGAAAAAAACTTTTAGTATTTATATCATTCTAGCTCTGACAATTATTGGCACAAGCTGCAAACAAAAGGTTGAAGAAAAAACTGTAGTCGTGGACGGCCAAGAAATTGAAACTACGGAATCAGAAGGCGGACTTTCTAGCAATACTTCCTTGAAAGATTTAACGGATGAACAACTTCAACAAATCGAAAAGGACATTGAAAAAGCAAAAATATTTGCAAAAAAATATTCGAATGTCAATGAAGATATTTTGGAATCAAAAAATCTGGATTTAATTCTAAACGCATGGAAGATGGACCAATCTCCGAAGAAAGAATCTGAAGAGTTAGTTGTTGCTCTTATTGGTAGTGCTTTTGGACAAAATATTGTGGACAATTTGGACTGTGAATGGAAAGAGTTAAGTGACGAGTATGGTACTGATTTAACCGTTATTCACAAAGAATACAAGATTAACGGATTTCCGTACTCATCTGTCTATAAGGCAATAACTGAAGAACGTGATAAATCACTTGATGGAATTGAATTGATAATTAAAAGTAAAATTCAGGAGGCTAAAACTGAAATGGAAATTGATGTTCGTGAAAAATAACTGCTTACATCAATGCTTAAACGTAATACGGGGTTTTGAGCTAAATCGAAAAGTCTATGTATATTTATGAAGTCGCTAAATCTTATGAATTTAGCTTTAGAGTAAAAAAGAAAAAGCAAAACAATAAGCTTTAGCTTCGTGCGCAGACGGAAACGAAAAGTTTCCTTGCCTCCGCACTAAGCTTAGCCGAACCGTTACCCTGCATTTGACAAAAAATGACGAAATCACAAGTAAATAAATTAGGAAAAGCACTTAGAGGTAAAATTAAACTGGGTGAAAAGCCTTCCTTAGAATTATTAGAAAATTTACAAGAATATCGAACATCTTTTAAAGAGGACATTTCTGCTGTCTTTGAAAAAATATCTGATATAGCGAAAAATGCAAGAAAAGATAGCATCACTTCATTTAGAATTAAGCGAATAGAGTCAATATTATCTAAAATAAAAAGACAACCAACTATGTCTTTGGGTAATATGGGTGACATTGCTGGCTGTAGAATTCTACTTTACAGCGAGGATTCATTGATAAAAGTAATTACAAATTTGAAAAGTAATTTTGTGGTAACTGGCGTTAACGATTATTTAGCCGAAAACAAGGAAGATGGTTATAGAGGCTATCACATTTACATTGAAAGCCCTATAAATAAACATAAAATAATAGAGATTCAGGTTAGAACAGTTAAAAGCCATAAATGGGCTTCTATGGTAGAAATCATAGATATTTTATATAACCTTAAAATCAAAGAAGGTCAAGAGCATCCTGATTTTCAAAAATTTCATCTTTTACTTTCTAACAACGGAAATTTAACGTTAAGTGAACAAAAGGAACTCATAAAGATTGATGATAAATATAATGTCCATAGTAAGTTGAATGAAGTTTTTATAAAAAACCACGTGAAAATCAGAAAAGATTGGCTTGGTATAAGTCCAAATAAAAATCCCTTCTTCATAATAGAAGTAGATGAAAACAAATCTTCAAATATTTCTTCATTTCAATCGTATGAAATAGCAGAAACCGAATATTTTAAAAAATTTAAGGTTGCTTCGAATTCAAATTTCGTACTAACTCATATAGAAAAACCAAATTTTAAAAGACTATGTATTGCATATGCTAGTTATGTATTAATAAAGCACGATTATCTTAACGATTGGAATAGGTATACAAGTGATATTCTTGATGAACTGGTTGAAAAAAAGGATTTTGAGCAAATAAAATATTTTAAAAATTACACACAAAATAATTTGCAAGAGCAACTTAGATTACTTGAGAGTGAACTATCTGAAATATCAAAATATCAAGAAGAGAATTCATCTGATATTGAAGGGCATAACGAATGGATTCTAGAAATTAAAGATAGAGTAGCTGACGTTACAAGAATTGTAATAGAACGTTCAAAGGACAAAAAGAAAAAAAATCTTTGGGATAAAATGTTCGGATAAAAACGCTTGCTAACAAAACCTAAACAATAAGCTTTAGATTCGTTCGCAGACGGAAACGAAAAGTTTCCTTACCTCCGCACTATGCTTAGCCGAACCGTAATGGGCTCATAAGTGGAATACAATTACACATATAAACAAGTTGTACACAATAGAGTAAATGGAAATAATCGAATTTAATAGAGACTTAGGAGAATTCTTCTTATTCAAGGAAGATGGACTTCTTAATTTGGATTCTTTTCAAAAGCAATCAGAGATGTCACAAAAAAACGTTGACGAATTAGTGCTTGAAAGTTCCAATAAGCATCAGATTATTTTTCAAGACAATACAAACAATAATATCGGAATCGTTATCAATAGAAATAATGAACTCAAAATAAAACTGATTGATATTGAATTTTTAGAAGGATTCAATTTGATATATGAAAAACCTGCGAAAGGAGGTGGAATAATTAACTTGTCTGGAAAGTTTAAAAATAATTCAGAGAATCTTTTTTATGGATATATAAACGTAAACAAAGACCCAAAAAGTGGCTGGAATTATAAAGAGTGGACAGAAAGAATTGACTATTTTGAAAAAAATATTCTAACCAAAATAAAAGACTGGACTGGTAAAGAAATTCTTTCGGTTCGAGAATACTCTAATTGTTAAAAACTGTGTACAACATTAGTAACCGTTGCACAAGCCAACATTTTTAGAGAACCATGCGTTTTTAGTTTTCATAGAACTAGTAAGTTTCTGATTTTTCAGCATTTATTATTTTTAAAACACATAGGATTAATCTGATTAAGTCAAAAAATGAAGTTGTGTAACAGCCACATTATATATAGCAAATAGGGCGGTTTATGTCAGTTCGGAAAGTCTGTATTTGTTTGCTGTGTCGCCAAATCTTTTGATTTGGCTTTATGATAAAAAAGATAAATCAAAATGCAAAAGTTTGGCTTAGTGCTTAACCGAAAATAATCGTTTATTATCTGCCCTAAATGCCCTATATTTAACGTTGTGGTTAATTAAATAAGCTAAATGGGAACACATATTGACTGTATAATTCCAAAAGAAAAAGATTACTCAGTTGAGGAAATCAGGGAAAAACTTAATGGTGTTTTCGAAAAGCTGAAACCTGAATATCTTCATCTGGAGAAGAACCGAACATTCACCAAAAACGTAAAAGGAAATTGGTGGATTAGTAAAATAGAAGCTGAAAAAGATAGCCCTGAATATATTACTGGAGAGGGTGATAGTTTTGACATTAATATCTACAAAAATGTAGTTTGTATTGGATGTGTCGAAAGATTTTCAAGTTTATACTTAACCGAGAAAAATATATCAAAAGAGCTATATAAAATAATCACCGAATTAAGTAATATCTTTAAATCATCAAATAAAATACTTATTGGAGCTGGTGGATTTGGAGAAACTGACTTTATAACTGATATGGCTCTCATTGAAAATGCTGATTTCAAGCAAATCTGTAAAAAAATGACCGAAATAAATGGAAATCCAGCTAGGAGTCTAAACGAACTGAATGAAAAATCGTGGTTTCTTAAAGAAGAAAAAACTAATCACAACAAAGAACTGAGGTAAAAAAACGAAAAAGTTTTTCCTATATTTCCATAAAAATTCGCGGACTCCACATAGCGCTGCGTTGTCATTAATTTTAACTCAATAGAAATTAAATCAATTTTTACAGTTTTATTTGTTCTTCTATTCTCGTTCACAACTTGGACGAACGGGCTAATGTATTCCAAATCGAAAGCGGAAAAAACAATTAAAAAAGAGAGTTGTGGAATCGAAAATGTTACTCTAAAAACGGAACAGATTCAGAAAAAGCGTAAGTTTTTGTTCTGGGACTTGGGACATAAAAAGGTCATTTTAATAGACAAAGTATTGGATTCTAGCGGAGAAATTATATTCGAACGAAAATCTGCATTTATACAATCACTTGATTCTTCTAAAGACATTCGCTTTAGGAGAATAAAACTGGTTGATGGAGAAATATGGGTTTTCAGGTATAATAAAAAACCAGAAAACGAATATATTGAACGCTATAATTATTGCGGAAAATATCTTGGAAAAAGAAAATGGGAATCGGGGGATTTCTATGATGAAGCAGAAAAAACTAATGACAACAAAACCTGAACGTAATGCGGGCTTTAGGGCAAAACCGAAAGGTTTATGTAGATTTATAATATCGTTAAATCTTACGAATTTAGCTTTGGAAAAGAAAAAATAAAACTAAACAATAAGCTTTAGCTTCGTGCGCAGACGGAAACGAAAAGTTTCCTTGCCTCCGCACTAAGCAATTTGAACAAATCAACAATGGACGAGAAAACAAAGAAACAAATTGAATTACATTCTGCTAGTGTAACAATCCGACACGCAAGTCCATTTGCTGAATTAGAACATTATACGAACGAAAATAAAATTGAACCTGAATTTATAAAAAAGTGGTGTGTTCCATTTTATATGTTCGGAATAAATAATGCAGATGAATTCATTCGGAACTTTGAGCTAATAAGAGCGGAATTGAATATAGAAGTTGTTAAAAATTTACTTGGAGATTTTAATTGGAGAACTAGAATTGTTGGAGCGTATTTTGCTTCAATAATGGAATATAAAACTGTTGAGGATATTATTGGAATTCATCTTTTAAAAAGTCAAGTTTGTTACGCAGGAAATGGATACTGTTTAGCTTTAGCGAAATTTAATACTCAAAACGGAATTGAATATCTCAAAAAATATCTTGAATACTATTTGACAAGAAAAGACTTGTATTATGACCAAAGTGGAGCAATGTTGGCTTTAAAATGGACTGACCAAATAAACGAAACTAACGAAATAGAAAATTATTTGGACTTATATAAAGAATGGGCTTCTGGAAAATATGCTCAAGACTTAAATCATAAATTTCAAGGTTTTGAACAACAGATGAATAATTTAAAAAGAATAAAAACTGCTTAGAACAACGTGTATAATTCATTGCTTAGTACGAGCCTACTTACGAAAATCCTCGCGGATTTTCTATTCGGTTTTTATTTGCTAAATTATGTACTAAACCATACACAAAACCATTAGATAATCATTTGCCCTAACCTTAAACAACAATGAATCATTCGCATTTTTTAAAAAGCATTTTTAAACCAGAAAATTTTAATTCAGAAGAATTAGAATCTATATTAATGCAATTTGAAGAAGTGGATTTTAAAAAAAACGAATTTATTATTGAAAAAGGTAAAGTAGCTAATTACTACTACTTTTTAGAAACAGGATTTTTAAGGTCTTTTACTATTGATACCGAGGGGAACGATATTACAACAAAATTCTTTTCTGAAAAGGATATTGTAATAGACTGGCATTCTTATTTTTTAAAAAAGCCTTGTAAAGAGTCTATACAAGCATTAACAAAAGGAAAATGTTGGAAAATTAGCTTTAGCAACTTTATGAAATTATTTAAAATTGAAGCTTTTAGAGAAGTAGGCAGAACAAGACTGGTGAACAATTATTTTGAACTAAAGAACCACTCTATATCTGTAATTGCAGACCAAGCAAAAGACAGATATTTAAACTTGTTAAACGAAAAGCCTTCAATAATTCAAAATGTACCTCTAAAGCACATTGCAACCTATTTAGGCATTACGGATACATCTTTAAGTAGAATTAGAAAAGAAATCTCTTTATAATACCACTATGTTTTCACAACAAGTACCTATTATTTTCTCTATCCTTTTTTTATTAGCATTCTCAATACCTGTTACTATGGTAGCTTATTTAGCAAAAAATGGACAAGTTAAAAACGGATTTTGGAAAGTTATTGGTTTTTATATTCCTTACCTAAGCTTAGTAGCCTTTGCAAGTATTAATGGTTTTTTTGATACTATTATGTTACCTCCAAAAATTGTTTTAACCACTACACTTCCTTTAGCACTATTTGTAACCTTAATTTATAGTACACAAGTATGTAAAAAGGCAAATACCACTCTAAAATTAGAGGATTTAGTTAAAATTCACATCTTTAGGCTTATTGGTAGTACTTTTATTATTCTCTTTCTTTATAATTTATTACCGCCTTTATTTGCTCTTTTTGCAGGTATTGGAGATATATTAACTGCCATATTAAGTGTTTTTGTAGTAAAAGCTATTAAAAATAAAAGAATGTATGCAAGACGTTTAACTTACGTATGGAATACTTTTGGACTCGTAGATATTTTAATTACATCTGCTATGGCTATTATCTTTACCAAAATAAGTATCGATAATAACATTCAGGGTGTAGAGATTTTAGCAGAGTTTCCTTTTTGCTTTATTCCTGCCTTTGCTCCACCAACTATTATTTTTCTTCATTTATTAGTATACCGCAAGTTATCTTCAAAAAAAATGGACTAGTTTTCATTTCTTGTCATAGGCAAAGTTTTTTCTGTTTTTACTCCTCTACTTTTGGAGTATTGTTTAACACTTAAAAATAAAAACAGATGAAAACAGAACAAACATTTATGATGGTATTTAGATATAGCCCTAATCCAGAATACCAACCTACACCACAAGAAATAAAACAAATGAAAGAAGATTGGGGCAGTTTTATTGGAAATATTGCTATTAAAGAAAAATTAGAAAGCACACATCAATTAGGCTTTAATGGAAAACAAATCTCTGCAGATTTAAATGTATCTGATGGTATTTTAATTTTGGAGAGCAAAACAATTAGTGGAAATATGATTGTTAAAGCTAATTCTTTAGATGAAGCAGTAACAATGGCAAAAGACAGTCCTATTTTAAAAATGGGAGGATCTGTAGAAGTTCGAAATATTATTCCAATGGAAAACTAATATAAATTTAAAAGATGAAAAAAATGATACTAACAATAATCGCAGCAGCATTAATTCTTTTTTTAGGAATCGGATTTTACAATGCCAATAAATTACAACATATTAACATTAAAAAAACGGTAAATATTAATGCCGATATTAAAACTACATTCGATAAGGTTTTATATTTAAAAAACTTTCCAAAATGGTCGCCATTTTATGAAGCTGACCCAACACAAAAAACGGAAGTTAAAGGAGATGATGGGCAAGTAGGTGCACAATTTCATTGGAACGGAAATAAAGGCAAAGACTTAGGATATCAAGAAATAAAAACAATTAAACCTTTAGAATATATAAAAATGCAATGTAGTATTCAGAAACCATTTAAAGCAAATCCTACTTTTGAATATTCATTCTCTAAAACAGGAAACATCGTAAAAGTAACACAAGATTTTAATCTTGAATCTGGGTTAGTTGATGCATTTTTTATGTGGCTCTTTGGAGCAAAAAAAGATATGGCAAAAATGAATGCCAGAGGAATGGAGCTTTTAAAAATTGAATGTGAAAAATAACAAAACATAAAATAATAACGATTTCGGAATTTTTTCCGAAGTCGTTATTTATATTTATAGTAACTTCTATTTATTAGAAAAATAGTAGTTACAATTCGCGAAATAACTATAGCGCTGCATTATTCAACATTTAAAAAAGTAATTACTAATTCTTGAAGGTTTAGCCTTTTTAGTATATTTATTTTCAATAATGTTTACCAAAACTGATGAATACAATGAATTATGAAATTATTGTAAAAAAAATCGACTATAACGGAGAATAAAAAAATTAATAATATGAAGACAAAAGTTTTTACAGTACTAACGGTAATGTTTTCGTTACAACTATTCTTTTCTTGTTGTAAATGTGAAAATAAAACTTTTGAAAATTTTTATACTGCTGTATCTATTGAACCCTTTTACAGAGCCATATCGGCAACCGAAGGCGAAAGAATTATAATTAATGAAAACGACATTGTAGATAAAGATAATTTTAGTTTCATTCTTAATTTTGATATAGAATCTAACCAAATTGCTATGCATAGTATTTTAAATAGGTTCTCCGATTTTGGATTTGCAACAGCAAATGCTTCCATTGACTGTTTTTGTGAAGATGGATATGTACAAAACTACCCTAATCAAATTAGTGAAGTAACAATTTATAGTATTGATACTTCAACTAATGAAAAAATTGATGTAACCAATAATTTTGACTTTCAAAACTATGATAATGAGTTTATCTCAATCAATTCAATTATAGATTCTTATGTTGCCGATGGTAGAGCAATAAACTTTTTAGACTTTGTCTTAATTAACCCTGTAAACATACCCAACAAAACAATTTTTGAGGTTGAAGCTAAATTAAATTCTGGAACAATTTTAACATACGAAACTGAAATACTATATTTTCAAGAATAACTATACTAGCGAACACGTTTTACATTCCTTTAAAAATTCTTTTATTTAAACATAATTCGGCTTTTCTATCATTGGTTTTTTTACAAAAAAGTACTCCTTAATTACATTCTTAGTATTTTGTAATACCAATTCTTTACTCCATAACAACATATTATCGTTCCAACGCTGTGGATGAAAGGTAAACATTGCTACACTAGGATATGCATCAGTTTGTATTGCCTTAATTATATCATCTGTAGTATGGTAGGTATTTTTAAAATTGGTAGATACCTTGTCTCGCACACTCGTAGCATGTCCGTCCCATTTTCTGCCAGTATCTGTTATATAATATACTTTGTTATAATCTACATCAAAATAAGGCTCTGCTATTATTTTATAATCTACATAATCGTAGGTTTTCCACAAATCTTTAGAATCGTATTTAGACATGGGACTGCCATGCATACAAATAGTAGCTACCGGTGCTAATTTTCTTAAGGCTTTAAGGTTCTTTTCAAAATCTTTAATCCCTAGTTCCAAATTACCTTTACAAGTTGTTAAGCACTCATAATGGTACCCTATTTCATGACCCATTTTTGCTATTTTCTTAATCACTTTTTCATCCCAACTTTCAGGAACAGCCCTAAAATAATAGGTGCCTTTTATTCCTAAGTTTGCCTGTATTTTTGCAAAATCGAGCGAATTATAAGGCAATAAATCTACATCGTGCCGAAGTACAATACTTTTCTCTTTTGGGGTTTGAATATACGCTTCAAAAGTCTGAAAATTGTATTCTTTAGCTATTAATGCTTTTAATAATTCCTTATATTTTTTTACTGTAAAATCCATTATCTAAAATTGTATTGTAGTTCGGGTCTTTTCCTTATTGTTTTTTCACTTTCCGGGTAATTCTCTACAAACCATACCATATAGGCCGTAATATCTATTTTATCTGCTAATAGTTTTTGTCTTCTTTCTTTAAAGTTCTCTTTTAAATTAGGAATATTTTCTAGCTCTTTTATTTTATCAAAAACACCTACTTCTGTCTGATAATTAAATACTAAACCATATTTTTCTTGATCTTCATTATAAGCCCTACGAATAGAGTTTACATATATGGCAGGCGTACCTAAAACTCCTGCTTCGGCAGCCATTGTTGCACCTTCTCCGATAAAAAATTCGGCTCCTGCAAGCACTTCGTGCATTTGCTCTGGAGCTATTCGTATTTTGTATTTTTGGTACTTTTCTGGCAAATAGCCTTCTGCGGTTATAAACACGCTATATTTTGCTGCTAAATAATCTATGATTTTACTTTTTTCTTTTTCTGAAAAACCACTGTGTCCTTTATCGTGCGAAGCATTCCACGATACAAATCGGAGTATTACATACTTTTCTCCTTCTTTTAAATTTAAAATAGATGCATGATTCCCTTTTGCTGTAAAATAGTTGGGATGTAAATATGCTAGTTCGTGGTAAGAGGCATATCTAATTTGCTTGCTCCCTAAATCTTCGAACAAAACATCGGGCGTAAGTACACAATTTGTAAAAGGCAAATAAATTTTCATTTGCTCCCAGTTCCCAGAATCTTCTAAAGAAACATGCGGTTTTCTTAATACGGCAGCTGCATGTGCTGCATACGGAGAGCCATGACTCATAAACAAATCTGGTTTAAATTTTAAACCCTGTATAAACTCCATAAAATCGAACTTTAGCAAGCCAAATAACTTTCCAAAAGTGGTATTGTATTTTTTACCAAAGGACACATAATTAAAGCCTTCTGCTTTTAACAATTCTATTTCGAACTCCTTCTGTCTGCATGTAAATAAGAACTTGTGTCCTTCGTTCATCATTTCTTTTGCAAAGTTTTTAAACAAATGTACATGGCCAGGATGCCCTATATCTATCAATATTTTCATCCGTGCTTTTTTAAAATTTTTACCGCTGTTTTTCCCATACCATAAAGGAGTGGCTTGGCTACATAATTAAACCGCCCATGTTCTACTAACTCTCCTCCAAATTTTGATTTAAACTCTCGTACGCCATAATCTTGTTCTGGTTTGCCTGCTCCCATAAAATCGAATCGGGGTATATTATTTTTTACCGCATAATCCATTGCAGCCCAAGTAGCCAATATACTTGGATATATATTTTTATAAAGACCATCTTTACCACAAACAAACCATTCGTATATTACTTTATTGGCTAGTATAGGAGCTACTATTCCTCCTATAATTTCTTCTTTATATGCTATTAATAAAAACTTAACCGATTGCTGTTTCCATAGTGTTGCAAAAAAATTAAAATCTGGCAAAGGTGTTTTTACTTTTGTCTTATATAAATCGTGTAAAATTTCGTAAAATGCTGCTACTTGCTGTGCATTTTCGGCTTCAATAATAGTAGCGCCTTCTTTTATACTTTTTTTAACTTGTCTTAGTTTACTACTACTCATTCTTTTTCGCATCAACTGCTCATCCGTACAGTCTACATAAAAATTTAAATGCGCACTATAATTAAAACCTACTTGCTTAAATATTTCTTTATAAGCACTATAATCATTAAGGTTTCTAATTTCTATATAAATAACTTTTTGTTTTAGTTTTTTTATAAGTAAGCTCATTAATTCTACAAGCTCATCATCATCTATATCCTTAGAAAAAACAGGTCCTCCATAAATTATTGCCCTACTAGTAAACTTAGATTTTATTCCTTTTTCTTTCTGAATAATTCCTGTAAGTACACCTATAATAGTTTCGTTATTTTCTACAACAAATGAGAAAGTCTCTATCCCTACAGAAGTAAAAAAAATAATAGCTTCAGGGGTTTGAAAAAAATTACAAGTATCTGCCTCTAATAAGCTAGCCCATTGCTTTTCTGATATCTTTTCTACATTACTATGTATTATATACTCTTTTACCATTTTACACTGTTTTATATATGTTTGTAAGGGCTGTTGCTATTACACTAGCATCTAAATGCGCTATTTTTTCTCTTCCGTTTGTTTTATTTTCTAATGCCAATGCTTGCTTTAGCTTTTTAGAAAAAACAGCTACATTAAAATCGGTTACAAAACACCCGCTAGTATCCTTAATTACTTTTTTAATATCTCCTACATCTACGGCTACAATTTTACTGTTACAAGCCATTGCCTCTTTTATTACATTTGGAGAACCTTCCCAAAGGCTCGTTAATAAAATAACATCTGAAGCATTAAAGTAATAAGGCATTAATTCGTTGGGTATATCTACCAATGCATGTAGTTCTACAGAATCGTCTTTTAGTTTATCAAATGCATTCTTTGCTAATGGGTAATTTTTCTCTCTCCTTTTGGGGTTTGCAGCAAATAGCACATGTTTTTTATTGGGATTCCAACCTGTTACTTCCAAAGCTTTTTTTCTATCTATAGGCTTAAATTTTTTAAAATCTACTCCATTAGGTAATACTTTAGCATCGTTAATTTTTGAAGAAGTTTTCATATCTAACGACTTTACAATTACCTTTTTCCAAAATATATTTTTAAAGATTTTAATTATTGATGCTACTATTGGAGATGCTTTTACATCACTCCCCATAAGAGATACTACCAACGGTTTAGCGCCTGCCAAAGAAGCCGTCATTGCACTTAAAGAATAATGCGCATGCACAACATCATAAGAACTTTTTTTAAGGTATTTTTTTAAAACAAATACATGACTTAAATAACCTTTAATTCCTTTTCCTTTAATGGTAAAAAAAGAAACACTATGCCCCAATTCTTTTAAAGACTTACCTTGACTCTGAATAATTGGCGATATTCCGTTTTTACAATTTCCGCTACTTACAAACAGTATTTCCATAAGATTTAATTATTAGTGTAACACACCTGTTTTAATTTGTTTTCTGATACTTCTTTTCTTTCTTTTTTCTTATGGTTGTAAATAATAGATAGCGACATTAATAATGTATCTCGTTCTTTTTCTGGCGTATATCCAGAAAGATTATCTAACATTGTAAGCAGCTTCTTTTTCTTAAAAAGAGTACTGTTATTCACAATCTCTTTTAATACTTCTTTATTTTCTTTTACTCCAGATATAATTCCTAAATTATCTAAGTAGGTCTTGGTTACTTTACGCCTAAACTTCTTTTTAATAAAAGGCAGAATGATATTAGCTCTATATAAACTATTCCTTACATCTCTTGGTGCATAGCCTTTCCCTGTTATTTGATGATAAATAATGCTATTTGTTTTTTTTATGATATCTGCATAGATATATTGTCCTTTCATCCTCTTTATAGGATTGTCTGTAAAAAAGTTATTATTTGCACCTGCGTACTTAGTTTGCAATAATGCTTTTACAAAATTGAAGTCTAAAAATGGAGTCCGTACATTTGTATATTGTTGTTGTGCAACTACCCATTGACCAAAAAACTTTCTAAAAATTTCTTCGAACACAAAAACATAAAATTGCTGATTTAATGTAAGCGTTTTAGGTAACTGTTTTTTATATTCAACTATTTCAGAAATTAGCTCTTCTAACTCTATTAAAAAATCATTTATTTTAAGAACATCTAATGTTTTTGATGTTCTTAATTTCTCTCTTAATTCTTGTTCATCTTCTGTACTAAAAACATGAGCTAAGGCTGCAGAGGTAACTGCTCCTGTTGTATGCAATGCCCTAAATAGCTCACTACCACAAGCTCCCGATATTAAATAATTAGAATTTTCTTGTTGTAATTTTTTTACACTGTAAGGAAAATGCGCATATAAAAACCCATTCCCTAAATAGCCAGATGCTGTAAATTCTGTAGCATTCTCTAAATAAGATGCTTTAATATATGCTTCAGTTCCTAAATTAAAATATTGATAGGGAACATTTAATTCGTCTGCATTATTCTTAGGTATTGCAACATCATCATTCTCTGGCCTACCAAAAGAAAATGTATTGAACTTTTTTTGATGATGCATGGCGCAACTTACTAAAGTGCGTCCATCAAAACCACTCGTAAAAGCTATATTAAAATTTGTATTAGGAAAATAATGTTCTGTAGTTTTTACAAATAAATTACTAAGTTCATTTACTGCTTTCTTACCTCCTACTGGGCTCTTTACAAATAAATCTGCAATGGTAAAATGTTTTACTATTAAAACCGTATCTCTATGTAAGCTTACATAATTATTACTAGGTACAAGCTTTATTTCTTTATATTTTGTTCTATTAAAAAAACCATAATTAAACAATAAATTTTCTAGAATAAACTTTTTATCTAATGAGAATTCTTTATTACTATTTTCTTCTATTAAACCTACAGAAGAGGCTATCATTTGTTTATCTTCTGTATAATAAATGGGTAACATACTAAAAGAGCTATTGTAAACTCTAATGTTTTCTCCTTTAAATACAATAGCATAAAAAATACCTTTTAATTTAGGAATATCATGATCCGGTGTATTTAAAATTTCGTCTTTGGAACCTATATAATCTCCTATGACAATAACCCTAGCTTGTTCTGAACTATAATCTCTATAACTACCGTAAATAATTATACTCCATTTGGCATTTAGCACTAATATCTTATTTAAAGGATTAGGCGGATATACTTCTGTATTTATAATAACAAAGTCTTTCATTACAATTTATATAAGTCCCCTATTAGAGAGTTTAAAAACATTCCAGAATAATATGGCAAAAAAGATGAACGATAAATAGCCTACCCAATGCTTTTCTTTTTTAGGATATTTAGCAACGATACCATCTGCCATAAATATGATTAAAAAAGGAAGCGCCAGTAATTGGAATCTATCTTGAAAAGATATGCCAGACACTGCCAATACCATTATATATAAAACAGCGAAACTGCCTACGAAAATAGCTCCAGATTTACGTTGCTTTATAAAGCGAAACAAGCCTATGAACACAAAAAAGTACATTACATTCCGTACTATTTCATTTTGGAAATGAGCATAAATACCCAACTGTCTTTCTTCAAAATTTAGTAAGGAAGGAAAAGGAGTTATAATGGCTCCGGCTATTAGTAAAGGTGAAATTAATGCTGCTGTATAGTTAATGCCTCTATCTTTTGATGCTTTATCTAATTCTGTCCCAAATTGATCAGAACTAGATTCTATAGCATCCTCTATATGCTTATCCATAGATAGCTCGTAGGTTATAAATAAGCTCCCCAGAACTAAAACAATTGTTATAAAACCAGCAAAGAGGCGATAATTTCTATTTTTAGTTTTATTAAAAACAATTTGCAATAAAACGCAACCAAATACAATAGGAACTAATACTGTTCTAAAATAAAAAATAGCCCCTAAAAACAATAGAATAAGAATAGTATTAGGTATTCTAAACTTTTCTGTTTCTATAATTTTTAAAGTAAAATAACAGATATTAGCAATTAAAAAGATTAATAATGTTTCTTTAAGAAAGAGTCCGCTAAACCATAATAAAGGAGGCATTAACATGGTTAGTATACCTGCTATACGTGCCTGCTTTTCTTCATAAGCAATTTGGGTAATCTGATATATTCTTAGCACCGTAAAACTACCTACAATAGCATTAAATATTTTTACCACTACCACATGCTTTCCAAAAATAGAATACATAAAACCTATGCATGTAGAAAAGCCATAATCAGATTCACTTTTCCAAAAATGAGATAATTCATAAAAAATATCTTTTCCTTCTCTAATAGCATCTGCAACTATTACTCCCGAATAATGATAGTTCCATGAATCTAAAGCTGCTATCTCAAAAGGTAAATGTACTGGATCATACAAAGCTGTTAATTCATACAAAACCGCTATTGATACTAACCTATAAAATAGACTATGTAACAACAATCTTGTTTTAAAACTTTTGTATGTACTCCAAGAATTTGTATAGTAATACACCCCTGCAAAAAATAATATTATTACAGCTAAACCTCCTAATAATATAGGCAGTGGCATTATGTATTCTGGAAAAAATAATATATGACAAAACAATACGCCAATAGCGAAAAACAAAGCAACTTCTATATGTTTTTTATTCCAATACATTTTATATACGCTTTATTTTTTCTAAAACAAATTCTTTTATTTCTATATATTCTTTAAACTTAAGTATGTGTGATAAGGCTATATACAATAGCCCATACACTATTACCCCTACTATTAATTGCAGTATATTATTTGATAAAAAACTGGCTATTATATAACTTATATACCCTAGAAACAGGCTGGTAAACGCATAGGGTAATAAATCTTTTAATTGATGTATTGCCGAATAATTAATATACTGGTGACTATAGTATGTATTTACAAAAAAACCTATGATAGAAACTACTACGTAACCTATTGTCATTGCTAATAAACCAAACTTAAAAGTGAGCAGTATAGCTAGTATGGTTAATACATGTTTAATTAGCTCTAACTTTAAAAAAAGGTCTGACCTTCCTTTTGCACTTAAAAAATTTAAATTGATGTGTTTCAGTGGAAAAAAAATAATTTCTACTGATAAAATTTGAAGTAATAAAACTGTTGGTAGCCATTTTTCTGTTAATAAAACCAATATCAATGGCTTGGCAAAAAACACTAATGAAATTACGATAGGAAATAGCAAAAAACCAGTAAGACGAACACTCCTTACTAATAACTTTTTTACTTTAACATCCTCTTCTATTACCTTAACCAATATTGGAAAAGTAACACTTTGCAATATTGTAGTTAATAAAGTTCCTGGAACTTGCTTAAATAGTGTTGCCCTTGTAAAAAAACCAAGCTCTTCTGCCTTATATATTTTACCAATAATTATGAGGTAAATATTATTAAAGAATACTCTTAATAGATCTGACAACATTAATTTAGAACCAAAATTAAAAAGCCCTTTAAACGATTTTTTATCAAAAACTAATAATGGTTTCCAACGATTTAAAAACCAAAACATAAGTGTCATTAATATATTTCTTGCTAAGTATTGATATACTAATGCCCATACACCATGTCCTTTTAAGGCTAAATATATTCCTAATATGCCTGCTATTAATGCAGAAGTAACATTTGATATTGCTTGTGTTTTTAAATCAATCTTAGTCGTTAAAATTGCCCTATGAATTAAGGAGGTGGCTATAATAATTATATTTAAACCTATTACTCTTATTAAAGCTATTAACTGTGGCTCTTCATAAAATTTTGCTATTACATCAGCAGAAAAAAAAAGTATGGTGTATAATGCTATCCCTGTTAAGATATTAAAGTAAAAAACAGTTGAATAATCTCTATTAGTAACCTCTTTTTTTTGCACCAAAGCGGCAACAAAACCACTATCTATTAGTGCTTGCGATATGGCCATAAAAATGGTTATCATACCTATAAGCCCATAATCTTCTGGCAAGAGTATACGCGCTAAAACAATACCCAGCACAAATTGTATAACTAGCGTTGTAAATTTATCTACGCTACTCCACACCAATCCTGTTTTTGCTTTAGTTGCTAATGTCCCCACCTTTATTTTTTCTGTTTATTTATGAAACATGTTGCATTACACTTTCTGGTTTTACTAATGGGTGGTAATCTCCCTGTAATCTGGAGATTTTTGCATTACGTATATCATGAACTATTTCTATAGATTGCTTAGATTCTAATAATCCAAATCCATTTCCTTTTAAAATTTCCTGATAACTTTTATTATGCAATTCTGTAAAACCACTACTAAATTCTATTTCTTGTCCATCTACTTTTATAGACCTATAGGTTCTCTTTCCTTGGATTTTAATATCATCTGGTATATTATTATAATCAATAGATAAAAACCACCTAACTCTAGCTCTTTTAAATTCTAAATACCCTGAAGCACTATCCCTATTTAATAAATGCACTTTATTTGCTGTAACTTCTCCAAAAATCCATGATAACATATCATAAAAGTGCACTCCTATATTTGTAGCAATACCGCCAGATTTAGAAATGTCTCCTTTCCATGAAGTATGGTACCAATTTCCTCTAGAGGTTAAATACGTTAAGTCTACATCATAAATTTTATCTTTTGGACCCTCATCTATTTTCTTCTTTAATGCGATAATACTATCGTGTAATCGCAATTGTAAAATAGTATTGACTTTAGTGTTAGATTCTTTTTCTATATCTACTAAAGGGTCTATATTCCATGGATTTATAACCAAAGGTTTTTCACAAATAGCATGAGTTCCTCTCCGTAATGCCATTCTTATATGCGCATCGTGTAAATAATTGGGAGTACATATACTCACATAATCTAACTGTATATTTTTTCTCCTTTTTAATTTTTCTACATGGCGATCAAAACGTTCAAATTCTGTAAAAAAATGAGCATTAGGAAAATAACTATCCATAATCCCAACACTATCAGATTTATCTAAAGCCGCCAATAATGTATTATTTGTAGCTTTAATTGCTTGTATATGCCTTGGGGCTATATAACCACCTACTCCAATGATTGCAAAATTTTTATTCTCCATAACCTTATAATTTTATAACTGCATTATTCTTTAATTCATAGCGCTCTAAACTCTCTTTACATACCGCTATATTTGTATTATCAAAATTTAATCTACATCCATACTCACTCATCCAGCCAATTTGTTTTGCCGGATTTCCTACTACCAATGCATATGGCTTTATTGTTTTTGTTATTACAGCGCCAGCACCTATAAAAGCATAAGCTCCTATATCGTGTCCGCATACTATTGTTGCATTTGCGCCAATAGTTACCCCTTTGCCTAAATGCGTTTTAGAATATTCTCCTCTACGGTTAATAGCACTTCTGGGATTAATAACATTAGTAAAAACACAAGAAGGTCCCAAAAACACATCGTCTTCGCAGGTAACTCCTGTGTATATAGATACATTATTCTGAACTTTTACATTATTGCCTAATTCTACCTCTGGAGAAATAACAACATTCTGCCCTACATTGCATTTTTTACCCATTTTAGCCCCAGACATTATATGTGAAAAATGCCAAATCTTACTTCCTTCTCCTATAGAACAACTATTATCTATCACAGCGGTTTCATGAGAAAAATAGTGCTTTGATAAGGTTTCTACTTTTGTGCTTTCTTTATCCATTTTATTATTGATATTGAGTGTTGTAAATGACTAGAATCTCCTGGGCTATTATCGTCTATTGAAAACTTTCCTAGCGTTTGTAGATTTATTCTTAAATCATATTTTATTCTAATATTTATTCCAAAACCTGCATTTAATGTTTGGTTTAATACGCCATCAAAAAAATTGTTCCCCAATCCTCCAACTATATATCCTGTATAAGTAGAATGCTGTGGGTTTGTAAAATAATTAGACACATAATTTTTAGCCATTATATCTACTGATAAATAATTTACTTCTTGTATATTAAACTCGCTGTTAATCATTTTACCACTATTAAATTTGTTAAGTGTTGTAGACAGCTCTATTCCATAATCGAACAAAAACCTTTTCTCTGCTGAAAATTTTAATAACCTTGAAAGATTCCAATTGTCTGTAATATTTAATAATTGCTTAAAACGAGTACCAGAATTATCTACTGTATTAAAACCAACACCCAAAACCCACGGATTGTCATCTTGACTAAAAGAACTAATCCCATTTATTAAGAATACTATTAGGATGATGTATTTAATTGATTTCACATTGACAATAATCTTAATTTGTAGTAATAATACTACAAATTAAATACTGTACATCCTTTTTGTTGTGAAACCATATTTAGCTGTTGGGAACTGAATAAATAAGAGGCTTTATTCTTTTCTAAGCTTTAATTATAAAATTAAACGCTATGTCGCCCATAGTTTTTAAAACAAAAAAAAATCGCAATAAGCTTATATTTAGCTTATTGCGATTTTTAAATTTTGTGACCGCGAAGGGATTCGAACCCCCAACCCTCAGAGCCGAAATCTGATATTCTATCCAGTTGAACTACGCAGCCATTATTATGTTAGCTATTAGAAATATAGTACGTATTAATGTAATCTATGTAAAATTACCTAAAGGCCTTAGTCTTACTTACTAATAGCTCTATATTATAGACTAGCTTACGAAAGTTTTGCCTTTACAATACTAGAAATGGTTTTACCATCTGCTTGCCCAGCCAATTCTTTAGAAACTATACCCATAACCTTACCCATATCTTTCATACCAGCAGCTCCTGTAGCTTCTATAGTTTGTAATACTACTTTCTCTATTTCTTCTTCTGTAAGTTGCTCTGGTAAAAATTGTTCTATAATTGCTACTTGTGCTAATTCTGGGGCTGCTAAATCGGCTCTACCTTGTTCTGTATATATAGTAGCGCTATCCTTTCTTTGCTTAACTAGTTTTTGTACTAAGCTAATTTCTGCATCCTCTGACAATTCTTCATTAGAACCGCTTTCTGTTTGCGCTAATAATATTGCTGATTTTATAGCACGCAATGCTTCTAAAGCTACTTTATCTTTAGCTTTCATTGCTGCCTTCATTTGTTCCATTACTTGTTTCTGTAAACTCATATCTTTATTATTTAGCGAAAACGAATATAAAAAATAAACCCGAAAACGTTAGCTGTTTTCGGGCCTAAAAGTTATTCTAGGATTATTAATTAATCTACATTATCATGTAAAAAAGAATTATTAGAACGTAATTGAATATCATCATTACTATCTTCACTAATAGATGTTTTAGATATTTTATTGTCTCTCGTATTTTCTTTTAGAGCAATACCCTGCCTTTTATATGCAGGTTCTTTTTCTATTTCGTCTATACTATTTACGTTATTCTGAAACTTATAGTTAAAATCTTTTAGCTTTTTTCTTCGTTCGTCTGCTCTTTCCTTTAACAACTCTTCTATAGGGCTATCCATAGGATCTAGCTTCTTAGTTTCTACTTCCTCTACGATTTCTTTTTCAACCGTTTTCTTTTCAAAAACTATTTCCTCTTCAGCTACCTTAGGCTTAACTTCTTCTGTTTGCGATTTAGCTCCGGTAAGTTTGGTTTCTAAATCCATATAGTCATCTAAACTATATCTTGTTGTTTCTTCTTCCTTGCTATATTCTAAAGTAGGTGTAACTTCTATATGATCTTTTACTTCAATATCATTAATATTCTCTTCTAAATCAAAAGTAACTACATTTTCTTTCTCTGCTTCATTCTCCATTTCAAACAAAGGCATATCAAAGCTTAAAGTAAATTGATCTTCATCTACTTTTTTATCACTAACAACAACAGGATCTACTACTTCAATATCTTTAATTTTATCATTTGTATTTATAATAATAAAATCGTCTTCATCTATTGCTTCCGTAGCAAGTACTTCCTCATATATTACATTAAAATCTTTAATCTTATTTGTAGTAGGAATTATATTTGTTGGTTTTTCTGTTTCCTCTTCAATTAAAGTATGTTTTATAATCTCTGGGGTTTGTTTTGGAGCAGGGACTACCTCTTCTTCCTCTTCTAATGTGTGTATTATATTTTTTACTGGAGGAGATACCAAAATTTGCTCTGCTTTTTGGTTTTCCTCTAAAGTATGTATTATTTTTTTAGATTCGGTATTTACAATTTCATCTTGCTGATCAACATCAAAACCCGTAGCAATAACAGTAACAGCTATTGCTTCTCCTAAGTTTTCATCTTCGCCAACACCCATAATAATATTAGCTCCATGACCTGCTTCTGCTTGTATATGATCATTAATTTCGCCTATTTCATCTATTGTTATTTCTTGTGAACCAGACACAATAAGTAACAATACATTTTTAGCTCCAGTAATTTTATTATCGTTTAATAATGGAGAATCTAAAGCTTTCATAATAGCTTCGTGCGCTCTTGCAGAACCAGATGCAGATGCAGAACCCATAATAGCTGTACCACTATTAGATAGTACTGTTTTAGCATCACGTAAATCTATATTTTGTGTATAGTGATGTGTAATTACCTCTGCAATACCTTTTGCTGCTGTTGCTAATACTTCATCTGCTTTAGAGAAACCTGCTTTAAAACCAAGGTTACCGTATACTTCTCTAAGTTTGTTGTTATTAATTACAATTAAAGAATCTACATTCTTTCTTAATTTTTCCATTCCGGCATGTGCTTGTTCTCCACGCATTTTGCCTTCGAACAAAAACGGAATAGTAACAATCCCAACAGTAAGAATATCCATTTCTTTGGCTTGCTTAGCAATAACAGGAGCCGCACCAGTTCCTGTACCACCACCCATACCAGCAGTAATAAATACCATTTTGGTATTAGTACCTAACATACTCTTAATATCCTCTGTACTTTCTATAGCTGCTTGCTCTCCTACTTCAGGATTGGCACCAGCACCTAATCCTTCTGTTAAAGAAACTCCTAATTGAATTTTATTAGGAACTGAACTATTTTGAAGCGCTTGTGCATCTGTATTACAAATAACAAAATCTACTCCTTTAATCCCTGCTTGGAACATGTGATTTATGGCATTACTACCACCACCACCTACACCAATGACTTTTATGACATTGCTTTGATTTTTGGGCAAATCAAACGAAATACTTTCAAATTCGGTGTTCTTACTCATACAATACGTATTATCTGGTTCTACTATATATATTTTTATGCGTTATTCTGCATTATCTAAAAAATCTTTCAATTTCTCTGACCATTTGTCAAGAATGGATTTTCGCTCTTTTCTTACGGGTTGTTGTACTACTGTATCTGCTTCATTAGTATCAGAAACAGCATTACTCTCTTCTGCTACTATTTCTTCTTCGCTTTCTATTGCTTTATTTTTTGCACTAGTTTCTATAGCATTCATTAATAATCCTACTGCTGTAGCATATAAAGGGCTTGCTATCTCTTCATCTGAATCTCCTGCTAAGTGCTCATTAGGATATCCTATTCTGGTATCCATTCCTGTAATATATTCTACTAACTGTTTTAAGTGTTTTAACTGACTTCCACCTCCTGTTAAAACAATACCTGCTATTAGTTTTTTCTTTTGATCATCGTGTCCGTAATTTTTTATTTCTACGTACACTTGCTCTATAATTTCTACTACTCTGGCATGAATTACCTTAGAAAGATTTTTCAAGGTAATTTCTTTAGGTTCTCTTCCTCTTAAGCCTGGAATAGACACTATTTCGTTATCCTTATTTTCTCCTGGCCACGCCGAACCAAACTTTATTTTTAATAATTCAGCTTGCTTTTCTATAATAGAGCAACCTTCCTTTATATCTTCGGTAATAATATTTCCTCCAAAAGGAATTACAGCTGTATGCCTTATGATACCATCTTTAAAAATAGCTAAATCGGTAGTACCACCACCTATATCTATTAAGGCTACTCCTGCTTCTTTTTCTTCCTGACTTAATACTGCATTTGCAGAAGCTAAAGGTTCTAAGGTTATACTGGCTAAATCTAAACCAGCACTTTTAATACATCTTCCTATATTCTTAATAGATGATACTTGCCCTACTACTACATGGAAATTAGCTTCTAATCTTCCGCCATACATTCCAATAGGTTGTTTTATTTCTGCCTGCCCATCTACCTTATATTCTTGTGGTAATACATGAATAATTTCTTCGCCTGGCAACATCACAAGTTTATATACTTGGTTGCACAGCTTATCTAAATCATCATCATTAATTACTTCTTCTGAATTAGCTCTAGTAATATAATCGCTATGCTGTAAGCTTCTAATGTGTTGCCCTGCAATACCTACTACTACAGACCCTATTTTTAATCCGCAATTAGATTCTGCTTCTTCTATAGCTTGTTGTATAGATTTTATGGTTTGGGTAATATTATTAACCACACCACGGTGCACTCCTAAACTTTTAGATCTGCCTATTCCTAAAACCTCTATTTTACCATATTCGTTTTCCTTACCAATAATGGCTACAATCTTAGTGGTTCCTATGTCTAACCCAACTGAATAATTAGCTTGTTCCATAATTTATATTTTGGTGCACACTACCTGATTATTATATTCTAAGCTTACGCTATTATAGTCATCCAAAGTATTATCTTTTGTTGCTTTGGTATAAAAAGCCCTAAAATTTGTGAACTTTTTTTCTAAATCGTTTACCCCTCCTAGATGTACTACAAAATCATCCATTCGGAATTTTAATTGATACTTATTATTTTCTTTTATATGTATTCCGATAACATTTTTTCTTAAAAAACTATCGTTGTTAATATATTTTAAAATAACATAGATATCTTCTAAACTTTCCCCCGTTATATTTCCTGTAATAATTGGAACTCTAGCTGAGTGATTTTTAGATAAAGGCATTCTTTCTCCATCATCATCTAGATAAAATCTTTCCTTGCCTTCAACTCTCGCTATTGGTTTACGCTGTTCAATTTTTGACGTAAGTTGTCCATTTACAGTAAGATAAACTTGGGAACTTTTTACCATAGCGTTGGATGCAATTACCTTTTCTATGTTATTCAAATCTAATTTTTCTTTGGCTATGTTTTTAACCTTGCCGTAATTTTGTATTAACAATTTATTAACCGTTTCCTGCGTTACGTAAAGCCCCTGATTACCAACAAATTGAACATGATGTTCTTTTACTTCTTTTTTCTCGCTTCTATAGTTAGAAAAAGAATAAAGACCTATTACCAAAAGTAACAGCACTACCATTTTTATGTAGTTCCAATTAAATTTCATAAGCAAACTCTTTTTCTATTTTTAATACTTCTAAACCTATATCTCCTGCCCCCATTGTAACCAAAACCTCAGGGTTTATTTCTTTAATTTCTTTTATTAAGCTTGATTTTTCTATAACTTTTTTATTCGTATTCTTTATTTTACTTAACAACCACTCAGAAGTAACTCCTTCTATTGGTTTTTCTCTGGCAGGATATATATCTAACAACAAAACAGCATCAAACTGTGATAAACTTGTTGCAAAATCTTCTATAAAATCTTTTGTTCTAGAAAATAAATGTGGCTGAAAAACAGCTAACACCTTTTTATTAGGATGCATCTCTTCTATTGCGTTATAAACTGCATTTATTTCTGTTGGATGATGTGCATAATCATCTATAAAAACAAAATTATTTTCTTTTATTCTGTACGTAAAACGACGTTGCACACCTTTAAAAGTACCTAGAGCTTCGGCAATGCTATCGGAAGGGGAACCAATTTGCATTGCCATTGCAAAAGCTACTAGCCCGTTTAACAAATTATGTTTACCTGGCTTGTTAAACGTTACCCCTTTAAAAACTTTTTTTGGGGTTTCCAAATCAAAAATGTAGGCACCATGTTCTATCTTTAAATTTCGAATACAATAATCCGAATTATCTTCTATACCATAAGTAATACCATTTAACGGCAAACCATTTCTAACAAACAGTTTTCCGTTTGGTTTTACTTTGCTTGCAAATTCTTTAAACGATTTTTTTATTTCATCACTTGTACCATAAATATCTAAATGATCTGCATCCATAGATGTTACACAAGCTACATCTGGTGAAAGCTGTAAAAAAGAGCGATCAAACTCATCTGCTTCTACCACAGAATAAGCTGTTCCTTCTAATAAAAAATTACTATTAAAATCTTCCGATATACCTCCTAAAAAGGCCGTTATTGGAGTTCCAGATTCTTTTAACAAATGCGCCAAAATACTAGAAGTTGTTGTTTTTCCGTGCGTTCCTGCTACAGCAAAACAAAAGGTATCTTGCGTTACTATACCTAAAACCTCAGAGCGTTTTTTTACCGTAAAACCATTATCTAAAAAATAATTAAGTTCCGTATGCTCTTTGGGTATAGCCGGCGTATACACTACTAAGGTAGTAGCCTTATTTAAATAATTTTTGGTAATTAATTTTACATCATCTCTGTAATGAATATGAATTCCAGAACCACTTAACTCTTTGGTTAAAGGTGTTTCTGTTTTATCATAACCAGCTACTTCTTTATCAATAAATTTAAAATAACGAGCCAAAGCAGACATTCCTATGCCTCCTATACCAACAAAATAAACGTTATGTATTTCTTTTAAATTCATTTACTTTCTAATAATTTTTCAATCTCATCAGCAATATCTTTTGTTGCATTTGGCATTGCTAACTTTTTTATATTAACTGATAATTCTTCTTGTTTTTCTTTTGATTTAAATACCTCTAAAAAAACAGTTTCAAAAGTTTCTGCTATATCTTTTTCCTTAATTAAAACTGCTGCATTTTCTTGTTCCAATGCTTTTGCATTTTTAGTTTGATGGTCTTCTGCTACATTAGGCGACGGAATAAATAATACTGGTTTCCCTACAATACATAACTCCGATACAGAACCTGCTCCTGCTCTAGAAATAATAATATCTGCTACACTATAAGCATAGTCCATCCTATTTAAGAAATCATATACTTTTACCGTTTCCGAATTGTATTTTTTATAGGTCTCGTAATATAATTTACCACACTGCCATACTACCTGAATACGATTAGCTATAAAAAAAGGAAGATGCCTTTCTACCAACTCATTAATTCTCTTAGCCCCTAAACTTCCTCCTAAAATTAACAGTACTGACTTATCGGACTTTAATTCAAAAAATTGATAAGCCCCTTCTTTATTTGTGGCACTTCTAATTAAATCTCCACGAACGGGGTTTCCTGTTTTTATAATTTTATCGGCAGGAAAAAACTGCTCCATACCATCATAAGCAACACATATTTTCTTTACTTTATTTGCTAGTAATTTATTGGTAATGCCAGCATAAGAGTTTTGCTCTTGCAAAACACAAGGAATATTTTTTTGCGATGCAATTTTTAAAAGTGGTCCACTAGCAAATCCGCCAGTGCCTATTACAACATCTGGTTTAAATTTTGCTACTATGCCTCGTGCTTTTATCAAACTACTTATTAATTTAAATGGAAACATTAAATTTTTTAATGTAAGCTTTCGCTGTAAGCCACTTATCCAAAGTCCTTCTATTTTATATCCTGCTTGCGGCACCTTTTCCATTTCCATGCGGTCTTTTGCCCCAACAAATAAAATTTCAGCTTTTGGAAAGCGTTTTTTTAATTCATTAGCTATAGCAACTGCCGGATAAATATGTCCGCCAGTACCTCCACCAGATAATATAAATTTATAATTGTCCACTTAATACTTCTAAAGGGTTTGTTTCATCTTCTTCTACAATATCATCTTCTAATGGTGCCCTATTATTTTTATTACTAGCACTTAATACTACTCCAATAGCCATACACGTCATCCAAGTAGATGTTCCTCCACTACTTATTAATGGCAATGTTTGCCCGGTTACAGGAAATAACTCTACTGCAACTGCCATATTTATGAATGCCTGGAAAACAATAGGCAAACCTACTCCCAACACCAATAATTTTCCAAAAATTGTTTCTCCTCCGTTAGCTATTACCACAATTCTAAATAAGAGTAATAAATAAAAAAACATTAAAATAAAGCCACCTACCAATCCGTACTCCTCAATAATAATAGCATATATAAAATCGGATGAGCTTTGCGGTAAAAAATTTTTCATTACACTTTTTCCTGCCCCATTACCTACAATACCTCCTGTTGCTATGGCTATTTTTGCTTTTTCTATTTGATAATCGGACTCCGAATCTTCTCCATTAGTAAAACTTTCTATTCTACTTACCCATGTATCTACACGGTTAGGAAACACATCTGGAAATGCTTTTGCAGTTAAAATAAAGAGTGTTAAAAATAACATTCCTGCCCCTACAATCCCCAATAAATATTTTATAGGATAACCACCCACAAAGCACAACACTAATACCATAAAAAAGATAATAGCTGCGGTAGAAAAGTTAGCTGGCAGTATAAGCACCAAAACTAAAAACACAGGCAACCATAAAGGCAAAATACTTTGTTTAAAAGTTATAACCTCATCTTTAATTTTACTCAAATATCTTGCCACATAAATCATTAACACCACAGATGCTAAATTGGAGGTTTGAAATGTAAAACCTACTAACGGCAAGCGTATCCAACGACTTGCATTTGCCCCTCCTATAGTAGTTCCTTGCGCTAATGTATACACCAATAATAGCAATACTACTGGCATTGCTATAATAGATAAGCCTTTAAAAAAGTGAGTGGGAATTTTATGTACCCCATAAATAATTCCGAAACCTAAAAACAATAATAAAGCATGCTTTACCAGATGCCCAATAGTTGTTCCATTACCAACTACATACACCAAATTACTACTGGCGCTATATACTGGCAAAAAAGAAAACAAGGCCAATAGGGCCACAACACCCCAAATAGCTTTATCTCCTTTAATATTTTCGAAAAACTGAGTCACTCTTACAAGTTTTTTACTGCATTTTTAAATTGGTCTCCTCTATCCTCATAATTTTTAAAAAGGTCAAAACTAGCGCATGCTGGTGATAACAAAACAGTATCTCCACGCTCTGCTACTTTGTATGCTATTTTAACGGCCTCACTCATAGAGTATGTTTCTACCATTAAATCTGCAACATTACCAAAAGCGTCAACTATTTTAGAATTATCTTCTCCTAAACAAATAATAGCCTTTACTTTTTCTCTTACTAAAGGCATTAAATCCTTATAGTTATTACCTTTATCTACACCTCCAACTATCCATACCGTTGGCGTTTTCATACTCTCTAAAGCATAATACGTTGCATTTACATTCGTAGCCTTAGAATCGTTTATATATTCTACATGATGGATCTTAAGCACTTTTTCTAAACGATGCGGTGCCCCTTGAAAATTCTGAACACTATTACGAATTGTTGCTTTTCTAATCTGAATTAACTTAGCTGCTGTTGATGCCGCCATCGTATTTTTTAGATTGTGATTACCCTCTAGTGCTAGTGTATCTTTCATCATCTCCATAGTTGTATTTTGTGTCTTTATTATTATCTTATCTTCTTTAATATATGCTCCTTCTTCTAATTCTTTCTCTATAGAAAAAGGTATTAATTGCGATTGTATTGGGTTGTTTTTTATCCAATTTGTTATTACCTCATCATCTGCATCATAAATAAGGTAATCTTCTTTAGTTTGGTTTTTAACTATTCTAAATTTTGATGCTATATAGTTTTCAAACTTATAATTATATCGATCTAAATGATCTGGTGTAATATTGGTTAAAATGGCAATGTGCGGTTTAAAATCTACGATACCATCTAACTGAAAACTACTAATCTCTAACACATAAAAATCATAGTTTTGCGCTGCTACCATTTTAGCATAACTATCTCCTATATTACCCGCCATTCCTACATTGCAACCTCCGTCTTTTAAAAGGTGATGCAATAACATCGTTGTTGTTGTTTTACCATTACTCCCTGTAATTCCTAAAATAGTTGCATCTGTATATTGTGATGCAAATTCTATTTCCGAAATCACTGGAATACTGTCTTTAGTTAACTTAAGCACTAAAGGAACTGTATCTGGTATCCCTGGGCTTTTCATTACCACATCAGCATTTAAAATTTTAGCTTCTGTATGCTGCTCTTCTTCCCAATCAACTTCAAAATGTTTAAGAACTTGTTTATACTTTTCTTTTATTTTCCCTTTATCAGAAACAAAAACATCATAGCCTTTTTGCTTCCCTAAAATTGCGGTACCTACGCCACTTTCTCCGCCTCCTAAAACCACTAACCTTTTCATACTATCGTAACTTAAGTGTTACTATGGTTATAATTGCCAATAATATTCCAACAATTAAAAACCTTATTACGATTTTACTTTCATGGTATCCTTTTTTCTGATAATGGTGATGTAATGGAGCCATTAAGAAAATACGTTTTCCTTCTCCTAATTTTTTCTTGGTGTACTTAAAATATCCTACTTGCAGCATTACAGAAAGGTTCTCTGCAAAGAAAATTCCACATAATACTGGTATCATTAATTCTTTTCTTATAATAATTGCAATTACGGCTATAATACCGCCTATGGTTAAACTTCCTGTATCTCCCATAAACACTTGCGCAGGGTAAGCATTATACCATAAGAACCCTATTAATGCTCCTAAAAATGCCGCTATAAAAACTACCAACTCACCTGCTCTAGGAATAAACATTATATCTAGGTAATTAGAGAAAATAATATTACCAGATACCCAAGTAAGAACTCCCAAAGCAAATACAATTACTGCCGATGTACCTGCTGCTAAACCATCTATACCATCTGTTAAATTTGCTCCGTTAGACACTGCTGTAACTACTATTATAACCAACGGAATAAATATTAACCACGCATACTTCTCCATACCTTCACCAGTCCATGCAATAAAATCTGCATAATCTAATTCGTTGTGTTTTAGTAAGGGCACAGTAGTTCTAGTAGATTTTATTTCTTCTCCTACATTTCCGTCTAATATTAACTGACTCGTTACAACCTCATCTACTTGCTCTTTCATGGTTACCTCTGGATGAAAATAAAGAGTAGCTCCCACAATTA
The DNA here is from genome assembly GCA_947492955.1 of uncultured Cellulophaga sp. Taxonomy (GTDB): domain Bacteria; phylum Bacteroidota; class Bacteroidia; order Flavobacteriales; family Flavobacteriaceae; genus Cellulophaga. Next base: position 382,879 of record CANLOV010000001.1, on the reverse strand, counting down.
AACCAAGGACAACCTGACCCATTATTTTAAACCTCCCTTTTAAGCCTTCTTTATCTTTTTTAAATATTTTTATATAATCATCTACAAAGCCAATAATCCCCATCCAAACGGTAGTTACCATAAGCAATAGAATATATATGTTCTCTATTTTAGCAAATAATAATACTGGTATTAGTGTAGCTAGGATAATTATTAAACCACCCATTGTTGGTGTTCCTGCTTTTTGGTTTTGTCCTTCTAAACCTAAATCACGAACCGTTTCTCCAATCTGTTTTTTACGGAGAAAAACAATAATTTTTTTACCATAAACTGTTGCAATAATTAAAGACAATATTATTGCTAATGCCGCACGAAACGTTATAAAATTAAACAAGCCTGCCCCTGGAAGCTGGTATTTTTTTTCTAAAAAATCAAATAGATAGTATAACATAAAAACCTTTATTCTTACTGTTATTTATTTAAACTTGTTAATACTTCTTTTACCATTTTAAAATCATCAAAATGTATGCGTTCTCCGTTTGTTTCCTGATACGTTTCGTGCCCTTTTCCTGCTATTAAAACAATATCATTGGCAAGCGCTAATTGACATGCTGTTTTTATCGCTTGCTCCCTATCGTCTATTGATAAAATTTTTCTGAAATTTTGCGGCTCTACTCCTTCTTCCATCTGCTTAATTATAGCATTAGGAGATTCTGTTCGAGGATTATCTGATGTAAAAATGACTTTATTACTTAATGCCGATGCGATATTACCCATAACCGGGCGCTTTGAACTATCTCTATCGCCACCACACCCCACAACGGTGATGACGTTTTCATTTCCAGTTCTCAATGTGTTGATTGTATCAAGTACATTTTTTAACGCATCCGGTGTATGGGCATAATCAACTATTGCCGTTATTTTTTCTTTTGAAATATAATACTGAAATCTACCATCAACATTTTCTAACTGACTTAATAATTGCAAAATCTCTAAGTTTTCTAAACCTAGTAAATCTGCCGTTGCATATATCGCTAATAAATTATACGCATTAAAACCTCCTATAAGCTTAGACCACAACTCATTATCATTAATCTTTAGTAATTGCCCATCGAACTGGTTTTCTAAAACTTGTGCTCTATAATCTGCATAACTTTTTAAGGCATAGGTGTATTTCTTTGCCTTTGTATTCTGAAGCATTACTGCACCATTTTTATCATCGCTATTTGTTATTGCAAATGCCGTTTTTGGCAACTGATCAAACAATAACTTTTTAGTATCTCTATATTCTGCAAATGTTTTATGATAATCTAAATGATCATGAGATAAGTTTGTAAATATAGCTCCAGCAAATACTAAACCTTCTGTTCTTTTTTGATGAATACCGTGAGAACTTACCTCCATAAAGCAATACTCCACACCAGCATTATTCATTAAACCTAAATACTTATTAATAGTTAAGGCATCTGGTGTTGTATGGCTTGTTGCATATTCTTGCCCATCTACAACTATTTTTATAGTAGATATTAATCCAACTTTATAGCCTGCATTTTTAAACAACTGATACAACAAACTACTGATTGTTGTTTTACCATTAGTGCCCGTTACACCTACTAATTTTAAATTTTTAGAGGCATTTTCATAAAAATTAGAAGCCATTATAGCTAAGGCCTTATTACCATTATCTACAACAACATAAGTAATTCCATTTACAATATCTTTAGGTAATTCTTCGCATATAATTGCTTTTGCTCCTAAGGCTATTCCCTTTTTTATATACTCGTGCCCATCTACCAAAGTTCCTTTTATGGCTACAAAAACATCATCCAACCCTATTTTTCTAGAATCGAAACAAATAGAGTTTATCATAATATCAGTACTTCCGCTTACCGCAGAAATTCCAACTCCAAATAATATGTCTTTTAATAATTTCATGAAAGCTCTAAAACTATTTTTTGTGTTTTTAGTATATCTGCCCCTTGTGGTACTGACTGACTCTTTACCTTACCATTTCCTTTAACCTCTACTTGTAATCCTAAATTCTCTAATAAAGAAATAGCATCCATCCCACTCATTCCCTTTACATTTGGCACTTTACTACCTCTTTCTTGTGACTGCACATAATATTTTTGAAAATTTTTATTTAAATTTTCATCTTCATTATCCAATACATCTATCTCATCTGTTAATGGTGATGTTGTATATATTTTTTGCGCAACAGATTTAAATACTGGTCCCGCTACATCTGCTCCATAATACCCCACACTTTTATCTGGCTCGTGTATAACTACAATACAAGAATACTTAGGATTATCCGCAGGGAAATAACCCGAAAAAGAAGATATATAGCCAAACTTATCGCTTGTTTTATCTATATAGTTTTTTTGGCAAGTTCCTGTTTTACCCGCCATAGAAAAATTAGAAGAATATAAACCATGACCTGTACCATGTTTTTTAACCACAATATCTTTTAAAATCTGACGTACCTTCCCTATTGTTTCTTTAGAACAAACCGATTCGCTAATTACCTCTTTATCAAACTTTAAAATAGTTTTATTCCACTCCTTTACCTCTTTAATTAATCTTGGCTTTACCATTCCCCCCCCATTAGCTATGGCATTATAAAAGGTTAAGGTCTGTAAAGGGGTTAGCGAAACTTCATATCCATGAGACATCCACGCTAACGAAATACCAGACCAACCTTTATCTCCAGGGTTTCTTATTACTGGCTTCCCTTCTCCTTTTATAGGCATACCTAATTCCTCATGAAGGTGCATTGCTTTTAAGCGGTCTACAAATTTCTCTGGATTATCTTTGTAATTCTCATGAATCATTTTTGCAAATGCTGTATTCGAAGAAATTTCAAATGCTCTTGCTGCACTTACTTTCCCATAACCACCCCATTTAGAGTCTCGCACAGTTCTATCGTAAATTTTCCAACGTCCATTTCCTGTATCAAATACCGTACTCGTGTCTATTACCTTATCTTCTAATGCCGCTACCATAGACATTAATTTAAAGGTAGAACCTGGTTCGTGCGATTCTCCTATAGCATAATTTAAGCGCTCGTAATATTTTCCTGAACTTGTAATTCCTAAATTAGAAATAGCTTTTACTTCTCCTGTTTTAGTTTCCATTACAATAACACAACCATGGTCTGCCTTATATTTTTCTAACTGACCTAACAATGCATGGTGCGCTATATCTTGTATATTTATATCTATTGTAGAAACAACATCATAACCGTCTTTTGGTTCTACTATATTATCTAAACCAATAGGTTTCCATTGCCCTTTTGCTATTTTTTGTTTTAAACGCTTTCCTTCTGTTCCTCTTAAATACTGTCCAAAAGCACCTTCTAAACCTACTCTTGTATAATGTCCCTTTTCATCTACACGCTCATAACCAACACTACGCTCGGCTATTTTCCCTAAAGGATGCTCCCTAACTGTTTTCTGCTCTACTATTAAGCCTCCACGATTTGGTCCTTTTACAAACAATGGAAAGCTTTTTATTTTTATGTAATCTGAATAATCTAGGTTACGCGCTATTAACTTATACCTGTTCTTATTATTCTTTGCTTTTCTAAACAATCGTTGGTAATGTGATGACGATTTACCAAACATTTTAGCCAAAGAATCTGATAATGGCTTTATATTTTCCTGAAAAACTTTATCCTTTACCGTAACCGCATCAAAACGGATGGTATACCTAGAGACCGAAGTTGCCAACAAACTACCATCGTCTGAATATAAGTTTCCACGATTAGGTGCTATAGTAAACATCTTTTCGGTACGGTCCATAGCAAGTTTTTTATACTTATCGCCATCTACCATCTGAATGCTTACCAGTTTCACCATTACTGCAACAGCAAAAACAAAAAGACAACCAGCAACTACATAGAGCCTAGTTAATATGTTCTTTTCTGTTACCGCCATTACTTTTTTAGTGTTTTTACTTTTATCTTTTGTGGTGGTGTTTCCGAAGGAAACAAACCTCTTAGCTCCATGGTTTCTAATATTGTAGACTCTAATTTTAAGCGCTGCACATCTGAACGCACATCTACAAACTCACTCCTTAACTCTCTTACCTCTTCATTTAAAGCTGCTATTTTATGCACCTTACCATCGGCGCTATGTGAACTCCCTATCATTATAGTTGCTAAAAAAGAAACAAAAATGATGAACAACCAGTTTTTAGGAGCATCACCACTCACCAAAAACTTACCTTTTAGAATATCTAATATTCCTTTTCTCATCATAACTTTTCTGCTATTCTTAACTTAGCACTACGAGCTCTATTATTCTCTTTTATCTCATCCTTAGATGGAACTATTAAACCGCCTACCTTTTTGAAAGGCACATCTATATTTCCGTACAAATCTTTTTCTGGCTCTCCCTGAAACTGACCTGCTCTTATATATCTTTTTACCAATCTATCTTCTAAAGAGTGGTAACTAATAAGACTTAATCTTCCTCCCGGATTAATTAAATTTTCTGTCTGCACAAGAAATTCTTTAATCACTTCTATTTCCTGATTTACCTCTATACGTATTGCCTGATATATTTGAGCTAATATTTTATGTGCTTTAAATCCTGGTAAAAACTGATGTAACACTTGCTTTAATTGCTCTGTTGTTTTTATTGGCGATTCTTCTCTGCTTGCTACAATTACTTTAGCCATAGCATTTGCATTTCTTAAATCCCCGTATTGAAACAATACATTACGCAAATCATCATAATCATACGAATTCACCACATCATAGGCAGAAACTGTATTCTTCTGACTCATTCTCATATCTAAATCAGCATCAAAACGAGTAGAGAAACCTCTTTCTGCAACATCAAACTGATGTGAAGAAACTCCAAAATCTCCCAAAATTCCATCAACCTTACGAACACCATAAAATTTTAAGAACTGAGTTATATACCTAAAATTCTCACTTATTAACTGAAACCTATCATCATCTAAAACATTCTCCATCGCATCTTCATCCTGATCAAAAGCAAACAACTTACCCTCTGGACCCAATCTGCTTAGAATTTCTTTTGAATGTCCGCCACCACCAAAGGTTACATCTACATACACTCCATTTTCTTTTATTGCTAAACCATCTACCGATGCATTTAACAAAACCGGATTATGATAACTCATCTTCATCACCTCCCATCACTTCTTCTGCTAAATCTGCAAAATCTTCAGCCGTTTCTTCTATCACTTTCTCGTAATTATCTTTATCCCAGATTTCCACAATATTTATTGCAGAACTCAACACTACTTCTTTTGTAATCCCTGCTATAGAAATTAAATTTTTAGGAATTAAAAGTCTTCCCGCAGCATCTACCTCTACAATTTTAACTCCGGCAGAAAATCTTCTTATAAAATCATTATTCTTTTTCTTAAAACGATTCTTTTTATTCATCTTTTCCATTAAAAGATTCCATTCTGCCATTGGATACAACTCCAAACACGGCTGAAACACAGAACGCTTTAAAACAAAACCATCGTTCATTACCGGAACCATCTGATTCTTAAGCGCAACAGGTATCATTACCCGCCCCTTAACATCTGATTTACACTCGTATGTTCCTATGAAATTGATCACTTAAAACAATAGTTTTTTTTATTATAACTCAAATATATAGAAATTATTACCACTTTTTACCACTAACTACCACTTTGTTAATAAATTTATTGTTTATTGGATAAATATTATTGCACTGCACTGAACAACAGACTTTAAAAAGTGGGAGATTTTTATTAATTACCTTAATTTCAGAGACTTAAAATTAATGAAACACTTTCTTTCAAATGCCTTGCTATTATTTGGAAATGTCTATATTTGCGATTCAGATGACCCGAAGAAATCCTTGAATGGAAGAACAGATTATTAAAGAAGGAAAATACAGTTATATAGAGATAGGAGAAGGCACCCCTATCATTATACTTCATGGTCTCATGGGTGGGTTAAGCAATTTCCAAGGTGTTAGAAATTACTTTCCCGAAGCTGGCTACAAAGTTATAGTTCCAGAATTACCCATATATGACATGCCTTTACTTAAAACCAACATAAAGAGTTTTGTAAAGTTTGTTGAAGGCTTTATTAAATTTAAAGGACTAAAAAATGTAATTCTTTTAGGAAACTCCTTAGGAGGTCATATTGCCTTATTACATACTAAATTACATCCCGAATTAGTTAAAGGACTTGTTATTACAGGAAGTTCTGGCTTATACGAAAGCGCTATGGGAGACGGCTACCCAAAGCGTGGCGATTATGAGTTTATAAAAAAGAAAGCTCAGGATGTTTTTTACGACCCTGAAGTTGCTACTCCAGAGATAGTTGATGAAGTTTTTGAAACTTTAAACAACCGTATGAAATTGGTAAAAACATTAGCTTGTGCAAAAAGTGCCATTAGACACAACATGGCTAAAGATTTACCATACATGGATACTCCTACGTGTATTATTTGGGGAGAAGACGACACTGTAACCCCACCTAATGTTGCAGAAGAATTTCATACTTTATTACCAGATTCTGACCTATACTGGATAAAAAAATGTGGGCATGCCCCAATGATGGAACATCCAGATGAGTTTAATACTATTTTACACGATTGGCTAAAAAAACGTAGTTTCTAAAAAGAAATTCCATGAAAATTAAATCTTCGGAATTTGTAATTAGCAATTCTAAGGTAACGCATTGCCCAAAAGACCCAATACCAGAATACGCTTTTATTGGCCGTTCTAATGTTGGCAAGTCTTCTTTAATTAATATGCTTACTCAGAAAAAAAGTTTAGCCAAAACTTCTGGAAGACCAGGAAAAACACAACTAATTAATCATTTTAAAATAAACGATAATTGGTTTCTTGTAGATTTACCTGGCTACGGTTATGCTAGAGTTTCTAAAAAAGAAAAGAAAACGTTCCAAAAATATATCACCGATTATTTTATTGAAAGACAACAACTAGTTTGTGCTTTTGTTTTAATTGATATTAGACACGAACCGCAAAAAGTTGATTTAGAATTTATGGAGTGGATGGGAGAAAATGCCATTCCTTTCTGTATTATTTTTACAAAAGCAGATAAATTGCGCCCCAAGTCTATTGATACCCATGTAAATAATTACATAAAAATACTTTTAGATGGCATTTGGGAAGAAGCGCCAAATTACTTTATTACATCCTCTTCTAAATCTATAGGGCGAGAAGATGTTTTAAATTATATTGATGCTATTAATACTGAGTTTTACAAACAAAACTCATAACACTATAGAAAAAACATTAATACTCTTTTTTTGCTTTATTAAGCGTATTAAATCTTCCGAATTATCTAAATTGTTTAATTCTTTTGTTTTTATAAAAACTTCCAATTTACCCCCAACAAGCTCCAAAACAATAGGATAAGTTATTTCATATCTCAATCTTAAATCATAAGATTTTACAAACTCATCTTTGTGCAAAAATTCCATTTGCAGTGAAGTACTTTCTCTAAAATTTTTCCAAATTTTATTCTCTACAAACACCCCGTATGTAATATCGCATAAACTACAACTATAGGTACTAGGACTTAATATTTTATGCGCACTATCTATAAGCGCATTCCTTTTTCCAGAATTAGCATTATACACAAATACTAACTTACTTCTTAGCTCCTTTTTCATGTTAAAATTAGTCTACACAAACTAATACAACTTACTCAAAAGAAGACAATTGGCTAAAAAATTATTTTTTCAACTCTAATTTTTCAGCAAAATACTCACAAAAATCCTTCATTGTCGCCGTCATTTTCTCATCTTGTGTTGCTTTCATAAAGGTATCAGATAAAGAAACTAAAGTCTGATGAAAGAAAATTTTCATTTCATCTACCGGCATATCTTTTGTCCATAAATCTATCTTTAACGACTCTTTATTTTTACTATCCCAAACAGACAATAACATTGCTTTAGCTTCCTCATTTACAATACCACCATCTTCTGCAGACCATGTTAAATTCTCTGGCACCCTATTTTCGTCTAAGCCTACTTTTAATGTAATTTCTGATGTATGAAGTTCTGACATTTATCTTCTTGGTTTATAATTTGATTTCTTAAAAATTTCTTCTGCAGGTATACTTAACAACTGTTGTAACGATACCTTATTTTTTTCCATGTACGCCTTTACAATTTGCCAACCTATATACCTACCTACTTTTCCTGGCGATTCATTATCCAACTCTAACTGAAACTTACTAAACGGAGCATCCTCTAAAAACCTAGCCGCCAATTTAGCATCGGTACTATACAGTAACTGCCTTTCTACAAAATAGCGCCAAATTTGCTCTTCATTTGCATTTGCCCAATCTAGCTCTTGCTGAGTAAATTTTATTTTTTGAGCGTCTGTATTAAAAGGTATCAACTTATCCTTTAAATACAATTCTTTACCATAATATATAAGTTTAGCTAAAAATGTTCTTTCTACAGGTGCTGCAATTTTCTTTTTAACAAAAGCACTAGCTACATCACTAACAATATATTGCTTATCTAATGTTTTGGCTATATAGTTCTGAATGCCTGCATAAAACTTATGATTAGCTCCTAAATAATTATCTAAAGCCAACAACAATATCGTATCTGTTAATATTACCCTATTTTTATAATCTACATAAGACGTAACCGTTACTACATTAGGCTCTTTTTCTTTAGGGAAATAATATTTAACATGCTTATAAAACAATTCTAAATCCTTAGTCTCTTGGGTAAAATTTAAAAAAGAATTATCTACTTCTTTAAATAATTCTGCTTGTAGTGTATCTTTCAATTTAGATTCCCAAACACTATCTGCATATTGCTTTGGAAACATATAAGGAAACTTCTTTTTTAATTGTGGTATCCCTGTTGGCTTAACATTTGCAAATTCTTGATCAAAACGTAAAACCTTTATGTCTAACTTAATATCAGAAACATCAACCCCTTCTTTTTTACTCAATTCGCATCCAGACAATACAATTAAGACCAGTAAAAGTGGTATAATCAATATTTTATTAAAAAAGTAATTTCTTTTATTCTTCATTTTTTAGCTTGTAGGCTTTATTTTTACAGGCAAAGTTAATTGTTTTCAACTAAATAAAAGACTCCTATGCAAACAGAAAAAGTAATTGACCATATTGTTAATTGGCTAAAAGATTATGCAACAAAAGCAAATATAAAAGGATTTGTAATCGGTATTTCTGGCGGAATAGATTCAGCGGTAACTTCTACATTATGTGCTAAAACAGGACTAGAACTATTATGTCTAGAAATGCCTATACACCAAGCAGAAAACCAAGTAACCAGAGCAGCCAACCATATACAATGGTTACAAGATAATTTTCCGAACGTAAAAAGACAACTCGTAAATCTTACTCCAGTTTTCGACAGCCTTGTTGATGCTTTGCCAAAAGTAGATAATGAAGCAGACAGATTTATGTCTTTAGCCAATACGCGCGCAAGATTAAGAATGACCTCTTTATATTATTTTGCTGCTTTAGAAGGTTACTTAGTTGCCGGAACAGGTAATAAAGTAGAAGATTTTGGTGTAGGTTTCTATACAAAATATGGTGATGGCGGTGTAGATTTAAGCCCTATAGCAGATTTATTAAAGACAGAGGTTTACAAAATTTCAAATGAATTAGGAATAAATAACGAAATAATAAAGGCACCTCCTACAGATGGTTTGTGGGGAGACGACAGAACAGATGAAGATCAAATAGGAGCATCTTACCCAGAGCTAGAGTGGGCAATGGCTCAGAAAGACCTAGGGAAAGTTTCTGAAGATTTTAGTGGTAGAGAAAAAGAAGTTTTTATTATCTTTGACAGGTTTAATTCTTCTAACAAGCATAAAATGGTTCCGATACCAGTTTGTGAGATTCCAGAGTCACTAAAATGACCGATAAACTAGGAATCAGGTAATTAAATCGAATAAAATACGAAAAATTTCGTTTTTTAAATAAAATAAATCACATTTGAAGTAAGAAATTAGATTATTTAACCCTACATTGCGTGTCAGTCTTTTTAGACGACAAAGTAACTCAAGTTAAATACTAGAAAAACAACCCACACAATGATTAAAGTTTTAATTGCAGACAATCATCCAATAGTAAGACTAGGGATAAAGCACGCTTTAAGCACGTCTAATGATTTTAAAGTAATTGATGATGTATCAAATACTACCGAATTATTTAACAGATTAGAAAGTGATACTCCTGATGTTGTTATGATGGAAATGGATATACCTGAAATTAATGGTATAGCCGCATTAAGAAAAATAAAGACAGAATATCCTGATGTAAAAGTACTAATTTACAGTGGACAATCGGAAGATGTTTACGCATTAAGTACTATTAGAGCTGGTGCTTACGGATATTTATCTAAAGTTGCAGATATTGATTATATCATTACTGCTGTTAAAAAGGTAAGCGAAGGTAATATGTTTATTACCAATGAGCTTGCTCAGCGTTTAGCCTTTGACGAAGGAACTCAAAAACCTAGAAGATTCTTTAGAAAACTTTCTTCTAGAGAAGTAGAAGTTCTTAAGTTATTAGCAAGCGGTAAACGTAACAAAGACGTAGCCTTAGGATTAAACCTAAACGAAAAGACTGTTAGTACTTATAAGGCTAGATTAATGAAAAAGCTTAATGTAGATAATCTTGTAGATTTATTACAACAAGCTAAAGCTTTAGAATTATATTAAGATTCTTTTTAAAAGTAAAACAAAAAAACCTAGCAGTGCTAGGTTTTTTTGTTTTAAGAAAGTACTCTATTTAATTTCTTTTTTAATAAGGTATTTAATTGCTGATAGCTCATTATTTCTTCTAAAATTTCTTTATCAAAGTTTTTCCCCTCTATATTTCCATGTAGAGAAGAAACTCTCATTTTAATTAAATAGCAACGTAATGTCAAAATAGTCTCACTCACTAATTGTGCTACTCCTACATCTTTACTTTTAGGATAAATATCTTTTGTAGACCAATTATGTAAGGTATATTTTTCTTCTTCCATTAATATAGAGGAAATTTCAGAAACCATATCTTGATCCAGGTCCGAAATAAATGTATTTATAGTAAAATCATCTTTTTCGTTTAAAGCACCTATTAATTTAGCATATATATTTCTAAAATTTTCGTGCGCTAATTCTATTTCATCTTCCTGAAGATCTAAATATATTTTCTCATACACCTTAGCCTCTAACTTTTCTGGCTCTAAAACCAAATCTCCAGTATCATTTTCTTTTAAAACTAAATCTTCAAATTCTTGTTGTTCGTTACCATATAACAGCAATACCTCTATTATTTTACGTTCTAATTCATATTGCACATCAACCTTTCTGGCTGGCTGCTCGTTTTTTACAACATTAAACGCATTTTCTTTTTGCTCTTGCTTGGCTTTTTTTGAAGCCTCTACAGCTCCTTTTTTTCCTATTTGCGCTAAAGTATTAAACAATACATCTTCTGATATTGTCATTATTTGTGCGCACTCTTGTATATATATTTCCCTTTTTATTTGATCAGGAATTTTAGCTATACTATTAACAATTTCTCGAACTGTTTCTGCCTTTTTTATAGGGTCATTAGCAGACTCTTTAACTAATAAAGATGCTTTAAACTGAATAAAGTCTTGTGATTTTTCCTGAAGATAAAGCACTACATCTTCATAAGCGTTATTTTTAGAAAAACTATCTGGATCTTCTCCTTCTGGGAATGTACATACCTTAACATTCATTCCCTGTTCTAAAATTAAATCTATACCCCTAAGCGAAGCTCTTAAACCCGCCGCATCACCATCAAAAAGAACCGTTATATTTTTTGTTAGCCTATTTACTAATCTTATTTGATCCGATGTTAATGCCGTACCACTAGATGCTACAACATTATGTATTCCTCTCTGATAAAACTGAATAACATCTGTATAACCTTCTACCAAATAACAATTATCTTCTTTTGCTATTGCTTGCTTTGCATAATAAATACCATACAAGACTTTACTCTTATGATATATATCGCTCTCTGGTGAATTTAGATACTTAGCTGCTTTTTTATCACTTGTTAAAATACGTCCTCCAAAACCCAAAACACGCCCACTCATAGAATGTATAGGAAACATTACACGACCTTTAAAACGATCAAACTTTCTAGGATTATTGGGGTTAGTTGCATCTTCTTTAACAATCGTAAGCCCTGTTTTTTCTAAATAATTTAATTGGTATTTTTTCTCTAAAGCTTCATTGGTAAAAGCATCCCATTGATCCAAACAATAACCTAAACCAAACTTTTTTATGGTTTCTTCTGTAAAGCCACGTTCTTTAAAATAACTAAGCCCTATGGCTTTTCCTAATTCTTTTTCCCAAAGTACTTCTGAAAAATATTTTTGTGCATATTCTGAAACCAAGTACATACTCTCTCGCTCACTAGCCTCTGCTTTTTGCTCGTTTGTTTGCTCAGTTTCCTCTACTTCTATATTGTACTTTTTAGCAAGATATTTAATAGCTTCTGGATACGAAAAATGCTCGTGTTCCATTAAAAAAGCTACCATATTACCCCCCTTACCACTACTAAAATCTTTCCAGATTTGTTTAACTGGAGATACCATAAAACTTGGCGAACGCTCGTCTGTAAACGGACTTAAGCCTTTAAAATTAGCTCCTGATTTTTTTAAGTTTACAAAATCACCAATTACCTCCTCTAAACGAGCAGTTTCATATACTTTATCTATGGTAGATTTTGAAATCAATATTTTTTATTTATGCAAGCATGTAAAGATAATCGAAATGATAAAGTTATACCATTTGTATGTTACAAATCGAATCTGAAACCTAAAGAGATATTGTTTTGCTTAACATCTGCATTTTTAAAAATTGGGTTTAGATCGTACTTCATATATAATAATACACCTTCAAAACCCGTATAAGCGCTTAAACCATATATAAAATCACTCCTATTATAATTCCTTTTAAACTTTTCTTTTATACGTTCTCCGTCTTGCATGTATTTTATTTTTTGGCGTGTTCCTATATTAAAACCTCCATAAGCACCAATACCAATTCTAAATTTATTTTTTAAATGATAACGGATTTTTTCTTCCGATTTTTTATAATGAGAAGGTCCAAATTCTAGATGTATTGGAAAAACCAGATTGCTCATTTTAAATTTAGACTTAACCAAATCCCTATCAAAATCTTGCAAAACAGTTTTGTTTACATTATTAACCACAAAGTATTGGTTATTATTAGGTTTTAAATTATTAAATTGAAAAGAAACGCCATAATTAAACCGTACAAAATTAGTACTTTTAAACACCCTAGTTCTCCATTGCCATCCTAATTCAAAAAAATTACTCCCCCCTACTTTATAAGGAGTATCTTCTAAAGATTCCCCATCCATAATAGCATTATTTAAACCTAGAGCAAATACAAAATCAGAATAGGTCCGCTGATCATATTTCACTTCTTTTTTCTTGATATCTTCATTAAAAAAAACTGGCTTTCCATTAACATTAATAGAAAAACCAATTGTACCAGGCTTCAAACTATCTTTTTCTACTAATACTAAATTATTTCCTTTATTTCTTTCTAATAACAAAATTCTATTATCTACTATTTCTAGTCTATTTTCTATATTTAATGCTCGTTTTTTTGCTGCTGCTTCTTTTAAAATTGTAGCATTATTTTTAGTAATATCTCCACTTTTTAAACGTTTATTAATATCTTCTACTTCTATCTTTAGCACTTCCTTCTCTTGTGCTGCTATTTGATTTTTTAATTCTTTTAACACTTCAATTTTTCTCTTGTACTCTTCTGTTTCCTGAGCACTCATGCTATGAACACATAACAATAAAACGAGTACAGAATAAAAAATAATTTTTCTCATATTGATTAATTTTAAATAGCGAACAATGATTTAGTAATTAGCATTTAATACCTTACATTTATATTGAACCCCACTCCCAAACTACCAAATTTTCTAAATTTAGCCTGACTCGATTCTTTATGCAATGTTCCATTTGCCATTAAACCAAGTGAAAAAAAGATAGCTTCATGCTTTTTGTTTTCCCCATCGTTATCTACCCATTCAAGAGTTACAATTACATCATCATTTAAAACAATATCATAGGGTTTAAGATCTACTGTAATTAGCCCTGTTTGTTTTGGTTTTATTGCCGCTAGTATGTTTTCGTTTAAAATATTTTCGAAGGGCTTCCTATTCTTTATCGAATAAAAATTTAATCTAAAGATAGACCTTGTACTTAATCTGTTCTGACTAATATTAAAATTGAAGGCATCTACAAATGTTGGGGTTTTTCGTATATTTATTTTAATACCCATTTCTGCACCCAATTGGTCATAACTAAAACCTGCATTTAAAAATTTTGATTTGGTTTTATTACCAAGTACTTTTTTCTTAATTACTTTAGCGGTAACTACCACCTCATTTAATTTGCTAATTTCTTCCTCTAACTTAATTGATAAAAATTGTTTTTTTGGTTTTATATCTTTTATTAATAACTCAACTGGCTTATAACCTATCATTGAAATTCTTAATGTATCATTTACAGATTGATCCTTTATTTCTAACATAAAAGCACCCTTTTTATCCGTTACAGTTCCTGTTGTACCATTTAAAATACCAATATTAACATATGGTATAGGGGCTTTTGTTTTTGCGTCTATAATTTTACCCGATATGTTTTCTATTATTTCTGTTTTTTTAGAAATATCGTAAGTTTCGTCAGTTGTATAATCTAATGATAATAATCTTTGCCAGCTTTTATTAAAGACATCTTTTTTACCCAAGGTTTTATTGAAAAAACTAATGGTAGAACCCTCAATATTTTCATAGATTGCAACAGAATGCTTAGAGGATTTCAAGATAGAAGGAATACACGTAAAATCTGCATGTAAACTATTTGTAAATCGTAAATAATATTTTTCAGAAGTTAGTTTTTTAAAATAATGATATTCTCCTGTTGGCGTAAATTCATCTAGCTTATCGCCACTTTCAAAATATAAATATTTGATGTTTTGTTTTCCTACATTAAGAAGCATTGTGTCTTGTATTTCTCTAATAAATTGGTCGTTCTCCTCAGTAGTTGCTCCATTAGCATAAAGGTTTGTATCCAACTCTTCTCCAAAGTAGTGAGTTTCTGTACCATCTAATGAAACCATAGCTTTTATATCCTGGTTTTTATTGGTAAGTATAGCAGTACTTATTCCTCCCCAACTACAAGCTAATACTCCAATATTATTAAAATCAATATCAAAATTGCTATTATTCCTCAAATACTTTAAGGCAAACTCTGCATCATAAACTTGCTCTAAAGTATCACCTATTTCGTTTGTCATATCTCCTGGATAACGACCTATTGACGAAATAGAAACGACTATAAAACCATTTTTAGCTAAGTTTTCTAATATTTTGTAATTCTCAAACCCCATTCCGTTAATACCCGACATATATATAATTAGCGGATATTTTTCTTGTGATGGTTTTACATTTAAAAAACTATTAGTTTTTATATCTAACAAATGCTTTGCTTTTGCAGACACACCCATTTCTGCAACAAAAAACTGAGCTAGTTCTTCTGTTACTCCAGAATAATCTGTTTCTTCTTGATATTTATTAGCACGCAGTTCTAGTTGTTTAAATAAATATCCAAATGTTAATACTTGCTCTCCTTTTTGGTTTGATGGATACCAAATATCCAAGTCTATAGGCCTATAATACAAACTATCTGTAATTGTTGCTTTAGGTTTGTAAGTTCTGCTTTTGTCTTTTAGGCTTACTATTGTATACCCCGCATTAAATTCTTGACCATAGTTAATTGCAAAAACAAATAAAGCTATAATTGCTATTTGATAATTTTTTTTCATAAAATACAACATCTAAGTTATTGAAGGCGAAATGTTCTATTAATTCCTGCGGTTTAATTAAATAGCACAACAAGACCACTCTAAAATAGAGCGAGGTAACGAAAACTATAGTAATGATTAATGAACAAACTAATTATTACGATCAGCTAAAGCCGTTCTTGCTTTTAGAAAGCCCGTTTTTAATGTTTCGAAAATTTGATCTCTAAATGATGTATCTAACTCCCCCTCTACAGTTGCTAACAAAGCCATAGCATCTACACTATTATTACTTTCCCTAAATAACTTGTTAGCTATAATCTCTCTTTGCGCATTACGCAATAATGAATCTACCTCGGCGTCTGTTAAAGTATCATTATTCTCTTCTAGAAAATTTACTTTAGTAACAACTTCTAAAACTTTTGAATCAATAATTTTACGTGGCAATTCATTCCTAATATCTAAATCTTTTAGTACTAAGCTTTCTTTTTGTGGGGTAATTTCACCTTCTACACCAGAAACTACACTTACTAACTCATTACTGTTTATTGATTCTTTTTTAATAGTATTCTGAATTATATTTTCAGGAACCTCCACCTCTTTAATGCTGACAATAGTATCTTCTAACAATACATCTGTATTAAAATCAGCACTTTCTTTTATTGCTTCTTTGGGTGTATCTACTACTTCAATAGCAGGTGTAATTTTGGTATCACTACTATTAATATACAATATAGACAGCACTAAAATACCAATAAGACTTGCTGCAACACCATACCACACATATCCCTTATTCTGAGATTGATTAGAAGTACTTAATTGGTTGCTTAATTTTTCCCACGCCTGATTAGAAGGCTGTATTTCTCGTTCTTTAAAAACTTTTTGTATATGTTTTTCTATTTTATCTGACTCCATACCCAATAGTGTTTTTTTCTTTTAATTTCTTTTGAAGTAACAACCTGGCTTTAAACAATTGTGATTTTGAAGTACTTTCTGCTATTTCTAATATTTCTGCTATTTCTTTATGCTTATAACCTTCTATAGCATACAAAACAAAAACCATTTTATATCCTTGCGGTAAACCATCTATTAAATTCTGAATATGCTCTACTTCAAAATAAGAAGTATCATTATCCTCCGAAAAACTATTTTCATCACACAAAGTATCATCATAGACTACAAATTGTTTTTTTCTTAAGTAGCTTATACTTTCTCTCACCATTATTTTTCTAATCCACCCCTCAAAACTTCCTTGAAATTTAAATTTATTTAGATTTAAAAAAACTTTTACAAAACCTCCCACCATTACATCTTCGGCAAATTGCAAGTCTTTTATATATTGCCTACACACACCTAACATTTTAGGAGCGTATTTCTCATATATAAAACGCTGTGCTTCACTGTTGCTAGTTGCTGCTTTTTTTATAAGCTTGGTTTCGTTTTTATAAAGTGTAATAATTTTCAAAGCCTTATAAGATTGTCTTCTATATCTATAGACGCGTTTTACTTTGAAATGGTTGCCTAATGCAGTTTTATTTTAATTATTTTTTCCTATCAACCACATAATTCACCATTAATTCTAGTGAGTTTTTGTATTCGGAATCTGGGTAAGTACTTAACAATGCCAACGCCTCTTCTTTAAAAGCCATCATTTTTGTTTCTGCATAAGCCAATCCTCCATGTTGCTTTACAAAAGCAATAACTTCTTTTACTCGCTTTTTATCTTTATTGTGATTCTTTACAGAGTTTATAAGCCACTTTTTTTCTTGTTTAGAACAAGTGTTTAATACATATATTAGTGGCAAGGTCATTTTTTGCTCTTTAATATCTATACCTGTTGGCTTTCCTATTTTTGTTTCTCCATAATCAAACAAGTCATCTTTTATTTGAAATGCCATTCCGCACAATTCGCCAAACTTGCGAAAAATTTCAACTTCTTTAGATTCTGGCTTTACAGAGCAAGCTCCTAAACTACAACAAGCAGCAATTAAAGTTGCCGTCTTCTGACGTATAATATCATAATAAACTTCTTCTGTAATATCTAAGCGCCTAGCTTTTTCTATCTGCAACAATTCTCCTTCACTCATCTCTCTAACCGCAACAGATATGATTTTTAACAAATCGAAATCCCCATTATCTATAGACAATAACAAACCTTTAGAAAGCAAATAATCGCCAACCAAAACAGCTATCTTATTTTTCCAGAGTGCATTTATAGAGAAAAAACCACGGCGTTTATTACTTTCATCTACCACATCGTCGTGAACTAAAGTGGCTGTATGTATTAATTCTATTACAGATGCTCCACGATAAGTACGTTCATTCACCTCTCCATTAGCTAATAATTTAGCTGTTAAAAAGACAAACATGGGACGCATTTGCTTCCCCTTTCTATTTACTATATAATATGTAATTCTGTTAAGTAGCGCTACTTTTGAAGACATTGCTTCATGGAATTTTTTCTCAAAAATTTCCATTTCTTCACTAACTGGTTCCTTTATTTGCGCTACAATTTTCATTGATACAAGCCTCTAATAAGACAAAATAGTTTGGTTCTGTAAAGCTAACTAAAATTTAAAAGGTAGTTACTATTAAAAGAGCATGCATAGCTAAAAAATTAATATTATGATTTATTAGCTAATTGACCGCAGGCTGCATCTATATCTTTACCTCTAGATCTACGTACCGTTACTGTTATCCCTGCGTTTTCTAATGTTTCTACATATTGTTCTATTGCACTATTAGATGCTTGCTGAAATTCTCCGTCATCTATAGGATTGTACTCTATTAAATTTACTTTAGAAGGTGCAAATTTACAGAAGTTCACTAAAGCATCGGCATCTTTTTTAGTGTCGTTTATTCCGTTCCAAACTACATACTCGTATGTAATTCTACTTTTAGTTTTTCCATACCAATACTGCAATGATTTACGCAACTCCGCTAAAGTAAAATTAGCATTAAAAGGCATTATAGAGGTCCTTATTTCATCTATAGCGGAGTGTAATGATACTGCCAACTTAAACTTCACCTCTTCATCTGCCATTTTACGGATCATTTTAGGCACACCCGATGTGGATACCGTTATCCTTCTTGGCGACATCCCTAAACCTTCTGGAGATGTTATTTTATCTATTGCCTTTAACACATTATTATAATTCATGAGCGGCTCTCCCATACCCATAAAAACAATATTACTCAAAGGTCTATCAAAATATAATCTACTCTCATTATCTATTGCAACAACTTGGTCGTAAATTTCATCTGGATTTAAATTTCGCATACGCTTTAAGCGCGCAGTAGCACAAAACTTACAATCTAAACTACAACCTACCTGACTAGAAACACAAGCCGTAGTCCTTGTTTTTGTTGGTATTAATACAGACTCTACAATTAAATCATCATGCAATCGCACAGCATTTTTAATAGTACCATCTTTGCTACGTTGCATTAAATCTACTTTTATATGATTTATTACAAAATTAGCTTCTAACATTTCTCTTGTTTCCTTAGAAACATTTGTCATTGCCTCAAAACTATGAGCAGATTTTTGCCACAACCACTCGTATACCTGGTTACCCCTAAAAGCTTTATCTCCATTAGCTACAAAGAATGCCCTTAATTGCTCCTTAGTTAAGGCTCGTATGTCTTTTTTTTCTGTTTTTTTCACAATGGCGACTACTGTAAAGTAATATTCAAAAAAAATCCCAACTTTAAGTATTTCTATAAAGCGGGATTTTTTATTTATTTAATGTTTATTAAACCACCTTAACTACTAAAGCGATTAACAAATGAAATGTCTATATAATTAGCATTGCATCTCCATATGAGTAAAACTCATATTTCTCCAGAATTGCTTCTTTGTATGCTTTTTTCATTAAATCGTGACCAATAAATGCAGAAACCATCATTAATAAAGTAGATTTAGGCAAATGGAAATTAGTTACCATACAGTTAGCTATGCTAAAATCATATGGAGGAAATATAAACTTATTTGTCCACCCTTCATACGTATTCAACATTTGATTAGATGATACAGCACTTTCCAAGCCTCTCATTACTGTTGTACCTACTGCACAAATTTTTCTTTTGTTATTTTTAGCATTATTAACAACCTCTGTTGCTTTTTCATCTATAACTAACTCTTCACTATCCATTTTGTGCTTAGACAAATCTTCTACTTCAACTGGATTAAAAGTTCCAAGACCTACGTGTAATGTTAACTCTGCAAAATCTACTCCTTTAATTTCTAACCTTTTTAAAAGGTGCTTAGAAAAATGTAGTCCTGCTGTTGGTGCCGCAACCGCTCCTTCATGCTTTGCATAAATAGTTTGGTAGCGATCCTCATCTTCTGGCTCTACGTCTCTCTTAATATACTTAGGTAATGGTGTTTCTCCTAATTCTCTTAATTTTCTTCTAAAATCTGTATAAGAACCATCATATAAAAAACGTAATGTTCTACCTCTAGATGTAGTATTATCTATAACCTCAGCTACTAAAGTATCATCATCACCGAAATACAACTTATTACCAATTCTTATTTTTCTGGCTGGATCTACTAATACATCCCAAAGACGTTGCTCTTCATTTAACTCTCTTAACAAGAATACTTCTATCCTTGCTCCTGTCTTTTCTTTATTACCATATAAACGAGCTGGAAAAACTTTGGTGTTATTTAATACCATAACATCTCCCTCATCAAAATAATTAATAAGGTCTTTGAACATTTTGTGCTCAATTTTTCCTGTTTCTCTATGGATTACCATTAATTTAGACTCATCCCTGTTTTCTGCAGGATATTCCGCTAATAAATCGTCTGGTAATTCAAAATTAAAGTTTGATAATTTCATTTATAAAGTTTTCGTTAGCAGTTTTTTGCGGCAGCAAATATACAATTCCAACTAGGGGGTTGTCAAGTAAATCCCTAATTAAATATTTTTAACATTAATTTCTAAGGTTTCCATATCTTTCCAAAAATCTGGATACGACTTAGAAACTACCTCTGCATCGTTAATTAAAATACTAGTTTTTAAAGCCAATGGCGCAAATGCCATTGCCATTCTATGATCATTATAGGTATCTATAGCAACTTCATTATTTATAGTACCTGAAGCTTCTAATGTTAGTGTCTTATCCGTAACTGATATCTGCGCTCCCAATTTAGATAATTCTGCTTTTAAAGCCTCTAACCTATCTGTTTCCTTAATTTTAAGCGTATGCAGCCCTGTTAAATGACATGCCACACCTAAACCAAAACAGGTAACCGCTATAGTCTGCGCTATATCTGGAGCATTAGACAAATCGAATGTTACTTTATTATTTTTATTTTCCTCTTCTTTTTTTAGAATAACTGTATTTTCTTTATAAGTAGTAGATACCCCAAAAGAAGTATAGATTTCTGACAATACACTATCTCCTTGTAAACTGTCTTTTTTATATGCCGATAAGGAAACTTCCGTACCTACTTTACCCATAGCTACTATACTATAGAAGTATGATGCCGAACTCCAATCTGACTCTACCACTAAGGCTGTTTTCCCTACTTCTTTTTTAGGCGCTACTTTTACTATATTACCATTAAAAGAACTATTAACACCTATTTGAGACAGTAAAGCCAAGGTCATTTTTATATATGGTACAGATGTTATTTTACCTACCAACTCTAATTCTATTCCGTTTTCTAAACTAGGTGCTATTAAAAGTAGTGCCGATATGTATTGACTACTAATATTAGCTGGTAAACTAACTTTATCTTTTACTAAAGTTTTTCCTGTAATTTTTATTGGAGGATACCCTTCTTGATTAACATAAGATATATCTGCTCCTAAATCTTGTAAAGCTTCCACTAATACTTTTATAGGGCGCTCTGTCATACGTTTAGAGCCTGTTAACACTACTTCTTTACCTTCTTGCGAAGCAAAATAAGCAGTTAAAAAACGCATTGCCGTTCCTGCATGGTGTATATCTACCTCGCCATTACTTATCCCTAATCCTTTTGCCATTACTTGTGCATCATCCGAATTAGATACATTACTAATTTCTATTGTAGGATATAATGCTTGTAACAATAAAAGCCTGTTAGACTCACTTTTAGAGCCTGTTATTCTTATATCTTTTTGTATTTTATAATTGGACTGAGTAGATAAGTGTAGTTTCAAGGTATTGTATTTTTAAAATTATAGCTACTAAAAATAATTTTATCTAGTTGCTAAAAAAATAGAAATGCAAATATACTATTATTTAAGCTTTTTATTGTTCTGATGCCGATCATGATCACGCTTTGTTTTTAAATCTAATTTAGCATCAAACGCTTTTTGTAAATCTACCCCAGTTTGGTTAGCCAAACACAAAACCACAAAAAGTACATCTGCTAACTCTTCTCCTAAATCTTTCCCTTTATCAGACTCTTTTTCACTCTGCTCTCCATACCTGCGTGCTATTATCCTAGCTACCTCTCCTACTTCTTCTGTTAACTGTGCCATATTCGTTAATTCATTAAAATAACGAACACCATGGTCTTTTATCCAATTGTCTACGGTTAACTGTGCATCTTTTATATTCATTTATCTAAATTTTAGATAAAACTACTTTTTCTGTTTCTTTTTCTATTACTTTTTTATAAAATTCTTTAATTCCTAGATAATTTTGTGCTGGTATTATTGCTGAATTTACTTTTAAATCTACCACTATTTGTAACTGGTTACCTTTTGCAACAATGTTATACACAAACTTTCCTATATTATCTTCTAAACCAAGCTTAATACTTTCTGGTATTGACTCTACCTTATAGCCATCTGGAATAGTAATATTTACAGTATATTTTTCTTGCCATGGAAATGTAAAATCTATCGGATAATTTCTTTCTTCTAATTTAAAAGGATTTTCTTTTTTTGTATTAAAAAAAAGTGGTGAAAAATAAATTTTATCCCCTATTACATCTGCTTGTGATTCTATAGACACATCAAATTTTTCCATTATTGGTTTACCAATAAATGCCTTGTTTTCAATTTCATAATTAGAAATTTCCATACCATTATTTTCATTTTCTAGATTTTCTAAATAATCATCTTCCGAAGTGCTTCCATTTTTATTTCTAAAAACATACGCATTATAATCAGTATATGTTTTTCTCATTTTACCTTCTAAATCTCCATTCTCATTAAGATTCAACTGCATCATACATATTTCCCTAGATAGTTTTTTAGGAAATGTAGAGATTGCATAAGAAGTACCATCTTTTTTTACTAACCTCCCAAACCAATTTAATGCTCTGGTAGCTAATAAATTTGGCTTTGTGTATTTATTTGATGCATCCATTAAAATAACATTATCTCCTATTTTAGCCGCTGCTATAACATAATTAAAACCTTCATTTGTTGGAAACATTGGCACTCCATGACTTCTTGTACTTACTAAAACAGGATTAGCATCTATACCTACTTCTCTTAGCATAGCCACTAACATTAAATTAATATCTGCCACACTACCTGTTTTTTCTTTATATGCCTTTTTTACTCCTAAATCTGCGTACTTACCATAATATTTATTCCAATTCATATGCCCTTGAACATGAAAAAAAATTACTCCCAATTTTTCTTCTAGGCTAGATGCATTCTTTATAATTTCCACTAACGGCTTTTTAAAATAACCTGTCAATTTTAATTGTCCGCCAAAATTATCACTCTCATAAATTTTCTTTACCACACTTTCCCAGGTTGTGGTATATGTTTCCATAGTCTGCCTTGGAAACTGAACATATTGCAACTCATAATTAACGCTAGACCTATAATTATTCATATTATTTACAAACGGTTCTTCTTTTAAAGCAGGAACATTATTCATATTATATTCTACCACATCAACTATATAATCTTGTGTATTATAATCATAACTTGTTACATTATTGTTTCTCGTTTTTGACTTAAATATTATTTTATCAGATTTTCTTGATTGCTTTGGAATAACAAGCAAATACCCTTTCATATTAGGTTTAAAAGAAAAATATTCTGGTGTTGCTATTCTTATTTCTTGTTTTTTTATTGGGATATCATATTGTAAAAAAATCTCATCAATAGAATAAGCAAATGGCGAATGTATTTGATACTCATATTCAATGACAGTTCCTTCTTTTACATTAGGCATGGTAAACTTTTCTTCTTTATAATATTTACTCACATTCTCTTTAAAGACATCAGAACCCTTCAATTTACTTTTAACTATTTCATTATTCTCTATATTATAGCTATAAGCTTTTAATCCAGAAATAGATTCTTCCTCACTACTTGCTTTATATAACCTTTCTCTTATAGTTGCATACCTAAAACCTTCTTTATTATAAATTTTAATTCGCTCTCTAACATTTGTAACAACATCAAACCCGGTATTCTGAGAATAATTATAGTTTAAACTTAAATTCCTATATAACACTAAAGCTGAAGCAGTTGTATCTTTTTCATACTTTGTTTCTAACAA
This sequence comes from uncultured Cellulophaga sp., assembly GCA_947492955.1. GTDB lineage: Bacteria > Bacteroidota > Bacteroidia > Flavobacteriales > Flavobacteriaceae > Cellulophaga. The sequence continues at coordinate 358,576 of CANLOV010000001.1, read as the reverse complement.
TTCTTCTTTTGAAACTTTTCCAAACTTTACATTCTGAGCTGTTAGCCCATAGGACACTAATAAAAAGAACCCTAATAATTTTATACTATTATTCATTGTTTTATAGTTCTTAAATTTTACTTTGCTTTTACTAGTACTATCTTTGAGTTTTCTGCACGCGCTACTTGCTTTCTAAAATCTCTATAGTCTGCATAAGCTTCTTTTGGGTACATACCTTTTTTTATAAGTAAGCTTCTTTTGTAAAGGATTGATTTTTTGCCTTCTTGTAGTTCTAAAGAAATTGAATATTTTCCATAATTGGTTTCTATATCTTTTGACTCAGGGAAAGATTCTATTGTATAATTCTCTGGTATTCTTACTAAAAACTCATCTTCGTCTAAATAACCTCTTTGTATTTCAAAAGGTAATTTTCTATTTCTATATCTATCAGGAACACTTGTGTTTTTGTTAAATGCGTTTACAACAAATAACAATCTATCACCACTTAATGTTCCATAACTAGTTGCTTCTAGTTTTACTTTTTCAGTAAAAACTACATCATCTCTATCATTAGAAAACTCATGTTTATTAAGCTTCAAATTATTAATTCCTTTCCAGTAATCTTTATATTGCTTTATAATATCTTCCTCTTTCTTTTCTTCTAAATAAAACCTATCATCATATTGTATCCCTTTAGTAGTAATTATTATATCTCCAGATATATCTCCTCTTTCATTTACAGTATATACTGCTTCCGTTTTTTTATAATTATCCTCATTTATATATGCAGGTGTTTTTATAATTTTACCTCCTTCAGGTGTAATTACAAAAACATTTCTATCATCTGTAAAATCACCTAAAAAATTAAACGGCATTATTTGACTAGTACATTCCAACCAAACATCTTCTTCATTTTCAATAGGCACATTTAATATGACATGATTTGTTTGTCCTAAAAATGTCGGGAAATTTTTATCAATATCTTGTTGATTATTTCTTGAAGCATAAACTCTAGTGTAATTAGCATTAATATCAGCAACTTGCAAAAGTGCCTTTGTATAATTTGTCAATCCTTTACAATCACCATATTTCACCCTATCAACATCTATTGCCTTTATTGGCTGGATACCACCTATTCCTTCTTGAACGCTTATATATCGAGTATTGTCTTGCACATATTTATATATTATTTTCACCTTTTCTTTTACATCATCAACCCCTGATACCATTTTTTTTACTTTTTTCTTAGTACTTTCAGAAAGCTCAACTCTATTTTCCAATAATTCATCATACATCCACTTACCAATAGTCCTCCAATCTCCTGTATTCCCTATATAACCTTCGTAATTAAAATTCTTAGGAGCTACCATTAGCCTTGGAAAAAAATTTCTAGAATTAGGACTTAAACGTTCATATTTAATTGCTTTTAAATTTTCTGCAACATAACTTAAATCACCTTCTTTACTTTTATTTATAATTTTTTCATTAAAATTATATTCTTTATTAAGAATACCTACACTACCATCATAAGTAACCCGAAAAACACTTTTCTCCACACTAACTCGGTAACCATCTATAAAATACCAAGATGGAACAAAACCAGTATTTTTAGACATTATTTCACTAGTAAACACAACCGTATAAGGGTACTGCGTTGGTGTATACTCCATGTACTTTACCCTTGAATCTGAATACAACGTACCTCCACTAACAGCACTAACATCTTTAAAATCTTTTTCTTTGACTTTATCTATTTCTACGCCTTCCGCATTGTAAATTATAGCTTGTATATTTTTGACTTTTCTTCCTTCATTATACCAAGCTCGCGCATGAATATGCTTATCTCCTTTTTTATTTAAAACTGTTACAACCCTTTTATTTTTTACTATGATTTGATCTACAGCCGGGATCTCCACAAACATCTCATCTAAACGCACCACTGCATCTGCATTCTCAATAAGAGTTGCATCTATAGAATTATAAGAATAATGAAAATCTTGAGCCTTTGCATTTTGAAGACATAATGCAAGGCATATAATAAAGAATAAGCGCATTAAAATTGGTATAAATCGGTTTGGTAAAATAAAAACGAAAAGTTACTAATTTTCTTACCTTATCAAAGAAAAAAATGTATAAAATGTATACTATTCTTTATTTTTTGTATCTATAAGTATAGTTACAGGTCCGTCGTTGAGTAATTCCACCTTCATATCTGCCCCAAAAACTCCTGAACCTACTTTTTTACCCAACTCATTTTCTACGCTTTTAATAAAAGCTTCATATATAGGAACTGCAATGATTGGCTTAGATGCTTTTATATAAGAAGGTCTGTTTCCTTTTTTAGTAGAAGCCTGTAAAGTAAACTGACTTACTATTATTGAATCACCATTTACAGCTAATAATGATTTATTCATGACTCCTTCGTCATCATTAAAAATCCTTAAGTTCACTACTTTTTTAGACAGCCATACTACATCCTCCATAGTATCGTTATCTTCTACGCCTACAAAAATTAAAAGTCCATTACTTATAGCCGATACTATATTACTTTCTACTGTTACACTAGCCCTTGAAACTCTCTGTATTACAGCTTTCATTATTTTTTATTATGAATATCTGTTCGGTAATGCTCTTCTTCACCAGTTATCATTTGCATGTAACTTTTATACCTACTCCAAGCTATTTCGTCTTTTTCTAAGGCATCTTTAATTGCACATTTAGGCTCATCTGTATGCAGGCAATTATTAAACTTACAATTATTTTTTAATTTAAAGAACTCAGGAAAATAGTCTCCTATTTCTTCCTTTTCCATATCTACTATACCAAAACCTTTTATTCCTGGTGTATCTATAATACTAGCTCCAAAATCTAAATCGAACATTTCGGCAAAGGTTGTTGTATGTTGCCCTTGCAAGTGTTGTTGAGAAATAATAGCTGTTCTTAAATCTAATTTAGGCTCTATACTGTTTATTAAAGTAGATTTACCTACTCCAGAATGCCCAGAAAACATACTTATTTTCCCTTGCATTAATTCTTTAACCTTATCTATATTTTTACCTATCTTTGCCGATATTCCTATACACTCATATCCTATTTGCCTATATAAGGCTGCTAAATATTTTATTTCTAACAACTCTTCTTCATTATAAGTATCTATCTTATTAAAAAGTAATACCGTAGGAATTTCATAAGCATTGGATGTAACTAAAAAACGATCTATAAAACTTGTTGATGTTGGCGGATTATTTAATGTTACCATTAAAAAAACAACATCTAAATTAGCGGCAATAACATGTGTTTGCTTAGATAGGTTTACAGATTTGCGTACTATATAATTTTTTCGGTCTCTTATTTTTGTTATAACAGCATTTGTTTCTTCTGCTATTTGCTCAACATCAAACTCTACAACATCTCCTACTGCTATGGGGTTAGTGCTTTTTATTCCTTTTAGTCGGAATTTCCCTTTTATTCTACATTCATAGAAATTGCCCTCTTCCGTTTTAACGGTATACCAACTTCCTGTAGATTTATATACAACACCAACCATTTATACTCAAAAATTAACTAATAATACAACTGTAACAAAGAAACAATAATCATTTGACACTACAATTCAAAAAAAAACGTTTATTTTGTTTTAATAAAAACAAAATAAACCGACAACAATGAGCATTTTTAAAAAAGTAACTTTATTATTTGCCCTTTTCTTTTCTTTAGCAACAATTGCGCAAGAAACAATCACTAATGAATCTGTAATTCAAATGCAAGAACTTGGATTTGATGACCATATGATAATAGACAAAATTAACTCTTCTAATGTAAAATTTGATGCTTCTATATCCGATTTATCAAAATTAAAACAAGCAGGAGTTTCTTCTAACGTTATTTCATTAATAATGCAGAAGTCTAAACACAATACAAAGTCTAAAACTGGAATATACTACACAACTACGGAAGGCAAACAAAAATTAATTCAACCTTCTGTTTTTTCTGGAACTAGAACAAATGCTGCTGCACAAAAATTAGTTTCTGGATTTATAAATTCTAAGCAAAAATCTGCATTACCAAAAGCAACTTCTAACAATGTAATTAAGAATAACAGACCAGAATTCACATTCTTATTTGATGTTTCTACTGCTGATGTAGATAATATGCAGACACAACAAGGTGGTGGTGATTTATTTAATTGGTGGTTTAGAACGGCTTCTTCTCCTAACGAATTTGTTTTAATAAAATTAACTGTTAGAGAAAAAAAGAACTTAAGAGAAGTTATTACTGGAAAAGGTAATTCATTAAGTAGTAGTAGTGGTGTTGACCCAAAAAAAGCACTTCCTTTTTCTATAGAAGAAATAGAATCGAACAAATTTAAGGTAGTAGCTGAAACATTAGAACCTGGTGAATATGCTTTCTTTTACCAAGGACAAGTTCCTGGAGGAAGATCTAACCAATCTGTTTTTGATTTTTCTATTCAGTAGAACACATAAATTTACAACAACATTAAAATCTCAGCATATTTTATATGCTGAGATTTTTTTTACCCATTTTCTAAAAAAGTATACTGCTTACCATAATTTTCTCATGAAACAATGCAACCCTTAATATATTTAGTTGTCTTTAATTGTAAATAAAGATAATATCATGAAAAAAATTCTATTTATTGCAATTATAGCTTTAGCTACAAATATTGAAGTTAGTGCTCAACAATTTAAAGTAATTACTAGTGTAGAATCTATAGTTTCTAGTGGATTAGGCCGATCTAGACTTATTAGTGCCAATGAAGAAAAAGATTATAAAAAATACACTTCTACACAAACAGCTGAAGATAATACGCGTAACAAATCTAAACGTGGAGAAATAAGAGTAAAAGGTTTTGATGAAACTAAACTTCTTAATTTTTACAATATTGGCGGTATTCGTTTCCAAAACATTGCAGCTAATGATGCTATTATAACTTCAAAAATAAATGCTATGGTTGCCGAAGGATGGGAACTCGCTTTTGTAACCAGTGCTGTAGAAAGTGAAGGTGGCAAAGGAGATGGACAAGGTATTTTTATTACCAGATATATATTTAAAAAATAATATACTTATGAAGTAAAAACAAAAAATCCCAGCAGAAATGCTGGGATTTTTTAATACCACTTATTTATTTTCTTAAGCCTTTAAGACTTTTTCTTGATGATTAATAGATTCTTGATGAATTGCTTTAAACATTTTTAAAACAAACTCCTCGCTTAATCCTTTAGATTCTCCTTCAAGAATCATTTTACCTAAAATTGTATTCCATCTGTCGCTTTGTAAAACAGCAACATTTTGCTCTTTTTTAAGTGCACCAATGGTATCAGAAATCTTCATTCTTTTCCCAAGAACATCAATTACCTGATTATCGATAACATCTATCTGAGCACGTAATTTACCTAACTCAGCTTTAAACGCTTCTTCTTGTCCAGATTCTTTACGGATTTTTAAATCCTTCATAATCTCAACTAATTTTGTTGGCGTTACTTGCTGCGCAGCATCACTCCATGCATTATCTGGATCAAAATGAGTTTCAATCATTAATCCATCAAAATTTAAATCTAATGCAGTCTGACATACATCAAAAATCATTTCTCTATTTCCTGTAATATGAGAAGGATCATTTATTAAAGGTAAATCTGGAAATTTCGTTTGAAAATCAATCGCTAATTGCCATTCTGGAGTATTTCTATACTTCGTTTTTTCGTAAGTAGAAAAACCTCTATGTATTGCTCCTAATTTTTTAATACCAGCGGTATGCAAACGCTCTATACCACCTAACCATAATGCTAAATCTGGATTTACAGGGTTCTTAACTAATACTATCTTATCTGTTCCCTCTAAAGCATCTGCAATATCTTGCATAATAAATGGTGAAACTGTAGAACGAGCTCCAATCCATAACAAATCTATATCGTGCTCTAAAGCTAATTTTACATGTGCCGCATTAGCTACTTCCGTACAGGTTTTCATTCCTGTTTCTTCTTTAACTTTTTGCAACCATTTTAAGCCTAAAGCTCCTACTCCTTCAAAATTACCAGGGCGCGTTCTTGGCTTCCATATACCTGCTCTAAAATAACTAACATCAGTATCTTTTAGTTCGTGTGCAATTTTCAGCACTTGCTCCTCGGTTTCTGCGCTACATGGCCCTGCTATCACTAGTGGATGATCTAGGTTCATATCATCCAACCATGTTCTCATTTGTTTTGAATTTTCCATTACTTTACCTATTTTTTATTTAGTGGTATTCCTGTTAATATTTCTTTTATCCTATTGGTATTGTTCATTTCTCTGTAAATACCTTCGTAATCGTCTTCTAAAAGCATTTGTTTAAAAGCATCTAAATTAGAGATATATTCCTCTAGGGTTTCTATTACATTTTGCTTGTTATGCTTAAAAATTGGTGCCCACATTGCTGGGGAACTTTTTGCCAAGCGCACTGTACTTTCAAAACCACTTCCTGCCATATCAAAAATATCGCGTTCGTTCTTTTCTTTGTTTATAACTGTTTTGCCTAACATAAAAGAACTAATGTGAGACAAATGCGAAACATATGCTATGTGCTTATCATGCGCTTCAGGATTCATATACCTAATACGCATTCCCATTTGCTGAAACAAAGCTAATGCCTTTTCTTGTAATTTAAATGCTGTTTTTTCTACTTCGCAAATAATATTTGTTTTCCCATTATACAAGCCTTTAATAGCTGCTGATGGCCCAGAAAATTCTGTCCCTGCTATGGGGTGGCAAGCTAAAAAATTTCTTCGCTTTGGATGATTTTCTACTGTTTTACATATTAATGACTTTGTAGAACCTGCATCTATAACCACTGCATTATCCGAAACAACATCTAGTATTTTTGGTAATTCTACCACCATAACATCTACAGGTATGGTAACAATTACAACATCGGCAATAGCTAAATCTTTAAAAGTTGCTTTTTCGTCTATAATATTTAACGATAAAGCTTCTTCTAAATGTGCATCATTAATATCAACCCCATAAATAGTAACATCAGAGGAAAACTCTTTAATGTCCTTTACCATGGAACCTCCTATTAACCCTATACCAATTACAAATACATTCATATTACTTCAACATAAGAAAAACAATTACCTATTCTTCTTTATCCTAATTTAAAACCTTGCTATTGCTTCTTTAATTTTATCTTCTGTTACACATAAAGAAAATCGTATATAACCTTCTCCGTTACTACCAAAAATAGTTCCTGGCGCTATAAATATATCTTTATCGTACAATACACTATCTACAAATTCTTCTGCGGATGATATGCCTTCTGGTAACTTAGCCCAAACAAACATACCTACAGCATTTTTATCATATATACAGTTTAATTTATCTGCTAACGTATACATTAACTCTCTACGAGAAGTATATACTTTATTTAGCTTTTTAAACCAATCTTTACCACTCTTTAATGCTGCTATAGCTCCTTTTTGTACGCCATAAAACATTCCAGAATCCATATTACTTTTAACTTTTAATACTGCAGTAATATTGGCTTTACTCCCCATTACCATTCCTACGCGCCAACCTGCCATATTAAACGTTTTACTTAGAGAGTTTAATTCTAATGCAACTTCCTTAGCTCCTTGTATCTCCAAAATACTCTTTGGATTATTATTTAACACAAAACTATATGGATTATCGTTTACCAATAATATGTTATTCTGGCGTGCAAAATTAATCAATTCTTTTAACTGTTCTATAGTTGCCGTGGCTCCTGTTGGCATATGCGGGTAACCTAACCACATAATCTTTACTTTAGACAAGTCTTGCGCTGCTAATTCTTCTAAATTTGGAAACCAATTATTAGCTTCTTTTAAATTATAATATTTAGGTTTTGCCCCTACCAAATTAGTAACAGATGTGTAAGTAGGATAACCTGGATTAGGTATTAATGCCTCATCCCCAGGGTTTAAAAATGCCATACTAATATGCATTATTCCTTCTTTAGAACCCATTAACGGCAATACCTCATCCATAGGATTTAGAGCAACATTAAAACTTACCTTATAAAAATCTGCTATAGCTTCTCTTAATTCTGGTAAACCTTGGTAACTTTGGTATTGGTGTGCCCCTTTATCTAAAACCGCTATTTTTATAGCTTCTAAAACTTCATTAGATGGTGCTAAATCAGGACTACCAATTCCCATATTAATAATAGGCTTACCAGCCGTAACCAAACCACGTACTTCTCTTAATTTTTTAGAGAAATAATATTCTTCTATCGTATTTAATCTATCAGCTGTACTAATCATAGCCGTCCGTTTTTATAAGCCCCTAATATTCTAAACTCCTCTGCCATTATTTCTAATAATGCCTTTGCTTTTGCAAAATTTTCATATACATCAAAAGTAACATCTACAAAAAATGCATATTTCCATGGCTGTTCTATTACTGGTAATGACTGTATCTTAGTTAAATTTAAATTACAATCGCTCATTACATTCAATACCGTAGCCAAACTGCCTCTTTTATGATCCAACACAAAACGCAGTGATGCTTTATTAATTTCTATCTCTGGTAATGCTTTATTCTTTGTTTTTACGATAATAAATCGGGTAGAATTATTCTTTATCGTTTGTATATCGTCTGAAACTATTTCTAAATCGTATAAATCTGCTGCTACTTTTGGTGCAATAGCAGCTATATTTTTAAGCTGATTATCCTGAATTCTCTTAGCGGTCTCTGCTGTATCTATATCTTCTACCAATTTAATACTAGGGTACTGCTTAAAAAACTTCTTACATTGTAACAATGCCATAGGATGAGAATGTACTTCTTTAATATCCTCTATTTTTTGTCCTTTCAACACCATTAAATTATGATGAATATTTAAATAATATTCTCCAACAATATGTAAATTGTTATTATAAACTAATGCATAATTAGGAATAATAGAACCTGCAATAGAATTTTCTATTGCCATAATACCTTGGTCTGACTCTTTTGTTAGTAAGCTATCTACCAAACTATCGAAAGACATACATTCCTCTACAGCTACGGCATCACCAAAGTATGTTTTAGCCACCTGATGATGGTTAGAACCTTTTATACCTTGTATTGCTATTTTTAAACTCATTTTTATTTACAACTCCCTAATTAACACAACATAAACCAAATACTCTATACTTTAATTTTATATAAAAAAAAAGTTCCGATTTCTATCGGAACTTTTTTCTATTATATATTTTTAAAATATGTTAGAACAGTCCCATACTTCTTTTAAAAAAGAAGTAAAAGTTAAAACCATTCCAAAAATACTTTTGTGTTGCTTTCATAAATCGGGGCTAAGATAATTATTATATTTAATATACAAATAATATATAACTGTTTTTTAAAAAAATAACATTCTTAACTGCTAAAGTTAACTAATACACATATTTACATACTAAGATTTTCATATTTCCTTGTAACAACTCCATACGATTTCTATTTTTACACTATTATACTAATAACACACTATGTCTATAACGGTTACTAACATCACTAAAAGTTTTGGAACTCAAAAAGCACTGGATAATATATCTTTTTCTATAAACAAAGGTGAAATTGTTGGCTTTTTAGGTCCTAATGGAGCAGGAAAGTCTACGATGATGAAAATTTTAACCACCTACCATACAACTGATGAAGGTGAAGCTAATGTAAATTCTTTTGATGTTATCACTGATAAACAAAATGTACAAAAAAGCATTGGCTACTTACCAGAACACAATCCGCTTTACTTAGACATGTATGTAAAAGAATATTTAGCTTTTAATGCCGATGTTTACAAAACACCCAAAAACAGAATAGCAGAGGTTATAATACAAACAGGTTTACAGCCTGAAGCTCATAAAAAAATAAGTGAGCTTTCTAAAGGTTACAGACAACGTGTAGGTTTAGCTGCTGCACTATTACATAACCCCGATGTACTTATATTAGATGAACCTACTACAGGCTTAGACCCTAACCAACTGCTAGAAATACGAAAACTAATTAAAGACATTAGTAAAGAAAAAACTATTTTACTTTCTACACACATCATGAAAGAAGTAGAGGCTGTTTGCGATCGCGTTCTTATTATTAACAAAGGAGTATTAGTTGCTGATAAAAAACTAAACGAACTTAGAACCGAAGAAGAACAAATTATAGAGATTGAGTTTGATTTTAGGGTTGAAGAAGCATTTCTAAAAAAATTACCGCATGCCATCAAAGTAAAAAATATAGGCGGGTTTAATTACGAAATTACATTTAACACTACTACAGACATGCGCCCTGTTGTTTTTGACTTTGCGCATGATAACCAATTAAAAACGCTACAATTAAGCCGAAAAAATAAAAATTTAGAAAGCTTGTTTACAGAGTTAACACAGTAATATTTATTTTGATATCATTCTATTTTACCTAAAATGAATATAGTAAATGAAAAACTATTAACTAGTGAACGATTTAAATTGACTCATGTAGAAGTAAAAGAAAAATTAATTCGATTAAAAAGCGACAACTTAATTAGTAATGATCAATTTAAAAAGGTTATGAATGAAGACCTTATGTTAAAAATTAAGCACAGAACTTACAAAAAATGCCTAAAACAGTTCATTTTTGGGCTAATTACAATTGTTATCGGGATATTAGCTAATAACTCTTCTTCTTTTAGTTATATATGTATTGTTGGTGGAATTATCATAAGCACTAGTTCTTTTTTCGGCATCTTATCAAACAGGTTAACTAAAAACCAGATCAAATATATAAAACAATACGCCTAAATTTCTGCTAATAACTTACGCTATGCAGAACAACTAATTTATAGTTAGTTTCAAAGTAGTTTTTTTTACAACAAACTAAATAACACTTATTTAGCACCTGAGAAAATGAAAACAAACACTATATGAAACCAATAGTAATTATTGCATTGCTATTACTGCTACCATTTACAAGTAATAGTCAAGTATTAGAAGTCGGAGGAGAATTAGGTCTAAATTCATCACAACTAGCATACGAAGGAAATTCTTCTAAAAAAACAATCAACTTTGCTGCTTTTGCTACCAGTGAATTTTTAATTTTTAAAAATTTTACTGTTTTAGGTAAATTAGGATACACTGCTAAAGGAGGTAAAGGAATTAGTAGTGATAATGAGAATTTTAAAACCAGCTTCAACTATGTATCTCTTTACATAACACCTAGAATTTACTTTTTAACTAAAAACAAAAAAGTACATCCCTATTTTAGTTTTGGTCCTTCTTTATCCTATTTACTTAGTGCAAAGGTTAATGATAACGATATTGATGATGCTGGTAATTTTGATCTTGGAGCACAAGGAGGTATTGGCTTAAAACTTAATTTAAAAGATAATCTTTTGCTAGATATAAATGGTGGTTTGGAACAGGGTTTTAGTAAAGTTATTACCATCTCTCCTAATCAATTTCAAAATCGTACGTTTCCGTATATAGGAGTTGGAGTACGTCATTTATTAAAATAGATTTTACAATAATTAAATAATTTAGAGTAGTTTAGTAGTATGCGTTTACTGTTACTAGCTACTCTATTTTTTATATTAAATGCAAATGCACAATATCATTTTTCTGGGTCTATAGATAGTGATACATGGCAGAATAGTGTTTATCTTTCCTTAATTGAAGATTATAGAAAAATTGATGGCATTTATACCGAGCAAATTATTGCTAAAGTAACTGCTGATAGCACTGGGTATTTTGAGTTTTCTGACAATCAATTAGAGCTTAAAAATAGAATTTATAAAATTCATGTTGATAATTGCTTTAAGGGAGATAAAAATCATTTTAACGAGCACTGTAACAACAGTAAAGCTATTTTATTTATAGCAAAAAACACCGACACCATTAGCTTTCCTTTTGCTTTTGACAGCGAAATGTTTTGTGAAATTAAATCTAAGAACAAAAGCACCACATCGCTTATAGATATCGATATTTTAAAAGATGATATGGCTTTTGATTACGCTTCGTTTAGAAGTGAAGCTAACAGAAAATTAAACAATAGAAAATGGTTTAAAAAGCTTCAAGAATATGGCAAAAATCTTAACGAGCCATTAGCCGAAATTTACATTTATGATTTTTTAACTCATAAAAGCGCTCCTTTTTATAGCTATTATTTAGAAGACCTCTCCACCAATTTATATTACGATGAATTATTACAGCGTTTACAAAAAACGTATCCAAATACAAACTACACTAAACAATACAAAACGGAATTAGCTGCCGATAAATTTACTTTAAACACACATAATACCTCTTCCATTAATTGGTCTAAATTCGTAGGCATACTTTTAGTTATTTCTGTTCTGTTAAATATTTGGTTTTTATATCAAAACAAAAAGAAAAAATCTAAAGAAACTTTAACTGCTAAAGAACAATTAACAAAACAAGAACAAAAAATAGTAGACTTATTATTAAACAATAAAACAAATAAAGAAATTGCACAAGAACTATTTGTAAGTGTTAGCACCGTTAAAACACATCTAAATAATATCTATAAAAAATTAAACATACAGTCTAGAACAGACATTAAAGAGTTATTTAACAACTAGTTTAAAAAAAATCAACCTAGGTACTAGACCCTTTTTCAACCCTATATTTTATTGTATTTACAACACCTATTCTGAAGTTTGTAACTGTATTAATCATTAAAAATATAATTATGAATTACTCAGTTAACACATTAAAAAGTATTGCTTCTAAATTAACACTTATTACATGCTTACTACTATTTAGCTTTGCTAGTGCACAAAAATCGAGTACCCATAAAATTGGAAAACTCACCTTTACTACAGAAGAGATCGATTATGGCTCTATAGTTCAAAACGATAATGGAGAACGTGTTTTCACATTTACAAATACAGGCAATGCACCTGTGGTAATATCTGAAGTAAAAACAACTTGTGGTTGTACTGTTCCTTTATATCCTAAAACAGCAATTTTACCAGGGAAATCTAATGAAATTAAAGTTAAATATGCTACGAATAGAATCGGTGCTTTCACTAAAAGTATTACTGTAATTTCTAATGCTAAAAATGAGAATCAGGTGTTAAAAATTAAAGGAGAAGTTTTAAAAAACTCACTCTAGTATAAACACAAAAACTATTTAACACTACGCTCTTGTACACAAAAAACAAGGGCGTTATTTATTAAAGTGTTAGCCTACCCATTCTTTATGCTGTTTTTCTTCTAAAAACGTCCAGGCAACAATTCTACTTATTTTATTTCCTTGTCCCATATATTGCGTTTTTACTTCTACAGCGTTAACTTTTTCTAAAAGCTTATAAATTGTATTTAAGTTTGATTCTTTTGATATTAGAGTAGTAAACCAAAGACAAGATGCTCCAAACTTTCTACTTTCATAGATCATATCTTGCACAAATTTTAGCTCACCACCTTTACACCACAGTTCATTGCTTTGCCCTCCAAAATTAAGCACGGGTTTAGCTACTTTTTTATTGGTTAAATTTTTAACTTTTCTTCTGGTACTAGCCATTGCATCTGCTGCAGAAGCATGAAAAGGAGGATTACATATAGTTACATCTATTTTTTCATTTGATTTAATAATACCTTGAAAAAAGTTTCTCTTATTTTCTTGCAATCTTATGGTTACATTAGAACTTAAAGATTTGTTTTCTTCAACTATTTTAGTTGCAGAATTTACCGCCACCTCATCTATATCTGTTCCTACAAAAGACCAGCCATATTCTTTATTACCTATAATTGGGTATACACAATTTGCGCCAACTCCTACATCTAAACATACAATCTTTTTTCCTTTAGGAATATCTCCATCATATTTAGCCGCTAACAAATCTGCTATATAATGTATATAATCTGCTCTACCTGGTATTGGCGGACACAAATAACCTTTAGGAACATCCCAATAATCAATGCCATAATAATGTTGCAGTAATGCTTTATTCAACATTTTTACTGCTTCAGGGTTAAAAAAATTTATGGATTCGTCTCCGTATTTATTTGGAGCAACGAAGGATGTTAATTCAGGACAAGTTTTTATTAACTCTTTAAAATTATAGCGATTACGATGTTTATTGCGTTTATGCAATTCTACCTTCTCTTTCGGGTGTTCTCTTTTTTTTGATGGCATTTTTTTAAGTTCGTTATTGTAATACTTCTGGGTTTACAATATATGGTACTGCTCTATTTTTAAAGAATTCTATAATATTGGTAGCTGACATACGAGACATTTCATCTCTGGCATCTATAGTACCAGAACCTACATGCGGTAATACAGTTACATTTTCCATTTGTAATAATGGGTTTTCTGTTTGCATTGGCTCAGGGTTTGTTACATCTAATCCTGCTCCCCATATCTCCCCTTTTTGTAAAGCTTCAATTAAATCTGTTTCATTATGGACTAATCCACGAGCTGTATTTATAAATATAGCTGTAGATTTCATCTTACTAAATACTTCTTTATTAAATAATTCTTTTGTTTCTGGTGTTAGTGCACAATGTACCGATACAATATCGCTTTGCGATAATAATGTATTAAAATCTACATAGGTAGCTCCTAATTCTGCTTCAGCTTGTTTATTTCTACTACGGTTATGATATATTATATCCATATTATAAGCTCCCTTACAAAGTTTAGCTGTTTCTATACCTATACGTCCCAGGCCAAATATTCCTAATGTTTTGTTTTTTAAGGTTAAACCTAAATCTGAATTAGGCTTAAAATACCCCCATTCTCCTTTTAAAATAGATTTATGCAAGTAAAACATTTTACGAGCTGTAGCAATCATTAAACCAAATGCAATATCTGCCGTAGGTTCGCTCACCGCATCTGGCGTATACCCCACAGGAATACCAAGTCTAGTAGCTTCTGAAATAGCAATATTATCGTACCCTACTGCAAACTGTGAAACCATTTTTACAGTAGTACATTCTTTAAAAAATTGTTCCTTAATTGTATCTGTTAAAGTACAAAGTATAGCATCATGCCCTTTTGAATTCTCTATTAATTCTTTTGAGGTCATAGGTCTTTCTTTATCCCATTTTGTAACTAAAAACCCATTTTCTTCTAATAAATCACTAGCTACCTTTGGATATATCCTCGTTAACAATATTTTTTTTGCACTCATATTTATTATTTAAATAAGGTTTATTATGTTACTACATTATTTTTTTGAGCCTCTGAAACAAAAATAGCGATAACCTCATCTAACTCTTCTTGTATATTAGGATTGGTACAATTTACCAAAATAGAAATTACTAATTGCTCTTTAGGGTATATATAAAAATTAGAATAACCACCAACACCATTGCCTATATGCCCATAATACGGATTTCCTTTTTTATCGGCACTTACTTGCCACCCTAAACCATAATAAGTAGGTTTATTAGCTATAACTTCTGATGTTATAAACTGCTCTATTATGTCATTACTTAAAACCTCTTTATTTAAATAGGCTTGCCCTAGTTTAATAATATCTTCTGTAGTAGAAACATAGCCCCCACCCGCTAATTTATACAAATTATTTACAGAAATAGCTTCTCTAAAACCAAGTCGGTTTCTAGAATAGAAATTTGAATACGCTGAACTTGTTGTAATTTCTGGTTTTGTATTTTTCATCCCTAGCGGATGCAATACTTTTTCTTGCACATACTTATTAAAGGGAATTCCGCTAACTTCTTGCATTGCTAATGAAATTAAAACCCAATCGAAACTATTGTAATGATAATCTGTGCCCGGTTTAAATAACAGATTGTCATTCTTAAAAATAGTAATCCCTTCTTTTATAGAATAGGGCTTATTTAAACCATATTCCATTCCTTTATAACTACGAATCCCTGCTGTATGATTTGCTAACTGACGAATGCTAAAATCCCATTCCTTTTTAGGAAAATAAGGGACATAGCTATATAATGATGCATCTAAATCTATTTGCTTTTCTGCCACCATATGCGCTAATGCTGTAGCTGCAATGGGTTTAGAAACACTTGCAATTCTAAAAATAGTCTCTTTAGGATTAATTGGCAATTGCTTTTCTAGATCTGCATAGCCATATCCTTTTTCAAAATAGGTTTTACTTTTGTTAGCTACCGCAATTGCTAATCCTGGAATTTTTCTATCGTCTATTAATTTCTGTAATAGTGCATCTGCCTTATCTAAGCCAGATAGCTGAGGGCGCTCTATTAGTTCTTTTTTGGAAGAAAAAACATTTTTTAAATATGATAGAATAGCTTTCAACAGAAACGGATATTAATCCTTAAAGGTAAGCTTTCCTCTAAAAAGCTCATCAACTTCTATTATTGGCGGACGACTATAACTAATTACATCTCCTGTTGCCTTTATACTTCCTTTTAAAGATTGCTGAGGATTTAATAATAAATCATTAGTTCCTCTATGATTTAATGTGATGTTATTTGCCACTAATTCTTGTGCTTCTACTCTAGAATCACCAGCTGCTATATTTATATTAAAATTTTGCGTAGTACCTTTTAATTTAAAATAGGCTATTCCGTTAGATACAATAGAAATATTTTGTGCTGCTACTTCTAAATTAAATTCACCATCTGTAGTATCTGCTTCTGGATTTTGAAAACTTTCCGATAACAATCTTAAACTAGAGTAGCTTAAAACACCATCGCTTACAATTGGCAAACCAGTACTACTTCTTATCTCTGTTATATTAGGCGCAGTTACATATACTTTAGTAAGCCCATAGTTTCGCACGTAATTACAGTCGTTTGTATTTTCTAATACCAATCTACCGTCTGTTACTACAGCAGTAACTTCATTTCGTAAAAACTCTCCTGTTTCTATTTCAACTTTGGTAGTAGCTCCGTCTTTTAAAACTAACTGCACATTAGGAAACACTGTTATTTTAGTAAACTCTGTAACAACAACTTCTTCTCTTATAATTTCACCTGCATTCTGAAAACAATCGCCTACATTTTCTCCATTACAACTATAAATTAGCATGGATAAAAATACTATTGCAATTCTACTATATATATGTTTTACTTGCATTCTACACATCTTTTACAATCGTATCCCTATCCCAAATTCTACTGCTTCGGCAGCCGCCCCATGGGATTTTAAGGTAAGAGAACCGTATATTTTATCTCCAAAATAACGTTTCATCCCCAATCTATTATAAACTCTTCCTTCAAAATCAAAAGGATAATATACATAATACCCTAACTGAGAAATTAATGACATTTTACTAATAAAAAGCTCGTGTCCTATAAAAACGCCTACTCGTTTAAAATCTTCGTCTCCAGAAACATTACTTTCTGGAAATGCTACTGCTTGCAAATCTATTAAGCCTTTTAAAAAGTTAGAAAAAAATACATCTGTTCCTATTTGTACAGCACTTTTTCTGCCCAATCGTTTATCTGCATAGCCCGATATAATATAAAAAGGGAATTGCCCAGAATTAACCACATCGCTCTCATTAATACCAGTTCTAAAAGCGATATTATATCGTATAGGTTCTGTTATTTTTTTCTTCTCTACAGGAATATAAGCAATTTCTTTTCCTCCGTCTAAATCGTATACGAGTCCTACATTTAATGCTAAAGTATTGGTTGATGTATTTGGTGATTTTACATTTGCATTAGAATAATGAATTACCGACAAACCTGTTTTAAAGCCTAATCCTTTAAAAATATTTTCTTTGTGATAGTTTAACATTAAAAATGTAGAACTTAAAAACTTTGTCCCGTATGCATTATTTCTAAAGTTAGTTACTTTATCATAAGGATTTGTATTATAAGCTATTCCCTGTCCTATTCTAAATTGCAGATTCCTTTTAAAAAAGTAAAAATTATAATGCGCATATAGACCGTAATTACTCCCCAGAGTGCCATTATTCATATTCTGATATATGAACGAATAGCCTACATCTGGATAATTATACAATGCTTCCCATTCTTTAGCTCCATAAGTTTTACGATTATAACCCAATATAACACCTCCTGGATGAGCCGTTATTAAGTGTGTAATATCTGGGTTATGTAAAAGAATAGAACCATTAAACTGGTTAATATCTATTGTATACTTTTTAGACATTTCTGATTGCTGAGAAAAACAGCAACCTACCGTAAATAGTAATACAATTAATGCTCTTATGTTCATGGGCTTAAAAATAGCAAATTAACCATTATCAAATTTTTAATAATAGTTAAGCTTGTAATTAAAACAATTCGCTTGCTATTGCTTTTATATTATCTGATTTACCCATAGAATAGTAATGTAAAACAGGCACACCATAATCTAACAATTCTTTAGATTGTTGTACTGCAAACTCTACTCCTATTTGCCTTACCTCTTTATTATCTTTTGCTTTTTCTATAGCACTAATTAAATGTTGTGGCATATCTAACCAAAAAACCTGAGGCAACATTTGCAAGTGACGTTTTACCGCTACGGGTTTAATTCCAGGAATTATAGGTACTGTTATCCCTACTTCCCTTGCTGCTTCTACAAATTTAAAATAACGTTGATTATCAAAAAACATTTGCGTTACCACATAATCGGCTCCTGCATCTACTTTTTCTTTTAATCTTTTTAAATCTGCTTCCATACTAGGAGCTTCTATGTGCTTTTCTGGATAACCTGCTACACCAATACAAAAATCTGGTCTATTTTTCATTTCTACATCTTCATGTAAAAAATGACCTTCATTCATTGCCGCTATTTGCTTTACCAAATCAAAAGCATAATTATTTCCGCCTTTAGTAGCTTTAAAATACTTTTCCCCTTTCATTGGGTCTCCACGCAATGCCATTAAATTATCTATTCCTAAATAATGACAATCTACCAATAAATATTCTGTTTCTTCTTTAGTAAAACCTCCACATAGTACATGCGGAATTGTATCTACATTAAATTTATGTTTAATTGCCGCACAAATACCTACAGTACCTGGACGCATACGTGTAATTCTACGATCAAACAAACCATCTTTCTCTATATAAACATACTCTTCTCTAGAAGTAGTTACATCTATAAACGGAGGTTTAAACTCCATTAACGGATCTATATTATCATATAATTCTTGTATGTTTTTTCCCTTTACTGGAGGAACAATTTCAAAAGAGAACAAAGTATCTCCTTTTGCATTTTTAATATGATCTGTAACTTTCATGAAAAATCTATATAATTCACAAAAATAAATCGCTCAACTGAACATTACTAATATTTACACATAATAATTCTATATATAAATTAGCTCCATAACAAGCTAGGATACAAAATTAAAAATACTGTCCTATCCCAAAGGTTATTCCGTTTGTAGAATTTTTAGAGACCCCAACACCATAATCTAATCTAAATACAGCATTAAATATTTTCTTGTGTATAAAACGAATGCCTAAACCTGGGTATAGTTTGGTTGAACTCCCATTAAATAATTCTGAAATATTATTTCCGGGTGTTCTCCACGAACCTGCGTCTACAAAAGCATTTCCTTGTATTACAAACCATCCTTTTTCTAAAAGTGTTTGTCTATATTCTGTATTTAACACAATTGCTGCTGTTCCCCGATCCACGGTATTACCTACACCCCTGATATTTAATTGGTTATCTAATGTAAATGGTGCAAATGGGGAATCTTCATTCCCAATTGCTGCTGCTAAACGCAAACGAGTAGCCCAATTACCTCTTTGCTTTATTTTTTTATAATAGATGAAATCGTTTCTTAATGAAAGAAAGTTATTTAAAAATTCTTGAGCTCCATCTCCTCCTTTTAAAAACTGAAAATACTGTGCAGTAAATTCACTTGTAAAACCGTTAAAATATTGATAATCTATATCTACGTCTACATAAGTATATTGCGCTCTATAATTTAATTTATCTGCTTGTAATGATATTGGGGTAACAACTCCCATATCACTATTAATAAGTTCATATCTTTCATTTATATAACTTAATCCTAATTCTGCTTCATTATTAAAATCAAAAGAAAAAAGTAGTTTCCCTTCTATAGCTTTATTTGAAAATCTATAATTTTCATCTCCTGCATCAAAAAATATGGGTTCTTGGGTGGTTACATCTTTATAGCTAAAACCTATTCCTAATTTATTGCTAAACAAAAATGGATGCTCATAGTATACACCATAAGAATTAAACACATCTCTCTCATAAAAACCTCCAATTAATTGATTATTTCCTAATAAATTAAATTCAAAAATTGATAGTCTAAATGCAAAATCGCCATTATTGGCCGTAGAAATACGTATTGCAGGTATTATAGTAAAGTTTTCTACAATACTATAGGTTAACACATTAACATCTGCCTCCTTTTTATCAAAGGTAAATGAAGCACTTGCTATTCCGGGTAATCGTTTTAACCTTTCTATATCATTTGCTACTATAAGAGAATCGTAAACCGTATTTTCTTTTACTTTTACAATTTTCCTTATAAATGATTCTTTTGTTCGTTTTAAGCCTGTTATTTTTAATTCATCTATTTTCTGTGCTTGTGATGCAATACCAAAAAACAATAAAAAAACTAGTACTAACCTTCTCTTCATAACTAACATTTAATTTTACAATGTTGTTTTTGATAAGACGTTAAAAATCTTATTTCCCTACGAGACTATCTATATTTATTTTTTTATCATAACATAAAAACTAAAAAAGTCAGACACTAAAAAAGTATCTGACTTTAGAACTTATCATATTTTTCACCTTTACTCTTTCAGCGTAAAATCCGCTTCTAATTTTGTGTAAGAACTACCTCCTACGAATACCTTAAAATCTCCTGGCTCCACAATATATTCCTCACTATTATTATAAAAACCTAAAGTTTCTTTATTTAAAACAAACTGTATTGTTTTTGTCTCTCCCGGTTCTAATTCGGTTAACTCAAACCCTTTTAATTCTTTTACAGGTCTTGTTACACTACCAAACAAATCTCTAATATAGAGTTGCACCACTTCTTTTCCTTTTACATTACCTGTATTTTTAATTTTTAGCGACACATGAACATCTTCTCCTATACTATATAAACTCTTATCTAATTTTAAATCTGAATATTCAAAAGTGGTGTAACTTAATCCGTGTCCAAAAGGGTATAATGGTGTTTTTTCGACATCTATATAATGAGACCAAAATACATGCGCTTCCTTATTATTTCTGCCCGTACTTTTGTGGTTATAATAAATAGGCACCTGACCTACATTTCTTGGAAAACTCATTGGCAATTTTCCACTAGGGTTATAATCTCCATAAATTACTTGCGCAACAGCATTTCCTGTTTGTGTTCCTAATTGCCATGCTTCTAAAATAGTTGGAATATGCTCATTTGCCCATGAAATTGCCAAAGGGCGTCCATTATTTAATACCAAAACAATATTTGGGTTTACTTTATACACTTCTTCTAACAATTCTTGTTGTACTCCTGGCAATTGTAAATTGGTTCTACTTCTTCCTTCTCCAGATTGAAAACCATGCTCTCCTAATACCATAATAACCACATCTGCATCTTTAGCTGCTAATTTAGCTTCTTCGAATCCACTTTTATCCGTCTCATTAATCGCTACTTCTTGTGTAAATGCTGTTTTACCAACAGATACATCTGCTCCTTTTTTATAAACCAGTGAATTTCCTTTATATGCTTGCAAACCTTCTAAAACAGAAATGGCTGTATGATCATCCGATGCAATTCTCCAACTTCCTAAAGGGCTATTTTTATCTGCGGCTAGAGCTCCTATCAAAGCTATTTTCTGCCCTTCTTTCTTTAAAGGCAATAGTTGTGTATCATTCTTTAATAAAACTATCGATTTTTTAGCTACATCTAATACCGCTTCATGGTGCTTTGGGTTTCCTATGGTTTCCTTTTCAAGCTTCTCATCACAATACTTATAGGGGTTATCAAACAAACCTAATTCATATTTCACAGTTAAAATACGTCTTACCGCATCGTCTAATATACTTTCTTTTACAACACCGTCTTTAACAAGTTGAGCTAATTCTTGTATGTACACATGCCCTTCCATATCCATATCGGAACCAGCTATAGAAGCTATTTTTGCTGCTTCTCGTTTATCTTTCGCATGTCCCCAATAAATTAACTCATTAATAGATGCCCAGTCTGAAATTACAAAGCCTTTAAAACCCCATTTACCTTTTAAAATATCTCGTTGTAAATAAGAGCTTCCTGTAACTGGCACTCCGTTTAATTCGTTAAAAGAATTCATTAATGTTTTTACGCCAGCATCTACAGCTGCTTTAAAAGGTGGTAAAACTATATTATGTAATGTAGATGTACCTATATCTGCTGTATTATACTCTTTTCCTGATTCTGCAAAACCATAAGCTGCAAAATGCTTGGCACAAGCAGCAATTGTATTTACTGCAGCCAAATTCTCTCCTTGAAACCCTTTTACACGAGCTTCAGCCACTCTACTTCCTAAAAATGGGTCTTCACCAGCACCCTCCATTACACGACCCCAACGGGCATCTCTCGCTATATCTACCATAGGACCAAATGTCCAGTTTATACCAGATGCAGATGCTTCTGCTGCTGCAACTTCAGCAGATTTTTTAATGGCTTCTAAATCCCAACTTGCTGCCTCTGCTAACGGAATAGGGCTTAATGTTTTATATCCGTGTATCACATCAAAACCAATAATTAATGGTATTCCAAGTCGTGATTCTTCTGTAACAATCTTTTGTACTGCTCTTACTTCTTTTGCTCCTCTTACTGTTAACATTGAGCCTACCCACCCTTTTCTTAAATGCTCATATTTTTTTTCTGCATTACCTTCTTCTGGAACCGGACCAGTTACATCCCAAAATCCGTTATACTGGTTCATTTGACCTACCTTTTCTTCAATAGTCATTTTTTTAAGCAATGCTTCAACTTTAATAGTAATTTCCTCTTTACTATATTTTTTTTCTTTCTGCTGCGCCATACCTATATTTTGTACTATAATTATTGCTACTAGTGTATAAACTATTTTCTTCATTATGTCCTTATATTACTTATTTCTATCTTCTTCTATAAAAAATTATCATATTAAATATTTCATCTTATAAATTATTACTCTGAGGAATTGCTAAAACAACATTTGCTTATTTCTCAATAAAACTATTATCTTTTTCTCGTAAAAAACAATACGATTTTCTCAAAAACAACAACAAAAAGTACTTTCTATTTTATCTATTTATTCATTAATGAATTACACAGCTACCAACAACTTTAGCGTATAAATTATTATAAATACTATTAGTAATGGTTTGCTTGTATAACTACTACTATATTAAGACCTCTTTTTTATAAAAATGGGTAGCACACATTAACAATCGCGTATAGAAAAAACTTAACTTAGACAAACTAATTATCAACCTTTACAAATCGTAAATAATTACTATTTTACTTTTTAATAATGATTTTAGCAAAGTATTTATTTCTATTAGCAGAAAAGACTTGTCTATTTTAAACCTGATAGAAATATATTTAACAGATTTAAATTCTCTAAAAAGAAACCTTTTACTGTACCTTTATACTTTATGAAAAAGAAGCTTTTCTTAATTACTCTTTTAATTCTTACAATTGTTATTACTTTATTATTTCTAAGTAATTACACTATAAAAGAAGCTGCCGTAGAAAAAACATTTAGCCACGCTGAAAATATTCCAAAAAATAAAGTCGGACTTGTTTTAGGAACTGCCAGAAAACTAAAAGGTGGCAAACCTAATCTTTATTACACACATAGAATTGATGCTACTGTAGCGCTCTATAAAGCTGGAAAAATAGACTTTATTTTAGTTAGCGGTGATAACAGTAGTAAGTATTACGATGAACCTACACATTTTAAAAAAGACCTTATAAAAAGAGGAATCCCAAAAAATAAAATATTTTTAGATTATGCTGGGTTTAGAACATTAGACTCCATGGTTAGAGCCAAAGCCATTTTTGGGTTGGATAGTGTTACTATTATCTCTCAAAAATTCCATAATGAACGCGCCATTTATTTAGCCGAAAAAAAAGGATTACACGCTATAGGTTTTAACGCTAAAGACATCGCTGGCAAATATGGTTTAAAAGTAAAGATTCGCGAATATTTTGCCCGTGTAAAAGTTTTTATAGATTTAACTACAAATAAACAACCAAAATTCTACGGAGATAAAATAGAAATTAAATAGTTTGTTATTTGTAGTTTATATATTTTAGTTTTTACTAAATAAACTACCAACTTCTATGTCTACAATAAAAATCCTCCTAAAAAACTTGGGGCCTGGTTTACTTTTTGCCAGTATGGCCATTGGAACTTCTCATTTAGTTTTATCTACCAAAGCTGGAGCTCAATATGGATGGATTATGATTATTCCTATTATACTTGCTAATATACTTGCTAATATACTTAAATATCCTTTTTTTGAGTTTGGCATTCGTTACACCAATATAACTAACAAAACTCTTATTGAAGGTTATCTATATAGAGGAAAAGGATATTTATGGTTTTATGCGCTTATTACATTGGTGTCTACTTTTACAATTTTAGCCGCCTTATATATTGTGACTACTGGTTTATTTATGAATTTATTTCAAATACCAAATACATATCAAAACACTGTAGCATTAAGCTTATTTATTTTCATTAGCATATTACTTATTATAGGAAAATACACTTTTTTAGAGCGCTCTTTAAAATTAGTAATATCCATCTTATTTATAGCACTTTTAATTACAACCATTTCTGTTATTAACAAAGGTCCTATTACCTTAGCATCTGATTTTAAAACACCTGTTATTTTTAACGAAGTAGGCATATTATTTTTAATAGGTCTTATAGGATGGATGCCTACTACTGTTGAAGCCTCTAGCTGGGTAAGCATGTGGAGTATAGAAAAATTAAAACTTAATAAACATAAAAAACTCCCTTTAAAAGAAGCTCTATTAGAATTTAATATTGGCTATTTTTTAACTGCTATACTTGCTGTTTTCTTTTTAATTATTGGCTGGATGACATTATATGGATCCAACACAAAAATAAGCAGTAGTGCTGTAACTTTTGCAAATCAATTAATTACCCTATTTACCACTAATATTGGCAATTGGACTTATCCTTTTATTGCTTTTGCAGCATTTGCTACTATGTTTAGTACATGTATGACTGCACATGATGCCATCGCGAGAGTTAGTATTGATATTGTAGGACAATTATCTAACAGGCAACAAAAAAACACAAAACAAAGATATTTTGCCATAACAATTATTATACTGGCAATCATCAATTTTATAGTAATTACTGGGTTTGGTGCTAATATGGGGCAATTAGTAGCATTAGCTACTTTTGTATCTTTTGTAATAGCTCCAATTATTGGTTATATGAATTTAAAAAATGTAATGAGCAAAGAAATTCCAATTACAGACCAACCTAAAAAAGGATTGCAATTACTCGCTTATATAGGAATAGTATTCCTTTCCTTATTTTCTATTTATTATTTTTGGATAGTTCTATTTTAAATTAATAAAGTACATTATAATTTAACACTACGATTAAAGAGCGTTCATTTTCTTTATGTTGTACATCTAAACAGAAAACACCGTTTTTACACTTATTAATCAAATTATCTTCTCCATATCCAACAGCGTAAAGAATATTTGAATTTGGCACTCCATTATCTATTAAATATTTTTTAATAGCATCTGATCGTTTCTGGGATATTCTAAAGTTGGTACTACCTCCTAAACGGCTATCAGTATGAGATTCTATACGTAATTGTAATTGAGGAAAATTTTTAATTACATCGACAACATTATCTAACTCTTTAGCTATATAAGAAGTAATTTCACTTTTACCTTTTCTAAAATAAAATTTATTTAATTTAACAACTGTTTGTCCCTCTCTCTCTTCTACCAAATCATCTAATAAAGAAACTTTTACATCTAAAGTTCCTTTTTGAAGTTCCTCTATTTCTTCTTTAGTATATAACTCTGAAAAATTAGAATAACGCTCTTTTGTTACTTTTATATGAATAGCATCTTCCCATGGAATTTCAAACTGATAAAAACCATCATCCTTTGAGTAATTTTTTTTAACACTTTTCCCACTAGCATCAAAAACCTCTACTAAAGCATTACTAATGCCTTTTTTGGTAGATGTATTTACAACACTTCCTTCTATTAAAATTGTTTTAATCCCTGGTTTTTCGGCTACAGTATATCCATATATATCGTCATTCCCTTTTCCTCCTTCTCTATTAGAAGAAAAATAACCTATAAGACCATTATTAGTATTATTTTTTATAATAAACCCAAAATCATCATATGTAGAGTTAATACCATTACCTAAATTTACCGGGATACTAAAAGTATCATCTTCTCGTAAATTAGATTTATAAATATCCATACCTCCTAACCCATAAAAAATATCTGAAGAAAAATATAGACTATTTTCAAAAACATAAGGAGCAATTTCATTACCTGGAGTGTTTACAGTAGGACCTAGATTTATTGGCGCAGACATAATTTGACCATGATTTGTATGCACATAATAAATATCCGTACCTCCGTAACTATCCTCAAAGTCTGCAGCAAAATACAATTTAGAAGTTGCAACATCATAAAACGGGTAGTAAAATGATACACTTAAATCTTTTAATAAAAAACTAAAATCTCCTATACCGTTTGTTTTACCAATTGCTAGCGCATTCTTTCCTTTATCATTAAATGCTAATTTTCCTTTCTTGGTATTAGAAAGCATGTAAAATATGTTATTTAACTCTTTAGAATAAAAAGGTGTTGCTCTATGAAAATCACTACTTGGGATTCCTGTAAAAGAATTTGCATTTACGGCATTACCTTCTGATCTTACTTTGGCTACAAAAATATCTAAATACGATTCTCCTGATGGCTCATAGACTTTCCTTGATTTCTGAGGACGACCACTTGTAAAAAGTATTTTATCATTATAAAATGAAGGTGAAAAATCTGATTGCGGACTGTTTACCTCTAAATTAAATATTTCGAATTCTAATTCTGATGCCGCATTAGAAGCTAATAATTCACTATTAAAATTAGCGTTCTCCATTAATTCTGGTGAAGAAAATGTTTTTCTAACTTTTAATAATTTATCTATTTTTTCTTTTTCTGAAATCCCAGATAAACTTTGCAGTAATTTATTAAATCTATGGTTAGACATAATACCTGCAGAGTCTTTCTTAGACACCTCTAATTCATATATATCTAAATATATTTTTGAAGCACGCTTAAAATTACCCACTTTAAGGTAAGAATCTGCTAGGTTTAAATATTGTTGCCCTGTAAGTTTCTTTTTGCTAAGCTCTTTTTCGTAGGCAGTAATAGCGCCTTTATACTGATATTCGTAAAAAAGAAAATCTCCTTTAGATTTTTTCCCTTGTGCAATACTAACTGTAGTTGCTACTAAAAAACACCATAAAACAGTTTTAAATTTCATCTGTAAACTATTTTTAGAAAAATCTTGGGGTATCTATTTGTTTAGGTTGCCCTTTTGTACTTTTCGAATTATTATTAGAATTTCTAACACTTCCTTTTTTACCAATGTAAAACTTTAATATAGCCTCGTGGGAACCGCTATTAAAATTTACCAATCCATTAGTATTGTAATCATAAGAATACCCAAAAAACAAACTATTAGATATTTGTATCCCTGCCAATGCACTTATTGATGTATCTAATTTATAAGATGCCCCTAAAGTAACCACATTACTTATTAAAAAATTAGACGATACATTAATATTTGTAGGTGCTCCTTTTAAATAATTAATTAAAAAAGCAGGTTTAAATTTAAAACCGTCTGATATATTAAAAACATAACCTCCAATAAAATTAAACTGAATTTTATCTTCTAATACAGTTTTTATCTCATCATTATAAGCTACATCTGTTATAAAGTTAGGCACGGAGACTCCTAAATACCAATCATCAGAATACATAAAAGTACCAGCTCCTACTGTTGGATAAAACTTACTAAGTGATTGGGAATTTAGTAATGGTTCATTTTCGAACTCAAAACTTCCTTTATTAAAATCCATATTTAATAAGGAACCACCTGCATTTACACCAAAAGATAACTTTGTGTTTTCTGATAACAATACCTGAAACGAATAAGCTGCATCTATGTATGTATGAGTTGCTGGCCCTAATTCATCGTTAATAATATTAAAACCTAATCCGTTTTTCTCATTAGCTAATGGTAAATTTAACCCCGCTCTAATAGTTCTTGGCGCACCTGGGATATCTATCCATTGTGCTCTATATAACAACGAAATTTCTGGTGTCTCTGTAGTTCCTACGTATGCAGAATTAAAACTCCCTATATTATACATATACTGTGTATATTGCGGTTCTTTTTGCCCGTACAATGTACCAATTCCTAATAATAGGATACTATATATAAAGATTGCTTTACAGCTAACTATACTTCTTTTTTTAATCATAACTTTATTATCTTATGATTTGAATCCAACCTTTTGTAACATCAGAACCATCTCCAAGATTTAATATATAAAAATAAGTGCCTTTTGGTAAATCTCCATTTTTACCTGTACCATCCCAAGTATTATCATAACCTTTTGTTTCATAAACTATATTCCCATACCTATCATAGACTTCCAAAGTATTATCAGGATAGTTTTCTATACAGTTTATTCTTAATAAATCATTCGTTCCATCTGAATTTGGCGAAAACTGATTAAAAAGAAATCCACAATCATTATTAGAACGAGAACTTACAGTTATTGTAACTGCATCTTCATTATTAGTTAAATCACTATCGTCTGGAAAATTAGCTAAAACAGTTACTGTATTTTCATAATCTCCATCACTGATTGCTCCTATAGTTACCGTTATTGTTAATGTGTGCTCTTCATTCTCAAGAATCTCATTAATAGTCCAAAGACCTGTTAACGCATCATAATCTCCAATAGAAGTCTCATGAGAAACATAGATAAATGGAGACTCTAGTAAATCCCCAACCTCCACATCTAAAATTCTATCTGCTGATAAATTCGTTAAAGTAATTATAAAAACAAGTTCATCTTCTACATTTACTTCTAATTTGTCTGCTGTTTTTTCTACTTGTAAATCTATAGGATCTGGCATACATGCTGGCGTAAGATTAGGGTCACATGCATCTAAAGGATCTGTATCATTTGCTATTTCATCTCCATCTGTTATTCCATCTCCATCTGTATCACATACTCCTGCAGAAGGATTTGGATTACATGGATCAGTATTTGCGGGGTCTAATTGATCAAATACCATGTCCCCGTCTGCATCTAAAATATTAGACTCTAATGCATCTATAATGCCATCACTATCTGTATCTATAGGAGCTGCTAAATTATCTCCTATTTCATCCCCATCATTTATACCATCGCCATCCGTATCTGGATTATCTACTAGTGTTCCTATGTCTTGTTCATCATCATCATTAACCCCATCATTGTCACTATCTACAGTACAGGTAGATACATTAACAGTAAGGGTGCCAGATACGTTTGTACACGGTGCTAAGGCAACTGTTGTTGTATAAGTAAACACATAATCCCCACTTATTAAGCCTTCAAAATTCACTATATTATCTACTCCTATCACTACACTACCAGAAGGATCTGTTGTAATAGACCAAGTTCCTTCATCTGCCCCATTTATTGTGGTATCTAAATCTACGGTTGTTTCTCTTCCGTTTCTAGAGATACTACAAACCATAGTATCTGTTATTGCACCAACAGATGGTTGAATATTAACAGTAGCAACTACTGCAACTCTTTCCGAAGTACAACCATTAGCCGTTGCATCTACATAATAAGTTGTTGTTGTGCTAAGCTCTGGTGTATTAAAAATAGTACCTGTACCTAATAACGTGCCTCCCACTTCACTATCATACCAACTTAAGGTCCCTCCTGCACTTACTCTTGCTTCTAATGTAAATTCTGATGCTCCACAAGCTTGCATACCTGTTGTACCTTCTACTATTGGGGTATCAAATATTTGAAGTTCAACACTCAATGGTGGCCCAGCACACCTATCTGCTACATTATAAAAGAAACCATTATATCTTCCTGGTGCACTTACTACTGTATTTAGAAGATGAGCATCTTCGTCTAACAAATCTGATGATGTACTCCAAGTAAGTACTGAACCAACTGGTGCCACATTTGTTACATACTCATTTAAATCTTGATTTATTATATCACAAAAAATTGTAGGAATAGATGTATCTAATTCGGGAGCGTTATTTATAGTAATACAAGCATCATTATCTACAATTGTTAATGAAACACTATCATCAATGGTTGAATTTATTACGTAACTGTCAACATTTACACTTAAAAGCGTTAAAACTACTGTTTCACCTCCCTCTATTAAATCATCATCAATAATATCAACTACATTAATATCTTTAACAAATTCTCCAGGTGCGAATCTTATAACTCCAGTGTTACTTATATTTTCTAAAGAATAATCAGAGTTTAAAGTTGCAGTACCACTAATTTCTGCTCTAACTACTATATCTCTACTAAATGGATTAGCTGCACTTAAACGAACCTGAAACTTACCCTCATCTACTGGTGTTTCTGATGCTGTTAAATCTACAGGAGGTGCAAATAAAAGAAAAACAGTTTCTTGTGAATACCCTTTGGAGCACAAAAAGAATAAAGTTACAACAAATATATGTTTAACTTTAATTTTTGACATTCCAGAAAAGAAATTAGTAAAAGGTTGTAATTTCATCTTAATTTATTTCAAAAATCCAAAGGCTCAATTAACATGCCATAATGAAAAATTAATCATCAATATTAATAAAAAAACCTCCGTTAGACCAATAATAAAGGTTAAATGATTTTTTTTTTGTTTAAATACCGTATTTCATCGACAAAGCTACTAGTTATAAGACTACAGAAGTTGTTTCTGCTGTTTTTTCTATTTTCTTAACTAAGCCTTGAAGCACTTTTCCTGGACCAATTTCTGTAAATAACAAAGCTCCATCTTTTATCATATTTTGCACACTCTGTGTCCACTTAACTGGTGCTGTTAATTGTAATATCAAATTCTTTTTAATATCCTCAGCATTTGTTACTGCCGTTGTTGTTACGTTTTGGTAGATAGGACATCTTGGAGCATTAAAAGTAGTAGCTTCAATTGCTGCCGCTAATTCTTCTCTTGCTGGCTCCATTAATGGTGAATGAAAAGCTCCTCCTACTGGTAAAACCAATGCTCTGCGAGCTCCTGCTTCTTTTAATTTTTCACAGGCTTTATTTATAGCTTCTACTTCTCCAGAAATTACCAACTGCCCTGGGCAATTATAATTTGCAGCTACAACAACACCCTCTATAGCATCACAAACATCTTCTACCAGCTTATCTTCTAAGCCCAATACTGCAGCCATGGTACTTTTTTGTGCTTCACATGCTTTCTGCATGGCTAATGCTCGCTTTGACACTAATTTTAAACCGTCCTCAAAATTTAAAACTCCATTAGCTACCAAAGCAGAAAACTCTCCTAGCGAATGTCCTGCAACCATTTCTGGTTTAAAGCTATCTCCCATTACTTTACTCAGTATTACAGAATGAAGAAAAATAGCAGGCTGTGTAACCTTTGTTTGCATTAAATCTTCTTTTGTTCCTTCAAACATAATATCTGTAATAGAAAACCCAAGAATTTCATTTGCTTTTTCGAACATTTCTTGTGCTAAAGGATAGTTTTGATATAAATCTAAACCCATCCCTACAAACTGTGCTCCTTGACCAGGAAATATATATGCATTCATTTTTTTTATTTTTAGTGCTGCGAAAATAAGGATTATAAAAGTTTTCTATAAATAACAGACCGTAAAATAAATCCCCAGTATAAGGCCGATTTAAACAAATTATAGTCCTCCTTTGCTTACACAAAGCATAAATTTTCTAATCTTCTTTAAACCAACCAGAATATTTTACGTAATTATTGGCTATACGGTCTATCTCATCACTAGTTAATTCTGGGCTAACATCTTTTATTTTCTTTGCTGGCATACCAGCAAATATAGTTCCAGAGGGCACATGTGTACCTTTTGTAAGTACCGCACCCGCAGCAATAATACTATTACTTTCTACCACACAATCGTCCATAACTATACTCCCCATACCTATTAACACATTATCCTTAATAGTACAGCCATGCACAATAGCATTATGCCCTACAGAAACATTATTACCTATAGTGGTTGGGTGTTTTTGATATGTACAGTGTACTACTGCTCCATCCTGTATGTTTACTTTATTCCCCATTTTTATAAAATGCACATCTCCACGCAACACTGCATTATACCATATACTGCATTGTTTACCCATAGTAACATCACCAACAATAGTAGCGTTTTCTGCCACAAAACAATCATCACTTATAACTGGAGTTTTTCCGTTAATTGTTTTTAATATCATATTATTCAAAATAAGCTAATAAATCTTTTTTCTTAGAAGCAGACACTAATAGCTCTTTACCATTAGTAATTACAACACTTCCTCCTTTTCCTTTTCTGTACTTTGTTATCTCATTTACATTAACCAAATAAGATTTATGTATCCTAGCAAAAGAATAACTAGCCAGTATATCTTCAAAATATTTTAAAGTTTTACTTACCAACAGCTTTTTATTTTCGAGATATATTTCTGTATAATTATCATCTGCTTTACAATACAAAATATCCGAAACGTTTAACACCTGAAAACCATCTTGTTGTGGCAATGTTATTTTCCCATCTACTTTATTTAATTTTGACTTTAATATCTGGTCTTCTAAAGCATTTTCTTTTTTTCTAATATCGGTAACATAATCTACCGCTTTTATTAACTCATCTATATTTATAGGTTTCATTAAATAATAAGCGGCATGGTTATTTAATGCATCCATGGCATACTGGTTGTATGCCGTTACAAAAACCGTCTCGAACGTACGGTCTGGAACTTGTTCTAGCAAATCAAAAGCATTTCCAAAAGGCATTTCTACATCTAAAAAAATTAAATCTAGGTTTTCTTTACTTATAAGATCCAACCCTTCTTTTATAGTAGCTGCTTCTCCTACTAAATTTACATTAGTACAGTATTTAGCTAAGTAGTTTCGTAGAATTTCTCTACTATTACTTTCATCCTCTATTAGTATTGCATTTAATTTCATTACTCTTTTTTTAAGCTAAATTTTACAATAGTCCCTGTACTTTCTTCATTATTTAAATCGGAAATATGCACTGCTACCTTATCTTTATACATATCGTTTAAAATAGCAACCCTTTTTTTAATATTCCCCATACCTTTAGATTTTTGTTTCTTTTGGTTTGATGTTTTTAATTCCGCCGATTTTTTTCTCCCTATCCCATTATCTGTAATTGTTATAAGTATCTTATTTATATTTTCTTGCGTTAAGCTGATTTTTAAAAATCCTTTTTCGTCTTTATATCTTAATCCGTGCCATATTGCATTTTCTATATAGGGCTGAAGCAGCATTGGCGGTATTTTATAAGCATCTATATCTATGTGCTCATCTACTACAATCTCATAATCGAACTTATCTGCAAAACGCGAATGTTCTAGTTTTGTATATAATTTTAATAATTCTAATTCTTTTGATAGCGATATGTAATCTTCCTCAGAATTTTCTAAAACAGCACGCATTAATGTAGAAAATTCACTTAAATACCTGTTAGCGCTACGCTCATCGCTCTTGGCTATATAATTATTTACAGAGTTTAACGCATTAAAAATAAAATGAGGATTCATTTGTGAACGAAGCGACTTTAATGCCAATAAATTATTAGCTAATTTTTGTTTCTCATTACTCCTATAAAAGAAAAAAGCAGCTAACCCCAATAATAACATTCCAAAAATTAAAGAATAAATAATCCATTTTTGTCGTTTATTACTTTCTCTTGTAAGCTCCTGACTTGTTAATGCTAAATCGTATTTACTCTGAGACAATTCTCGCTCTTGTTCTAATCCAGAAATGCGACTTTGTTTTGAGGCTATTTCCCTATTAAATCTTGCGGCTCTGGCAATTTCTTGCTCTTTTCTAAAGTATAGCGTATCTGTAACTTCTTTGTATTTCTTATAGGTTTCAAAAGCTTTAGAATATTCCCCTATTCTACCATAAACATCTGAAAGCTTACTTGTAGCATCTTTTTGCACCACTAAATCATCATCATCACCTGCCTCTTTAATACTTTTTTCTAAATATGGTATTGCTTCATTATATGCTTCTTGGGCTATATATGCATTGGCTATTTTATAATTAATACGTTGCTTAGATATAATTTCTTCATCTACACTATTTATCTCCTCTTTAATTATTCCTCCTGGCAAAGTATTTAACTCTTCTAAGCTTTCCTTTCTTAATTGTATTTCATCATCGTACTTGCTCTCTTTATTATAAAAATCTGCAACTTTATCTTTTTCTTTTATAGCTCTTTTAGGGGTTTGTTTTTTAGCTAACTCTAAAGAATTGTTATAATAACCTTGGGCCTCTACAGACTTATTATCTTTTTCGTAAGCTTCTGCTATTTTAGAATTTAAATCGGTTAATTTATGTGTAATTCTATTTTTGCTTGCTATTAAAATTCCCTCATTATAAAAAGCTACCGATTTATTTACATTACCAAGCCCCTTATATGCATCTCCCATGCCCTCATAAACCTGAATTTGTTCATAGGGAATACGACTCCTTACTTTTGTTAATGGTAAAAAAGTAGCTTCTGCTTTTTTATAGTCTCCATTTAACAAATAAGCTTTTCCTAAAAGCAATGTTGTTTTAGTTGTTCTTTGGGCTTCTAAAGCATCTTTATAATTAGCAATAGCTAGATCGTATTGTTTATAGTGTTGGTATACCTCGCCCAATGTTGTTAAAGCAGTTGCCAACCTTTCTTTATCGGCTCTTTTACCTAATTGCGCTATTGATTTTGTTATAAAATCAATACTCTTTTTAATATCTTTCTTCTTATAATAATTAGCAGAATCTAATAGGCTATTATAAGAAACACCACGAGATTTGGAGGTTTTACTATTAAATACGCTTTTTTCATAGCCTTCTACCAATACATCTACATCCTCATTATTTTTTATAGTATACCGTATTGTTTCTAGTTCTGGGCTTTCTATAATTAAAATATCCCCAACTTTAACCTTAATTTTAAATTCTCCAAATATATCTGTTGTTGTTTGCCTACCCCAATCTGTAGACACAAATACCCCAGCAATTGGCGTACCTTTTTCTCTGCCTTTTACAGAACCTTTAATCTCAAACTGCTCCTTACTTTCTTGTACTTGAGAAAAAACAGTAAAAAAACTACAAAGAAATATTATGAGTATGTACCTACACTTTTGCATTCATTTTCTATTAATCTAGGATAAACTTAATCACTTTAAATGGTTTTAAAAAATGGGTAAACGCGTAAAATAGCCATTTAGCTTACTGATTATGCCCTATTATACATTTAAACAACATGTTTACTCATTCAAAATAGCTATTCGCTCATTCTACCTTTTTATGCAACTCTTTTAAAAATACTTTTATCTCAGAAAATAAAAGAAATGAGAAAATCTATAAAAAAAGTAATATCAATTTTAGCACTAGTATTTGTTACTCTCTTTGTTTACAAATTAATTTATGGTGAAAAAACAACGGCTACAACTCCTATTATTCTAAATGAAATATCTGAACACACTGTTGACTTAAGAAGAAATTATGCTTCTAAAAAATACCAAACTAACACCCCACAAAATTCACCTATAAAAGTTGACCAGAAATATGAAAAAATAGCCACTATAGACACAAAATCTAACAAATATGATTTTGAAGAACAGCTAATACGCAAACAAATTAAAGATTTTGATGCACTTATTCAGTTCGAAGAAAATAAAGGAAATCTGGGTAATCGCAAGCTTAACTTACATATTGGTGTACCACCTAAGAATTTTGATGCCATGTACAAACAACTTGTTAAAATAGGGAATGTACAAACTAAACAGATTACAAAAAAAGATAAAACAAACGAATACAAAGAATTAAATGCTAAAAAGGCTTCCTTAGAAAAAATAAGAGCCTCACTTATAGATTTAAAATTAAAAGGAGGTAAAATAGATGAACATATTCTTTTAGAAAATAGAATCTTAGAAATTGAACAGCAATTACAAGATTTAGGCGTTAGCCTAGGAAGCTTTGATAGTGAAAATGAATTCTGCACTATACAATTCTCCTTATCCGAACAAAATGTAACTAAATTAAGTTTTTCATACAGAATAACGAATGCGTTAGAATGGACAATCATTACTTATTTACAACTTATAGCATCTTTATGCTTTGCGGTTCTCTTTGCCTATATATTACTCTTAGTAATAGAAAAAACAAAAACTCTTATAAAAAACAAACAATAGAAATTTTAAAATTAGAAGAAATGAAAACTATAAAAAATATTTTAGGATTAGGATTAATGTTACTATCGGTTACCACAATTACAGGTTGTGAAGGAAAAACAAAAAAAATAGACACTAAAACTATAATAGCTCATGTTAAAATTGAAGATGATAAACCTGTAGAACAATATGTAAAAATTGCATTACTGTTAGATACCAGTAACAGTATGGACGGACTCATAAACCAAGCAAAAGCACAACTATGGGATATCGTTAATAAATTTTCTTATGTTAAATGTGGCAACGAAAAAAGACCACAATTACAAATTGCTTTATACCAATATGGCAACGACGATTTACCTTCTGGCGAAGGTTATATACAACAAGTATTAAATTTTAGTAGTGATTTAGATGAGATTTCTGAAAAATTATTCTCATTGACAACCAATGGTGGCGAAGAATACTGTGGACAAGTAATACAAACCTCTTTAAAACAATTAGAGTGGGGTAAAAATCCAGATAACCTTAAAATGATTTTTATCGCTGGCAACGAACCGTTTTCTCAAGGAAAATTAAATTATAAAGATGCCGTTACCAATGCCAAAGAAAAAGATATTGTTGTAAATACTATTTTCTGTGGTAGTTATCAGCAAGGTGTTTCTAGTAATTGGAAAAATGGTGCACTATTAACAGGCGGAGAATATATAGCCATAGACCACAATAAGCAAGTAGTACATATAGATACTCCTTATGATGATGATATTATTAAACTCAATTCTAAATTAAACAAAACCTATGTATCCTATGGAACATTGGGTATTGCTAAAAAACAAAAACAAGTAGCACAAGATATGAATGCAATGGAATTGGAAGATGAAGTGGTTGTAAAAAGAGCCGTAAGTAAAAGCTCTAGATTATATAAAAATGCTACTTGGGATTTAGTAGATGCTGCAGATGATAAAGATTTTAAAGTTTCAGAAGTAAAAAAAGAAGATTTACCAACAGAATTAAAAAACAAATCTGAAACAGAAATTAAAGCCTATATAAACGAGAAAAAAGCAGAACGTATTAAAGTCCAAAAAGAAATTAAAGAATTAAATAAAAAAAGAGAGACATACATTACCCAAAACAAAAAGCAAGAAGCTAAAGGGGAATTAGAAAATGCAATGCTAAATGCCATACAAAAGCAAGCTGCAAAGAAAAATTATAAATGGGATACTAAATAAAAGAAGTTGTTTGGATTAGTGTTTGTAAAATGGGTTTGTTGTTTTAAACAGCAAGCTCATTTTTTTAGTAGTTAATTGCAGGGCAATTACAATCATACCTTTTTTCCGATTGACCAAAATCGTAGCCTAAAGTAATCTGATGAAAACCACCACTACCAATACGAATATCTCCAGACTGGTAAGAATAATTATAAGAAAACATAAACTTCTTATAGTTTACTCCTGCAATAGGTGTAAATAACTGTAAACGTTGTTCTCTTAAATCTCCGTTTACTAAAAACTGTGCCCCATCAAAACTTCTCCTGTAAGACAAACCTGCCCATACTTTACCAAAATCTACATTCCTGTATACTTTTGCATTTATATCAATTGCTTTTTCTTTGGTAAAATCTGTTAACTGAAACAAAACGGAAGGCTCTAATTGCCAATCTCCCTTACCAAACACATAACCAGCAGATAATAAATACCTTCTTACATTATTAGTTTCTCTAATTAAACCAGTACCCGCATCTTCTCTTTGATACAATTGGCGTTCACTCTTTAATGCATTTAATACTGTAGCATGCGCATAAAATTCTAAGAAATTATAAGACATCCCTATATCTACATTAAAATAACTGGTTGTATTTTTTACTCCCGTAATTAAATCATCAGGCAATACAGATCTAAATTCAGTTTCATCTAAACTACTAAGCAATACTGCACCACTTAGACCAAAAGAAAGCTGATTTAAACTACGAGCATCACCTCCAAATCTTAAATGGTGTGCATAAGTTAATTTAACCCCAGTTTGCGAATGATATCCGTTAGCATCATTAAAAAGTATACCACCTACACCACTACGCTCACCTACTCTAAAATGAGCATTTAAGGTCTGTAAACTTGGCGCTTCATCTACATCAAACCATTGTTTTCTGGCGGTTAATCGTATTTTACCACCTTCACCAATACCTGCCATAGAAGGGTGTACCAAATAATAATTATCAGATAAATAATCAAAATACACAGGAATTCCTTCTTGTGCCACTAAGCTATTGCTAAAGGCAAAAAAAGCACACAAAATAAGTAAAAGATATCTCATCTATAATTTATTGGAGTATACACAAGGTTACATAATCTGGTTAAATATAAGGTATAACGTTTAAAGTACAACATTATTATATACTTTAAACGCATTGAATTACTTCGTACTTTTGTAAAAAAAACATACATGGAAGAGTATACTATTAATGTTTCAGTAACAAATAACCCAGCGATACTAAAATTTGAAACTAATAAATTTATAACCAAGAATAATAATTACGAATTTAAAAATATTGATGAGGCTAAAAATTCTCCTTTAGCCCAACAATTATTTTATTTACCTTTTATAAAAACA
Organism: uncultured Cellulophaga sp.; assembly: GCA_947492955.1. GTDB lineage: Bacteria > Bacteroidota > Bacteroidia > Flavobacteriales > Flavobacteriaceae > Cellulophaga. The sequence goes on along the minus strand of CANLOV010000001.1, from coordinate 319,609 downwards.
GTATATATTTCTGGAAACTTTATTGGTTTAGAACGTTATGATATTGTTGAGTGGCAAGATGTACAAGATGAAGTTGCACAACAGTTAGTAGAATATTTAAACAGTGGCGACCCCGTAGTTGTAGAAGATGAAAATACAAAGAAAGCTCCTGTAACTGTATATGCTGAAAGTACGCCTAACCCAGCCGCTATGAAATTTGTGGCCAACAAAATAATTGTACCTACTATTTTTGAATTTAAAAATATAGATGAAGCTAAAGATTCTGGTTTAGCATCTGCTCTTTTTCAGTTACCCTTTGTAAAAGAAGTATTTTTAGATGAAAACTATGTATCGGTTACAAAATACGATGTTGCAGACTGGAATGAGATTTCCTTAGAATTAAGAGAACTTATTCAAAACTATATAAGTCAGGGTAAAGAAATAGTATCTATAAATGCTATTTCACAAAAAAAGGCCGAAGCACCTGCTGCATTAATACAAGATGATAACGTAGATGATGTTTCTAAACAAATTATAGATATTTTAGAAGAATATGTAAAACCTGCTGTAGCAAGTGATGGTGGTAATATATTATTTAAATCTTATGACGAAGATACACAAACTGTGAATGTTGTTTTACAAGGAGCATGCAGCGGCTGCCCATCTTCTACTTTTACTCTAAAAAATGGTATTGAAAACATGTTAAAAAACATGATGGGCGATAAAGTAAGAGAAGTAGTTGCTATAAATGGTTGATTTTTCACACGTTTACTTTTAAGTTTTAATTTATTTGTTAACTTTAAGGAAACATTTTAAACATTAACTCATGGCAATTTTAAAAGTAATTGAAGTATTAGCTAACTCAGAAAAAAGCTGGGAAGATGCTACAAAAAAAGCAGTAGCACAAGCATCTAAATCTGTAAAAAACATTCGTTCTGTATACATACAAGACCAGAGTGCAGCTGTAGAAGATGGTAAGGTTACCGATTTTAGAGTAAACGTTAAAATTACATTTGAGGTAAAATAATTTTCACTTCAAAAAACATAAAAGAGCGCCATTACTTGGCGCTTTTTTTATGCAAAATTTTAGCCTATTTACCGTAACTTTACTCATGTTTAAAAATAGCATTTTCCTATTTCTTTTCCTTTATATAGCTAATAGCTATAGTCAAAAAGCAACTCAAATGACACAACATAAGCATACCAATGCATTAATTAAAGAAACAAGCCCTTATTTATTACAACACGCACACAACCCTGTACAATGGGAAGCTTGGAGCTCCAAAGTTTTAGAACGTGCAAAAAAAGAAAACAAACCACTATTAATAAGTATTGGTTATGCAGCTTGCCATTGGTGCCATGTTATGGAGCACGAGTGTTTCGAAGACGAAGAAGTTGCTACTGTAATGAATAACAATTTCATTAATATTAAAATTGATAGAGAAGAACGCCCAGATATAGACCATATATACATGGATGCCTTACAAATGATGACAGGTAGTGGCGGTTGGCCCTTAAATATAGTAGCATTACCAGACGGCAGACCATTTTGGGGTGCTACTTATGTAAAAAAACAAGATTGGATAAAAGTTTTAACGCAGTTAGCTAATATTCATAAAAACGATAATATAAAAGTTGAAGAATATGCACAAAGTTTAGCCGATGGAATTAAGACTATTAATCTAATAGAAAAAAACACCACTCAAGAGCTATACGCTTTAGAAGAGTTAGATAAAGCCGTTAAAAACTGGTCTGCCTATTTCGATACTTTTTTAGGAGGGAACAAACGAGCTCCAAAATTTATGATGCCTGCTAATTTAGATTTCTTATTACACTATGCTACAGCAAGAAGTAATGATGATATTCTAGAATACGTAAATACTACTTTAACAAGAATGGCACATGGGGGTATATTTGACCATATCGGTGGCGGATTTTCTAGATATGCAGTAGATACCAAATGGCATGTTCCTCATTTTGAAAAAATGCTGTATGATAACGGCTTGCTTGTAAGCTTATATTCCAAAGCTTATGCTGCAACTAAAAACGAACTCTATAAAAAAACAGCGGCAGAAACCATTAATTTTATTGCTACAGAATTAATGCATTCTAATTATGGGTTTTATTCTTCTTTAGATGCAGATAGCTTAACAGAAACAGGCGAATTAGAAGAAGGAGCTTATTATGTTTGGACAGAAGATGAATTAGAGCATCTTTTGAGTGAAATTAATTTTAAAATTTTTAAAGACTACTACAATATTAATAATTATGGTTACTGGGAGCACGGTAACTATGTGCTCATTAGAGATGCTACAGATGCAGACATTGCAAAAAAACACAACATTACAATTAAAGCATTAAATACTATTATTAACGATACCAAAACAACACTTGCAACAGAACGTAATAAAAGAAAAAAACCAAGATTAGACGATAAAATTCTAACTTCATGGAATGGGCTAATGTTAAAAGGTTTAACAGATGCCTACCGCTATTTAAAAGATGAAACTTATTTAGAATTAGCACTTAAAAACGCTCATTTTATCACTAAAGAATTACTACAAAAAGAGGGTAGTTTATTTCACAATCACAAAAATGGTAAAAGTTCTATTAATGGTTATTTAGAAGATTACGCAACAGTAATAGATGCTTTTATTGGTTTGTACGAAGTTACTTTTGATGAAAAATGGCTACAGCAAGCCAAAAAATTAACAGACTATACTATTGTAAACTTTTTAGACCCCAATAGCGGTATGTTCTTTTTTACTTCTAAAAACGATGATTTTGTTATTAGAAGAACTATTGAGGCTACCGATAATGTTATCCCTGCATCTAACTCCATTATGGCTAAAAACCTATTTAAGTTAGATAAGTTTTATCCAAATAACAGCTATAATACCATAGCCGCTCAAATGTTTAAAAATGTACAAACTAATTTTAAAAAGAATGCCTACAGCCATGCCAATTGGATGCATTTAGCCCTATACCAAAATCTAAATTTTTATGAAATAGCCATAGTAGGCAATACTTACAAACAAAAAGCCAAAGAAATAACCCAAAATTATCTTCCGAATACTATTATTGCTGGCACAAAAGAAAAAAGCAATTTAGAAATATTACAAAACAGATTCTCTAAAGAAAATACACTTATGTATGTATGCCAGCATGGCACTTGTAAATTACCCGTAAAAGAAAGTACTAAAGTTTTAAATTTGCTTAACGAATAATTTATAGCTCACATGAAAGATTTTACAGATATACAACACCACATAGAAGCCTTAACCAAATGGACTCTTGATTTTTACCCACGATTAATCCTAGCCATTATTACCTTATTTGTTGGCTATTGGGTAGTTAAATTTTTAAACAGAATGGTGCATAATTTTTTTCTAAAAAAAGATTACGACCTAACATTAGAAAAATTTCTACAAAGCTTCATTAGCATATCTTTAAATGTATTATTATTTGTATTGGTTATTACGGAATTGGGTGTAAAATCTTCTTCTTTAGTTGCTTTGGTAGGTGCTGCGGGTTTAACCATTGGTTTAGCATTGCAAGGATCCCTATCTAACTTTGCAGGTGGTATATTAATACTAATTTTTAAACCATTTAAAATAGGAGATTTTATTTCTGCCCAAGGAATAGATGGCACTGTAAAAGAAATATCTCTTTTTACCACTAAATTAAATACGTTTGGTAACCAAGTAGCTATTATTCCTAACGGACAATTATCTAATAGTAATATTATTAATTATAACGAAGAAACTACCAGAAGGGATAGAATAACTGTTGGTATTGGTTATAATTCTAATATTAAAATTGCAAAAGATATTTTATTAGACATATGTAATCGTAATGAAAACATATTAAAAGAACCTGCGCCCGAAGTTTATGTTGGCGAGTTAGCAGATAGTGCTGTAAACTTATCTTTACGCTTTTGGGCTAATAACGACGTATTTTGGGCGGCACACTTTCATGTATTAGAAGAGTTAAAAAACAAATTTGACGAAGCAGGAATAGAGATTCCTTTTCCACAGCGCGTATTACATACAAAAGAAGAACGTACTTCTTAAAAAAATAAGGAAACCTATTTGGCATTTATAAAGTTCTATATATTATGAATAATCGATATTTTTTAATCTTCTTTATATTTTCAATTTTGTCTTGCCAATCTAATGCAAAGAAAAAATCTACTCTGCCCAATATTAAAACGGCTAAAGATTTAATAAAACATTCAATTGCATACCATGATCCAGATGGAAATTGGAAAAACTTTAAATCAAATGTTCATATTAGCACCAGTCTATGGAAAAGTAATGGAATTAAAGAAAAAAGTTCCGAAAAACTTTTCTTTAACAATAAAAATGGTGTTTTTAAAATGCATAGTATAATTGATAATATAGAATTTAAAGGAGAAATTAGAAATGATACCTGCTACAGAAACCCCGTTCATAAAATAACGAAAGAACAAACTATACAATTTAAAAGATTCATAGGCTGTGAAAGTATCACTTTTAATAAAAATTACTATTCTTATCTCATTGGCTTACCTATGAAACTTGCAGATACTAGTGCTATTGTTAATGACACCATTTTTGAACGAAAATATAAGGGAACTAGCTACAATGTAGTTAAAGTAAATTACAAACCATTAGATAAAAACCCGTCTTGGTATTTCTATTTTAGCAAAGAAAATAATGCTTTCCAATTGTGTAAATTCACTTCATTAAAAAACGAGAATAAAGGAGGCGAATATATCATTTATAATAAAGAAAAAAATATTCAAGGTATAAAACTAAAAACACAGCAGGTTTGGCTTTATAACAAACCTAATTTAGATACTTTGGCAGTTGATAATCTACAGTTTTCATCTACTAATAATTAATAGCAATAATTTATATAATGCAAAACATAAAGTAGGGTACAATCTTTTACCAAATTTTAATCCCCCTATAAAAGAAAAAGTTTTTCCCTATATTTCTATAAAAATTCGTGAACTTCATATAGTGTCGAGTTACCTACATGCAAGACAAACCAATGAACCAAACCGATAACATAGAAAATAGAATATCTAAAACTTGGGAATTAGACAATATTTCGATTGCCCATAATGTTATTGATTATAAAACTTTTGGCAAAACTAAATCAATCAACAATTCTGATTTGGTGCGACTGCATTTTGGACTTCAGGGCAGTTACAATTTTAATTATGAACAACTTGGTAGTTCTTTTGAGCTTTCAGGCAGTCATAACAACATTATGTATTCGGACGGACTAGAAATTGAAGTTGAAAACAAAAGCCAAAGAATTGAAACTTTTGGTGTCAATTTTACTGCTGAATCATTCATTGAAATAGCACAAAATGGAAATGAACCATTAAAAAGATTTGCAGACAAGGTGTTGAATAAAGAAAATTCCATTCTATCAAATCATTGGAGAATCAACAATTTTAAAATTCAACAAGTAATAACCGAAATTATAAACTGCTCTTATGAGAAAGAGTTAAAAGACTTATTTTTACTTTCTAAGAGTATTGAACTACTTGTTTTACAAGCAGATTTATATGATAAACAAGAAAATACACTTTTTATTAAAAGTCAAAATGACAAAAAGAAATTAATAGAAGCGAAAGAACTTTTAACTTCTAGAATTGATAATCCTCCAACTATTGTTCAGTTATCTAAACTAACAGGTATTAACGAATACAAGTTAAAAAAAGGATTTAAAGAACTATTTGGAACTACTATTTTCGGTTACATTCATAAAAACAGAATGAGTTTAGCTAAAAAATTACTCTTAGGAACAGACAAATCAGCTAAAGAGATTGCCTACGAAACGGGTTATAATTCTCCGCAACATTTTTCAACAGCATTTAAAAAAGAATTTGGCGTTTCTCCCAATGATATAAGATAAAATCCCGATTCTGTAATATATTAAATTGCGAACGCTTCATATTTGTATTGTTAATTTAAACACTACAGAAAATGAAAAAACCAATGGTTATTAAAGAGGTTATTACGTTCAAATCTGACTTAAAAAGAGTTTGGAATTTAGTAACGAATCCAGAAATGACTAAACAATACATGTTTGGTTGCGAAGTATTATCTGATTGGAAAATAGGAAGTCCTATAATTTGGAAAGGAAAAACCGAAGATGGAAAAGAAGTTATTTATGTTAAAGGAGAAATAATTGAATACGAAAAAGAGAAAAAAGTAACATTTTCAACATTTGACCCAAATATGGGAATTACCGACATTTTAACTAATTATGTGAATTTAACCTATGAAGTAATCTCGCAAGAAAATGGCTGTAAACTAATCATTACACAAGGAGATTTTCAAGGAGTAGATAATTCTGAAAAAAGATTTGAGGAAGCTAAACAAGGTTGGAAAATGGTAATACCAATGATGAAAAAAATAATAGTTAAATAATGAAAAATACTAAAGACAAAATTCCTCTATGGATTTTGATAGTAACAATTCTATTTGCAAGCTTAGGATTTATTGTAAGTGTTATTTTATTATTAAACCCCGAAAACGCAATTAAAACGGTCGATTTAAGTACTCAAGGTATAGATTACCTAATTCAAATGTGGGCAGTTAGGCAATTTACAGTTGGTTTTATCTTTTTATATTCTGTATTTAGAAAATCTATTCCGATGTTAAAATTATCTTATATATTTTATCTTGTAATGAACCTTGGAGATATTGTTGTTGGAGTAATTCAGAATGACAGATCATTATATATCGGAGCTTTATTTATGGTTGTATTTTCTTTAATTCTATTGTTTTTTATAAACAAACTAACAATCAAACAAAAAGAATAAAGCCAGCTGGCAACAATGTAAAAAAGAATGAATTGCATTCACTTACATCAACCCAACACCATCACATTGCTATATCAGATTACATAACTCTGGAATAAAAGTCTTCTTGTTTAAAACAAGACTAAACGCAAAACATATGGCACCTATATGTAATCTAGTTTCCAATTTTCATCTCAATACATTAAAAACCTCTATATTTCTATAAAAATTTGTGGCCTATACATAACACTACGTTATGAATAATTAAATTTAAAAATGAAAATTATACCCGAAAACAAAATTGAATTATACCTGAAGTTAGGAAAAAAGCTTGCACATTTTGTAAAGGTTGATACTTATTTTGAAAGTAGAACATTTGATTGGATAAAGCTCGAAAAAAGTGATTCTACTTACAAAGCTACTTTTATAAGAAGTTTTGACCAGGGAGACGAAATTTTTAGCGAAGTTACAGAGTTTGAAACATTGAACGATTTAGACGAGTATGAGAACCTATTTCTAGTAGGAGATATTGAAACCATCAGAAAATGGATTTTAGAAAAATTTAATCTAAAAATGGATGGATTTTATCAAATAAATGACTTGAAAATTAAATATAAAGAATTGATAAAAGATAATAAATCAGAAAATTAGCATAAACAATATGGGCTTAAGACTTAAACGAAAGTTCATTACCTTTAAACCCCACACTAAGGCATAGCTAAACCGTTATAAATCATTACTTCAAAGTTATTTGAAAACAGATTATCATTAATGAAGACTTCCTTTTTAGAAATTTTTACACTTATAACAATTCTCCATTGTTTTATTTTAAGTTTAGTTATTTTATTATCAAAGTTTTTTAGAAATGCTAATAATAAATATTTAGGTTTTACTTTATTAATAATTGCAATTGTTGGTTTAAATAATTGGTTCTGGGATATTGGAATAAATCCTACTATCATAAATATAATGGACTTACCACTTTGGCAATTTTTATACCCTTTAACCTATTTTATATTCTTTTACAAAACATCTAGTGCGTTTTCAATAAAACCTATTAATCTAAAAATCCTATTTCTTCCTTTTTTTATTCTTAGCCTATTTAATATTATAGTGTCTTTAAGTACAATATTTCATTTATATCATCTTCCTGAAATAATTAAAAATGCTATTTCTTTGTTTTATAAGAGCATTAGTTTTTTATCTATAGTTTTTTCTATTTGTATGATTTTATTTTCTTACAAATACACCTTTTTTAAAAACACTAAACTAAGTGAGAAATGGTTAAAGTATCTTTGGTTTATTTTTTCTTTAATTCTATTATATGGAATACTATTAGAGACCTATCGATTCTTGTATTCAGAAAAATTGCCCTTAACTTATTTGTGGACATTTCTCTCAGTTTTTATTTATTGGCTAATCTATAAAGGCTTATATCAATTTAAACTATCAAATGACCAATATGAAATACGTACTATTTTAGAAAAATCAATAAATAAATCACCTGTTTCTGAAAGCAAAGAAAATCCGCATTTTCAGAAGCTCATTATTTTATTAGAAGAACAAAAAATACATCATAATCCAAACTTAAGTAGAGATACTGTAGCGGAACAACTTGGAATAAGTAGCGGACACCTATCTCAGATTATAAAAAATAACACATCAATTAGTTTTTCGGACTTTATTAACTCCTACCGAGTAAAGGATATAAAAGAAATGATTAAAAATCCTATGTTTAATAAATACAGTTTACTTTCCATAGGCTTAGAATGTGGTTTTAATTCAAAAACATCCTTTTACACAAATTTTAAGAAAGAAACAGGACTAACTCCTAGCGAGTTCAGAAATCAATAGGTTCTATTTTCTCAAAAGTGAAGAATACCGAACCATACAAAACACACTTCACAATAGGTTTGCACATATATTTTAAATTAAAAAAATTATGTACACACTTAAAAATCGTTTATTAATTCTATTTTTTATTTCATTTTCTATTTGTAAAGCTCAAACTAAAATAATTTCGTTTGAGCATGTAAATGTAATACCAATGAATACAGACACTATAATTATTAATCAAAGAGTAATTATAGCAAATGGTAAAATATTAAAAATTGAGCCAGCTTCTAAAACAGTAGCTCATAAAATAGATCTTACCATTGAAGCTGCTGGTAAATATTTAATTCCTGGGCTGGCAGAAACTCATTATCATCTACAAAATAATATTGAGAATGAGTTTAAACTTTTAATTGCAAATGGAATAACCTCTGCAAGAAACATGGCAGAATATGATGGTCAAGACCATATAAAAATAAGAGAAATTGCTCAAAGTAATTCTATGTTATCTCCACATTATTACACCACTGGGCCTTATCTTACAAGAACTCATTTTAATCATATAGATTCTGTAGAACCTGTAGTAAAGTATCATAAAAAAAGAGGTTACGATTATCTAAAAATTGCAGATAATTTACCAAAAGATATTTATTTAAAATTACTGGAACTTGCCCATAAAGAAAAAATTGAAGTCATAGGTCACGGACAAAGAGAATTGCCTTTAGAGTACTCCTTAAGAATGAAATCGATAGCTCATCTTGAAGAATTTATGAATATTTTCACAAAAGAAGAGAGGAACTCAATTACATTTCTAACGCAAAAAGCAAAAGAAATTAAAACAAGTGGTATTTATGTATCTCCAACTCTGGGAATATTTGAAATGATTAGCCGCTATGCTGATAAGAGCAAATCGGAAATATTAAATAACGACAAAAACATTAAATATCTCCCAAAGCATTATTCGGATTACTGGAGGTCTAATAAAATTAATTTTAGAAAAAAACCTTGGTTTACAGAAAAAGAATCATTGCTCCGACTAAAAAAAGAATTAAAGTGGCAAATGAGTTTTACTTTATTGTTGCACAAACATGGAATACCATTAATGGCAGGAAGTGACACCTATGGCTTATTTCTTCCTGGTTTCTCTCTTCATCGCGAATTAGAATTAATACACAATTCAGGGCTATCAACCTATGAAACACTTAAAACAGCTACAGTAAACCCAGCACGTTATTTAAACACAATTTCTCAATCGGGAACCATTAATGAGGGAAAATTAGCAGATTTGGTTTTACTTAATAAAAACCCATTAGAAAATATTAGCAATACTAAAACTATATCTGGGGTAATGATTAAGGGACAATGGTTTAACAGAGAAAAACTAGATAAACTATTACTAAATATTGAAAACACTAATAAATAACTCCCTAAGTGCAAAACTTAAAGTTTTGCACTTTTTTATGATTTAATTTTTTAGAAATATTCAAATAAAAAAAATAATATGATTTATGTAACATTTTATAATTTCTGTATCTAAAAGGGGAATTAACTTATATAAAACATATTGTATGGAACAAAATAATTTAAAACAATTAAAAACGGAAATTCAACTTCAGACAAAAAATGGAATTGATTTTATTATAGCTGCTAGCATAGTATGGTTGGCAATATCATATATATGGACTTTAGAATACACATCATATGAAAGAAATGTATTCACTTTCATGATTGGAGCAATATTACTTCCACTTGCTTTTAGTTTATCTAAAATTCTAAAGACAAATTGGAAAGTAAAGAATAACCCTCTACAACCACTTGGTCTTTGGCTAAACTTTGCACAACTTATTTATTTTCCAATCTTAATTTTTATTTTAATTAAATATCCTAATTATTTTATTATGACATATGCTGTTATAACTGGTGCGCATTTATTCCCTTATGCTTGGTTTTACGATGAGCTTGGATACGCTGTTGGTGCTATAATAGTCTCTTTTGGCTCATTATTAATTACACTAAATATTAATGTTGAAACAATGTGGCTTGTTCCATTATTTACATCAATTATACTGTTGTTACTAGCGAGTTGGATTTTACTAAGGATTAAGAAATAGGAAAAATAAAACTATGGCCAAAAATCTGTATTATTAATTATTAAAAAATAACGAAACGCATTAAGTAACCATATGTAATATGGGCACTAATTTTATTCTCAATACATTAAAAAAACAAAAGAGTTTTTCTTATATTTCCATAAAAATTTGCGAACCACACTTAACATTATATTATAAAATATTTTGACTAAATCGAAAATCAGTGGATAAAGAATATAACTTTCCTCATATTAAATTTGGATTTCGCGGAGAAGGAATTTTATATGAATTGAATGGAAAAGAATATGAATTAAATTCAACATGGTTTAATGGAGTAAGAGTTGATTTTGATGATTTAAGGAAAACAGTTTTGAATAAAAATCAAAAAACAAAAATATTTGAAGAAATTATCCAATTTTTAAACCAACAAGACAGGGAAAAACCTATAATCTGTTTCAATTCTGATTATGAAGATGCTGAATTATGGAAACGACTATCAAATGAACATAAGTCTCAAATAAAACATACGGAAATAACAACCATTGAAGAACAAAACAAATCTTTATACAAATCAATGGCTGAGAGTCTAAGAACAGGCCGTGCTACACATCAATTTCAAAATGGACTTAAAATAAAATCCATTAAGTATCTAGATAAACACTGGGATTATATCAAATTCAAGAAAGACTCTGAAATTTCTTCTTCAGTCTCAGTATGGGACAAATTCTTAACAAGTTTAAACCTGTAAAAAACGTTTTACAACACAATCTTATAAACAATACAGGATTAGGGCATAATCTCAAGATTTTCTTATTTTTATGATGTCTACAAAATCTTTTGAATTTTGTTATGTCTATGACGGAAAGCAAACGCTAGTTTACTACCACACTTTACATAACACAGCGTTAGCCATAATTAGAAAAATTACACTGAAATAGTAATAATGAGAAGTGAATTACAGTTTTTTATGTTCCCTAAAGATGAAGTTGAATTCATTGATACATTTCTTGAATTTATTGATGGAATTGATGAAGAATCTGAAGCACAGTATTTCTTTACTATTGGCGACTGTAAAATTCAACTTTTAAGAAGTAGGCAAAAAGGAAATCAACTTATTTCTGGAAGAATATCTATTGCTACTCATGGATTTGAATTAAATTACAAATCAGGAAAAGACGCTGAAAAAGTTTATTCAAAAATGAGAAGATGGATTAAAAAAAGTTACCATAATAATTTGACAGTTGAAAACATTAACATAGAAAATAGTAAACAGGAAATTAATTATTTTTGGATAAGTGAACGTGTTATCAAAGGAAGTAAAAACTTAACTCTAAGACAAATTCCTAATTCTCCAGTAGTTTTTAAAATAATCCAATAACTATGGTTAATAAAGGTATTGAATTAAATACCATTGAAAACTTTATTAGTTAAATGAAAATTTATTTAAATAACAAACATATTGGTTCAATAATGAATGCATCTAGCGATATGTTTCACATATATGGCCAATTTAACCCAAGTGCTCATTACAATATAATCGAGGATACAATTAAAGAACATGAAACGCTTAGTCTAAAATCTGAAAGTTCTGGATTAAGTGACGAAGAAGAACACAGATTTAATAAACTTGTAGATGAGATTTATGCGTTAGGTCTCACTGCTGATCATGTAAACAAAATAAGAGACTTCAAAGTTATAAATGGAATTTGTGAATTTAAATTTGATAAAACTGGGTATAATAAGGGCTATAAAAAATAGCAACTTAAGTACTTAAACAAAAGATACATAATCTGCTAATTTTCCTGTATAAACTAATGGTATTGCATTCTTATATGTTATACCAATAGATTGTATTTTGTTTTTATCTCATCATGATCCATAATACATGAAAAACAAAAATTTTCTCCCTATATTTCTATAAAAATTCACGGATTCTATATAGCTCCGCGTTATTCAACATTAGATGAAAATAATAAAATCGACTATAAGCCAAGTAATTATTATTGGATTTCTCATATTAATCATATTTACAGATTACCTGAATCCTATTAAGGGATTTTTACCAATTCTATGGACTTCAATTATTATTTGGTCAATAATTTATAGTATAAACTACCGAAAAGGGAATGCTACGAATGAGTTAAGGTTTTTAACAAATAATGATGATTATAATAAAATCTATCCCTTTGTAATTGGAACACTATTATCGATTGGTGGAGTTTGTACTATGATTTTTATACAAGAGTATTTGATTTTTTCATCATTAATGACTTTAAATGGAGTTTTACTGATTGTTTCTGGAATTCTATTTATACCAAATGGAGTGATTTCGATAAAAGACAAAGAATTGATATCCGTTAGTGGTAATCAAAAAAATAATATAAAAATTGAAACACTAAATGAAATAAAATTATTTAAAAATGAAATTATTTTCATTGACCAAAACCAAAAAAAATATAATCTTGAGCATTTAAATTTAGAGTTGTCTGATTTTTCTAAAATATCAGATTTTATAAATCAAAAATTGGATAAAGAAATTGAAATAAAAACATATTATAACAATACATAATTACTAATATACATCTGTACCAAACCGAAAATTAACGTATATTAACCCGTAACTAGCGTTTATAGGAGACCGTTTTGCACAGGGCCTAGACCAGCTGCCAGTAAAAAACATCCTTTAACTGTGACAATTCCTAAAATTATACTACTAATACAATAAAGGAATAGCTTAAATGGAATTAAAAAAGCAAAACTTTATTCAAAAAATAAATCAAAACAGAGGCATCATCAGAAGTCTTTGTAAAATATATTATAGTAATTATGACGATCAAAAAGATACATTTCAAGATATTGTATTGCAACTCTGGAAATCATTCGACACATTTCGCGGAAAATCACAAATCAGCACTTGGATTTACCGAGTAAGTCTTAATACTATTCTTACTAAAATAAAGAAAGAAAAGAAATCTATAATTGCCGAATCAATTGGTTCACATGACTTTTATATCGCCAATGCAAAAGCTGACGATAATATGGAACTGCTAATTATTATTCTTAAATCATTAAAGGATATCGACAAAGCAATTGTCATATTACATCTAGAAGGCTACAAGAACAAAGAAATTGCTGAAATTTTAAATATTTCTTCTACTAACGTAAGTACTCGCTTCAATCGAATAAAATCTCAATTAAAAATGAAATTTAAAAACGAATATCATGCTTTTAAACAATCTTAAAACGGCTTGGAAACAGCTAAAGGTTATAAATGCTATCCCACTGATAGAATCAAATGAAATTCTTTCAATTATTGAGGAACATGAAAATTTGAATAACAACAAAATATACAGGGTTTTATATAGACTCGTAATATTCCTTTTCATGGCAATTTTATGTCAAGGCGGATGATTTTAAACTACATTCATTGGAATCTTGACCCTGAAATAGCAAATATTTTTGGATTTTCACTTCGTTATTATAGCCTACTTTTTGTAACAGGTATAATTTTAACTATACTTACTTTAAAGTGGATTTTTAAAAAAGAAGGAATTTCTTCTGAAGACCTTGATAAACTAACAATGTATGGAGTTATTGGTTTGGTTGTTGGAATGAGGCTTGGGCATTACTTGTTCTATGATCCATCATATTTTTTAGAAAATCCACTCGAAATATTTCTACCTATAAGATTTTTGGAAGAAGGCGGAATTGAATTTACTGGTTTTCAGGGATTATCAAGTCACGGTGGAGTATTAGGCTTTCTAATTGCAATGTTTTTCTATTCTAGAAAAACTAAACATTCAATGATAGGTACTTTAGATTTAATTGCAGTTGCAGCTCCATTATTAGGTGTATTTATTAGACTTGGGAACTTTATGAATTCAGAAATTATCGGAACCAAAACAACTAGCCTTTTAGGTGTAATTTTTGAGAGTAAAGATGATATCCCAAGACATGCAGCGCAATTATACGAGGCACTTTCATACTTTATCATTTTTATAATTATGTTATATCTTTATAAAAATGTTAGGCATAAACTTAAAAATGGGGTTTTCTTTGGCCTTGTACTTGTTCTAATATTTATTGCAAGGTTTGTAATTGAATTTGTTAAAGAAAACCAAGTAGGGTTTGAAGATGAAATGTCATTTAATATGGGGCAAATTTTAAGCCTTCCTTACATTGCAATTGGAATTGGATTTATAATTTATGGATTTAAGAAAACAAAAAAAATATTATAATGTTTATAGAAATAGAAGTTAAATTAGGGATTATTGTTCACGGATACGATAATGAAAATAAAGAAATTGAAGAGGTTATCAATGAAACTAATTTTACAAAAAAAATTGTCTCTATAGAGCGTATACAATCAATTAGTGAAAAATATATTTTAGTGAAATCTTCTCACAACAGAATTATGTATTGGGAATACAAAGGAACTATGGAAGAATTTAAACAAAAACTATTAAAAATTGACATAAAAATTGCTTAATACAAGAACCCAATTTGTAGTAAAAAAGCCAGCAGGTAACAAAAGTTATGATTAATACAGGATTTAATGTTTAATACAAAAATTAGTATATTTTTATAAAGTCTGCTAAGTCAAAAACATCTAATTTATAAAAATACGCTAACAAAAATTTTCTCCCTATATTTCTCTAAAATTTCACGGACTTTACATAGCGTTGCATTACCACACAGATGAGAAAAACATTCGTACTACTACTTACACTTTTGGGATTGAACTCAATTCAAGCTCAAAATTTCGATATAAAAGACTTTAATGAAAAGACTAATACTGCCGAATGGCTCTTAAATTATGATTTAGTAGCGTGGTATTCTACCGACACATTAATGACAAAAGATAAAGAGCTAATAAGTAAACTTGGTAGAGAATGGTTTTGTTTTCAAGATTCCACAAATACTTGGCACTCGGTTTATGGCAAGTATGTAAACGGAAAATATGACCAAATTTTTCACTTCATTGTAAAGTCTAAATCAGAGGTAACTGAAACGAATAAACAAATCGACACTACTTTTCTAAATAAACACGGGCAAGCTTTATCAAGAGCATATGCTGAAATGAAACCGATTAACGATTCGACTTCCATCCGATTTAATCACTATATAAAGGAAAACGAAAGAGGAAATCTGGACGTTTATATATTTCCCGCTTTTCAACCAAATGGAACAGCAGTTTATGGAGGAGAATTTGTTTACGAAATATCGCCTGATAATGAAATCGTGCATGATAACAGCTATTATCAAGGACAGTTTTCAGGATTTAAAACTGGAGAACCAAGAGAAATATGGCTAAATTATAGAGAAAAGGAAAAACCAACTTTAGGAAGTGTATTCTTTGCTTGGTACTATAAAGACTATTTTACTAAAATCAATATTGACAATAAAACAAGTTTTTCGACACCATTTAACGATGGCGGAAATTATACTTGGCTTAATGTGATTAAAAACTCGAAAGCTGAAGCGAAAAAAAAGAAACAAAAGGAACGTGAAGAAAAGAAAAAGAACAAACAACGGAATTAAATACGTGTGGTAACAATATATAACCCCAATACATAAAAAAACGAAAAAAAATTTCCTATATTTCTGTAAAAATATGCTGACTTCATATAGCGCTGCGTTAGCAATAATTTATACTACTCATAATGCTGAAGAATATTTTCTTTTCGATATTGACATTAACAATTATATCTAGTTGTCAGAAAGAACAAAAGAGTTCATATAAAACTGCGAAATTTCAACAAGGTTTTCCTGAAATCTTAAAACCTATTGAAAAAAGTTTACCTTTTAAAATTCAAAGTCACTCAGTCTTAGAATCAAACAATGATTCTATAGATATTTATGTTGGGTTTCTAAAACAGGGAAAACAATCTGGAAATTGGATTGCACTAGCTTCAAATAATCAAATAAAACAATTTACAACAGTTGATTTCAAACAAGGTTCAGAAAATAAAAAAGAGAATGATATCGATATTGAGTTTAATAATTCAATGAGCAGAGTTTCATTGCGAGTAAAAAAATTAGATACCTTAGAAAACCAAATCACTTATTCTTGGACCAACCAATTAATCTTAACAGACTCATTAACTGTTGTAACAATCGACAAACCTCTTATTAAAGGGAAAATGTTTCCTCCAATTAAACTAACAGATATTAACGGAGATATATTCAATTTAAATAACCTCAAAGGACAAACTATTGTTTTTAATTGGTGGGCTGTTTGGTGCGCTCCTTGTAGAAAAGAAATACCAGGATTAAATAAATTGGTCGGCAAATATTCCGATAAAAATGTAAAGTTTGTTTCAATAACCGATGACTCAAAAGATAAAGTTTCTAGTTTTCTAGAAAAAAACGAATTTAAGTATGAAATAACTTTTATTTCTAAAAATGATAGAGTCCTATTTGGAAATTCTTACCCAAAAAACATTATAATTGACAGCAATAAAAACATTACTTTTTACAAAGAAGGAGGAAGTGAAAATATTTGGCGAGAAATTGACCAACACCTAACAAAAATGAATAATATTGAATAAAAAACTATTGCTAACTTAAGATGTATAAAAAAAAGTAAAATAGTATTAAATCAAGACTTTTGGTACATATCAAAGTTGGTGCTTAACCGAAAGTTTAGTATTTCAAATTGCCTACTTTTATATACTAACTGTTGTGTACAATCAAAAAAAATGACAGAAATTTAAATGAAACATATAGAAGTAATTTTATTGGTGTTTGCTTACACAATACTCGTTATTACAATATTTGTGGAATTAATTTGCTACAAAAAGAAACTTGAAAAATGGGAAACTATAGCATTAACTTTTTCATTATTACTTTTGATTGTTTCCCTAACTTATTCGAGCTTCTTTGAAAAGACCTATCCGAATGAAGTAATCAGTGTTTTCACTTTACTATCAATGATATTGGTTGCGTTAACCACGCCATTAAATGTTATGGCAGAAAGAAAACATAAAATAAATAGCTTTTGGAAAAAGTTTCTTATCGTAAGTTCCATAATCTTATTTACTGTCACTTGTATTGCCTTTTACATAAATACCTTAGATTATATTGAGTATATTGTTACAGCTTTTCTTGCTATTTCTGTAATATTATCTATGATATTGATAAGAGTCACCAAGCCTAAACAATCAATAAAACATAAAGAAAAATTAGAGCGCATTTTTGCCATTATTTTTTTGGTGATTATTCCTGTATCAATACTTAGTAATTACGTTTTTATAAAAACTGGTTATAATCTAAAAATTGGGTTTACACTCCCCTTAGTTTTTATACTTCTTGCAGGGAATAAGTTAATAGATGATCTTCAACGTTTATCATTATTTAAACCAAGCTCAGAAAACAAAGAACAACACTTTAAAAATTATTCCATCACTAAAAGAGAAAAAGAAGTTGCTTTGCTTTTAATTGAAGGAAAAGCGTATAAACAAATATCGGAACAGTTATACATTTCTATTCCTACGGTGAAAACACATACTAGTACTATTTACAAAAAGTGTAATGTAAAAAATCGTACCGAATTGGCTGCACTCATTCTTAATTAAAACAACATCTAATATACTCATTATCAAAACTCATACTTTTGTATGATATTTGGTTTTTATACTATTTTCATACTTTCTCCCGATTGTCATCCGTACTATCAACTAATACTTTTGTCTTAACTTAAACAGTAAGAAGACATGAAACAAAAGTTAGTTACCTCTATTTTAATAGTATATACATTAAACATATTTGCTCAGCAAGAACCTTTAAAGAAAGATAAAAAACGTCTTGACTTTGCTAAAATGTATTTTGAACTTGGAGGTGATTTCTCCCCATCTTTTACAGGCAAAAGATTAGTAAATAATGAGGTGGTTACTTTTGAAAATTCGGCTTCAGTTACTCAATATATTAATTGGGGTGCATTTCATTTTTGGGGACATGCAGAGTTTTACGTTACTTTTCCAATGAACCAACTCAATTTAAAAAAGAATAATGAGACAGACTTTACACTTACAAATTATGTTGTAACAGGTGCTCGGTTTTTACCTTGGGCATTTAGAGAGAAAAAAATTAGACCCTACCTTGGCGTAAGTTGGGGATCAATAGATTTTCAACAAAGAATTAAACCAGACGAAGATCAACCTATTCTTTCTAAAGATTTTTTATTAATTCCAGAAACAGGGTTAATGTATGGCTATAGATCTTTAATGATTAGGTTGGGGCTTAGCTACAATTATGATAATAAATGGAATTACCCCCTATCTAGAACCGCTTTTGCTGAAATTGAAACTCCAAAATTTAACTTTCAACTGGGCTTAAATTATTCTTTTGAAAGTAGTAAGAATGAAAAACCTGAGGACAAACAGCTATGGAACAGCTACCCAAGAACATCTAGCATAGGTTATGATGCTACTAAATCTGGTGACTTCTTTGTTGCTATTGGTCCCTCATTATCATTTTCTCTTTCGGGTTCTGAATATAATAAAGCTGAACTTCCATATATAAAAAATAAACTAACATCCTCTAATTATTTCGACATCGCTACAGGTTATCAATTTAACAAATTAGGGTTATTTGCTGCTTTATCATTTAGAAATCCAACATTTGAAACTGAAGGTTTTGGTGCTAAACAAACCATTAAAAAAACATCTTTCACTCTTGAGGTAAACAAATTTATAACTGATTATACAGGCTTTGCTCCTTATATTGGATTAAACTTAGCGTATGATAAATTAAAGTATGAAGA
This sequence comes from uncultured Cellulophaga sp., assembly GCA_947492955.1. Taxonomy (GTDB): domain Bacteria; phylum Bacteroidota; class Bacteroidia; order Flavobacteriales; family Flavobacteriaceae; genus Cellulophaga. Next base: position 300,138 of record CANLOV010000001.1, on the reverse strand, counting down.
AAGTGTTGACAATATTTCAAAAGAAGTAACTTTTAACAGTATTGAACCAGGCATTACTTTTGGATGGGATATTGTACCTGGAAAAACATCAGAGGCATTAATATTAAGAACCAATTTAAGGTGGTATCCCTACTCGTCGTTTAAAATTGATGGAAAAAACTTTAACTTTAATCAATTAGAATATAATTTAATTCAAGTAGTATTTTATCCTGAACGATTAAAAAAACGAAGAAAATAAGACTACACAAGGCAATGAACTAAACCAAATCTCTATTTTTTTAATTTGGTTTTATAAGCTGCTAAATTAATCGCTTATTTAATGTAGTATTAATTATAGTAGAGACGATAGGTATAATCTGGTCGCCAATTTTTTATTCCCAGTAAATTTCTCCGGGGCAAGCCTTGGGGTATTTATCCAATAGAAAACAAAAAAGTTTTTTCTTATATTTCCATAAAAATTCGCAAACTTTACATAATGCTGCGTTAGCTATAAATTGAAAAAAATGAATAAACTTCTTTTAATATTTTTAATTCTATTTATTACAACATCTTGTAAGGATAAGAAATTAAAAAGCGAATCTTTACATAAAGTTTCATCAAACAAAAACTTAGAACAATCTGATAATTTAACAACTGAAATAAAAGAATTTACATTAAAAGAAACAGAAGTTCATCAAATTACATCTACTATCAATCAAAAAATATATGATCTATATATAAAACTTCCAAAATCATATTCGAAAACAGATAAAAAATTCCCAATACTAATTCTTACCGATTCTGATTATTCCTTTCCTTTAGTTGCAAGTATAAATAGACGACTAAACGTAGAAGAATTTATTCTAATTGGAATTTCTTATTCTAAAGGAGAAAAAAACACCATTAGTAGAACAAGAGATTATACTCCTACATATTCTCCAAATGAACCTAGAGGGCATTCTAAAGAATCTAGATTAGCTTCTGGAAAAGCTGATAATTTTGTTGCTTTTATTAAAAATGATGTGTTCGGTTTTTTAAAAAAGACTTATAAAGTTGATATGTCGAAAAAAGCGTTTGCTGGTCATTCGTTTGGTGGTTTACTAGCTAGTTATATGCTTGTAACAACTCCTGATTTATTTGATTATTATTTAGCAGGAAGTCCTTCGTTATGGTATGATAATTATACCATAAATAAATTTGAAAATGAATTCTTTAAAACTAAATCTAACCTAAAAGCTAATGTTTTTATGTGTATTGGAGCAGACGAAGAAACAAAAACAGGCTCAAAAATGGTTAGTGAGATGTTAGATTTTAAAAAAAGATTATTATCACGAAATTATAAAGATTTAAACATTACATCCTTAATAATACCAAATGAGGGCCATATGACTGTGTACCCAAGTTTTATAACAAAAGGAATTATATGGGCCTTTGAAAAAAAATAAGAAAGTTTTTTCTTATATTTAAATTAAAATTTAGATACTTAACGCATATATTAAGTTAGATGCAAATTAAGAAATGACAACAGATTTTAACACAGATATAGTAAAAACAAAGGAGTTGAATAAAATCTTTATGATTGTATTTTCAATTCTATATTTGATTTCAGCATTTTATGTTTTTCTCTATGACAAGGAGAGTCATAACATTTATTTAAAATATTTAGCTCTTGCAATTTATGCATCAGGAATTTATTTTCTTTTCAGACAACCATTTATGAAACCGAAAAAAATCGGAAATCTAAAAATTTCAACTGATAGAATTGAATTTAACGAGAATGGCGAAAATAAAAATATTAGTTTAAATGAACTTGAAAATGTTTATCTAAAATATATGGATTATGGAAGTTGGGCAACTCACTCAATATTCGGAAATAAAAACTACATAAAAATAACTGAAAAATCAGGTAATGAATATAATTTTGAAATACTTATAAGAAATAAAAACTCAAAAAATGACTTAAAAAAAATTCTAAATAGTCTTGAATATTATAATAAGTTTGACTTTATAAAAGAAAGTAACCATTGATAAAAACGTTGTGAAGTATGAAATCAAAGATGAATTTAACCGATTTGATGATGTAGACAATTATAAAAATGATTACGAAAGGTTAAGTTTAAATTTTACGAACTCGGAATTAGAAATAAATAACAGTAAAAGCTCTGGATTTACAGGTGATGACATCTCATTTGTAATTAATAATAAACTTGAACTAAAAAAAGTGAGTTATGACTATTGGACAGATAATATTGATTTAGAAAACACAAGGACTTATAAAGTAAAAAGCTCTGAACTTGTTTTAAATCAAAATCCATTTAATAGAACAATTGGTTTACGTGGAAAATATATCCTATAAATTGAACATTATTGGAATGATACTTTGAGCAAAACAGAAAAGTTTAAAGGAAAATTCAAATCTTTTAATGAAATAAATAAAACTTCATCTGATTATTTATGGGCTTTACAACAAAACAAAATACTGAATGGTATAATTGATAAAAACGGAGTTTATTTACTTCCTGATAAAATAGCATCAATAAAGTCTGACATTAAAATCTTGACTAAAAAAATAAAGGAAATGAAAGTCAGTAAGCCCAAAAGATTAAAAGCATATTTAGTAATTGATGAAAATGGAAAAGTAGAAAAAGAATCTATTAGATTTTTAGAATATTTAGATAAGGAATTCCAAAAACAAGTGACAAAATTGTTATTTGAATTTACTGAATGGTATCCTGCTTGTGTTAATGAAAAAGAAGTCAAATCCCGAATTCCGATAATAATTGGAATTGAATAAAAAACGTTTTACAACAACGTATATAGCTAATAGCTAATCAGTTGATCAATAGAAGTTAAGGCATATTTGCAAGTCCGCCAAATTTTTTAATTTGGCTTATTGATAAAAAAAGGTAATAAGGAAAATTTAAAAAATCGGCTCTGTGTTAATCCGAAAATTTAGTGTCTTTTTATACGCTACGTTTCATACACAAGTCCGTTGTAAATAATGCAAAAACCCATTTTACTTTTATTAATTTTTTCTCTAAACTTTTGTTTCTCGCAGACGGAAAAAGATACTTATGGAATTTATTCTGACATTATAAATGGACTTGTAAAAGATTGGTTTGACTCACCAATTGAGGGCATTATTATAGTGGAACAGTACGAAGAAAAATACAAGCAGGATTTTAGCTTGATTAATGAATTGACGTTTGACACAATTCCATCGACTGCTTTAAGCTGGTATGTCCAAGATAGTATTGAATACAGGCGGTTCACAAATGATAAAAACATTAAGAAAATTTTAGCAGACTTATTCTCGGACTTTAAAAATCATCCAAAAATTCAATCGGATTTATTAAACATTCCAAAGGTCAAAATAAACAAATTGACTTCAAAAAAATACTATTCTTACATTAACCGTGGAAAGAAATGGAAAAAGAAAGGTTGGAAAAAACTAAGTGAAAAGTACAATGCAAAATTTGCCATTCAATTTTCAACAATAAAGTACCGTGAAAATTATGCTAGTTTCTATTATGAATATTTATGTGGTGGACTTTGTGCAGCTGGTTCTGTGGTGTTAATGGAAAAAATGGGAGGCGAATGGACTGTATTGCGGGAATTTAATCTTTGGGAATCCTGAAAAAACACTATTTACAACAATACCTAAACGTAATGCGGGCTTTAGGGCAAAACCGAAAGGTCTGTGTATATTTATGATGTCGCTAAATCTTTGGGATTTAGCTTTGGACAAAAAAATAAAAACTAAACCAAAAGCTTTAGCTTCGTGCGCAGACGGAAACGAAATGTTTCCTTACTTCCGCACTACGCTTAGCCCAACCGTTAGTAGCCATATGAAGAAACATCGTTCACTAATTCAAAAGTCCAGTTTACTCAATCTGGATTGTCTGAAAATTATTCTTTACATAGATTCGAAAAAGAATTTAAACAAATGAAAAAAATAATAGCCTTAATTCTACTCACTATAATTCCAAATCTGCTGAAAGCACAAAATTCGGAAGACAGTATTTTAACTTCATTAAAAAAGGATTTTGCACTAACCAAATTCGACAGACCAACAGAAATAATAAAGTTTAATAGTGATACTATTTTAATTGCAGGATTTCTAACTGACTTATCCAACAAAAAACCACGATATGAGAAAAAGAAAAATGTTCTTTATAAAACTTCTGATGGAGGGAAGAATTGGAAATTTATAACATTCAATGGAGATGCTTGGATACATTGTTCATACCAACAAGAAGATGGGAAAATTTGGATGAGTGGCTCTGATAATCATATTCACTATTCAAATGATTACGGAGAAACTTGGAGCAAAAAATTGAACCCTTTTAAATCAGTTAATTGGGTTTCATCAATTCATATGATTGATTCTCTAAAAGGAATAGCAGGAGGATTATCTAATGGTTTAGCGACAACAGATGACAATTGGAAAACTACCAAACAAATTGAGTCACCAATTAATCAAGGGAAATTTAAAATCTTAAAACAATCAGCAAGAGGAAAAGTAAACAAAATTGCAGTTATAGATTCAATAATACTTATCAACCAAAACGACTATATTTTCTATTCAAAATTCAATCAAATAAATTGGAGAAAGTTCAATATTCCTGTTTCTAACTTTTCAATTAATGAAAAGAAAAATGAAATTACTTTAAATAGTAGAAATGGTAAATTATTTGTTCTTGACAACAAACTAAATTTAATAAAAGAAAGTCAAGAAGACTATTTGTGGGAGACAATTAAAAGTGATAGCACTAAACTTAACTTACAAACATTTTTTGAAAATGAAATTAGTTCTATAAAAATAACTTCAACAATATGGCTAATTGACAAACAAGTTCATATGGGAGCGATTTATAAATCGAATATTCAGAAAGGTAAAATTGTAGACAAAAAAGGTGTTTTAATTTTCAAGTCTAAAGGCTTCGATAAAAGGAGTTTAGAAATATCAAAAGATAATATTCAAACTCTTTTACAAGATAAAAACTTAAAAGTAGAATTAACAGATTTACCAAAACAACTAACATTTACAACTAATGATTTAAAGGACTACGAAACATTCGTTGAGGAAGTTAAAAAGGAACGAGCTGAAAAAGAAAATTGGGGAGGAAATTTTACTTCTCAAATTGCATTGACAAACCCTGAATTTCGAGACTTTCAAAATCAAAAGAGTTACTTAAAACAGAACTATATAGCATCTGTGTTTAATCAAATTTATTTACCATTTATATTAGGACAAGAAGAAATAGACTTTATAGAATTACGAATTGAGAATAAAAACGGAAACGAAATTGTGATTGATAATAAAAAATCGGAATTTTATTCTCTACCTTGGACAATAACGTATGACAATAAATCAATGGACACTTACAATCCAAAAGTTACTGAATTAGTCAGAAGAATATTGCCAACTAAATTTAATAATTACGAAAAATTGTTAGGCGGACAACTGATTTTTAAACTAATTGAAGAGGAAATAATTGGCAATTTGGAATATAAAAACGGCTACTAGCATCGTATATAAAAAATAGCGGTTTAATCGCTTAATCAAAAGGAAATGAATAAATTAAAAGTCAGTGTAAATCCAAAAAGTTAGTGTATAAAAATCCGCTACTTTTCATATACAAACCCGATGAATTACATTCTCCTACGTCGACCCAATAGGCTACATCTCGTTCCTCTCGATTCTCGCCCATTGGGAAAATGCAATTCATCGCAGCGCTATGTCAGATTACATATGGCCGTAGGATAAGAGAACTCTTGCCAAACACGACGCTTAACGGAAGAAAATAACACAACACATCATGTCGTTATATGTAATCTGGTCGCCAATTTTTATTCCCAATACATTAAAAAAACGAAAAAGTTTTTTCCTATATTTCCATAAAAATTCGCGAACTCCACATAGCGCTGCCTTACCAACAAGTTGAATGAAAGAACTAATAAAGCTAAATAAAGGATTTCTGATAAAAGGATATTTATGGATAAGTGGAATTCTGACTTTTGGATTTTCTACTTTCCTGTTTTTCTTTCATTCAGAAGTTTCAATAAAATGGGTTTTCATAATTTATACTCTAACTTTAATAGTTTTACCTCTATTTGTTCTATTTACTTGGATTTCTGATTGGTTTCGTAAAAGAAAATATAAAAAGCGAATTCTGACTAAAAAACCATACTCTGAATTAGAAAAAATTGGATTTACTAAAAAGGCAATTAAAACAAATCACAATAGTTTGGTTGATTATGTTCAATTTGCAGAAATAAATGGTTGTGAAATTATATTTGACATTAACATTACAAAACCGAATATAGCAGAATTTAGTGTTTATGGACTTACTAATCATTTGAACAGTAAAGAGTATTTACAAAAAGCTAAAGAATATGATTATTCTAATATTGACTTCAGTAGATATTCGTTTACTAAAAGTATTGATACTAAAAAGGAAAAATTGAATTCTATTCAGCAATTAGAAAAGATACTAACTGAATTGACTCATTTTGTCAAAAAAGAAAAATATGAGCCGATTCCAATAACGGAAACAAAGCCAGTTGGTAGCACTATATATAACACATTGGGCGATTAGTGCTTAACATAAAAATTAATCTCAGTGTAAAACCGAGAATAATCGCTTGTTTTCTGCCCAACTTGCCATATATTTAAACTTATCTCACATTTGACCAAAATAACGAAATGAAGAAATACACATCAAACTTTCTGATAATTTTACTTCTAATTCCAATATTTTCGATTGGACAAATCCCGAAAGGTCATTTTCTAGATGCTGACGATACGACTGAAAAAGGAATAAAACTAAAACCATTCAAACAAGAAAAAGAAGGTATTTATCATTATGCCGTTTTAACAGAATTGCCTTTTGCTAATGATTGCGATTCTGGACTTTCAGAAAAAGAACAAATTGCGTGTTCTGAAGAACATTTAAGAAATTTTATTTATCCAAATCTTACTTCTGATATTGACTTTAAAGGCAATGTATATGTTTATTTGACAATAACAGAAGATGTCCAAGTGACAAATGTTACTGTGAGTTCATACCCGAAATCTGAATCAGTAAATAAACTTATAAGAAAAAGTATTGAGTCAATAGATTTTAAACCAGGTAAATATGAGGATAAAATAGTGAAATCAAGACTTTGGACTTCATTTACATTTCCTTCTTCTTCAAACGAGCTTTTTTCTGTGTCTTTAGCAAAAATGCAAAAAGATGAAAATCCTGAATACGTGAACTATGAAAATCTGATTTTTGATGCAAGTAGTTATATATTCTCAAATCCAGTTTATCCAAATGGAACTGAATTTAGAGCTGCTGCGCAAATAGTGGGATTTTGGATGAATAAAGATACTGGAATGAACTTACCAACTTTTGGTGATTTCTTCACTTCGCTGACAAACAAAAATCAACAACAGTTTCTATACATTGTAGCGATGATTAATTATGGATTAGACCAAAAAATAAATCACGACCGAATTTTAAAATGTGTAAAAATCGAGGGACAAAAATTTAGCGAACAAGAAGATGTAAAAGAAGTTCAATTTGGTGGAGCACAAATATTATTGGAATTTATTGGTAACGAAAAGAACAACGTCCCAATAAACTCAAAAACAAAAAAATATTTTAAAGCACATCAGAAAAACAAGCTGAAAGAAAAGCTATTTGAATAAAAAACTAATGACAACAAAGCCTTAAAACAATACGTACTTATGGGCATAATCAAAAGGGTTGTATGTGTTTATACAGTCGCAAAAAAAAGGTTTAAAAAATTGTCTGCATCTGTTTTATCATATAAAGATTAGCACCAAATCTAAGCTAGTAGCTTTTCTTCATTATTTTGTGTTAAGTAAGAATATTACTTTTTTCGTTAAAATCTTATTACTTTTTTATTATATTACTAATTAGAGTAAGGAATATTCTTTCATTTTTAAATTTGTATAGTTAAAATCTATGTTATTTATAGATCAATTATCTACAAAATACCCATCTTTGTTTTATTAAATACACAAAGCAAAATGAGTAATAGTAATGTAGTTGCCTTAATAATGGCATTATTGGTGTTTTCTTGTACAAAAGTAGAAACCACTACCCAAGAAGATAATTTTAATTTAGATTGGAATTTTCACTTAAGTGAAAAAGAAGTACAATTTAATACAATTGCAGACAGTCTTTATAAAAAAGTGAACATCCCTCATGATTGGATAATAGAAGGAGAGTTTGATGAATCTCTGGGCTTAGATGCTATGGCAACTGGTTGGATTAAGGGTAAAGGATATGGTTATTACACCAAAAAATTTGACAAGGCAATTAATAACGATGAGCTGGTGTATGTATTATTTGATGGTGTATATAACAATTCAACTATCTTTATTAATGGTCATAAATTAGGGTTTCATCCCTATGGATATTCTCCTTTTTATTTTGAAATTTCTAAATACTTAAACAAAGACGGAAAAAATAATGTTTTAGGCGTACAAATAGACCATTCTAGATTCGCAGATAGCCGTTGGTATTCTGGTGCTGGTATATATAGAGAAGTTGCCCTAATAACAGATAAAAAACTACATATTCCTGTATGGGGTACATTTATTACAACTCCTGAAGTTTCTAAAGAAAAAGCTAAAGTTAAAATTGAGCTTACTATTGAGAATGCATTTGCTAAAGATGAAAAAGCAGAAATTACCACTAGCATTTTAGATCAAAACAAAAATGAGGTTGCTGTAGTCTCCCAAAACATAGATATAGCTAAAGAAAGTAAAAAAGAAATTTCGCAAGAAACGGTTATTAATACCCCAAAACTCTGGGGTATAGAAAACCCTTCTTTATATACTGCTGTTACTACCATAAAAAAAGACGGGAAAGTTTTTGACTCTTATGAAACTCGTTTCGGAATTAGAAGTATAAAATTTGATACCAATACAGGATTTTTCCTAAACGGTGAGAACATGAAAATTAAAGGAGTTTGTTTGCACCACGATGTAGGTTTAGTAGGTGCTGCTGTTCCTAAAGGTGTTTGGAAAAGAAGACTACAAATATTAAAAGATGGTGGTTGTAATGCCATTAGAGTATCACACAACCCAGCATCTAAAGTATTGTTAGAAGTATGTGATGAAATGGGTTTACTTGTTCAGGATGAATTTTTTGATGAATGGGATAATCCTAAGGATAAGAGATATAATATGAATGAGAATAAAAGCACCGATTATATCACCCGCGGTTATGTAGAACATTTTCAGGAGTGGGCGCATAAAGATTTAACAAATACTATGTTAAGTCATCGCAATCATCCTTCTGTATTTCAATGGAGTATTGGTAATGAAATTGAATGGACCTATCCTAGAAATGCCACTACTACAGGTTTTTTCAACAATATGGACTGGCAAGGAAATTATTTTTGGTCAGAGCCGCCTAATTCAGTAGAAAAAATTAAGGAATTAATGGAAACGCTTCCTAGAGGCAAATACGATATAGGTAAAACAGCTCAGAAATTATCTAAGTGGACTAAAGCCATAGATACCACTAGGCCTGTTATTGCAAATTGTATTTTACCTTCATCTAGTCACTTATCTGGCTATACAGATGCATTAGATATTGTGGGATACAGTTACAGAAGAGTATTATATGATTATGGGCATAAAAACTACCCTAACAAGCCAATTATGGGCACAGAAAACGTTGCGCAATACCATGAGTGGAAAGCCATTATGGAGAAACCATTTATTTCTGGAACATTTTTATGGACAGGAGCAGATTATATGGGAGAAATAAGAAATAGTTGGCCAACAAGAGTGCAACCTTCTGGAATGTTAAATACTGCTAGTTTCCCTAAAGGTTCGTATTATATGATGAAATCTTTATGGACCAAAGAGCCAATGCTACACATAGCAACGCAAACTATAGAAAAATCGCTATACAAAATTGAAAATAACGTATTAGTAGAGAAGCAAAAAGACGGTTGGAAACATTACCTATGGTCGTGGCAAAGTGTAAACGAACATTGGAATTATAGTGATGGTGATAGTGTTGTAACAGAAATTTATTCTAATTGTGATACTGTAGAGTTATTCTTAAATGGCGAATCATTAGGAAAACGAGATTTATCTAAAGCTGTAGACCATATTCTTAAATGGGTAACACCTTATAAAGAAGGTACATTGGTTGCTAAAGGTTATAAGGATGGTAAAGTAATAGAATCTAAAGTAGTAACTGCTAAAAAAGCTTCTAAAATTGGGCTAACTGCAGACACTACTACTATTAAATCAAATAACGAAGATGTTGTGCATATCGTTGCCGAATTGTTTGATGATAAAGGAAACCCTGTTAAAACAGACCCTAAAGAAATTACATTTACCATTAATGGTGAAGCTAAATTACTTGGTGTAGATAGCGGTTGGCAAAATAGTGTAGAAAAATTTCAATCTAATAAAGGCACCACTCATAATGGAAAAATACTATTAATTATACAAGCTAAAGATAAAGCTGGCGTAATTAATATAACAGCAAATGCAGAGGGTATAGAAAGTAGTGCTGTTAACATTACTATACATTAAAATACTAACACTAACTAAGCTGTTCTGTTTTGCCCACTTCTAAAACTTATAAGAATTTTTAGTTTAGTAAGTATTTGTATAGGTAAAGCTGGCAGTAATGAACTTAGATAATTTTAAAATACAAATTAGAAAAATAACCGATTTCTCCGAAGACGATTGCTCTATGTTTATTTCTCATATAAACCATAAAGTATTAAAAAAAGGAGAGTTTCTGTTAAAAGAAGGACAAAAAGTAAATGAAATTTCTTTTGTTGAAAAAGGAGCTTTACGCTTTTATTATCTTTCGGATGAAAAAGAAATTAATAATCATTTTTTTTTAGAGAATGATTATGCAGTTTCTTATTTAGATTTTCTAAAAAATACGCCAAGCAGGTATTATATTGAAGCATTAGAAGATTGTGAGTTATATACTTTTAACTCACAATCTCTTCAATATGCCTATAATAATTCTAAAAACTGGGAACGGTTTGGAAGAATAATTGCGGAGAGCGTTTATGCAACAGCAACCAATCGTTTCGAATCGTTTTTATTCCTCTCTGCAAAGGAAAGGTACTTACAAATGATAAAAGATTACCCAAGATTTATACAACGTATTCCTCTTTACCATCTTGCTTCTTATTTAGGAATAGAAAGAGAGAGCCTTAGTAGAATTAGAAAAGAAATTTTAAGCTAAAACCCCGATTGTAACATACATCAATTTTTAAGAAAGTTCTCAAATATACATTTGTAATGTTATTTTTTTAAAACATATAAAAGTATATTCTCATGAGAAAAACATCAATTTATTTAGCTATAATTATAGCAATCATATGTACATCTTGCAGTAATTCTAACAAAAGTATTATTCCAACAAGTAAAACACTACCCACTACAAAAGATAATTATACTATTTTATGGCTTGGTAAGGGAGAATCTTACATTTATATAAATGGAAAATATGAGAGAAGCAAATCTAATGATTACTCCTTTAAAGTAGTACAAAGACGTTACGGAAACTCCTGGAAATCTATTAAAAATATGCATAGAATTCATCCAGAATATGATGGCAAAGCAGGAGAAAGAGAACAAACAATGTTCTTTGGAATAGATTTTTCTAAAAAAGGAGACAAGATAGTTTCTACCATAAACTCATCTTTAGGAAATGGAACAGGGACTACAGATAATGAATTTAGAAACCAGACAATTCAATTTTCAGTTGATGATATTAGCTCATTTGCCCCTTACAATACTATTAGAATTACACAGCATTACAAATATGAAGAAGGGCAACTATTAGAAACTGTTGAATTATTTAAACTAAAAGATGGAAAAGTAACACCTTTTGTTAAAATTGAAGAAAGTGCAGAAATCTTTAGACCAGCAATTTTAGAGAAGGCTCCAACCAAATTTCAATAAAATTTGATTTTACACCTTAATAAGAAATACTAACCAAGGCTGATCATAGAATTAAAAAGAAGTTTATGATAGTGTTTATTAATTTAATAAATAATTATCCTTGCAGAAAAAAACAAAAGGAATCTAATATAGATTCCTTTTATTAGTTATTTATCAATAGAAAAGATATGATACATAATAGCTTTAAAAAAATAAAGTTGGTAAATACTACGTTTTAAATCGGTTATAGGTAATTAATCTTATTTCCCTATTTTTAAACTAAACTTTAGATAATATTAAAAAAGTATTTGTATCGCTAAAAACCATAAGTTGATCTAATAGTTCTTGTAAACATATTTGATTTTTTACAACAACTTTTAAGTGAATATTTTGACTACCCGTTATCCTATGCGCTTCTTTAATTTCTTTAAAATCATTTATTTTTTCGAGAACATGTCTAAGCTGACCAGGAAAAACTTTTAAGAGTATAAAAGCCTCTATATCATTTCCAAGTTTTTTATTATCTAATTGAATACTATATTTTTTAATAACTTTAAGTTCTTCTAATTTTTGAACTCTTTCTCTAACTGCCGATGGAGATAAATTTACTTTTCTACCTAAATCGGCAAATGATAATCTTGAATTCTCTTTTAAAATATCAATAAGCTTCCTATCTATACTATCTACCATTGAATCAATATAAATTTCATTAAAAAAAACAATTTTCAATTGCAAAAATAACACAAAAACATATAATCCGTTTTACCTTATTACTATTAGATTATAACTTTGTATTAAATTTTATAGAGTATGAGTATTGTTATAATCTTTGAAAACAAAAACCCTGAACCTTGGGAAAAAGCATTAAAGAAAAGGTTACCTAAAACTACAATTGAAGTATATCCGAATGTAAAGAATAAAAAAGCTATAGATTTTGCTATATGTTGGAAACCTCAAAAGATGGTATTAAAACAATTTCCAAACCTTAAAGTCATTCAATCAGTGGGTGCGTCTATTGAGCATATTACAAATACACAAATTATTCATAAAAACACACAAATTACACGTATTGTAGACAAACAATTATCTAGCGATATGTGGGAGTTTTTACTTACTATTATATTATCTGAATTAAAAAACACAAAAACCTATTTAGAACAGCAAGCAAACAATACTTGGGAACAACATCATTACAATACTATTAGTAATACAACCATTTCTATTTTGGGCCTAGGAAAAATTGGTGGTTTTGTTGCTGAAAAATTTGCTCAAATTGGTTTTAATGTAAAAGGCTGGAGTAACTCTAAAAAACAAATTTCAAACATTAAAAGTTATAGTGGAGAAAATGAATTTGATTCCTTTTTAAATAATTCTAATTTTTTAATTAATCTATTACCACTAACAGATAAAACTAAGGGTATACTAAATAAAAAAACTTTTAAAAAATTACCTAAAAATGCTTTCCTCATTAATGTTGGCAGGGGAGAACATTTAGTTGATGTTGATTTAATAAACGTATTAGATGCTTCCTTGTTATCAGGAGCCTTCTTAGATGCTTTTATAGAAGAACCATTACCTAAAGAGCATTTGTTTTGGAGTCATCCTAAAATTAAAATAACACCACATGTAGCAAGTTTAACTAATGTAGATACTGCTATTGAGCAAGTGTTAGATAATTACAATCTGTTTTTAAAGAATAAAAAACTAATAAACATTGTATCATTAAAAAAAGGATATTAAAATTATGGACACAAAATTTCATCTTGCTTTTAAAGTAAAAGATATAGAAAGTACAATTAAATTTTATAACGTTATTTTAGGTTGTAAATTGGGGAGGCAAACAAAAAACTGGGTTGACTTTAATTTTTTTGGGCACCAGTTATCTGCACATATTTCAGATAAAATTCCTAAACTAGATTATTGTGGAAAAGTAGAAGACTTAAAAGTTCCTATTCCTCATTTTGGTTGCATCGTAAATAATGACACTTTTAATAACATAAAAAATAGATTAGAAAAGCATAACATCAATTTTATTTTTAAACCACAAAAAAGATATCAAAACAAAAAAGGAGAACAACAAACCATGTTTATTCTAGACTATAGTAATAACCCATTAGAATTTAAAATTTTTGAAAAAAAGGATGATATTTTCACATAAAAAGCACAAAGATTTATACAAAACGCAGAAAGACAAATACGGAAAATAACATTCCCAAACAATTGAAAACAAAGAGTCATTGTAAAAATTATTAAATGTAACCTGTAATTTAACTAGTTAATATGGTATTACTAAAAATACAGTTTTTAGAGTTTAATACATAAAATATCCCCAAATTAAACCTAAGATTAACCTATACCTTTTTAGCACTATGTAACGTTTCCTTCCTTTTTATTTAATAATAAACCATTATCTTGTATTTTACAACCAACCACCTAGAACCATAATGAAAACTATTAGTACGCTATTCTCTCTAATCATTCTTTTATATAGCATATGTTTAAGTTCTCAGCAAACACAAACATCTGAGCAGTTAATAGTTAATAAAGCGCAACATAAAGCCGAAGAATTTTTAAAGGCTCTACAAGTTCATTACAGAAACGGAGATTACCAATTGCATAAAAACTATAGCGACTCCTTATTAAGCGTTGCTAAAAAGCATAATTTTACCAAAATGCATGTTCTTGCATTAATAAATCAAGGTGTTTATTTTAATAACAGAAGTGAGCACCATACTTCTATAGACTTATACCATGTAGCACTAGAAAAATGCAAGCTAATTCCTAAAGATTTTAGAACTAAAACTATAGTGTTAGTAAATATGGGAAACACCTATCATAATATAGGTTCTTATAAAAAGGCTATTAATGTTATGGAAGAAGTTCTAAAAATTGCTACTAAAACAAAAAACTCAGAAAAAATTAAAGCAGCTGCTTTAATTGGATTGGCTAATAATTATGCTGAACTAAAACAGTACAATAAAGTTTTAGATTATGCGCAACAGTCTAAAATTATAGGTAAACAAACTAATAATGAAAGTAATATAGCAACTGCTCTAAATAGTATTAGTGATGCCTATTACAACCAAGCTAAATACAATAAAGCGATTACTTCTGCAAATGAAGCCTTGGCTTTAAACTATCTAAAAAAACCAACAAAAAAAAGAGCATCTACGCTATTAAACATAGGTGCTTCTAATTATAAATTAGGGCATTTAAATAAAGCATTAAGTTATTTAAACGAAGCAAAAAAAATAGCTATAGATAAAGGTTTAGTTACTATAAAAATGGATTGCCACAAGCATATTTCTAAAATTTATGAGCAAAAAGGTGATTTTAAAAAATCTTACATTGAGCAAAAAAAATATGTAGAAACCAGAAATCTACACCTAAAAAACACCAATAAGGCAACAAAAATAGATTTAACTAAAAATATTGAAGCTAAAACCAAAGAGCTAACGAATAGTAACAAAATTATTTCTGATTTAAGTAAAAGAAGAAAGCAAGCTATCATATGGGTTGGCGTATTATTTACTATCTTAATTAGCCTCTTATTTTTTTATATTAAAAGAAAAAAGGGAATTGAGCGTGAACAAGAGAAGCTACAAAAACAATACACAACACTTAAAAATTCAATTACAAAAACGGAAAAAATTGATAAAGAAATTGTGCAAGAGTATAAAACTATTGCCTATAAAAATTCTTCTTTAACAAATAAAGATAGAGAGCTGTATAAGAAAAAAATTATCCGTTATATGGAACAAGAAAAACCCTATCTAAATTATAACCTAAACCAATCTCAACTTGCCGATAGTTTAGAAATTAGTAGTCATCATTTTTCAGAAGTACTGCACTATTGTTTTGAACAAAATTTTTACAATTTCATAAACTCCTATAGAGTACTAGAAGCACAAAAATTAATACAAAGTACAAAGCATAAAAACTCTAAAATATTAACCATTGCATTTGAAGCTGGCTTTAAAAGTAAAACTTCATTCAATAGAGTTTTTAAAAACCATACTGGTTCCACTCCCTCTGAATACCGCAAAAAACAAGGTATTTTATAAAAAAAGAGGTTCCACTCGCTCGGTTGGTACTTATTCAACAATTTTACGTGGTATAATTGCGTTTTGTTAGTCTATTGTAAATTACAACCACATAATGAAAAACTTATTTACATTTATTTTTATATGTATTTGTTTTGTTAGCAATGCACAAACCACAACAATATCTGATACAAATTTTGAACAATTTTTGGTAGATCAGGGTATTGACACCAATGGTGTAAATGGAAACATTTTAAATGCAGATGCACAAGCAGTAACTAACTTAAATATTACTAGAAATGACATAGTCGATTTTACAGGGTTAGAAGCTTTTGTTAATGTTACTACACTAAATTTAGGAAATAACTTATTCACAGATTTACCACTTAACAATCTTGTTCTATTAGAAGAATTGGTTTTTAACAACAATACTGTTTTGGCTAATTTAGATTTAAGTACAAATGTAAATTTAAAAATAATTGATATGCGGGCTAATGGAGGAGTTAATGCTGCTCCAATAACCACTATTGACTTTTCTGCAAATATTAACTTAACAAGTATTCATGTATATAATTTTGGCGATTTAGAAAATTTCATCTTACCTAACACGACTACACTTAACAATCTAAACATTTATTCTAGGCATAATTTAACTATAGATTTAGGAGTATTTGATAATTTAGAAACATTATCACTAGGAGTAGGTGCTTCAAGTGTTATCAATGTAACTTTACCAATAGTTAAAACGTCTTTAACTTATTTTAGACTATTCAATGGCGCAATACCGACTATTGACCTTTCTTCGTTTGTAGCCCTTGAGACTATTGATTTCACTGGTACTGGTGTGGTCACTTTTATTCCGCCACAAACAACAACACTAACAGATGTTAAAATTCAAATTCATAATATAAGTTCAGTATCATTCAACGGGGCCCCTAATCTTAAAAATCTCACTATACGCAATGGAAACCCTACTTCATTACAATTTTTAGACATTACAGACAATTTGCTTTTAGAGACACTTACTTTGGTAAATAATAAAATGACTAATGTTGACATCACCAAAAATACGGAACTCTTTTCTTTAGACATATCAGATAATGACTTAACTACCATAAATACTGAACAAAATGATAAATTGGTTTCATTAAATGCTAAAGATAATTTAATTACAAATTTGGACCTTTCTACCAACATTTTATTAAAAAGTATTCTTTTAGGAGAAAATAAATTACCTAACCTAGATGTAACAGCAAATATCCTTCTAGAAGATTTAGAGATCGATAATAATTTATTTACAACCACAGGTTTAGACCTAACTCAAAATACAGAATTAGAGGACTTTACAGCATCATTCAATCAAATAGAATCATTAGATATAAGTCAAAACTCTAAGCTTAAAAAATTAATCATTGATAATAATTTATTTTCAGGCAATGATATTTTAAAAGAATATTATCAAAACTTCATTAACTCGGGGCGCTTTATTTCTGGATCTTATGAACTTATAGTACATCACAATAATCTAACAGGTTTAATACCCGATTTTAGTACTATAGTAAATAATAACACTCATAGATTTATATTGGAAATTGAAGATAATAATTTCCATTTTGAAGATTTTGAAACAGTACACGACCAATATCTTTACTTCCTCAATAACCATTCGCCTAATTATTCCAATAGCTTTTTTAACTATTTTAACACATATAATTACGCTGGGCAAAAGAAAGTAAATCCTATTGAAAACCTTACTCCAAACGCAGGAGATGATATTACACTTACGACAACTGTAAGAGGTTCTCAAAACCATTATAAATGGTATAAAGATGGGGTAGAGATTATTGATGCTCCAGATGCGCCTGAATACACAATTACAGATTTAAACACTTGCGATAATGGTGTCTATTATTCAGAAATTACTAGTGATTTAATCCCTTTTGAAAATAGTAATCCTCCCGGGACTAATGGTAAAAATCTTTTATTAGTTAGAAATAACATTACATTAACCGTAAATGCAACTAAAGAGTGTGTTACATTAGATATGCCATTAACCAATGTGCCTATAAATTCTGGGGTACAGTGGAATGACACTCCTGGAGCATGTGGTTATAAAATTAGTGTAGGGACTACGTCTGGGGCAACCGATGTGGTAAATAATGAAGATGTTAGGGATGTAACCGTTTACAATTTTGATTCGGACTTGGATCCTAATGAAGACTATTTCGTTACTATAACACCATACTATGATGACGGTGATTTCACCTGTACGGAACAGTCTTTTAGTACAAATTCAAGTACTATATCCCCAGATTGTACCTCTTTATCGTCACCTTTTAATATTGAGTCTAATGTTGCCGCTGATTTATCTAGAATAGAATGGAACCCTGCCAATGGAGCAGATGAATATAATATTACAATTAGCAGTCCAAGTAGTGCCAATGATATAACTACCAATACTACAGAAACCTTTTTAACCTTATCAAATGATTTTAATACTGGTGAAATTGTTACGGTAACGATAGTACCGGAAAATAATATTGGATCTGCTTCTGGGTGTACACCAGAAACATTTACCATAACCAATACCTCAATAATTATACCATCTGGCAACCAATTTATAAGCACTTGGGAAACAACTACAGTGAACGAAACCATTACTATACCTACCTTTGCGGGGGAAACCTATAACTACACAGTAGATTGGGGAGATGCCACAACTACAAGTGAAACAGGTAATGCAACTCACTCCTATGCAATGCCTGGAATCCATACTATTAAAATTACTGGAAATTTTCCAAGAATTCATTTTGACAACAATGCTGTAGATCGGGAAAAACTACTAACTATTGAGCAATGGGGGGATATTGAATGGACTTCTATGGAAGGAGCTTTTTATGGATGTTCAAACTTACAAGGCAACTTTACAGATGCTCCAGATTTAACTTTAGTTACTAATATGAGTAATATGTTTGCTGACTGTACCTCATTTAATACCGACCTAAATAATTGGGACGTTAGCAAAACAACAAATATGAGGGCTATGTTCAATAATGCACGAGCTTTTAATGGTAATATAAGTGATTGGGATGTTGGTGAAGTAACATTAATGAATTCTATGTTTTTGTTTGCTTCTTCATTTAATAGTGATATAGGTAATTGGAATGTAAGCAACGTTATTAACATGGATTCTATGCTTGCTGATGCAAGAGCCTTTAATCAAGACATAGGAAATTGGGATGTAAGTGCTGTAGTGTCTACTCGTAATATGTTTCTAGGATGTAGTCTGTTTAACCAAGATATTGGAAGTTGGGAAGTAGATAATGTAACTGATATGAGTACAATGTTTCAGGGAGCATCTGTTTTTAATCAAGATATTAGTGACTGGAACGTAAGTAAAGTAACTACTACTAATATGATGTTTTTGGGGGCTAGAGCGTTTAACCAAGATATAGGAAGTTGGAATTTTAGCTCTCTTACAATTGCTAGTAGAATGTTTGATGGTGCAAGAAATTTCAATCAAGATATTGCCGATTGGAATATGAGTAGTGTTAAAACGGTATCCCAAATGTTCCATAATGCAACCACTTTCGACCAAGACATTAGCAATTGGACTGTAGAAAATATAACTTCTGCCGATAATATGTTTGAGGGAGTTACCCTTTCTACAGCCAATTACGATGCTCTTTTAATAGGTTGGAATGCTCAAAATTTACAATCAAATGTTAATTTCAGTGGAGGAAATAGTAAATATTGCTCACAGGTAGCTGAAGATGCCAGAGCTAATATGATAGCATCTAACACCTGGATTATAAACGATGGAGGTAAAGAAAGTGGCATGGCTTGTGCAACAAGTCGTCCTTTTATAACCACTTGGCAAACAACCACAATAAATGAAGATATCATCATTCCTACAACAGGAGGAGGATATAACTATACGGTAGACTGGGGTGATACAACTACTTCAACAGTGGAAACCGGAGATGCTACCCACACCTATGCAATGCCTGGAGTTTATACGGTAACAATTACTGGCTTGTTTCCTAGAATTTATTTTAATACAAACGGAAATCCAACGGCAACGGATAATTCTACTAAAATATTAACTATTGAACAATGGGGTACAAACCCTTGGACTTCTATGTCCAATGCTTTTACAGGGTGTATAAATTTAACTGGGAATTTCTCTGACATCCCAGATTTATCTAATGTTACTAGTACCAAAGGAATGTTTGCTACCTGTAGACTTTTTAATTCTAACATAGACAATTGGAACATGAGTAATGTAACCGATATGGCATTTATGTTTCAGAATAATAGAAGTTTTAATCAACCTCTAAACAGTTGGGATGTTTCTAATGTAACAAATATGTCTCTTTTGTTTCAAGGAGCTATAATTTTTAACCAACCTCTAGATAATTGGGATGTTTCTAACGTAACTAATTTATCGGCCGCGTTTTCACCTGCAAACGCTTTTGATCAAAATATTGGAAGTTGGAATGTAGAAAAAGTGACTGATGCTTCAAATATGTTTAATGGTTCTGCACTTTCTACAGCCAATTATGATGCTTTATTAATTGGTTGGAATGCAAGAGATTTACAACCCAATGTCACCTTTAGTGGTGGAAACAGCCAATATTGTGAAGGTGAGTCTGCCAGAACCAATATGATTAACTCAGACTTTTGGACTATCACAGATAGAGGTATTGCTGGACCTACAGTTACCGATTTAGCCAACCAAACCCATGTAGATTCATATACTTTGCCTACCATCACAGGAACACAACTTACAGGGTCAGAAGCATATTATACAGAAACCGATGGTGGAGGCACAAGCTATGATGCAGGTGATGTTATTAACTTTACCGATTTTACTAGCTATCCTGTTACTCTTTATATTTATGATGGTACAGGTAGCTGTGCTAATGAAAAATCTTTTGAGCTTACATTAACTGAAAACACACCAACAGCACCGAATTGTACAACATTAGCTACTCCAAGGAATAAAGCTACAAATGTAGCAACAACACTAAACCAAATTACTTGGGATGCTATTGCTAATGCCACCGCTTATAAAGTTACAATTACTGGAACTACAAATAATAATAGACCTGAATTTGAAACAACAGATACACACGTAGATTTTACAATGCCCTTTTTAAATGATGAAGTTGTTTCTGTTTCTATTATTCCTATAAACGGAACCGTAGAAGCTACAGGTTGTACTATTCAAAACTTTACTATTGAAGCTGCAAATACTACACCAACAACGCCTGTTTGTGCAACATTAAGTACTCCTGCCAATAGAGGTACAGGTGTTTCTGTTAATAGAGCTTCTGTATCATGGGAACCTGTTGCTAATGCCGATGGATATCTAATAACAGTATCTGGAACTGCTGATAATAACGTATCTAATTTTGATGTAACTACTGGTACTTCTTATAATTTCGCAAATGACTTTACCCACGAAGAAGTTGTTAATATTAAAATTGAACCTTATAATTCTGCAGGAGTAAATACAACTTGTAATGCGCAAAGCTTTACTATTATTGAGTTTCCTACAACTCCTCCTCCATGTACTAGTATAAGTTCTCCTGCAAATGGCGCTACAAATATATCGCCTAATATTACCTCTGTTTCTTGGCCCCCGATTGCTAATGCAAGTGGATATGATGTTACAGTAACTGGCACAGCTAATAATAATGTTTCTTCTATTGATGTGCCAAGAGGTACTACCTATATGTTTCAAAATGATTTTTTATATGGAGAAACAGTTAACGTAAATATAATTCCGTATAATGCCTTTGGAAGACCATTGTTTAATTGCCCTACCGTAAGCTTTACTATTGCTAATGACCCAAATACATCTACACCAACAACACCTGTTTGCGCTACATTAGCTACTCCTATTAATGAAGCTACAAATGTAGCTACAACGCTAAATCAAATTACTTGGGGTCCCATTGCTAATGCTACAGCTTATAAAGTTACAATTACAGGATCTGCAAATAATAATAGACCTGAATTTGAAACAACAGATACACACGTAGATTTTACAATGCCTTTTTTAAATGATGAAGTTGTTTCTGTTTCTATTATTCCTATAAACGGAACAATAGAAGCTACAGGTTGTACTATTCAAAGCTTTACTATTGAAGCCGCAAATACTACACCAACAGTACCAGATTGTACATTATTATCAACACCAACAAATGAAGCCACAAATGTAGCTACTAACACTACTATTGAATGGGAAACTATAGATAATGCTGATGGGTATTTTCTGGAAATAGTAACTGTAGCTGGAGATGTACTTTTAGAAAAACAGGATGTTAGTATTTTAACTAGTTATACTCCCCCCAATCTTTTACCCGAAAATACCGAAATTATAGTTCGTGTTACTCCTTATTCTAATGATTTAGGAGAAGCAACAAATTGTTCTGAAAATATATTTAGAACCTCAGCTTCTCAAAAGTATAATGTAAAGCATGGGTTTTCACCAGATGGGGATGGCATAAATGATTATTGGGAAATTGAAGGTATAGAAAACCATCCTAACAATATTGTTAGTATTTATAACCGTTGGGGAGATATGGTTTTTCAGGTACAAGGTTATAATAATACCTCTACAGTTTTTTCTGGAGTTGCTAATCAAAAAACAAAAATGGGTGCAAATATATTACCCGAAGGCACCTATTTCTACAAATTTACAATTAGTGAACCCCATAACTTTAATACACTCAAAGGCTACGTTGTTATAAAAAGATAAACCCCATGAACTTTATAAAAAAAATAACAGGCATAGCTTTATTTATAGGTGTTTTAAGTACTATAAATGCCCAACAGACCCCTACATTTACGGAGTACAATTACAATCCGTTTATAATAAATGCAGCTTATGCTGGCTCAACAACCAACCCAGAATTATCTATTAGCAACAATGGTACTTTTAATCAGTTCGAAGGAAGTCCAAAAAGTTTTTCTCTAAGTGGTCATGGAGCTATTAATCAAAAAAAGGTTGGTCTAGGTGCTGGTATAATTCGTGATGAAATTGGAGTTACTACAAATACTAGTTTTTTTGCAGCTTATTCATATAAAATTTACTTTGATTTTGAGAGCAGCCGTCCTTATTGGCAACTCTATGAGCCTGGTGTTCTTTCGTTTGGAATTACAGCTGGCGTACAACAATATCAAAATAGTTTAACTCAATTAGGAATTGTTGGCGACCCAAATTTCGCACAAGATATTAATGCTACCATACCAACTATAGGTTTGGGAGTTTTATTTAATCATGCTTCTTTTTATGTTGGTTTTTCTACACCCAATATCTTAGGAGATACTTTAGCTTCTGATGATAGTCTAAATTTAAATAGTCCTTACTATAGCTATTTTGGGTATCGTTTTTTTAATAACCGATTTCAAGGTTTAATGATAAAGCCAAATATATTATTAAAATATGAAGATGGTGCTCCACTACAGGCAGATATTAATATTGCCGTAAGTTTTAGAAATAAGTTTGAAATAGGAACAGGTTACAGAACTAGCAATGCCATAAACTTTTTAGCTGGGATATATTTATTTAATAATATACGTGCAATCTATAATTACAATTTAACTACTAATGATTCTCCACTTGGTAATACTCATGGATTCATTTTAAGTTATCAGTTTGGCAAAGGCTATCAAATAAAATAAGTATAAACATTCAATATTAATAATAACCAATTTAAATTTTAAAAACATGATTTACGGAATTACATTAATTATTTTAGGACTACTTGCAGCTCCATCTTTATTACTTTCTAAAAAACCAAATGCAAAAGAACTTTTAGATAAAATAACACCATATCAAGGTTGGATAGGTTTAGTTTTTTGTTTTTGGGGAATATGGGGAGTAATACAAGCCATATTAAATATAGGTTTACTTACTGATTTCCCAATTTGGTGGATTACATGGATTGCAGGATCTGCAATATCTGCTATCTTAGGTTTTATCCTTGGATACGGAATGATCAACAAATTGCTGTTGTCTAAAAATGAAGAAGCTAAACAAAAAGGAGAGGAATTATTAGCAAAATTAGCGCCAATACAAGGTAAACTTGGATTAATTGGTGTAGTTGTAGGAATATGGGTAGTTGTTGCCAACATCTTATTTTCTTAATAACTCAATTACAACTTAAATGGTAATTAAAGTAGGAAGCCGTTCTTAAGCTTCCTACTTTAGTATTTTTATAAGAACATAATTAATGAGAAAAATATACAAGCACATTTTAGAGTTTTCTGCAAAAAAAATAGCCCTCTATTTGGTATTGAGCCCTGTTATATTATCTCTATTTTATACCGTATTTTCTATTATTTATAGTAATATTTCTAAAACTTCCACTATTAATACTATAGTAGTATATATTACTTTCAATATTATTTTCTTATGCTTGGGCTTATGTATTCTAATATGGTTATTATGGTTGCGGAGTACCGTTTATACCGTAGATAAAACTAAACTTGGCATACAACTAAAATGGTTTAATATTGCTTATGCTGTTTTATTGTTTTTTATATTTTTTAATATTAGTGATGCTGTAATAGAGTATCTAACAAAAACTCAACATTGGAATAACAATTACGATTACCTTATTTATAGTTCTAGAGAATTTATAAATTTTGCAGGTATTATAATAGCTTATCCTATTGTTTGCTACTACGCTGCAAAAGCTACTCTAATAAATAAAAATAATAAGCCTAGTAATTTTATAAACGCCCTTCCGTTTACACTACTTCTTATTTTTGGCACTGTAATAGGCATTCCCTTTTTACATAAATACTTTAGCTCTAAAGCATCATCTCCCTCTAAAATTATAATAATATATGCAATTGCATTGGGCTTATTCATGGTCCTGTTAATCATAGGTTTTATAGCTGCTATAACAGGCTTAGTATAAAAGTGCATTTTGTAATAAGACTCTTGTAATAAGATTTAATTATAGCTGTAAAATAAAAATTATATAAGGGATACTAATACACCTAATATTAATGTATACTTTAGTAATTTGTTATACATTTAATTAATGCAAAAAAGGCTAAAAACTTATTTTAATTGGAGTACTGGTAAAGATGCTGCCTTAGCTTATTATTATCTTAAAAAAAATAATAATTACCAAATAAACCTTTTAGTTACGAGTATCAACACACATCACGATCGTGTATCTATGCACGGACTTAGGGTTAAATTATTAGAAATACAAGCAAAAGAAATTGAGCTCCCCTTAACAACAATTAAACTTCCCGAAGAACCTACAATGGAGGTTTATAATAATGAAATGGGTAAGGTTGTATCTCATTTACAATCTCAAGGATACACACACTGTGGTTTTGGTGATATTTTTTTAGAAGACTTACGAGTTTATAGAGAAAAACAATTAAGCCCCTATGGCATTAAATGCAATTTCCCCTTATGGAAAAGAAACTCTACAGTATTAATACAAGAATTTATACAACTAGGTTTTAGAGCTGTTGTTATTTGTATAAAATCTGATTTATTAGATGTTTCTTTTTTAGGTAGAGAGATTGATGAAAATTTTATAAAAGACTTACCAGAAAATGTAGACCCATGTGGCGAAAATGGAGAATTCCATACCTTTTGTTTTGATGGTCCAATTTTTAAAAACCCAGTGAAATTTACTATTGGAGAAAAAGTATATAGAGCATATAAAAATCCTAAAAAAGATAATAACAACAGTTCAATGGGTTTTTGGTTTTGCGATTTAATTCCCGTTACTGCGTCTTAAATATATAATTTATTCTAAAATTTATTTTACCAAAGCTCCTAACTTTTTTAAAGCTTCTTCTATTTTCTCATTCCAAGGCATGCCGTAGCTTAATCGCATACAGTTTTTATATTGATCTTGTAAGGTAAAAATATTGCCAGGAGTAAATATAATGCCTTGCTCTAATGCCTTTTTGTATAATAAACTCACATCTATTTTAGGGTTTAACTCTACCCACAATAAAAAACTCCCTTTAGGTTTACTAACACGTGTATCTTTAGGAAAATAAGCCGCAATGGCTGCAATATATTTTAAGCTATTGGTGTAATAGGTTTGGCGTAACTTTCTTAAATGATAATCGTACCTGCCATTGGCTAAAAAATTAGCAATAGCTTCTTGTGTAATTGTTGGTGACGAAGAAGACAAACATAATTTTAATTTTAAAACCTCCGCTAAAAATTTTCCTGGGGCAATCCACCCTACTCTATAGCCGCCAGCAATGGTTTTAGAAAAAGAGCCTAACCATATTACCAAGCCACTATTATCATAATACCTACATGTACTAGGTCTTTTTTTTCCAAAATAAACATCACCATAAATATCATCTTCTATTAAAGGAATTTGATGCTTTTGAATAATACTTACAATTTCTTTTTTATGCTCATCGGGCATAATACTACCTAACGGATTATTAAAATTGGGCATTAAAATAATAGCATTAATTTCTTGTTTGGCTATTACTTTTTTTAAGGCCTGTATATCTATTCCTGTAATAGCATCAGTAGGCAACTCTAATACTTTAATTCCCAAAGCATTGGCTAATTGTAATATTCCAAAAAAAACAGGGCTTTCTACAATAATAGTATCCCCAGCTTTGGTTGTTGCCATTAAAGCTAATGATAATGCACTTGTACAACCCGTAGTAGTTACAATATCATCTTCTTTAAGCTTACCACCCCATAACAATGTTCTTTGCGCTATTTGTCTTCTTAGATTTATACTCCCCTGAATAGTATCATAATAACTACCCCCGTCTGGAAGTTTACTAACAGTTTCGTTAATGGTTTTATTCAGTTTTGCTACAGGTATTAAATCAGGAGAAGGTATGCCTAAAGATAAATTTACAAGGTTTTTATCATTCAATCTTTGATAAAAATCGATAATAATTTCGGTAACCTCTTTTAATACGGGTTCAGGCTTTGGCGCTGTTTTTATTGGGCTTCTAAACGATTGAGTTTCTGTATACACCACATAATAACCAGAACGAGGTCTCGCTTCTATAAGACTCTTTGCTTCCAATCTATAATAAGCCTCTAAAACAGTACTTACACTTACCCCATATTCTTTTTTTAATATTCTTACCGAGGGTAATTTATCACCAAATTTTAATACACCTTCTTGTATTTGCTCTTCTATAACGTTAGCAATATTATTATAAAGAAAACTTTTTGTTACACTTTTCATGAATAAAGCATTTTATCTGTACTGGTTAAAATTACAAAAACTGAATCTGTTATGGTTAAAAATTATTATTGAATTTTGAATACATAATTAATACCAGATTTATTTATGAAAAAAAATAGCACTATTCAAGATAAAATGTATGCCGATATAGAGAACAAAAATATATTTGATACCACACAGAAATATGCCTACGAATATTTAAATACTATTTTTACGCGCAATGTATATCCTACAGAAGAAAGCATTTCTAATTTAAAATATTTTAATGAGGAACTACAAAAAGAACCTATAAATGCGGAAGCTGTTTTAGAACAATTGCACACCTATGGTTCTCCTGCTACTGTTGCTAATTTGGGAGGCAGGTATTTTGGTTTTGTTTGTGGAAGCTCTGTTCCTGTAGGTTTAGCTGCAAAAAATTTAGCTACGTTCTGGGACCAATCGCCTACCATGAATGTATTGTCTCCTATTGGTTCCAAATTAGAAACTGTAGTAGAGGAATGGCTAAAACAACTCTTTAATTTACCTGCAAGAACAGTAGCTGGTTTTGTTAGTGGTACTTCTACTGCTACTTTTTGTGGATTGGCAGCTGCTAGGTACCGATTATTAGCAAACCAAAACTGGAATATTAATGAAGATGGACTTTTTAATGCTCCTAAAATTAGAGTAATTACAGGAAAACAAGCACACTCCACTGTATTAAAAGCCATTAGCCTTTTAGGTTTTGGAAAAAATAATATTGAATGGATAGATGTAGATGAGCATGGACGTATAATTCCCGATTTAATTCCAGAGATGGATAACACTACGCTACTAATACTACAAGCAGGGAATGTAAATAGTGGTTCTTACGATGATTTTGAAAAAATATGCACCAAAGCAAATAAAGCTGGCGCTTGGGTACATATAGATGGTGCTTTTGGTTTATGGGCAAGTGCTGTGGATCAATTAAAACATTTAACTAAAGGAGCAGAAAAAGCAAATTCTTGGGCAGTAGACGGACATAAAACCTTAAACACTCCATACGATAGTGGTATTGTTCTTTGTGAGGATAAAGAAGCCTTAACAAGCGCTTTACATATGTCTGGCAGTTATATTATAACCAGTAAAGAAAGAGATGGTACATTTTACACCCCGGAAATGTCTAGACGCGCCAGGGTGGTAGAACTTTGGGCAATTCTTAAATACTTAGGTAAAAATGGTATTGATCAAATGATTTTAACAATGCACCAAAGAGCCGTACAATTTTCCCAAGAACTAAGTGCTATAGAAGGGTTTGCTATACTAAACCAGGTTACTTTTAACCAAGTAATGGTAGCATGCGACACCGATGAGATAACCGAAAAAACAATGGCTAAAATACAGGAATTACGAGAGTGCTGGGTAGGTGGTTCTTTATGGAATGGTAAAAAAATAATACGCGTAAGTGTTTGCTCTTGGGCAACTACTACAGAAGACATAAGCCGTTCTGTAAATTCCTTTAAACAAGCATTAAAACAAATAATATGAAAACATATATTGTAAATTCTTTTACCAATGAAGCATTTAAAGGCAACCCCGCTGGGGTTTGCCTTGCTACTGAAAACTTAGCCACAAACAAAATGCAGGCAATTGCTAAAGAATTAGGACATTCTGAAACTGCTTTTGTATCTCATTTAAAAGAAAACGAATTTGCTATTCGTTATTTTTCTCCAAAAATGGAAATTCCATTATGTGGACATGCCAGTTTAGCAGCGGCTAAAGTTCTTTTTACAAGAAATGTAGCATTTAGCAGACTACACTTTAAAACTATAGAAGGTTTAGATTTAAAAATTGAAAAAGAAAACGAGGCTATACAAATGAACTTCCCTTGCTATAGCACAACACCTTTTACCGTTCCCGATGCTTTGCTTAAAGCTTTGGGGCTAACAACAATAACAAACTGTGCATATAATAAGGAAACGAATATAATGTTACTAGAGATAGAGGATTGTAATAGGCTACAAAATTTAAATCCCGATTTTAACGCATTATACCATTCTCATGATACTATTAATGGCGTTTTAGTAACTGCCTTATCTAACAAAGAAAATTATGATTTTGAATCTAGGTATTTTTGGCCATGGAGTGGTACTAACGAAGACCCCGTAACAGGTGGCACAAACACTTTTTTAACACCTTATTGGGCTCATAAATTAAGAAAAACAAAAATGAATTCTTTCCAATGTTCTTCTAGAACTGGGTTTATGCAAGTAGAACTCTTATCTCTTAATAAGATTAGCATTAAAAGTGAAGCGCAAATTGTTTTGGAGGGTGTATTAAATTTATAAAATGACTCTTACTTTACTCTATTATGTCTTTTCTGTTCTTTAAATCTGTTATTAATTCTTTGAACAGGGTCTTTTTTAGCTCTAAATGTACTACGGTTTGTTCTATAACCATCTGGTTCTTTATCTACATCATCTAGTATTATATTTCTAAACCATACATTAAGCTTATTAAAAAAATCTTTCATTTTTTATATTTTATTAACCTAATAAGTTCAATATTTAAACTTTATTTCAAATTTAATATTACTCCATCAATTAAAAACTTACTTAACTAATCTGCGGCAAACAAGAGAAATAAAAATATTTAAAAAATAAATTAACTGAACTAGTCCCAGAAAAAATACGGCAATCATTACCACGGAATTTTCATCTAATTTATATAATGCAATCGGATAATTATTACCATCAAACCTACTATCTACTATTGTAAACAAATTAGGAAATAATACTGCTACAAACAACAAAAAGGTCAATACTAAATGAGAAATGGTTAACCAGTTTATTAATTTTATCTTAAACTTAAATAATACCCAATAAGCTAATCCGCATAATCCAAACCAAATAACAGGCAATTGAAAAAAATGCACATGGCTAATTACGAAATAAGTATCGTGTACATTTATATCTAAAGAAGCTTCTGGAAAATAAAATTGGCAGTATAAAGAATATGTAAAAAAAACAAATGCTAAACTCCACAAAATTATGTGAGGTTTAGCATTAATATATTTTATTATTTTGTTCAACTCTACTTTATCATCCCTAGGTTAATTACTTCTTGTTCGGTAAGTGGTCTCCAATGTCCACGTGGTAAATCTTTTTTGGTTAAACCTGCATATACTACACGGTCTACTTTTACCACATCGTACTCTAAACTCTCAAAAATACGTTCTACAATACGGTTTTTATTGCTTCGTATTTCTATTCCTATTTCTTTTTTAGGAGAATTATCTATATAGCTTATATCTGCCACTCGCACCAATACATCGTCTATAGCAACCCCATCTTTTATTTTTTGTAAATCCTCGAACTTTAAAATCTTGTTTAACTCTACATGGTATATTTTTCTAAGTCCGTTTTTAGCTTTTGCTAGTTTACTTATCATTGTTTTATCATTAGTAAACAATAATAATCCTGTTGCATTTTTATCTAAACGCCCTACGGGTTCTAATTTTGCTTTAGAAGCATTACTTACCAGACTCATTGCTGTACGCCTACCTCTTTCATCATTCGTAGTGGTACTAAAATCTTTAGGTTTGTTTAAGACAATGTATTCTTTTTTCTCAGGGTTTAAAAGTCTACCATCGAACTTAACAATATCTTCTAGTTTTACTTTATAACCCATTTCGGTAATTGCCTTTCCATTTACAGTAACACTACCTGCTTGTATAAAAATATCTGCTTCTCTACGCGAACATACGCCAGAGTTGGCTACATATTTATTTAATCGAATTAAATTGGGGTCCGATGGTTTTTGCGGTGTTGTATTCTTTTTAAATGCAGCACCTTTCTTAGGAGCACCTGTTCTAGTATAACCCTGCTTCTTATATCCTCCTGCTGTTTTCCCTGGTGTTTTTTTCCCTTTATCGTCTGACCTTGCCATGCTTAAAAATTTTACGCAAAGGTAGCAAATTGCAATGGGGCAATGCCAATAAAATTAATCTTTAAAATCTACCGTAGATTGTCTTTCTCTATTTACAATAAGCTTAGTTACATCTGGCCTTGAATAATGTCCTACGGGGTCAAAATTTTGGCGCTCTTCATACACCCTATTAAAATCTAATGTACAATAAATAAGCCCTTCTTTATCTACTACAGGTTTTACCAACCATTCGCCATCTGGCCCTGCAATACAAGAACCTCCGTTTGCTAAAATATCTGGTGCTTCTTCTAATATCTTAGATAAATGAGGTGTATCTTTAGGAAAGTCTTCTTTTTTCATTAACGAAGAAACAGATATTACAAAACTGCGAGATTCTCTTGCTATAAACCTGGTAATATCTTTAGTATTATAATCGCTCCCTGGCCAAACTGCTACATGTAAATTTTCTCCAAGTCCGTATAGTGCTGCTCTTGGTAAAGGCATCCAATTTTCCCAACAATTAAGTCCGCCAACTGTAAATTGTTTTAGCGAATGTACTTTTAACCCGTTACCATCTCCTAGTGCCCACGTTAACCTTTCATCATAAGTAGGTTGTAATTTTCTATGAACAGACTTAATTTCTCCTTCTGTATTTATATATACTAAAGAACAGTAAATACTATGTCCGCCCCTATCTTTAGCACGCTCCATAATACCTAAGTATATGGCTATTCTATTTTCCTTAGCATGGCTACAAATGGTATTTAATTCTCCTTCCTCTATCTGAATTGAATTTCTAACGTAATGCGCATGTATTTCTTTATTTACTTTTAAATTCCACTTAGCTCCTTCTGTATGTGCTAACCAAAAAGGATAACCTGGTAATAAAGCTTCTCCAAAAATAACAAGCTCTGATTTATTTGATGCGGCTTCTTTAATAGAAACAATTATTTTTTTTATGGTTTCTTCTTTATTTAACCATACTGGAGCAATTTGAGCTAGCGCTACTTTTAATTCGTTTTCCATCTAAAAAATCCTATTTATTACCAAATTAACATCAATTAACAAAATACTAAAAACCCCAACTATAATGATAATTTTTAAGATATTATGTAACCATACATAGTGTTTTTTTTTAGTAGATTTATATAATAACACTAGAAATGCTATTAACAAAAATACACTAGCTATAAAATACAAATACATATAACCTACATCAAAATAACTAATTAGTAATAATGAAGGAACAAGTGTAAATACAACTAAAACACCTATACATGTTTTGGAATATTTTATACCATATAATATGGGAATGGTTTTATAGCCTTGTGCTAAATCGCCCGCTATATTTTCTAAATCTTTTATTAATTCTCGTGCTAAAATCAATAAAAAAAGGAAAATAGCATGTACAAAGATTACCGTATCAAAATTTTTGTAGTACACAAAAATTACAAAAAAAGGCGCTATTGCTAAAAGTGCTGAAAAAAAATTTCCTATAAAGGGAACTTTCTTTAGTTTGTGGGAGTAAAACCAAATTCCAAAGATGTACGCTGAAAAAAATAATACTGCTTTAAATGATACATAGCTTGCTAAAAAAACAGCTATAAAATTTAACACAAAATAGGTCGTTAATTTTGTTTGCTGACTCACCAGCTTATCTATCATTGTTTTAGTTGGCTTATTTATTAAATCTTTCTCTGCATCGTAGAAGTTATTAATAATATAGCCACCAGCAATTACTAAGGTAGATGCCGCTACTAAAACAAATAAATTAAGGTCTAAAACTACACTCCTAAGTGGTAAATTGGGTGCTAAAATGTAGATTGATGCCAAATACTGAGCTAAAGCTATCATTAATATATTATAGCCTCTAACTACAGAAAACAGACTCAAAAACTTTAATAGTAGGAGTTTGTTTTTTCTCGTAAGCATTCCGTAAAAATTATCAGAAATTGTAAACTACTTCTAAATTATAGTCTTTTAATGCTTTTTTTGCTTTCTCTATATCTTGTGTAAATCCTAAAATATAACCTCCACCTCCAGAGCCACACAATTTTAAATAATAATCATTTGTATCTATCCCCTGTTTCCATAACTTATGAAATTTAGCAGGAATCATAGGTTTAAAATTATCTAAAACTACATGGGAAAGTTGTTTTAAGTTTCCAAAAAGTGATTTTACATTACCACTAATAAAATCTTCTACACAAGCATCTGTATGCTTAATGAATTGATTTTTTAACATAGTTCTAAAGCCTTCTTGCTTCATTTTTTCCATAAAAAGCTGAACCATAGGTGCTGTGTCTCCTGTAATACCACTATCTAATAAAAATACAGCGCCTTTTCCTAAATTATTCTGAGAAGGTATACTTGTAGATTCTATATTTTCACTAGAATTGATAAGAATTGGTAAACTTAAATAACTATTTAATGGATCTAAACCAGAAGATTTTCCGTGAAAGAAAGATTCCATTTTACCAAAAATAGTTTTTAGCTTTAATAATTTTTCTCTCGTTAAGTTTTCTAAAACTGTAATTTTATCAATTACATATTTATCATAAATAGCCGCTACTAAAGCTCCACTACTACCTACTCCATAACCCTGAGGAATAGAACTATCGAAATACATACCTTTAGCCACATCGGCTTTTAATGCAATTATATCAAAAGCAACCAATGTTGGTTCCTTTTCTTGCAACTCTTTTAAATATGTAGCAAAACGTTGTAAACTATCATTGGACTTAAGAGCCTCTTTTGAGTTTACATCGTCTAATTTTAAAGCTCCTTTAAAGAAATTATAAGGTATAGAAAGTCCTTTAGAATCTTTTATAATTCCGTACTCTCCAAAGAGAAGAATTTTAGAGTAAAATAATGGTCCTTTCACTGTTTTGTTTAATAAAATTACTAATAAAAGTAAACAATAGTTGCTATACTAGCAAAACTTTTAGCTTATGTACTTCTTTATTCGTTTATAAACAACGTAATAATTAGCTATAAATTATTCTACTTTGTTTATTAATTGCTTAGCTCCTAAGCCAATTCGGTCGCAAATATACTGTCCGTTTTCACAATACGCAACTAACTCATTTTTAATAAATTGATATACTTCCTCTTTTTCTTGTTCAGGGTACAAAATATGTACATTTGCCCCTGCATCTAAAGTAAAGCATATATGTGTTTTAGAAGCTTCTCTAAAAGCCCATATTTTATTAATAATTTCTAGTGTATTTGGCTTCATTAATATAAAATAAGGCATGCTAGTCATCATCATGGCATGCAAGGTAAGTGCCTCACTTTCTACAATTTTTATAAAACTATCTAAATCTCCATCTTCTAAAACAGATTTTAATGCCAATAAATTTTTATGTGCTTGTTTAAAACGCTCTTCTGCAAAAGGATGCCCATGCATTAAATTATGACCTACTGTACTACTAACCTGTTTTTGACCTTTATCTACTAGTAATATGGTATCGTGATAGTTTTTAAATACACTGTGTACTTTATAAGAAGGTTTTATGGCAAACAAATCTGAACTATTTTCTGTTGCTGCATGATGCCCCCATTGCATAATTGTTCCTTGTATGCTTCTACAAGCACTACCAGAACCTAAACGTGCCAAGAAAGATGCTTTTTTATAAAAAAAAGAAGTATCCATAGCCGGGTTTAATTGCTTTTCTAAACTCATTAACCCTAATGCCAATGCAGACATTCCACTAGCAGATGAGGCTATACCACTACTATGTGGAAAAGAATTAGAAGTTTCTATTGTAAAATGGTAATTTTTTAAAAAAGGAAGATACTTTTCTATTCTTTTAAAAAACGTATTTATTTTAGGTTTAAAATCTTCTTTAGGTTTTCCTTCAAAAAATAAATCAAAAGAAAAAGTTGCTGCAGCTTTAGCTAATTTTTTGCACGAAATTATAGTAGTAGTTGCACAGGCATCTAAGGTAAAACTAATAGATGGGTTCGAGGGAATCTGATTCTCTTTTTTTCCCCAGTATTTTACCAAAGCAATATTACTAGGAGATTTCCATGTTACTTTTCCTTCTTCTATTTGATGTTGATATGCCGAAGGTATAAAGTCTTTTTCAATCATTTTATGCTATAATTTACGCAAAGATAGTTTTTAAAAATATATTTAATTTTAATAGCTAAGGGTTTCATTTTCTTTGTTTTTTCTTGAAGTAAAGAATACATATTTCTATTAATACAGTATAACTGATTTAAACTTGTTTATTTAGAAATTATTATAAGCTCGCAAATTGAAGCAATTATATATTCGTTCATTATTAATAAAATTGCTATTTTAGTTTAAATACTATTTTAGTTTGAAAAAAAAGATTATTTATATCGCTATTTCTGTTAGTATTTGTTTACTAATTGGATTTTTATCGGGTTTTGCTACACAAAGCTCTGTAACAGATTGGTATGTAACACTAAACAAGCCTAGTTTTAACCCTCCCAACTGGATTTTTGCTCCTGTGTGGACTGTTTTATATGTTATGATGGGTGTTGCTGCTGGTTTGGTATGGTCTAAAGGTTTTCACCATATTTGGGTAAAAACTGCATTATATCATTTTGGATTTCAGTTACTTTTTAACGCCTTGTGGAGTATTGTATTTTTTGGTTTTAAAAATCCTCTTTGGGGTTTACTTGTTATATTAACGCTGTTAGTATTTATCATATTTACTATTAAATGGTTTAAAGTTGTAAATAAAACTGCGAGTTACTTACTTATCCCATATCTATTATGGGTTTGCTTTGCTACTATTTTAAATTATAAAATTTGGGAATTAAACTAAACCCCAAAACAACCTAACAACAACATAATCAAATACATACGAATAATAAGTTTGTATAACTTTTTGTATTTTTATAATGATAACCAATAAAAACAAAGATTATGTTCACAAAAACTAATTTAATTTCTACAATTATTGCTGGTATATGGTCGTTTATGGGAGGCTATCTTCTTTGGGGTATTTTAGCCGACGATTTTATGAATAATCATTTAGGTTCTGCCATTGGTATGGGCAAAGAAGTACCAGAATTTGGTATTTTAGCATTGGGCTGTTCTATACAAGCTTTTATTTTATCTACCATCTATGGCAAATGGATTGCTACAAGCAATACCCCTAATAGTGCATTACAATACGGTGTATTAATTGGTATTTTTGTTGGATTTGGAAACGGACTTATTAACTATGCTACTTCTAACTTTTTAGATATGACTGGAGCCTTGGTAAATGGTCTTATTTATATTCTTTTTTACACTGTTATGGCTTTTATAATTTCATTTATTTACAAAAAAGTAAAATAAGTTTTATTCGTATTGGTAAAAGGTTTTAACCTTCTGCCAATACGAACATCTTATGCATTGTTTTAAAATTCCTAGTTGTTGCAGTAACTTTTAGTTTTCGTTCAAAAAAATTATTATTACACTTTGCTTTACCGTACCCTTGCTTACAGTTTAAATAAATACACGTATCTGTAATAAAAAAAGTTTCGTTCTCGTATGTTTCTTTCATTAAACTAGCGACCAAATCTTTATCAGCCACTTCTTTTAACAACACAAAGTAGCGTTTTTTTTCTTCTGTTTGGGAATATGGATTATTAACTAAAATAGCTTCTATAGCTTCTTTTGTTTTTACCAAAACAGGAACATTAAAACCAAATACCTTTAAAATCTGCTCTTTTATTTTTTCTTCTAATAAACCTGTTTCTATTATATCATCAGTTTTAAAAACTATATTTCCACTTTGTATATAAGTAGACACCTCTTTAAATCCTAAATTAAGACACATATCTTGTAAATCGGTCATTTTTATTTTCTTTTGACCACTTACATTAATACCTCTTAAAAATGCTATATAGGAAACCATATTTTAACTTCTTGCTATTGCTTTAGCTGCTATATAAGCTCCTGTCCAAGCGTTCTGAAAATTAAACCCTCCTGTTATAGCATCTACATTGGTTACTTCTCCTGCAAAATATAGATTAGGATATATTTTACTTTCATAAGTTTTAAAGTTTATTTCTCTTAAATCTACACCCCCAGCAGTTACAAATTCTTCTTTAAAAGTACTTTTACCTTCCACCATAAATTCAGAGTTTGTTAATTGTAACGAGAGGTCTTGCAATTGTTTCTTTGTAATATCTGCCCATTTAGTTTTCTCGGTAATACCAGCTGCTTTTACCAATTTAATCCATAATCTTCTGGGCATTTCATCCATTGCATTTGTTCTTAAGACTGTCTTTTTAGTTTCTACATCTTTAACTTCTAACAAATAAGGTATAATGGCTCCCTCGTAATATTCTGGCACCCAGTTTACTTTTATTTTAAATTTATAGTTATACTCGCTTAAAATTTTAGCCCCCCAAGCAGATAGTTTTAAAACTGCTGGTCCGCTCATTCCCCAATGTGTAATTAACAAAGGGCCTTCAGATTCTAATAATGGTGGTTTCTTTTTCTTACTTTTAAGCTTAATACTTACTTTAGAACTTGCCATTGGTTCTGCAATAACCGTAACTCTTGCCAAGCAACTTAAACCTTGTAATCCTTTTATTCTTTCATCTTTTATATTAAAAGTAAATAATGATGGAACTGGTGTTGTAATTGTATGCCCTAAATCCTCTAATAAACTCCACATTTTTGGACTACTACCACATGCTATTAGCACTTTTTTAGCCTGGTACATTTTTTTTACGGACAATACATCCCACCCTTCATTTCCATCTTCTATGGGCGATATTTTTATTACATTGCTGTTTTTTAATACACGCACTCCCAAACGTTCTGTTTCGTTAACAAAGCAATCTATAATTGTTTGCGACGTATTGCTTTCTGGAAACATTCTACCATCTGGTTCTGTATGAAGATATATACCTCTCTGCCTAAAAAAGGCTACTGTATCTCTAACCGAAAAAGAGTAAAAAGGACCTAAAAGTTCTTTTTCTCCTCTTGGATAATTTTTAACTAACTCTTTAGGGTCATACTCAGAGTGTGTAACATTACATCTTCCTCCTCCCGAAACTTTTACTTTACCAAGTACTTGCTTTCCTCTTTCTAAAATAGCAATCTTTAAATCTGGATTTTCTTCAGCGATATGTATTGCTGCAAAAAAACCTGCAGCTCCGCCTCCTACAATAATTACATCTAACATTAACTTATAATTTCAGGATTATTAGTAAAAATGCCATCTACTCCTATATCTGCTATTTGTTTTAATTCTTCTTGGGTATTAATAGTCCAAGTATAAATTTTAAAACCAGCTTCACTTACTTTATTTGCATTCTTAGAGGTAAGTTTCATAAAATTTGGGTTTATAGCTTTTGCTTTTAATTGAGTTGCCATTGGTATAGCATCTACAGGATCTTCTTCTGTTAGCAATGCAATATCTATAGCATCATTAAGACGTCTCATTTTTATTAATTCGTCCCAATTAAAACTAGAAATTAAAAATTGATTTAATTTCCAACTCTCTTCTTTTAAATAATAATTAATTATAGTATTTACTTTCTCTGCCGTATTTTCTCCTTTTAACTCTATATTAATTGGAACTTGAGCATTTACAAGTTCTAATACTTCTTTAAGCAATGGTATTTTGTGGTTGCCTTTTAAGGTAAGTTCTTTTAAGCTTGTTAAACTATTGTCCTCTATTTTTCCTGTTTTATCTGTTAAACGTTCAACAGTATCATCATGAAAAACAATTATTTCGCCTGATTTAATTTTAAAAACATCAATCTCTATCATATCAACACCTAATTCTAAAGCCTTTGCAACAGATGCAATTGTATTTTCTGTTACATGACCCATGGCGCCTCTATGACCAATTACAAGGGGGGATTTAATCATGGTATATGGTTTGGTGTTTTAAAAATAGTAATCTATTTCTTATTTTAACACTTAAAACCTATAAAAAAACTATTTAAAATACGCTTAGAGGATTTATTTAAATGTAGAAGACCTTTCTATAAGCTTAGGTTTTAAAACATATGTCTTGTATGTTTCCTCTTCTATGGTACTTTCTATCTTCTCTATAAGGATTTTAGCCGCTGTTTCGCCCATCTTTTCTCCGTACTGAGCTACCGATGTTAATCCTGGATTTGCATACCTAGATAGGATGCCATCTGTGAAGCCTATAAATGATATATCTTTGGGTATACTTACTCCCTTTTCTTGTACTAAGCCCATACTATGGATTGCAAATATCTCATTTACAGATAATACGGCGTCTATTTTTTGTTCTTTTAAAAAATTTCCTATAAGCTGTTCATCAATCTTCATTGATGGCAATTCTAATACAAGGTTCTCCTGATAACTTATTCCATGGTCTTCTAGTGCTTTTCTATAGCCTCTCATTCTATCTTTACTAACACTCAAATAAACTTTTGTAGTTATAAATGCAATGTTTTTACAACCTCCGTCTATAAACTTTTTTACAGCTAAATAAGCTCCTTTTTCATCATCTATAACTACTTTATCACATTCTACTTCGTTAGCAACCCGATCAAACATTACAATAGGCAAGCCTTCTTCCTTTATTTTTGTTAAATGCTCAAAATTATGCTTCAACTGTGTTTCCGATGCTAATGATATAATAAAACCATCGATACTACCATTGGCTAACATTTCCATATTAGCAACTTCTTTATCATAAGATTCATTAGACAAACAAATAATAAGATTATACCCTAACTTATTAGCATATTTTTCCATGCCTCTTATTGTTGTTGTAAAAAAATAATGAACAATATTAGGGATAATAACAGCTATATTTTTTGTTCTTCTATTTTTTAAGCTAATAGCTATATTATTGGGTCTAAAATTATACTTTTTTGCAAATGCCTGTACCCTTTCTTTAGTTTCCTTACCAATTTCGGGGCTATTTTTTAAAGCCTTAGAAACGGTTGAAATAGATACATCTAATTCGCGAGCAATATGCTTAAGTGTAATTTTCTTTTTCACA
Organism: uncultured Cellulophaga sp.; assembly: GCA_947492955.1. Lineage (GTDB taxonomy): Bacteria > Bacteroidota > Bacteroidia > Flavobacteriales > Flavobacteriaceae > Cellulophaga. The sequence goes on along the minus strand of CANLOV010000001.1, from coordinate 260,081 downwards.
ATTATAACTATTGTTAATTAAGCGAAAAAACTTTGTTTTTCTGAATATTTTTAAAGCTTAAAGATAACAATGTTAAATGAATAGTGAAATATTCTTTATACGAACATTTTAATTAAGTGTATTATTTTAGACAGAATATTAAGTTACTAAAGATTAATTGGTATTAAAATGTATTTCTTCTTTAAGCTCGGAAATTCTTTTATCTACAAAATGCGAAAAATAGGGATTCTTAGGCGTAAACTTTTCTTTAAAAATTTGATAATTTTTTAGCTTTACTTTTGGGTCTTTATAATATTTGTCTGCCATTACACAGTATTGATATTGAGCTATTGGGTCAGATGGCTCTTCCGTACGAATTAAATCGTAATACTTTAGTGCTAATTTTACATTATTTTTAATGCTGTATGCATTTGCTAAACCTCTATACTCATTAAGTAAAAAAGGCTTTTTAGCTTCAATAGCTTTTTTATAATATGTAATTGCGCTATCTATTTTTTGTTCTTTATCATACACCCCCGCTAGGCCATAATAGGCCTCTGGTATAGAAGAGTCGTACTCTAATAGTTTATTATAACTCTCCTTAGCTTTTTTAAACTCCCATAGTTTAATATAAGAGTAGCCTAATTTATTGTATATATGTGGTTTTTCTTCTCCTAACTCCAATAAGCTATTAAATTGCTCTATGGCTTTCTCGTGCTCTTCGTTATTAAATAGGGTTAATGCCTTTAAATTTATTAGGGATACATCATTTTTATAAAACTGTAAGCCCATATTAATATATTTTAAACTTGGGCTGGGTTCTTTCATTACCAAATAATGTTTCCCTAGTTTAAACAAACTTCTAAGGTGCGTACTATCTATAGCAACAGCTTTTTTGTATGCGTTTACCCCTTGTTCTTTTTTATCTAATTTATATAGTATCTCTCCTGAATAATAGTAGTATTCTGGGTTTTTACTATTCTTCTGCGTTAAATCTGTAAACAAGAGTTCTGCTTTACTAAACTGTTTTAACTTAAAATAAAGCTTTCCTAATTCGTATTTGGCTATTTCTAAGCTAGCATCTTTAGTAATTATACGCTCGTATTCTAAAATACTTTTATCGTAGTTACCTATACGATTGTAGGCTCTTGCTATTTGTAAAATTGATTGTTTACTGCCTTCTTTAGCATAATAATTTATTGCTTGCGTATAATTCCCCGTTACATACAAACTATCTGCAATTTTTAAAGTTGAGGTTTGTGCCTCAACTTTAAAAATTAAAATAAATAGTAGAGTACCATAAAATATTTTCATCTATCTAATATATTTTTATTCTAAACCAAAATGAATAGGGATAGAAAAAGGAACTTCTATAGCTTCCCCTTTGTCTTTCCCTGGCTTCATTTGTGGCAAAAGAGAAATAATACGAGTAGCTTCATTTTTTAGCAACTCATGAGGTGCTCTTATATTTACATCTTCAATATTACCATTTGTACTTATTTTAAACATAACATATGCTTTTCCTTGAATGCCTTTTTCTTGTGCCTCTAAAGGATATTTAAAATGTGTTCTAATATGTTGCATCATTTTTTCATTAAAACAAGCTCGTTTATCTTCCACATCTTCACAACCTGGAAAAACTGGAGCATTTTCTACAAAACCAAAAGGAACAACGCCTTTAAATGTTAACTCTCCATGTTCACCACTTATTCCTTTTACATCTTTTGGATAGGAAAAATAAATCATTTTTGAAAGTGCCATTTTTTCTTCTTCAGAAAGATTTTCCTTTGCTTTTATTTCTCTTTCTAATTCAAGAATTTTTTCTTCTAATGAAACTTCTTTTCCATTTACTTTTACCTCTTCCTCAGAATTGCATGATGTGTAGCACAACATTCCTAAAACTAAAGGAACTAATAGCAAATACTTTAATTGCCAAACTTTTTTTGATTTTGATTTTTGCAACATAACGATTCGTTTTTTGATTAATGATGATTTAAAAAATTGATTGATGAATGAAATATCTGAGGTTTGAAACACCTGCGATAATAAGATTTGATATTGTTCTTTTTTATTTTTTTTAGCCACTGTAGCATCTGCAATAAACTCGTGTAACTCTGCTATCCTTTTTTGGTAGATATATACTAACGGATTAAACCATATTAGAATACGCATTAACTCAAAAAAAAGTAAATCTAAAGAGTGCTTTTGTTTTATATGTACTAATTCGTGTTTTATAATATTACTATAATCCTTAGCTGCTATTTTATCTCCTAAAAAAATAGTTTTAAAAAAAGAAAAAGCAATATTACTTTCTTTAACTACAACCTTTGTATATCCTGTTAAATGATATATTTCTCCTTTATTACGAAGCTTTTTTATTTGATATACTTTATAAATAAATAGCACTAAAGATGTTAGTATACCCATTCCTATAATTGTTTCCCAAACATTAAACACCACACTTTCTGAAGTATTAGGTGTTAACAAAACCTCATCTAATTGATATATAACATCTAAATTAAATTCTGATACAATGGGCATATCTGTTTTAAATGCTTCAATCTTAACCCATGGTAATACCATAGATAAAATGTATGTGCCTATTAAGTAAAACCTATTCCATTGAAAAAAGGTTTCTTTCTTTAAAAACAAATCATAAATAATAAGAAATAACAATTGAAATGCTATTAATTCTAATACGTACTGCATCATTCTTCTTCGCTTTTAATATCTTTTAAAATACCTTCTAACTCTGTTAAGCTCATATCATTCTTTTTCATAAAAAACGACACCATACTTTTAAACGAACCTTGAAAATAGCCATCTACTAATTTATTAATAGACTGGTTGCTATAATCTGCTTTTTTTACCATTGGAAAATACAAATATCCTTTACCCACTTGCTCATGACTAACAAACTTTTTACTTTCTAGTATACGCACAATTGTAGATACTGTATTGTAAGCTGGCTTAGGTTCTGGAAGCTCCTTAATTATAGCCGCAACGTTACATTTTTTTAGCTGCCATAAAATTTGCATTACCTCTTCTTCTGCTTTTGTAAGTTGTTTCATACTGCTAATATAACTAAAAAATTAGTTTGAACTAATTTTTTAGTTTAAAAATAATTTTATTCCTGTAACAAATCATTAGTATATTAGTCTTATATAGAAAATATATAAATGGATATTGCTTTATTAATTTTGGGTTTGTTATGTATGGTTTTAGGAATTATAGGTAGTTTTTTACCTGTATTACCTGGTCCGCCTATTAGTTGGCTGGGTTTATTATTTCTTTTTCTTACCAAAGCCATCCCTAATGACTGGGTATTTTTAGGTATTACGCTAGTAATTGCAATTGCTGTTTTTATTCTAGATTATATTATCCCTGCCATGGGCACAAAAAAATTTGGCGGTAGTAAAGCCGGCATGGTAGGTACAACTTTAGGACTTATTGTTGCGTTAATATTTCCCATTTTAGGCGTTTTTGGTATTGTTGTATGGCCCTTTGTTGGAGCTCTTGTAGGCGAGCTTATAAATAAGGCTGATCAGAAAACGGCATTAAAAGCTGCTTTTGGTTCTTTTCTTGGTTTTTTAACTGGTACTTTTTTAAAGTTTTTAGTAGCTATTGTTTTTCTAGGTTTATTTATTACTAAAGCTTGGGATTATAAAAACGAGCTATTTCCTTTTTTTAGTTAACATTAAAAACAAAAAAAGCCTTCCGTACTGGAAAGCCTTTCATTGGTTTAAACTAACATTTTGTTAGGTTACAACCTACATCTTAATTTAAAAAATTAAGATACAACACAACGCTGCAAATATAGAAAAGTTTTTTTCTTGTACAGAATTCTTATAATTTATTTAAAAAGATGGTTTGCTTATAGGAAAAAATCGAAGCCAGATTCTTCTAATACCTTATACTTATCATAATCAAAGGTATACAAGTACGCTCCTTTTTTAGAAGTGGTTTTATCTTTCTCATCTAGCTTAATAAGTAAACCAAAAGACAATAGTTTTTTTCTAAAATTTCTATTATCTAAAGCGCGTTGGTATATGGCTTCATATAAACTTTGTAACTGTGGAATAGTAAATTTTTCTGGCAACAACTCTAAACCTATGGGTCTTCTTCTTGCTTTAATTTTTAAACCTTCTAAAGCATCTAAAACCATTTTATTATGATCTAGAACCAGATCTGGCAACTCATCAACAGAAAACCATTTTGCTCCATGTTTTTCTACTAATTCTTCATTATAATCATCTATTCTAATTAAAGCATATTGCCCTATAGATATACAACGATCACCAGAATCCCTATCTACTTTACTGTACACTTTTAGCTCTTCTAAAAAAATATTTTCTAGGCCAGTAAATTGCACTAATATACGCATTGCTGCATCTGTAACACTCTCATCCTTATTAACAAAACTTCCTATAAGAGACCAATGCCCTACAAAGGGATCTATACGCCTTTTAAATACTAATAATTTTAAACACCCTTGATCAAAACCAAAAACAATACAATCGGTAGCTACTAGTAATTTATGTTGCTTTATATACATTTTATTTTCTTCCAATTTTCTTGTTTTTTGAATAATGATAATAGCTAAAATATTAAAAATAGATTCATTTTCGTTATAGAGATACATTTAATAATTGGCAACATTTCTTAAAAAATAATGTTTAATACTTAAAAAGTATCTTATACCTATGAAATCTAATGCGTTCTTACTTATTTTATCTGCATTCTTATTTCTTGGGTTTACAAGTAAAAAATTAGTCCCTCACAAAAAACAAAATCATATTAAAAAAGCTAAAAATTGGTTATTGCATATGCAACAGCCTAATGGTTTGCTAGAGAGTGCTGAACATACCAATTTCGTTTCCCTATACGATAATTCCTTAGCAGCTTTAGCTTTTATTGCTACTGGTAAAAGTAAAAATGCCGAAAAAATATTTGATTTTTACAACTCAAGAATCAATCATGAATTATTAGCTAATTCTGGTGGCTTTTATCAATGCAGAGATAAAAATGGCGCAAACGGTAACCGTACCTGGATGGGAGATAATGCGTGGCTACTTATTGCTTTAAATAATTACCATGCAAAAACTAAAAATAATAGGTATAAAACCTTAGCAAAAGCTCTAGAACAATGGCTCCGTTCTCTACAGGATACAGATGGCGGACTTTGGGGAGGCCATAACGAAGATGGTACCCGTATCCATAAAATAACTGAAGGAATTATTACTGCTTTTAATGCCGTGGAAGGCTATGATAGTTTTCATAAAAACATACTTCGCTATTTAAAAGAAGAGCGTTGGAATACTAAGGATCAGCTTTTAGTTGCCTGGCCAAACAATCCTAATTATTACTATGCAATGGATTTACATGCCTTGGGCTATCTTATTTTAGAAGATTTCCCTAAAGAAACACTAACAAAAGCTAATCGTTATTTAAATACACAAATAACTACTGCTACTAATACAAAAATAACTGGCTATTGTTTTGATGGTGATAAAGATGTTATTTGGTTAGAAGGTTCTGCACAAATGGCATTAGCCTACAAAAGGGCAAATAGTACTTCCAAAGCTAAAGTTCTCTTAAAGGATATAGAAAAAACGTTTATCACTAGTTCGCTTAATAATAATACTAGTGCTATTCCTTATACCAGTAATCAAGGAACAAATTTTGGCACTGAAATACTATGGAACCATACTGATGAATTAGCTGCAGTATCTTCTACTGCTTGGTATATTTTTGCTAAAAAAAACTTTAACCCTTTTACAATTGAAGGCTACAAACATATTCCTGAAGCCGATAAATTTTGGTTAAGACCAAAAGAACGTTAAAGAGAATCGTTAAACTTAAAATAGTTTACCGCATTATTGTAACAAATATCCTGAACCATTTTTCCTAAAAACTCTATATCATTAGGCACTTCTCCATTCATTACATCATTTCCAATACTATTACACAAAATTCTTCTAAAATACTCGTGCCTAGGGAACGATAAAAAACTTCTACTATCTGTTAACATACCTACGAACCTACTTAACAAACTTAAATTAGATAGCGTATTAATTTGTTTTTCCATACCATCTTTCTGGTCTAAAAACCACCAAGCGGCTCCCAATTGCATTTTCCCAGGAAGTTCACTTGTGTTAAAATTGCCCATCATAGAAGCAAATACCTCATTATGCGCTGGGTTTAAGTTATAAGTAATTGTTTTTGCTAATTTATTTTGACTATCTAGTCTATTAAAAAATTTAGATAAGGATGTTGCAAAGGAATAATCTCCTATAGAATCGCAACCAGCATCTGCCCCAAACTGTTTTATGAGTCTACTATTATTATTGCGTATAGGTCCTAAATGATATTGCTGCGCCCATTTCTTTTTATGGTACATAGTTGCTAAATAATACAATAGACAAGATTTATATTGTTTTATCTCTTCTGCTAAAAGTACTTTTCCTTGAATCTTCTTTTTTAGAATTACATCAACTAAATCATCATTAAAATCTATTGCCGAGAATTCTCCTGTAAGTCCATAATCTGACAATCTACATCCATTTTCATGAAAATAATCTACTCTATTTTGTAGCGCATCTAACAAGGTATTTAAACTTTCTATATTCTTATCTGTAACTGTAGAAAGTTTTTTTAAGTAGGATAAAAATTGAGGATTATCTATACCTATAATATTATCTGACCTAAATGTAGGTAATACGCGAGTATTAAAATCTCCTTTTTTTATCTGTTGATGCCATTGTATATTATCTGTTGGATCATCTGTAGTACAAACCAGCTCTACATTAGCTTGTGCTAATAATTGCTGCGCTGTTGTTTCTTGTAAATAAGCCGATGTTTCTTTATAAATAACATCGCAAGAACTAGGTTGCAATAAATCCTTAATACCAAAATAATGCTTTAACTCTAAGTGTGTCCAATGAAACAATGGATTCTTTAAAGTATAAGGCACAGTTGCTGCCCACTTTCTAAATTTTTCTTCGCCAGAAGCATTCCCTGTAATATAAACCTCATCTATACCATTGGCACGCATAGCTCTCCATTTATAATGATCCTCGGATAACCATGCTTCAGTAATATCTTTAAAACCAGTATTACTTGCTATTTTCTCTGGAGATAAATGATTGTGATAATCTATAATAGGCATTTTAGCTGCATAATCGTGATACAGTTTTTGCGCAACAACTGAATGCAATAAAAAATTATCATTCATAAAAGAAGCATCTTTTTTCATAACGCTAAACTTCTTTTTATTCCTAATTCTAATCCCCTTATTTCTGCTAAGCCTTTTAATCTACCTATAGAAGTATAGCCACAATATGCACTTTGCTGTTCTAAATCGTGTAGCATTTGGTGCCCGTGATCGGGTCTCATAGGCAAGTTAACTCCTCTTTCTTTTTCAATTTTTAAAACGGCTTCTACCACTTTGTACATATCTGTTGAACCTTCTAAATGGTTATCTTCATAAAAACTTCCATCTACCTCTCTACGTACATTTCTAAGATGTAAAAAATGAATTTTATCGGCAAACTTAGTGATCATTTTAGGCAAATCATTAGCAGGGTTAGCTCCTAAAGACCCTGTACAAAAAGTAATTCCGTTAGATGGGCTATCTATAAAACCTAATAAATCTTCTAAATCCCTTTCAGATTTTATAATCCTGGGTAAACCCATAATATCTATTGGCGGATCATCTGGGTGAATTGCCATTTTTATTCCTAATTCTTCTGCTAAAGGAATTACGGCATTTAAAAAATAAGATAAATTTGCTTTTAAATCGGCATGCGTTAAACCATCGTATTCAGCAATCATTGCTTTAAAAACATCTATTGTTAAATCGTCTACAGTTCCTGGCAAACCTTTTAAAATAGCATCTTGTAAATTTCTCTTTTCTACAATAGTCATTTTAGAAAAAAGAAGCTTTGCATTATCTAATACCGACTTAGAATAATCATTCTCAGCATTTTTACGTTTCATTATAAAGCACTCAAAAATCGCCATTTTAACTTTATCAAATCGTAAAGCTGTAGCCCCATTTCCTAATTTCCAAAACAAATCTGTGCGTGTCCAATCTAACACAGGCATAAAATTATAGCACACATTTTTAATATTACATGCCGCTATATTCTTTAAACTCTGTTTATAATTTTCCATACGCTTTTTATAATCTCCTTTTCGTAATTTAATATTTTCATGTACAGGAATACTTTCTATAAACACCCATTCTAAACCTGCGTTATTAATACGTGTTTTTACTTTTTGTATTTCTTCTACTTCCCATATTTCTCCATTAGGAATATGATGCAATGCTGTTACTACACCCTCCGCTCCAGATTGTTTAATATGTGATAATTGTACGGGGTCGTTTTCCCCAAACCATCTAAATGATTGTTTCATTCTAATTTATCTATATAACTATACACCACTAAAAGCACTAAATCCGCCATCTATAGGCACCACAATCCCTGTAACAAAACTAGCAGCATCACTTAATAACCATTGTACCGTTCCGTTTAATTCTTTTGCCTCACCAAAACGTTTCATAGGCGTATTACTTATAATAGTATTACCTCTGTCCGTATAACTGCCATCCTCATTAGTTAGCAATCGTAAATTTTGTTTCCCTATAAAAAATCCTGGAGCTATGGCATTAACACGTATTTGATCTCCATATTTTAATGCAAATTCTGTTGCCAACCATTTGGTAAAGTTATCTATAGCTGCTTTTGATGCAGAATAACCTACAACTCTAGTAATGGCTTGTGCTGCTGCCATAGAAGAAACATTTATAATGCTACCTTTCTGTTGTTTAATAATTTCTTGACCAAAAACCATACTTGGTAATACTGTACCTTCTAAATTTAATTGTGAAACTTTCTTAAACTCATCAATTTTTAAATCAAAAAAAGTGTTTTCTGGTGCAATAGTTGCTCCAGGCATATTACCGCCTGCTGCATTTATTAATGCATCTATCTGTCCCCATTTATCAATAACCTTATTTTTTACTTGTATTAATTGTTCTTCATCTAAAACATCACAAGAGTATCCTAATATATTGTTACCTACTTTACTTAACTCACTTATTTTTTTAGATATACTTTCCTCACTACGGCTAATTATAATAATTTTTGCTCCTTGTATAAGCAAATGTTTGGCTATACTCCCCCCTAATACTCCAGCTCCTCCTGTTATAATAATTACTTTGCCTTTAACATCAAAAATATTATCCATACTATCGTTTTCATTATTTCGTGTGCGCACACTATTTTCTATAACAAATATATTATAATAAAACACTTTATCCTTTTTTTAAGTATAATTATATCCTCTTTTACTTATTTTTTATAAAATCTAAACCGAATAAAATTTCCATTCGTCTACACTTAAACTACGTTCACCTACTATTAATCTCTAAATAATAATATAAAATACACCTTTGTTACTTAACTAAGTATAATCATGAACATACTATTTATAGAAGACGATGCTATTGAGACAATGAAATTAAACAGAACAGTTTCTAAGTTTCAGCTTAAACATAAAATAACCGAAGCTAAAAATGGAGAAGAGGCTCTAGCTATCTTAAATTCTAAAAATTCTCTTCCAGATATTATTCTTCTTGATCTCAATATGCCTAGGATGAGCGGAATTGAATTTCTAAAAATTCTTAAAAATCATGACACTTTAAAATACTTGCCTACTATTATTTTGACAACATCTGAGAACAGAGCAGATTTACTAGAATGTTATAAAATTGGCATTGCTGGTTATATTATAAAGCCTTTAAAATATGAAGATTACGAAGAAAAGCTAAGAACAGTACTCCAGTATTGGACCATTAATGAACTTATAAAAGGCTAATATAAAATAAGATTTCACAACAATATTTTTTTATAAAGTACTTATTTTCCTACTTTTAGTTCGTAAATTAATTGAATTATGAAAGGAATAGTTTTTACTGAATTTTTGGAAATGGTAGAATCCAAATTTGGATTAGAGGTTGTTGATGAAATTATAGAAACTTCCAATTTACCTTCAGAGGGCATTTACACTTCTGTTGGCACTTATGAATTTAATGAAATGCTTAGCCTTATTACCGAGCTTAGTAAAAAAGTTAATATTTCTGTTGATGATCTTATACATACTTTTGGATTATACTTATTTACTAGCTTAGGAAAAGCACACCCAGAAGTAATTAAAAGTTACTCTAACCCTTTAAGTCTTTTATATTCTATTGAAGATCATATACATGTACACGTTAAAAAACTATACCCAGAAGCAGAATTACCTACATTTAAAATATTAGAAAAAACAGAGACGTCTATTAGTATGATCTATAGTTCTTCTAGAGGATTATACAGGTTGGCACACGGGCTTATAGAAAAATCTTTTGAACACTTTAATAAAACTGCTTCCGTTTCTTTTGAACTACTTAAAGATGATGGTACCGAAGTAAAATTTAATGTTATTCAAAATGGATAGCAAAGAAGTTTTAATGCTTAAACGTGCTTTAGAAAGACAAAAAAAAGCACGCCAGCAAGCTGAAAAAATTTTAGAAGAAAAGTCTAAAGAACTTTACGATGTTTCTCATCATTTAAAGGAAACTAATAATAGATTAGAAAATTTTCTTAATGAAAAAACAGCTGAATTAGATGGCGTTTTTATTAACATTATTGACCCTTATGTTGTTATGGATATGCAATTTAATGTTATAAACATGAATATTTCTGCTAAAGAATTTTTAGGCTATGATCATACAATAGAGAACTTAAACCTTGCTAATATTGTACATAAAGATTATATAAAATATACTGTAGAATCTTTTGCTTCACTAAAAAAAGTAGGCATTTTAAAAAATTATCACGCTAAAATAATTACAAAAGATAAGTCTGAGAAGTATGTGCAAATTAATAGCAGCTTAATTTACGATAAGAACAAAAAACCAATTGCTGCACAAGGTATTATTAGAGATATTACTCAAGAAACAGAAATAAAACACCTGTTATCAGAACAAAAAACACAATTAGATATTATTGTAGAGAACTCACCTTTAAGTATTGTACTAACAGAAAATGGTAAAATTGTAAAAGCAAATCAAACATTTATAAAATTAATAGGATACTCAGAAGCCGAACTTAAAAAACTAAGTGTAAAAGATATCTCTGCGCCAGAAGACATAGACGCATCTATAGAATTAATGGATAAGATGAACACTAATCAATTAGATAATTTTACCATTATAAAAAAATATATTAGAAAAGATAAAACTACATTACTTGCTAAAACCTCTGTAAATGCATACAAAAAAGAAAACGGAGAAATTGCCTACCAAATTGCAATGATAGAAGATATTACAGAGCAACGTAATTTAGAACTACAAAAAGAAAAGTTATTAAAAGAATTAGAATATAGCAATAAAGGATTACAAGAATATGCACACATAGTATCCCATGATCTTAAATCTCCTTTAAGAAGTATTAGTGCCTTGGCTACTTGGCTTAATGAAGATTATAAGGATATATTAGACGATAATGGCAAAACCAACTTAACACTAATGCAAGAAAAGGTAGAAGCCATGGATAAACTAATTGATGGTATTTTAAAATACTCTACCATTAAAAGTGATAATTTGGATAATACTCTAGTAGATGTAAATACGGTTATAGATGATATTACAAGTATTATTTATATTCCAGACCATGTAGAAGTAATTATAAAAAATAAGCTCCCTACCATTATGGCCGATAAAACTAAAATACATCAGCTATTTCAGAACTTTATAAGCAACGCAGTAGTACATATAAAAAAGGAAAAAGGGATTGTAGAAATAGACTGCGAAGACAAAAAAAAGTATTGGCAATTTAGTATTAAAGACAATGGTGTTGGTATTCCGAAAGAATATCATAAAAAAATATTCGAAATTTTTCAATCTATTGGTAGTAATGAACGTTCTACAGGTATAGGATTATCTATTGTTAAAAAAATAGTGCAATTATATGAAGGCAACGTATGGTTAAGCAGTGAATTAAATATTGGAACTACTTTTTATTTTACATTAAAAAAATAATATGCAAGAAACTCCCAACATAAATTATATAAACGAATTGGCAGGAGACGATGAGGCTTTTAAAGCAAAGTTCATTGCTATTATTAAAAAGGAGTTTCCGCAAGAAAAACAAGAGTACATTAGTTATTATACTAAACGTAATTACATAAATACTGCTGCCGTTGTACATAAGTTAAAACATAAGTTTAATGTTCTGGGGCTACAACAAGGCTATCGGTTAGCAGTAACTTATGAAGAAGAATTATTAGAAGAAAATACAAATTTACATGCTTCGTTTTTAAACGTATTAGAAACAATAGAAGTATATATTAAAGATTTATAAATTATGAATTGTATTATTATAGATGATGAAGCTGCAGCAAGAGCAATTGTTGCCCAACTATGTAGCATTACTCCCAACTTAAATGCTATAGAAGAATTTTCTAGTGCTATAGAAGCAATTAAATTTTTAAATCAAAATACAGTAGATGTTATCTTTTTAGATATTCATATGCCAATGTTTACGGGTTTCGATTTTATACAGACTTTAAAAAACCCTCCTAAAATTGTATTAATTACTTCCGATAAAAATTTTGCCATCGAAGCTTATGAATACGAAGCAATTGTAGACTATTTAGTTAAACCAATTACAAAAGAAAGATTTGAAAAGTCTGTGCTAAAAATAGAAAATGCAATTACGAATACTCCTGTAGCTCCTACTAACACCAACGAACAATCCTCTATTAATAACGAACTATACATTAATATAGACAGACGCTTAATTAAATTAAAGTTTAATGAAATTTTATTTATAGAAGCTCAGGGCGATTATATTGCTGTAAAGACAGAAACTAAGGATTATAGAGTACACAACACTTTAAAAAAAATAAAAGAAAAACTTCCCGTAAATATTTTTATACAAATACACCGTTCTTATATTATTAACTTTTCTAAAATTATAGATATAGAAGATAATAGTGTTCTTATAAAGAAAAGTGTAATTCCTATTAGCCGTTCTAATAGACCAGAATTAATGCGTCGTTTAAACTTACTAAAATAAAAATGCCTTATTTACGCTTTAGAAGAAAAATTGGCTAACTATTTTTTTATAAATAACATACATCTGTAACATCAATCTTAGTAGTACTATACAGATAAACGGTCGAAATAATCCATTCATCTTTTTTACACCTTATGCGTTAAACGGTATAGTTTACACTTCATCGTTATCGCGTATTTTTTTATACATTTTAACTTTAATTTTTATCGTTTTGTCAATTTTTTTGTCTGTAAAGATCATAGTTGCCCCAACTTTGTCATCAAATAAACAACCAAAAAAATATAATTATGAAAACATTATCACTAGTTAAAAACATTTATGTAGACGGATTTAAAAACTTAGGAAACTTAATCGTTAAAAATTATTTTAAAGCTTTTGCTTGGTTCAGTTTTATTATGTTCTCTATGGTATTGTATGCCTTTATTTATAGAGTAGTTACCGGATTTGCTTTTGATTAATCTTATAATTTTTATTTCAGCAACCTCAAATTAAAAAAATCATGAAAACATTATCGCTAGTTAAAAACATTTATGTAGAAGGATTTAAAAATCTAGGAAACCTAATCGTTAAAAATTATTTTAAAGCTTTTGCTTGGTTCAGTTTTATTATGTTTTCTATGGTGTTATATGCCTTTATTTATAGAGTAATTACCGGGTTTGCCTTTGATTAATTTTTAATCTTCTTATAAAACAGTGGTTTCTTAGTTAACAACCATTTTAGTTTAAAACCTATCTCGGTAAACTCAAAGCCCGAAGCTGTTACAGAAGCTATATTACTGTATTTACCATATATATTTCCCGAAAAACGTTCCGTAAACTGATGCTGCAAACTTGTTTCAGCTCTAAAAACAGTATTTCTATCATTATTAACTATTTGTTGCGAACCAGCAGCCATACTTACTAAATAATTAGTTTTCTTATTAATTGTTCCTCGAACCTCTGCAAATAGTTCCATTACATTATACTTTTCTGGACTAAAATAAATAGTAGGCACTTGTGCTGCAAAACCTATATACTGGTAATTAAAGCCTAATTTCACTATTGGTTTTTTAAACATTGAATAATACAGAGAAGTAAAAAACAAATTTCTTTCATTAGCATCGCTCTGCTGTGTGTACATAAATTGTGTATACCACCCCAAATTTATATTTGTTGCTAAATTATAATTAACGCCATAATGATTCATTACAATTTCTCGTTGTATTAAATCTGCATTAAAATTTTGTACTTCTCTTTGGTATCCTATTTCTAAATGCTGTAACTTAAATGGTTTTGTTTTTAGCCTTAAATCCAATACTGGCTGGCTGTAACTCGTAGTATTATAGCTAGATATATTAATTCCTACAATAGGTTTAAAAGTAATTTTAGGTAATATTTTATAGCTAAATCCTCCGAGTACAATATGTGAATTTGCTTTGTTGTTTGTTACCGTATTTTCTGTTGTTCTATATTGATATGAAAAATTAGCACTAAAATTTGTAGCTAATGGAAACTGTGTAGTAGTTGTGGTATAAAAGGCAATATTATTTCCATTATCAAATGTGTATGCAAAATGTTCTTCTATACTTGGGGTATGCATAAGATTTAACTTCTTTATAAACGCTAAAGCATCTTTCTGGTTCTTATATATACTTAAAGTATTATAAGCTCCCTTGTACGCCAATTTGGTATTACCATTTGCAAATAATGCATTAGCTTTTCCTAAATTACCGTCAAAAGAAACACTATCATTCTTTAAAATAGCATCGTAATTTTTAATGCTCTCTTTAAAATCTCCCTTATACATACTTAAAGTAGCTTTTAAACCTAATACCCAATTACGATTTGTATGCTTATGAGATAGCTTTGTAATCTGCTGTTCTGCCTTTTTAAATTTTCTATTCCATATTAAAGCCTGTACATATCGTTCTTGTGAACGTTCTTTTATTTCTCCTTCCTTATTTTTAACCTTATCCATAGATAACATTGCTACATCTAGTGCGTTCTTATCTTTTTTTGCAATATGATGAGCTAATGCTATTCCGTTTAAAGCAGTAATAGAATCCTCTGGTGTTTTAATTAACCTACTATAAGTTTGTATGGCCTTATCTGTTTCTTTTTTTATAAGATATAAATTAGCAAGATTCAAAAGAGCTTCTTTATCTTCTGAAAAATCTTTAAATATAGCTATTAATAGCTCTTTTCCTTTTTTATAATTTTGCTTATTCACCAGCATATTTGCATAGCCTAATAGTATATATTTTCTAGATATTTTAGCACTTTTATTTACTGTATCTAGAGCAATTGTTTTGTTTATTTGCGCTAATGCCTGGGGGTATTCTTTTAAGTTAGATAAAGTATTTGCATAGCCTAAATTTGCCGCAAAATTATCCGAGTTTTCTATTAGCATTTTTTTATACAATGGCTTAGCCTCCTTATATTTTTTTGCCCAAAGAAAAGACTCGTAATAATTTAATTTTACTTCAAAATCATTTGGATATACTGCAACTAAATTATTAAATAATGTATTTGCTTCTAAAGGATTACCACTTAAACCCAATGCTCTCCCATAACAAATATTAGCCGTTTTATTTTTAGGATAATTATCTAAATAAGACTTAAAAAAAACCTTTGCAGCTTTAAAATCACCTGTTTCTAACAACTGAAAACCTTCTTGCATACTTTGTTGCCCCATAGTAGAGCAACAAACAAAGTATAAAATATAAATAATTTTCCTTTTAAACATAAAGTAAGATTTTAACTACATATTAAAGAACGCTTAAGATGTATTATTATTAGCATTAAGCTTGTTTTTTAAAATTAGTTAAGCCCTATTTAAATCCACAGTTATTATATTTCCATTCGTCTACAGTAATTGTTTAACTGTCTACTACACCCATTAATAGTTGTCTTTCCATAGCATATTTGTAATAACAAAGAATCTATATAAATAAAATAAATATTTAATAATGTAAGTAAAATACTACAATATTTTATATCTTGAACGTTATACTTTAACCTACTTAGTTTTTTTAAAATAATGGCTACATTAAAAATAAGCTCATATAAAATGTCCCCCGAGCAGTTGTTTATGGGTAGTATACTTCTTGTAAATGGAGGTAACTACCTATACAACTTGCTTTTAGTTAGACTATTAGGTCCTGAAGCCTTTTCTGAGGCTGCTTTATTGGTTACATTATTACTGGTATTATCTTTTATGGGCATGACGTTCCAATTGGCAACAACTAAATTTGCTGTATTATTTTCTGGTACGGAATGGTCTAATTTTAAAAATAAAAGCTATAAACAAGCATTCGTAATTGGATTAATAATTGGATTACTCATAATTGCTTTCTCCACAAAACTCCAAGTTATATTCAATACCAATGGCTACCAGATGTTTATCATATTTGGACTGGGTATTCCGCTCTATTTTTTAATGAGTGTAAACAGAGGTGTTTTTCAAGGTAAGCTTCAGTTTAAAAAACTATCTATTACCTACCAAACAGAAATGTGGAGTAGATTGCTACTTACTTTGGGTTTCTTGCTAATAATTCCATTAGCATCAGGAACAGTAATAGCTTTAGGTATTTTATGCTCCTTTATTTTAGGCATGTTTCCTTCTAACCTAAAAGATTTCTCATTCTGGAATACAAAACCACTAAGTCCAGAAAACGCTAAGCGTGTTTATAATTTTTTAATACTTACCGCCAGTTATGAGTTTACTCAAATCATAATTAATAATAGTGATGTATTACTGGTGAAACACTATTTTAACGCCATGGATGCTGGCTTATATGCCTCTTTAGCTTTAATTGGTAGAGTCGTTTATTTTGTTGCTTGGATGTTTGTAATGATGCTTTTACCACAGGTAATACAAAAACAAAAAAACGGAGAAGCAACAAGTCCTATACTATTTAAATACATTTCTTATATAAGCTTACTCGCTGTGGTTATTGTAATTGCATGCTACCTATTCCCTAATCTAATTATAAATCTAATGTTTGGGGGAGCATATTTAGAAATGACTAGTTTGTTATGGCAATATGCTTTAGCCACATCACTATTTGCCATCTCTAATATTTTTACGTACTACTTTTTATCGCTAGATAAATATATGCCTGTAATATTATCAGGGGTTTTAGGATTATCTCAAATTGTATTGGTTGTGCTATACCACAACAGCCTAAAAACAGTAGTACAGATGCAGATTATAGCCATGAGTGTATTACTTATTTTACAATTAATTTATTTTTTTAACAAAAATTCTAAGGTATGAAATTAGCAATTGTAACAGCCTACCCGCCTAGTAAAGTAACCTTAACAGAATATGGTTATTACCTTGTAAAACATTTTAGATTACAAGAAGATGTAACCGAACTTATATTAATTACAGATGTTACGGAACATAAAAAAGACCTTTCCTTTACTGAAAAGGGCTGTAAAATCACCGTAAAAGAATGTTGGAAATTTAATAGTTATCGCAACTTGTATACTGTTAACAAGGCTATTTCTGATACCAAGCCAGATGCAGTTCTTTTTAATTTACAATTTTTAAAATTTGGCGATAAAAAAATTCCGGCTGCCTTAGGTTTATTACTCCCCTATGTATGCAAATTAAAAAAAATACCTACGATTTCTTTATTACATAATATTCTAGAAAAAGTAGACTTAGAAAATGCTGGTTTTACCAAAAACCCTATACTGCAAAAGATTTATAATTTTATAGGAACTAGCCTAACAAAATTTGTTTTGTCTTCTGATATTGTGGCAGTTACCATTAGTAAATATGTTCCCATATTAGAAAAAAAATACAATACAAAAAATATAGCATTAATTCCACATGGTTCTTTTGAAACACCACCAGAACCAGATTACAGTTTGCCACCTGGTCCCAAACAAGTAATGGCTTTTGGAAAATTTGGAACCTATAAAAAAGTAGAAGTTTTAATTGAAGCTGTAGAAGAAATAAGAAATAGAAGTCTACAAAATATAGAAATTGTAATTGCTGGTACAGATAGCCCTAATACCCCTGGATACCTAAAAAAAATGCAAGAAAAATACAGCCATGTTACCAAACTGCGTTTTACTGGTTATGTACCAGAAGAAGATGTTCCTAAAATTTTTAGTGATAGTGCTGTTGTTGTTTTCCCATATACCTCAACTACAGGTAGCTCTGGCGTATTACACCAAGCTGGTAGTTATGGCAAAGCTGTAGCACTACCAAATTTAGGAGATTTAAGCACTTTGGTACAAGAAGAAGGCTATCGTGGAGAATTTTTTGAACCCGAGAATGTAGATTCCTTAGCAGATGCTATAGAAAATATTATTACAGACGATGTAAACAGAATATTGTTATCTAAAGCTAATTACGAAGCTGCTTGCTCTTTACCTATGTCTACCATTACAAAAATGTATGTAGACTATTTTAAAGCCATACAAGTAACAAAATCTACAAAACAGATTATAGATGTAAATGCTATAAATACAGCATCTGAAAAAATAAAAATAAGCTAATTTATTACTGTAATTGCTTAACAACTACAAGAGATTCTATTACTAATATTATTTTAATATACCTTTTTGATTTAATTTAGCAATAAACGAAGACATACGTTTATGTCTCTTTTTAGATACAAAAAATATAAACTCACTGTTACTACAAATATTGAAAAACAGTAAAAAAATAATAACGTTTAGTCCTAATTCTAAATTCGAGGATTCACATATTTATAAATTATCACAGTTAAAACCTGCTGGAACTAAATTAATTTTAGAGCCAAATGTAGAATTGATTGAACTCTTAAAGTTAACTTTATTTGACTTAATTTTAAAACAAGTTCTGATTATAAAAAAATCACTAAGAAAAGCTCATCCAAAAGATTTATATTTAAGAGAATATATAATAATTGAAACTGGCAAAAATTTCGCAAAGTACAAGTCTAATCAATTTGAAAAATATTTTACTAAAATAATCGATGAAGAAAGTTACTATCAATTAAAACCTTACTTAAAAACAATATTTAAAGAGATATCTTCTAATTACAAGTATAAAAAACAAATTATTAATGATTTAAAAATAAACAATCTTTTTAAAATCGATTTAATTTCTATTATTTTCTCTAGGATTAAAACTAATATAAAAGGGACTATCCTAAAAAAGAATATTACAAAATATTTAACTGAAGTAGATGAAAATATTGCTGATTTAATTTATAACAACCCTAACAAAGCATTAGAATTAATATTATTTCTTCAAGGAAATATTTTTCTACTCAAAAACTTAAAATTTGAACTTTTAGAAAAGTTAAAAACGATTTCAACAATAGGTACCAGTGATAATAATGAAAATTATGACGATTTAGTTTGGATTGATTTCATAGATGATTTCGATTCATCAGTTTTTGATTTAATTCCTAATATATCAGAAATTTTCGATTCCACTGACGAGTATTTCGATTTTAATAGCGATGGAGATTGGAGTGATCATTATGACTTTGATTAAAAACAGGTATTATTACCTCTTATTAACCATTATTACAATAATAATTGGTTTAGCATCAAGACGGTACGCTGCTTACCTTCCCAAAATAATTAATTTAGGTTTGGGTGATTTATTATGGGCCATGATGATTTTTTGGATTATAGCCTTTCTATATCCTAATCTTAATATTAAAAAACTAGCTTTATATAGTTTAGGTATTTGTTTTATTGTTGAATTTAGTCAGCTAATACAAATTAATTGGCTTATCAAAATTCGAAATAACCCATTTGGAAGATTAATATTAGGTCAAGGTTTCTTATGGAGTGATTTAATAGCCTATTCAATAGGAATAACATTCGCCTGTATTATAAAATATTACCTAAATAAGATTCTAAAGTCTAGTAATTATTAAACTATTTTTCATCCAAATACTCCACAGAAGCCTTTTTACTTCCATCACTATTTATAAAACCGTAATATTTTTGAGGCTGTTTACGCCACGGTAATGTCCCTACTACCGATGTTGGTATTTTTTCAAAATTGTACATGGTCCAGAATAAATAAGGAATTTTATTTTCTTGTATTACTGCTTGCATCTCTTTATAATACAAAGCTTGTTTTTTATGAGAACCTGTAAATGCATTCCACACACCACTGTAAGATGATATTCCATACTCTTGCAATACAATAGGCTTATTAGGAACCGCCTTTTTTAATGCCGTATAGCTTGCCGCAAAAGCAGATGGCTTTTTGTAATAATGAAAAGAAACAAAATCTACCTCATTGGCTAAAAGTGTAGCTGCAGTGGCATTAGACCAACCAATAGTTACTGGTTTTTGGGTATCCCAAGTTTTAATGGCATTTGCCATATGGGTTAACCAAGCTAGTACTTTTTCTTTCCCTCGAGATTCAAAATCTAAATCGGGTTCGTTCTTAATATCCCAAGCCAATACTGCTTTATAATCTTTAAGCGCTGTTACAATAGTTTCTGCATGCCTATGGGTTAAAGTCCAATCTATAATATCATAATTACCATAAAAATCGAACAATGTAAGTACCACTTTTATCTCATTCTTTTCTGCAACTTTTAAAACCTTTTTTAGTTTTTCTAATTTATCTGGTATTACATTTGCTTCTCCAAAGTCTGTATACGGAACAAACACTCTAACTGTATTAAGCCCCATATCTTTTAAAATTTGAAAATCGGCACTAATAATACTATCGCTAAATTGTTTCCCATACATATCCCAAGGACTATTTTTTGGGTAATAATTAAGTCCTTTTATATCAACTATTTCTTTAGTAGAAATTTTAGTATTAATTGCAGCAGGCTCTTTTTTATTAGCAATGGTTACCATATGCCTAATACGCCAAAAACCATCTTCTAAAAGCATCATTACCTTATAAGATGTAGTATCCTTTTCTCTAAATACAACTTTATTATTTACTAGAGTTTCTTTGTACGCTATTACATTGGTATCTGTAAATACTACCAAAGTACCATCGGCACTATAAAAATCTAAAGAAGGCTTATGTGCTAGTGTGGTGCGATCTATAGTTGTTTTATTCTTTTTATTAATAGCTATCGTTTTATAGACTTTTACTCGGGCACTATCGGTATAATAATCTGCTAATCCGTAGGTATCATTATTTTTATAAGCTATGTTACGCACGTGCCAAGCACTTAAATAATCTTTTTCTATTTCTTTTAGAGTTTGCTCTTCCATGGGTCGCCCTTGGTTCTGCAAATCTCCCCATACTATTTTTGGTAAATACGCTTCATTTATTTCTGCTTGTAAATGTAGTATGGAGGATTTATCTGCACCCGTATTTAAATACGATAACACAGCACTAATTCCGTATAGAATTAAAGCATTTATTACTAAAAAAGAAATTAGTAATAGAGCCCTGTACATATTTCTATTCCACCTCTTATTCATGCAAAATAATATTGGTTTCTTTTAATAAGCCCATACTTTTTATTTTAATTTGATAGGCTCCTTTGCTGTAAAAATCTGTATCTAAATAAAAGGTCCCTATCCCTTTTCTAGACGTTGTTGTTTTTGTTTCTAGTAGTTTATTATTTTGATTATAAATAGCACAACTAATAATGATACCATCTGGAACTAACTGTTTCATAAAACTTTTTATAGGTCCTACAGTAATTGTTCTAAAATCTTTAGAATGACTAATCTTATAATTTTCTACTGCCGATTCAAAATTTACAAGCAAAGGGTTACTTTTTGCTGCACCCGTAATGTATGCGGTAACATTCCAACGATCTGCTACTACTGGGTGTAACATTTTAGCGGTTGCAATACCACTAATCGTAGTACCAGAAGCATATAATTTTGTTCCTTCCTTATTTTCTATTATAAAATTTACCAAGGTCCCATCGCTTACCACATTCTTATATTCATCATATATAATAGATGTCTTTAAGCTTACAACTTGGTTTCCATCTGCATATTTATGTACACGCTCATAATCAATTTTAAAATCTGTAGCATTTGCCGGAAAAACAATAGCATTTAGTTCTTTAGAAGCCAAGGCATTACACAAAGCTGATACTAAAATTCTTCCCGACTTTTCTGGGGCATATATATTTTTCCACCCTATAAAATTCTTTAACTTAACTTCTGTTGTTGTAATAGCACTATTAAATTGTTGGTTTATAGTAACAGCAGTACTATCTGCTAGTGGGTTATCATATGTATCTAAAGGGACATTTACTAGCATTGTATAATCCTTACCTCCTGCAATAATACTCGGAGGCCCCATATAGGTTTCTATATTTCTTGTTTTAGTAACTGCTGGGTGTATATATATATCACCTGCATCTAATTTTTCTTTATTCCCTATTAATTTAAAACTGCATTTACCTACTCTATTACTATAGTTTGATGGAAAAATATAAACAACTTCATTATGCTCCTTTCTCCCTTGTATTAAAGAAGTACCATATGCATTTTCTACTAATAACATTGGTATATTTTCTCCTGAGATACGGTATTTCAATATTATTTTTTGTCCTGCAATATATTCTTGCTTTTTAGTGATTAGCGTTGCATTTAAGATAGCTTCCGTCTTATTTTCAGCTACAGGAACGCAGCTGTTTAAAAACAGTAATACTAGCCATAAACAACTTATTTTATTCATATTACTTAGGGTTTCCTATATAACTATTTAACTCAAACTTTAAAGCAGTAAATCCATTGCCTTTATAATTTTGTAATTGATGCTTTGCATGACTTTGGTTTCTATCCGGAAATAATTTTGTAGCAATACTAGCATTAGGCAAACCATTTACAAAACAATTTTCCATACTAGAATTAATCACTTTTATATGATCTACATTCATAGGAACATAATTAAAATACTGCTTTCGCTGCACACGTATTCCTTCTGCCAAAAACTGATGATCTACCCATAGCAATTCTTTAGTTTCATTATAATAAGAAACTAACAATTGCGGTATGGTTACCTCTTGTATTCCCGAATTAAAAAGTGTTCCCAGTATTCCTTTTTCGGTAAAAACTATGTTTTGTAAAGAAACCTGTTTGTATAAATCTGTATTTGCTACATTGGCGGCACATTGTATATTAAATTTTGTAGGTTGCTCTTCTAATGCTACTGGTGTAAATTCATCTGGGTTAAACGTTGGCGGAATTGTATCTTCCGTTTTAGACCAGGCAATACCCTCAAAATTTATTTTAAATGTAGTAGTTTCTTTAGGCATTAATTTGTGTTTTATATGATACTTAGCACTAAAATTTGCTAGCTCCTTATTAGCATCATTATAAAGTGTTGCTTTTACAACCACATCTGCTGGTACATTATCTATATTTTGTAATTCGCCTACTATAGCATACCTGTTTTTATATTTTACCAATTTTGCAGATAGTATTTCTAATACAGGTTGTTGTAACACATCTTCATGATGCGTTTGCTGAGTAGTTATTCTACGTCTACCATGGTTATAAAAAGAAGTGGTATTTGTTGTAAACAATTGGTCTGGCGGAATATCTTTATCTAAGGCAGCAGGTGTTATATACCATTTCCCTTCTTTTTTTAAAATTTCATGATAGTAGGTTTTATTTATTTTCTCTAATGGCGTTATCCATTTTGTTTGCACCCGTGCTTTAACCCTATCCGATGTTTTATTAATAAACGTAACCGAAATAGCATCTAATTTAGCATACGAACTAAGAATACCATCGCTTACAGCTACTTCTAACATGTATTGTGGTAAAGAAACATTACTACTAGGATTTAA
The DNA here is from genome assembly GCA_947492955.1 of uncultured Cellulophaga sp. GTDB lineage: Bacteria > Bacteroidota > Bacteroidia > Flavobacteriales > Flavobacteriaceae > Cellulophaga. The sequence continues at coordinate 236,237 of CANLOV010000001.1, read as the reverse complement.
ATAAGAATAGGCCCTCTTAAACTCTTTAAAATCTAAAGCGTCATAATACGCATGTATCACATTTTTAGGAGCAATCTGAGCACTATTTTTTACATAAAACTGATACATCCCAAAAAATAAAAACAACAATAAAATTACTGCCCAAACATGCCCCACAAAAACTAACTTGGACGAAAATTTAGTATAGCTAATTTTATAAGCCATATAAGCTGGTACTAGCCTTTTTTTAGTTTTTAATAAACGATACCATAACAATTGTACATTTAAAACAAAAGCAATTACAACAGTTAAAAGAGGTAGTATTCCCCACATTATTTTTAAAAAAACTGGGGCCTCTTCTTTAGGTAAAATAGCTGGTAAAGGTGGTATATTTAATTTTTCCCAAACCATAATTCCGTTTTCTAATTGCTGTAAACGTTGCCATCCGCAGAAATATAAAATGGGATCATAAAACTTATCATTAGAAAATATATATTTTAAATGATACTTCTCTGGTACTGTTAAAAATTGCTGTAGCGAACCTATACCTTCTACCCCTCTAAATTTAGAATTTTCTAAACGCTCAATAGCTCTTGTGGTTAATTCTGGTAATCTCCTAGCAGAATGATAGTTTCCGTCTACCGTCATGGCATTTGTTTGCGCAGACAACCAAGCCATTTGATCCCCAAAACCTAGTGGTAAATACCGCCATTGATCATGATTATCCTGACTTAAAAAATTAACAATAGGCAACATGTTTATTTTCTGTGGCTGCGATGGTCTAAAATATCCCAAACTCATAGTAAAAACCACCATAAATAGCATTCCGCCAACCAAAAACCCTCCTAGTATTCTATGGTACACACTTCCAAAACGATTTTGGAGTATTGTTCTTAAATCTCCTTCTACCAACCTATACATAAACTCTCCAAACAATGGCAGAGCCATTATGGTTGCCCATAATGTAAAACGATCTAAGGTTAAAATATTAAAAGCTGTTTCTCCTAATATTTTTAAAGGAATAGCTGTAGTACCTCCTGTTCCTAATAGCGTTAGCATACTAATAGATAATCCGTAAAACAAATAGCGCTTGCTATAAAAACGATAAAATATATAAGGTAAAACAAAGAGTAATATTCCCCAAGGGATAATAAAAAAAACCAAGCCCGATGAAGTTACTTCTAAAAAATTATCTCTAGAACCATGGGGTATTGGCACTTGGGTTATTGGATTTTTTTTAGAATTTATCCAATACGGTAAAATACATGTAATTATTAAGACTAAAGATAAAAACCCAAAGCTTATAATTCTTGGCAGAAGCTTTTTAAAGGCCTTAAAAAATAGTTTAAAAGATACAGCCTTAATAGATTCTACTTTTTCGCCAGCAGTATCCATAATAACCATTCCTATTAAGGGAAAAATAAAAAATACCATTCCAAAAATTGGAGTTACATGGTGCGAGGTTACCGTAACTGCTAGTAAAGAAAGAGAGGTTAAAAGATATTTATATTTCCCCGTTTTTATCCATAAATAAATTTCTGGCATAGCATGTAATAAGACCGAAAGTCCAATAACACTAGGTAGCTGCCCAAAAATATGCAGCGTTTCTATAAAGGTCGATGAAAATACGGCTAATAATGCAGCATAACCTGCCACACGCCTATTAGCTGTTACTAATAACCCATACCTATAAACTCCTGTAATAAATAATACAATTGCAATAAAGGCTACTGTAAACATTCCAAATTTTAGCCCTCCTATATAAGAAAACAATGCAATACTTTGGTGCACCAAAGGCGGATAAGCATGTACTGTAAAACCTGTATACCAACGATAATCCCAAGGCTCAAACCAACTATTTGCATAATGATCGGCAAAAAACAAATGAATAAGCGCATCGTAGGTATACTCTAATGTAAAAAATAGGGCAGCACCATGGAATGCAATTCCAATGACCAAGGCTAATACTAATAAGGTATTGGTTCTGCTCATTTAATTATTTTGTAGGAAAATATAACAATATAAAGGTAAAAATATTGTTATATAATAGCATAATCAATCATCCTATGGAAAAAACCGTTAGTCTACAGAAAATTGCAATTCAACTTTCTACAGCTATTTTCGGCGTTATTCCCTAATAAATTTATAGAAAAGTAATTAGCTTTTGTTTTCCTAAATCGACCAAAAAACTATAAAACTTAGCCTATGAAAATTCTTACTATTGATGATCAACAATTGATTTTACTTTCATTAGAAAAAAAACTTAAAGCATTAGGATACGAAGTCCAAACTGCCAATAATGGTAAGTTAGGCAAAGCCTATTTTAACTCTTTTAAGCCAGATTTAGTAATTGTAGATATTAATATGCCAGATATGTCTGGTTTAGAAGTAGTAAAACATATTAGAGTAGCATCTAAATCGGATATTCCTATCCTAGTAATGTCTGGAAATACCAATGAAAATATTATTATTGATGGGTTCGATTTAGGTATTAATGATTACATGAAAAAACCTGTAAGTCTTAACGAAGTAGCAGCACGGGTAAAACGAATTTTAGGAAACAACACAACTACAACACAAAAAAATGAAACCGCACAAATGCTACAGCAATACTGCGTTGGTGTAGTTATACCTTGTTATAATGAAGAAGACAGACTCTCTAGTGCTATATTTCAGGATTTTACACATAAAAACTTAGGATACCATTTATGTTTTGTAAACGATGGTAGTACTGATAATACGCTAAAAGTTTTAGAAGAGTTACGCAAAGGAAATGAAGATACCATTAGCATTTACAATTGCGAAAAAAATGGCGGAAAAGCAGAAGCCGTTCGCCAAGGTATTTTACACCTTTCCAAAGACCCACAATTAAATTATATTGGCTATTTAGATGCCGATTTATCTACCGATTTTAGAGATTTTGATGACCTGGTACAAACTATGGAAAATTCAGATTTTAAAATTGTAAGTGGTTCTAGAATTAGCAGAATGGGCGCTAATATTACCAAAGAATCTGCTCGTAAAATTATTAGTATGATTATTAATTTAATTATACGTACCATTTTAGGAATGCCTTTTAAAGACACCCAATGCGGTGCCAAAATAATGGATAAAGAAATTGCACAACTTGTATTTCATAAAAAGTTTATTACCCGTTGGCTTTTTGATGTGGAAATATTTATGCGCATGCGCAAGCATTACGGAAAAGACAAAGTACAAAGTCTTATATGCGAACAACCTTTAAAAAGATGGATCCATGCAGATGGCTCTAAACTATCCATGAAAGATTCTGTGAAAATTATTGGCCAATTGGCTAAAATCGCCGTGCATTATAAATAGGGTATATATTAGAAAAACGTTTATAGCACTGCATAAAAAAACCTCATATCATTTATAAATGATATGAGGTTTTTAAATTTGTTAATAAATCCAAAAAACTTAGTCTCTACTCTCTAGTTTTTTAATTCTTTCTTCTAATTTTTTAAGTTCTAATATTTCTTCTTTTTGCCTTTCTATTTCCTTTTCTTGTTGAATTGTATATAAGGTTAACTCTTCTATTTTCTGTAATAACTTAGCATTCATTTCTCCCAAAAATATGCCATTCTTTTCAACTTCTTTTGCACTAGGTATATCCTTTAAATGCCCTTTTTCTTTTATATAATTTTCTACCTCTTTAAGAGTTGGTAACTTATAATTATCATAAAAAACAAAATCAGACCAATTATTATATAAAGCAACCTTTACTTCTGCTGCTGCAACTTTCCCATTTACTCCTAATTTAAAACCTTTAGTATCTGTTGTACCTATACCTACATCACCATGCTTATCAATTCTAATTCTTTCAATACCATTTGTTGAAAATCCCAGAAAACCTTCTCTACTACTTCCTCCTCTGTAAAAAGAAATAAATCCATTTTCTTCTGTATTATTATATTTTAAACCTAATCGGAACATTTCAGTATTAATTTCTCTACCTAGAGATTTAGTATATAATGCAAAAGCAGATTCTGAACTATTTGCTAAAATTGCTCCATAAGAATTATTCCCATTATTTATATGCAACTTTGCTAATGGATTTGTAGTTCCTACACCTATATTACCCTGTTGATTTTCTACTAAAATTTTCCTCCAATCTGTCCACATGTTATTATCAGGATTGTATTGTCTAAGTATTAAATCTCCATAAGGATATACAGATGCCATTAATTCAAAATTTCTAAATTGTCGATTTGAACCTGCTAGAACTGATAATTTTGTACCATATGGATATCTCCAATTAAATGTTCCATTATTACCTCCAGGACCAACTTGATAGTATACTCCAGGTTCCATATTTTGAGGTGATAGAGACTCAGAATATTGATTCTGAGCATTAATAGATATAGAAATAAAAAAAAAGGCAAATACTAGTCTTGTTTTCATGGCTGTTTTTTTTGGTTTTTGGTTTTTGGTTTTTGGTTTTTGGTTTTTGGTTTTTGGTTTTTAAAATATGTGCAAAAACTAGCTATAAATGTAAGAAAAAAACTTGATTTATATAATCCAAAAACATCTTTTAACTTAAGAATTTTTTAAACCACCTGCCCGAAGACTTTAGAATTCTTTTTTGCGTTTTAAAATCTACATATACTAATCCAAACCGGGGCTTATAGCCTTCTGCCCACTCAAAATTATCAGTAAAGGTCCAAACAAAATACCCATCTACTTTTAAACCTTCATTTTGTGCTTTTTTTACTTGTTGTAAATAGTTTTGCAGGTATTGTAATCTATCTACATCGTGCACCGAATTATTTAACAGCGTATCTGTAAAAGCAGCTCCATTTTCGGTAATTAAAATTTTATGTACACCTTTATAAGCATTAAACTTTTTTATCATGTTATAAATGCTAGGCGGATATACTTCCCAATCCATCAAAGTAGTTTTTACTGCTCTTTTTGATGCTTTTACTATTCTTGCTTGTATGTAAGGGATAAAATAATTATGCTTTACCACCTCTCTGGTATAGTTTTGAATCCCTATAAAATCGAACTCAAAAATGCTGTTTTCTACATCTCCAGGTTTACTATACTTTTCTATTTGTTTTAAAACCGACACATTTTCTGTAGGATAGCCCATTCCTAAAGAAGGTTCTATAAAAAGTCTGTTTAATAATGCATCTGCTTTGCTTGCTGCTAAAATATCTTTAGGCTTGCTACTATAGGGTGTTATTTGCGAGCACGAAAAAGTAGTACCTACATTTGCATTGGCAACTAAAGAACGAACTATTCTTCCACCTTCTGCCTGACATAAAACCGCATGATGCACTGCGGGCAAAAATTGCTTTAATCCTTTTTTTCCTGGCGCATGTACTCCTAAATAATAACCTGCGCCCGTAAAAACCATAGGTTCGTTTAAAACCATCCAATTTTTAACCCGATCTCCAAACGCTTTACAACATATGCTTACATACGCTTTAAACCAATCTATGATTTCCCTATTAGCCCAACCTCCTTTTTGTTGCAGTGCTTCTGGCAAATCCCAATGGTATAAAGTAACCCAAGGTGTTAAACCATGCTCCAAACAAAAATTAATAAGCTTATTATAAAAATCTATACCTTCATTATTAATGGCTCCTATTCCGTTTGGGAGTATTCTAGACCAAGACAATGAAAACCTAAAATGTTTTATATACATAGCCTTCATCAATAAAATATCTTCTTTATACTTATGATAAAAATCTACGGCTACTTGCCCATGCTCATTATTATGTATGTTCCCCTTTTTACTGGTAAATGTATCCCAGATAGAAGCTCCTTTGTTATGTAAATTGTAAGCACCTTCTATTTGGTACGCGGCTGTGGAAACACCCCAAGTAAAGTCTTCTCCAAAATCTTTCGATGTTAAACCAAAAGACGGTAAGTTATCCTTAATCATATAAATTTAAGAATCGAAATGTTCTTTTAGTAATTGGTCTATAATGCGTTCCGTAATATCCGGATAACTAACTTGTACACGTACATCACTTTTAACCCAATTTTTTAATGTATTTAAATGTTTATTTTTTAAAGATTTTATTACAGGTACGCCCATTTTTTTTAAAGCAGCTGCATTACATTGTTGCTCGTATTGCCCTTTCATGGGTATTACCATTAATTTCTTTTTCATAAACAAGGCTTCTGCAGGTGTTTCAAATCCGCCACCACATAATATGCCTTTACTAGTTGCCATGCTTTTTACAAAAGCTTCGTTAGTAATTGGCTGAAAAGAAATGTTTTTAATAAAATACGATTGCTTATTGTACTTAGAAAATACTACCCATTCTACGTTCTTAATTTTAGAAAGCATTTTTATTATTTTCTCATCGCTATAAGAAGGTAAATACACCGTATAATGTTCTCCTTCGCTAATAGCTGCCTTTCTAATATCTTGGCGTATTACTGGGGTAAAAATGCTATCGTTATAGGCTACAAAATGAAAACCGTATTGTTTGGTTGTAGGCGCATATTTTTTTAATATTAATTTCCCTAAAGGGTCTTTCTTTTTGGGCTTTGGTGCTTGCACTGCTAATACCGCTGCTTGGTGACTTAAACTTACGCAAGGCCTTTTTTTAATTTTACAAGCCCAAGCAGAAACAGGCTCAAAGTCGTTAATAATTAAATCGTAATCTTCTACAGGCAAGGTCATTATTTCTTTTTGCAATCGCATGGTTTTAGCTTTTAAATATGTTTTCCACATAGCTACACCGCCTTGTTTTCCAAAAATAAAACTGAGTCCTTTTAACTGGTATTTTACAGGATAAGGAAGCTGTATATCTGCCTGCGTACCACTTACTAAAATATCTAAATCTATATCCTTTTGTTGTAAAATAGGAATAATATCCCGAGCTCTACTTAAATGGCCATTCCCTGTACCTTGTATTGCATATAGTACTTTCATAAATAAGCTAAATTTTTATGCTTTGCTCTGCGGCAAAGTCTTTTACTAAACTTTCAAAAAGTTCGTTTTTCTCTAAAACTTTTACATCATCTCCCTCATCATCTCCTTGCTCTTTAAGTTGTTTATCTGTTTCGTAATGGTACAAACTCCACTCGCCATTAACACACTCCAAAGCGGTTAAATTTTCTATCCAATCTCCAGAATTTAAATATTGTACTGCTCCTTTTGGTGTTTCTATAGCTCTAATTTCTGGCTGATGAATATGTCCGCAGATTACATAATCGTACTTATTCTCTATCGCTATGGCTGCTGCCGTTTCCTCAAAATTATTAATGAATTTAACCGCAGATTTTACGCCATTCTTTATTTTTTTAGACATAGAAACAGGTCCTTTACCCATTTTCTTACTTATAAAATTTACTAGTGTATTTAGTAGTATTAAAAAATCGTATCCGTGAGCACCTAATTTAGCAATCCATTTAGAGTGTTGCATGGTAACATCAAAAACATCGCCATGGAATACCCATGCTTTTTTATCGTCTATATTTAAAACAACCTTATTAACAATACTAAAAGAACCTAATTTAAAACCTACAAACTTGCGTAACATTTCATCGTGGTTACCGGTTACATAATGTACTTTTATTCCTTTCCCCATCCACTCAATAATAAGCTTAATTACTTTCATATGCGCTTTGGGCCAGTACCTTTTTTTAAATTGCCATATATCAATAATATCACCATTTAAAACAACCTCTTTTGGTTTTATAGATTTTAAATACTTTAATAACTCTTTTGCATGGCAACCATAAGTTCCTAAATGCACATCGGATATAACAACAATATCAACAGGTCTTTTTTTCATGAATTGCCAATTCTAGTTTTAGTATTTATTCTTTGAAAATAGGAAAGAAAAAAACGCCTATTTAAGTCCGTTTTTAGGGGTATTAACAAGAACACAAAATTCACTTTCATAGGTAGAAAATTGAAGTGTTCAAAGGTTATAATTATAATTTAACTTTTTTGTAACCAGCGTTTTAATATTAAGTTAACTCATTGTTACTAAGCTTAGATTTAACCCTTTATATACATTTTAGAAACACAAGTAGCTATATAGTTATTGTTTAATTTTTATAAAAACATTACTAACAAATTAATAAATCAAATTATTTACTAGACTTTAAATAGCAATCTTATATTTTAAGCTCAAAAAAATCACTAAAACCCTAAAAATGAAAACGTTATTCTGCTATTTTTAACATTTAAGCTATCTTTATTATTGTGGAATATGAGGTTATTAAAAATAACTTATTTCCTTACATTAAATTAAAGCTCAATTTTTTAACTTTTAAGCATGCATCCTATAAAGTTAGTGGTTTTTGATATGGCAGGAACCGTAGTAAATGAAGATAATATAGTTTACAAAATATTACAAAAATCGATAAATAGAAATGGTTATTTATTAACACTAGATTTTGTATTGGAACATGGAGCTGGGAAACAAATACAACAAGCCATAAAAGATATTTTACTACAAATTGATGCATTGGATGTTCATGAAGAATGCAAAGAAATATTTAAGTACTTTAATAGATTATTAGAAAAAGCTTATTCGCATTTAGATATAACTACATACAAAGGAGTTGAGAGTTTAATTAAAACTTTAAAAAAGCGAAATGTTAAGGTAGCATTAAATACTGGATACGATAAGAATACAGCTCAATTACTACTCGATAAAATGAAATGGAAATTAAATGTAAACTACGATTTACTAATTACCCATGATGATGTTGCGCAAGGAAGACCCAATCCTGATATGATTTTTGAAACTATGGACGTTTTTAAAATCGAAGATGCCGCAACTGTAGTAAAAGCAGGAGATTCTATTTTAGATATTGAAGAAGGTAAAAATGCACATTGTGGTATTACTATTGGCGTAACTACAGGTGCACATACAAAAGAACAACTACAATCTGCAAAACCTACTTATGTTTTAGATTCTCTTTCAGAATTAAAAGATATTTTTATAACCAATAATCTTTGCTAATTATTCTATTGAAAGAACACTTTTTCAACGCTGCTGTATATTCAGAAACTAATGATATAATAAAGCATTCATTAGAGTAATTTATCAAAATCTTCTTCTTTACACACTTCTTCTTGTAGTCTTAGTATTCTAATCTACTATTTAGAATGCACAGCAGGTGCTTTTTAATAAAATTAAGATAATACTAAATTAACTCATGATATTTACTAATTAAAGACATTTGTTATGAATTAATTTTATATAAATTGAGTTCAGTTAAGTTAGTTGTTTTGAAACCGGTGTGGAGACATCGGTTTTCTATTTTATTTGATGCCTCTTTCGGTACTTCTCTGGAGATAAAGCATATATCTCTTTAAATTTTTTAAAGAAAAAAGGTAACGATTCGTATCCACAGCTAAAACCTATTTGCGAAACAGAATTATCTGTATCTACTAACATTCTTGCTGCTATATTTATTCGGTATTCGTTTAAGAAGGTAAAAAAAGGTCTACCCATCATTTTAGTAAAAAACCGAGAGAAAGATTGCTCGGACATGTTTACCAAAGCTGCTAATTCTTTTAAATAAATTTTTCTGTTGTAATGCGCTTCAACAAAATCATGAATTTTAGCCATTCTACTTTCGTATTCAGAAGGCATATCTTCTATAAAACTAGCTTCAGACAAGGTTTTATAAGAACACTTAGCCAACTCTGTTAGTAAAACAAGTAACTGTATGTACAAAGTATGCCCTTTTAATTGCGGAAGTTCTTTTAATAAACCAAGTAAAGGTTTTATTTCTTTTTTATTAAAAATAATGCCTTTTGCAGCCATCTTTAACATTTTAAAAACCTCAGCTAATTCTGGTACTTTCGTATAAATACCTTTGTTCCATTGTATTACCAAGGATTTAGATTGCCCCCCTTCTTGCACATTGTTTTTCCAACAATGCGGTAAATTAGAACGTAATAAAACTAATTCCCCTGGCTCATAAGGCCCCACATAATCGCCTATAAATTTAGTCCCTACACTCTCTTCTATATACGTTAGCTCGTGCTGCGGATGTATATGCCAAGGAGTTTCAAAATTATCATCAGCATAATTAAAACCAACAATTGTTTGCTTTTCTCCTAGATGTATGGGTTCTAAAACTGGTTTCATGTTTAACTATATCCAACAAATAAAAAGTATAAGCTTAAAAAGAAATACAGCTCTTTTTTTATTTATTATGCATCAATAATACTCTATTTTAACCTTGAAAAACAAAAATAACCATTATTTAAACATAATAGATTATTTATTAGCTAAGAAAGGCTATCAATTTTCATATTTATATAATGAATTTTGTTTTAGTCAAGTTTAGGAACAAATTATTCACCATAGTAAAGGAAATAATATGAATAAAAGTGCACATCCGGATCCATTTAAAAAAGCGCGTACCGAAACAGGAATGGGCAAAATGGATGATCAAAACGACCCCGTAAAAATGGTCTTAGGTTTAAAAGATGTACGTAAATGTGCTCATAACTGGAAAGCCTTTCAATCTGGTGCAGAACCTGGCAGAATTGTAATTCCTTCTGAGGTAAATATACGAGATACACGTCAAATTCCTTTTGAAGTAGATCCACCAGAACACAAAGGCTACCGTAATTTAATAGAGCCTTGGTTTAAAAGACCTTTAGAAAAAGAATACCAAGAAAAATTAAAAGCAATTATTAGTACTATTATAGATGAGGCTTTAGCAAAAGATACGGTAGAAGTTTTTGGCAACTTTTCTTTACAATTACAATCTAGAGCTTTAACGCTGCTCTTAAACATTCCTTTTGAAGAGTCTGAAACATGGATTGGTTGGGGTGCACATGTTTTTCGTAGCGAGGAAAGCGACTTAGATGCCGATAAAGCCAATATTCTTTACAACTACATAGATCAAGAGATAGAAAAAGCTATTGCAAATCCTGGAGAAGATTTGTACTCCGTACTTTTAAATTCTGAAATAGACGGCAAAAAATTAACCAAAGAAGAAGTAAAAGGTGTAATGATCTTAACTTTTGCGGGGGGTAGAGATACGGTAATTAATAGTATTACCAATTCTATTGCCTATTTTTCTGAGCATCCGGCCTCTTTAAAATGGTTAAAAGAAAACCCAGAAATTACCAATACGGCGGTAGAAGAATTAATTCGTTATTTTTCGCCATTAACACAAATGGGACGTGTAGCCACAAAAGATACAATGGTATGCGAGCATGCTATAAAAGCAGATACTAGAATTTCTTTATGTTGGGCTTCTGCCAATAGAGACGAACGTGTTTTCGAAAATCCTAATGAAATTGTTTTAGACCGTAAAATAAACCCACACATAGCTTTTGGTTTTGGCACACATAACTGCCTTGGTGCTACCCATGCACGCCAAATAATGCATATTTTACTTACTACTTTAGCCCAAAAAGTTAGCTCTATAGACCTTATAGATTTTAAAGAAAATATAGAAGAGCTAGGCGATTTTAAACGCAAAGTAGGTTACGATAGTATTACGGTAAAATTTAATGCTTAAACTCAATAAACTAGTCTACTAATTTAAACATATAATTATGGCAAAAATAACTTTTATAACTACCGAGAAAGAAGAAATTACCTTAGAAGCAAGTACTGGTTCTGTAATGCAATTGGCTGTAGATAATAACGTACCCGGAATCGATGGTGATTGTGGCGGTGTATGTTCTTGTGCTACTTGCCATGTACATGTAGCTCCAGAGCACACAGCAAAAACAGGAGAAGCTAGCGAAATAGAAACCGATATGCTAGAGTTAGATGATAACGCCAATGAATACAGCCGTTTATGCTGCCAGTTAGAAATTAGTGAAGCATTAGATGGTCTTGTACTACAGGTAGCCGAATCGGATTAAATAAAATAGCATAAAAAAACGTCAATTCGAGTGATTTTTTAAAATAGAATATAGAAAAATTGTATCGAGATTTTTTTTGATTTAAAATTCGTCAATTCGAGTGTCCTGAATTTAGTTCAGGATGTATCGAGAATAGAATTTTGAACTAAAAACTTCAAATTCACAACTTATTAATATAAATTAATGTCAGATATACTTTCTACAGACAAAACCTGTGTAGTAATTGGTGCTAGCCACGGTGGTGTAAATTTAGCTTTTGCCCTTAGAAAAGAAGGTTGGCAAGGGAAAATAATTCTTTTTGATGCAGACCCTGTACTCCCCTACCATAGACCACCGCTTTCTAAAGCTTATTTGGTTAGTGAAGATGCTATAGACAAAAATGCACTAAAATCTAAAGAAAGTTACGAGAAAGATAACATTACATTACAATTAGGAGTTTTAGTAAGTAATATAAACCCAGAGAAAAAAAATATTACATTACAAAACGGCTCTCAGCAAGCTTATGACACATTAGTTATTGCCACAGGAGCACGCCCAATTATACCCCCAATACCAGGTTTAAAAGAAGCTAAGAATGTATTTCCGTTAAGAACCGCTAAAGATGTTAGTAATATTCGTGCGGCTTTACATACCAGTAAAAATAAACGTGTGGTTATTATTGGTGGTGGTTATATTGGTTTAGAAACCGCTGCCTCTTTAAAAAAATTAGGCGTAGCAGTAACAGTTTTAGAACGCGAAGAACGCATACTATCTCGTGTTACGGCACCCGTAATGTCTACTTTTTTTCAAGAATTACATACGGCGCATAATGTACCTGTGTATACAAATAAAAATGTAAATGCTGTGATTACAAATAACGAATATAATACTGTTAGCTGTAGCGATGGGTCTAAGTATATAGCCGATTTAATTATTGTAGGTGTAGGTATTTTTGTAAATAAAGAACTGGCAGAAAATGCGGGTATATCCATAGAAAACGGTATTAAAGTTAACGAAACTGCCTGCACCAACACTAAAGACATTTACGCTATTGGCGATTGCACCTACCATTACAACCCACATTACCAACGTTACATACGTTTAGAGTCTGTACAAAATGCGGTAGACCAAGCAAAAGTTGCAGCAGCAGCCATTTGCGGTAAAAACCCGGTGTACAATAGTATTCCTTGGTTTTGGTCCGATCAATACGATATTAAGCTACAAATGGTAGGTTTGTCTACAGGCTATAATGAGGTTATAGTACGTAAAGAAGCAAAAGAAAATGTATTTTCTGTATGGTATTTTAAAGACAATGAGCTTTTGGCTGTAGATGCGGTAAATAATGCCAAAGCATATGTAATAGGCACCAAATTCCTTAAAGGAGGCCAAAAAATAGATAAAACCAAACTGGCAGATGCTGCTGTAGTATTTAAACCCAATAACCTTTTAGCAGAAGAATAAAATAACATATATAAATTATAATTATAAAACCTGTGCTTCTATGTGCAGGTTTTTTTGTTTTACGACATGAAAAGAATTCTTAGAGTTAGACTAGTTCCACACTACATAAAACAAATTGTACTGATAATTATTTAGTTACAATCTTAACGTGCAAGTGAGTTACAAGTATTTAGAAAAATTCAATTAGGAATAAAATTGGATAATGGTTTTATAAGAGCATTTTAATTCTCCGAAGAAAACATTTCCGCTAGTGCTTCTCCTTGTCTTAATACTCGGTCAGCTTCCAATTTCGCTAAATCTGGTGGATAACCATATCTCATTAATATTTTCTTTACTATCAGTCTTAATTTTGCTCTTACGTCATCACGTTTGCTCCAATCTACTGTTGCATTTTTTCTAATGACATCCACAATTGTATGAATCAATTCTTTCATTTTGTCATCATCCAAAAAGCTTGTTGAGTCATTTTGTTTTAAGACACTATAAAAAGCATATTCCTCTGGCGTTAATCCTAAATCTTCTGATTTAGAATCTTCCAATCGCATTTCTTTTGCGATTTCTGATAATTCTGCTAATACTTGAGCAGAATCTATTTGATTGTTGTGATAGCGTTTTACAACTGATTCTAACATTTCAGAAAACTTTTTCCCTTGTGCTAGATTCTTTGTTTTTCTGATGCTGACTTCATCACTTAACAGTTTCTTTAAAAGTTCAAAAGCAACATTCTTTTGTTGCATACTTTTAACTTCTAATAAAAACTCATCTGAAAGAATACTAACAGATGGTGTTTCAACTCCTGCTGCTTCAAAAACATCAATAACACCATCGCTAGACAACGCATCATCTACAATTTGCTTAATGGCTGTTTCTACTTCATAATCAGATTTTACTCCACTTCCTGTAAACTTGTTCAATCTTGCTTTTACAGCTTGAAAAAATGCCACTCCGTCTTTCAATACTTCTGCTTCTGGACTTGGAATTGACATTGCAAATAACTTCGATAACAAAGTCACTTCTTTTAAAAAGCGGTCTTTTAGTTTTTGGTCTGCTAAAATGAAGTTTTGAGCACCTAATAACACTTGTAATTTTTGTGCTGTATCAACTTTAAAATATTGCTTAAAATCAAAACCGTTGAACATTTGCTCTACGATTTCAAACTTCTCTTTCATTCCTGCAATCGCTTCTTTTATATCTACAACAGGTGAACCTTCGCCACCACTTTGTAAATAAGTTGCCATTGCTTTCCGTAAGTCTTGACCAATGCCAATATAATCTACAACTAAACCTCCTGGTTTATCTTTATAAACTCTATTGACTCTTGCAATGGCTTGCATTAAATTTGCTCCTTGCATTTTTTTATCTACATACAAGGTATGCATACTTGGTGCATCAAAACCAGTTAACCACATATCACGAACAATCACCAATTTAAGTTCATCATTCGTGTCTTTCATTCTTGTTGCTAAATCCTTTCTTTGATTTTTGGTGGTATGATGTGGTTGAAAAATTTCTGGGTCGTCAGTAGAACTCGTCATTATGACTTTAATTGTTCCTTTGTCTAAATCAGCATTGTGCCATTCTGGTTTTAAAGCAATAATTTCATTGTACAAACGAACACAGATGTTTCGTGTCATTCCTACAATCATTGCTTTTCCTTCAAATACCTTTTGACGAGCTTCAAAATGAGCAACAATATCTTTTGCAACATCTTTTAAACGGTCTGGGTCGCCAACTACTGAATCAATAGTTGCTGTTCTCTTTTTGGCTTTTTCTATTTGTTCTTCAGTTGCACCTTCAATGCTATTGATTTCATCATCAAGTGCTGCCGCTTTTTGTTCGTCTAGTTTAATTTTTATCAAACGAGATTCATAACTAATAGGAACGGTTGCACCATCATCTACAGCTTGTTTTATATCGTAAACATCAATATAGTCCCCAAAAACGGCAGGTGTAGACTTATCTTCTTTTTCAATTGGTGTTCCTGTAAAACCAATGTAAGAAGCATTTGGTAAGGCATCACGCAAATACTTGGCATTTCCGTATCTTATTTCTGAACCCTCATCTGTTTCTACCACACGACCAGAAAAACCGTATTGACTTCTGTGTGCTTCATCTGCTACAACAACAATATTGGTTCGGTCTGATAAAGTTTCATAAACATTTCCTTCTGCTGGTGCAAATTTTTGAATGGTTGTAAATATTACACCACCACCAGAAACTTTTAATAATTCTTTAATGTGTTCTCTGTTATCTGCTTGTACAGGTGTTTGCCTTAATAAACCAACACAATTTCCAAACGTACCAAATAGTTGGTCGTCTAAATCATTTCGGTCCGTAAGTATTACTAGGGTTGGATTTTCCATTTGCGGATGCGTAATAATTTGTCCGCTATAAAACACCATTGACAACGATTTACCAGAACCTTGTGTATGCCAAACGACACCAACTTTTCTATCGCCATCTTTAGAGTTTGTTGCACGTAATGTTTGAGCAACTGCTTTTTGTACTGCATAATACTGATGATAAGCACCAACTTTTTTGATGTTTACTTGAAATATAATTCCTGTCTTCTCGTCTTTCTTTTCTTCTTTTTCAAAAACTGTGCAGTAGCGTATTAGCTCAACTAATGTTTTTTTATTGAGCATATATTTTGCCATATCCTGTAAGGGGGTAGCTCCATATACTATAGTGGGTTCAGCCGCTATAGGTAATACTTCTAGTTGTTCCGAAAGTGCTTTTAATTCAACGTTTTTAGGTTTTTTCCACTCTAGATAACGAGAAAAAGGAGCCGACACACTAGATGTGCCAGCATCTATGCCATCAGAAATAACACATATAGCATTGTAGTAGAAAATACTTGGTACTGCTTTTTTATAATTTTGTATTTGGTCGTAAGCTCTGCGTAAGGTTGCTTTTTCGCTTGTAGCACTTTTAAGTTCGATAAACACCAAAGGCAAACCGTTTACATAGATAACAACATCAAAGCGTTTCTCATTGTTGTTTTCTTTAATCACCAATTGATTGACTACCCAAAAGTTGTTGTTCTCTGGATCTTGAACATCTAACAAACTTACGTTGATACCTTTGGTTCTTCCTTCTTTAGTGTATTCTACAGTTACGCCATTGGTTAGCAATGTATGAAAACGCTCGTTGTTTTCCATGATATCTTCTGTACCCAAATTGATAACCTTTTGATAGGCTTCTAAACGAGCAGATTCTGGAAGTGTAGGATTTAGTTTTTTAAGTGAATCTTTAAAATGATTTTCTAAAAGTACCGAACTGAAATTTTCGCGCTGTGGATTATCGCCAATTGGTGAAATAGCTGTACCATTAAAATACGTATAGCCCTGATTTACTAATTGGTCTAATAGAGATAGTTCTATGGTGTTTTCGTTCAGTTTAGCCATTTTTGAAATTCATTTCTGGATTTAATTTGTCCACATTCCATTTTATAGGGTTGTTTACAATATATTCCGATATATTTTGATGTGATTTTTCGTTTCGAATGATATGTTCCCAATAATTTCGTTGCCACAATTTACCATCAAACCGTTGCCAATTGTTGGTTTTTACATTTCGGATGTATTCGTTGGTGGTCATTGTTTTAAACCATTGCACCACCAGATGTAGGGGCGAACCTGTGTGTTCGCCCAATATTGGCGGTTTTTCGTCCAATATTGTTGGGGCAGACCTATGTGTCAGCCCATTTTCGGGTTGTGATTGCCCATCATCAGGGCAGACACGCAGGTCTGCCCCTACGTTATGTATGACGCAATGAAAATGGTTGGGCATTACAATGTATTCACCACATTTAATATCAGGAAATTTGTTTTCCAATTCGTAATACCATGTTGAAATCATTTTGCCGGCATCGTTTAATTGTAATGTTTCGTTGGTTATTTCACCAAATAAACATGCACGGTTTTGCACACAAATGGTTACAAAATACAATCCTGCCTGTGCGTAATCGTATCCTTTTAATCGGATAGATTTTCGGTGGTGTTTGTTGGGATTGTATTTGTTCATATTGTTTTTTTTGGACAGACACACAGGTTTGCCCTTACGTTATATATTTACCCTTATTTGCCCACTCATTAATTTTGGCAACAAGGCGTCTCTTGTTTTTTTAAGGGTTTGGATTTGTTGATGGTTATTGATTATTTTTTCTTCAATTGGTGTAGACAACTCTTTAAATTTTAAAATAACATCTTCATTCGGTATAACAGTTTCTATAAAATCCAAATCACTTTTTCCTAAATGGATTACTGTGGTTCCTACTTTTGTTTTTTCATAAAAAGATAAATGGGGTTTCATAAATTCGAAAACAAAAATCCTTGATGCAAATTTTTTAGGGATAAATCTACACACTCGTTGGTTTAATAATCCTTTTTGACCAGACCATAAGTAAGGTCTAAAAACAGCATCCATACCTGCTAAAACATCTCCACTATTAATTATATATTCGTTAAGATATTCTTCATCCGTAAAATAACCAGTAATACCTTTTCTTATATCTCTAATTCTTATTAATGGCAACCCTTTTTTATCTTCATTGAATAATTTTGACTTAAAAGGAAAACCATATTGAACATCTAAAACATCATATATTTTCCCAACTCTCCATCCATCAGGCAACTCATCACCTACTTGGTATTTGCCAAACCATGCTGCAAAAATAGTTTGTGCGGTTTGCTCTAGGGTTTTGTTTTGGGCTTGTAGGTTTTCTATTTTATCATCAAAAGCGGTTAGTATGTTCGCTATGGCTTTTTGTTCTGGTAATGAGGGAAGATTTATTGGAAACAATGCAAAATCGTTAGCATTAGCTCCTCCTTGAGCTGAACCACTTTTTACAGATTTAACAAAACCACTCCAGTATCTAGAACGAACTAAAAAATCTATATAATTATAATTTGCTCTTTCAGGATTTATTTGAAATCTAATCAAATATGATGCAAAAACAGCGTTAACCTCTTCTTTTATCGTTGCCGTAGCACCAGTGGAATTACCTGTTCGTGCTATAACAATATCACCTATTTGAAGTTTATACTTTTCTAAATCAGAATCAGAAATAGGACAGTAAGGAACAGATTTCCAATTAATAAAATCATTTTGAATATCTGTAATTCTTAAAAATTTTGGCCCGACTTCTTCAGTTGATGCACTTTCAGTATATCCATATTGCTTTCTAGTAGAAACTTCCCCCAAAGTAGTTTCCACCCAACCATCAGGTATTTTATCTACACTACTCATAAACTCATTCCAATTTTGGCTAATTGCGTAGCTATTTCTTGGTTAAGTTCTTGCTCCTTATCCATTTGCTCTTTTAATAAAACAGTTAATGACTGCATTTTTTCTTCAAACGGAATACCGTCATCTTCTTCATCGGGTATGCCAACATAACGCCCAGGTGTGAGCACGTAACTGTGTTTTTGTATATTTTCTAGTGTTGCAGATTTACAGAAGCCTTTTATGTCTTGGTAGGGTGAAGACATAGCTTCGCCCTTACTTCTCCAATTGAGGTAGGTGTCACGTATTTTGGCAATATCTTCTTTTGTAAAATCTCTATGCACACGAGATTTCATAAAGCCCATCTCGGATGCATCAATAAATAAAACCTCATTTATAGCATCTGAGCTTGCAGAACGGCCTCTGCGTAAAAACCAAATACATGCAGGTATACCCGTATTGTAAAACAATTGTTTCGGTAGAGCAACAATACATTCTACCAAATCATTATCCACTAAATTTTTACGAATATCACCTTCTCCAGACGTATTAGAACTTAAAGAACCGTTAGATAAAACAGTTGCCATAACGCCATTTGGTGATAGATGGTAGAGCATATGTTGCATCCAACCGTAATTAGCATTGCCGTTTGGTGGTGTGCCGTATTTCCAACGTGCATCTTCTTGTAAAATATCAACTCCCCATTCTTTTTGGTTAAATGGTGGATTGGCAAGAATAAAATCGGCTTTTAAATCTGAGTGAGCATTCTTCAAAAATGTACCTTCGGTATTCCAAGCAACAAACTTGCTGTTTATGTTGCGTATGGCAAGGTTCATTTTAGAGAGTTTCCAAGTGGTTTGGTTGCTTTCTTGTCCGTAAACGGTAATGTCTTTTATGTTTCCGCTATGTTCGGTTACAAACTTTTCACTCATTACGAACATACCACCAGAACCACTTGCTGGGTCATAGACACGACCTTTGTAGGGTTCTATCATTTCTACCATTAGTTTTACAATGGCTTTTGGGGTGTAGAATTGCCCTCCTTTTTTTCCTTCGGCATTGGCAAATTCGCCCAAGAAATATTCGTAAACTCTACCAAAAAGGTCTTTCGAGTTTTCGTTTTCGGCTTGTAGTTCTGTGTTAGAAATTAAGTCAATAAGCTCACCAAGAGAGGTTTTATCCAAATTGGCTTTTCCATAAACTTGTGGTAGTACATTTTTAAGTTCTTTGTTTTCCTTTTCTACCGCTTCCATTGCTTCATCAATGGTTTGCCCAATTGAAGGCAATTTAGCTTGTGCGTGAATATGGTTCCAACGAGCTAGTTTAGGAACAAAAAAGGTGTTTTCGGCAATGTATTCGTCTCTGTCTTCTGGGTCAGACCATTCGTCAGCTTCTAGTTTGTTATAGAGTTCAGAGAAGGATTCTGAAATGTACTTTAAGAAAACTAAGCCCAATACAACGTGCTTGTATTCGGCAGCATCTATGTTTTTACGCAATTTATCGGCTGCCTTAAAGAGTTTTTGTTCAAAACTGCTACTGTCTGTTTTTGCCATTTAATATTTTTCTTTGTTTCCCTATATGTAAACATATATTATAACTTTTGTCTAATTTTTAGGCAAACCAAATTTGTTTAATTCCTTTTTATTTTAAAAACCATTTTTATTTGGTTCACTAATTTACAGAACTATTTTTAACATACTCATTAAATGAGTATTAAAAACTATATTTAAATTTAATTTCTTTTTTTACCTATAGAAAAGTATATAAACGAAAAAAGTCCTTAACAATGTTAAGGACTTTTAGCGGTCTGGACGGGACTCGAACCCGCGACCCCCTGCGTGACAGGCAGGTATTCTAACCAGCTGAACTACCAGACCGTGGCGTAAAGCGAGTGCAAATATACACTCCTTATTTTATTACACAAACATTTTTTGCTAAAAATTACAGGTATTTATAAAAATTTTTGTCGCTCTATTAAATACGAATTCATAACTCTCGATAAATCAGTACGTATGTCTACATCTACGTATTTAATTTTATACTGCGAACATTTTAATTTTAGGTCTTTAAAATAAGCCGTCACCTCTTTTTCATAGTTTTCTTTAACAGTATCTGCATAAATATCTATATGCTCGCCCGTTTCTACATCTACAAAACGCTTAGGTGTATTGTTAAAATTAAAATGAAGCTCTTTATCCTTATCTATTAAATGAAACAAAACTACCTCGTGCTTATTGTATTTTAAATGGCGTAAGGCATCGAACAAAGCTGCATCGTCTGTAGTAGACTGAAACATATCTGTAAATAAAAAAATTAAGCTTCTCCTGTGTATTTTTTCTGCTATTTGGTGTAAATAGGTATAGGTTTCTGTTTGCTTTGCAGGTTTAGTATCTACACTAATTTCTTTAAGCTTTGCCAAAAGCATTTGATGGTGGCGTTCGCTACCCTTTTCGCTTGCATAAAAATTATATGCATCGGAATAAATACTTAAACCAACAGCATCTCGTTGCTTTTTAAGAATATTCATTAAAGTAGCAATAGCTAAAACACCAAAACCTATTTTATTTAGGTTGGTAATGTCCATATTTTTTACCGTAGGATAATACATAGATGCCGAATTATCCAAAATCATATGACACCTTAAATTGGTTTCTTCCTCGTAACGTTTGGTGTAGAGCTTATCTGTTTTAGCAAACAGTTTCCAATCTATATGTTTGGTACTTTCCCCATTGTTATAGATTTTGTGTTCTGCAAATTCTGCCGAAAAACCATGAAACGGACTCTTATGCATACCACTAATAAAACCCTCTACCACTTGGTTAGCTAGGAGTTCTAAATTAGAAAAAAGAGTAGTTTTATTTAATTCTGACTGAATATTCATGTAACTAAGATAGGAATAAAAACAAAAGTACAGGCTACTAAAAAAAAGGCAAAAAAAATCCCATCCTAAATAAGGATGGGATTTTATATCTATTTGTTTTTACTTACAATAATGCATCTATAGCATCTGTATATACTTTCTTAGGAGATACACCAACTTGTCTGTTAATAATTTCTCCGTTTTTAAAGACTAAAACTGTAGGGATATTACGTACGCCGTATTTAGCTGCAAATTCTTGATTAGCATCTACATCTACCTTACCAACTACTGCCTTACCTTCATATTCACTACTAACCTCATCTATTATTGGACCAACCATTCTACATGGTCCACACCATGCTGCCCAAAAATCTACGACTACTGGTTTATCACTTTTTAAAACTACTTCATCAAAAGTAGCATCTGTTATTTCTAATGCCATGTTAATTCAATTTATATATTACGCAAATTTAGTCAATTATTTTTCCTTTTCCTTACTAACGTTAGATACGTTTTACCTATTGCCCCATCAATAAACTTTATTACTGTTTTTAACATAAAAGTATTCTGTGATACCATTTAAAAAGTAAAAAAGGGATAACTTAACTTAAGTTTCCCTTTTTTTATATTGTTCAATTTACATTTAATATTCTTTTATAAATTTCGCATTTTAAGAAATACTCTATTATCTACTTGTTTACCTCTACTGCCGTATATAAAAACCATTTCTTCTGTATTTAAAGAAACAATAGGCCATCTTTTTTCTAAATTGGAGAACGATGAGTTATCTGTAAATTTAAGTTCTAAAACAAGTCCTTTTTCAACATCATTAACCACAGCCCATGTCCCTTTTATTTCTCCTTTATTTTTTACGGCAATAACTTCTTCATTATCATTAAAAACAAAAGAGTAAGCTTCAAAATCATCTTTATTTTCTATAAAATCGAAAGCTCCAAGACCTGTTTTTTTCATAAGTTTAGTAATACGCCATGACTTTTTCATTAAAAAGCTAGATAAAACCTCCTTTGTTATTCCTGACTCTTCTTTTTGATTACCCTCTTCAGTAGATTCAGAATCTTCATCAAAATTATTATCCGACTCTTCTTCAGAATTTTCCATAATTTCTGCTCCTACAGCTTCATCTTCTATATTTTCTATTGCATCATTTTCAAAAAGTGAAGTTTCTTCTTTGTCATCACAAGACATTAAAAATAAAATAAGGGCTAGACTAAAAATAAAATTTTTCATTTAATATTGCTTTAAGGTTTTATAATTTTCTCCCTTAAAACAACACAAACTATAAATACCCTACCTACTTTTTAAAATTAATTTAGCTTGTACTTAATATTATTTTCTTCTAACTGAAAAAGTAACTCACTAGTGATATTCACTTTTTGTTTTCTACTAGGCATATGCACCTTTATTTGTTCTTCCATTTCGTACACTATAAAACTTAATGGATGATTTCCTGGAAACGAAATAAAGGTATCTTTTAACTGTTGTACACTTTCTTCTTTTAACGTAGCTACATCTAACTTAATGGTTAGCTTCTTGGCAAAGGTCTCCATTACATCTTGCAACATCATTATATTATTGAATTGCATACGTGGGTCTCCTTGTTTGCCCGTATCTTTATTCATCCACCCTGCTTTTACAAATACTTTAAAATATCCGAAGGAATTGATCATTAAAAAATGGCGCAATTTTAAATACTCTTCTCCAAATATTCTAAAATCGTAAGAATCGGTATAGTCTTCTACTGTAAAAATAGCCCAGCCTTTTCCGTTTTTAGATACTCTATGTTGCACATCTGTTATAACCCCAGCAAAAACAAGTTCTCTATTTACATGCTCATCTAGATGATGAGCTGCAGCAACACCGGTATTACAAAACGTTTTTATTTCTACTTTAAAATCGTCTAACGGGTGTCCAGAAATATAAATCCCTACTACTTCTTTCTCTTTCCGTAGTTTTTCCATAGTACCCCAATCCTCGCAAGGTGGCACTACAGGTTCTGGTATTTGCACTTCACTAGCGTCGCCAAACAAACTTACTTGCGATGAGTTTTCACTTTCCTGATATTTAGCACCGTATTTAATTACTTTTTCTAAGAAAATAGATTCGTCTCCGTCTTTATGAAAATATTGTGCTCTATGGGTATCTCCAAAAGAATCGAAACCACCAGCCAAGGCTAAATTTTCAAATGCCTTTTTATTAGCCGCACGCAAATCTATACGCTTTGCTAAATCAAAAATAGATTTATAAGGTCCGTCTTTTTTACGGTGTTCTACAATGGTTTCTACCGCTCCTTTTCCTACGCCTTTTATGGCGCCCATTCCAAAACGTACAGCTCCGGCATCATTCACCGCAAACTTATAATACGATTCGTTTACATCTGGCCCCAATACATCTAAACCCATACGCTTACATTCTTCCATAAAGAAAGTAACCTGCTTAATATCGTTCATGTTATTAGAAAGCACAGCCGCCATATACTCTGCTGGGTAGTGCGCTTTACAATAAGCGGTTTGGTAGGCTATCCATGCATAACAAGTGGAGTGAGATTTATTAAAGGCATAAGCCGCAAATGCTTCCCAGTCTTTCCAAATTTTTTCTAATTTATCTTCTGCATGTCCTTTTTCCGAGGCTTGTTTAATAAACTTCGGTTTCATTTTATCTAGTACATGCTTCTGCTTTTTACCCATTGCCTTACGCAATACATCGGCTTCACCCTTGGTAAAATCGGCTAGTTTTTGAGACAAAAGCATTACTTGCTCCTGGTATACTGTAATACCGTATGTTTCTGCTAAATATTCCTCACAAGCATCTAAATCGTACTCTATTTCCTCGTCTCCATGCTTACGAGCAATAAAACTAGGAATATATTCCATTGGTCCAGGACGGTACAATGCGTTCATGGCTATTAAATCTGCAAACACAGTTGGCTTTAGAGCCCTCATGTGTTTTTGCATCCCCGGAGATTCGTATTGGAACACCCCTACGGTTTCTCCTCGTTGGAAAAGCTCATAGGTTTTTTCATCATCTAAAGGAAAATTCTCAGGATCTAATTCTACACCGTGTTTTGCTTTTACAATTTTAACGGTATCCTTAATTAAAGTTAGCGTTTTTAATCCTAAGAAATCCATTTTTAGCAGCCCTGCATCTTCTACCACAGAGTTATCGAACTGGGTACAATACATTTCTGAATCCTTAGCAAGCGCTACAGGAACGAACTTTGTAATATCATCGGGCGTAATAATAACACCACAAGCATGGATTCCTGTATTACGTACAGAACCCTCTAATACATAGGCTTGGTTTAAGGTTTCTGCTTCTAAGCCTTCCCCTTCAGATATGGCTAAAAGCTCATTTACTTTTATAAGCTCTTCGCTATTAAATTTACTTTTTAACACCTTCTCGTCTACCCCAATAATTTTTTTAAGCTTAGACATATTAGGAATAAGCTTTGCCATACGGTCAGAATCCATCAAAGGCAAATCTAGAGCACGGGCAGTATCTCTAATAGAAGATTTTGCTGCCATAGTACCATAGGTAATAATCTGCGCTACTTGGTTGGATCCATATTTGTCTATTACATAATCCATAACCCTACCACGACCTTCATCATCAAAATCAATATCAATATCGGGCATAGATACACGATCCGGATTTAAGAAACGCTCAAAAAGCAGATCGTACTTAATAGGGTCTAAATTGGTAATCCAAAGACAATAGGCAACAGCAGAACCCGCTGCAGAACCACGCCCTGGCCCTACAGATACATCCATTTTACGCGCAGCCCTAATAAAATCTTCTACAATTAAAAAGTATCCAGGATAACCTGTTTTTTCTATAACCTTAAGCTCAAAATCTAATCGTTCATCTATCTCAGGAGTAATTTCGCCATACCTAATTTTTGCTCCTTCGTAAGTAATATGACGTAAAAATTTATTCTCCCCGCGTTTACCACCATCTAACTTATCCTCTTCGAACTGAAACTCTTCTGGAATATCAAAAGCAGGCAACAATACATCTCTTGCCAATGTAAACGTTTCTACCTTATCTATAATTTCCTGAATATTAATAATGGCTTCGGGAACGTCTTTAAAGAGCTCCTTCATTTCACTAGAAGACTTAAAATAATATTCCTGATTTGGTAATCCGTAACGATACCCACGACCACGACCTATCGGTGTAGCTTGCTTTTCGCCATCTTTTACACATAACAAAATATCATGCGCATGTGCATTTTCTTTTTCTACATAATAGGTATTATTAGAAGCTATTAGCTTTACATTGTGTTTTTTAGCAAACTGAATTAATACCTGATTTACACGATCTTCATCTTCCTGACCATGACGCATTAATTCTATATACAAATCATCGCCAAAGGTATCTTTCCACCATAAAAGTGCTTCTTCTGCCTGGTTTTCACCTACATTTAACACCTTACTTGGCACCTCTCCGTATAGGTTACCCGTTAAAACAATAATATCTTCTTTGTACTGCTCTATTACTTTTTTATCTATGCGAGGCACATAATACTTTCCACTTACAAAGGCAATGGAAGACATTTTTGCCAAATTTAAATAGCCATTTTTATTTTTAGCGAGCATCACTATCTGATAGCCGTTGTCTTTTTGCGACTTATTGGTATGGTCTTCGCACACCTGAAATTCGCAACCTATAATAGGCGTAATTTCTTGCTCGGGCACAAACTCGTGCAAAGGGTCTTCACCTTCTTCTAACCTGCCCTCTTGGGTAGCTTCATAACGTATTTCATTGGCATCATTACGTGCTTTCACCCCTTTGTTATGGTTAAGTACGCCATTTACAAAATGAAAAGCCCCCATCATATTTGCATGATCCGTCATGGCTACCGCTGGCATCTTTTCTTTTGCCGCCGCGGCTACTAAATCGGACACACTTATGGTAGATTGTAAGATAGAAAACTGGGTATGATTGTGTAAATGCGCAAAACTTGCCGCTTCTAAAGTGGCTAAATTCTCTTTTATAGTTTCTTCTGATACGCCACCCGTATCTTTTTCCCATAAAGCATCGGCTATTTTTTTAGATGCTTTTTTTAGGTTGATGTGTTTTAAACCTATTAACTGAATTTCTTGTGGATTGGCCTCCGAGAAATTCTGAAAATAATCGGGCTGAACGTCTAATTGCTCGGTTGTATATTGCTTTCTACGTACTAACTCTAAAAAACAACGCGTTGTTGCTTCTACATCGGCGGTTGCATTATGCGCCTCTCCAAAAGCTACTCCAAATAAAAATTGATGCAACTCGGTAAGTGTTGGCAATTTAAATTTACCTCCACGACCTCCAGGAATCTGACAAAGTGAAGCTGTGGCCTCTGTACATGTATCTAAAACAGGAAGTTCTTGTAACGGATTTTCTACGCCTAAACGATGAAACTCCGCCCCCATAATATTTAGATCAAACTTTACATTTTGCCCTACAATAAATTTGGTTTTAGACATCGCTATATTAAACTTTGCCAAAACTTCTTCTAAAGAAACGCCATCTTGCGCCGCTAACTCTGTAGAAATACCATGTATTTTCTCTGCATCATAAGGTATATTAAAACCTTCTGGTTGCACCAAATAATCTTGCTGATCTACTAAATTCCCCATAGCATCGTGCAACTGCCATGCTATTTGTATACAACGCGGCCAATTATCCGTATCGGTATACGGCGCATCCCAGCGTTTTGGTAATCCTGTAGTTTCAGTATCAAAAATTAGGTACATAAAAATGTCTTTTACACGTCTATAATAAGTACTATAAAAGTATAGAAACAGGGCTTCTTTAAAAAATAGTTTTATTAGGAGTTATTAACTTAAAAAACACTCTTAGCTAGCAACCAAACTTCAGTATAAAAATCCTTCAAAAAAATAAATAAAATACTATATTTAAACCCTAAACCAAGCAACAACACTTAATTAGCATGAAACCTTTTTTTCTATTATTCAGCTTATTTTCTTTTTTCACATATAGTCAAGAAAACTTTCAACTCTCTTCTGAAAGAAACGAAGATAATTCTATCAGTATAAATTACACTAAAGAAGACCCTGGTAGTATATGTGTCTTCTTAAAGTTAGAAGGGGTTACTAATAGCTATTTTAACGACCAAAAAATAACAATTTCAGGAACTAGTGGCACGCTAATAAAATTAACTCCGATAGAAGAAAATAAAAGTGTTAACTATTCATCGAGTAGCATAAAATTTCTTTCAGGTAAATGCGACCCAAAACCAAACTTAAATTTTGTTTACGCCTTACCTTTTTCTAAAAACAAAGAAATAAAAGTTCAGTATTTACAAAAAGTCACCAGCAACGAAGAAAATACCACAAAAAACAAGAGGCTATGGAAACATTTTCAATTCATCACTAACTCAGATACTGATAGCATACACGTATCTAGAAAAGGCATCGTTATAAAAGTAATTGATAAATATGATGCTGATACTTCAACAGAATATTCTTTTAGAAGTAATGCTAACCGTGTTACTATAGAACACAAAGATGGCACACTTGCAGAATATAGTGTCTTGAAAAAAAACAGCATTAAACTCACTGTTGGACAAACTGTTTTTCCTGGAGATTTTATAGGCTTAGCTGGCACTTATGATAAAGAAGAAAATAAACACATGCGTTTTTCTGTATCTTATTTAGATATAAAAAAGAGTAATATTTATAAAGAACAAAAAACAACACTTGGTTCTGTTTCCTTATACTCTAGTGTAGACCCTTTGTTTATAACTGCAAACGGAATAAAAAAACTTAGCAAAAACAGCACTGTAATTTCTGATATAACAGAAGAACAAATTACTAAAGAAATGACCAAAAGAGAGAGAAAGAAAAGAGCAAAAATGAAATATTAAACCTCTTCTTTTTATAAAGAAAAAATCTCTTTGCCTATTTACAAAATTACTAGTATATTTGCAGCCCTTTTAGAGGGAAAATTAAAATGAATTAATAATCATGGGTCGGGCACCCAACAAATTAATGTGATATGCCAGTAAAAATTAGATTACAAAGACACGGAAAAAAAGGAAAACCATTCTATTGGGTAGTTGCAGCAGATGCAAGATCTAAAAGAGATGGTAAATTCTTAGAAAAATTAGGAACATACAATCCTAATACTAACCCTGCTTCTATAGATTTAGATATCGACGGTTCTGTAAAGTGGTTACAAAATGGAGCACAACCAACAGAAACTGCAAAAAGAATATTATCTCACAAAGGTGCATTATTAAAACACCACTTATTAGGAGGTGTACGTAAAGGTGCTTTAACAGAAGAGCAAGCTGAAGAAAAATTTAGCGCTTGGACTACAGAAAAAGAAGCTGCAATTGCTGCTAAAGTTGGTGGTTTAGATAAAGCTAAAGCAGATGCTAAAGCTAAAATCTTTGAAGCTGAAAAAGCAATAAACGAAAAGCGTGCTGCTGAAGCTGCCGCTGCTGCATTACCAGAGCCAGAAGCTGCTCCTGCTGATGAAGAAGCTGCTGCACAAACAGATGTTGAAGCTACCGCTACAGAAGAAGAATAAGCTAATATATTTAAACGATGAAAAAGGAAGATTGTTTCTACCTAGGTAAAATCGTTTCAAAATATAGTTTTAAGGGTGAAGTGCTAGTAAAAATAGACACCGATGAACCCGAAATATACGAAAACATGGAATCAGTATTCGTTTCTTTAAGAAACAGTCTGGTTCCATTTTTTATTGAAAAATGTGTCCTGCATAAATCTACCTTATTGCGTATTCGTTTCGAAGAAATTGCCAACGAAGACGATGCCGATAAAGTAATGGGAAGCGAACTTTACTTACCGCTGAAATTTTTACCCAAATTAAGCGGAAATAAATTTTATTTTCATGAGGTTATTGGTTTTAACATAGAAGATAGTACCCACGGTAATATCGGAACTATCACCAATGTAAACGATACTACCTCACAAGCCTTATTTGAAATAGATAAAGACGGTAAAGAAATTCTTATCCCTATTAACGACGAAATTATTACCAAGCTAGATAGAGCACAAAAAACTATCTATGTTACTACCCCTGAAGGCTTAATAGATTTGTATTTAAGCTAAGTTGACTCCTAATCACAATAGAGCAAAATTAAAAAAACGTCAATTCGAGTGATTTTTCGAAATGAAATGAAGAAAAATTATATCGAGAATAGTTTTTTGATTTAAATATAAAATAGACATAGTCTAATCTATAATTTTTAGCTCGCCCGACATCATTTTATGATATTTACACACATAGTACAACACCTCTGGGGCATCTTTAGGTACCGTAAATAAAATACGCCCTTCTCTAGCTCCATTGTTAGTTACACCATCATCATAAGCGTTTTCTTTCCCTGAAACTTGTGCTGTTTTAATATAAAATGGATGATCATACGTTTCAATTACAAACTCATAGGTTTCTCCTCTTTTTAAAGTTAAATTAGGGTTTGTTGCCTTAACAAGTTCAGCACTATTAAATTCATATTCATGATTCGTATATGCATCTACCGTATAAGTTGTCGCAATAGTTACTGTTTTACTTTTTTTATCCCCGCATCCAATTAACAAAGTTGCCGTAAAGAGAATTAGTGCTGTAGCTATTTTAAATTTCTGTTTCATAAGTATTCGTTTCTTTTAAATTTAGATTTTTTTTAGACGCACTCCTTTTTTTATCTTTTTTATTTTCATTTCTATTTTTTTACCCTTTCACTATTGTAATTCCCATAATATTTAATGCATTTACAGTGTATTTTAATAAAACTCAACTTTTCTGATATTGGTTATTTTACTTCTTTATGCGCACAACATACCTTAGCTTTGCAGCCATGAATAAGCCATTCAAATTCAAACAATTTAGCATTCAGCAAGACCAATGCGCCATGAAAATAGGAACCGATGGTGTTTTATTAGGGGCTTGGGCCCCTACACATCATAATCCATTTTCTATTTTAGATATAGGAGCTGGCACAGGTATTCTTGCTTTAATGTTAGCACAAAGAAGTAATGCTGAAAACATAGAAGCTATTGAAGTTGATGATCGTGCTTATGAACAGTGTTCAGAAAATTTTGAAGATTCTCCTTGGGGAGACCGCCTGTTTTGCTACCATGCAGGACTAGATGAGTTTGTAGATGAATTTGCAAGTGACGATGCCGAAGATAAATACGATTTAATTGTTTCTAACCCTCCTTTTTATTCCGAAATAGTTACCAGTGGCGATGCTTCTAGGGACATGGCTCGCCAAAACCAAGCCCTACCGTTTAACGAGCTCGTAAGTAGTGTAGCAAAACTTCTTTCTTTAGAAGGTATTTTTAGTGTTATTATCCCGTTTCATGAAGAAGAAGATTTTATAAAACTTGCCTCCGAACACGCTATTTTTCCTAATCGTATTACCAGAGTAAAAGGAAATAGCACTTCTGAAATTAAACGAAGCCTTTTAGAGTTTAGTTTTACAAAAAGTACCTGCGCTGTAAACGAACTAATTATAGAAAAAGAACGTCACCAATACACCGAAGCTTATACTAAACTTACTAAGGATTTTTATTTAAAAATGTAATTTAAAGTCATTGCTCTGCTTTATTTATTTAACTACCTTTAAGCAAACAACCTTAGATTAAGCCCACGAGGCACTCATCTGAAAATACAATTTAAATTCGAGGCAATCCTCAAAAGATTTAAATCTAGATTATAGAGTAAAACTGTTTGTTATGCGCACCGATTTATTTGAAGCTCCTGATTATTATAATATTGATGATTTATTAAGCAATGAGCATAAATTAGTACGTAATGCTGCTCGCACATGGGTAAAAAGAACTGTTTCTCCTATTATTGAAACATATGCACAACGTGCAGAATTCCCAAAACAAATCCTTAGTGGTTTAGCAGAAATTGGTGCTTTTGGTCCTTATATTCCAACTGCTTATGGCGGCGCAGGATTAGACCAAATAAGTTACGGACTTATTATGCAAGAAATAGAACGTGGCGATAGCGGCGTACGTTCTACTGCATCTGTACAATCTTCTTTAGTTATGTATCCTATTTACACCTATGGAAACGAAGCACAGCGTAAAAAATATTTACCAAAATTAGCTACTGGAGAATTTATAGGCTGTTTTGGCTTAACAGAACCCAACCATGGCTCTAACCCAAGTGGCATGGAAACTAAATTTAAAGACCATGGCGACCATTACCTTTTAAATGGAGCTAAACTTTGGATTTCTAATGCTCCTTTTGCAGATATTGCTATTGTTTGGGCAAAAAATGAAGAAGGCCGTATTCATGGTCTTATTGTAGAACGCGGCATGGAAGGTTTTTCTACCCCTGAAACACATAACAAATGGTCTTTACGAGCTTCGGCAACGGGAGAGCTTATTTTTGATAATGTAAAAGTGCCTAAAGAAAATTTACTTCCTAATAAAAACGGGCTTGGCGCTCCTTTAGGTTGTTTAGATTCTGCCCGTTATGGTATTGCATGGGGCGCTATTGGCGCAGCCATGGATTGTTATGATACCGCACTTAGATACGCCAAAGAACGTATTCAGTTTAACAAACCTATAGCCGCAAAACAGTTACAACAAAAGAAACTAGCCGAAATGATTACTGAAATTACCAAAGCGCAATTATTAGCGTTGCGTTTAGGTCAGCTTAAAAATGAAGGTAAAGCCACTTCTGCCCAAATATCTATGGCAAAGCGTAACAATGTAGCTATGGCATTAAAAATTGCTCGTGAGGCAAGACAAGTTTTAGGTGCTATGGGAATTAGTGGGGAATATAGTATTATGCGCCATATGATGAATTTAGAATCCGTAATTACTTACGAAGGCACGCACGATATTCACCTTTTAATTACTGGTGCAGATATTACAGGGCATAGTGCTTTTTAAGATTATTATTTAGCAATAGCCATTGTTGTTATTTTATCTAAGGCAGTGCTAATTTTATCTAAAACCTCTAAATTACCATCCAGACCATGCCTTTCTTTCAGGTATAATGGGTCGTTATAGGCAATTGCAACCTCATTACTAGCATCTTGATAAACACTTATTTTTTGCGGTAAATCAATATTTACAGTCTGTTTATTTTGCATTAAAAGAGTTCCCAATTTAGGATTTCCGAATAAGATAATACGCGTAGGATTTAATTCTAAACCAACAGAAGCTGCATTTTTACTATGGTCTAACTCTAATAGTATTGAAAGGTTTGGATTTGCATCAATCGTATTTTTTAACTTAGTATACGTTTCATTAAAATCTAATGCGCTTTTTTTAACAATTAATCCGTTTGCTGTCATCACTATATTATTTTTTACTATGTATTCACAAACTTAGTAGGACAAAGAGTTAGAACATTACATTTTATTTAATGCCACTTTTTCTGTTTCATCTATTCTGCTTACATCAATAGCAATACCATCACTTTCTTGTTTTCCTAAATACACAAATTTTTCGCCCCACTTTATTTCCGAAGGCTTATAAGAAGAACGAGAATATACGGTTTGCGAAAAAGATTCATCAAAGGCTTTAATTATTACAATAAACTCAGCATCTTTTTTAGAAATTTCTTCTGCAGTTAATTTATAAAGCGGACTATCTGCATTTACAGGATGTACTATAGTCCATGAATATGGTAAGAATACTACTTTGGGTCGTTCTAAATCTAACAAATAAAAATCTCTTAGTGTAGAATTATCGCGCTGCATAGATAAAGTCACTGTTACCTCTACTTCTAAAAGCTGATTGTTATGTGGGTTTAATACCCTAAACATAAAACCATTAATGTCTAGATAAGGTGCCATAACAGCATTATTACTATACTTTATTTTTGCCATAGGTCTAGAAAACCTACCGTATAACATACCTGTTGCCAAAGCAAAAGCAAGTAATCCTAGCATAGATTCTATTGCCGCTACACTATTAGCCAAAAAACCTAATGGAGCTACACGCCCATAACCTAAGGTTGTAATTGTTTGTGCACTAAAGAAAAAAGCTTCCATAAACTTTTCTATACTAGAAAGCCCATCTATACCCGTAAGGTGTTCTACTCCAACAAGCATATAAATAGATGCAAATATGATATTTACAATAAAATAACTTAGAAGAACCAGTAAAATAAAACGTATCCAAGACATGGAAATTAGCGAATGAAAAAAGTTAATTCGCTCTAAAAAAGGAACATTAACCTTTTTTACATTAAACGAACCATCTTTGTTTAAAGCTCTAACACTACCCGATGGTTCTTTTGTTCCTAAGCCTAAATCGTTGTATTTCTTCTTTTTTAATGCCATTAGTTATTATTTATAAGCTCACTAACCAATTAATTTCCCCAAATACGATTCCACAAAACAGAAAATATGTCTTTAACCCCTTCAGTATACTTTGGTTGCTCTTCTAATGCAATACCATTATTATCCTTTACTATTTTATAACTAAACGCAAACTTATCCTCATTAGGTGCTAAGCTCATTAGCCCAAAACGCAAATCATTTATATAAAGTTGACCTTCTTTTTCTGTAACTGTATACCAGTTTTCTGCTATTTTTATTAAACGTTCTATTTTATCTTCTTTAGATAAATCTCCTAATAATTCATGATTTTTAGGATAGGATTTAAAATGTATGGGCTTACTATCAAAAAAAGAATATTCTCCCATTAAATAAGCATCTTCTTGCTCTATAATTGCCGACCATAATATCGTATTAAATGGCGATGGTCTTGTATCTATACGCTGGTAACTTATTTGCTGTTCCTTAAGATTATTTATAAATTTAGCATACGATATTCCTTTTAAAATTAATGTAATTAGTAAATAACTACTACTTAAAATTAGTCCGAGGTTATTATATTTTTTTCTACTTGGAGACGTTCTCTTTTTCCTCATTGCTAAAATTACACACACTAAAAAAGGAAGTGTATATAAAGGGTCTATTACAAATATGTTCTTGTAGGCTAAACGCAAATCTAAAGGCCAAAACAATTGTGTACCCCATGTTGTATGCGCATCTAGCAACGGGTGTGTTATAAAACCCCAAAACATAAGCCAAGACCAATTTTTCCATGTTGCTTCTTGCTTCCTTTCTATCTTAGAAATGAGATATCCAAAAACAGGTGCAAATAGAACACTAAAAAGTATAGAATGACTAAAACCTCTGTGCCATTCTGTAGCCGTTAAATTATCTGTAAAATATCGAGCAAAAATATCTAAATCTGGAATTGTCCCCGCAATAGCACCATAAAGCATGGCCTTATTGCCTACTTTTTTACCTAAAACAGCTTCGCCTACTGCTGCTCCTAAAACTATTTGCGTAAGTGAATCCATAAAAAATCTTCTTTTAAATTAACAATCATAAGGAATACCCCAACTACTATTTAGCATAAAAATAATGTTTTAAATATTGTATTGAACAAAAAAGACACTTAGCATACACTAAGTGTCTTTTACAATTATAAATTATAAGGTACTATAAAAATTTAAGCACAAATACAAAACTATAATCCTTAGAAGAAATACTATGTTCTGGCCTTGGAGCTGCTTTTAAACTCCATGTATTGTAACCTCCTACACCTTGTTGTTTGTAATCTAAATTTAGGGTAACACCCTCTATTTTATTTAACTCACATATATTATTTGCTTGTTCTAAGCTTTTTGTGGTATACGGATAGGCGCTAAACTCAAAAGGGGTCCCTTCTACTACTAATGTAGAGGTACCATTTTCTAAACGTACAAAACGAGTCTCTGTACGATTGGCATATTCTTGCGGATACACATACAGGTCTGACAATGATGCCAACTCACTTTCATAAAGCCCTAAAAAAGAACTATCGTTACGATCCACATAATTCTCGTGTGGCCCTTTACCATACCATGACACGTTTTTAAAACTAGCCGCTAGTTGTGTTTGTAAGCCTATACGTGGTATGTTTTCTAAACCTGCTGGGCTTTCAAACTTATTTTCAATTGTAATATTTTGATCCTCTGAAATAATATAGTCAAGGGTGTAAAAAACATCTCCTCCTCCTAGTTGATATTTGCTTGTTACTTTATAGACCCCATTTTCTTCTACATATTTAAAACTGATTAACTTTTGCTCGTCGGTTGCTTTTTTCCAAAAATTAATATCCTCTTTAAGCTGTATTACCGCCTGATCATTATCTGTAGTTGCACGCCAAAAGTTTGGTCTTACTGGTGCAGCCAATAGTTCTTCTCCTTTTTTAGTTATCCCCTCTAAATAACCCGTTTGCTTATTAAATGTTAGCTTAACCTCTTTGCTTTTAATAAGTAGTTTTGTATCTAAAACTTCTTCAGCTATTTTAGCTTTTTTATTTTCTACAAGTACAAAGGGTGTTCCCTTGGGTGCTTCTTGTAATAATAATTGTTCCGATGCTACTATATATCCTTTTTCTGCCCAAGCACTTTCTTTTATCTGCCTTGCATATATATTAACAAAATATTCCTTATTTACATCTGTTTTATATGAAGGTATTTTTACTGTAGCTGTTGCGCCAGGAAGTATATTAGATACTTGTAAATTACCATTTTTTACAACTTTTCCATTTTCTACAATTTCATAAGTAAAAAGATAAGCATCACTAGCAACAAAAGCATTTCTATTTTTAACTATTACGCTATTATCTTTTGCTTTTAAAAACTCAAAAGGCTGAAAAACATACTTACACTCATACATTACAGGTTTTACCGTTTGATCGGCATTAATTACACCGTTTAAACAAAAATTACCATTATGGTACTCTTCGCCAAAATAACCTCCATAAGCATACTGCTCGCATCCTTCTTCTGTTTTTACCAAAATTCCTTGATCCATCCAATCCCAAATAAAACCACCTGCAATGCGAGGGTGCGAACGTACTACTTGCCAAAATTGCTTTAAGCCTCCGTTAGAGTTCCCCATAGCATGAGTATACTCACAGGTAATTACCATTTTTTCTCCAGGCTGCGTTTCGTCCATAGCAGCTAATTCTTCTACCGTAGGATACATACGCGAAATCATATTGGTAAAATCAAATGGATCTGATGGTGTATTTTTTGTTTGCGGAGAATTTAATCCCCCTCTAGATTCTGCCCCTTCGTAGTGAATTAAACGTTCTGGATCATTCCACTTTAAATAACCAGCCATTGCAGCATGATTAGCACCTACTCCAGATTCGTTTCCTAAAGACCATGAAAAGATACTTGGGTGATTTTTATCGCGCTCGTACATACGTGCCGCACGATCTACGAAAGCTTGTGTCCACTCATAATTACTTGCTAACTCTCCTCCAAAACCACGAGTACCATGGGTTTCTACATTTGTTTCGTCCATTACATAAATACCGTACTGATCGCACAACTCATAAAACTCTGGGTTGTTTGGGTAATGACTACAACGTACCGCATTAAAGTTATATGCTTTTAATAGCATAATATCTTTTTTCATGTCCTCGTAACTTACTGTTTTTCCTGTTTTAGCATTATGATCATGACGGTTTACTCCGTATAATTTAACAGGCTTACCATTTACCAAGAAAACACCCTTTTTGTCTTCGTAACTTCTAAAACCTACTTTAGTAGATTTACTTTCTACTACATTGCCTTTTTTATCTTTTAAACTTAAAACAAGCGTATATAAATTGGGTATTTCTGCCGACCACTTTTTAGGGCTATTTACTGGAATATTAAATACATCGTACTTTGGATTCCACCTTTGACCATAATTAATATTGTAAATTTCACTAGCCTCAACTTTGTCGCTAACCACTAATTTATCTCCATCGAACAACTGAGATGTTACTGTATAATCTTCGGAAGACAACTCTTTTTCAAAGTGTAATTTGGGACTAATTTTTAAGATTGCATTTTCATAATTTTTATCTAATACTGTTTCTACTTTAAAATCAGAAATATTAGCTTTTGGTTCTGCAAAAAGAAATACATCTCTATGAATTCCCGATAAATCCCAATGATCCTGTGCTTCTAAATACGCGCCATCACTCCACCTAAACACTTTTAAAATAACAGTATTTGTCCCTGTTCTAAGAAATGGACTAATATTAAATTCTGCTGGTGTACGACTTCCCTGGCTATAGCCCACTTTTTTGCCATTTACCCATATATAAAAAGCAGAGGTTACCCCTCCAAAATGAATACGTACATTTAAATTATTCCATGATGCATCTACATTAAAATCTTTTTTATAGATTCCGACTGGGTTCTTTACCGGAGAAATCTTAGGCCAATCTTGGTGCAACCAAGAATGTCTTTGGTTGGTATAAATACGTTTTCCGTAGCCTTGCATTTCCCAATTCATAGGAACTTTTATGGTTTTCCAATCTTTAAAAGACGTACTTAAAAAATCTGAAGGTGCTTCTTCTATACTATTAGAAAAGTTAAAAGACCAATCTCCGTTTAAACTAACAACTCTGCTGCTCTTAGTCTTGTCTCCTAGCAAAGCACTTTCTTCATTAGCAAAAGAATACATAGTTGCTCTAGGCGGTAATTTATTAATACCAATAACAGCCGGATTTTCCCAATCGTTCTTTTCTTGGGCATAATTTTTTACTGTACATAGGAATACAAAAATTCCTAATAATATTTTATATTTCATAATTCTATAAAAGTGATTTTTTTCTCGTGAAGAAAGATACATCATTTACCTTTTCTACAAGTTTATAGTTTCTACTTTTTTTATGTTTTACACATATGAACAATAGTTTTGAACATATATTACTGCACCAGGCTTTATTCTACAATCTCCATTTTCTTAAGTAGAAATGATGCATTCATATTCTGACAGATTCCATTTTTAAACTTATAATCAAAATGTAATTCGTCGTTTATAATTTCTGCATCAAAATAATGGTTTTTTACCTGCGGTAACTCCGCTACAATTTCGCACAAACTTAAATCGTGAGTAGCAATAATCCCTGTAGATTTAGAGTCTACTAGTTTCTCTACAAACTTACGAGAGCCAATAGCCTTATCAGTACTATTTGTACCTTTTAAAATTTCATCTAAAACAATAAAATATCGATCTTTTTGTATTTCATCGACCACAAATTTTAAACGTTTTAATTCTGAAAAGAAGTACGACTCATCGTCTGTTAACGAATCTGTTGTACGCATACTTGTTATTAGTTTTATTGGATTATATGTTGCTTTTTTAGCACAAACAGGTAAACCTACATTCGCCATTACTATCTGTAAAGAAACAGTTCTTAGAAACGTACTTTTACCCGCCATATTAGCTCCTGTGATAATAAAAAACTCCTCAGCACCTATTACCATATCATTTAAAACACTCTTTGCGGGATCCAATAAAGGGTGCCCTGCCGCTTCTGACTTTAAAACAGCTCCTTTAGCTATAATCTCTGGATAGGTATAAGATGTATGATTAAAACTAAAATTACCTAAACTATTATAAGCATCAAAAAAAGCTATAGTATTAAACCATTTTTCTACAGCCAAGCCATTATTTTTTACCCATTGCTCTATCTTATAACACTGCTGTAAATCCCACAATAAAAATGCGTTAGCAAAAAAACCAAAAAGCATATTATTTCGCTGATCTAATGCTGCTAAAATTTTAGAAAACTCTTTTAGTACTGCTGATGTCTTTTTTCCGTTAGATAAAATCCCTGCTTTTTTTTCTTTAAGTAATTCCGATGTAAATTCTATATTTTCTATCTCTAGAATTAACTTTTGATATTGATGAAATGTACTCTGTATTTGCCCCGTATGCGCAGAAAGTGTATTTATTTTTTTTAAGAAAGCCCCTGTAATTCCCAGTCCCAAAAAAAACAATAACAACACTACTAATCCTGATACTATATTAAAAAAATACAATGTTATTAGTGCCACTGAAACTAATGAAAACACAATAGGTAGTAACTTCATTATTTTTGGAACAAAAGATTTGTACTCTTGCAACCATTTAATAATAGAATTATAAGAAACAGCTGTTTTAACTAAGGTAGCTATTGCAGAAAACTCTTGTCTCCATTCTGTTTTCTCTGCTAACTCTTTTATCGCTTCTTGCTTATTTTCTATATTATTTATGCTATTTGCCGTAAACAGACCCGCTAAAGTTTCACTACCTTGTTTTAATGCTGTTCTATTACAATATTGGTAAAATGACGCTTTCCCAAATAAATCTATATCCTGACTAAAATAATGGTTTGCATCTTTAAAAATATCGCCTGTTGGTAAGTTGTGAAAATTTCTCTGAAGTACTTTAATCTCCGTTTCATTAATGCCAATAAGTGCTAATAATTTATCTCTTTTGTATTGCAAATCTGAGTGTCTGGAAACCAAAAAAAGAAATAGTATGATTGTTAGCAATACTATTCCTAAAACAAGCTTTGTATTCCCAAAAACAAAGTACACGCTAACAGCTGATAACACAAAAATGATTAATCGTAACATGCTAGAAGCAAATAATTGCTTTTTTACAGCAGCTAATTTTGTTTTGTACTTTGTTATTTGATGGCTATAATACTCCGGAAGGCTATTCATGTTCAGCTACTGAAAAAATATATTTTATTCTATTTAGATATTATAAACTATCTAATTCTGATTTTAATTTCTTTGTTAAACCTGCAACTACCAAATCATAAGAATGATCTATAAATTCTATTATGATTTCTGGAGCAATAGTGTTTTCTAAAAAAACGGTATTCCAATGCTTTTTGTTCATATGATAACCCGGAATAACAATTCCGTCATAGGTTTCTCGTAATTCAATAGCTTTTTCTGGATTACATTTAAGATTTGCTTGTAACGGAAATCTATTTAAAGAGGTTAATGCAAACATTTTACCCATTACTTTAAACACCAACGTATGCTCATCAAAAGGTAATTCTTCTGTTACTCCTTTTTTAGCTATACAATAATTGCGAAACACTTCTATGTTCATAACAAAAAAGGGATTTCTATTAATTTACACCTTTAGAATCGTATACAATAACCTTTGTCCAAAGTTTACTAGACTCTTCTATAAACTTTAAATGTGCTTCTTCTTTTTGATAATTTTCTTGCGCTTCTGCAGATTCAAAAGTTACTATTAATGAATAGGTAAAAGAACCATCTACCACATCTCTACTTGCTTTTGGTGGCACCCCTATAAAATTAGTTTTTGCATATTTTGATGCGTCTAAAAACTTTTGAAGCGATTGCTCAAAACTTACTCTATCTTCTTTACTATCTGGGTTTTCTAACCAAAAATATACGGTATGCGCAAAACTAGCATCAAAATTTTTCATCTCCTTATTATTTGTTTGGCAGTAGCTTAAACTGCTTATCAATATAAACGTAAAAATACAAAGTGCTTGTTTCATTTCTCTTACTATTTTAATAATTTTTGTTTGTTATTACTTATTTCTAATGCTTTATAATCTATTTCCCAATCAATTGTCTTGGCAATTTCTTCTATTAATAAAATAGTTTCTAAAGCTTCTTTTTTAGCGGTATTTAATAATCCACTTTCGGGAATTTTCTCTTTTATATGCTCCTTTGCTTCTAGGTTTAAAACTGTTAAATCATCTGGAGAAAAAGAATTAAAAAGTCCGTTTTTAATATCATAAAACCGTAATTCTGGCGATATTGAAAGTATTTCGGGCTGCGGAAAACTAGTTAATATTATTTTTTTATTCTTAGCATCTGCTTTTACTTCAACCTTTTTTAAATCGTAACCAATATGCACTTTAGCATTAATAACTACCAATGCTTTTTTGGTACTACTTACCAAACTAAGAAAGCGTTCTTTAGTATTTTCATATTGATATATTTCTGCAAAGTCTCCTTCTACCGAAATTAACTTGCAAACACTCTTTACCTTATCTAATAATATTACAGATTGATGCGCTGTAAGTTCTTTACTTTTTTTTCTTTTAAAAAAAGTAAAGCCCCAATACATACTTATTACTCCTAAAACAAAACTTAGAAAAATCTCCATGCTAATTTTTATTGTTGCCTATTTCTCCTAAATGCGTGTATTTAAAACCTTTCTCATACTTTAAACCATAACCTAAAGCCCTATCAAAAGCAGCATGAGAAAACACAATAACTCCTATTAATTGCATTAAAGGTAAAGAAAGATATATTCCCAATACGTAAATTATAATTGCCAATCCTTTATGGTGAAATATATTGTAACATAATGCGCCTATTTTATTTCCAAAAACATACCTTAACATTCCTATATCTGGTGTTAATAGCAATACTAAAAACCACCACCATTGGTAACCAAGTAAACTAAACAAATAAAACCCTAGTCCCAACTGTGCTAATTCTTCTAACTTTAACACTGTTTTCATTCCGCTATAATTTTATATAAGACAGGTCTACTTGGGCTTGCATCGTTCTCAAAAGGAGCCACTTGCAAATTTAAATAATAAGTGCCGTCTAAAATAGCATCTGGAACATATATAAACTCTGTAATAGTTGCATTAAATCTAATCGCTCCTTCTAAATTCCAAAATGCTTTATGTACCAATAAAGCCCCCGCATCTTTTTCTTTATCTACCGACGGTAAATCTATTAATAAATGCTCAATCCCTTTTTCCACTAAAAAATGAGCTGCCTCTTCTAATAAATAAGGTGGATTTGTATGCGAATATTGCTGCGTTAATTTTTCATTAAAATTAGGTAGCGTTCGTATTACTATAGCCTTGGGTGTTTTATCTCCAATAGCATATTCTAGCTGTTTTCTAGACACCACGTAATCGTCCTGATATTTTTCTGGTGCTAGTGTAATTACTTCTGCTAAAAAGAAAAATGTAGTTAAATTTTTATTAATAGAATGAAACTCTTTGGTAATATGCCCCACACATTCTGTATGTGTACCATGTGCATGTGGGTTAAAATAAATATCGTTAAAATTAGTAGATGCTCCTTTAGATACTTTGCCAACAAAATCGCCATCTGTATGCGGCTCTATTTTAGGATGATCCACATACCAAGCATTTACATTGGATGCATTTCCTTGTAATGGTATAGATATATCTAATGGTTTTAATAAATCTATAGTATTATTCTCAATTTTTGCTTTCATATATTTTTAACTGCACTATAAATATATACTTAAATAGTAACAGTCAATTATTATTCCAAATTAATTAGAAATAAATCACTAGCAATACCATCGCTTAAAAACTTAGCTTCAGGGCTTACTAATAAATTACCATTTACAATATACAATAATTGCGCTTCTATTTTTGGCTTAGCTTGCTGCATAAGGTAAGAATGGTATTGTTCTCCAAACTCCGTTTTAATTTGCTCTAAAGATACTCCCCAAATGGTACGTAAGCCTGTCATTACATATTCGTTATACCTATCTATTTTAGACAGTATTTCTGTTTCCATAGGCAACACACCCTCATTTATTTGGTTTATGTACTTAGGGTTGTTATTTACATTCCACCCTCTACTAATACCATCATAAGAATGTGCAGAAGGCCCTATTCCTATATATTTTTTACCCTGCCAATAAGCTGTATTATTTTTAGAAAAATAATCTGGCTTGCCAAAATTTGACAACTCATAACATACATAGCCTGCCTGCGCTAACTCTTGGTTTAATATTTTAAAATGTTCTTGCGCCAAAGTATCATCTAAAGGCGCTATAACTCCTTTATCTATAAATTTTTGCAAGGCTGTTTTGGGTTCTACAGTAAGTGCATAACTAGAGATATGTGGTATGTTAAAAGACAATGCTTTTTCTATATTTTGCGACCATTTATCAGCACTCATCTTGGGAATTCCGTATATTAAATCGATAGATATATTATCAAAATAATAAGTTGCTTCTTTTAACGAACTTATGGCTTCTTTAGCCGAGTGTGCTCTGTTCATTAATTTTAAATCTTCATCAAAAAAAGACTGAATTCCGATACTTAGCCTATTAATAGGGCTGGCTGCTAATTGCTTTATTTTTTCACTTGATAAATCGTCTGGATTGGCTTCTAAAGTTATTTCTGGGGCTGTTACAACTTTATAATTATTGTAAACTACATTAAGTATTTGTTCTATTTCTTTGGTTTCTAAAACGGAAGGGGTTCCTCCTCCAAAATAAATTGTAGCCACCTCATCGTCCTTAAACTCATCCTTACGCAGCTCTAATTCTTTGCACAATGCCGCTATCATTGCTTCTTTCTTTCCTAGACTCGTAGAAAAATGAAAATCGCAATAATGACAAGCTTGTTTACAAAAAGGAATGTGAATATAAATTCCGCTCATTTAAATACAATTAACAGTTAGCAATAAGCATTGAACAATTAATAATTATCAATTACTTATTTATTCTTGTTGTTTTTAGTATTGAAAACATAATTTTAGATAATTCGTCTGCATCAACAATTAAACTATTTGCTAATTCTTTTTCTATATTGATGTACCCGACCTTAATAGTTGCTTAGATAAGTTATACTCGCTATGTTGTTTTATCAAATTTTTATACAAAGCAACTATTTTTAAAGCAAAACTATATGATTTTTTAGCTAAAGGATTTTCTTTCATTATAAATTTATCATTACGAATTGTTTTATATTATTCATTACTAAATGTTAATTGTTCACTGCTAATTAACTTTCTTCGGATTCTGCTTTACAAAAGCATCCCAACCAGTATAACTTTTTCCTATTTCTACACGTCCCATATTGTAAAAATGACATACTGCTGCTGCTAAACCATCTGTACTATCTAAGTTTTTAGGCAATGTTTTAAGCCCTAGCATTCCTTGTAGCATTTTTGCTA
The DNA here is from genome assembly GCA_947492955.1 of uncultured Cellulophaga sp. Lineage (GTDB taxonomy): Bacteria > Bacteroidota > Bacteroidia > Flavobacteriales > Flavobacteriaceae > Cellulophaga. Next base: position 192,129 of record CANLOV010000001.1, on the reverse strand, counting down.
CTTGCTCTTTTGTTGCATTACCGTTTCCTGTAATTGCCATCTTAATTTTTTTAGGCAAATATTCGGTTACGGGTATTTCTCTAGAGAGCCCTGCTGCCATAGCAACACCTTGAGCCCTCCCTAATTTTAACATGGATTGTACATTTTTACCAAAAAACGGGGCTTCTATAGCAATTTCATCGGGGTGGTAGGTATCTATTAATTCTATAGTACGCTCAAAAATAAGTTTTAGCTTTACATAAGGATCAGTATACTTTTTAAGCATTAACTCGTTCATTTGAACAAACTCCATTTTTTTATTTACTACTTTTATGATGCCAAAACCCATAATTGTAGTACCTGGATCTATACCTAATATAATTTTTTCGTTCGCCAAAAAAAGTACTTTTAATTTGTATTTAATATAATTGGAACTCTAAATTTTGTGTCTACCGGAACGCCTCTTTTTAATGCTGGTGACACCTTAGGCAACTCCTTTAAACTAGTACTTATTAGTGTATTAAATTCCGGAAGTTGATTTTTAATATTCTCACTGTTTTCCACCTCTTGCACTTCTATCAAACCTTCTTTACTAACTATAAAGTCTACATAAACAGTATCATTAACCTCAAAATCTAATACAAAATCAAAATCTTGTAATGCCATAGAAAAATGCATTAATAATATTCTCTCGAAACATTCTTTTTGCTTTTCTTTAGAAACGGTCTCATCACAGATATCAAATAGCGGATATTTATCTATTTCATTCCAATTAATACTTTGCATCTCTTGGTCTACTATTTGCTTGGTTTTTTCTTCTTTGGAAACTAACCAATTACAAGAGCATAAGAAACACAAACTAACCAACATTACAAACTTGCGCATGTGTACTAAATTCTTTTGGGAAAATTACGATTTTTTACGCAAGTAGCATTCATATTTTAATATTAGAAATACGTTTACTATTTGTATTCTTATACTCATTATAATTTTGTACACCACTTTGCAACTGATATTGTGCCTAAGTTATTTTTAAAGCAAATAGAAAAATTGTTTTCAGAAATCAAACACTTCGGCTAAAACACTAAACAAAATGTTAAATTTTAGTTTTATTTACATAAAAATGTAAAGTTATTTGATGATTACACACTAACATTATGTAATTATTAAACCATTCACATTATGAACATAAAAGAAATATCTTGCTACCTAACAAAAGAAGAAATAAGCGACTTATCTTTTTCTAATAAAGAAGTACTAGAAAATATAGATCAAAAAAAAATCCTGAATCACTATCTTAATAGGGCTGTACAATTAGGCAACTTACTTAAAAACAAAGTAGATATTTACTTTAAAGACAAGAACGATCATTTATTGCGTGTACAAACCACTATTTGGGCTGTTACTAAAAAAGATATTATTTTAAAAAAGGGAACTATTATTCCTAAAAATCGTATTGTTTATATAGATTAAATCTTGCTTTCCTAGTTTTCTTGTTTTTTCTGATGTCTAAAAAAAAGATAAGAAACTGGGATAAGTAGTAAGCCACAAAACACAAAAACAATAAAGGCCGATTTTAAATTAAAAGCATGGGCCAAATAACCAATTAAAGGCGGCCCTACAAATACCCCCAAAATACCATAAGTGGTAATTATTGATATTGCCATACCTGTAGAATATTTATTAGATGTCCCCGCCAAAGTAAAGGTTACAGGAAATATTGTTGCTATTCCAAAACCAACTATACTAAAGCCTATAATTGAGCTCCAAAAATAAGGAAACACCAACGCAATGGATATTCCTAAAGAAACAAGTAGAGCACTAAAAACATAAGTTTTTTGCATGCCTATTTTTTCTATGAGGTAGTCTGAAAAAAATCTGGAAAAAGTCATGAATATCATAAAAAGAAAGTACCCAATAGTAAAAACTTCTTGGTGCAAAACTTCTTTAAAATAAACACTTATCCAATCGTACATTCCTCCTTCGCATACCGCAGCAAGAAAAATAAGTATTCCTAAATAATATATAAATGGGTCTGGCTTACCCATAATAAGCTTATTACCTTTTGTTGAACGATCATTAGATAATAAAAATTTATAAACTGCAATAGCCAAGAACAAAGCAATTATAAAAACCATAGTTAAATGTGTTTCTATAGCAACTTTAAATTTTATTAAAAGAGATGAAAAACCAACTCCTGCAATACCGCCAAAACTCCACAATCCATGAAAAGAACCATTTATTTTTTTGCTATACTTTTTCTGTAGGGTAATAGCTTGCGTATTCATAGCTATATTTAAAATACGCATACTAAAAGCAAAAAGAGCAATACATACAATTAAAAACACAGGAGTACGAGCAAAACCAATTAACATTAATGCTAGCGAATAACTTATAAACGAAAACAATAAAGGAATACGACTATTAAAACGAGAAACCAACCAAGTAGAAATAGGCAAACCAATTAAAGAGCTAATGGGTAATACCATAAGTAAATTACCTAATTGCGCCTCATTAAAATTAAAAAACGTTTTTATTGTTGGGATTCTAGATGCCCATGAGGAAAAACAGAAACCTGAAAGAAAAAAAATAATACTTAATGCTACTCGTTGCCGTCTCTTTATTTCCACATACTATAAATAAAGGCGCAAATATCTAAAAGTAAGCCTTAAAAAACTAAGTTATCTTGCAAATAAAATTCTATCGTTTACTCAAAGCTAATTTTATTCCTAAAGCAATAAATATACCTCCAGTAACTTTATCTAACCATTTTTTTATTTTATAATTTGCCCTAATACTATTAGACAGTTTAGAAGAAAAAAATGCTAGTGCTAAGCACCAAATAGTTCCGGTAGTTACAAAAGTTAAACCTAATATTAAAAAAGGAAGTGAATTTTGTGCATAGTTTGGATTAATAAACTGTGGTAAAAAAGCAAGAAAAAACAAAGCCACTTTAGGGTTTAAAATATTTGTAAAAATCCCTGAAAAATATATTTTTCTGTAATTAGTTTTATTATCATTCTGCTCTAATTTAAACTGTTCATTAGATTTTGACAATAGCATTTTAAACCCCAAATAAATTAAATAGGCCGCTCCTGCATATTTTACAATCTGAAATGCTAATGCTGATTTGGCTAAAATTATAGAAAGTCCTAATGCAGCAAAAATACAATGCACCAATGACCCTGTTGTTATTCCTAAAGCAGAGAGTACTCCTGCTTTTTTACCTTGCGAAATACTCCTACCTAATATATACATGGTATCTGTTCCTGGAGTTAAATTTAAAATTATTCCTGCTACTAAAAATGCCTCATAATTTATAATTCCAAACATAATTTTATTCTTTTAAGATGATTACACCCAAATAAATATCTGTAAAATCGACTAAAAAAACTAGATTACACTAAGTTATAATGAAAAGAAAACTAATCTATAAATAATGGAAGCCCTTGATTGTTAAATTCGTATATTTTGGCTTTAATTAATATTACTTATTAATATCAACTTCGTAAATTTTACCTTCCAACATATCAGGAAGCAATAGTCTTCCCTTATCTTCCTCTAAATAAAAATCTGCAGCTGACCTTAACCCTTCTATAAGAATTGTTGACTCATTAGTTTTTGCATCTATTTTCCACACTTTAGCTAACGACCAACTACTTGCGTAATAATTTCCTTTACTATCTTGCTCTACCGCATCAATACCTCTGTACCGACCTTTTAATGGTTTTAACTCTCCTTCTTGTTTCACTAAAAAATTCCCAAGAAAAAATGCTCCTACCATAATATTACCCTCATTATCTACACCGACTCCATTAGGATTAAGCATTAAAGGCGATGTATCTTGAGCTATAGATACTTTACCTTCTAAACTAATATGATAAATACGTCCTAATTGCGGAACTTGCTTTGCTTCTTCACTATTTAATGGCCATAACGCATTACTATCATCTCGCATGTATTTTGTTGCCCCCATATCTGCCACATATATACCTTTTTCATCAACATCCGTAGCAACATCATTTAAATACAATACTTCTTCTGGAAAATCTTTCTTATCTACAAAAACCCTTGCGTTACCATCTTTATCTACCTCCCAAATACGTGTTAAATCAGAAAAATATAAATGATTGTTTAAATAAACGATTCCTTTAGGCTCATTAAATCCTTTGGCAAATGTTTTAACACCATCCACAGAAATCTCAACTAGCTCTCCATCCCCACCTTCTTTTGCATTCATTACAGTAACATAATAATTACCATTGAATCCTTTAGTAACACTTTCTGGTCTGACTCCTACATGAGTTGGAAATTTAATTTTAGATTTTACATTACACCCAACAAGCATAATAAATAAAATAAACACTGCTATTTGTTGGTAATAACTAATAGATATTTTAAAATTATTCTTCATGATTACAATGATTATGATTATGATTACTACTTAGTTTATAGATAATGGAATACCTTTTACATTTGATTCATAAATTTTATCCTGAATTTTTATATTATTTAAATAAGCCGTAACATCGGTTTCAAATTCGGCTCCGGAACGCAAACAGTTTATAAAATGCTCTTGAGTATAATAAACACAGTCTCCTGCAAAATTAATCTTCTCGTAGGCATACTGATGCTTCTTCTCTTTTTCTCCTAATAATTGAGTTGTTATAGTACCATCGTGATGCAAGCGTATGCTCCCTTTATTGCCTTCTATTAAAACTTCTCCAAAAGTTAATCTTGGGTCTTCAGATGTGTTTTCATTAAAACGATTGGCATCTATAAAACCAAGGATTCCGTTTGCAAACTCTAACTGTACCCAAGCAAAATCTTCTCCTTTTATATTCGCATTTAAAGTTTTTAACTTAGAATACACTTGTGTTACATCTCCTATTAAATATCTAAATACATCTATAAAATGCACGCCCGTTTCATAAATAAGCAATTGCTCCATTTCTCTAAAATAAGGCTGGCGATTCATATACGCATCTTTTTGCCAACCATCTCCCATACGCATACGCAAATTAATGGTATGCAGCTTATCTCCTATTGTATTCTTTTCTAGTATTTTTTTAATTTCTCGATGCCATGGTTGAAAACGAAAATTCTCGTGCACCATCATTCTTACCTCTGTTTTTTTTACTGCTTCAGAAATTGCCAATGATTCTTTATAGGTTGGTGCCAAAGGTTTTTGGCAAATAATATGCACCCCTTGTTCTATTGCTATTTTACAAAACTCCGCATGAGTTTCAGGCGGCGTAATTATATCTACAAAATCTGGCTTTTCTGCTTTTAACATTTTTTCAAAGCTGTCATATGCTTTTTGTATGCCATACTTATCGCAAATCATTTGAGCTTTCTCTAGTTTTCTGCTAGAAACTGCTACAATTTCTACATTATCTAGTCTTTCCCAAGCCTCATACTGAAACTGACTAAAATATCCTGTACCAACAGCTACCCCTCTTAATTTCTTCATCTAACTTAAATTGTAAATACTTTAAATATAATACATCTTAATATTCTGAAAAATGTCTGTGCGGTTTCATATTAAACCATAATATAACAGCCAATACATTTAACACTGCTCCTACAATAAAAAATAGTGTAGTAGAACCCGTCCATGCTAATAAATAAGGAAATAATAATGCTGTAATAAATGCTCCTATATTACCTGCCATATTCATGGTTCCAGAAACTGCTCCTGCATGCTTTTTTCCTATATCTACACAAAATGCCCAAGAAGGAGGCAAGGTCATATCTGCTCCAAAAATAGCAATACTTAAAAAGATAATTGCTCCTACAGCAGAATTCATATAAATACTTCCTAAAAGACCTATAGCTGCCAATACAAAACCTAATGATGCTGGGAAAACCCTAGATTTATCCCAACTTCCTTTTTTAAAAATTCTATCTATTAACCATCCGGAAAACCAATTTCCAAATGCTCCAAAAATTAAAGGAATAGCTGTATAAAAACCTGCTTCTATAGTATCTAATTGATATTCACTTTTAATATGCGGAAATAACCATGTTAAAGCAAAAAAGAAAGTAAAATTACTACAAAAATACTGCCCCATTGCCAACCACATATTCTTAGATTTCATTAAAGTTCCAAAGTGTATTTTGCCTTTGGATGCCGTGGTATCTTTATCTTGACGCTCTTCTGCTATATATTTCTTTTCTTCATCAGAAATACTTTTTAATTCTTCTGGAGTATCTCTAAAAAACACATACCAACATATTGCCCACACTACGCCTATAACTCCTAAAACAATAAAAGCAAATCGCCACCCAAAATCTGTTACAAGCCATGCAACTACGGGCACTGCAAATGCTGCACCTAAACGCGAACCCGAAAAATTAATACCAGTAACTATACCACGCTCTTTTAAAGGAATCCAACTATATATTGCTCTAGACATTCCAGGAAACGCCCCTGCTTCTCCTGCTCCAAATAAAAAGCGAACAATAATTAAAGATATAAAATTCCATGCTGCTCCTGTTAGCGCCGTAAAAGCAGACCATAAAATAACAATTACTGTTAACACTTTTCTGGGGCCATAACGATCTGCCATTATCCCAGATGGTGTCTGAAAAAATGCATATCCCAAAGAAAACGCAGCTAAAATCCACCCCATTTGTTTATCGCTTAAACTTAAAGCTTCTGCTATAGGCTCTTTTGCCACAGATATACAAATGCGATCTACATATAGTAACAGCGCTAAAAGGAAAGTCCCCATAACCATAAAATAACGCTTAGGAAAGTAAGTGTTTTTTTTCATTCTAATATCTTTTTTAATTCATATAAGGCTGCTATATCGCCAACATTTCCTGGAAATACGATATAGGGTACGGAAGGAAATTTAGATTCATCTCCTAATTCCCATACAGGAACTCCCTTTAAAACTTGCCCTAAAATATTTGCGCGTTTTACTTCCAGTGCTTTTGTTGCTACATCGCTAGAAGTTATACCTCCTTTTGCTACTATATATTTTGGCTTACTTGTTATGTCTTTTACTATTTTTATTAATGCGTTGGAAACTTTATTTACTATTGCTAAGCTTTCTTCTTTTGTATTTCCTTTTACGATATTTCTACTAGTATATAACACTACATCTTTACCATAGGCAATACATAAATCAATTTTCTCTATTAAGTTTTGTATTTCCTTACTGAAAATTGTTTTTTCTAAAACCTTAGAAACATCTAATTCTAAAAAAATAGCATTAGAGTGCTCTTTTAAATAACTAAGCTGTTCGGTAGTTTTTGGCACATAAGACCCAATAACGATTAATGCTCCTCCCGACTGGTTTTCTTTTAATATTTCTTTTTTTGTTAAACATTTTTGAGGCTTTATTCCAGAAATAGCATTTACAAAAGAGGCTGCTGTTCTAAATATAGGAGCTTGCTCTAAAGAAAGACTAGCTAAAGCCATTTTTTGCAAATCTATATAGGACGATGCATTTGCAACCATACGAAATGCATTGGGTTTATCTAAAATACTTACCATATCTTCTATAGATTTATTTCTAAGTTTTTCTATAGGAAAGCTAATTATTTCATTAGACTTAATCTTTCCCTTGGATTTTTCTACAATCCATTTTTTTAAATTAGAAGACATGTAACCAAATGTATTATCCTGTGCAAAAGGAGTTTCTGCTGCTGGTATAAAATTTTCTCCTTCTTTTACATAATGCACATCATTAAAAGTATATCTACCTCCTTCAAAAAAAGCTGGTGCAATTAAATGCTTTGCTTTTTTTAGCTTTAAGCCTTCAGTTAAGGCATCTACTTCATTAGGATAATGCCCTCTTAAGGTAGAATCTCCCCTACTAATTATTAATAATTCTTTATTATGTTTTTTAGCTATATCGCGGAGTCTAGATCCTAATAATTTCGCCAACGAATTGGCTGCATCAACTTGTAAACTACGAGAATTGGTAAGTATAAAAAATATAGGACTTTTTAAAATCTCCTTTTCAAGTATTTCCAGAGTCCATTCTGTAATTACAGGAATATTGTACACTGTTTGCGTACCAGTGGGATCATCATCTAAAACAACTATAGTCTTTGGTTTTTCTATAAGTTGTTTGCGAATTTTTTCTTCTACACTTTTAGACCATGACCCTTGTTGTATGGACTCTAAAATTTCTTGGTTTGGCATTTGGTTTTTATTTTTCTATCGCTAATACTCTCGATGGAGCACCATCTCCTCCTTCTACTTTTAATGGCAATGCTACTAGGGTAACTTTGGGTTTTGTAATTTGTTCTATATTACAAAGTCCTTCTACTATAATAACATCTTTTTTCATTAAGATATTATGGATATTGGTAACCTCTTTTATATTATTTACATCTGCAACTGATGGGGGTTCTACTCCTAAAATATTTACTTTTTTTTCTCCCAGCCAGTTTGCTAATTCCTCACTAATTCTTGGCAGTTCATCTCTGTATGCTGGAGTTCCTATTTTTTTACTCCAGCCTGTATGTAAAATAACACTTTCTCCTGCTACAAAATCTGAGGCTATTTTTTCTAAATGCGAAATTTTAATTTCTTCTTTTGGTTGTATATTACGTATATCTACTACCCAAGCTTCACTAATTAATCTTTCTGGTGGTAATTGATCAATAGTTTGCTCATTTACCTCAAAATGCAAAGGAGCATCCATATGTGTTCCACTATGCGAATACAAATGTAGAGTAGTCGCATTCCAACCATCTACAGCTATTTTTTTAGCAGACTCAATAGAAACGCCGCTCATTAAATTATTAATAGGCAGCGTTAAATCTATTATCTTTTTGTTTGTCATAGTTAAGCTATAACCAATGTACTTTCCTCTATAAACTTTACTACTCGCTGTGCAATTTCAGACGTTGATGACGAACCTCCTAAATCTACTGTTAAATTTCCTTCTGCAGTTGTATGCTCTATAGCTGCAATAATATCTTTAGCTGCTTTAACCTCTCCTAAGTGCTCTAACATAATAGCTGCAGACCATATTTGCCCTATCGGATTTGCAATATCTTTACCTGCAATATCTGGTGCTGAACCATGAATAGGCTCAAACATAGAAGGAAAATCTTTTTCTGGATTAATATTTCCACTACCACCAAGTCCTAAACTACCCATAATGGCTCCTCCTAAATCTGATAAAATATCTCCAAAAAGATTTGTTGTTAGTATTACATCAAAAACTTCTGGTCTTAACACAAAACTTGCAGATGCATTATCTATATACATTTTATTGTATTCTACATCTGGGTATTGCTCTGCTACTTCTGCAATTACTCTATCCCAATAAGCAAGGCTGTTTATTAAGGTATTAGATTTTGTTACATTAGTAACTTTACTTCTTCTTTTTCTTGCTAATTTAAAAGAATAATGAGCAATACGCTCTATTCCAAATCTTGTAAACACACTAGTATCAGAAGCGAAACCGTGAGCATCGTCTGGGTAAAATGTTTTACCGCTTTGAACAAACTCTCCTTCATTATTTTCTCTAACAACAACAAAGTCAATATCTTTTTCGGTTTTTGTTCTTAATGGACTTTTTAAGCCTGAAAAAAGTTTTACAGGACGATAGTTTACATATTGTTTTAATTCACTTCTAACTTTAAAAGTATAATCTCTGGCAGGCAAAGTATCATCTACCTCTGGGAGTCCAACAGCTCCAAAATATATCGCATCAAAAGCTTTCATTTGCTCAATACCATCTGCTGGCATAAACTCTCCATGTTTTAAATAATAACCTGCCCCCCAAGACAGCTCACTTAAATCTAGATTAAAACCATGTTTCTTCGCTGTTGCTTCTAATACTGAAACTCCTGCAGGAACAATTTCTGCCCCAATTCCATCTCCGTTTACTACGGCAATCTTGTATGTTTTTCCCATTACTTAATGTTAGTTGTAAATACATTTTGCGCAATTTTGCGCAAATAAAAATGTTAATTCAATAAAAAATACACTCATAAAGTTCAAAAATATACAAAAATGATTACTTTTGACTGAAAATATACTATTTTTTGCGCTAAAATTTGCGCAATTTTAAATTATGAATTCAGAAGACTCAAAAAATATAACACCTAAGGGAACTACCACTTTAAAAGATATAGCAGATGCATTAAACATTTCTATTTCCACCGCTTCAAGAGCACTTAAAAGTCATCCCAGAATTAGCAGAGCAACACAAGAAAAAGTAAAACTTACTGCTAAAAAAATGGGATATCTTTCTGTAGATATTCTACACGAACAGCACAAAAAAAGCTCTAATTTAATAGGTGTTATTGTTCCTAAAATTAGTTATCATTTGTATGCAATGGCTATTAGTGGTATTGAAAGAATTGCAGAAGAACATGGCATGCATATAATAGTATGTCAGTCTAACGAATCTTATGAACGAGAAAAAAGCTTAGTTACAGAACTTATAAGTGCTGGCGTAAATGGTATTATTGCATCTTTAGCCAGTGAAACAAAAGATTTTTCTCATTTTAAAAAATTAAAAAAAGAAGGTATTCCTCTTGTTTTCTTTAACAGAGAATGCAACGATATTATTACACACAAAGTGACTATTGATAACGAAAGAGCTGCTTACGAAGCTACTATGCATTTACTTGCGGTTGGCTGTAAAAAAATTGCTTATATCGGTGGACCAAAAATACTTCAGATTAACAACGACCGAATAAAAGGGTTTAAAAATGCATTAAAAGACAACAACATCCCTTTAGATAAAGATCATATTATATATAGTAGATTTGATAAAGAAAGTACACTATCCGCAGCACGTAAAATACTATACTCACCAGACTACCCTGATGGCATTTTAACCTTTAGTGATCAAATAGCAATTAGTGTTATGTTAGCTGCAAAAGAAAGAGGCATTTCTATACCCGAGAAATTATCTCTAATTGGTTTTAATAACGAACCAATAGATGAATTATTAGAGCCGTCCCTAACAAGTATAGACCAACCTGGATACAGAATGGGAGAAGAAGCTGCTCAATTATTACTAAAACAATTAAACGATTACAATAGCTCCTACGAAAAGAGAATTTTAAAATCTTTTTTAGTGGTTAGAAAATCTACTAACAAAAACAGAATACAATAAAAAATCAAATACTTTAAAATCAAACACCAAATGAAACCTATTCCTAAAAAATTTAAAACAAATTTTACCTTAACATTATTTACATTATTGTTAGGGTACACTACATATGCACAAATAGCGACCGAAAAAAATGGTTTTTTAAAAGTTGAAGCTGAAAATTTTTACCAACAAACAAAAACAGATGTTCGTAAATGGCATGTTATTTCTGATCAAGACAAAGCAGAAACAGCCAGTGGTAAAAAATACATACAAATATTACCAGATACTAGAGTAACACACGGAGATAAACTTATAGAAGGTACAAACTTCACCAACGAAGCAGGCAAAATGGCCATTGTACATTACAAAGTAAACATAACAACTCCAGGGCGTTATTATATATGGGCAAACATATACAGTTCTGGTTCTGAAGACAATGGTGTACATGTTGGTATAGACGGAAAATGGCCTACATCTGGACAAAAAATGCAGTGGTGCGAAGGAAAAAAATCTTGGCACTGGGATAGCAGACAAAGAACAATGGAAGTTCATTGCGGCTTACCTGGTTTTATATATTTAGATATAGATAAGGCCGGAGAACACGACATACAATTTAGCATGCGCGAAGATGGTTTTGCTATGGACCAATGGTTAATGACAACAGATAAGCATTATGCCATTAATAAATCTAAAAAACAATCAAATGCCATAAAAATGCCTTTAATGAATATGGTAAAACAAAAACACCCCTATGCAATTACTATAAAAGCTACCGACTTTACTGTAAAAGACGAAACGTTTTATATAGATAAAAAAATGTGGCTTGCTATTAATCCTAATAAACATAATGAAGCAGAAGCTACTTATAAATACACTGGCCCTTCTGGTTTATACGACCTTGTAGCGCATGGTGTTGGAGAGAATGATGGTAGATCTACTTTTATTATTAAAGTAAATAACCATATTCAAGGTACATTTAGACCAGAATTAAGCACAGATTCTTTTGAAGAAGGACCAGATTATGGAAAAACTTTTTTAGACATCCAATTAAACACTAATGATATTATTACAGTTACTGGTAAAATAGCAAGTAAAAATGGAGAATATAGCCGAGCACGTTGGAGCGGTATTTCCCTAGCTCCAATAGGAAAAGGAGAAAAATTATTAGAAAGCCTAACAGAGGGTAGTGAAGATACCGCCGTTTCTATTCATGGAGAATTAAAAAAATGGCACAAAGTAAGCTTAACTTTTGATGGACCTCTTAGCTCAGAAAAAAAGGCCTACAACCCTTTTATGAATTACCGCTTTAATGTTACTTTTTCTCATGCTGCATCTGGAAAAACATATATGGTTCCTGGTTATTTTGCAGCTGACGGATTTGCAGGAGAAACCTCTGCTACAGAAGGGAACAAATGGCGCGTACATTTTGCACCAGATGAAATAGGAGAATGGACCTATGATGTAGATTTTAGAAAAGGAAATTGGGTAGCCGTAAGTAGTAAAAAAACAGCAGGTGTAAGTGCCGGTTATATGGATGGTGCTAAAGGAAAATTCACAATTACTAATACCGATAAAAAAGGAAAAGATTTTAGAGCAAAAGGGCGTTTACAATATGTAGGCGAACGTTATTTAAAATTTGCTGAAACAGGTGAATATTTCTTAAAACAAGGACCAGATGCTCCGGAAAACTTCCTTTCTTATGTAGATTTCGACGGTACTTTTCATAATGATGGTCATAAAGACAATTTGGTAAAAACTTGGGCCGCTCATGAAAAGGATTGGAAAAAAGGAGATTTAACATGGAAAAACGGAAAAGGAAAAGCCATAGTAGGTGCTTTAAATTATTTAGCCTCTAAAAATTTAAATTCTGTTTCTTTCTTAACAAATAATATTGCTGGTGATGATCAAAACGTATTCCCATATATAGACTACGATTCGTATGATCGTATTGATGTTTCTAAAATGGACCAATGGGAATCTCTTTTTGGCTATGCACAAAAACTTGGATTATTTCTTCATTTTAAAACTTTAGAAGTAGAAAATCAAGGCTTACTAGACAATGGAGGTGTAGGCGCTAATAGTAAATTATACTACCGCGAACTTATGGCTAGATTTGGACACCACTTAGCCTTAAACTGGAATTTATGTGAAGAAAATGGTGAATGGATAAAAGACCATACAACACCCCCGCAAGATACAGAGCAACGTTTAGCTATGACGCATTATTTTAAAAACAATGACCCATACCACCACCATTTAGTAATACATAATGGTGTATCTTATGATGACCTTTTAGGACCTGATAGTGGTTTAACAGGCCCTTCTATACAAACTCATAAAGCAGATTTTAGCATTATTCATAAAGAAGTTTTACATTGGCTAAAAGCTTCTAAAGAAGCAGGTTTTCAATGGGCGGCAGCAGTAGATGAACCTGGAGATGCACAACATTCTTTAGTCCCAGATAAAGACAATCCTGATCATGATATGGCAAGGAAAAATGCACTTTGGGGTACCTTTATGGCAGGTGGCTGGGGAAATGAGTGGTATTTTGGATACAAACACGAACACTCAGATATTACATGCCAAGATTATAGATCTAGAGACTTATTTTGGAACCAAGCCGTTTATGCCGTAAACTTTTTTAAAGATAACAACATTCCTTTTTGGGAAATGAACAATAGAAACGATTTAGTAGGCAACGCTAAAAATAAAAACACTATCTATTGCCTTGCAAAAGAGAATGACACCTATGTAGTTTACTTAAACTCTGAGCCTATAGCCAACTTAGATTTAACAAATGCTACTGGCACTTATGAAGTACTTTGGTTTAACCCTAAAAAGGGTGGCGAATTAAAAAAATCTAAACTAAAAAAAGTAACAGGAGGTAGCATTGTAAACCTTGGAAAATCTCCTGATAAAAAACAGCAAGATTGGACTATTTTAGTTAGAAAAACCAAATAATACTTTTTCATATAAAATTTAAAACACCATTCTTTATTCAAAAAAAGAATGGTGTTTTTTTATAATAGCATATAGCTTATTTTGCTATATTTCCATAAAAATTCACAGCACTTTGCATAGTGCCGAGTTATTAACAAGCGCAAAAACATAGTGAAACAAGAATTTAAAAAATATATTGATTCCTATATTGAATTATTTTCCGATTTTAATTCAGAAGAAGTGGCTTTTTTAAAGTCATATCTTACTATAGAAGCATATTCTAAAAAGGATTTTTTATTTAAGAGTGGAGAAGTGCAAAAAGAAATCGGATTTGTGTGCAAAGGTCTCTTAAGGAGGTATTACATTAACGAGAAAGGGAACAAAATAACTACAGGATTTGTAAATGAAAATAAGTATGCGACCGACTATCCTGCTTTTATAAGACAAATACCTACTAAATATTTTATTGAATGTCTTGAACCCTCTGTAATTATAAAATTACCTTATCATAAAATTCAAGAAGGTTACAATAAATTTAAAAGTAGCGAAATGTATGGTAGGCTAATCGCTGAACATGTTTTGACTGTGCAAACCGATAGGGTAGAAAGTTTTTTATTTAAAAATGCAGAAGAAAGATATATTGAGTTTATTGAAAACAATAAGGATATTGCGAATAGAATCAGCATGTCTCATTTAGCATCTCTTTTAGGTATAGAAAGACAATCTTTAAGTAGAATTAGAAGTAAACTCGCTAAAAAGTAATTATGTCACAAATGTGACAGGTATTTGTTAATTTAAATCTAGATTTTTGCTTTATCTAATTTAAATAACAATACAATGGTTTCAGATAAAATAAATAGCAAGCTTATTTTAATATTACAATTTCTGTTTTGTTCTTTAGTTTTATGTGGTCAAAACATCAATAAAACAGCGGTTTTTCAAAAAAACATAGAGGAGAAAACAAATACAATTTTTGATAGTCTTGTAAAAATACGTCAAGACTTTCATAAAAATCCAGAAGCCTCTGGGAAAGAAATAAGGACTTCAAAAAAAATAGAAGAACACTTATTATCATTAGGTCTAGAAGTAAAAACAGGAATAGGAGGTTATGGTGTTTTAGGTGTTTTGGATACAGGTAAAAAAGGAAAAAGTATTGCCTGGAGAGCGGATATGGATGCCGTCTCAATTCATAATCATGACTCAACTAATAATGAAGTTGAGGATAGTAAGCCACACCATATTTGTGGACATGACGTTAACATGACTGTTGCACTGGGTATTGCAAAGGTATTGGTTAGTCAAAAAGAACAATTGACAGGAAAAGTATATTTTATTTTTCAACCAGCAGAAGAATCTTATACAGGGGCGAAAGCAATGGTCGACGATGGTTTATTTGAGCTTATTAATCCAGATGAAATTTATGGTTCACATATTGGCCCTATGCCTACAAATATAATTGCGACTAAGCCTGAATGGTTATTTGCAGATTACAAAACCATTACTTTATCATTTAAGAATTCAAAAGATACTAAAGCAATTATTGAGTATAGTAAAAAAAGTATTATGGAACTTCAAAATGTAGCTCCCGATAGTAAATTTTGGAATCCTAATAGCTTGGGGGATCCTAGTATAGGTCTTGCTAATCCAAATACCATTTTTAAAGATTTCCTTTTTATAAATAAAAAAAGTTTTAAAGTTACCGAAACTAAAAATGAGGTAAGTATTTCTGCATATTTTGGGGCAAGTACAAAAGAAAGAATAAATTTAGCAATACCACAATTAAAGGATAAAATTAGCCACTCAAAATATGCTAAAAAATTAATCGATGTTGTTTATTCTTTTGAGCGAGCAAACCTATACAATGATAAAAAACTTACTGAAAAATCCCTAGAACATATTTCTAAAACCTTTGGAGCAGAAAACATCATACCATTATACGGAGAAATGCCAGATTATCGAGGAGATGATTTTGCTTATTTTCAAGAACATGTACCAGGTGTATATTTTTATTTAGGCGGTTCAAATTTTGAAAAAGGAATTGTATCGATGCCACATGCACCAAATTTTCAAATTGATGAAACTTGTATTAAAACGGGAGTTAACTACTTTTCTTCATTAATAATAGAAAGACTTTTTAATTAAACACAAAGCCAGTTTCCGTCACAGTAATTAACATTAGTTTCTTTTGTGCTATAATTGTTTTTAAGCTCAAAAATTGATGTTATAAGTCTATAACTTAATATACAAAGTCAATGTATTACATTCAACTTCATCGCCTCAATAAGCTACATCTCGTTTCTCAAATATTACTATGCAAATAGAAGGGTTAAGGGTTCGTTTTGCAATTAAAGTTAGGCTTATAAATCTAAAGTTACTGTTATTATTTTAACCCTATTAAATAAGTAACGTTTTACAAAACAATGTATAATTCCAATATGTTTTACCATAATCAACTATTTAACAAATGACAAAAATTTTTAGAAAAATTAGACAATCTTCCCTTTCAGAAGGAAAAACAAGAGCGTATTTAAAATATGCAATTGGTGAAATTATACTTGTGGTCATTGGAATTTTAATTGCACTTCAAATAAACAATTGGAATCAGAATAAATATTTGAAAAAAGACGAACTAAAAATTTTAAAAAGTATACAGGAGTCTATAAAGATAAATACTATTGAGTTTAACCAGGTTCTGAATGCCCAAATTAGAAGAAATGAAAGCTTACGAGAAGTTATTTTCATTGATGTTTCAGACCAAAAGCTTAGTTCTCTTGATTCTTTAATAACCGTAAACGTCAAAAATCATACATTTTATCCATCTACAGGTATATACAACTCTATGATTAATTCAGGTAAAATAGAATTAATATCAAATGATTCTCTAAAAAATAAAATATCTAAACTCTACGATAGGGTTAAAGATTACCAAGAAAGTGAAGAAGAAGTAACAGCATACACAAAAGAACACTTAGAAAAATATTTTATTAATAATTATAACATTAATCCGGAGGTTTTAGCTAAAATCAGAAAAAGAACAGAGAAAGAAAAAAATAGAGATTATATTTCCTATGTCAAAATTTTTAATTCGCAAGAAGTTAGAAATATGTATATATTACTTCTTAACAAAATGAGCGATGTAATAACAAAGGGTGAAAATTTAAAATCTGAATACCATAATTTAATCACAAATTTAAAAAATGAAATAGAAAAGAAAGGGTAGCGCTCAATTCTATAAAAAGGACTCATTTTAAATTTAAAATACAATATTTTAAAAAACTGAAAATTGGCGAACAGATGTATGTAATCTGTTCGCCAATTTTATTCCCAATAAAAAAACAAGAAAGTTTTTTCTTATATTTCTATAAAAATTCGTGGACAACACATAACGCAGCTTTTGTATAATAATAAAAAAATGAATAAAAATCAAGAAAGACCAACAACAGTCCCTAAAGAAGCTATTTGGAATGCAACTCAAAATGAATGGGAACTTGGCATAAAAAATGAGCAAGGCAATTATATTGGCGAATGGAAATGGTGGTTGGCTCCAAAAGGGCATTTATGTTGCCATACTTTTTTTGATGATAAGGGAAATATGTTAAATTTTAAAAGATTTCATCCCAATGGCGAAATTTCTAGATATGGAACTTTTGAAAATGGTGAGCAAATAGAAGATGTTTATTTAAAATCATCAGAGCCTACTTCCGAAATATTTGCATTTGGTAATTCGGATAACAAAGTTTATAAAGCAGTAAAAAAACCGGGGACACCAGTTAGCTTTGATTATTATGATAAAGATGATAAACACTTGAATCCCCCCATCATACAAAAGCAGTTGATTTCTAATGAAGATATTATCATTTCTGAATCTGAAATTACAACTATCAAAGAGGTCATTTTTGAAATCGGAAAAAGTTATTTGCTAAAGCAATTTGACACAGAATTTATTAATGAAACTATCATCCCAATTTTATCAAAAAAAACAGAAGAAAAAACAATAAATATTACGGATGTAGGAGGCATATTTATGCATTTAGCCAAACAGGCCATAGATACTAAGAAAGATATTGTATTTCATGATGGAGATTTACACTTAAGTAATTTACACTGTTTGGCAGAATTGGAAATAGGCGTATTTATAATAAACGGTAATTTAATCGTCGATGGTTGTATTTCTCTATCTGATGATTTAATGCAATTACTTTTTGTAACAGGTAATGTTACAGCAAAAAATGTAACTACTTGTGGAATGCTTTTCATTTTTGAAAACTTAACTGTAACCAATTGCCTTATGGGAGATTACAATCATGGATCAGCTTTTATTGGAAATAATTTAAAAGCTAAATTCTTTTTCCCAGAAGATTACTTTTTTGAGGTTTTAGGTTCTGTTAATTTCACATACGCATTTGGAAATTCTTGGCGATTAAATCAAAACCAATCCCCTGAAGCATTTAATTATAACGAAAAAAAATTATCAGAATTCATTCAATTATTACACCATAACATACATGAAGCCGCTTCCTTTGAAGAAAATACAAGTTTATTAGATGATAATTGTTCTGAAGAAAGCTTATTTGAATATATAGACTATTATGAATTTAACAGTTACCTAAGAGCAAATAAACCTGTTTTTAAAGATTAAAAGACTATAAAAAACATCGCACTTATGCTAAACCAAAAAAATCTGTTTGTTAGCACAATTTTCCAAATATAAAATTTGAGTTAACATTAAATCAAAACGTATCGCTCATTACCTGCCTTAGGTTTCTTATATTAAGACCTTGCACGACACGTTATATAATACAAACTAAAATTAAATGAATAGAATTACAGTTTTTTGCGGTTCAAGTTTCGGAACTGATAATGATTTTGAGTTTCAGGCTAAAAAACTTGGAAAAAAATTAGCTCTTGAAAATATTGTATTAGTCTATGGAGGAGCAAATGTGGGACTAATGGGAGCTATAGCTAATGAAACACTTTTAAACTCAGGAAAAGTAATAGGAGTTTTACCCCATTTTCTAAAATCAAAAGAAATAGCTCACAATGAATTAACCGAACTAATTTTAGTTGACTCAATGCACGAGAGAAAAACTAAAATGAATGAGCTTTGCGATGGAGTTATTGCTCTTCCTGGAGGTTTTGGAACATTAGAAGAACTTTTTGAAATGTTGACTTGGGGACAATTAGGGCTTCATAAAAAACCAATAGGAATTCTGAATATTAATGGATTTTATGATAAACTAATTTTATTTTTAGATGATATGGTTACTAAGGGACTTTTAAAAGAAACAAACAGAAAAATGGTTTTAATTAGTAATAATATTGATGAGCTAATTATTAAGATGAAAACCTACCAAGCACCTACAACTGGAAAATGGATTACGAAAAAAACCATTTAAAAACAAAATACGAGCGCACAACATAAGCTATCGTTAATACCAACTTAGATGTTTACTACTTTTAATTCCAATACTAATTATAACCGATACATTGCTAGTAATTTAAATGAAAAATCTTGTTAGAATAATATTAATTTTAAATTTCCTTTTACTAAATTCTTGTATTTCAAGATTAGGAAGACCAATTCTACAAGGGATAGTAACTGATTTTGATGGAAATCCTATTAAAAACTGCTCTATTGGAGAAAGTACTACAAATGAGTATGGGAAGTTTAATCTCTCAGAAATAAGATATAATCAATTTTTACTAACAGAGATGTTCCAAATGGAAGCCCCTCCATTAATGGTATCTGAAATTATATCTAAAGAAGGATACGAACCTAAAGAAATATATGCATTTAACCCTAGAGGTGGAGGAGTAAGTAAAGGTGCCAAATGGAATTTGGATACAATTCGTTTAAAAGATACAAAAAGAAAAATATTGAACCTAAGTAGTAGCAATTGGAAAATAAGCACCAATAAAGAAATGGATTCTGTATACTTTATTAGGGCAAATTTTCACAGTATATGTAAAACTAGAAAATGTAGAGATTTTCACTACAATTACAATCAATACACTGATAATTACCGAAACTCTTACAGCAAAAATAATTTGCCAGATGGAGTTATTAGAAAGTTAATTAATGTCAATTTTAAAACCGATAAAAACTTTTCAATCGAAAAAATCATACAATATGGTAATAAGGACGGTAGTTGGAGTAATTCAAAAAAAAATGATACCATTAAAACAAATGGAGTTTGGAGTTTTAATAACGAAAAAAACTTTTTCGAATCTAATTTTAATGAACTTAATGGTATTTATGAAATAGCAGCGTTTGATTATGAATTTATATTAATGATAAAAACTACTAATAACAATAGCCATAACTAATTACTTTAGTGTAGTAAGTGGCAATCTTTATTATCAATACATCAAAAAAACAAGAAATTTTTTTCCTATTTTTCCATAAAAATTCACGGGCTTTTCATAGCGCTGCTCTATTAAAAAATAAATTTCACAAATGGCGGAAACATATGCAATTTTCAGAAAATTCTCAAACCTAGAACAAGCTAATGAATTAAGACAATTACTTCTTAAAAACCACATCGATTCGGAACTAGCAGATAATGTTGCACCTGTTGATGTAACATTTTCCGGAAGTACATTACAAAACGAAATTGAACTTCGAATCAAACAGTCAGATTTTAAAAAAGCTGAAGAAATATTAGAAAAAGATGCCGAGAATATAATTAACGAAATTGACCCAGACCATTATTTATTTGAGTTTACCAACGAAGAACTATATGAAATTCTATTGAAGGCTGACGAATGGAGCCCATTTGATTACTCGCTTGCCCAAAAAATACTTATAAACAGAGGTAAGCCAATTGATAAAAGCTTATTGAATTCTTTAAAAAATGAGCGATTAAAAGACTTAGCAAAACCAGAAGAGAATCAAAAACCGTGGATTATCACGGGATATTTATTTGCAGCCTTAGGTGGTTTTTTAGGACTAATAATAGGCTACTTTCTATGGACAGCAAAAAAAACACTTCCTAATGGACAAAAAGTATATTCCTATTCAGAAAATGATAGAAAACATGGTAAATATATTTTCTATATTGGTCTAATCATTACGCCAACAGCTATTTTCCTTAGAGCTTTCACATAGTATAGTGGTGTAACGCAAAAAACGTTGCAAAAAAAACCTATAAACAATACGGCTTCGGCCTTACTCGATAGGCTTACATATTTTTATAAAATCTGCAAGATCTTTTGGGTTTTTATTTTAAAATGAAAAAAGCTTCGGCTACAAGTGCAAACGAAAACAAAACCTTTTCTCTCCTGCGCTACGTGCCTTAGCCGATACTTTTTTAACAATTTAGAATCTCATTTATACAATTAAATTTCTTTAACCAAACATGCATTAAGATGTAATTGTTGCTTTTTTACCTTTGTTGTCCCCATATACACTTCATAGTTCAATTTCCCATCGTTAAACTCCCATTTTCTTTTAGACGTTTGCATTCTTTCATCATTAATAATTAATCTTGATGCAAATAAAAAATGAAAAGAATTCTTGCTTATCATTTTAATCTCATTCAAATTAAGACACTCCATTCTACCATTTTCGTGTACATTGTTCATAAAAGGTTGTTTATTATTTTCGAATGAAATAAATCCAGATTCCCAATGAGAACTTCTTCCTTTTTCTAATGTATTTGTTTTAAGCCAAGTTCTTTGCTCATAATGAATAATAGCTCTTTCTTCATCTTTTTTAAATTCTAAATGCTCAATAAACTCAAAATTTTCAATTGTTGGGAATATGCCTATTCCCTTACCTTTCCAAATTCCAACTATATTACTGGCAAATGTTTCAAAATTAAATACATTCATTATTTTTTATTTTTATGAATTGTTGTAGCAGCACTCTGAGCTGCTGGAAAAATAGTCATATCTGCAATTTGTATATGCATTGGTAAATCAATACAATAAAAAACTGCTTTCCCAACATCTTCTGCTACTAAGGGTTGATAATTTTCATACACAGCATCTGCTCGTTTTTTATCTCCTTTAAAACGAGTTGTAGAAAACTCAGTATGCACAGCTCCAGGGGCTATGTTTGTAACTTTAATACCAAAAGGTACAAGCTCTAAACGCATACTTTTACTAATTGATTCTACTGCAGCTTTTGAAGCACAATAAACCATTCCCTTCTTATAGGCTTGCTTACCTGCAATTGAACTCATATTAATTACATGCCCTCTGCTGTTCGAAATCATAGTAGGAATTATCAATTTTGAAATGTAAAGTAATCCTTTTAGATTAGAATCAATTGTATTTTCTAAGTCTGTAATATCACTATCTACAAACGTGCTAAAACCATGAGCTCCACCCGCATTATTTATTAAAATGTCGATGTTTTTCCAATATTCTGGTAAGCTCTCAATGCTATTTTTAACTTCTTTAAAATTTTGAACATCAAAACATAAAGTATATACTTCTACATACTCTCTAAGTATTAAGGCTAAATTCTCTAACTTGTCTTTTCTTCTACCGCAAATAATTAAATTTATATTATTTTTTGCTAAAATTGTGGCGGTTGCCTTACCTATACCAGACGTGACTCCTGTTATAAAAGCTATTTTACCCATGTTTAATTACTTTTAAAATTATGACACAAAATTCTAACTTCTTTCAAACAAAAAACAGATTCAGATTTATATATTTATACCATATCAGATTAATTACTAATGAATCATTTTAAATTCGAAAAAATAGCGCATTCAATTGAAGAAAAAATCTATCAAGGAATTTTGGAAGCTGGTCAAAAATTACCATCTGTTAGAATGGCTTGCATTGAGCTCTCTGTAAGTCCATCGACTATATTTAAGGCCTATTACGAACTTGAAGCCAAAGGCTTAATAGAAGCTAGAAATAAATCGGGTTACTATGTAAGTTTAAGCCCTGCACAATTTAAAAAAGTAAAGCAATGGAAAGAACAAACTACATTTTCTAATAGCCAAACTACAAAGGCTAAAAATGTAGATGAAATGATTGAAGAAATGGAGCGCTCTAAATTAAAAAATGATATAAAAGTAGATTTTAGCTCTGCAACACCATCTCTTGAAATGCTACCTATTAAAAAACTATATAAATCTCTTCAAACTTGCATTTTACACAAAAAACACACTTTAATTCCATATGAAAACCCGATGGGTTCCATTGAGCTTCGAAAACAAGTATTATTACAAACCGTAAAAGGTAATAAAGCCTATTCTATTGATGACGTAATTATTACATCTGGATGTTTAGAGGCTATTGGAATTTGTTTAAATACTTTAATAAAAAGTGGTGATAACGTTTTAATTGCCGATTCTAATTACTATAATATCATTTCATTATTAAAAAATAAGAATATAAAAATACATACATATAACTTTAACCAACCTTCAAAACTTAACAGCAAAAATTTTGAAAAAATTTTAATTGAAAAAGAAATTAGGTTATGTTTAATCACCTCTAATTTCCATAACCCAACAGGTTATAGTATTAACAATTCTGATAAACAAAAAATAGTTTCTATAGCTACTAAAAATAACGTTAATGTTATTGAAGATGATATCTATGGAGATTTGTATTTTGGAAAGAATAAACCAACCACATTAAAACAATTTGATACAAAAGGCATGGTATACTACTGTTCTTCTTTCTCCAAAACACTTGCTCCTGGGTTTAGAGTTGGATATTGTATCTCAGGAAATAAAGCACAAGAATTTGCAAAAAACAAACGTCTTTTATCATTAGGCACCAATAGTATTACACAAGCTGCATTAATAGATTTTATGAAAACAGGGCGTTATGACTTAAATCTTAAGAACCTTAGAAAACAATTGCATTTAAATATGTTAAAATATGGAAATGCAATTTTAAACTATTTCCCTAGTGAAATTAATTTTGAAATTCCTAATGGTGGCTATGTTTTTTGGATAAGGTTTCCTGAGCACTTTGATGGATACGCGTTTTACAGAAGCATACTGAAAGAAAAAATCTTAATAACCCCTGGCGAGATTTTTTCAGAAAAGGGATATTATAAAAATTTTATTCGAATAAGCTATTCAAAACCATATAATGAGAAAACAGATTCTGCACTTAAGCAAATAGGTATCTCAGCTAAGGAAATTATAGAGAAAAACACAAAATAACACATCAGGTTGCTATATGTAATCTGTTCTCCAATTTTTATTGAAAAAAAAGCGAAAATATTTTTTCCTATATTTCAATAAAAATTCGCGGACTTTTCATAGCGCTGAATTACCAAACATTTGAGAAAAACATTCGAACATAATAATAAACTACTGAGCATTCTCCTCAGAGAGAATCTTTTGGATTAAGGGGTTTTAGAACAAAAAATAATGTTGTTGTACGCACTATAATTTCAGACACAAAACCGTTGTTTATCATTAAAAAAAAACTTAAAATGAAATTGAAAACAATTATATTTTTTACCATAGTTACGTTATTGACGGTTAATTTTATCCATTCTAAAGCTGATTACACTACCTTGGAAATAGAAAAAAACAAAGTCACTATTCAATACTATTATACAAAACCACTATCCCTACACAAGAAAAACACTACTATAATAAAGGGTGTTTCGGAAGGAGAATTCATTGAAATTAGGATTCAAGGATATATTAAAGACTTTGAACATATTAAACTTAAAATAGGAAACTCTGGTAATTTAAATGAAACGGAAACCCTTAATAACTTTGAAGAATTATCTAATCAAACTATAATAATTAACAGCAGTATACCAGAAGGAATGCCAATGGAAAAGATTAAATGGAAAAGTTTTTCTAATAAGATATATGAATTTATTATTACAGAAAATGGAAAAGATGGGACACAGGTAGAATTTAATTTAGATTAAAAAATAATAAAAACCCATAGTATAAAATCTAAACCATTAGACTCATTGTTAAACTGACATACACCCTTTCTAAAAAAACACATTCTTATGTTTAAAAAAGCATTACTATTATTAATTATAATTAACTTTTTTTCTTGCAAAAACGAAGATGATAGTTTAATAATTGAACCGGCGGGGTCTGCAGAATATTATATTAATAATAAAACTGAAGTTAATTTAAGTGCTTTAATAACAACTTCTACCGAATTAGGCTCTAAAAACCGTACCCTAACTATTTTAAATAAACAATCTACATTAATTTATACCGACGGCGCTATCGGCGTAAATCCTGTGCCAACTAATACTTTTAGTAAAATAGAAATATATTCCACAACAAATAATGTCAACTCATTACTTCTTAAATTTTCACCTGTCTCTAATGAAGATTGGAAAATAATTGAACAAGATTTAGGCAAAACAGGCTATGGTTTAACCAAATACGAATTACTGGTTACTAATGAAATTTTAGGTAACAACTAATTACATAAATAAGGATTACCTAAGCTGAAAATTAGAAATTTTTATCATATCAATTCATTATTAGCTGCTAGGTTTTTTGGGTACTGCTTTTAAAGTTTATATCTTTAGATGTCTATGAAAACATATCTAAAACTTATATTATTAACAACATTAATAATTACATCTTGCAAAAAGGATAGTACAAAAGAAGGTGCTACTGAAAATACAATTGACTTAAAAGCTAATTTTACTTCAGATAAAACCAACATTTTTGAAGGGGAGAATATTATTTTCGAAAATACATCTGATGGAAACATTAATAGCTACGAATGGACTTTTGAAGGAGGTACTCCTTCCACATCTAGTGAAGAAAACCCAACCATAACTTATGCTAAAAGTGGTAACTATGTTGTAACATTAAAAGTTTTAAACGGAGATGTTTCTAATACTATCACAAAAGACGATTATATCACAGTAAATAAAAACACGCTAACTGCTAATTTTAAAGCAGATAAGATTAAAGCAAAAAAAGGAGAGTCAATTATATTTACAGATTTATCTATTGGTGATATTACTTCTAGGGAATGGCAGTTTCCTGGAGCAATAACCACCACATTTAATGAAGAAAAACCTGAAATAACTTATAATGAGATTGGCACCTATGATGTTAGTTTAAAAATAACCGATAACAATGGCGAAGCTATAGAAACAAAAGATAACTATATAGAAATAGTTAACGAAACAACAACGGCCCAAATACCAAACGACTTTGTTTTATATTATGATTTTAACAACAATATAGAAGATAAAAGCAGCTGGGCTAATAACAGTAATGATTTTAATATTACTTACGGTTTAGACAAAAATAACAATGAAAATTATGCAGGGGTATTTTCTAGCACAACGAATAACTATATTAAAGTTCCGCATAGCAATTCTATTAGCTTAGATAAAGAAATGACTATCTCTGTATGGTTTTATTATACAGAACAAACCAATACTTCTTTTTTTACATTAGTAGAAAAATCTAATCCAGATGATGGCGGACATTCCCGTTACGGAATGTGGATATATAACGGAGGTACTATCGAAATTTGTATTGAGCCAGATACTTGCCCTGGAAGCCTTTGCCAAAGATGTCTAGATACAGCTACCGTTTTCCCTAATTTAAATCAATGGAACCATTTAGCAGGAACTTACGATGGCACTACTTTAAAGATATACGTTAATGGTGAAGAAAGTGCTAGCCAAAACTATGCTCCTTCTGGTATTTCTCAAACACAATTCGAACTTTTTCTTGGCACAGATCAGTACGATAATAATCCTAATTACTTAAACGGAAGACTCGATAATTTTAGGTTATACAATAGAGCACTAAATTCTGCTGAAATAGAACAGCTTTCTTTAGAATAAAGAACATACTTTAAATTAGTATTTACATCCTTAATCGTAAGTAATAATTATTTATTCGACTAAAAAATCGTTTAAGTTTAACACTATTTAATGAGGGATTATAATTCTAAAAATATTGCTGTTTTAATATTTGCATTATCACAAGAAGAAGAGCAGAAAAACAAACCTCTTTTTAGCAATAAAGCTTTAACTACCTTATTAAATACCCATGTTAAAAACACTGTAGAAAAAACTGGTTTAGATTATTTTATATTTTCCGAAAAAGAACAACAGGGAAACAGTTTTGGAGAACGTTTTAGCAATGCCATTGCATCTATCTACAAAAAAGGCTACAATGCTGTTATAACAGTAGGTAATGACAGCCCGGGACTTAACAAAAATCATTTATTAAAAACAGCTGAATTACTCCAAAAAAACAACTTTGTAATAGGTCCTTCTAAAGACGGAGGATTCTATTTAATGGGCTTACAAAAAGAGTATTTTAACAAAACAGATTTTACACTTTTTTCTTGGAATACATCTAGCGTCAGAAAAGAAATTAACTCATATATAACTTATTTTACTTCAGATACTTGTACTCTTAATTATTTAAATGATATAGACTCATTTTTTGATTTAAAAAAATTATATACCACAGGTGAAATAAGTACAAATAAGTTTATAGCTATAATTACAAAGCTAATAAGCACATTTACTTCTAAGATAGTTTCTATTTCACAAGTAAAAATCCTTTTGCTTTTATGTAAAGTTAACTACAATAAAGGTTCTCCTTTTAGTCTTTACAACTAATTACAACACCAAAAACTTTTGTTTAGATATAACTTTTTCAGGAGCTATTTTAAAACTAGCATCTGCAAAAACAGGTATCTATTAAACACTTTTATTTTAATTTCCCTAAACACCACTCATGAGGTCTTTTTTTAGTACACTATTTTTACTATTCTTTATAACTATTTCTTTTTCCCAAGAAACTACTGGAACCATACAAGGAATAATTACAGATACTAGTAATAATCCCGTATCATTTGCAAATATTGTAATTACGGATACAGATACAAATTACAAATACGGAACTACCACACAAGAGAATGGATTTTATAATATTCCTAACTTATCACCTTCTAACACCTATCGTTTAGAACTATCATATATAGGCTTTCAAACCATTAAAGAAGAACATATAGTTATAAGCTTAGGTAATGTTACGGTTAAAAACTTTATAATGAACGAAGATAGCATTGCTTTAGATGCTATAGTTATTACTGGTGCTGCTAAACAACAAAAAAATGGCAACGAAACACTTTTAAGTAAAGAACAAATAAAAGCTACACCTACCATAAACAGAAGCATACAAGACCTTACTAAAAATCTTCCTGAAAATAACTTAAACTCTTTTGGGGGAGCCAGCAATCGTTTTAACAATTTAAATATAGACGGTGTAGCTAATAACGATGTTATCGGCTTTCAGGAACCCGCAAGTGGTGCTTCTGGTTCATCTGCTAACGGTACACCGGGTAGTCTTTCTAAATCACAGCCTATTGGTTTAGGAGCCGTAAAACAATTATCTGTAAAATTAGCTCCTTTTGATGTTAGTATCGGAAATTTTAGTGGTGCAAGTATTAATCTAGTTACTAAAAACGGAACTAATAATTTTAAAGGTGAAGTATATGGCTATGGTAACAATCAAATATTATTAGGAAACTATGCAGACGGTGAAAAACAAGATGCGGCTAACTTCCATGATGTACAATTTGGAGCAGGTATTGGTGGTGCTATTACAAAAGATAAACTATTCTATTATGTAAATATAGAACAAGCACTTTCTAATAACCCCGTATTAAATGCGCCTGGTAGTAGCAGTTCTAATATTGCCATAGAAGATGTAGAAGCCATAGCCAACAAACTAGTAAACACATACAATTACGACCCAGGAACGTATAGCAATGCTACTATAAAAACAGCAAGCACTAAAATTTTTACTCGCTTAGATTATAATATTTCTGACCAACATAAACTAACACTTCGTAATAATTATGTAAATAGTTATGCCGATAATCTTGAATGGAATTCTTCTATTTTTAATTTTGGAAACCAAGGCTATCGTCATAATAGTATTGCAAATAGTTTAGCTTTAGAGTTAAAATCGAACTTCGCTAACGGAATTGCTAACAAGCTTACATTAGGCTATAATACGGTTAAAGAAGGAAGAGATTTTGATGGCAGAGTATTTCCGCACATCCAAATTGCAGCAAACTCTACTAACCGAATTTTTGCAGGAACATATAGAGAAGCATCAGTTTATAATACAGATTTTTACACACTACAATTAGCCGACAAATTAACCTACTCTACCAAAAACCATACATTAACATTTGGAGGACTAGCGCAATTTAACAATGTAGAATATGGCTTTTTATCTGCTTGGAACGGTAGATGGGAATATAAATCTGTTGACGATTTTTTAAATGATCGTCCTAACAGAATTCGTGGTGTATACAATACTACAAATAACGATTTTGCTTTTGTAAGCAATAGACCTTCCGCTACTGTTTCTGTATTAGAATTAGGACTTTATGCGCAAGACCAATTTAGAATATCTAACAAACTATCGATTACCGGAGGTATACGATTAGATGCTCAATTTTTACCAAGCGACCTCCCCATAAGTCAGGAAGTATTAAACACCCCAGAATTTGGCAACTTTGATAATAAAATATCCAATAAGCCACAATTTAATCCTAGAATAGGTTTTAATTATACCATAGATGGAGCCCACAAATACAAGTTAAGAGGTGGCACAGGATTATTTTCTGGGCGCATTCCTTATCTATGGTTTGCTTATGTAGAATATATTTCTGGAACCGATTATTTTAATATTGATTTACGACCTAACGAAGTAACTCCTTTAACAGAGAACTTAGACGATTTAAGAAGTTCACAGCCTAATTTAACCGAAATAAATTTAATAGATAACAATTTTACGCTCCCAAGAGAATGGAAAACAAATATTGCTTTTGATGCTAAATTGCCTAAGAACTGGAATCTTAATTTAGAAGCAACCTATACCAAAGTGCTTAATGGTATATTTTTTAAATCTATAAACCGAAAAAATGAACTTGGAAATTTTCAGGGAGCAGATAATAGACCTTATTTTTTACAAACAGGACAAGACATAAAAATAAATCCAAACTTTACAAATGTCTTTTTACTTACCAACACAGACCAAGGCTACAGATACAACCTTACCGCTGGCATTTCTAAAACCATAGGAAACTATAATGGATATTTAGGATATACCTATGGAAAAAGTAAAGATATTTCTAGCACGGTTCGTAGTTCTCCTGCTGCCAATTTCGAATGGAACCAAGCAGTATTTGGTAACAATCCAGAACTGTCTTTTTCTAATTTTGATTTAAGACACAAGTTTGTATCTAGTCATTCCTATGCTTTTGATTTTGGAAAATCTAATACTGTATTTGTATCCCTACTCTATAATGGTAGATCAGGAAGCCCTTACTCTTTTGTATACCAAGGAGACCCAAACAGAGATGGTTCTTCTAGAAACGATTTAGTATACGTCCCCGCTAACGAGTCAGAAATTAACCTTGTTAATATCACAGATGCAACAGGAGCCGTAACAGTATCTAGCCAAGAACAATGGCAACAATTGAACAATTATATAGAAAATAATGCCTACTTAAAAAGCAGAAGAGGGAATTATGTAGAACGTAATGGTGCAAAAACCCCTTGGAATCACGAACTAGATATGAAGCTACAATATGGAAAACAATTAAAAAATGGCAAATCTATTACCTTGTCTTTAGATATGTTAAATGTGCTTAATTTTGTAAACAAAAATTGGGGACGCTTAGTATTTGTACCCAATGTAGTAAACTCTAGCTTTAGTTTGTTAAATTTTATAGGCATAGAGAATCAACAACCACAATATCAATTTAATATTAATGAAAATGAACAACCATGGGTAGTAGATTTACAAAACTCTAGATGGCGTGCACAATTAGGGTTAAAATTTAACTTTTAAAAACAAAAAAACCCTTTATTGTAAAGGGTTTTTTATATAATTTGTACCTTGGGTGGGAATCGAACCCACACTCCTAAGAACCGGATTTTGAATCCGGCGCGTCTACCAATTCCGCCACCAAGGCAACTAAACGGTCTGCAAAATTAGAAAATAAATTTAAACTAATACAAAAAAAGCAACATTTATGCTTTAATGAGCCAAATAAATTTCTAAATTTGCACCTCCTTTACAAGAAAGGATTCTAACAAACTAGAAAACAATATTTTAAGCATGGCTTACCAAGTACCTGAACCTAAAATTTTTAGCTGCACGCAAAGTACAGCATTGGCAGAAAAAATTGCTGCATCTTTTGGTTCTAAACTAGGAGAAGTAAAATTTTCAAGATACAGCGATGGTGAATTCCAACCATCTTTTGAAGAGTCTGTTAGAGGCGCAAGAGTTTTTATTATTGGATCTACCAATCCGAGTTCTGAAAACCTTATGGAAATGTTACTAATGTTAGATGCTGCTAAACGTGCATCTGCAAGACATATTACTGCTGTAATGCCCTATTTTGGTTGGGCAAGACAAGACAGAAAAGATAAACCAAGGGTTCCTATTGCAGCAAAATTAATTGCTAAAATGTTAGAGGAGGCTGGTGCAACTCGTATTATTACAATGGATTTGCATGCAGATCAAATACAAGGTTTCTTTGAAAAACCAGTGGATCATTTATTTGCTTCTACTATGTTTTTACCTTATTTAAAAAGTCTTAAGCTAGACAATTTAACAATTGCTTCGCCAGATATGGGTGGTTCTAAAAGAGCATATGCTTATTCTAAAGCTTTAGAAAGCGATGTTGTTATTTGCTACAAACAAAGAGAGAAAGCAAATATTATTTCTCATATGGAGCTTATTGGAGATGTAAAAGGGAAGAATGTTGTTTTAGTAGACGATATGGTAGATACTGCTGGTACACTAACAAAAGCAGCAGATTTAATGATGGAAAGAGGTGCTATAAGTGTTAGAGCAATTACAACACATGCACTACTATCTGGAGATGCTTATGAAAGAATAGAAAAATCTCAATTATTAGAATTAATAGTTACAGATTCTATTCCGGCAAAAAAGGACAGTAAAAAAGTTAGAGTATTAAGTTGTGCAGAATTATTTGCAGATGTTATGCAAAGCGTACACAACAATATGTCTATAAGTTCTAAGTTTTTAATGTAAAACTTAGACTAAAAAGAAGAATATAAATAGTTAAATATATTATAATGAAGTCAATTACAATTAAAGGATCTCAAAGAGAAAGCGTAGGCAAAAAAGCAACAAAAGCCTTACGTAATGCTGGAAAGGTTCCTTGCGTAGTATACGGAGGGGAAAAACCATTACACTTTTCAGCGGATGAATTAGCATTCAAAAATTTAGTGTATACTCCTAACGCGCACACAGTTGTGGTTGAGTTAGAAGGTGGAGAAAAAATTGATGCTGTATTACAAGACATTCAATTTCACCCAGTAACAGATAGAATTCTACACGTAGATTTTTACCAGTTATTTGATGATAAAGCTGTTACTATGGATATTCCTGTACAATTAGAAGGAAGTTCTCCAGGTGTAAGAAACGGTGGACGTTTATTATTTAGAAAAAGAAAACTTACTATTAAGGCTTTACCAGCTGATCTTCCAGATTTCTTTAATGTAGATATTTCTGAATTAAAAATTGGTGGTAGTATTTCTGTTTCATCTTTATTAGATGACAAATACGCTTTTCAACACCCAGATAGCACACTTATAGTACAAGTAAAAGCTTCTCGTAACTCTGTTGCTGATGACGAAGAAGAAGATGCTGAAGAAGGTGAAGCTGCTGCTGAGGCTCCTGCTGCAGAATAAAACATTCTTAAACAATAAGAAAAAGCATCCTGTTATATTAAATTTCAGGATGCTTTTGTATTTTAGATAATACAATTCTTTTTGTAATGTTACAATTTATTAATTCTCTTTTCAACAAAAACAAGGCTCGTTTAGAAGAAACAGATATTATGAAAAAATTTTTAATTATTGGTCTAGGTAATATTGGTCCAGAGTATACCGAAACCAGACATAATATAGGATTTAAAGTATTAGATTTTTTAGCTAAAAAAGAAGATTTCTCTTTTGAAACTGCTAAGTTAGGAGATATCGCCACTTTTAAAGTAAAAGGCAAAACCATGCTACTTTTAAAACCTTCTACCTATATGAATAGAAGTGGTAAGGCTATTAAATATTGGATGGAAAAAGAAAAAATTCCTTTAGAAAACATTTTAGTTATTACCGACGATATTAATTTACCT
The DNA here is from genome assembly GCA_947492955.1 of uncultured Cellulophaga sp. GTDB lineage: Bacteria > Bacteroidota > Bacteroidia > Flavobacteriales > Flavobacteriaceae > Cellulophaga. Next base: position 158,992 of record CANLOV010000001.1, on the reverse strand, counting down.
TTTGGCACTATTAGGGTAAAAACAAAAGGAAGCGATGGCGGTCATAATGGGCTAAAAGACACTCAAAATATACTGCAAACAAACGCATATAATAGGTTTAGGTTTGGTGTGGGTGCTGATTTTAGCAAAGGCAGACAAGCAGATTATGTACTAGGAGAATGGAATAGCGAAGAGCAAGAAGCTTTAAAAGAACGCTTACAAGTAGCTGCCGAACTTATTCGTTCGTTTGTTTTATCTGGTGTTAAAAATACCATGAACCAATTTAATGGAACTTAAAACACCTTAAACTCATACACTCCAGAATCTGATACATTACCCTCCTCATCCGTAGTTGTAACACGCCAAAAGTAAACTGTATTTGCAGCTACACTTACATTCATTTCCGTAGTATTTTCACTTAAAGTAGCAATAACTGTTTCTGGCGGATTTGTTATTGAAAAATATACTTTATACTCTGCTATGTCATCATCTATATCGGCTCCTGCCCAATTTAAAAAAACCTCATTATTAATATCTCTAGTTATAGTACTACCAGAAGATGGCACAATAATTTCTGCCGGAAATGGTGCATAAGTAGTTTGCGAACCCGCATTGTAAAAACGCCATGTATCACTCTCTACAGTCTGATTTACTTCTGAATTTTTTGTAGTAACAGTCCAAGAATACAATGCTCCTTTATCCAATGTTACCATTGATGTTAAAGCAGCGGTATTTATTGTTTGTGTAATATTTGTATTTAAGTTAACCACCTGTAGTTCATACACATCCGTGTTATTTGCTTGCTCCCACCTAAACGCTACCCTACTTCTAGTTTCGTCTACATCTACACCTGTAGAACATTCAGAATTTTGCAATGGATATTCTAAAACAGCTTTAGCTGGGTTTCTTGGCCCTTTATCCCTACTACAAGCGGCAAATACAATTATAACTATAATTAAAAAACTCCTCTTCATCATTTCTTTATCACTTTATAGGTTCCTTTTACAGCTAACTCATCAAAACTTACAAGATAAACACCTTTAGGCAAATCATTAAAATTTATTTCTAAATAAGAACCATTTACATTATACTTTTCTTTTCTAATCAATTGCCCATTAATAGCATGTATGCGAACAGTTACAAATTGTAACTCTGTTCCTAAAAATACTTTAGCAATAGCTCTGACAGGGTTAGGGTATATAATTGGTTGATCCGATACAAAAATTTCTTTCTCATAAATTCCTTGACACGCTATATCTCCTGTAACCTTTAACACATTTAATCCCTGCTTAAGATTTAATGTAAGGTTAGACTCCTGAGTTTGCACAAGAATACCATTTAAACTTACATTATATAATGATGCACCTTCTAATGAAACTAACACCTCATCATTATTTAGTAATGAAGAAGAAATATTTATTTCGTCTGGTTCAGTTATAATTACATCGTAACATAATTCTTCATAAGTTATGGTGCCATCCACACCTGTAATACAGATTTTATATGCTCCTCCATCTAAGCTCCCTAGCGTATAGGCATCTGTAAAAGCATCTGTACTATTTATAGCACCTCCACTTACACTTATAGAATAATCTAAAACTTGTGCAGGTGTAATAGTGATACTTCCATCGCTAGAATCTCTACACGATTCACTTTTTAAGGATATAGAAAAATTATCTGTTGGCAACCTATATACCTCACATCCATTTATATCTACTTCTACTCCTTTTGGAGTACCCAAACATAAATCATCTCCATCATCAAAAACCCCATCTTCGTCTTCATCTGGTCTAAAAACACCTTCTACACAAACATCTAAAGAAAAATCATTTAAAACCCCTCCATCATTAGCAGCAGTATCTTCAATTTTTAAAATCCACTCCCCTAATAAAGATTCTCCGTTAAAAGAAGCTAACGAACCTAATGGCTTTACTGTTCCATTGATAGACGGTCTTGTATTTCCGCATACAAAGCTACTCCCTTGCGCATCAAACGTAGCATTTATATCTCTAAACTCTCCACAAGAACTAGATGTTAGCACAACAACTGTTCCTGCTGGTGATGTTAAACTAATTATAAGATCCGATAAATATGTATGCGATATATTTAAATTAACATTAATATCTGCTACGGGTAAATCTTCTAAAAATTGAACTACAGATGTTATTGTTGGCGTGCCAGAAGAAGAAATTGTTAATGGTAATTTGCTCCCCACTTTATTTACACAATCTATAGTTACCGTTGTAAAACTAAAAGGCGTTCCAAACACACCTTCTCCACAAATATTCTTTGGCTTTACTCTCCAATAATAAGTAGTTTCAGAAGCCAAATTTAACGGAGAATAGGTATTAAAATTAACGGTGGCAGCATCTACAATAGATGTAAAACTTACATCTGCGGCTATTTCTATATCATAAGAAGTATAAAAAGCGCTCTCTTCCCATTCTAATTTCTGAGTAATACCTGCTCCGGACATACCATTTAAAGGAGAAACTAATACTACTTCTGAAAAAGCAGCACTATTAACACTTACATTTAAAATTACTTCTTTTGTTACTGTTGCAGAAGTAGCTACTATTGTAATTGGATACACACCTTGGGCCACTGCGCCTGTATTAGAAAAAGTAACCGTTATTGGTGTATTATTTACCTGAGCTGTATTAGATGAAAAAGCTACATTTAATCCTGCAGGTAACCCTGTAGCAGAAAAAGTAACCTCTTCGTTAAACCCTATATAAGTTTCGTAATTAAAAGCAGTAACTATATCATCTGGCATACAGGTTTCATACGCTAGTTCCGAAAAATTTAAAACTACTTCCGATGCTGTTATTGTAAAATCTACATCATTTATTGCATAAAATATATTGTTATGCGCTTTTACCATAATGCGCGCAGCTGTGGTAGCTATTCCTGGAATTAAGATATTGTGCTGCCCATCATTAGGCACATCTTCTGCTAAGCTAATAGGATAAGTAAGTCCGCCATCAGTGGACATAAAAATATCTACTGTATTTAAACTAATAGGCGCTTCATTTGTGTTAGCAACATCCCATATGACATTTTGTATAGTACCGGCAGTATACGTTTCATTTACTGCTTGCGAAGTAACTACAAATGGACCCGAATCGCCTACTACACTTACTTTTACAACATCTGATGACACCTGACCTATTTCAGCAGAATTATCTCTTACTGTAAGGGCAAAATTCATTTCTCTTTCTACACTAGAGACCGTTTCCCAAGGACTACCAGAACTAGGATTTATTTCTGTAAGATTCCCTTGAATTACTCTTTCTAATTTTGGAAAATACCGTTCTGGATTGGTTGATGGTTTTTGTGATCTAAAATTTGCCCCATTAGGGTTTGTTGGACCAAAAGTAGCATTTGTTACAATACCATTATCTATCTGTTCCCAAGCATAAGTAAGAACATCTGCCACATCTACATCCGTGGCATCACCCGTAAGAACAAATGCCGTAGATTTAGGAATAAAAAAATCTCCTATAGAGTTTATTACAGGTGGTGTATTTACTAAAGAGGTACTTGTTGCACAACTAGTTGTTTCTAAATATTCCGAAATTTGCAAAATACTATAGTAATGAAAATATGGATCTCCTTGTTCTGCTACATCATTATTTTGAGTAATACCTGCATAACCCATAATTGTTGTTCCACTACCTGGTTCTGCCTGTACTAAAGTACCTTCCGACTCAAATGACCAAGTATGATTTGCTCCAAATTGATGCCCCATTTCATGGGCAACAAAATCTAAATCATAAGTATCTCCTCGTGGATTTCTACTAGAAGAATAAGCTCTTCCTTTCCTATTATCTACACATACAGAACCTATAAAACCAGAGTTTCCATTGTCTACATCTTCATGAAACAAATGTCCCACATCATAATTAGCTTCTCCAATTATACTTGTTAGTGTATTTTGCACCTGTGTATTTAAATTTCCTGTGTATGGATCAGTATTCGCATTTTCATAAATAACTAAATCTGTATTAGCTACTAATTCTAAAGAAATTCCTAAATCTGTTTCAAAAACTTCATTTATTCTTGTTACGGTAGCATTTATAGCCGCTAATGCATCTGCCACTGTACCTCCATGAAAAGCTGTATATTCACCACTTGCAGATACTGCTAATCTATATTTTCTATGTAACTGATCATCTGCTAGCTTAGAAGTTAAGTTTTGCGAACTTTTTTCAACACCTTCCTTTGTTTTACATACAAAGGTCTGGTCTTTTGCTAGTTTAGAATTTCTATTATAAACTACATAACTATTATCGCTTTCAAACGTTTTTTGCATAAAAGTAGCATGCTTATTATCTGCATGTACCATCATACTCTGAATACCATTTGGAGATACACTAAAAACAATTTTCTCCCCTTTTTTATTCAAATTATAACCACAATACGATTTTATATCCGGGTATTTTGCAGCCAACTCAGGAGAAAAAACAGATTTTTCAAAAACCTTAAAAGCAACCTGTTCTCCTTTTTCATTAGGAAAATAGACTACTTTATAAGAGCTTTTATTAGTAGTGATAGTTTTAAGCTCTTTTTTAAACATTTTCTCATCCAAAGAAAACACTTTTGCATCTACCGTATTTAACTTTTGCTTAATTTTATCTAAAGTGTAGGCTCCAGAACTACTGTTTTCCCAATATTTAACCTGAGAAAAACCATAAAAGGAGCAAAATAATATGGTAATTGAAAAAACAAGACGTAATTTTACAACCATTAAATAGGGTTTTTAAGTAGACTATCAAATATAATCCTTTTTATTATTTATATTTCGTGATAACAATCCAAAGCATTTCTAATTTTGACCAAAAACAACCTACTGCTGTAACAATAGGCACTTTTGATGGCGTTCATATTGGTCATAAAAAGATATTAGAACTCCTCATAAATAATGCCAAAGTATCTAATTTAACAGCTACTGTACTTACTTTTTTTCCGCACCCAAGAATGGTGCTACAGCAAGACTCTGGCATTAAACTATTAAATACTATTGAGGAAAAAACTAAAATTTTAAAAGAAATAGGTTTAGATTGCTTGGTTATACACCCTTTTACCAGAGAATTCTCTCGCCTTTCGGCTACAGAATTTGTTAGAGATATTCTGGTTAATAGCCTTAAAACAAAAAAAATAATAATAGGTTATGATCATAGATTTGGCAGAAATAGAAATGCTAATATTAATGATTTAATAACATTCGGAAATACATTTGATTTTGAAGTTGAAGAGATTTCTGCGCAAGAAATAAACGACATCTCTGTTAGTTCTACTAAAATTAGAAAAGCATTAGAAGAAGGCAACATTACTACTGCAAATAGCTACCTTGGATACGAATATATGCTTACTGGCACTGTAAAAAGAGGCAAAGGATTAGGCAGACAATTAGGTTTCCCAACGGCTAATCTTTATATTGAAGAAGATTATAAACTCATTCCCAAAAACGGGGTATATATTGTAAAAAGCTATATAGACAATACATTAGTTTACGGAATGATGAATATTGGTTTAAACCCAACTGTAAATACCAATACGGCAGAAAAAAATATAGAAATTCATTTTTTTGATTTTGAACAAGATTTATACTATCAAAAAATACAGATAGATATTATTGAACGCATTAGAGACGAGCAAAAATTTGATTCTGTTACCGCTTTAAAAGTTCAGCTAGAAAAAGATAAAAAAACTGCACTAGATTTAATTTATTAAAGAAATGCTAAGCAAATTCCTTTTTAAGAAGATAGATAACGGCTCCCTTATCATTTTTAGAATCTTTTTTGGGATATTAATTAGTTTAGAGTGTTACGGGGCTATATTAACTGGTTGGGTTAAAGACACATTAATAGACCCTAAATTCACCTTCTCTTTTATTGGTTTTGAATGGCTACAACCACTACCAGGAAATGGTATGTATATCTACTTTTTTATTATGGGTTCTTTGGGAGTTGCCATTTCCTTAGGCTATAAATATAGGATAAGTAGTATTTGTTTTTCTATATTATGGACTGCTGTGTATTTAATGCAAAAAACCTCTTATAATAATCACTATTACCTATTAGTCCTTATATCATTTATAATGATTTTTTTACCTGCTAATAGAAACCATGCATTAGACTCAAAATTAAATCCCGAATTGCAAAGTGATAGCATGTACAGCTATGTAAAATGGATTATTGTTTTACAACTGTTTATTGTGTACACTTATGCTTCTGTTGCAAAATTATATGGAGACTGGTTAAATTTTGAAGTACTAAAGCTATTTATGAAAGGTAAAGCCGATTATTATATTATTGGCGACCTATTGCAGCAATCGTGGCTACATAAAACAATGGGATTTGTTGGTATTCTATTCGATTTGTTAGTTATACCTGCAATGCTATGGAAACCTACCAGAAAATTTACTTTTATTATTGCTATTACCTTTCATTTATTTAATGCTATTGTATTTCAAATAGGAATTTTTCCTTTTTTAGCACTAGCCTTTATGGTTTTCTTTTTTGAACCAGAAACCATTAAAAAAGTATTCTTAAAAAAGAAAAAAATCTACAACCCTAACACCCTCAATATTCCTAGCTATAAGAATATAGTTTTAGTTGGCTGTAGTATCTATTTTTTAATTCAATTGCTACTTCCTATTCGCCATCATTTTATAAAAGATGATGTTTTATGGACCGAAGAAGGACACCGATTAAGTTGGCGCATGATGCTAAGAAGCAGACATGGGCGCATAAAACTTAAAACTGTTAATAAAGAAACTGGGGTTGCTAATAACGTTGATGTATCCGACTACCTAAGTAAAAAACAAGCCCTTAGAATAGGCGCTTATCCAGATTTTATTTGGCAATTTGCCCAATACTTAAAAAAAGAAGCATTAGAAAAAGGAGAAGATATAGCGGTATACGCCACATTATCTAAAGTGAGTATAAATGCAAAGCCTTACGTAGATTTTATAGATAAAAGTGTTGATTTAGCCAACGAAAAATGGAATCCGTATAAACACCATGAGTGGATTTTACCTTCTAAAAAAAACGAGCCTAGTCACAAAAAATAATCTTAAATTTGTGCTCTCTAAATAATACGATTACATGTTACAGCTACAAGCTATCCGCGAACAAAAAGATGCTATTATAAAAGCCCTAAAAAAGCGTAAAATAGATGCTAAACCACTTTTAGAAAGCGTAATAACGCTAGATGAAAAACGTAAAGCCATACAAACAAAGCTAGACAATACTTTAGCAGAAGGAAATAAACTTTCTAAAGAAATTGGTATGCTTTTTAAAAGCGGAAAAGCAGAATTAGCCAATACTTTAAAAGAAAAAACGGGCGAATTAAAAGAGCTTTCTAAATCTTTAGGAGAAGATTTAGCTGCCACTGCCGAGGAATTAAAAGCTACCTTATACCAAATTCCTAATATACCACAGGAATCTGTTCCTGCTGGTAGTACCGAAGAAGATAACGAAGAAGTTTTTGCAGAAGGAGAAATTCCTAAACTAGCAGAAGGCGCATTGCCACATTGGGAGTTAGCCAAAAAATACGATATTATAGATTTTGAATTAGGTGTAAAAATAGCGGGTGCTGGTTTCCCTGTATATAAGGGCAAAGGAGCTAGGCTTCAACGTGCCTTAATCTCTTATTTTTTAGATAAAAATACAGCAGCTGGCTATACAGAAATGCAAGTGCCGCATGTTACTAATGAAGCATCTGGTTATGGCACTGGGCAACTACCAGATAAGGAAGGACAAATGTATTATATGCCAGAAGACGATTTGTATTTAATACCTACAGGAGAAGTACCTGTAACTAATATATTTAGAGATACTATCTTAAATGAAAAAGATTTCCCTATTAAATACACATCTTACACGCCTTGTTTTAGAAGAGAAGCTGGTAGTTATGGTGCGCATGTAAGAGGCTTAAACAGATTGCATCAATTTGATAAAGTAGAAATTGTACGCGTAGAACACCCTAGCAAATCTTATGAAGCATTAGAGGGTATGGTAGATCATGTAAAAGATATTTTAAGAGAACTAAAACTTCCGTATAGAATTTTACGTTTATGTGGTGGCGATTTAGGATTTACCGCTGCATTAACTTATGATTTTGAAGTGTTTTCTACAGCACAAGACCGTTGGCTAGAGATAAGTTCTGTTTCTAATTTTGAAACCTTCCAAGCTAATCGCTTAAAATTACGTTACAAAGACGAGAATGGTAAAAAACAACTAGCACATACTTTAAATGGTAGTTCTTTAGCATTACCTAGAGTACTTGCCGGAATCTTAGAAAATTACCAAACAAAAGATGGTATAAAAATTCCTGATGTGCTTGTGCCTTATTGCGGGTTTGATATCATCGACTAAGCATCAATCTTTTTATAAAAACAGTATTTCAGCTACATAGATTTATGTAGCTGATTTTTTTATAGCCCTTTATTATTAATAAAGATTGAAAGTATATCTATATCTCCTTAATAAGCTTTTTTCGTATTACCTCTAGAGTTTACCATAAGCGGACAATGTTATGTAGCAGAAAGTTCTCTAGCTTACCATAAAAATTATGATAAGATTCTCCGTATATTTGATACAAAACGCACGCTTGAAACTATTCTTATTCATAATTACTTTTTCATTTGCTCAAGTTATATTTGCTCAAAACGATTTTTTAGCAAAACAATATCTTAATGATGGTGATTTTGAAAAAGCATTGGTTTACTACGAAAAATTAGTGCAACAAAATCCACGCCACTCAGATTATAACCAAGGACTAATAGAATGTTATCAGCAATTAGAACGTTATGCAGATGCAGAAAACTTTATTTTAAAACAAATAAAAAGCAGAAAATCACAGCCTACTCTTTTTATAGAATTGGGTTATAATTACACGCTACAAAAACAACCAGAAAAAGCTAAAGCTGAATATAATAAAGCTTTAAAAGCAGCCGATAAAAACCCAAATTACGTCTATAGCATTGGAAATCATTTTCAAAAACGTGTGTTATTAAATTATGCTGTAAACGTATTTTCCAAAGCCATGGAAAAAAACCCACAATTAAACTACAACTTTCAGCTAGCGAGAATTTATGGAGAGCAAGGCGCTATCGAAAAAATGTATCAGGCATATTTAGATTTAATTTTAGAAGGCAAAACCTCTAAATCTAATGTATTAAGAAGCATAAACGATTTTATATCTGAAGATGCTACCAGTAAAAACAATATCAAACTAAAAAAAACACTATTATTAAACGCTCAAAAAAATCCTGATGTTTTATGGAACGAGCTTTTAAGTTGGCTTTTTGTACAACAAAAGCAATATAAAAGTGCTTTTAACCAAGAAAAAGGTATTTATAAAAGAACAGATGGCGCATCATTACAACGCATAGAAAGTCTGGGCTCTTTAACCTTAGACGAAAACGAGTTAGAAATAGCAACCTCTATTTTTGAATACATTATTGAAAAAAGTAACGACGAAAATATAAAGCTCAATGCAGAGTTAAACCTCATAAACATTTTACTTAAGGAACCTAGTAGCAAGAAAATAGAACAAGTAGAAATAACTTTTAAAAACCTATTAAGTACTTATGGTTATAAAAGCAATAGCTTACAATTACAAATTGCCTATGCCAACTTTTTAACTTTTAAAAAGAACACCCCGGAACCAGCTATTACTATTTTAAAAAATGCTTTAGAAATACCTTTAAACACTCGCGGAAAAGCCTATGTAAAAATGGCATTAGGAGATATATTAGTATATAACAAAAAGTTTAACCAAGCATTAATTTACTTTTCTCAAATTCAGAAAAATTTAAAGAATGATGTTGTTGGTCAAAACGCACGATTTAAAGTAGCACAAACCAGTTTTTACAAAGGAGATTTTGATTGGGCTTTAACACAATTAAAAGTTCTAAGAGGCTCTACATCGCAGCTTATTGCTAATGATGCCATGCAATTAAGCCTATTAATTTCTGATAACTCTTTGGAAGACTCTACACAAACAGCACTTAAAAAATATGCTAGAGCCGATTTACTAGCCTATCAAAATAAAACAAAAGAAGCTGTTGCTACATTAAATAATATTCTAGAAAACCATAAAGGAGAAAAAATAGAAGACGAAGCTTTATTAAGGCAAGGAAAACTTTTAGAAAAACAAAAAAAATACGATGATGCTATTCTTAATTACACCAAAATAATTGAATTTTTTGGTAGTGATATTTTAGCAGACGACGCTCATTTTGCTTTAGCAGAACTCTACAAAAACAATATAGAAAATACCGATAAGGCCAAAGAGCATTACGAAAAAATAATCTACAACCATCAGGATAGTTATTATTATCCACAAGCCGTTAAAAACTTTAGAACATTACGTGGCGATACTATTAACTAAAACAATTTTTAGTTCATTAGTTTTGCATTTTTAATTCATAGTCGATTTCAACTTCTAAAAAATCACAAATGTATATCTACAATATCACTACTAATATTGATGAAACCGCGCAAGAAAAGTGGTTAACTTGGATGCAAGAAACACACATTCCAAAAATGCTAGCCACAGGTAAATTTACAGCCGCTAAAATGTGTAAGGTTTTAATTGAAGAAGAAATGGGCGGACACACTTACTCTGTACAATACACAACACCCAACAAAGAAACTTTAGAACAATATTATAAGGAATATGAAGCTAAGTTTCAGCAAGAAACCATGAGCCTTTTTGCTGGTTTATTAGTAGATTTTAAAACAGAATTACAAGTTGTAAGCGAATATTAAAATATGCTAGAGCCTCACTATCTTTTTACCTATGGCACCTTACAAGAAGTAGAAATTCAATTACAGCTTTTTGGAAAAATAATTAAAGGAAAAGAAGATACTTTAATAGGTTATAAGATAGCAGAAGAAAAATACCAAGGCATTTACCCTATGCTGTTTAATTCTAAAAACAGAAATGATAGTATAAAAGGAAAAATATATAAGCTCTCTTATTCTGAATTAGAAAAAGCAGATAACTATGAAGGTCCAGACTATAAAAGAATAAAAGTTACCCTAGCATCTGGCACTAAAGCATGGGTATATGTGGGGAAATAAAAGTAAATTGCACCCAAAATTAGGAGCATGTCCAAAAAAGCAAAGAAATTTTACAAACCGTACCAGGAAAAAAAACAGGACAAAGGCCCCGTAAAAGCTAAAAAACATTTAGGACAGCATTTTTTAACAGACGAAGGCATTGCTCAAAAAATTGCAGAAACTGTTACCCTAAATGGCTATAGAAATGTAATAGAAATAGGCCCCGGAACTGGTGTACTTACTAAATATCTATTAAAAAACGATATAGATTTGGTTGCTATGGATTTAGATGAAGAATCTATTGTATACCTTAACCATAGTTTTCCTTTAGAACATAATAACATTATAAATAGTAGTGGCTCTTTTAAAGTAATTGAAGCCGATTTTCTAAAATACAATCTACATCAGCTCTTTGGAGCAGAGCAATTTGCTATTACAGGTAACTTTCCGTACAATATTTCTACGCAAATCGTTTTTAAAATGCTAGAAATGAAAGAACAAGTACCAGAGTTCTCTGGAATGTTCCAAAAAGAAGTAGCCCAAAGAATCTGTGAAAAAGAAGGTAGCAAAGCCTACGGAATACTCTCTGTATTAGTACAAGCGTATTACGATGCAGAATATTTATTTACGGTACCGCCTAGCGTTTTTAATCCGCCACCAAAAGTACATTCAGGTGTTTTACGGTTAACCCGTAAAAAAGATTACTCATTAGATTGTAACGAAAAATTATTCTACAAAGTAGTAAAAGCAACCTTTAATCAACGTAGAAAAACTATCCGTAACGGTTTAAAAACATTCGATTTATCTGATAATCTCAAAGAAGACCCTATCTTTGGTATGCGACCAGAACAATTATCGGTACTAGACTTTATTGCACTGACTAAGAAAATAGAAAATGACACCGTTTAAACTTACAGACGAGCTCATAGCTACTATAGAAAAACTCATAGAAAACCAAGAGGGAGCTAATTTAGTGCAACTTTTGGAAGAAGTGCACTATGCAGATATTGCAGAGATAATTAATGAGTTAAATGAAGATGAAGCTACCTATTTAATTAAACTTTTAGATAGCGATAAAACCTCAGATGTATTAACAGAGTTAGATGATGATGTAAGAGAAAGTATTCTTGGTAATTTATCAGTAAAAGAAATTGCCGAGGAGTTAGATGAATTAGATTCCGATGATGCCGCAGATATTATTGCAGAATTACCAAAAGACATTGTACAAGAAGTAATTTCTGAAATTGAAGACGAACATGCCAAAGACATTGTAGATTTATTACGTTATGATGAAAATTCTGCAGGCGGACTTATGGCAAAAGAGTTGGTAAAAGTAAATGAAAACTGGAATGTTACCACCTGTGTAAAAGAAATGCGGGCACAAGCAGAAAATGTAACTCGTGTGCACTCTATATATGTAGTTGATAATGATGATAAATTAAAAGGACGATTATCCTTAAAAGATTTGCTAACCACCTCTACTAAATCTGCCATTAGAGATGTATACATTCCAAAAGTAGACCATGTTGAAGTAACCGAAAAACCAGAGGAAGTAGCTAAAATAATGTCTAAATATGACCTAGAAGCCATTCCTGTTGTAGATGAAATAGGAAGGTTGGTTGGTAGAATTACGATTGATGATATTGTAGATGTTATAAAAGAAGAGGCCGAAAAAGATTACCAATTAGCAGCAGGTATATCGCAAGATGTAGAGGCAGATGATAGTATCTGGGAACTTACCAGAGCACGTTTACCATGGCTTATTTTAGGCCTTATAGGAGGAATTGGAGCGGCAGGTATTATGGGAGGTTTTGAATCCCTTTTAAGTAATTACGCCATATTATTCTTTTTTACACCATTAATTGCCGCCATGGCTGGTAATGTAGGTGTGCAATCTAGTGCAATTATTGTACAAGGTTTAGCAAACGACGATTTAAAAGGAAGCATAAGTAACCGATTAATAAAAGAAATGCTTTTAGCGGCATTAAACGGCGTAATCCTAGCCTTATTATTACTATTAATTACTTGGGCTTGGAAAGAAGATTTTTTAACCTCACTCGCCATCTCTATTTCATTAATTGCCGTTATTATTGTAGCAGGTATCATTGGTACTTTTATTCCTTTGTTTCTGCACAAAAGAGGCATAGACCCTGCTATAGCTACAGGACCTTTTATAACTACCAGCAATGATATATTTGGTATTTTAATTTACTTTTGGATTGCTAAATTAATTTTAGGCATTTAATACACACCTATCTATAGATTGATTATTTCTTTGCATCAACCTTAAAAAAATAAAAACCAACATAATTAACCACAAATTACAGCTATGAAAATTATTCATTTAGATACTAACCACCCATTAATTATAGAGCAATTTAATGAGCTAGGTTATACCAATGATGAAGATTATACCTCTACTAAAAAAGAAATAGAAGCCAAAATACACCAGTATGATGGTATCATTATTAGAAGTAGATTTTCTTTAGACAAAGACTTTTTAGATAAGGCTACTAATCTAAAATTTATTGGCAGACTGGGCGCTGGTCTAGAAAATATAGATACCGATTATGCCAAACAAAAAGGTGTTTTTTTAGCTGCTGCACCAGAAGGAAATAGAAATGCCGTAGGAGAACACACCTTAGGTATGCTACTTTCATTATTTAACAAACTAAATAGTGCAGACCAAGAAGTACGCAGTGGAAAATGGGATAGAGAAGGTAACCGTGGTATAGAATTAGACGGTAGAACGGTTGGAATTATAGGTTATGGTAACATGGGAAAAGCTTTTGCAAAAAAACTGCGTGGTTTTGATGTTGAAGTACTTTGCTACGATATAGTTGGTGGTGTTGGCGATGAAAACGCAAGACAAGTAGGCATAATGGAGTTTCAGCAAAAAGTAGATATAATAAGCTTACATACACCACAGACACCATTAACAATTAACATGATTAATGAGGAGTTTATCAATGCTTTTCATAAACCATTTTGGCTATTAAATACTGCCCGTGGTAAAGCCGTAGTTACTAAAGATTTAGTAGCAGCTTTAAAAACAAATAAAATATTAGGTGCCGGTTTAGATGTTTTAGAATATGAAAAATCTTCTTTCGAAGATATGTTCTCTGATAATAAATTGCCAGAAGCATTTGAATATTTAATACAAGCTAAAAATGTATTACTTACACCGCATGTAGGTGGGTGGACCGTTGAAAGCAAAATAAAATTAGCCCAGACTGTTGTAGATAAAGTAAGAGAGAAATTTGCTTAATTATAAATAAATAACCTCTCCTAACCAACGAAAAAACTCCAGACAATTTAATTTAAATACCAACGTTATAAAAAACAGGATTTAGGATATATAATAATAAACTGTTTATAGATTTTCATAAAAAAATTAGTACTGTGTAAGCCTAAAAACAAAGTATTTCATTGATATATAAATAATTACTACATTTATAACGACAATCAACATTTAAAACAAAAAACATTATGTCTGAAGAAAACAAAGATTTAGGCGATAAAGCCAGTGACGCTTTTGATAACGCTAAAGAGAGTGCTAAAGAATTTGCCGAGGATGCAAAGGAAGCTACCAGCGAATTTGCTGATGATGCAAAAAAAACAGCTAGTGAATTTGCAGATAGTGCAAAAGAAGCATTTAGCGGTGCTGGTGGTGATAATAAAAAAGTCCTAGCTGGTCTATTAGCTATTTTCTTAGGTGGATTTGGAGTTCATAAATTTATTCTTGGGTATCAAAAAGAAGGGTTTATTTTATTAGGAATAACAGTCGTATGCATGATTCTTGTATGTGCTATTATTGGTGCTTTCCTTATTTATATTCCATTTATTATTGGTATTATAGAGGGTATTATATACTTAACAAAATCAGACGAAGAATTTTACAATACATACCAAGCAGGTAAAAAACCTTGGTTCTAAATAACAACTAAAAGTCAGATTTTTAAAGTCTGACTTTTGTTTTAATTTTTATTATCGTAATATTGCAATATACAAATGTATTATGGGCATTACTAAAACGCAAATATTTAATAACAAACAAAATGAGTTAGCCACTATATTTAAAGTATTGGCAAACCCTGCCCGGATTGCTATTCTGCAATATATAAGTAACCAAAAGTCTTGTATTTGTAATGATATAGTAGAAGAAATTGGCTTGGCTCAGCCTACTATTTCTCAGCACTTAAAAGAACTTAAGAGCATTGATTTAATACAAGGAGAAATAGAAGGAAAAAAAGTTTGTTATTGCATTAACCTAAAAAAATGGGAAATGGTACACGAGCTACTAAACTCATTCTTTAACAAAACACAGTCTAATTGCTGTTAAAACATATCATAAAAAATTAAAATCATGAAGACACAAGAATTTTTATCACTTATACAAGAACACCAAAACAAAAACTTAATTTTTGAATATAAAGAAGGGGCTTTAGTTGGCGCTAATTATCATATTACAGAAATAAAAAACATTACAGTAGATGCTGTTGATTGTGGAGCAGGAACCGATTTTTGGAAAGAAACAATTATTCAGCTATGGGAAAGTCCTACCGAAAAAGACAGCAAAAAATATATGTCTGGATTTAAAGCTTTAGGGATTTTAAATAAAGTAGACAGTATAAAACCTATGGTAAAAGATGCTGAAGTAAAATTTGAATACAGCAATGCAAATTTTCATACGGCGCAATTATATGTACATGCTTTTCAGGTTATAGAAAATAACTTATTACTTAGATTAAGAGCAGAGCCTACAGATTGCAAAGCAAAAGACGCATGCGGCATTCCTGAAACAACAGTAGAAAGTAATGGAGCAAATTCTTGTGCGCCAGGGAGTGGTTGCTGCTAATTATTTTAAGTTGACAACCCAAAAAACAAGAATAACTTAATATAAAACACCTTTTAAATACATAGGCAACAATTATATTTACAAACTTACAAATAGTGATTGTTGTTAATTATTACATGATATGAATAAATCTTTATTTACCGATATTTCTAATGCTATAGATGCTTTAGAAATTAACACCATTTCTGAAGACAGAAAAGCAATACTTAACCCCTTAATAGATTATTTAAAGGATAAGATAAAAGCAAATGCTCCTATTCGTTTAAATTTTATTTGTACACACAACTCTCGTCGTAGTCATTTATCTCAAATATGGGCACAAACTATGGCTGCTTACTATAGTATTAACGATGTATCTTGCTATTCGGGAGGTACAGAAGCAACGGCTATGTTTCCTAAAGTAGGAGAAACATTAACCAATCAAGGATTTAAAATTTTAAAACTGTCTGAAGGAGACAATCCTATATACAGTGTTAAATTTGCTGAAAACAACCCTTCTGTTATCGCATTTTCTAAAAAATTTAACGATACATTTAACCCCGCTTCAGAATTTGCTGCAATTATGACTTGCTCTTCGGCAGACAAAGGCTGTCCAATGGTTTTTGGTTGCGACAAACGTATAGCGGTTACCTACGAAGACCCTAAAAAATCTGACGGAACACCGCAACAATCTGAAACATATTTAGAAAGAAGTTTACAGATAGCTACTGAAATGAAATTTGTTTTTTCTAGTCTAGGCTAAACAATATAGATAATACTAAGTGTAGTTAGTTATAATAGCTTTCTACACTTAGTTTTTTAAGAAATCTCTGTTTGCTGCGACTCCGTTAATTTACGCTCTAATTCGGCCTGAAATTCTTCCATTACAGGCTTAACTGTACTCTCTGGCAGGTCTGCTATTTTTATATACATTAATCCATCTACAGAATTATTAAACAACGGATCTACATTAAAAGCCACTACTTTTGCATTTTGTTTAATATATTTTTTAATTAAAACTGGTAAGCGTAAACTTCCTGGTTCTACCTCATCAATAATCTTATCGAACTTATTTAAATCTGCCTGAGTTTCATCAAAAACAAACTCCTTATCTGCATCAGTAAGTTTTACTTTAAATTCCTTTTTAGGCCTAATATATTGGGCTACGTAAGGGTCCCAATAATGAGATTTCATAAACTCTATCATTAAAGACTTAGAAAAATTAGAAAACTGATTACTGATACTTACCCCTCCTATTAAATATTTATGTTCCGGATTCCTTAATGTAGTATGCACAATACCTTTCCATAATAAAAATAAAGGCATTGGTTTTTGCTGATATTCTTTTACAATATAAGCCCTACCCATTTCTATAGACTTCCTTATCATTCCATATAACTCGGGCTCTAATCTAAATAAGTCTTGCAAATAAAAACCATCTATTCCATGGGCTTCAAAAATCTCTGCTCCTAATCCCATTCTATAGGCGCCCACTATTGCTTTATCTTTATTATCCCATAAGAATAAGTGGTGGTAATAAGAATCGAACTTATCTAAATCTATAGCATTATTTGTTCCCTCACCAATTTCTCTAAAAGTAACTTCTCTCTGCCTTCCTATTTCTTGTAAAATAAAAGGCATATCTTTTTCAGTAGCTAAAAAAACTTCGTAGTTCTTACTTTCTAATAACCTACAATCTTTAGCTCTTAACTTTTCTATTTCATCTTCTATAACCTCGGTACGAATAGCAGAAGCTATTTGCTTGGGCTGTTTTGGTATTTTTAAACTTGTAGAAACTTTTACTTTATCTATTAATCTTTCTTTTTCGAAAGCATTAGAAAGCATGTAAGTTTTTTTACGTAGCAACTCTGTAAAATCTGCTAAAGTCTCTTGCTCTTTTTGTGTCTTAACTAAAATTGGTTTTCCTATTCTTACTTTAATAGGTCTGTTTTTTTGACTGTAGACTTCTGAAGGGATTTTTGCAGTTCTAAATACATCGCTTATTTTAGATAAACGGTAAAAAAGCCTACTATTTTTAGCATGAAAATAAATAGGCACTACTGGCACCTCCGCTTTTCGTATTAATTTAAGAGCTGCCTCTTCCCAAGGTTTATCTACAATTAGTTTTCCATCTTTATAGGTAGACACTTCTCCTGCAGGGAAAATCCCTAGCGGATGCCCTTCTCTTAAATGTACCAGTGCATTTTTAAAACCAGCAAGACTACTTTTTGCTTTCTTATGATTTTCAAAAGGATTAACAGGTATAATATAAGGAGCCAAAGGTACCATACGCTGCAACAAAAAATTCGCCATTAACTTATAATCAGCTCTTTTTTCTGTCATTAATTTAAATAACAATATACCATCTATTGCCCCTAACGGATGGTTAGATATTGTAATATAAGCGCCATCTTTAGGCAATCGTTTGTAATCTTCTTCCGGAATTTCGTAATCTATCTCGTAATGAGCCAAAATAGCATCTGCATAAGCCGTTCCTTTAGTATCTGCTATAGAATCGTAATACTTATTTATACTAGATAGCCGGGTTACTTTTAATAAAACCCAACCTATAAAAGTTCCAAGAAAACCGTATCCTCCCAGATTTATTGCCTTAGCTACTTCTTTAGCAGTTACTAAACCCATATATACACAAATATTGTAACTGTAAATATAACAAAATCAAAAGAGGAACTAATGATTTTAACGTAATGAAAACACCTTTATATTAGTTTATTTTACCACTAACTGTACTGTTTCTTTCCCTCTTTGTTCTATTAAAATTTCTTTTCCCTCTTGTAGTGATTTTATTGCCTCTTGATTAAAATGACGTATGGTATATAAAGAAACATCCTCGTAATGAGCTACTTTAAATTTTCCTTTAAGCTCACTTAATAGATTCTCTAATTGTCCAAACTTATTATCTACACAAACAGAAAAACTAATAGCAGAATTCTGTATTAAATCTACCTTCATTTTATAATCGTGTAGTAATTTAAACAACTCACTAATATTTTCCTCTACAATAAAAGAAAAATCTAACGATGAAAGCTTCATTAACACCTGATTTCTTTTTACAATAAAACAAGGTACTTTAGGCTCTATCCCTGCTCCCTTACCAACTGTTGTCCCTGCATCTTTTGGATTAATAAAAGATTTAACATGCAAAGGAATTTCTTTACGTTGTAAGGGTTGTAATGTTTTTGGATGAATAACAGATGCACCATAAAACGCTAGTTCTATAGCCTCTCTATAAGAAATTGTATTTAACAATTGTGTTTCTTTAAAAAATCTTGGATCAGCATTTAATACCCCTGGCACATCTTTCCAAATAGAAACATCGGTAGCATTTAAACAATATGCTAAAATAGCAGCAGAATAATCAGACCCTTCTCTACCTAAAGTAGTTGTAAAGTTATTATCATCGCTACCTAAAAAACCTTGCGTTATATTTAATTTTTCTTTGTTAACACGCTCTGTTATTTTCTCCTGTGTCTTTTCCCATGATACAGTAGCGTCTCTATAATTATCATCGGTCTTTATTAAATTACGAACATCTAACCAATCATTTTTTATACCTACTTCGTTTAAATAAGCACTTAAAATGGTAGTAGATATTAACTCTCCGTAGCCAATAATTTGATCGTACACAAAGCTATGCTGTGGCGATTTATTAGATTCTATAAAGCTTTCTAAATCTGAAAAAAAAGATTTTACACTATTAAATACTGGGTGGTGGTTATTCCCAAATAAATCTACTAAAATACTATCATGATACGTTACTACTTCTTGTATTGCTGCCGCTAAAGCATCTTTATCATCAAAATAACAACGAATTACCTCTTCCATTGCGTTGGTTGTTTTTCCCATAGCCGAAACAACTAACATTGTATTCGCATGGCCAACCTCTTTTAATACATTTACTACATTCTTAACTCCATTTGCATCTTTTACAGATGCTCCTCCAAATTTAAAAATCCTCATACTTTTAATTCAATTTCAATAAACCTTATTTTCTTGTCACTATTTGCCTTAATGCCCCTATGGGGAAATAAATTGGCTGCAAAAATACTTCTTTATTTAATACCTTACCACAGTAATTTAAAGCCTATAAATTATTAATAAAATTCTGTATTCCTTCTTGGTTTAATTGCACAACATCCCAGTCTCTCATAACATTAGCTCCTTTACTTTCGTAAAAAGCTATTGCTGATTCGTTCCAATCTAAAACCTCCCAACTAATACGTTTTACACCTAGCTTATATCCATACTTTACAACTTCTGTTAAAAGGGCACTTCCTATTCCTGTACCTCTATATTTCTCGTTTACAATTAAATCTTCTAAATGTATTACTGCTCCTTTCCAAGTAGAATACCTAGGATACACTAACGCCATTCCTATGATAGCATTTTCATGTGTTGCTACAAAACAGTGAAATAATTTTTCCTTTCCAAAACCATCTCTCTTTAAATCTTCTACATTTACCTCAACGGCATTGTCTTCTTTTTCAAAAGTTGCTAACTCTTTAATTAAGTTTAAAACCTGTGGCATATCTGCCTCAACTGCTTCGCGTATTAAATATTTCATGTTTGTTATAAATAAAACACAAAGTTATAAATATAATAAACTAATTTTCAACTATAACGTTATAGTATCACAAAATATCCGATATTTGTTTCTAAAACATACATCTTCCATATATGGGCAATAAAAACATCACCCTTGGCGAATTCATTATTGAAAACCAATCTTCTTTTAAATATTCTTCTGGAGAATTATCAAAACTTTTAAACGGTATTAGACTTGCTGCTAAAGTAGTTAACCACGAAGTAAATAAAGCCGGGCTAGTAGATATACTAGGTGTTGCTGGCGAAGTAAACATACAAGGTGAAGACCAACAAAAATTAGATGTATTAGCGAACGAAAAATTTATACAATCTCTTATAAAAAGAGAAATTGTTTGCGGTATTGCTTCTGAAGAAGAAGATAATTTCATTGCTATTAATAGTAACGACAAGCAGAACAGAAATAAATACATTGTATTAATTGATCCCTTAGATGGCTCTTCTAACATTGATGTTAACGTATCTGTAGGAACTATTTTTTCTATTTACAGAAGAGTAACACCAGAAGGTACTCCTGTAACTATGGAAGACTTTTTACAGCCTGGCAAAAACCAAGTTGCGGCAGGTTATATTGTTTATGGAACATCTACCATGATTGTTTATACTACAGGCGATGGTGTTAATGGCTTTACATTAAACCCAGCAATTGGAACTTTTTATTTATCGCACCCAAATATGCAATTCCCAGAAACAGGAAAAATATATTCGGTTAACGAAGGTAATTATGTACACTTTCCTCAAGGTGTAAAAGATTATATTAAATACTGCCAAAGAGAAGAGGAAGACAGACCTTATACCTCTAGATACATTGGCTCATTAGTTTCCGATTTTCACAGAAACATGATTAAAGGAGGTATTTACATGTATCCTAAAAGCAGTATTGCATCTGAAGGGAAATTACGTTTATTATACGAATGTAACCCTATGGCTTTTATAGCAGAACAGGCAAATGGTAAAGCCAGCGATGGCTACAAACGTATTATGGATATAGACCCTAAAGAATTACACCAACGTGTGCCTTTCTTTTGTGGCAGCACCAAAATGGTAGAAAAAGCAGAAGAGTTTATGGCTAATGAATAATTCATTAATCATTTATAACATCTTTAATACATTAGAATAGAGAAATAAAAATTTATAGATTTTATTTAGATTTGTTTACGTAAGTTTATTGGTAACATACGTCTACTTATTTATAAATTTAATTTATGATTTTTACAACAACTTCTCAAAATCTAAATCAGCTTAAAAATATACTTATACAAATAGACGATACTGATTTATGTAAAAAGTTACCCATCCTAAGCTACTCCTCTATAGGTATGCATATTAGGCATATATTAGAATTTTACACTTGTTTAATAGAAGCTAGGCAAACTAAAATCATAAATTATGATTCTAGAAAAAGAAATACAGAATTGGAAAACAATACCGATATATGTGTTTTTTTAATAGATGATATTATTAAAAGCATTAATTCTTTTAATGATGATGAAGATTTAACCCTAATAGCAGATTATTCTAAAGAAGTAAATAAAGAAGAAACTATTACATTAAAAACATCGCTATATAGAGAGTTACTATACAATATAGAACATTGTACCCACCATATGGCTATTATAAAAATAGGATTAAAGGCATTAGAAAAAGAAATTAGTATTCATGAAGGTTTTGGAGTAGCCCCATCTACCATTAGAAATAATAGCAAATGTGTACAGTAAGCTTTATTCCATTACCTAATAAGGGTTTTATCTTTACATCTAATAGAGACGAAAATCCAAAAAGAGAAACCACAGCTGCTAAAAAAATAATATTTAACAACAATACGCTGTACGCTCCTATAGACCAAAAAAAGGGAGGTACGTGGATTGCTACAAATAGCACAAACAAAACAGTTTGCTTGTTAAATGGTGCTTTTAATAAGCATAAACGCATATTGCCTTATCGTAAAAGCCGTGGTTTTATTACGTTAGAAGCTTTTAATGCCCCTACACTAAAAGATTATGCTTTAACAGTAAATCTTGATAAAATAGAACCCTTTACATTAATTCTTATTGAAAATGATACGCTTACTGAGTTAATATGGGACGGACATAGTAAACATATTAAAAATTTAGAATTTAATACCCTACACCTATGGTCTTCTGCCACCTTATATTCCAGAAATATGCACGAACAAAAATTAGCCTATTTTTCCGAAAGCATAAATACTAAAAAAATAAGCCCTAAAAATATATTAGACGTACACGGCTTAAATACTAAAACTCCTTTTATTTTAGATTTAGAAAATGTAAAAACAGTAAGTGTAACACAAGTTATTAATGACAATAAAGATATTTCATTAAATTACCACTCATTAAAACCCATCATAAATAAGACTACAAAAACTATTAGTGACGCTATTTAAAAAATCTTTTTTTATAAAGCTATCTAGTTGGGAATATTGGCCCTCATGGGTTTTGTATGTGCCAATTTATGTACAACATATTTGGCTTACTATAAAAACAAAAAATCCTTTCTTTTTTCTTCGAACAAACCCAGCTATAAACGGTTTTATTTTAAGTGATTCTAAGTACGAAACACAAAGTATGATACCGAATGAGTATCTTCCTAAAACCTATTTTCTAAAAAAAGGAACTTCTTATAAAGAAGTATTATTACAGTTAGAAAAACGCAACATAGCATTTCCTTTAATATTAAAACCAGATATTGGTTTTCGTGGTTTAGAGGTTCATAAAATCAATTCTACCACTGAATTGGAAGAAAAGATTACACATTTAAAAGTTAACTCACTTATACAAGAGTTTATAAGTTACCCTCTAGAAATAGGAGTATTTTACTATAGATTTCCTAATAAAAATAAAGGAGAAATACCATCCGTTACGCTAAAGGAATTTTTAACTTTAAAGGGAGACGGAAAGAGCACTTTTAAAGAATTAGTATACGCTAACCCTAGAGCTATACTACAAGCAAAGAGATTAAAAACAACTCATAAAAATTTATGGTATACTATTATTCCTAAAGACAAAGAATTATTTTTAGAACCGATAGGAAATCATAACCGGGGAACTAAATTTATAAACGGAAATGCACTTATAGATCAAAACTTAAAAGAAGTTTTTGATAATCTGTGCCTGCCGCTTAATGGTTTTTATTTTGGAAGGTTTGATATTAAAGCAAAGTCTATTTCAGAATTAAAAAAAGGCACTAATTTTAAAATATTAGAAATAAACGGAGTTGGCGGAGAACCTACTCATATTTACGACCCCAACTTTAAACTTACAGAAGCCTGGAAAACAAATCTGTTTTTTTGGAGAACTGCTGCAGAAATTGCTACTCAGAATTTTAACAACGGTGTTTCTAAACCTACTTTTAAAGAAGCTTATACAAAATGGTCTGCTTATAGAAAATATATAAAAACTGCTTTTAGAGCATAAAAAAAGCCCTTGTTAAAAACAAAGGCTCCTTATATTTTAATTTAGAATCTTAACGATTCATATTTTTTATTTCATCAGAAAAATCATCTACATCTACTCCTTCTTGTACTAATTTTAATGCCTTATCTACAACATAAGTAATGTTTTCTGGTGAAAAACCAAGACCTACACCTAAACGCTCTAATAAAGAAGCTTGTTTTTCTCCTATCTGCTCATCTGCATAAACCATACGAGACAAATCGTATAAACGCTCTAATCTTCTATTGTAAGTAGTTGGCGGGTTAATAGGGTGCTTGCTATAATCGCTTAAAATCTCTTGATAATCATTATCAGTAATATTAAGTTTTCTTGCCAAACGGTCTAAAAAAGCTTTTTCTTCATCGTTAATTACACCATCACTCATAGCAACACGAACTATTGCTGCAAAATGACCTTGATTTCTTTTTTGAAATCCACTATCATATAAATCTGAAATTGACATACTTTTTGAAAATTTAGTGCCGCAAATATAATTTTTTTAAAAGTCTTTATTTTAAAATATTTCAATTATTTTTTTATTCTACAAATGTATTCTTATTATTAATTTTTAAACCTTCACTTGGCAAACCTACAAGTAGAAACTATATTTACAGAAAAAAATAAAGTTGGGTAAATCCACTATTTCAGAATTATTTGCACAGTCTCCGCAATTGCAGAAACTGCAAACTGCTATTTCTAATAACGAACAGTTCGTAAATTTAAAAGGATTATACGGTTCTTCTAAATCCTTTGTAGTAGCCGAAAGTTTTAAAAAAGCAGCACTTCCTTTTTTAATTATTTTAAATGATAAAGAAGAAGCCGCTTATTGTTTAAACGATTTAGAACAACTTATTGGTGAAGAATCTGTTTTATTTTACCCAGGGAGTTATCGTAGACCATACCAAATAGAAGAAACAGATAATGCTAACGTACTCTTACGTGCCGAGGTATTAAACCGTATAAACGCTAGAAAAAAACCTGCAGTAATTGTTACCTATCCAGATGCGCTGTTCGAGAAAGTAGTAACACGTAAAGAATTAGATAAAAGCACCTTAAAAATTAAGCTAAATGATACTATTTCTTTAGATTTTTTAAATGAAATATTATTTGAGTATCAATTTAAAAGAGTAGATTTTGTTACAGAACCAGGAGAATTCTCTGTTCGTGGAGGTATTGTAGATGTTTTCTCTTTTTCGCACGACCAACCTTACAGGATAGAATTTTTTGGAGACGAAGTAGATAGTATTAGAACTTTTGATGTAGAAACGCAATTATCTACCAATACTGTATCTAAAATTACCATAATCCCAAATGTTGAAAATAAACTTTTAGATGAAACTAGAGAAAGTTTTCTAAAATACATTTCATCTAAAACTATTGTTTTTGCAGAAGATACAACACTTCTATATAGTAGAATAGATACCCTTTTTAACAAAGCTGAAGAAGCTTTTTCTAAGCTATCTAAAGATATAAAACATAGTGCCCCTAAAGAATTATTTACAGAAGCTACACTACTAAAAAAACAGTTACTAAACTTTAGTGTTATTGAAATAGGCTTGCAAAACAAGAATACGAATGATGGTATTCTTTTTAACACAAAATCGCAGCCCTCATTTAATAAAAAGTTCGATTTACTTATAGATGATTTAAACCGAAATCATAATAAAGGCTATACAAACTATATTTTCTGCGCTACGAACCAACAAGCCAAACGTTTTCATGATATTTTTGAAGAAGTAGAAAAAGAAGTACACTATAAAACTATTGTACAACCACTTTACCAAGGGTTTATTAATGATGATTTAAAAATAGTTTGTTATACCGATCATCAAATCTTTGAGCGTTATCATAAATTTAATCTTAAAAATGGCTATAATAAAAAACAAGCCATTAGCTTAAAAGAGCTTACTAAATTAGACATTGGAGACTATGTTACACATATTGATCATGGAATAGGAAAATTTGGCGGACTCCAAAAAATAGATGTTGAAGGCAAAAAACAAGAAGCCATTAAATTGGTTTACGGAGAAAGAGATATCTTGTATGTAAGTATACATTCGCTACATAAAATATCTAAATTTAATGGTAAAGATGGCTCCCCTCCTAAAATATACAAATTAGGTTCTGGGGCATGGAAAAAAGTAAAACAAGCCACTAAATCTAGAGTTAAAAAAATTGCTTTTAACCTTATTAAAATTTACGCTAAAAGAAGGTTACAAAAAGGATTTCAATATGCTCCTGATAGTTATTTACAACACGAGCTCGAGGCTTCTTTTATATACGAAGATACTCCAGACCAGATTACATCTACCGAGGATATAAAAAAAGACATGGAAAGCGAGCGCCCCATGGACCGTTTAGTTTGTGGTGATGTAGGCTTTGGAAAAACAGAAGTTGCTATAAGAGCAGCATTTAAAGCCGTAGATAATGGCAAACAAGTTGCCGTTTTAGTACCTACAACCATATTAGCTTTTCAGCATGCTAGATCCTTTAAAGAACGATTAAAGGAAATGCCCGTAACAGTAGATTATCTAAATAGATTTAAAACAGCAAAACAAAAAAAGGAAACCCTAGAAAATTTAGCTGCTGGTAAAGTAGATATTATCATAGGTACCCATCAGCTTGTAAATAAAAAAGTACAGTTTAAGGATTTAGGATTACTAATTGTTGATGAAGAACAAAAGTTTGGTGTTGCAGTAAAAGACAAATTAAAATCTATTAAAGAAAATGTAGATGTATTAACGCTAACAGCCACGCCTATACCACGTACATTACAGTTCAGCTTAATGGCTGCCAGAGATTTATCTGTTATAAACACACCACCTCCAAATCGTTACCCTATAGAAAGCGAAGTTATTCGTTTTAACGAAGAAACCATTAGAGATGCTGTCTCTTATGAAATACAACGTGGCGGACAAGTTTTCTTTATTAACAACAGAATAGAAAATATAAAAGAAGTAGCAGGGATGCTTCAACGTTTGGTGCCAGATGCCAAAATAGGAATTGGTCATGGACAAATGGAAGGCAAAAAATTAGAAAACCTAATGCTTTCTTTTATGAATGGTGAGTTCGATGTTTTAGTTGCTACTACTATTATAGAAAGCGGCTTAGATGTTACTAATGCCAATACCATTTTTATAAATAATGCCAATAATTTTGGTTTAAGCGATTTGCACCAAATGCGAGGTCGTGTAGGTAGAAGCAACAAAAAGGCTTTCTGTTATTTTATTACTCCTTCTTATGATATGATGACGAATGATGCCTGCAAAAGGATTCAGGCATTAGAAGAGTTTACAGCTCTAGGTAGTGGTTTTAATATTGCTATGAAAGATTTAGAAATTAGAGGAGCAGGAGATATTTTAGGAGGAGAACAGAGTGGCTTTATTAATGAAATTGGGTTCGACACTTATCAAAAAATATTAAGCGAAGCCATAGAAGAACTTAAAGAAAATGAGTTTAAAGATTTATACGAAGAAGTAGAAGGCACTAAAAAAACATATGTAAAAGAAACACAAATAGATACCGATTTTGAGTTACTTTTTCCAGACGATTATATTAATAACATCACAGAGCGCTTAAACTTATATACCAAATTAAACGAATTAGAAGAAGAAACTGAGCTTCAAAAATTTGAAAAAGAATTAATAGACAGGTTTGGAGAACTACCAACGCAAGCTGTAGATTTATTAAATTCTGTTCGCATAAAATGGCTTGCAAAAAGTTTTGGTTTAGAAAAAATAGTCTTAAAATCTGGTAAATTAATTGGTTATTTTATTGCAAATCAACAATCAGATTTCTACCAAAGTGCTACATTTACTAAAGTATTACAATTTACGCAGGCCTATGCTAGTATTTGTAAAATGAAAGAGAAACAAACCAGAAATGGCTTACGATTATTATTAGTTTTTGAAAAAATAACATCTATAGATAAAGCTTTAGAAGTATTAAAACCATTTGATACAAAGCCAGCTACTGTTTCTTAAAATAACTTTGGTTCGGTTTTTGAAAAGTATAAATTATGAAAAACATCATAACCATTTTAGTAACTCTTTTGTTTACTATACACACTAATGCTCAAAATACTATTTCTGGCAGCTTTTCTCCTGCAAAAGATTTTACTTGGCTTATTGCCTACCGCTTAAAACCCGGAACACAAGTATATGTTGCAGATACTGCTATAAAAGATGGTAAATTTTCACTTACCATGCCAAAAGACGCTCTGGCAGGAACCTATAGAATGGTCTATGCAGTACCGCAAGAAGAATTTTATTTTGATATTATTTATGATGGCTTAGAAGATATAGTCCTCTCTTTTAATACCGCAGATGGGGCTAGATATACAAAATCTAAAGAAAATATGATTTTGTCTAAATATTATATTTCTATAAATGATGCCAAACAAAAACTCATAGATTTTTATGTAGCAGGAAAAACTAATGAGAAAACATATTCTCAGCTAACTAAATCATTAGAAAATATTCAGGAGAAATATGAAAAAGAATCTAGCGGACTCATATCTTATCATTTTATAAAAGCCAACAAACCTAGTATTCCTAGTAAATACGGCACCATCCAAAAATATGTAAAACACAAAAAACTTAACTATTTTAATTACATAGATTTTAAGGATAATATATTACTAAGCTCTGGTTTTATATCGGATAAAGTAACTAATTATGTATTTACATCGTTACCACTAGAGCAATTAACCGCGGAACAAACAGAAACTGAAATTATAAGGAATATTAAAAAAACTGATTATTATTCGCTAGGATGCAGTAATAAATTTCGATTTCATATTTACTACACCTTATGGAACCAAGCGGTTGCTAATGGTATGAATAAGGTTTCGGATTATGTATTCCATAATTTTCTTAAAGACTTAGCCAAAGAAACAAACAATACTGAAGTAATAAAGTCTATAGAAACACATAACAGGTTGCGTATTGGAGCTAAAGCTCCAGAAATTGCATGGAAAAACAACAGCTTAAGCAATTTAAAAGAAGACACAACTCAAAATTACGTATTGGTATTTTGGAGTAGTAGCTGTTCTCATTGCTTAAAAGAAGTTCCTAAATTACACGAATACTTAAAGGCAAATAACAACACTAAGGTAATTGCTATTGGTTTAGAAGACGATGATATTTTATGGAAACAAGAAACAAAACGACTAAATAATTTTACTCATGTTATTTCTTTAGGCAAATGGGAGAGCACTTATGCTAAAATCTATAACATACAAGCTACACCCACCTATTTTGTATTAGACAAAGACAAAAAAATAACTGCTAAACCAGAAACTTACGAAGAGTTAATTAAATTCTTAGAGTAGAAAACTCATAAGTAATTATAACAACTTCATGTCTTTAATTGTTTTAAAGGCAATATCTATATGCTCATCGTCTACTAAAATGGTAAATTCATTAGTCGTAGAAATTACTTCATATAAAACAATTCCTTCCCAAGCCAAACGCTGAAAAATAAAATAGTACAACCCAGGAACAGAAACATTCTCCGAAGGTAATTTTACTGTAATAGAAGAAAGATTTTCTGCTTTTTGAGTACATTTTTCGGTACCAAACAATTTCTCTACGGTACTATCTAAACTATTACTTACTACTATATTTAACTCATTTACACCTCTAGATGATGTATAAAACACATCTTTATTTTTATTAATCTCGTTTAAAAGTAATCCTTGATTCTCTAAGATAGATTCTGAAATTAAAAATGTAAAATCTGTTAATGAAGAACGAACTGTAATCTCTCCTATATTTTTTAAAACCTTAATTATCTTATGCGTAGCTCTAAACTCTAAATCATCAGATAATCTTTTTAGTGCCATTACAATTGCCCCATTACGGATATCTTTTCCTAACTCTTCCTCTATCTCTGGTCTTACAATTCTAGACAAAGATGTTAAGTTTATAATTCCCTGAGCTAAAGCACTTTGTAAAAATGGTTTTTTCTTAATATACTGTTCTACAACAGATGAAATAGTTTTCATTACTTTGAGTTTTTGACAAAAATAACAATTTGTTACAAATAAAACAAATTATTAGAAATGATAAAATGCATTTTCTAAATGTTCTATACTATATCTGTTATTTTTCTTGTGTATAGTAACAATATCAAACCTAACATCTACATCTAAATCATTGTCTATAACATATTGGTTAGCCGCTAATACTAATAATTTAATTTTCTTAGGGGTAACCGTATCTGCAATATTTTCTATAAAAGTAGAACTTCTGGTTTTTACTTCTACAATAGCTAAAACAGTCCCTTTTTCTGCTATAATATCTACTTCGGCTTTTAAATACCTATAATTTTTACATCTTATTTTATATCCATTTTTAAGTAAAAAATCTACTGCTAATTGCTCTCCTTTTTTTCCTATATCATTATGTTCACCCATACTATATATTATGAAAAACTACTTAAAAACATGCATTTCATCGAAAAAATAGACCATTAATCGTCCTTTATCCTTGTTTTCAACGTAAATTCTTGGGGCTTTACATAAAAATAACTCAAATTAAATACTAAGCTAGTAAATAACACGTTACTTTTTTAAGTACCCCCAAAGAAACTAAACCTCAATTGTAACAACCTAAAACTATGGAATATTTTGTTAATTGTAATACTTCATCTTTAGCAACATATACTACCCCCTTAGATAAAAGCAAAGTAGCTCATTTATACAGAAGGTTAGGCTTTAGTGCTTCAATAAATACCATTAATGCTGCCGTTGGCATATCTGCTGATGTACTTATAGATCAGCTAATTAATGATGCAATTACATTAGCTCCTTCTACTGCACCTGTATGGGCAGATTGGACAGCAGCGAATTACCCTGAAGATGATAATGCAAGAAGAACTCTTATAAATGAACAGAGAGAAGAATGGAGAACCACCTACGGTAATGCCTTATTAAACAATAATTTAAGAGACCGTCTTAGTTTCTTTTGGAGTAACCATTTTGTAACAGAGTTAGACGTATATGATTGTAATTCTTTCCTTTATCATTATATAAATTGCTTACAACGCAATGCTTTAGGAAACTTTAAAACATTTGTTAGCGAAATAGGACTAACCAATGCCATGTTGTATTACTTAGATGGTGTTTTTAATAATGGAAATAACCCAAATGAAAACTATGCCAGAGAATTATATGAACTCTTTAGTTTAGGAGATGGCAATGGGTATACCGAGGAAGATATTATAGAAACTGCTAAGGCATTAACTGGTTATGTAGAAAGAGGTGAAATTGGATGTTCTCCTGTAACCTTTAATCCTGAAAGGCATGATGCTGGTCCTAAAACCATATTTGGGCAAACAGCAAATTTTGATTACGATGGAGTAATAGATAATTTATTTGACCAACGCCCAACAGAAATCGCTGGTTTTATTTGTAAAAAATTATACGAATTTTTTGTACACCCAGATTCAAAAGAAGGTAATGCCCCAACTATAATAGACGGTTTAGCAAGTACATTTGTTACTAACAATTTTGAGCTAGCACCAGTATTATCTCAGCTATTTAAAAGCCAACATTTTTTTGATGATGAAGCTATAGGCGTTATTATTAAAAGCCCTATGGATATGTTCTTTAACTTTACAAAAGAAACAAATTTTGCCTATACAGATGTTACTGTTGCAGGTATAGCAGAATCTAGCAGAATGTTAAGTCAAGAACTATTCGACCCTGTAGATGTTGCGGGTTGGCAACGAAATCGATCATGGATTAATACTAATTTTTTAATTGGACGTTGGATTACTTCCGCAGAATTAATAGA
Organism: uncultured Cellulophaga sp.; assembly: GCA_947492955.1. GTDB lineage: Bacteria > Bacteroidota > Bacteroidia > Flavobacteriales > Flavobacteriaceae > Cellulophaga. The sequence goes on along the minus strand of CANLOV010000001.1, from coordinate 127,224 downwards.
TCAATTTTGGAATAACAGCGAAGCTCAATTTCGTGATTTTGGAATTGCTGCAACAGGTGCCAATGGCGCTACTACTAATGATCCTGCAGAAGTTACAAAGGCAATTGTAGACAAATTAATTCCTGTACCAGACGGTTTATTTGATTATGATACTGCAACAACCGTTTTTAGAGAGCCTTATGAAGATACAGGGGTTTTTGAGGATGGAAATAATTCTTGGAACATGACTTTTGATGACAGTCCAAGACAAGTCTATTTATTACTTCAATATATTATAAGACAACCAGAATTTCAGTTAAAATAAAACCTAAGATTATGTGCGATACTCACGATAATACACCATATAAAGGATTAGAACACAAAGGGCACGACAATGAACATAAGAAATGGAGCAGACGTTCCTTTTTACAAGCCTTAGGAATTGCTGGTTCTGGTTCTATGATGTTAGGCAGTAATATGTTATCAGCATCTGCACCATCTCCTTTAACTTCGGCTATCGCAGGTGCAGAAACAGAAAATATATTAATTCTAATACGTTTATCTGGAGGTAATGATGGCTTAAGTACAGTTATTCCTATAGAACAATACGATGCCTATGCTAATGCAAGACCTAATATATTTATTCCGGAAAGTAAAATTCTAAGGTTAACCGATGAGTTTGGTGTTCCATCCTATATGAAATCTTTAGAACCATTATGGGGAGAAGGACAATTTAAGGCTGTACACGGTGTTGGTTACGAAGGGCAAAGTCTATCTCATTTTACAGGATCAGATATTTTTGCAAACACCGATTTAACTACTACAGGTTTTGGAGGTATAAACACAGGATGGATGGGGAGACATTTTGAAAATTGTTTTCCCGAATATCTAATAAATCCTCCAGAAGCTCCTGCTGCAATACAAATTGGGCAGTTTGGAAGTTTAGTTTTCGAAGGTGAAGAAACAAACTACGCCTTTGTTACCAACAATGTAGACCAATTAGAGCAAATTGCAGATACGGGCGAACAATATAGTTTAACCGAAGATTTTGGGGACTGTATGTATGGAGACCAACTAGAATTTCTTAGAGGTGTATCTAATACTACTTTAGAATACGCAGGTAAAATACATGAAGCATCAAAAAGAGGCCAAAACCAAGTAGAATATCAAGAAAATGGTTTTGCCAGGCAATTAAAACTATTGGCCAGATTAATAAAAGGAAATTTAGGCACTAAAGTATATATGATATCTATGGGTGGTTTTGATACCCATGGAAACCAACCCTTAGCGCACGAGCGTTTAATGACCAATTTATCTGTAGCTATAAATAATTTTTACGAAGATTTAGCTTTTACAGAACAAGATGATAAAGTTTTAAGTATGACTTTTTCCGAATTTGGAAGAAGAATCTACGAAAATGGGTCTAATGGTACCGACCATGGTAAAGCTGCACCAACTTTATTTTTTGGCTCTGCACTAAACGGCAGTGCCTTTGTTGGAGAGCATCCTACACTAGATAATCCAGATGGTAGAGGTAATTTAGAATATACTACAGATTTTAGAGATTTATATGGTACTGTTTTGGCAGAATGGCTTTGTGTTGACCCAAATACTGTAAACCAACATTTAAACCCTAACAATATTCCTGGTTATAATTATACTCCTATAAATTTAGGGTTTCAATGCCATAGTGAAACTGTTTTCCCAGATATTGTAATTAACGATGGAGAACCAACCCCGCCTACACCAGTAGAGCCAACAGAACCTACACCAGCATTAGCAAGAAATATAGAACATAAACCTTATTACCCTACAAGTAGTACTCCTCATATTTACATAGACATGCCATTTACTGCGCATGTAGATATTCAATTATATAATATTTTAGGGCAAAATATAGGTACTGTATACAATGCAATAACAACAGAAGGACCTGTAGAAATTAATATAAGAGAACGTATGTCTAAATATTTGGCAACCGGAAAATATATATACCGAATAGAAGTTCAGAATCAGAAAATGAGTAAATCTATTATGGTAGCATAAACCAACTCCTAATACCTACTATGCTTTTTAATGTCAACTAGTTATTTATATTTCTAGCTGACATTAATAATGGCTAAAAGCACAAAATCAACAAAAACCCAAATGAAAAAACTCACCTACTTTTTATTACTTACTATTAGTTGTATTTCTTGTAGTAGTGAAAACATAGAAGGGTTTATTATTGATAAAGTTTCTGAACAAGAACAACCAGAAAACACCATAGAAACCCCTTGTGGTTTTAACTTATCTAAGGTAAAAGAAGGAGAAACAATTACCTTAAATTGCCTATTAGATTTAGAAAACAAAACAATTAATCTTCCAAAAAATGTAACATTAGATTACGACCAAGGAGATATTATAAACGGAACGCTAAATTTTGCTGATGGTGGTAAAATTGATGGGAGACTCCTAAATTCGTCATTAAAAATTGAAGGTAATACACAATTAATAAACAACACCTTTAAATTTATACCTACTAGATGGGAAAATATTGTTGAGGGCGAAACTAATTTTGATACAGCTCTTAAAAATACTACTGAATTTGAAAAATTAATGTTTCAAATTAAAACACTTGGAGCAACTACTTTTGAAATTAATAAGTTCAATGCTTTTTTTGAAGTTACAACAGTTACTAGTACTACCAGTGACCAAAATTATAGAGCTAGTGATGAAGCAGTAAATTTACCTTCTAATTTTCATTTAAAAATGACCAACGAAACATTCTTACGAATGTATACCTCTGCTCCAGAAAAAAGTAATGGTTTTATTTTAGCTGTTAAAAATGTAGAAAATGTAACTATTTCTGGTGGTAATTTAGTAGGAGATTTACAAACAAGAGGCTTTAACACCGATAACCCTGGAGGTACTGGTGCGCTTCTATTTGGTATTCATTCTGGTAAAAATATTAAGTTTCAAAATGTACACCTAGAAAATGGATCGGCAGGAGCAATAACTATATACTCTTTAGGATTCCCTTTCAATGCTGATTATAATCCATCAACAGGTATAGAAATACTCAATTGTACATTTAAAAATAATAGAAGAATGGCTATCTCATTAACAGATGGTAGAGAAGTTACTATTAAAGGAAACTCATTTGAAAACATAGGACAACCATCTACTAATATTGACGGAGGAGAAGTTGGCTACGCTATAAACCTAGAACCCTATAGAATAAGGGATAATAATGGAGAGTTAATAGAGTATCAGAAAGTTTTTAATGTAAAAATCCAAGATAATACCGAAAAAAATAGTCGCATAGGTTTTTTAACCATCGCATCTTCTAAAAACGTTATAGTGGAAAATAACACTATAGAAACCAGAATAGCCTACACATATTCTAACCAAATTAAAATAAGAAAAAACAAACTAATTGCCCCTAGTACTAACGATGCCAAATTTGCCATTTTTGCTGCAGGAGGATCAAGTGACTTTAGTTTTGAAAACGAAATCTATGACAATGAAATAGAAGGTTATGGTACAGCAATAGCAGTAGATACTAAAAAAGTAGATATTTATAATAATGATATAAAAAATACTGAAGTAGGTATACAATTAACAAATTCTAGAGAAATTAATATTTATGAAAACACTATTAGTGTTAATAACATAGGGTTGCTTTCCAATTTAACAACTATAGACAAAGTAAACTTTTACAATAATACTGTAGAAGCAGGTGGTTTTCATTTAAAGCTTTCTAAAGTAAACGAAGAAAAAAAAGAGTATAAAGTACTAATTAAAGAAAATAACTTTGTGACTCAAAAATCTATCTCTTTATTCTATGCTAACGGAGTAGATTTAACATTAAATACCATTAATAGTGGTATTAGTATTAACAGCTCATCAAATATAAATATTACATCTAATACTATAAATCCAGAAAATAATGATGGCATAGCCCTAATAGGTAACAATAGTGCTATATTATTAGAAAAAAACAAAATTAAAACACCAATAGCCAATAATTATACATGCATAGATAATACTAGTAACATTGAAACTAATGTTAGTTTAATTGATAATACCTGTGAATAGTTCTTTCTTATAATAATATAAAAAGTAAAAAATGAGGATTGTTATCCTCATTTTTTACTTTTACACTACTATTAAATAACTAAATATTTTACGCTAATCTAGATTTATCATTTTTAGTAGTAAAATCCAATGCCTTTTTTACCTTATGGTTTTTGTTTTTATAAACACGAGTTACCTCATCTTTATTTTTTAAAAACTCTCCTTTTACTTCTTCTTTTTTTAATGATTTAATAAAATCATCTTCTTCTGGTCTTATGCTCATATTATTTGGGTTTTATAATAAACACAACCAATAAGTAAGTTTTTTATTACAATTAATCGATATACTACACTATTTTAACATCCCTAAAACCGTAAAACACGCTAAAACCTCTTTTTTATACTTTGTTGATTTATCTCTGCACAAAATCTGTATTTTTGTCATCAAATTTAATTTTTGATGTCTCAGAATCAACAAAAACCAGAGCGTTATACAATTACCTCTGCACTTCCTTATACAAACGGGCCTATACATATTGGGCATTTAGCAGGTGTTTACGTTCCTGCAGATATATATGCACGTTACTTACGTTTAACTGGTAATGATGTTGCCTTTATCGGTGGTAGCGACGAGCACGGGGTTGCTATTTCTATGAAAGCCAAAAAAGAAGGCGTAACACCAAAAGATGTTATAGATAAATACCATGGTATTATAAAAAAATCGTTTCAAGATTTTGGAATCTCTTTTGATAATTACTCTAGAACTTCAGCACAGGTGCACCACGATACTGCATCGGATTTTTTTAAAAAACTATACGAACAAGGCGATTTTATAGAGGAAACTACAGCTCAGTTATACGATACCGAAGCACAACAGTTTCTTGCAGATCGTTTTGTTACTGGTACTTGCCCTAAATGTGGTAACGAAGAAGCTTATGGGGATCAATGCGAAAATTGTGGTTCTTCTTTAAATGCAACCGATTTAATTAATCCAAAATCTACCATTTCTGGTGCTGTTCCTAGCATGAAAGAGACTAAGCACTGGTTTTTACCATTAGATAGGTATGAAGATTTTTTAAAAGAATGGATTTTAAAAGGACATAAAAACGATTGGAAACCTAATGTATACGGACAATGTAAATCTTGGATTGATGATGGCTTAAAGCCAAGAGCAGTAACCAGAGATTTAGATTGGGGAATCCCTGTTCCTGTAGATGGTGGAGAAGGAAAAGTATTGTATGTTTGGTTCGATGCCCCTATTGGTTACATCTCTTCTACCAAAGAATGGGCAAAAAGAGAAGGTAAAGACTGGGAATTATACTGGAAAGATAAAAACACCAAAATGGTGCATTTTATTGGGAAAGATAATATTGTTTTTCACTGTATTATTTTCCCTGCTATGCTAAAAGCTCATGGCGATTATATTTTACCAGAAAATGTCCCTGCCAATGAATTTTTAAATTTAGAAGGCAATAAATTATCTACCTCTAAAAACTGGGCAGTTTGGTTACACGAGTATTTAGAAGATTTTCCAAATATGCAAGATGTATTACGCTATACATTAACTGCTAATGCTCCAGAAACAAAGGATAACGATTTTACTTGGAAAGATTTCCAAGCGCGTAATAATAATGAACTCGTTGCCATTTTTGGTAATTTTATTAACCGTGTAGTAGTGTTAACTAACAAATATTATAATGGTGTAATACCAACACCTGCTGTATTTAGTGATATTGATACTACAACTTTAGCAGAAGTTAAAAAATACCCAGCAATAATAGCTAGCTCTGTAGAACGTTACCGTTTTAGAGAAGCCGGACAAGAGTTAATGAACTTAGCACGTTTAGGAAATAAGTATTTAGCAGACGAAGAACCTTGGAAAGTTATAAAACAAGACGAAGAACGTGTAAAAACTATTATGTATGTGGCATTGCAAATAGCGGCTGCCTTAGCTACCTTAAGCGAACCATTTTTACCGTTTACATCTACCAAACTAAAAAGTATCCTTAATCTTAAAGAAAATGATAATAGTTGGGAAAATGTAGCATCAAAAGAAATACTTATTCCTGCTCATCATCAAATAAACAAAGCAGAACTACTTTTTAGTAAGGTAGAAGATACTACAATACAAGCACAATTAGATAAGCTAGAGGCTACAAAAAAGGCAAATGAGAATGCTAATAAAGAAGTAACTCCACAAAAAGACACCATTACTTTCGATGATTTTTCTAAGTTAGATATGCGTGTGGGTACTATTATAGAAGCAACAAAAATGCCTAAAGCTAAAAAATTATTGGTTTTAAAAGTAGATACTGGCTTAGATACGCGTACTATAGTTTCTGGTATTGCCGAAAGTTTTAAACCAGAAGAAATTATAGGTAAAAAAGTAACCGTTTTGGTAAACCTAGCTCCAAGAGCATTGCGTGGTGTAGAAAGTGAAGGAATGATTTTAATGACCGAAGATAGTAACGGAAAACTTGTTTTTGTTAACCCAGACACCGATGGTGTTAACAATGGTGAAACCATTAGTTAAAAACATAATAATGATTAAATAAGGTAAATAAAGTAGTATTTACCTTATTTAGTCACTATACTATGACTTAAAGAATTAAAATCTCTGAAAACAAATCTTTAAACACATTATTTAGATTAAATAAAAATAGTTACTTTTGCTCACAAATTATGTGATTCATTTATTTTGGGTAAAAAAAAGAAAAAACATAAAGATTTAAAACTAGTTAAAAAAACTAGTACTCTAAAGTCAGATAAGCTTAAAACAAAGTGTTGTAATAAGTATAAAAAATCTGAAAATAAACGTTGTAAAAAGTGCCCTTGTTTCGATTTGCTTAAAAAAGTAGCCTAATTCTCACTTAGTATATACTAGACAAAGAAAGGATACGTTATAAAAGCAAAATTAAACACATGAAAAAAATAATTTTACTACTATCCCTTACTTGCCTATTTGCTTGTGGCACTAGTAAAACTGTAAGAACATCTAAAAAAATTATAAAAGGAGACTGGGTACTAAATACAATTAGTTATAGTGAATCCGGAACTTATAATGTAACTCTGTTAAATGATGTTTCTAAAGAATGTTTTGAGAATAGCACTTGGCAATTTACACCTAATAATAATTCTGGTATTTATGCTATTAACAACACAAGTTGTGCGGTTGGTGATCGCAATTTTATATTCACTATTCAAGAAGTAGATCCAGCAACAGGTTTGTATCATTTTTTATTAAAACCTTATAACAAAAAAGTAACAAAATACGACAAAGTTGGTTTTAGGTTAAAACTTGCTGAGTTATCAGATACAAATATGGTTTGGCAACAAACCTTAACAGTAGAAGGAAAACCTTTTACTATTAGCATGAACTTTTCTAAGTAATAAAACGTATAAATTATACACATATAATTAATCCCCCGTAAAATTATAATTATGAATATCTATTTAAAAAAGAGTTTAAGAGTAACTTTAGCAATAGTATTAGCCATAAGTTTTACTAATTGTAAAACTGTACAAAATGCAAACAATAAACAAAAAGGTGCCGTAATTGGTGCCGCAGGTGGCGCAATTTTAGGAGCAATAATTGGTAATAACGTTGGTAAAGGCGGAAATGGTGAGCTTGGTGCTGTAATTGGCGGTGTTGTTGGCGGTGGTGCAGGAATTCTAATTGGTAACAAAATGGATAAGCAAGCGCAAAAAATTGAAGAAGAAATACCTGGAGCTATTGTAGAACGTGTAGACGATGGTATTGTAGTAACTTTTGATGAAGAAAGCGGAGTTTATTTTGATACTAACAAATACAACATTAATGCTGCATCACAAGTAACATTAGATAAACTAGCAAATGTACTTGTAGAATATATAGATACCAATATACTTGTAGTAGGCCATACAGATAGTGCTGGTGCCGCAGAGTATAATATGACGCTATCTAAAAACAGAGCGCAAACTGTTACTAGTTATTTATCTAGTCATGGTGTAGCAAGTAATAGATTTACAACAGAGTGGTTTGGAGAAACAAAACCTACACACGATAATTCTACTGCTGAAGGCAGGTTACACAACAGAAGAGTAAATATAGTTATCTTACCTAATGAAAAAATGGTTAAAGATGCTAAAATGCAATCTGGAGAAAATTAAAAGAATTAAGTTAATTAATTTGGATTAACACAAAAGAGTTAAATATATTAGAGACCTTGTAAATTTACTTACAAGGTTTTTTTTATGATAAATTATATACAACTACATACTCAAATCGCTGAAAAGAGTATTAAAAACACTATTGAACTTTTAAACGAAGATTGTACTATTCCTTTTATAGCTAGGTATAGAAAAGAAAAAACAGGCAATTTAGATGAAGTACAGATAGGAGAAATTGTAAAGTATAAAACACAATTTGAAACCTTAGAGAAACGAAAAAAAGCCATTTTAAAAGCTTTAGAAGAACAAGGGGTATTAACTGCCGAGCTTACCAAAAAAATACAAGAAACTACAGATAGTGTAGCACTAGAGGATTTGTATTTACCCTATAAAAAAAGCAGAAAAACAAAGGCAGAAACGGCTCGTAAAAATGACTTAGAACCCTTGGCTAAAATAATAATGAGCCAAAATGCTAATGATATAGAATACGTAGCATCAAAATACTTAAATAACAGTATAGAAAACGAAGATGATGCTTTAGAAGGTGCCAGACACATTATTGCAGAATGGGTTAATGAACGTTTAGATATTAGAAATCAAATTAGGTATCAATTAGAAAAATTTGCACAAATAAGCACCAAAGTAATCGCTGCAAAAAAAGAGGAAGAAAAAGCTCAAAAATTTAGAGATTACTTTAATTGGAGCGAGGCTTTAAACCGCTGTCCTTCGCATCGTTTTTTAGCCATATCGCGTGCCGAAAACGAAGGATATATTAGAGTAAAAATAGAGATTGATAATGAGCGTGCATTGGAAAAAATAGCACACAGAATTTTAAAATCTAATAACGATTGTGCTACGCAAATAAAGCTAGCCATACAAGATGCCTATAAACGCCTACTACTCCCCTCTCTTTCTAATGAAATCTTAAAAAAAGCCAAAGAAAAAGCAGATGAAGAAGCTATAGCTGTATTTTCTAAAAATTTAAAACAATTATTATTAGGAGCACCGTTAGGAGAAAAACGCATTTTAGCCATAGACCCAGGCTTTAGAACTGGCTGTAAGGTTGTTTGTTTAAGTGCACAAGGAGAATTAGAGCATAACGAAACTATTTACCCACATGCACCGCAAAACAACAGTACGGAAGCTATAAAAAAAATAAGCTCTTTAGCCGATGCTTATAAAATTGAAGCTATTGCTATTGGCGATGGTACTGCATCTAGAGAAACAGAACAATTGATAAAACGCATACAATTTAAAAACCCTATAGAAGTTTTTGTAGTAAGCGAGGCTGGTGCATCTATTTATTCCGCCTCAAAAATTGCTAGGGAAGAATTCCCTAATTACGATGTTACCGTACGTGGTTCCGTTTCTATAGGCAGACGTTTAGCTGATCCATTAGCCGAACTGGTTAAAATAGATGCAAAATCTATTGGAGTAGGACAATACCAACACGATGTAGACCAAAATAAACTAAAAACATCTTTAGATACGGTGGTAGAAAGCTGTGTAAATTCTGTTGGTGTAAATATTAATACCGCCAGTGTTTCTTTACTAAGTTATGTCTCTGGTATTGGCCCTAAATTAGCCCAAAACATTGTAAATTACCGAAATGAAAATGGTCCTTTTCCTAGTAGATCAGCGATAAAAAAAGTACCCCGTTTGGGCGGAAAAGCTTTTGAGCAAGGCGCTGCCTTTTTACGTATTAAAGAAGCTAAAAACCCTTTAGACGATTCTGCGGTACACCCAGAAAGTTATGGTATTGTAGAACAAATAGCCAAAGATAAAGGAGTTACTATTACAGCACTTATTGGTAATAAAAACGAGTTACAGAAAGTAAATTTAGAAACCTATTGTACAGCTACTATTGGCCTACCTACTTTAAAAGATATTGTAAAAGAATTAGAAAAGCCTGGTTTAGACACCCGAGAAAAAGCAAAAGTTTTTGCATTTAATCAGCATATAAAATCGATAACAGATTTACAAGCGGGGCAACTACTTCCTGGTATTGTAAACAATATTACTAATTTTGGTTGTTTTGTATCTATCGGAATAAAAGAAAGTGGTCTAATTCACGTATCTAACCTTTCCGATACTTTTGTTAAAGATGTTAATGAGCATGTAAGCCTGCATCAGCAAATAATAGTAAAAGTTTTAGAGGTTGATGTGGCTCGTAAAAGAATTCAATTAGCGTTGCATAAATAAATATTAGGTTAATGAAACATATCTTAATTATACTTATTTTTTGCTTGTTCTCTAATTTGGTTCGTAGTCAAAACAAAGCAAATGCCTCAACACCAGAAACTACTTGGCAAACTTTAAAATACGATGTTAGTACTATTTTTAAAAGTGTTGGCTATTCCTATAGCAGGCCCTTACATTGGCAAGGAAAGCAATGGCAAAATTTTGGAGTTGTAGCTGTAGGTAGTGCTTCTCTTTTTCTTTTTGATGAAACCTCGTCTGATTTCTTTAGAAGACAACAAAGTAGTGTCCCCAATTTTATACGTAGTTATGGAGAAATGTATGGTAGCCCAGAAAATAATTATATGGTAACTTCTGGCGTATACCTAACAGGCTTATTTACTAAAAACGAAAAACTAAGAAGAACAGGAGTTCTTTTAATTGCTTCTGCCACATCTGCTGGTTTATTGCAACAAATTACAAAATCTGTAGTTGGGCGTTCTAGACCCGTAAATAATAAAGGAAAAGCTACTTTTTCACCTTTTAACTCTAGCAGAAATTACCATTCTTTCCCATCTGGCCATGCAATGCTAGCATTTACAAATGCCTATGCTATTGGTAAACAATTTAAAAACCCTTGGGCAAAAGCTGGCATTTATACCGTTGGTTTAGTTCCTGGAGTATCTAGAATATGGGACGGTCAGCATTGGCTTAGCGATGTTGCTTTGGGGGTTGCTATTAGTATTTTTACAGTAGAATCTATAGACCGTTATTTAGATACCAAGTACCAACAAAAATACAACGACCAACAAAAAAGAGTTAGCTGGAATTTAAATTTTGCTCCCAGGCAAATCGGAATTGTTGGTCAATTTTAATAATTAAGTCTTGCTTATAAACTTACTTTAATAAAAAAGCTGGAATTTCGGTAAGTTCTTTAATTTGTATTCTTCTATAATATGCTTCTGCAGCTTCGGACTGAAACTGTATTTTTCCGCTTTTTACAGGTGCATATCCATTCTCTGTTCTTTTTTCGGCATTATTTAGTATCATTACTACATGTCCGTTTACAATATGGTAAGACTTCCCGTTAAAGCAAACCAATTCTAAAGTATTCCACTCTCCGTGTGCTTTTTCATAATTTACTTCTCTAATACATCGGTACATTTTATTGCCTTCGCCATCTCCTAATTTTATAGGTTTAGCCTTGGGGTCGTATTTATAAAATCCGCTTTCGGTTTTTGTAGCAGTAATAGTATTTACAGCACCTGCTAAACCAAAATAATCTCCCATATCTTTTTCTTGTATTTGCATTTCTTGCGATTGCATCCACACATTCCAAAAGGCTCCATGCGCACCAATACAATGGTATAATAAACCATTATCGCGAACAGCATTTAGTCTTGGTTCCCATTTAAGCTCTCCCCATTTAAAATCGAACTTTAAATGATAATTACTATATACTTTTTTAGACGTTAAACCTCCAAATATTTCTCCGCTTACTCTTAAAATTGTTTCTCCGTCTATATCTTCTGCGTAAAATACTTTTAAAGGATCATTATTTAAACCTAAAGGTTTTCCTTTTTTACCATCTCCTTTTTCTATTGCATCTATACCTTTTACGGTATAATGAGGCACTCCAATAAAAACATCCCAATTACTAAGTTCTTTATCTAATAAAGACTTCCATTCTTGTTCTTGTGCTAGCATTGTATGGCATAACAATAGTGCAAATAGAGGTATTAAAATTAGGTTCTTCATTTTTAGTTTATTTAAATAACATTGATATCTTATAAAAATACTTTATTTAAATAATACCCAACTAAAATTATAGCAATACCCCTTTTTTATACCCTCAACTTAAGTATATATTAAAAGTTACAACAGCGTTTAAAATTGCTAAAAACGTAAGTAAAACATAGTATGTATTGTAACAATGCATTAATTTTAATTAAACAACTAAAACCTTTTATTAGATTTTAGTTATTCTACCTATTTTTAATCTATACAGATGAGTTAAAGTAAAAAACACCTTTGTTATAAAACAAAAGTGTTTTTTAGATTTAATTATTTTCCTAGCATTAAAAGCTCATTACACCTAATTTCTGTAACATATCTTTTTTCTCCTTCTTTGGTTTCATAAGATCTATGAGTAAGCTTACCTTCTACAGCAACTTGCTTTCCTTTTATTAAAAAATTTTCTACGATTTCTGCGATTTTACCCCAAGCTACAATAGTATGCCATTGGGTTTCTTCTACTTTTTCTCCTTGTGCGTTTTTGTAAGCATCGCTCGTAGCAATAGAAAATTTTGCTAATTTACTACCTCCTTCTAGGTTTACTATTTCTGGATCATTTCCTAAGTTTCCAATTAACTGTACTCTGTTTTTAAGTGCGTTCATAATTTATTTTTTTAAGGTTTTACAGTTTATACTATTGCTGCTCTTGTTGCAACACTGCAAACATAAAACAGCACTTTAACCAAAGCTGGTTGTAAACTAATTACTTTCGTTTGCAAACAATTACAAACGTTTATTTTTGCATATCAAATTTGCTTTATATGAAAAGTGATATACAAAATGAAGAACTAAAAATCACAATCTAGAGCCCTATTTTGCTATAAGTCTATAAAAAACGTATTTTAGTTTTCTACACTAAAAAAAGTTGTATATATATACGTGTTACCAACAATATGAGAAAACCAATGTTAACATATATAATAATCGGAATAGTTTCAATCGCAGGAATTGGAATTCTAATCAGCTGCAATAACAAACCGAAAAAAGAAGCTATTGAAAAAACAAAGCAAACGGAAAAAACTGTTGAACAGAATCCTTATATGGATATGCGAAAAATGGCATTGACCGTAACAGCTGAACAACTTGGATTTCAAATTCCAAGAGACTCAATAAAAGTTTACGGAATTGTATCTGATTTGGATATGGGTGGTGGAACTGCAACTGTGGTTACTTATTTGACAGGTGATGCAAGTATCTATTTAAGTTCTGGCGGTGGATTTATTGGAGCTGAACAACACGAAAGTGTTCAAAATGTAACTAAGGAATTTGTAGAAAACGGACATTTGATTTCTTTTAAAGGAGAACAATTTGAGAATCCTGATTTGCCGACAAACGGAAATGCGAATTTTTACTTTTTGTCTAATATGGGACAAACTAGAATTACAGAAAGTATTTCAAAAATGGAAAGTGGAGAATCGGAATTTTCCAAACTATTCGCTGAATTGAATAATGTAATGACTGAAATCCGATTGAAAAGTGAAAAATAAATACTGTGGGTAACACGGTGTATAAAACATAGCTAATAAATGCTTAACCAAAAGGGTTGTGTTTATTTGCAAAGACCGCCAAATTTCTAATTTGGCTTTTAGAATAGAAAAATTAAAAACAAAACATAAAAATTCGGCTCTGTGTTAATCCGAAAAGTTAGTGTCTTTTTACACGCTATGTTTCATACACAAATCTGATGAATTGCGTCCTCTTGAATGAAGACATCAAAAACAATATAGAAAAGTAAAAAATTAAAATGGTAGCAGAAATATTAAAAAAATCATTTGATCAATACTACGAAGCTCCTATTAAAGTATGGAAAAAATTTGCTTCTCTATGTCTATTAGTAGAGTTTAAAAAAGATGAAGTGGTTAAAGAATCCAATACTACGGCCAAATATGGTTACTTTCTTTTAGAAGGTTCTGTTGGTCTATTTGTTTGGAAAGAAAATAATCCAATTTGTACGGACCTGTTCTTAGAATACAATTTTTTTGCGGATGATGCTTCTTTGTTCTCAGGAAAACCCTCTCCTATTGAGATTATTTCTTTAGAGAAAACCAAGATGCTTCGTATGAGCAAAGCCAATATTGATGAACTCCAAAAAACACCTATGGGAAGTTTACTATTCTTTGAGGGTGAAAAAAAAACCAATTTGGAAAAACAGAATCAGCAAATAGACAGTATGACTTTAACGGCAGAAGAAAGATATAACAACTTAATGAAAAAAAAACCTGAATTACTACAAAGGGTTTCTCAAAAACATATTGCTTCGTATTTAGGAATTACTCCTCAGAGTTTAAGCAGAATAAGAAAAAAATCACAATAAAAAGAAGAAGTTACCATAGGGTAATTTATTTCATTTATCAACCCTTTACTTTTGTATTATTACTTAATCAGTAAGCAACAGAAGTAAAATGAAAAATTTTAAAAAATCAGTTTTTCTATTAGCATTATTAAGTTCATCTTTTATAAATGCTCAAGATAGTACAAAAGTATATTCGAAATCCCCTATAAAAGTTGCCCTAGGCAATCATGTTCATGTGATAGGGTTTCTTTTTGAAAATTTATTTAATCCCTTTAACCCTCATTTTTCTGTTGAAACAGAATATCGGTTAAATAAACATCAAAAACATCGTTTGTTTGTCTCCTCCAATTTAGGTTTTATTCGTAAAAAGCTTATTGGGAATGCCATAACAATTAGATTTTGATTTTGGTTATCGTCACACTGGAAAAAAAGATGCTTTTATCAGGAAATATCACTGGGTATAGGATTACTAAATCAATATCATCCAGAAGACATTTACCAACAAAATCCCTCAGATAGTACCTGTACAAAAGTAAGAGACAACGGTAGATTGTTTTCTTCCATTGGTTTTAAAATGGGATTGGGATATGATTTTTCGAAAAACTCCAATCTCTCCTTTGTTGTAGGATTAACATATAATCCTTTTATCCAAACCTCTTATTTTGATGCGAAAAGCTTCCCTATCATGCCACAGTCAACAACAAATATTCAATTCACTTATAAATTTAAAAAACCATGAAATTTTTAAAATCATATATACTCTTTATAGTGTTAGCTTTATTAAACACATCGTGTTCTAAGGATGATGAAATCACAGTTAACAACGAGATAGAATGCATGAACAATTCTCAAGACCACCCAAATGCTATGTCTTTTCAAGCCTTATTGGATAAAAATACAACCGATGATTTTGTAGGTATGACTGCCTTAATCGACCATCCAACAGATGGATTATGGATGGGAGCTTCGGGCTATGCTAGCATAGAAGAAAACATAAAAATGAATCCCTGCCATATACATCAAGCAGCGAGTATTTATAAAACATTTATTGCAACTATCATTATGCAATTGGTAGAAGAAGACAAAATAAATCTAACCGATAAATTGTCTGATTATCTTTCAGGAAACATTACTGATAAGCTTCCCAATGGAAATTCCATAAACATCAAGAATCTACTGCAGCATCGTACCGGAATACCTGATATATTTGAAGCTGAATTTGTCACTGACTTTTTTAATAATCCAACTAAACAATATACCATAGAAGAATTATTGGAATATGTGTACAACAAAGATCCTTTATCAAACGTAGACACAGAATTTCATTATTCAGACGCTAATTTCTCACTATTGACATTAGTGATAGAACATGTTGAGGGAGATTTTGTCCAAGCTCTAAAAAGTAGGGTTTTTGAACACTTAGGATTAGAGTATACGTATTTCTTGGAAGACAAAAATCAAATACCACCGGGGTTAGCGGATAATTATTGGGACCAATTTAACAATGGTAATTTTGAAAACAACACAGACACACAAATTGCGGTAGCTACGGGATTAAGAGGCTCAGAGGGAATCGTTACAAACGCTAGTAATTTAAAAATATTTATCAAAGCACTAGCAAAGGGAGAGTTAGTAACAAATATATCTCTAATGACAGATTTTATTGAACTTCCTGAGGATGTTTCAAGTAGAGCGGTTTATTCGGGCTATGGCATGGGACTGATGAAGGTTCAAATAAGCGGGGAAGAATGGTTTGGACATTTTGGAAATCAAATTGGTTCTGGTGCTATTATGCTTTACAATCCAGATAAAGACATTACGGTAATTGTACTAACAAATAGAGAAACATTTTTTTCGGATGATATAAGGACGAAATTCTTCTTCCAGATTTTACAAGACATTGAGACCATTTTATTTTAAACTAAGTAAATATGAAAAAGATAATTTTAAGCATTATGTCTATATGTTGGTTAACCAATGTCTTTGCGCAAGACACTATAACTGATCAAAAAATAAAATTTTATGTAGGATATGATTTAGGAGAAATGGCATTCAATAGATTCCAAAACTTCGCAGGAGAACTTGGCATTAAATTTAAGAATAACCATGCACTTCGATTTACTTATATGAATGTTAAACTCACAGAAAAACATTTATCAGGTGGCTTTGCTAGTGCCGTTGAGGGAGAGAATATAAGCGGCCATTGGAAAGGTTATGATTTGATTTATGACCTACCTATTTATCAGTTTAAACAAAGAAATGTTCTTATTTACGGGGGAATTTCAGCAGGATATCATAATAATAAATACCAGCACACAGTTCTAAATGAGGATTTTAACCATAAAACAAACACAGTTGGTCTTGGCGTTGGAATTAGGGAGGTGAATATCCTTAATATCAAAGGACTGTATGCAAATTTCCATGTACCTCTGCGATACTATTTTAATACGCTCGATGAAACGAAACTCGGTAGTTCAACTGTAAAAAAAGTAAAATTAGAGCAAACAATTCATTTTTTTATAGGATATGAGTTTTAGATTCAACAGAATTACATAAGTATAAGAATGAAAGAATCGAGAAAAAAGCACATAACAAAAGATAAATTGCATTCTCATACATCGACCCAATAGGCTACATTGGGAAAATGCAATTCATCGCAGCGCTATGTCAGATTACATAGCGCTGCGTTATGGGCAATTAGACAAAAGTAACAATTTGAGATATTATTCGTCATACAGAAAAAGACAAAATGAAAAGACTTTTATTCTTCTTAATTCCTCTATTTACTTTAAACTCATTTGGACAAACATGGGATGAATTTATTTATCAAGGAAAAAAAGAAAGAGCAATCGGAAATTTTAAAAAAGCTGCTGAATTAATTTATAAAGGAGCTGAATTAAAAAAAAATAAAAGCTTTGAGCATTATTACTATGCTGGAGTATTATATGCTCGGATAGGCCTAATTGATTCTTCTTTTATTTCGCTAGAAAAAGCCATTGATGCAGGAATGTACGATTTAGCGAGGTGGGAAAGAAATAGTCGATTAAAAGTACTTCACTCTGATAATAGATGGAATGAGTTAAAAATTAAAATGAAGAAGGTCGAACAAGAGTATTCATCAAATTTATCTCATCCTAAATTAAGAACTGAATTGAAACAAATGTGGAAGAATGACCAAGATTTCGTCGGGAAATGGGATATACAGAGAAAAATAGTTAATCAAAATATAGTTCGATTGAATGAAATAATTGAACAATACGGATGGCCCAACAGAACTATGGTAGGAAAAGATGGTGTTTGGATAGCTTGGGGAATAGCACAACATTCGCACGACTTGAGTTTTCAACAAAAATGTTTAAAATTATTAGAGGGCACTCTTAATACTAATGAACCTGAACCTATTTTGTACGCTGAACTATACGATAGAATCCAAAAAAAGACAAATCAAAAACAAAAATTCGGACAAGCCATCATTAATGAAAATGGAACCAAGAAATTTTATCCAATAGAAAACGAAACAAGAATTGATAAAATAAGAAAAGTAATTGGATTAGAACCTCTTAAAGTTTATGCGAATGAAAATTATGTTGAATATTAAAAGCCCATAACCAACGTATATAAAAAATAGCTCACTAAGCACAAGACATAAAGTTTTGTACTTTTTAGTACATTAGTTTAAAAAATGAAAACCTGGCATCTTAACACGTTACTTTTCATATACTAACCACTACCCACAATTTGAAAAAAACCATACTTAAAATATTAATTCTGACTTTAATTTTAATTAGTTGTAGACAAAACAACAAATCTAAAACACAAGCTCGTGAATTAACTCAAATTGAAATTACTGATAAATTCAGACTTGAATTTCTGACTCAAATTCTATCTGACAGTTCGAAATCTAGGCTGTTATTTAATAAAAGAGAATTGATTTCAAATTTGCCTGCGATGGTTCCACCACAATTACCAATTGACCCAAAAAATCGCAGTCGAACAATATCACATTTTGAATTTATATCGGACACTCTAAAAATTAATGATATTGACTTTGTTAGAGAACAATTTAAAGAGAATAAAGATTTTAATATTTCAAGATTAGAAAAAAATGGGTTTAAAGTAATTGACGTAGAAAAATATCGAGAAAGGGAAATTCAATGGGATTCAATTGATAAAATTGCCGAAAAATATTATGAAGAGAATCAAATGATTAATTTCTATTCATTTCTACATATCACAAAACCAATATTCAATAAAGAACTAAATTTAGCATACGTACGATTCAGGGCTGGTTCTGGTGGAATGACTAGAATTTATGAAAAGCGGAATGGAATCTGGAAAATGAAATATGAATTTGATGAATGGGTTGAATAAAAAACTGTTGGCAACACCGTGCATAATTAATTGCTTATGCTATTCCTTACTTGGAAAATTTCTTCGGAATTTTCTTGCGCCCGTTTTTGTTTACTAAATTAGTTGCTCAAACTCGCAACTAACCATAGCGCTGCGTTAGCAACAAGCAAAAAAATGATAGCATTTCTACATACATCACCGATTCATATTGATACGTTTGAAAAATTGGTAAGAAAATTTGACAAAAATATTGAAACCAACCATTTCGTAAATGAAAAGTTACTTGAAACAGCTTTGACCAATGGCGAAACTGATGTCGTGTCATTTAAAAAAGAAATTGAATTAATTAAAAAAGAAAACCCATCATTATTAATTTGTACTTGTTCTACTTATGGTGAGGAATGTGATAATGATTCAACTATTAACAGAATAGACAAACCTATCATTGAATATATTGTTCAAAATTATGAGAAAATCGGGTTAGCTTTTACAGCTAATTCAACAAAAGAAGTAAGCCAGAATTTATTGTTAAAAATCTCATCCGAATTAAATAAAAAAATAGAACTATTAAACTGTGATTGCAGTGAATATTGGTCTTGCTTTGAAAGCAAAGATTTTAATGCGTATGAAAAAGGAATCGCTGATAAAATTAAAACAATGGAATCTAAAGTAGATGTCATATTTTTAGCTCAAGCATCGATGGAAGGAGCAAAAAAGCATTTAACTGAAATTTCAAAAGAGGTATTATCTAGCCCTGAATTTGGAATAGAAAAATTGATTAAAAAACATAAAGACAGTGTACAACACGTTAAAAAATAGCTGATTAAGCGCTAAAACGAAAGGTTTGTGTTTTATTTGCTGAGATTCCCAACACATAAAAAAAACGAAAAATTTTTTTCTTATATTTCTATAAAAATTCGCGAACTCCACATAGCGCTGCGTTGGCAATAATTAAAACCCACTTCTAATAAATGAATTTAGAACACTCTATTGAACATTTGTATTTAGTCTTTTCGAATGTTCAACCACCACAGAAAATTCTAAATTTTGAATGCATAAGCTGTATGTCAAAGGAAGATGAAAATTACCTTTTAAAAACACCTTTGAGAGATTTAAATGATCATATCTTTGGGAGAATATTTGAGGCTTGTAATGTAATTGAGTTTGGAAATGAAGATTATAAATACTACATCCCTCGTATCTTAGAATTAACTACAATTGAGAATTTTGATTTTAGCTTTTCATTTGTAGAGTATATATATAGAAGTTTCGCCAAATTTGATTATTTAAATAAGTTTAATAATAAGGAAGTTAAAGTAATTGATGATTTTTTTTTCTCATTTATGGAGCGAGAGTTTTCAAAAAGTAAAAATGAACGAGATGAATCAGAAATATTTAATGTTGCAGAAACAGGATTTAATCCAAGTATGATTTTAACAAAAATATCCAAACAAAAAGAATGGTTTGAAACCAAATCTCAAATTGAGCACCAGTTGACACTTCAAAAGAATTGGGCGAAATCTGAACAAGAGTTTGAGGAATGGATAAATAAGGGAACAAGAAATAAGATAATAGAGTTTTTAACCAACGAAAAATAACTACTGCCAATAATGGCAATAATTTGAACAAAAATGATACCCGAAAATTTTTGGTTACAACCTGCAAATGGATTTGATGAAAAATCAAGAGGACTTGATATTAAAACTATCGAAAAAAAGGAAATAGAATTAGACGTAGTCTTTCCATCATTGTATAAAGAATTAATGCAATTACAAAATGGTGGTGGAATTAGAAAATGTGCATTTATTGAAGATGGTGAAGAGATTGGAGATTTTCTACAAATCAACTTTAATAACTATCGTGTGAATACGTTTTTAGATTATCTGAAACTCACAAAAAGTGATGAGGATTTAAAAGAAATGTACAATCAATTTGATTTTTGCTATCCAAAAAGGCTTGTAACTTTTGCAGATTTTCACGGACACGGATGTATTTTCTTTGACTATGGATGGTTAAACAAAGAAAAGTTAAACACACCTTCCATTGTGATTATCGTAGATGATGGTGACGATTTTTTACACTATCAACAAACAAAGCGATTTCACTCCTTTGAGAAATTTATTGAGAGTTTAAAGGAAATCCAAGGAGACCCAATTAATGTTCTAATAAGTAGTGAATTGGATTTTGAGACCTTTATAAATACTATTCAAAAAAAATGGGATACCACTTTTGGTTTAGTAGATAAGAATTGGGACTGGTTTAAGAACTTCTCAAATTCCTATAATGGAATAGTTCCTTTGTTTATGGACGATAAAACGATTAAAGAATATATAAAGGTAAGTAATGCTAATAAGGAGGAAATGAGACAATGGATTGAGCAAGAAGGAAGAGAACGGCAAATTAAAAGTACATTTTCACCTAATCAATTTTTATCAGGAACTTATCAGTTCCAAGACAATGTAGAACATAACATTGTTATTAACATAAATAGACCTTGGTTTCCCATAAAATATGCCATTGAAAATTTTATGGCAGAATTAGAGAAGGACAGTGAGTTAAAAATTAAGAAAAAAACTATTGCCTACAATGTATAACCGCAATTACGACGGGTTTAACTACGTACGAATCCACTCGGAATTGCTAAGGCTTAGTACCAATCCGAAACGTATTGCTTAAAACCCGCCCTGGGTTTCTTATATAAGCCGATGAATTGCATTCTCCTACGTAGACCCAATAGGCTACATCTCGTTCCTCTCGATTCTCGCCCATTGGGAAAATGCAATTCATCGCAGCGCTATGTCAGATTACATATGACCGTAGGATAAGAGAATATTTGCCAAACACGACGCTTAACGGAAGAAAATAACGCAACACATCAAGTCGTTATATGTAATCTGGTCGCCAATTTTTATTCCCAATACATAAAAAAAACGAAAAAGTTTTTTCTTATATTTCCATAAAAATTCGCGGACTACACATAGCGCTGCGTTGTACAACATTTAATTAAAAATGAAATTTGGAGTTTTAATATCAATCTTTTTAGTTTTCATCAGTTGCAAAAATGTGACGGAAAAGAAAAAAGAAACCGAACAAACACGAATAGCGGTAGATTCATTAGGACTGAAAATTAAAACAGTTGAAAAGAGAACAGAAAATGCGAATTTGGTGTCTTTTTTAGAAAATCCGCTTGATTTACAGGAATTTAAAATTAAAAAGAAGAGAATCGTTACAACAAGCGTAACGAATGGAATGGAATATCATTTTAATCCAAAATTATCTGATTCATTATTCTACAATTATTATTATCACTACATAAGCCAAACTCCGCGCAGCTCTAACCAAATAACTGTTTTCAAATACGGCCAGAACAAACACACTTATGATGATAAGACGGAACAATTGATTGAATTCGAGATAAGAACAAATGATTCGGATTTGGGAAAAGCCAATCTTATTGGACTAACAAAAACGGTATTGGAATCGGGCTTTGGAGCCGATTATTTGACTTGGGATAATGGAATTGCATATTCAGATAAAAATAGAGTTTTGATATTGGAAATGGAAAATTCAAAAGTTAAATCCTACCGATACGTAAAACTTAATACGGAAAAAATTGACCAAGCTCTAATCGGAGAAATAACGCAGTAAAAACGTTGTACAACAATACCTAAACGTAATGCGGACTTTAGGGCAAAATCGAAAGGTCTGTGTATATTTATGAAGTCGCTAAATCTTATGGATTTAGCTTTGAACAGTAAAAAATAAAACTAAACAATAAGCTTTAGCTTCGTGTGCAGATGGAAACCAAAAGTTTCCTTGCCTCTGCACTACGCTTAGCCGAACCGTTGTGCTTCTTTAAAGAAAACGAATAAATTTGAGTGAGATAGTAGAATATAAAGTTCCAATTAAAAAATACGGACAACTGATTTTTGTATTCGGAGCAGCTTCTATTGTTCTTGCAATTTTGATTTTATCGATGCCAGTATTGGCCATACTAAAGTCTGACTTTCAATTTCAACAAGAATTCATTGGCTACTTTGTATTTTTTCCAATTTTCTCAATGTACTCCATGTGGTTGATTTTCGGTTATGAGAAAGTGATTATCTATAATCAAAACATTGAACTATTAAAATCAAACCGCATCGTTACTAAGCGAAATACTTATCCAATTTCTGACATTGAATCAGTAGAAGCAATTGAAAAAAAATTTAAGACTGATAAATGGATTGATGTTCAGAGAGAGCGAATAAGAGAAAAACAAAGAGCATTTCCTTTTTGGATAAGAATGGGACAGTTAAAGTTGATAACCAAAAATGGAGAAGTGACATTTTTTAATGGGTTATCAATCAAAGAGACCCAACCGATGAAGGAAAAGATTGAAAAAGAAATAGAAAAACGAAAGCACAACAAGGTATATAGCGCATAACCGCCCTTCGGGACGGTAACGCACCATATACAAACCGATGAATTGCATTCTCCTACGTCGACCCAATAGGCTACATCTCGTTCCTCTCGATTCTCGCCCATTGGGAAAATGCAATTCATCGCAGCGCTATGTCAGATTACATATGGCCGTAGGATAAGAGAATATTTGCTAAACACGACGCTTAACGGAAGAAAATAACGCAACACATCATGTCGTTATATGTAATCTGGTCGCCAATTTTTATTCCCAATACATTAAAAAAACGAAAAAGTTTTTTCCTATATTTCCATAAAAATTCGTGGACTCCACATAGCGCTGCGTTACCTGCAAGCAAGACAAAGAAACATAAGAACATAAATAAAGTGAAGTGAATTTATAAATGAAGAATCAACTCTTAACAAAAAA
Organism: uncultured Cellulophaga sp.; assembly: GCA_947492955.1. Taxonomy (GTDB): domain Bacteria; phylum Bacteroidota; class Bacteroidia; order Flavobacteriales; family Flavobacteriaceae; genus Cellulophaga. The sequence continues at coordinate 103,591 of CANLOV010000001.1, read as the reverse complement.
GGATATTGAATTTGACAATCTGAATTTTTGGTACTTGTACATTTCCTATGTTTTTAGGGGATTTGATGATGAAAAAGAATTGAATTTAGACGAAGCTATCAATGAATTGATTGATGCAAAAAGACATATTCCTTTTTTTGAAGACTGGTATAATGAGTTTTGTCCTAAAAATAAAGCGGATGAAGATGGAATATTCGAAAATCCGAAAAGGATTGCTGGAAAATTAACTGACGATTTGAGTTTTGCAATAGAATTTCATTCGTCAGAGACAACTTTTTTTCTCAATTCTAAATATATCGGAAATCAAGGTGGTCATTTTGAAGCTTGGTTTTTGACTTTTAGTGAATTGATGGCTCTTGACAAATATGAAAAACTGTTTTTATTATTCCTTCCAATGGTTGGTGTTGAAGAAAGTAATATAGAATCGGTCAAGTCATTAGTAAGTGAGAAGTTAGAATCAATCTCTCTATTTTCGGAACACTCTGATTATATTGCAAAATGTATTGTGAATGGCTTAATAATAGATAAACCTTTTCATTCAATTGAAAACATAGGTACTGTAAACGAAGAAAATCATAGTGTAAGAAATATTATTAAATATTCCAGATATAAGGAAGATGTAATTAAACTCAATAAAGCTCTTAAAGCATTCGTTGAATAATCGATGTGAATTAATAGAAAAGAGTGCCAGCAGGTAACATGGTGTATAAAACATAGCTAATAAGTGCTAAACCGAAAGGTTTGTGTATCTTAAGAAAGTCCGCCGAATTTTTAATTTGGCTTTTAAAAAATGATAAATTAAAAACAAAATATAAAAATTCGGCTCAGTGCTAAACCCAAAATGTAGTATCTTTTTACACGCTACATTTCATACACTGGACCGATGAATTGCATTCTCCTACGTCGACCCAATAGGCTACATGTCGTTATATGTAATCTGGTCGCCAATTTTTATTCCCAATACATAAAAAAAACGAAAAAGTTTTTTCTTATATTTCTATAAAAATTCGCGGACTCCACATAGCGCTGCGTTATTACCAATTGCCAATGTTAAAAAAAATAATTCGCCAGTTATTTACTCTGGATATTAAAAAAGAAAAAATACATAATGAGCAACATAATGTTGATATAGAAAAATATAATATTCCAAAAGGAGATATTCAAACTATTATAACACCTGATTTAAATGGTCAAAAAGATTTGATTTTAACCAAATGGTATTTCAATGTTGGAGATAAAGTTAAACATGGTGATATAATTTGTGATATTCAAAATGATAAAGTAGTCATGGAATTTGAAACCTTTTTTAATGGTAAAATAATTTACCAGTGCAACATAAATACTGAGTTGACAGAAAAAACAGAGATTTGCAAAATAGAAGGAGTGTAAATTTGATACTACACTAGAAAATGAGACATGAGTTATATACTAATATAGGAGGCTTTTTGTGGTAGGTAATAGTAATCTGATGAATTTGATAAAAAGTATTGGAATAGAAACTTGATAATATTCTGTCTTGTAATAATATTTGATTTGCTACATTTCATTCAAATTAGAAATAGAATAAAACTGGTTACAACACTATATATAAATCATGCGACTTAATCTTTTTGAGCCAAAGTATGGTTTCTTTTTGCTAAGTCGTGCATATAATGTTGATTAGTCGCTGGTTTGAATTAAGTTAGCGTCAAACAAAAAGATATGCACTCGTAATCTACCAGAAATTCCCTGAATTTCCGCTCGCACAAATGCATATACTAACCAATGAATTGCATTCTCCTACGTAGACCCAATAGGCTACATGTCGTTCCTCTCGATTCTCGCCCATTGGGAAAATGTAATTCATAGCAACGCTATATCAGATTATATATAACAGTAAATTAAGAGACTACTTACAAAAAGGACGCAACCAAATAAAAGCTTTATCATCTAAAAATAAAAATCAATGATGAAAAAAATATTTTTTGGGTTTTTGACAATTGGATGCTTGTTAAGCTGCAGTATAGATGATGATAACGAAATCAATATCAAAGAACAAAATTTTCTTGTTTTTGGACATTTTTACGGAGAATGTTTTGGAGAAGGATGTATAGAAACATTTAAACTTACTAACAAATTACTTTTCGAGGATATAATTGACGACTACAACGGACAAAATACGGAATTCGTTGAATTAGATAATGATTTATTTGAGCAAGTTAAAAACATAACGGATTTTTTTCCTAATCAACTTCTTAATCAGAATGAAACAGTTTTCGGGTGTCCAGATTGTGCAGACGGAGGAGGATTATTTATTCAATACTCAGAAAATGGAAATATAAAAAGTTGGAGAATTGACCAAGTTAAAAGAAATGTTCCAGAATATCTACATACTTTTATAGATAAAGTGAACAAAAAAATAGCTATAATAAACGAATAAAAAACGGCTTACAACAATGTATAACCGTTCTGCACAAGTAAAAAAGAAACATAATGAAAAAAAGAATAACTACAATCTTAATAATCGTTCTCTTGATTTCTTGTGATAAGGATAAATCATTAATTAATGAATTCGATTCTGTTTGTAAATACAAGACTAAGATAAACTCTCCAAGAGATTTTGAAATTAAAACAATAAGTGAAATTGATTTTAATGGAACAGTACAGTCATTTAAATTTGTAACAGACCAAATTGGGTATGCCATACTCAATAATAATGTAGGTAGGTATGTTGAGGTTTTTAAAACAACGGATGGTGGAATAACTTGGAAAAACCAAAATATTGATATTAACCAATACCCAAGAGGAATAGCATTCAAAAATGAAAATATTGGAATAGTAACAGTTCATGATGTTACTGGTTGCCCACCTCCAAATTGTCAAAATAAATGTGTAATTCTTAAAACTGAGGATGGTGGAATTAGTTGGATTGAAAAAGAAATTGAAAATTTAAAAGGAATATTATATCATCCACAGTTTGATAGCGATGGGAATTTATATGCTCTCCTTACATTAGATAACGAATCGGCATTAATGAAATCTACTGACGATGGAGAGACATGGCAAGAACTATTCAATTCTACACAATTAGGGTTTAATCTTGTAACATTTAGTTATAAACTATTTGAAAACAAGCTCTATATATCTGGCAAGAGTGGGGAACTATTTGTAGTAAACTACAATGGAGACTTACTTAAAACAATAGAAATAGGTGGTTCTATTTGGGATTTAGAAATAATAGACGACAACAACTTAATTGCAGTTGTTTCAGGAAAAGTCGTAAAGTCAAAAAATGGAGGAGAAAATTGGACAACAATTTATAATGAAAGTGCAAGAATGATTGGTTTTGATTCTCCAGAAAAAGGATTAATGTTCCTCCAAAAAAGTGTTTGTCCGACAGACGCGTATCAAGTGAATGATTTAATTGGCTCAACAACTGACAGTGGGCTAAATTGGATTGAAGCCGATGAAACAACAACTAATTTACGTGCAAATTTTCGAAACAGCCAAAGACGAACAAATGGTAATTGGTACTTAATGATTGAAAATAGATTACTTGAAATAGCAGAAAAATAGCAAGTGCAGAACACTGTATATAAAATCATAGTTGCCTATCGGTCGGCTAGACTTCATATATTTACAAAACACGACGCTTAACCGAAGAAAATAACGCAAGACATCAGGTCGCTATATGTAATCTGGTCGCCAATTTTTATGGAAATACTGTTAATTAAAATGAATATTGAAAAAATACTAAATCAAATTGGAGAGATTTACTCGCCATTATCCAATGAATGTCTACAAGAATTCATTTCTAATTCAAAACTAATTACTTACAAAAAAGGAGATACTGTTGTTAAAGAAGGGCAATATTCTAAAAAAGCATATTTAATTATTAAAGGTTGTGCAAGGGCTTATTATCTGAAAGATGGGAAAGACATATCTGATTGGTTTACTTTTGAAAATCAATTTATGGCTTCCATTACAAGTTTTTTTAGCGACCAACCTAGTCCACATTATGTAGCGTTTGTTGAAGATTCTACAGTCCTTGAGTTTACAAAAGAAACAGTAAACTTACTTTCAAACAATTTTCACGGTTTTGAGCGATTTATTAGTAAGGTAGTTACAGAAACCATGTTAGGACTTTGCGAAAGATTGCATACGATTCAATTTGCGAAAGCAGAAGAAAGATATCAAAACTTAATAAGTATTTACCCAGATATTACACAACGTATACCATTAACCCACATTGCTTCCTATTTAGGCATTACGCTTGAAACATTAAGTCGGATTCGTAACCCTAAAGTATGAATTTGATATAAATCAAATGATATGACTTCCATTAAAATGACCTTTGTAAAAAGATTTAAACAGTCAACAAAAATCAGTTTTTGGCACTTGGTGGGAACCTATTAGAAAATGGTTTTATCCAGCTTGGTTAATTTACGAAACCTCAATTCGTTTCTATGAATATTCCTTAGGCGTAAGCAACTATTTTATAGAGCAACAAGGAAGTATTGGAGAATTTTTTGCTCAAATTTTGGCACTTACTTGTGGACTAGCAACATTCTTAGTTTGCACATTCTATTTAACTATTCCTACCTGTTTTATTCTATATAAGTTTTTTAAAGAAGATAAACTTACAAACCCATTTTTACATAAAATCAAAAAATATTTCTAATTCAAATTTTTAATAAATGAAAAGTACATACATAAAAATAGCAGGTATAATAAATCTTTTAGGTGCTATTCTTCATACCATAGGTGGACAATTGGAATTGGTTAATCCACTTTTAGATAGCAATCTTAGTATTCAACAAAAGAGTGAATTAACCGCAGCGTGGCACATTGTAACTATCCTTTTATTTTTGACTTCTTACATGATCTTGAAAGTCGGATTTTTAAAAGACAATAATCAAGAAAAAGAACAACTTAAATCTATAGCTGTTCTTTATATTTTATCAGGAATTCCATTTATAATTACCAGTTATATATATAATACTAATGCTTTTCAATGGATATTATTAATGCCTATTGGTTTTCTACTTTTTATAGGTTTACAAAAATCATCTATTAAAAAACAAAATCTTTAATTTTTTTATGGACCAATCAATATATATGGGGTGCAGGTCTTTTATGTTTTATATTAGGATTAGTGCACTCAATACTTGAAGAAATTTTAATTTTTAGGAGTTTAAAAAAGTTTAAAAAAATAATTCCCACAATTGCAACGTCTAAATTAAAGGTAAGACATTTTAGAATTATTTGAGCTATTTGGCACTTAACATCATTATTTGGATGGTGTATAGATGCTATACTTCTTAAATATGGCTATTAATATAATATGCAAACTAATGAGTTATTTCAATTCATATTAACATCTACAACAATAACAATGTTCTGTGCTTCCCTTCTAGTTTTTATTACAACAAAAGGAAAACATCTTGGATGGGTAATTTTATTAATAATTGGAATTTTAACTATATTAGAAACCTTAAAATAATACACAAATGAGTAAACGGGTAGCATTAATAATCGGTCATCCAGATAAAAAAAGCTACAATTTCGCTATAGCGAAAGCTTATAAAAAAGGAGCTGAATCATCAGGTTTTGAAATTCGAGAAATCATTATTCAAGATTTAAATTTTAATCCAAACCTGCAATTTGGTTATAGAAAAAGGACTGACCTTGAACCAGATTTATTAAAAAGTCAAGAAATATTAAAATGGGCAAACCATTTAGTTTGGGTTTATCCTGTTTGGTGGGGCTCAGTACCAGCAATTATGAAAGGCTTTTTAGATAGAGTATTACTTCCAGGGTTTGCATTTAGCAAAAGGAAAGATTCTATATGGTGGGATAAACTTTTTACAAATAAAACCGCTAGGATAATCTGTACATTAGACCAACCAAGCTGGTATTACAAATGGTTTTATTCAAGCCCTAGTCATAAGGCAATGAAAAAATTAACAATGAACTTTATTGGTGTAAAAAAGGTAAGAATTACAACTATTGGTCCTTTAAGACTTTCTAAAGAAAATTTTAGAGCAAAATGGCTGAAAAAAGTTGAAAAACTAGGTCTAATGGCTAAATAAAGGAAGTAATATATAAAATAACTTACTACCAACGTATATAAAAAATAGCAGTATATACACTTAATATAAAGTGATTTTTATAAATTTAGCGTCAGTCCCAAACTGAAAAGTCTGAGAGTACAATACACTACTTTTTACACACAAAACAGTTGTATTATCGTACATTTAAATATATTTCAAGGAACAGATTTGAAAAAAATCCTTATTGATTTAAAAATAGATTTATTAGTAATTGTAGGATTGGTAAGTAATGATTGTGTAAAAGCGACTTGTTTTGGTAGATTAGCTGAAGTATTTTAAACTAAAATGTTAAAGAATGAATATATAAATTAGAATAAAGATGTTAAGGTTAAAATTTCTCAAACGAAGAAAGAATTAACAGAAAAAGGAATAACATCAATTGTAATTTAACAACACAAGCTTTCATTAACTATGTAACAACAATAGCATTATACGTATGAAAATATTAGCCATAGAAAAGGAACTGAAACCAGTTAATTGGAAAAATGAAAGTAATACACTGATTGAAGAGGCAAAATCAGTTTATACATTAATGTTATCAGACATTCTACGCGAGATTTATTTTACCGAAAATAAAGACGCTGTTCTAATTCTTGAATGTGAAAGCAAGGAAATAGCAGAACAAATATTACAAAAATTGCCCCTGGTACAGAAACATATAATTGGTTTTGAATTAATGGAATTAAAACCATACACAGGTTTATCTAGATTGATTAATGAAGGATAAGAAAAGTACGAAAGTGCAACAATGTGTATAATTTATCAGAGCTCCAGAAGTTTACTAATGATACACCCGCATCAATTTTGGGTGGTAACTTGATAAGTTTTAAAGTTCGTGTAACAATAAGCAAGTTCTATCGTCATCTTTAAAACTAATCAAAGATGAATACTGAACGTAAAACAACTATAATCATTGGTGCGTTATTTTTAATTACCACACTGACATTTTTAATTGGAGATGAATTTATAAGGTCGATTGTATTCACATCCGAGTATCTTAAAAATAGTTTTCCTAACAAAAACAAAATTGCTTTTGGAACAGTTCTTCAGCTAGTAAATAACGTTGGAGTGGTTGCTATAGGAATAATGTTTTTACCCACCTTAATAAGGTACAATAAAAAAATAGCCTTTGCATATATGAGCTCAAGAGTCATTGAGAGTGTATTACTTTTTGTGAGTTCAATCTGTATTTTATCTATTATTCCATTAAGTGAAGAATATTCAAAGACTGTGACCGATGTTTCGTACTATGAAACATTGGGAGTGTTAATAAAAAGTATCTATTCTTCGGCATTTCAAATGGCTATGATTTCATTGGGAATAGGAAGCTTGTTACTCTGTTATTTACTATATATTTCAAAACTAATTCCTAGAGCAATATCCGTTTTGGGTTTTATAGGTTATACTTCGTTATTAATTAAGATGCTTCTCGAATTGCTGGGAGTTCCTTTAGGAAATGAATTATTGTATATAGGAGCCTTATTCGAATTAATTATGCCTCTATGGCTTCTGGCAAAGGGATTCGACACTACTAAAAGCACTGTAGATTTGGTGAATGAATAATGAAAATCAAACTTAAGTTGTATAAAGGACATTAAAAAAACAAAAAAGTTTTTTCTTATATTCCCATAAAAATTAGCGGACTTCACATAGCGCTGCGTTGTAAGTCATTCGAGAAACCAAAATGAAAAATGCCGAAGAAATAAATTTAAAGAACAGAAAAGAATGGAGAGAATGGCTTAAATTGAACCATTTACAAAAGGATTCTGTATGGTTAATTTTTTATAAAAAAGGCTCCCCAAGTTTTAATTTAAGCTGGAGGGAATCAGTTGACGAATCACTTTGTTTTGGCTGGATTGACAGCACAAAAAAGACAATTGACAACGAACGGTTTAAACAATATTTCAGTAAAAGAAAACCTAAAAGTAATTGGTCAAAAGTTAATAAAGACAAAGTTAAAAGTCTTATCGAACAAGGATTAATGAGAGATGCGGGGTTTAAGAGTATTGAAATTGCAAAAGAAAATGGTTCTTGGACTATACTAGATTCAGTTGAAAATCTAGAAGTTCCAAAAGAATTAGAACAAGAACTTAAACACAATAAAGTAGCAAAAGAATACTTTGAAAACCTCTCCAAATCGGCAAAAAAAATACTATTATACTGGATAGTTTCAGCTAAGAGAGATGAAACTAAAACCAAAAGAATTGTGGAGATTATTGAAAACGCTAATAAGCAGATGAAACCTAAACAATTTAGATAAAACGCCTTACAACAATAAGGTCTTTTAAGACGGTTATAAAAGTTTGTGTTTGTTTGTAATGTCACTAAATCTTTTGATTTAGATTTAAATAATGAAAAGTTAAAACAAAAGAAAAAGTTTTGGCTAAGTGCATAATCGGAAATCAATTGCTTACTTATTTCCGTACTAATCATATACGAAGCCGTTGGCAGTAATTGGAAAAAATGATAATTCGAAAAGCAAAAATAGAGGACTCTGTTGAAATTACCGAAAACTTATTTTTAGCAATGGAGGAGATTCTCTATGAATTTATCAGAATGAAAGATAAAGAGGAAGCGAAAAATTTTTTACTCTATTTTGTTGAAAATAAAGGAAATCAATATTCTTACGAGAATTGTTTTGTAGCAGAAAATAAAAGAAGAATTGAAGGCTCTATAAATATTTATAACGGAGCTGAGTTAACTAAACTTAGAAAGCCCATAATAAAATATATAAGAGAACATTATAATGAGACTTTTAGCCCCGAAAATGAAACTCAGAAGGGAGAATTTTATATCGATTCTTTTGGTGTTAATCCTAATTGCCAAGGAAAAGGAATCGGGTCTAAGCTACTAGACTTCGTAATTAATAGTATACAATTTAAAGAACACACATTAGGTTTACTTGTAGATGAAGATAATCCGAATGCGGAAAAACTGTATTTAAAGTTTGGTTTTAAATCTATTGGCCGAAAAGAATTAGCAGGAAAAAAATTAAAACATCTTCAAAGAAACCCGATAAAGAGCAAATAAATAAACTACTACCAACAACGGCTAAAGTTAATTTGGGTCTAATTTTCATTCCCAATGCATTAAAAAAACAGAAAGAGTTTTTTCTTATATTTCCATAAAAATTCACGGACTGCACATAGCGCTGCGTTAGCTTTATTGATAGATGAACTTTATAAGAGAAATATTTAATAAGAAAAAAATAGATTGTCCAAGATGTCTTGGAAAAGGAAATGTAGATTGGGAAGATATAAGAAGATTGAATAAAAAACTCAAATGGAAACCTGGTGAATGTGCTTACTGTAATGGGAAAGGGAAAATTAATGAAAATTTTGAGAATAAAGTTGCAGTTGACACAACTTACTTAACTTCTGACTTAAATAAAGATGAAAGGAATAGAATAATAAACGGAAATAAAGAAGCTATATCAAGAGGTATTCTCTTTGAGAAAAAAGCTGATGATTTCATAAATCAGGTAAAGTTCTTGAAATCAAAAGGGAATTTAACTGCAAAAGAGATAACTGAATTTTATATGATTCCTGAAAACGAAATGACCAATAAGGAAAAAGAAGAGTTGGAAGACTATGTGAAACAAATAATTGAATCTAATAATAACAAAAGCTAACAATATGCATAATTCATGCTAGTTAAAGCCTATTTCTGAAAACCCTCACAGATTTTCTATTCGGTTTGTATTTGCTAAATTAGGTGCTTTAAACGCGCAACAAACCACATAGCGCTGCGATAAATTCCATTCTCTAACCTAAACCCAAAATTATATAGGCACAGCGTAGCTATGTTTTATTACACCAATAACAAAAGTGCTATGTGCACTTCCAATATTTTTTACAGAGCCTAATTCATTAATCACAAAAGATTGATAGTGCTTCATATCTTCAACCATAATTTTTAGTAAAAAATCATAATCACCCGAAATATTATAACATTCGACCACTTCTTTAAGTGATACTATATCTTTTACAAACTTATTTCCTATTTCTTTGGTGTGCTCCTTTAAAGTAATATTACAAAATACAGTTAATTGTTTGCCAACTTTTTCTGCATTTACAATAGCGGTGTACTTTTCTATTAGTCCTTCTTTTTCGAGTCTTCTAATTCTTTCATAAACAGGTGTAGGAGATAAATTTACACGAGCCGCTATTTCTTTAGTTGTTAATTTAGCGTCTTTTTGAAGTATTCTAAGCAACTTCAAATCAATCATATCTAAGTTTTCTAAAGAATAATTATCTGTTTTTTTCATTTCTACATCAACAAAAAGATTAATTATCTACAATAATACACTAAAAAGATAAATAATCTAATTTCAAACCTTATTTAAAATAATTAATCTTTTATATCCAATTTTGTAAGACATAAAAACTATAACTATTGTCAGATGAAATCGGTCGTACTAAAAAATTTAGAAACAAACGAAAAGAATGTCATTAAACGCACTCGGAATACAAGTAAGAACAATGTTGTATTTATAATAAAGAGTAATTATTTCAACGAAAACTATATTCCATCTACTAGTACACGTACAACAACCAACTTTGCAAACCTAGCAAGAGGAAAAAACCGTAAGGAAAACTTACGCAACACTATTCAAATGATTAATAATCGTTTTAATAGCATGGCAAAATGGGATAACCCTAATCTCGATAGGTATTCAGTTGAACTAGAAATTATTTCTGTTGCTATAGATATTGATGGTAGCGGCAAAACATTTCCATCGATTGAGGTTTTAAAAACACATATTAACGACCATAAAACAGGTAAACGTTTTGAAGGTATTGTTGGAAATAACTTTTCTTCTTATGTGCGCGATTATGATTTTAGTGTTTTACTTACAGAACACAATAAGGATAAAGACAACTATAGCATTCCTGATAATTTTGGAGAACTACACGGTAATATATTTAAGTGTTTTACAAATTCTGAAGCTTACAAAAAACACTTTGCAAAACAGCCTGTTATATGTTTAAGTGTATCTAGTAACAAAACATATCATCGTACAGGTAATCATCATCCTATATTAGGTTTTGAATACCACAGCAACAAATCTTCCTTAACAGAAGCATATTTTAAAAAAATGGGCTTAAAGGTTCGCTATTTTATACCTCCTAATAGCATTGCTCCTTTGGCATTTTACTTCTTTGGAGATTTATTAACTGATTATACAAACCTAGAATTAATTAGTACCATTAGTACAATGGAAACTTTCCAAAAAATTTATAGACCAGAAATTTATAATGCTAATGCTGTTGCAGGGCTGTGCTATAATCCTAGTTTAGAAAATAAAGATTATTCTTTAACAAAAATTTTATACGATAGAGAAGAGCGTACCCAATTAGGAATTGAGCAAGGTAAATATGCAGAGCAACATTTTATTAAGCCTTATAAAAATTTATTAGAACAGTGGTCTGCTAATTTCACTATTTAATCAATACAACACATTATTATTTATTATGAAAAAATTATTACCAACATCAACTGTTGGAAGTTTACCCAAACCTGCTTGGTTGGCAACACCCGAAAAACTTTGGTCGCCTTGGAAATTAGAAGACCATAAATTATTGGAAGGAAAACAAGATGCTTTGCGTGTTTCTTTACAAGAACAACAATTAGCAGGGATTGATATTATTAGTGATGGTGAGCAAACACGCCAACATTTTGTAACTACTTTTATAGAGCATTTAAGTGGTGTAGATTTTAAAAACCGTAAAACCGTAAAAATTCGTAACCGTTATAATGCCAGTGTTCCCGTTATTGTAGACGAGGTTACACGTAAAAAAGGAGTTTTTGTTAATGATGCTAAATTTTTACGCAAGCAGACTAATAAACCTATAAAATGGGCATTACCAGGACCTATGACAATGGTAGATACATTGTACGATAACCATTATAAAAGCCGAGAAAAATTGGCATGGGAATTTGCAAAAGCACTCAATAAAGAAGCAAGAGAACTGCAAGATGCAGGTGTAGATATTATTCAGTTTGATGAACCAGCATTTAATGTTTTTTTTGAGGAAGTAAATGATTGGGGAATATCAATATTAGAAAGAGCTATTGAGGGTTTAAATTGCGAAACTGCAATACATATCTGCTACGGTTATGGAATAAAAGCTAATAATGACTGGAAAAAGACATTGGGTTCAGAATGGCGCCAATACGAAGAAATTTTTCCTAAAATTCAAAATTCTAGTATTGACATCGTATCATTAGAATGTCATAACTCACATGTACCATTTAATTTAATGGAACTTATTCGTGGTAAAAAAGTAATGGTCGGTGCAATTGATGTGGCAACTAACAAAATAGAAACTCCCAAAGAAGTAGCAGATACATTACGTAAAGCTCTTGAGTTTGTAGACCCAAAAAACCTGTACCCTAGTACAAATTGTGGAATGGCTCCGCTATCTCGAAACATAGCAACAGGTAAATTAAGTGCATTAAGCAAAGGGGCAGAAATTATACGCAAAGAACTGGCGCTTTAATTACTATTTATAAATCATAATATAGGTTTCCTTTTTTAACGTTTTATTTCGTTAAATAGAGGTCTATAAATAATACAATTTTAATTTACTTATGGATATATTTATTATTTACTATCTAGTAGCTGGTGCTTTTGCTGGCTTACTTGCTGGTTTGTTTGGCATTGGTGGCGGCATGATAATAGTACCTGCATTAATTTACATTTTTAAAGCACAAGGTGTTCCTAATGCTGCACTTACACATATTGGTGTTGGCACTTCTCTTGCTACTATTATTGTTACTTCTATTAGTTCACTTAGAGCACACAACAGTAGAGATGCTGTTAACTGGAGCGTATGGAAACGTATGGCACCAGGATTGGTAATGGGTTCATTGCTTGGTGCAGGCGTTGCCTCTGTTATTCAAGGCAATTCACTTCAAGTAATAATTGGTGTTGGTGCTTTTCTAGTCGGTTTAAAAATGTTATTTATGAAAAATAAAGGCCTAGAAGAAAACGATTTTAGCAAACTCCCTTCCCCTGTAGGGCAAACTGGCTTAGGCGCATTTATAGGTGTTATTTCGGCTATTTTTGGTATTGGCGGAGGCACATTAACTGTACCGTTATTAAGTAACTATGGTTTAAAAATTCAGAATGCAGTGGGTACTTCTGCTGCCTGTGGTTTACCTATCGCTAGTGCTGGGGCTATTGGGTTTCTTATTTTTGGACAATTTCTTGATCCCAATGTAAAAGAAACATTACCTAATGGGGTATTAGGCTTTGTGCACGTATACGCGTTTATTTGTGTGAGTATAGCTAGCTTTTTCACTGCACGCGTAGGAGCAAAACTAGCACATAAATTACCCGCAGCAACATTAAAAAAATCATTCGCTGTATTGTTGCTAATTGTAGGGATTAAATTGGTGTTTAATTCTAAAGATATTATAGTTTAATTCCGCTAATTATTTACTTAAAGCAAACACATCTACATATATTACCAAGATAATTAATAATAAAAACTTTTGCCAACAATAGCCCCTATAAAAGCCTTTGTTTAGCGCCTAGTTTTTATACCCAATACATTGAAAAAAAAGTTTTTTCTTATATTTCCATAAAAATTTGTGGATTCCACATAACTCTGCGTTGGCATTCATTACTTATTCAAACTTAAATAAAACTAATATTCATGAAAAAAATACTACTCCTTATTTTGTTTTCCTTTGCAGTTTCATCTAATTACGGCCAAGAATTCAATAAAAAAACATTATGTGAAAGCGCCGCATTTTCCATTGTGCATTCCATAGCTCCATTATTAGAATATAAAACCCCAAAATCTCAAGTAGAAGAAATAGGCAAAGAAGAGTTTAAAGAAGTTGCACATGCATCAATAGGAAAAGTGTATGATTTGTTAAGTTCTGGAAAGAGTAGAAAAGAAGTCATAAAGATTATATATTCAGACTTTATAAAGCTAGATGACGAGATAGTAAAGAAGGGTTTTTTTAAAGAGTTTGCAGATATAAATGATGATTAATGATATTTTAAAGTTCAATAATTTTTTTCATTATAAAAAGGAATTTTAATAATTGCATATATTGAATTCTTAATTTATTGAAAATCAACCTGAAAACACCATGGATATGGACAATTAAAAAATGACTATTACCAATAGGGTGTTCTTATAAAAAGTCTTAGTATAATCGCCAATTTTTATTCCCAATACATAAAAACAAGAGAGAGTTTTCTTATATTTCTATAAAATTCGCGGATTCCACATAACTCTGCGTTGGCATTTATTGTGGAAAACCGAGAAGCCAATTACAAATATGAAAAAAAAATTACTTTTTACTTTCATTATTCTAAGCCTTATAAGTTGCAATCAGAAAGAAAAAACGGCTGATAATATTATCCGAACAAATAAAATAGTAATCGGTCAAATAGACAGCATTTATTCCAACATATTAGATGAATCTCGTAAGATATGGATACACATTCCTGAAAGCGCAAAAGATAATTCTTCATACAAAATTAAATACCCAGTCCTATATTTATTGGATGGCCCAGAACATTTTTATTCTGTAACAGGAATAATCAAACAATTAAGTACTACAAATGGTAATACAGTTGTTCCTGAAATGATAATTGTTGCTATCCCAAATACAGACAGATCGCGAGATTTGACACCCACACATGTCGATTTTGATTTCTTTTCGGGAGATAGTATTCAATATTCCTCGGGCGGGGGCAACAAGTTTCTTGACTTTATGGAGGATGAATTGATTCCACATATAGAGAAAACATATCCAGCATCTTCATATAGAACTTTTGTTGGGCATTCATTTGGTGGTTTGAGTGTTATTAACGCTCTTGTTAACAGACAACATCTTTTCAATAATTATGTAGCAATAGATCCAAGTTTATGGTGGGATGGTCAATCTTTTTTAAAGGATGCTAATTCTATCTTATCGGCAAATAAGTTCCACGGTAAAGCTTTGTACGTTGGGGTTGCCAACACCATGGATGAAGGAATGACAATTAAAGAAGTTAGAAATGATACTCTTAATAAATACTCGTCCCATATTAGATCAATATTAAAATTTGTGAATTCAATAGATACCCAAAATGATAATGGTTTACTATTTGAATGGAAATACTATAATGATGATGATCACAGTAGCGTACCACTTATTACTGAGTACGATGCTTTTAGATTTCTTTTTCCTTGGTATAAATTTAAACAAGGTAATAATTGGTATTCATTAAACACTCAAGAAACAATAAATTTAATCAATTCTCATTATACAAATATTTCAGAAAAATTCGGTTACAAAGTAATACCACCTGAAAGGGTAATTAATTTAATTGTCAATGATTTTATGTATAGCAAAATGCCTAAAAAAGCTTATGCCTTATTGAATTTAAATATTAAAAACTACCCAAAAAGTACAAGTGCATTTGAATCATTGGGAGATTACTACCTATCTCAATCTGACACTTTAAATGCGATTAAGGAATTTAAGAATGGACTAAAAATTGGAGAATGCAAAACCTTAAAGGAAAAATTAAAAAAATTGGAGAACGCAGAAGCAAATAAAAATCAATAACTCTAATTGAATTCTAAAAAAACAACGAAATAACAACAATATATAAAAAACATAGGGCGATCTATGATTAATCGAAAGGTTTGGGCTTACCTACTAAGTCTGTCTAATTTTTTGCATTTACTAATGTTATTACTATTTTAAGAAAAAGAAATTCGTGATAACGTTGCACTAAGTTGGCAATTAAAAAATAAAATATAAAAATTCGCAGAATCCACATAGCGCTGCGTTGAGACACATTTGAAAAAACATTGGAACAATACAAAAACATACTAGAAAACATTGCAAAATATGTTACTCTAAACCAAAAGGAAACGGAAAAATTGATTGGAATAATCCGAACGACCAAAATCAAAAAACGCCAATTCATTGATCAACCGAATTACGTTTGTAAATATCGAAATTATGTCGTGAAAGGTTCTTTTCGTTCTTATTTTGTAGATAACGAAGGAAAAGAACATACGGTACAAATTGCAATTGAAGATTGGTTTGTGAGCGACTTTTATAGCTACATAACCCAAACACCAGCTACGCTATTTGTTGAGGCTTTAGAAGATTCCACTATATTTCAAATGACATATGACGATATTGAAGGGCTTTGCAAAGAAATTCATGGATTGAGCGAGTATTTTAGAATCACAACAGAGAGAGCATTTGCTTTTTCAAGAAAAAGAGCTTTATCTAATTTAAGTATGACCGCAGAAGAACGGTATTTAGAAATTTTAGAACGCTACCCAAATATTGTAAAACGAGTACCACAAAAGGTTATAGCCTCCTATTTAGGCTTTACCCCAGAGTTTTTATCTAAAATCAGAAAAAAACTTTCTTCAAAAACTTAATCTAGTTTAAGAGTATTTCCTAAACCAGTTCATTTTTAAAGTTGGCACTTTGCCACACCTTTGTAAAAGGTCAATTTTGACTTAATATCAAACAAAGAAAAAATGAGCATAGAAACGAATTCTTATCAAGAAAATCTAAAAGAACTACGAACAAATTTAGGAACAATGCTTCCTAAAGACGCTCTGAGAGTTTTCGATAATGATGCAGAAAATCTACAGGCCAACCATAATTCAATTTTAAAACTGCAAGTTGGCGATAAAGCACCAGATTTTGCACTATCAAATGCAACAGGTAAAATAATTCAGCTTTCAAAATTGCTAAAAAAAAAGAAAATTGTACTTACTTTTTACAGAGGCTCTTGGTGTCCGTATTGCAATCTTCAATTAGCTCATTATCAAAAATCATTAACTAAAATTCACAATTTTGGAGCAGAATTAGTTGCCATTTCACCACAGACACCTGATGAATCTTTAAACGTAAAAGAGAAAAACGAGCTTAATTTTAAAGTTTTAAGCGATAACGGAAATATTGTTGCAAGGAAATATACAACCGTTTTTAAAAACGCTGATGCACCAGTAAATACCATGACTGAACTCGGTTTTGACTTTGATGCACATTATTCTGACGACTCTAGAGAATTACCAATGCCAGCAGTATTTGTTATCGAAAAAGACACAACAATTTCTTTCGCAAAATCTATTGGTGGTGACTACAGAAACCGTGTAGAAGTTTCAGAAATTATTAACGCTCTAAAAAAATAAGATAATGAAAAATAAAATATGGTTAATTACAGGAATATCAAGCGGATTGGGTAAAGCTCTTGCCGAATCGGTAATTAAAGAAAGTGATTTTGTAATCGGTACTTTCCGGCACCAATCACAAGTTGACGAATTTAACAACAGCAACATAAAAAACGCACAGGCAATTTTATTGGATATAACCAATGAAAAGAGCATTGAAAACAACATCAAAAAAATAATTTCTGAACACGGAAAAATTGATGTTTTAGTTAATAACGCAGGAATAGGATTTGTTGGAGCTGTTGAAGAAACGTCATTAAAAGAAGTTAGAACTGTATTTGAGCCTAACTTTTTTGGAACTCTAAAGATGACACAAACTGTTTTACCATTTATGCGTAAGGAAAAGAATGGGCACATTATTCAGATATCATCACACGGAGGAATTAAAGCTTTTGCTGGTTTTGGTATTTACAATGCCAGCAAATTTGCTCTAGAAGGCTTTAGTGAGGCAATGGCGCAAGAAGTTGCCCCCTTGGGAATAAAGGTTTCTATAGTTGAACCAGGACCATTCCGAACAAATTTCGCAGGAAATGGACTTGGGCAAGCGGAAAGTATGATTGATGACTATACAGATACAGCAGGAGTATTTAGAACGAAATTAAAAGAAGTTGATGGAAAACAAGAAGGCGACCCCGTAAAAGCATCTAAAGCAATTATAAACTTGGTAAATTCCGAAAATCCAACACTTCGTTTACCTCTTGGGAAAGTTGCACTTATGACAATCGGAATGAAATTGGACAGCGTAAAATCGGATTTGGAAACGAACCGAAAAACGGCTCAAAATGTTGTATACATGTAAAAACGTGCCATAACAATACCAGATTACAGAAGACCGTAGGCTAAGAGAATACTTACTTAATACGATACTTAACGAAAGAAAATAACACAATACATAATGTCGTTATATGTAATCTGGTCGCCAATTTTTATTCCAAATACAGTAAAAAACAAGAGAGTTTTTTCTTATATTTCCATAAAAATTCGCAGACTCCAAATAGTGCTGCGTTGGCAATAATTATGAACAAACTGTACTGCTTAGCGATTTCAATTTTTACACTTAGCTGTAATAGTGATAAGTGTCTTGAAAAATACACTACGGACACTTCTTGTTTTGATAGTTTGATAGGAACGGATTTGACTTCTTTCCAAAAGGAAATTGATTTTTCAGAAAGGATTAATTGTTTTGAATGGGACAGTTTGGAAGTTGGAGAAAGAGGTTCGTACGAAAATTATCCTTGTTTAAATTTCCATCAAATATGTGAAAAAGGATGTGGAACATATTTGGGCAAGGACTTAGAGAGTCATATGGATTGGTTCGACAGAGATATACATTGGACTTTTATATATTTTTATAAAAATGGAACTTTATTGAATGACGTATTGGCTGTTCCTCTATCCACTTACTTATTTGATAAATTAAAAGAGAATAATGAATCAAATCTATTTCGAAAAATAAAATAACTGGAATAAAATAACTATTGCCAACAACTGCTATAGTTCATTGCAGTTGAATGATACTCGCGTACCATTCCGTAACAAACCATAGCCAAGACCGATGAATTACATTCTCCTACGTAGACCCAATAGGCTATATCTCGTTCCTCTTGATTCTCGCCTATTATAAAAATACAATTTATCATAGAGCTACGCCAGATTACATAAGACTGCGTTATGCAATGAATAATTTCTAAGAAAATACTCTAAATAATTCACACATTCCCTAATTCTGGATATAAATAGTGAAATAAATTATTCACTAAAATTATATTCAAATGAAAATTATTAAAACATTCACATTACTCATTACGTTGCTAATAACAGTAAATGTTTTTTGCCAAAAAACAAATTTACAAGTTGTTACTTATAGGGCAGATTGGTGTCCTGTTACTAATGCTCATGAACAACGGTTAAACAAAGAAGTGAAATCATTTTTTAAAAATGATAAGTCCATATCATTTATCACACATGATATTACGAATCCAACAAAAATTAAAAATTCAAATACTAATCTTGAAAGATTAGGAGTTAAAAATATACTCTCTAATTTAATCTATACTGGTTTCTCTTACATTATAGATAAAAACACTAAAAAGTTAATTGGAAAAATAAGTATCGCAGAACAAAGTTATGTTATACAAAAGTTCTTAAATGAAAAAGCTCTTAATCCAAACTCTAATGTTAAACCAGCTGATGAAACGGTTACATTTATTTCTATAGAGTTTACCAAAAAAGGTGGTGATAAATATTTAAACCAAATGGATGAAAAAGCCCAAGTGTTGTACGCAAAATATGGTTTTAAAGTTGTTGGAGCAATGGACCCAGTTCAACTGTACGCTGGAAACGGGAAAGCAAACAGCATTAATGTTCCAGACCGAGTAGTAATTTTCACAGCACCTAAAGCCAATTCATTAGCTGAAGTTGCTTCAGACCCAGAATATCAAGCCATTGTGAAGTTAAGAGATAAAGCTCTAAATGATTTCATCCTTATTGAAACAAAAAAAATATTCTAAAACAAAAACACTTATGAAAACTATAATAAAAACAACGCACCAATCAATTGGAAAAGTTAATGACATTTGGAACCTTTTAAAAAACGGAACAGATGTAGATAAATGGCTACCTTTTATCGCAACCTGTAAGCTTCAAGGTGAAGGTGAAGGAGCCAAACGACTATGTAAAACTGATCAAGGAAAAGATGTTAATGAAACTATATTAAAAATAGATCATGATACTTGCACCTTTGTTTATGGCATTGATAGTCATACAATGGAAATGCCTACAAAGGATATTATTGGAACAATGAAAGTAGAAGAATTAAGTGGCAAAACAGTTTCTAGCTGGGAAATTGAATATAATTACACCATAGATTTAGAAGATTCTGTGAAAAATGAAATCGAACAAGGCTTTAAGGGTATGATGTCTATGGGACTGCAAGGACTTGATAATCTTTTAAACTAAAAATTTATAATTTTAAAGTGTAGAAAGAGATGATTGCTTTCTACACTTTTATAATATTTAAAAATTATGCAGTATCCTTTTTCTTTAAATGATAATTATAACGACCAATCCGATGAGCAGCTTGTAAATTTAGCTTTAAACGGAGATAAGGATTCATTAAGTGTACTTATCAAAAAAAATCAAAATTACATTTTCAATATTGCTCTCAAAATGCTGAATGTAGTAGAGGAAGCTGAAGATATTACACAGGAAGTTTTGATAAAAGTTATCACTAAACTATCTCAATATGATGCTACAAAAGCTAGATTTAGAACTTGGTTATACAGAATTGTTTTTAACCATGTATTAAAGTCTAAGAAAAGTAGTCATGAAAAAAATGAGGTGAGTTTTGATATGTTTTTTGGTTTTATGGATAACGTTGAAGACATTGAAATTAATAAAACTGAAGACGAAATAATGGGCATTTCAATTAAAGAAGCCCGAATCGCTTGTACAGCAGGAATGCTGATGTGTTTGGATAGAAAACAAAGGCTAACCTATATAATCGGAGAAATCTTCAAAATTGATCACAATCTGGCTGCTGAGATCTTTGAAATAACGCCAGTAAATTTTAGAAAAAGACTTTCACTAGCAAGAAATGATCTACATAAATGGATGCATAAAAAATGTGGTTTAGTAAATACCGATAATCCATGTAGATGCAGGCAGAAGACTAAGAAGTTTATTGAAATGGGAATAGTAAACCCCGAAAAAATGAAATGGCAGTCTGACTTCTCCAAGATGATATACGAGCAAACTAAAGAAAAACTAGAAGAAATAACGGTTGAGGCAGATCAATTATATTCAAAATTTTACCAAGAAGATCCGTTTAAAGTGAGTTTAAAAGCAGATAAAATTATTGATGAAATCTCTAATTCTAAATTCATGAATTTACTATATGGATAAATCAATCAAAAAAATTAAAATCGCTTGTGCAGGTGATAGTATTACATATGGTCATGGTATTAAAGAAAGAGAGCGTTATTCCTACCCTAATCAACTTCAAAAACTACTAGGAGAAAAATATGAAGTAGGGAACTTTGGAACAAACCATGCTACCGTTTTTAAAAATGGAGGTAAACCCTATTGGAATATGATATCATTTCAAAAAGCGAAAGATTTTTTGCCAAATATTGTTATAATCATATTAGGAGCAAATTGTAGCAACAAAACCAATTGGAAAAATCAAAAAGATTATCAATCTAATGTATTAGAATTGATACAAAATTTTCAAAATTTAATAACAAAGCCTGAAATTTTTATTTGCTTACCTCCTCCTGCATTTCAAAAAAAGTATGGGGTTCGCCCTTTAATTATTGAAAATGAAATTGTTCCAAGATTAAAAATGATCATTTCTCAAAATAATTTATTTTCTATTGATCTTAATACTCCCATAAAAAATAATGTAGACTTTTTCCCTGATTCAATTCACCCAAATAGAAATGGGACAAAAAAAATTGCTGAAATAATATATAATTGCATTAAAAAAACAACAAATAATAATGCAAATATTAGCTAATACTAAGGTTTTTTGTCTTTTTTAGAAAGCTGTCAAACTTTTAAATGTAGTATTTTAGAAAAAATAAAATATAAATGAAACATTATATAGTACTCGTATTTATTATTCTTTCACACCTTTATTCGTTTAGCCAAAAAACACCAAAAAAAATAAAATCTAATAAATTATATACAATTAACAATCAGCTTTTTTTAAAAGACAGTACTGCTTTAAATGGTTATTATAAAATAAAATATACTGATTTTTTAAATGATTGGAAAACAGAAATTACTTATTTTAAAAATGGATTTAGGTTTGGAAACTCAAAAATTTTACGGTTTAATAAATTGGAAGAAGAAGGTATATATGTTGATGGTGTTAAGCATGGTATTTGGAAACAATACTCTTATAAATATGGAACATTAGAAACAACCACAGAGTATAAAAATGGGTTAAAAAACGGAAAAGAATTTGGTAAACGGATCTCATCTGGCTATTTTATTTGTAATTATGTAGATGACGTAATTGATGGGCCTCTACTTAAATACGATTTTAGAGGATATCTAGAATCTAAAGAGTATTACGAAAAAGGAGAAAAAATATATAAGCACAAATACGATGATCTTTTAAATATAATAGAAGAAACTTATTTTACTAAAAATAAAGGCATAAGCATATCAGAAGAAAAAAGACAAATAAACAACGATATTTACATAGATAGCCTTTACTACAATAGAGATACTGAATTAGCAAAAAGCTCTTATTCTATAAAAAAAACTCCTTTTAAAATTAAAAGCTATAAGAATAGCACACTTTTGGTACAAAAAGAAATTAGTATACATAAAGATACTACAAGAGTAGGTAAAAAAAATAAAGTACTTACTTTTAATTACGATAATTATATCCATAATAAACACACATCTATCTCTGTTTATTATGATGAATATTATTCTATTTCAGAAATAAAAAAAGCACTATTGACAAATTATGCCTTAAATTACAATTTCTGCTCTTCGGACCTATTTTTTTTCTGGGCTACTTTTAAAAATTTATATCTCTATGTAAACTATAGAAAAAATGGGAATACCCATGAAATTCATTATGCTGAAAGAGACAAAAAAACACCTGTAGCATGTAATAAGAAAATTATGAAAGAAGGAGATAATTTTAAACAGACATATTAATTTTAATGAAAATACTTTATACATACTTAGGATAAAGAAAAAATAAACCGCCTAGAATTAGATAATTTTCTTAAACAATCTAATATAAATATTGAATTAAAAAAGATTCTACTCTCTTTAAAAAAAGACAGTTACAAGTACTCTGTAGAAAAGTTGAAGTTCCTAATTCAATTATTTCTGGAATAACTATTTTAGTTCGAATTAAAAATGATGAATATGAAATTCGTACTTAAATAAAAGCTTTGCTAATATTAAAAACAATAAAAAATGAAATTTAATTTACAACTAACACTACTATCAATAATAATTATCCTTTTTTGTTGTAATAATAGTATAACAGCCCAAAATATAAATGATAAAAAAAAGCAGGTTAACTTATCTAAAGATTTAAATGCAAAAAAGAATATTTACAAATATGTTACAGCAAGTTCTGGTTTAAACTATAGAGATAAACCAAACGGCAAACTTTTGGGTAAATTTAATTGGAGAGATAAAGTTAAATATCTTTTTGATACTGAGTATAAACAAAAAATAATCGATAATTATAGTGAAATAGAAGATATTTGGGTTGCAATAGAACATAAAAAAGATACCGTTTTTGTGTTTAATTATTACTTATCAAACTATGAACCTAGTATTTCTAGAATAAAATTATACTATGCAGAAGCTTATTATAGTTCAATACTAAAGCCCTCTAACAAAAAAGATATAAGACATGCCTTTGTTAATGTTTCACAGAGTTTTTATATGCCCAAAAATTTTATAGACAAAAAAGATTTACAAAAAGATACTATTCATTTTAACCCCAAAAAACGAGCCGAGTTTTTTAAAAGAATGAATTACTCTAATAAAGACACCCTATTTATTTATGATATAGCAACCGGGTTAGTTAAAAAACACCCTATTAAAACAACACCATTAATGGGATGTATTAGCATCTATTCGCAAATAAATGACGAGTATAAAACAGAAAATTATTATGAGGAAGACTATGAAATTGGCTTTAATTTAGGCAAAGCAAGTTATAGCGGATTTGCCATAATTGGAAAAGAAAATCCATTTGTTGAAAAAGGTTTACAACGCCTTATTTTTGAAGAAATGGATCAGGAAACAATTAATAATAATATAAAAAACAAACTAATTCCTGAAAATTGGAAAAATGATACCATTAACAAACCATACATGTTTAATTACAAAAACATGCGCTCCTTTGTAAAAAAGGGAAATGCATTTAACAATTGGTCTAACCTACTAATTAAAAATGTGCAAACAAAAGAAGCTTATCATATTTATCAATCAGAAGGAGAATCTAGTAGTAAAGCTCCACTAAATATAAAAGGAGAAAAATCATTGGATAACTACAGTATTCAATATATAGGTAAACTTTTAAAAAATAAGCCCCCTGTAGCATTTGGGTTTATGTGGGAATCTTTTGGATGTCCGCTAATTCACTTTTTAGATAAAGAAGAATTACCTATATTAATTTTATGCGATAATAGACATTAGAGAAACCTATAACAATGCTATAATTAATATATTTTTTAATGCTTAATTCAAATATTAAAAAATACTATCGCCAAAATACTCTGGATAATACAGAAAATAATTTTTCTAAAAAATATTATATTAATGAAGAAAGATATCGCATAATTAACTTTAATTACAGTATTGCTTTTTCACAATTTACTGTAAATAAGAAACATATGAAATGGTGAGATAATTAGTAAAGAAAGTTTAAAATAATAATAGCTTTCTTTAACTAAATACAAAATAATAACTGCACATAGTTTAATACTCGTATTCCTAAATTAAATTTTATAAATAAAGGATAAAAAATTAGCCAAGTACTTAATCGAAAGTTCAGTACTTTTAATTATCATGCTAAGAATGGCTTAAATCTTAAGTTTAAAAATGAATATTGTTCTTAATCCTAATAGTAAAAATGTGTTAATCATTGGAGTTTATGGAAGTATTGCTATCGGAGAAAGAACTAATATCTAACAACAATTTAAACGTTTTTGGTAATTTTACCCAAAAATTCGTATTAACGCACAATAAAAGAGCCAGTTATATACAAAACTGTTGCACCATAAAAAAATATTTCCGCATAACAAGTAGATGTGTTACTACTATCCTAAAATATTTTTGCGTTTATTATAACTTGTATCTATTTTAGAAAACCAAACATAATAATATCTGAACTTAAAAAATATTATGATAAGATACTTAAAGATATTTTTGTTTTTTATTCTTAGTTATAACTCTTATACTCAAAATGATATAAGAGAAAAATTCGCTTATGGCCAAACGAGTATGAATAATGTAACGCTCCCTTTTAGATTATTTACTCCTGACCTAGCAAAAAATCTAAACGATACTACTAAATATCCTTTGATAATTGCTTTACATGGATCAGGTGAATCTGGAAATGATAATGAAGGTCAACTTCTTCAAAACTTTGCAAAAGGATGGGCTAAAGATTTTGTACAACAAAAAAACCCTTGTTATGTACTTGCTCCGCAAGTTAATTATAAAAATCTTTGGGGAGATAAAGACATTAATGAAATATTAAACACCACCTTAGATTCATTAATTGTAAATACTAAAATTGATAAAGACAGAATATACCTTACAGGATATTCTATGGGAGGATGGGCTAGTTGGTATTATTCATATTTATTTCCCGAAAGATTTGCCGCTATAGTTCCTATGAGTGGGTTTTGGATTGAAGATTTTAATAATTTAAGTTTAGAAAAATTTGTAAAAAATTATCCTAAAACACCTGTTTGGAATTTACATCACCGAAAGGATGGTGATCAAAATATTTCCAATTCTAGAATTATGATTGAAACATTTGAGAAAAATGATATTAATTTTGTCCATACCAATCCATATACTGAGAATTCTTTAAAATTAACTGATATAGAAATAGAAGAGCTTATAAATAAAGGAAATACATTGTTCTATACAGAATACGTTTTTCCATGTGAAATAAGTATCACTGATTGCCATTGGATTGGGGAATTTGCTGTTAAAGACACTTTATTACATAAATGGCTATTTAAACAAAATAAAAAAAATATTTCCCCATTATCTAATGAGGAGGTAACGCTCAAAATCTATCCAAATCCAACAGAATCTGACTTATATATTATAACTCCTTCTAAAACTGAAGTATACTACGATTTAATTTCTATTAGTGGAGCAATTATATTAAAAGGAAAACTCAATAGTAAAAAAACAATAGATTTAACAAAACTACAGTCTGGAATTTATATATTAAAACTTACATATAATTCTAAAACTCAAATTAAAAAAATAATTATTAATTAAAGCTCATTAATATATAACATAAGTTACAAGCAACTATTAAAACACTGATAATTGGATCAATTTAGCTTAAAAAAATATTTTAAGCCCTAATGGTATAAAACAAAACTACTATAACTGAAATAATAAAAGTTAGTACAAAATTGAATTAACCATAAGAATACAATATAATGATAATGGCCTATAAAAGAAAAACACACTTATTTTAGTAATCCTTGCATTTTATGAAGCTTACTCAACACAAAAAATAGAATGCGAAAAATAACAACAATAGCGGTTTCGATACTTTATTGAAACCGCTTTTTTAATATATTTATAGTCTAGGCAACTTAGAAAAGTTAGTATTTAAAATCTAACTACAAGCTGTCATCTTTAAACAGAACAAACAACTATGACTATTGATATTATTGGAGCAGGAATTGGAGGGCTAACAACTGCAATTGCACTTGATCAAAAAGGAATTAAAACCAGAATATTTGAACAAGCTGAACAAATAAGGCCTGTTGGAGCTGGAATTATTTTAGCCAATAATGCAATGCAAGTTTATGATAAGTTAGGACTACGAAAAATTATTGAAGAAAATGGGAATCCCATATCATCAATAAACATTACCAAATCTAATCTAAAGCCACTTTCTAAGATTGATTTAACTTATTTTGAACAAAAACATAATACCAAAAACATTGCAATCCATAGAGGTAAACTACAGCAAATTTTAATTGATAGATTAAAGTCTACTAAGATTGAATTAAACCATAAACTTACATCAATAGAAAAAAATGAGAATGATTATTCTTTAAAATTTAAAAATGGAAAACAAACCCAATCCTCTGTTATTTTAGGAGCTGATGGGCTAAATTCTATTGTTAGACAAAACATATTCCCAAATAATAGTATAAGAAATGCAAATCAGATATGCTGGAGAGGAATTACGGAATACAAATTACCCTTAAAATTTAAAGACGAATTAAACGAAGCTTGGGGAAAAGCTGATCGTTTTGGTTTTGTTCAAATTGCAGAAAACAAAGTTTATTGGTATGCTTTAAAATCTTTCTATAAAAATAAAAATGAATTTTCTGTTAATAATTTAGAACACTATTTTAAAGGCTATGATTCCGTAATTAAAGACATTATAAAATCTACAAAAAAAGAACATATAAATACTGCCGAAATTTCAGATTTAAAGCCAACAAACATTTGGTCCAAAGAAAACGTATGTTTAATCGGCGATTCTGCCCATGCAACTACTCCAAATATGGGACAAGGTGCATGCCAGGCAATAGAAGATGCTTATGTACTTTCAGAATGTATAAACAAATATGAAATATCTAAAGCATTTACAGAATATCAAAAGTTAAGATTACCTAAAGCCCATAAAGTTGTTAAAGCTAGTTGGCTTGTTGGAAAAATGGCGCACCTAAAAAACCCCATATTAATTGGTTTTCGTAATCAAATGTTAAGATTAACGCCTTCTTCAATGAATAGGAAGCAGAATGAACAAATTTTTCAATTAGCAAAAATATGATTGCAACACTATTATCTATTATTTTATTAATAGTTTTTACTTTTCTAAGTTCTATGCATTTTTATTGGCTTGCAGGCGGAAAATGGGGCTTAAAAAAAGTAATTCCAACAAAAGAAAACCAAGACACCACGCTTTCAATTCCTAAATTTGCAACTTTAATTGTAGCGCTAGTTTTACTTCTATTTGGACTATTATATCTTATAAAATCTAGGCTTATAAATATTCCTTTCTCAAATCTAATAACTACATACGGATATTGGATAATTCCATCTATTTTTATTTTAAGAGCAATTGGAGATTTTAAATATGTTGGTTTTTTTAAAAAAATAAAGAATACTGAATTTGCTAAAGCAGATTCAAAATGGTTTGCTCCATTGTGTTTAATTATTGGAATTTTAGGTATACTAATACAACTTGTAACTAATGGCTACAATTAGATCAAAAAAAAGAACCTTATTTTTAATTGTTTTCATTTTCATAAGCATCAATTTATTTCATTAAAAACAAAATAGAATGGAAGAATTCCCAGATATAGGCGGTTTAATGGTCTCTAAATTAATTACAGAATCTGGAAAAAAACCCATGTTTATGTATAGAGAAAAAAGAACAGTTGCTGATGATAGCGGATGGAGAATTTTTTCTGGATTAGAAAGTGACGAGTATGTAAATGATCCTAAAAACATTGGAATCTATCATCCCTCTCATATTATAGAAATAGAACCAACCATTAAAGATTTATTATTAAAAGGTGTGGGTTCTGTTTACGAAAGAAGTAACGAGAAATCCTCATGGTATAAAGTTAACGACTACAAATTAGAAGATGATTTTATAGGTGTTCACTTTTTAACAGAAAAATGGACTATTACAATTAATAACTTGTTCGAGAGAACAAAAGAAGAGAATGGTGATCTACTTTACACAACAGGAGACAAATCTGTAAGAATAGCAATTTGGAATATAGACCAATCAAAAAAAGAAATTTACGAAGAACAATTAGAATCGATTAAAAATAGAGACGAATCACAATCAGTTACATTATCAAAATATGAATTTTCAGATACTAAGGTATCTAGAATTGGATATAAGATTAGAGAAACAAATAATGAAAAAGAATACGAAGTAATATATGGGTTTTCAATTGTTGACAAAGAAATTATTCAATTAGCATTATATTTCGATAATAACGAAGATGAATTTTGGGCAATTGAAACATGGAAAAGTATAAAAATAGTACAGCAATAATAATACAACTACTAATTTGAAAGCATCTCTACCAAATTTCTTAAACAAAATATTTATAACTATTTCCTATCTTTAAGTAGCAGCATGTATTGTAATAATTTTTTGCTATAAGCCTATTTAAACATCCTAAAAAACAAACTATAAAATGAAATTACCCATAAGCTTAATCTTTATATTTTTAATAACAAATTCATTTGGTCAAGATTTAAAAACTATAATTCCAGAAGAAGGAGAATCATTTAACTTTGGGATTGAAGCACAAAATAATTGGAAAAAGAGAGAACAGTTGTTAGATGATATAGCTAATAAAAAAAAGAGTTGGGATAATTTAACAGTGGAAGATAATGAACTTTTTAAAAAATATGGAGAAACTTATTTAAGTATGTGGGATGCCGAAGGCGGTGGATGCAGTTGGTATTGCGGTGCTGGGGAATATACTGTTACAACATCTTCAGAACTATCTTCAAACGGAAAAATAAGCTATACTTCTAAAAATTTAAGTGATTTAAGTTATAAAACTGCTTGGGTAGAAGGGAAAAAAGGATATGGAATAGGAGAAATCATTAATTTTAGCTTTGCCCCAGCACACCCAAGAATTACAACATTAATATTTGCAAACGGATATGTAAAAAGCAAAAAGGCTTGGAAAAACAATTCTAGAGTTCACAAACTAAAAATGTATGTAGATAATAAGCCATTTGCTATCATTGAATTAAAAGATGTCTATGCAAAGCAATTAATTAGGCTAGATAAGCCTTTGGGGAATTCTGATAGAAAAAATTTAGACAAATTAAAAGAGAAAGAGAATTGGAATATAAAATTTGAAATACTATCAGTTTATAAAGGCGATAAATATGATGACACCGTAATATCAGAAATTTATTTTGATGGCTTAGATGTTCATTGTTTGGCTAAAGGTACTCAAATAACAATGAGCGATAACACACTAAAAGCTATAGAGGAATTAAAAATAGGAGACAAAATAGTATCATATAATAAGGAATCTAAAAATTATGAAATTTCAGTAATTAAAGAATTAGCAAGTCAATTTCATAAAGACCTTGTAAGTATTGAGTTTTCAAATGGAACTCAAATTACTTGTACAAAAGACCACCCCTTTTTATTAAATAATCTAAAATGGTCTTCAATAAATCCATATAAAACCGAAATAGATTATGAAATTAATAATGTTGTTGAACTTAAACTTGGAAGTAAAATCAAAAGTCTACAACATAACTTAGAAATAATAAAAATTAATAAAATTGATGGGGTACAGAAAACCTACACAATAGTTAATTTAGATAAAAACAATACATTTATAGCTAACGGTATCATTACTGGAATTGAAAAATTACGTGTACCTACTTTTTGTCTAAGTAATAGACAAATAATAAACATTAATTAATCCCTACGGCAACAAACTATTTTCATAAAACTCAATTGTTTGGGCTTTTCACCTATTATCATTAATTTAATCGCTGCTTTTAAACGATTAGTTTAATAAATAACACACTAAACCACATTATGAAAATAAGAATTAATATTATTTTGGTTTTGTTAGGAATAAATTTTCTTTCGGGCCAAGAATTAAAAACTAATGAAAGTGCTTCGTATAAACGTTTTCGTGAAGGTAAGATTCGTTATGAAAAATTCAACGAATTTAATACGGAGTTTAAATATGTAAAACTAGAAGGGTTCGACTTTGAAAAAGGTGTAGAACGTTACTACCCATCTAGTGTTATAAAAGTAGATGGTACATACTACATGTGGTATTCTAAACCTCCTTCTTTTTCTAAAGTAGTAGGCCCAAATGATGCTACAGATACTACAAGGGCTTTTCATTGGGATTTATGTGAGGTATGGTATGCCACCTCTACAGACGGATACAAATGGGAAGAACAAGGTATTTCCATTAAACGTGGTGCCGCAGGGCGCTACAATCACCGAAGTGTTTTTAACCCAGATATTTTAGTTGTAAATAACAAGTACTATATGTGCTACCAAGCAGCTGGTAGTATAAAAGATGCGCGTTGGTCTAAATTATTTAAAACAGCAGGCGATTTTGTACCCAATGTAGTAGGCATGGCTGTTGCAGATTCTCCTAAAGGTCCATGGAAATCATTAGACGAGCCTATTTTAAAACCAGGACCAGAAGAAGATGCTTGGGATGGTGAGGTTATACACGAACCTACATTTTTTGTTAAAGGAGGTAAATACTATTTATATTATAAGAGTGATGGCAGATTACCATGGAAACCTAATATATCGCCGGGAGAATTTAATAAAAAACATGCCGATATACCTCTAGCTACAGGAGTTGCTATAGCCGATAATCCTGAAGGTCCATATATTAAATCTAAATACAACCCTGTTCTTATGGGCGGACACGGAAGTATGGTTTGGCCTTATCGTAATGGCATATGCGCTACTTTACCAGAAGGACCAGAAAGAAACAGTATTCTATTTTCTGAAGATGGAATAAACTTTTATCCTGTTATCCAAGGTATTACCGTTCCTAAAGGTGGTGGCGCTTTTCGTTCTGGTATGTTTACAGATGTTGATGAGCAACCTGGGCAAGGTTTAACTTGGGGTGTGGGGCATGCTTTTTATCCTCAATATCATTTTGTTCGTTTTGATTGTAACTTATCTATTGAAAATGGCGATAGAGTAAGAAAAGAATATAAAATGGTTCAGGATTATATGAATAGCGATAACTATAAGTTTGATCCTAAATTAGACCCTAATCATAAATAGCATAAAAAAAATCCAGAGAAGTTAACTTCTCTGGATTTTTTTTAAAACATTAAGACTATTTTTTTAGACTAGTCCCAAGCAGAAAGACCAATAATTTCTCCGTTAGGCCCTACAAAAAATGTGTATTTGTCCTTAGCGTAATTCTCGTTTTCTAACTCGTATCCTTCTTCTTTTAGCTTATCTCCAATTGGACCAATATCATTAACCTTAAGCATAAAATGGTTATGGTTTGTATTTCCAATAGGCCCTACTGTATCAATAAATTCTGGTGCTGTAAGCGATAGGCTAATCTCTAAATCATTTGCCTTTAATTTCATTACCAACATTCCCTCTAGTCCTGGACCATGAAGCACCTCTGCATCATCCATTTTAAAACCAAGAATTTCGCGGTATAACTTTAGGGTTTTCTCTAACTCTAATACATGCACGCAAATGTATTTTAAACCTGTAACTCTAGCTTCTGTTTTACTTTCTTTAATAGTCTTTGGCGATTTTGCCTTTTGAGCATAAGTGTAGCTTGTGCTTGCTACCATAAACACCATAAAAAAACAACAGCTCCACATAAGATTTAATACTGTTTTGTTCTCACTTTTATTCTTCCCCATATCAAATTTCATAATAAATTTTAGTTTGCACTAAACTATGATAATTTGTAATAAACCACAAAATAATAAAGAACAGAAAATATATGAGTATTTGTTTTTCATAAATCCTTTCTTATTTTTAATAATAGATTAAATAAACTAAACAATTTATTTATACCTACTATAGTAGTATCTTAATCAAATAAAAACAGAAAGTAATATAATCTATATTATAATGAATATTAATAAAATAGCTTTTTCTCTTCTTTTTCTTATCGCTTCTTGTTCTGAAGTTAAAAAAGAACAAAATATAGAGGAACAATACGATTGGGAAGAACTAATTGATGCTAAATTATCTAAATGGGATTCCTATTTAAGTTATAAACACCAACCTGGGTATAATGGAACGCAACCTAAAAATGAGCAAGGGGAATTAATAGAGCCTATAGGGTTAAACAAATCTTCTTATAATGTTTTTACAACATTTAAAGAAGGAGACACAACTATAATTAAAAATAGTGGAGAGTATTATGGCTGTTTAATTACTAAGGAAGAATATAAAAATTATCATTTTCAGTTAAAATACAAATGGGGAAATAAAAAATGGGCTTACAGAAAAAATTTACTTAAAGATTCTGGAATTTTATACCATTCTATTGGACCTATGGGTGCAGAATATTGGAGATCATGGATGCTATCACAAGAATTTCAGATTATGGAAGGGCATACGGGAGACTTCTGGAGCCAAGCTAACTCAGCAATAGATATTAGAGCCTACAAACCAGAATCTGTTTTAGACCCTTTAGCACATGAGTCTCAGGACTTTTTACCTATGGGCATGGGAAGTCCGTATAGAAATTATTGCCTACGAAGTAGTAATTATGAAAAACCTCATGATGAATGGAACACACTAGATTTATATTGTTTTGAAGGCAAAAGTTTACATGTTGTAAATGGTGAAGTGGTAATGATATTAAAGAATTCTAGATATATAGATGAGGATGGTAAAAACATTCCTTTAATACAAGGAAAAATTCAGTTACAAAGTGAAGCTGCCGAAATATTTTTTAAGGATATTAAAATAAGAAAAATCGATTCTTTAAATCAAAAGCAAAAAGCTTTATTCTAGAGAAAAAAGTTTTAATAATTCCATATTCTTTACTCTTGTAAGGCCCATAGGTTGCTAAACAAGCGATAAATTTTAATGAGAAAATTAAAAATATTAAAAAATAGTTGTTTAGCTAACTATTTTTAATAAGTTTGTATTATGATTCATAATAATATCTATTTCCAAATAGAACTTACAGCCCGGAAAATTAGGCAGTACGGACAAAATGTACTTAAACAGCATGGTATAGATATTACTATAGAACAGTGGCTCGTATTAAACATTATAAATGAAAATGAAGCCATTAATCAAATATCTATTGGAGAAAAACTAGTAAAAGATAAGCCTACTATTTCTAGAATGGTAAACCAATTAAACAAAAAAGAGTTTATTATAAAAACAACCTCAGCAACAGATTCTAGAAATGTTGAATTGTCTATTTCAAAAAAAGGAGAAGATTTAATTAAAAAATTATACCCTATTATAGAAGAAATTCGTTTAACAGGCTTAAGCGAACTATCCAAAAAAGAAACTGAAAGTATTGAAAGTATTTTAAAAAAAATTCGAAATAAATTAAGCGACTAATTTTTTAACCTATTAGTTGCTTAGCTAACCATAAGTAATCTATTAAATTTAAATATTATGAAAACACAATTTTTAGCCCTTTTAACAATCGTATTATTCTCTTGTAAATCTAACTCTCAAAACGCTAATGTAGACGATGTAAAATCTGCATTAACAGAATACTTAGTCGCAGGAGATACTAATGATGTAAAAAAATTAAAACCTTATTTACATCATAATTTTAGAGTAACACTATATGATGGTAAAAAAGACGCTGCATCTATTCTAGATAAAGCCACTTACATTTCTTTTATAGATACTAAAAAATTTGGAGGTTATACAAGAACTGCTTCTTACGAAGACATTCAGTTTATTGGTGACCATATGGCTTCTGTAAAAGTTACATTAACTAGTCCAGGAAAGCCTACGTTAAAGAATTTTTATTCACTTATAAAAACTAAAGGTAAGTGGCAAATAATTCAGGATTACGTAACGCTAATACCATAAATTTATGAGCAAGCCAGCTATTTTACTTGTTATATTTTTTATATCTGTTTTTAGTTGTGGCTCAAAACTAAGTAAATCTATAACCAAAGATATTATCGCCTATAAAAAAGTAGGCGGTAATATTTTAAACCTACATTTCTTCTCATCGGAAAAAAAAGAAAAAAAACCAGTGGTTGTTTTTTTTCATCCTGGTGGATGGTTTTCTGGTTCGCCAGTTTTTTTTAACGAAAAAGCTAAAGAGTATGCCTTATTAGGCTACACTGCAATTAGTGTAGAATATAGGTTAGCAGATTTTAAAACAAAAACGCCTGTAGATTGTGTTGAGGATGCAATAGATGCTTTAAAATATTTAAAAATAAGCAAAGACAAATTAAACTTAGACCTATCCAATTTATTTATTATTGGCTATTCTGCAGGAGGCCATTTAGCAATGATGTCCCAACTTAGCAAAGACAAATCTGTACCGTTAGCAAAAAAAATATTTGCAATTGCGTCTCCTGTATCTTTAATAGAAGATGAAATGTTAAAAAGCACCAATATGAGTATTGAAGATATGGTAAAAATATCTCCAAGTGAGCATATTAAAAACTTAAAGACTCAGCTTTTTCTTTATAGTGGAACAAACGATGAATATGTAAATTATACTACTATCACCAATTTTACAAGCAAGGCAAAACAAAACAATGTAGACGTTCATTTAAACTCTTTTAAAAATGCGGGTCATTTTCTGTTATCCGAACACAAAAATGAGATTGAGCAAAAAATAAAACAAGAGATTCTAAAAAAGTAAGCTTCTTATGAATACCAGTAACAGCTCTATTGTAAATAATTTTATTGAAGATATATGGAATAAAAATCTCTTTGAAAAAATAGATACCTATATCTCTAATGATTATATAGATCATTCTCTACCTCCCAACTTAGCTCCCAATAAAACAGGAATGCAACAGTGGATTACTGGTACTGGAAAATCGTTTGAACACACAACTATTATAGAAACAATAGTGTCGGAAAATAACGATGTAATTATAAAAATAAAACTGAATTTAAAGCATATAGGTATGTGGCGAAATATAGAACCTACTTACCAAAATATTTCGGTTGTTGGTTATCGTTGCTTTAAACTTAAAAATAGAAAAATTATAGCGCATTGGGCTTTAATAGACGGGAATGCTATAGAAAACCAACTTAAAACAACTAAAAATGGCTGTAAAATACAGCAGTAAAAAAGCCTGTAAAAAATAAATTTTACAGGCTTAGTTTTACCTTGAGATTATTTTACCCTAGTGTTTTACTACTATTTTTTTCATTTCTGTTTTAGTATCACTAATTAACTCTAACATATAAATACCATCTGTTAAATTACTTAAGTTTAAATAATTTGCCTCTAGCTTTTTAGATAAAACTTGTACACCAACTAAGTTATATATATTAGCAGTGTGATAACCTGCTACATTCTGAAAATGTAATTCGCTTTGCACTGGGTTTGGATATATACGCAACTCTTCATCTAAATTTCCTAGTACATTATCCAAATCTAGAGCAACTTTTAAATTCATAGCAGAAATCCTTTTTAATGTAAACTTATCTAGGTTCCAAGTCCAATTTTTAGCTCCTGCAGTTAAGCGAATTATATGATTCCCAGCGGTAAAGTTAGCTGTTGCACTCGCTTTTAAATCCTGATAGCTATCCCAATTACCATTATTTGGTACTATTGTAGTATTCCAAATATTTGTTCCTATACCAAAACCAATAGTAGAACCTGTAATTGGAGAAGAAATAGAGTATGTTATTTCGTAAGCTCCGTCTTCAGGGATAGTAATAGCATATTCTGCCCAGTCACCAGTATTTACATAATTAATAGTTGTATTTGTTTTATTAACTCCTAACGGTACAAAACCATCATTAAATGTACCGCCTGTTCTGCTAAAACTTTCTGCTTCTATTGCTACAGTAGAATTTCCTCCTCCTGTACTTCCTCCATTAGCTGTAAAGCTCATTGAACCCAAGTTAAAACTACCACCATCCATAAAGACTCTCATTACTTGTTGCCCAGCAGCAAGTGACACATTTGAAATAGTTGTATCTTGAAATGTTCCCCAGTTTCCTGTTGAACTTACTGATTGATTTCCTGTTACATTTACTCCATTAAATTCTATATGAAAAGCTCCATTATTATTTGTAGAAGCTACCTGAACATTAATATTATAGATTCCTGCTGTAGCTACATTTACGGTATATTCTAACCATTCTCCAGTTGCTATCCACCCTACATTACCAGCTGCTACTCTATTTTCTGTATCTACATTAGTGTTTTGGCGTGCACCAGGACCCGTATTACCAGATGTAGTATCATGGTAAGCTACTCCTTCTCCTCCATTATCAAAGTCAACAGAATTAATAACACCTGGTATTGCTCTGGCTGTACCTCCAAAAGGTGTTTGCCCATTAGCTGGTGAGTTTGAGCCTCCACCAGTTACAGTAATAGTAGAAGTATCTGTTTTACCACCATCTGTAGTGCTAGCTGTAATTACCGCCGTACCAGCTGCTACTGCTGTTACTACTCCACTTTGATTTACAGTAGCTACCGATGTATTATTAGAACTAAAAGTCATCGTTTTATCTGTTGCATTAGAAGGAACAACTGCTCCTGTTAAATTTCCTGTTGCCCCAACATTTAATGATAATGTTGCTGGTGTTAAATTAACTCCTGTTACTGCAACATTGGTATTTCCTCCTCCGCTTACTGGTTTATATACTCTTACCCAATCCACTAACATTTTATTTCTTGTTTGATCATTAAGATCTGCTTGCGAAGGAGTAGCACTTTGTAACCAAGTTTGAGATTCTATATTAATTATAATATCTAAACTCTTTGTAAAGCCTTTTGCTTCTTGCGTAACTCCATTTTCATCTACGTCATCATCATCTCCACCTTGAAACCATCCTGTATCAATAACACTGAAACCATTAGATGCGTTACTTGCTGCCTCTAGTGTGCTAAAATTATAACTATTTTCAGTAGCATGGGTTGTTACTAACGAGTACCCGTCAGCCCCATTCGTTGGAAAATAATATCCATTAGTATCTTGAAACGTAGAATTGTAATAAGTGTATTCCCAACTATTCCCTACTTTAGATGCCATAGCATTATAATACATTACACGTACTAAATCTCCATTAATATAGTATTCCCAATGTTTTGGACCTATCCAATTTACACCCATTCTCATATAACGTCTATTTCCACCATTCCAGCAGAACTCACCCCATCCTCCTGCATTAGTAATCTCATCAATTTTATGCCAACTATTCCAATCTCTTGGTTGGTAGTCGGTAAAAGGAGCTCTAACGAATGAATGATGACTAATATGAGTAAAGTTCTCAAAAAAGTCTACTCCACCATAGTTTTCAATAATATCAATCTCTTCTGTATCATCTGGGCTTAGTAACCAAAAACATGAAGCCAATGAAATGTTGGCAACACTAACTGAAGATTCTACATATACAGGATAAGTAACTTTACTATTTGAGGTTACGCAACCCGAAGCTACTCCATAGGGACCTCCTTTAGAGTTTTGTGCTGTATGCCCTGCTGTAATAACTAAGTTATCACCATCTACAGATACATTAGAGGTGTTCCAATAAGTGTATCCTGGTCCATCCCATGCGTTATGGTAAAAATTATACCATTGATTATTAGAACCAAAATTTGACCTATTTGCATAGCCTCCTGATCCAAAAGAAGAACTATAACTAAAATCATCGGATAATGATTCAACTAAGTTCCACGAATTACCTGATCCTGCATTAGC
Source organism: uncultured Cellulophaga sp. (assembly GCA_947492955.1). Lineage (GTDB taxonomy): Bacteria > Bacteroidota > Bacteroidia > Flavobacteriales > Flavobacteriaceae > Cellulophaga. The sequence goes on along the minus strand of CANLOV010000001.1, from coordinate 65,175 downwards.
GGGCACTGTTATATTTGACCATTCATATTGAGCATTCATAGCTAATGAAAAATTCAACAATAAGGCTGTCAACAAGCCTTGTAGTGTAGTAATTTTAATTCTCATAAATTTAGTTAAGGGGTTAATATTTAGTTGTTAAATTGTCAATATTGTAACAAATAAAATAACAATTAGTTAATAATATTGCTTATTTGTTAACGAATTCTTAATTGTTCATATTTTGTCAAGTAGACTTCCTAGAATTAATGCTACTATAGGGAGTTTAGAAAAACTCACAATTAACTTACATTAAACTCTTAAGGCATTATTAAAAAACAAAAACCTGTAAAAATAAATTTTACAGGTTTTATTTAACCTTATGTTTATAATAAGATTTGGGGTTATTTTAACCTTAGTGTCTCACTACTACTTTTTTCATTTCTGTTTTAGTGTCACTAATTAACTCTAACATATAAATACCATCTATTAAATTACTTAAGTTTAAATAATTTGCTTCTAGTTTTTTAGATAAAACTTGTACTCCAACTAAGTTATAGATATTTACACTGTGATAACCTTCTACATTCTGAAAATGTAATTCGCTTTGCACTGGATTTGGGTATAATCTTACTTCTTTTTCTAATAATATATCATCTAAAGAAATCTTAAGATTAGTTCCTGTTACTTTTTTTAAAGTAATTTTATCTAAATTCCAAGCCCATGTATTACCACCAGCTGTTAACCTTATTAAATGAGTCCCAGCCGTAAAAGTTGCTGTTTGTATTGCTTTTAGTGTTTGGTAACTATCAAAACCTCCTGTACTTGGTACATTTGTAGAGTTAAAAAAGGTACCGCTAACACTAAAATCTATTTGAGAACCATTTTGTGGTGCTCCTATTAAATATTCTATTTCATAAGCTCCTGCTTCTGGTATGGTAACAACATACTCTACCCAATCTCCTGCATTAACATAATTAATAGCAGACCCATTATTATTAGCTCCAAGTCCTGGACCTCCTGCAGAAGCATCATTAAATGTTCCACCTGTTGCATTAAATGTTTCTGCCTCTATTGTAAGTCCGGATATAGATGTATTATTAGTATTAGAACTTGTTGCAGTAAAATTCATAGTTCCTAAATTAAAACTACCACCATCCATATACACTCTCATTACTTGTTCTCCTGCTGCTAATGAAACATTTGTAATCGTTTTATTTACAAAATTACCCCAGTTGCCAGTAGAACTAACTGTTTGTATTCCTGTAACATCTGTTCCTCCAAATTCTATATGAAAAGCTCCATTATTTCCTGCAGATGCAACCTGTACATCTATTGTATATGTTCCGCTTGTGCCAACATTAACTGTATACTCTAACCACTCATTTTTAGCTATCCATCCTACATTGCCAGCAGCTACTCTATTTTCTGTATCTACATTAGTATTTTGGCGAGGCCCTGACCCTCTATTCCCAGATGAAGTATCATGATACGCTACACCTTCACCACCATTATCAAAATCAACAGAATTAATAGCACCTGGTATTGCTCTTGCCGTACCTCCAAAAGGTGTTTGCCCAGATGTTATAGGAGGCGTTGTTCCAGAAACTTCTACAAATTCCCATTTTGCATTATTCCCTAATGGTTTTGGGCTTCTTGTACCATCTGCATTAAATACTTTACCGTATACTAAATTTACATTAGAGCCACTTGTAGCTATTGCAGATTGCTTTTCATTTCCGCCTGCAAAAATTTCATAACTAGAACCTACAGGAACAAAAGCCCAAAATGGCTTTTCATTTGTTGTACTATACGCATTACTTGCATAAGGCACTATATCTCCATCCTTTTTAGTTCCATTATTTCCTTGGTTTAACAAATCGTTCTCTGTATAACCTGCATCTGTTTCTAAGTAATTTGAGTTTGCTACATTCTGAATAAAAAAAGTATATGGCGAATTCCAAATAACATTCCATTTTGTAGCATCAGCTGAACCCTGTGCCGTTGTTAAAGAATTTCCTGAAACGGAAAGTTTTTCTCCTGTTTGCTTATTTATAATATGATAAACACCTTCTTTAACAATAGGTGTAGGCTCATCTATTTTTATAAATGTTCTACGCCCCTGATAATCTGTGATATCAAAATTATCTTTTGCATTATCGTTTAAGTATAATAAACTTAAATTCTTGTTTTTAGCTAAATCTAAACCCTTATTTCCTTTAATTGTTACATTTTTAGACGGAAATCTAGAAGATGATGGTATAGGCTCTGAAACACTTGTTTCATAAAATGATAAATTTATAGAATTATCATTTGCTGCACTTGCATTTGTAAAATCGTTATTTGTAATAGTTATATTTTCAACCGAATAAGAAGATATAAAAAAGTTATAATCATTTAAAATCGTATTTCCATCTATTGTTATATCTCTACTTAATTGCAATTCTCTATCAATAACAAATATTTTGGTTCTAAGATTTGCATTAGGACCTCCACAATCAAAAATATTATTATTAACGTTAACATTATATGAAAATTCTTCTATGTGCATTTGGTCTACGATACCTTCTCTATCATAAAAAGTAGACCCTTCAACAGTCATGTTATGACAGCGAGACAAAGCAATTCCTGTATGCTCAAACCTACTGTTTGTAACTGTTGAATTATTAAGATTTAAAACTATAGGATATTCTGTGTTACCAGCGTCAAAAGAAATGGCTCTAAAATCAAATGAATGTTTAAAAGTATTTGTCTCTTCTTTCAGTTTAAAAATACAATTTGTAAAGTCTGCTTTTCCTGTATTATTAACTCTACCTCTACGATCTACCCAATACCCTATTCTACGGAAATCGGTAAAAGATACATTAGTCATGGAAACCTCTACCCCATTACCCGCATGAAAAAGGTAACCTGCCTGGGCTAGCACCACATTTTCAAACTTTAAGCCTGTGTATTTAGATCTTGATGCTGCACCATAATCACTATGCCTAGCATCGATAAGAATATCGTATGTATTGGGGCCATCGGTTTGATCTTTTCTTACTAAGGATATATTTTTAAAAACTACATTATTGGAACGAATCTGGAAATCTGCAGTATTTCCTAATGTTGTTTTAATTCCTGTAGCTCCCCAAGCAGCAGTATTAAAAGTACCACTATCTGGTACTTCTCCTTGAAAAGTTATAGGCTTATCTATAAGAATATTTGTAGCACCTCCTAAATCATAATACTCACTTTTAAACAATATAACATCCCCTGCACTAGCAGATGTTATTGCTAATTGTATATTACCTACTACATCTCCTGTATTTCCGTATACAGCATCAAAATCTATCGTTTTTGCTTGTATTGATGAAAATCCAAATAAGGAGAATAAAAGTAATATGTATACCTTTTTTAATAAGGTTGTAATTCTGGGTATTTCTTTTAGTGTAGAAGTTTTAATCATAATTTAAGGGGGATTTTAGTTTAATTTAAAATGGTGTTGGTTGGTTTAGCACTACATTTATATAGCACATATTAAATTATCATATTAATAATTACAATCCAAATAAAGTGATAATTAATCAAAAAATACTTGTTTTTATTAATAAATATTCATTTGTCCATATTTTGTCAAGTCCGTATAACGAAATCAATACAATACATAGACCCTATGTTTGATAACAATTATTTTACATTTAATTTTTCATATCTTAACATTAGCTAAACACACAACAAGTTATAATACTAATACTTATATTTAGTAGGTATTAAATTACAGCATAGATGAATTAAAAAATTATACTATTTTGGAAAAGAAATGCCCTGAGTGCAACGAGAAAATTATTGGAAGAATAGATAAAAAATTCTGTTCAGATTATTGTCGAAATTCTCATAACAACAGATTAAATAAAGACAGTAAAAACCATATTAGAAATGTAAATAACCGTTTACGAAAGAACTACCGTATTTTGGAAAGTTTCTCTCTTACCAAAGGCACTACAAAAACTACCCGAATAAAGTTATTGGATAAAGGTTTTGATTTTGATTATATTACCAACATCTACACTACACAAAAAGGCACTATTTATTATTTCGTTTACGATTTAGGTTATTTACCATTAGAAAACGATTTTTATATGATTGTAAAAAGAGAATAATTAAATCCTCTCCAAGTAAATTATAAAAGGAGAGGCGTATAATAGAATTAAGATAATTACCAGTTTTGCCCAGATAGCTTTAATGCGGCTATCACAATATCTTTACGACTTATTTGCCCAACTAATATACCCTTTTGTAATACAGGTAATCTACGACGATTATTTTTATGAAAAACCTCAGCAGCATCAAAAATGCTAATATCGTGCGGAATAGTCTCTACATTTTTAGTCATGTATTTTTCTACACTTTTATCTAAAATAGGCATGTTAAAATACCTACTTTCAGAAATCTGCTTCATACAATCTGCTTCGGAAATAATTCCTACTAAAAACCCATTATCGTCTAAAACGGGCCCTCCAGAAATATGGTTCTTAGCAAATAACTCCATTACTTCTAAAATAGACTGATTGGGACTAAAAGTAATTAGCTTTTTAGTCATATAATCTGCTACAAGTATTGGGGCACTATACTCTTTTTTGGGAGCTTCTCTTACTCCCTGAAAACTTTTTATTCCCATACTTTTTGTTTTTAGGTGATTCTTAAAGTTAGTGATTTTTAATGAATTAGATAAATAACAGCGCCAAAATATGCTATAATACTTTTATTTAATACTTTTATTAAACAATCGTATATCATGAAAAAATTCACCTCTATAGTAAGCTTTCTATTAATTGTTTTAGCTAGTTATTGGAGCTTTAAAAGCGCCATGCCTAGCTATAAAAGTGATATTAAAAGTGCTGAAACTTCTTTTTCTACAGATAGAGCTTTAGAGCATGTATCTATACTTTCTAAACAACCACATGGTGTTGGATCAGATGGTCATATAAAAGCACAAGAGTACATTAGGCTACAATTACAAAAAATGGGCTTAAAAACGCAGTTACAAGTAGGTTATACCGCTGGGGATTGGGCAAATATGTGTAAAGCAACTAATATTATGGCAAAAATAGAAGGCTCCGACCCCTCTAGAAAAGCTCTTTTATTACTTACCCATTATGATAGCCATCCGCATTCTTCTTTAGGAGCTAGTGATGCGGGTAGTGGTGTTGCTACTATATTAGAGGGTATACGCGCTTTCTTAGCCAAAAAAGAAAGCCCAAAAAATGATATTATTATTCTATTTTCCGATGCCGAAGAAATTGGATTAAATGGTGCCGATTTATTTGTTAACCAACATCCGTGGGCTAATGACGTAGGTCTTGTTTTAAATTTTGAAGCTAGAGGTAGTGGCGGACAAAGTATTATGCTTATTGAAACCAATGACGGAAATAGCAAGCTTATAAAAGAATTTACTAAGGCTACCCCCAAATACCCTGTTGCTAATTCTTTAGCTTATAGTATTTATAAAATGCTACCTAATGATACTGATTTAACTGTTTTTAGAGAAGATAAAAATATACAAGGGTTTAATTTTGCCTTTATAGATGATCATTATGATTACCATACAGTTAGAGATTCATACGAAAGATTAGATAAAAATACCCTTGCTCACCAAGGAAGTTATTTGGTTCCTTTGTTAAATCATTTTAGTACTATAGATCTAGAGGAAACAAAAAGCAAAACAGACCATATATATTTTAATATTCCTTTTTTTAAACTAGTATCATATCCATTCGATTGGGTATGGCCTATGTTCGCCTTTGCTTTATTCTGTTTTGTACTGCTACTTACAACCGGATTTAAAAAGAAAACACTAAACCTAAAAGATAGCCTTAAAGGTTTTTTACCACTATTTCTATCATTAATAATAAATGGTATTATAGGTTTTTATAGTTGGCCACTCTTAAAATTAATATACCCGCAATATAAAGACATATTACAAGGGTTTACCTATAATGGTTATACCTATATTGCTGCTTTTAGCTTCTTATCTATTGCTATTTGTTTTTGGCTCTATAAAAAGTTTTCTAAAATAACTACGCCAAATTTATTAGTAGCTCCTATTGTAATATGGCTTATCATTTGCGGAGCAATAGCAGCCTATTTACCAGGTGCAAGTTTCTTTATAATTCCTCTATTTGCCCTATTAGTTTCGTTTTTAGTACTTATAAACCAAAAACAACCAAACCCCTATCTACTAGTATTTTTAGCTATCCCCGCATTATGGATTTATAGTCCTTTTATTAAAATGTTTCCTGTAGGCTTAGGTTTAAAAATGATGGTAGCAGCAACAGCACTAACAACACTTACTTTTATTTTATTATTACCAATTTTCGGATTTTACAAAAGCAAAGGAAAATGGGCGTTCCTTAGCTTGTTTTTAGCAATCATATTTATAATTTCTGCCCATTTTAATGCTGGCTTCTCTGTAAAAAATGCAAAACCTACAAGCTTGTTATATGTATTAAATGCAGATACTAATACCGCACAATGGGCTACCTATGACCATGTAATTAGCAACTGGACAAAACAATACATTAAACAAAATAAAGACACAGAGAAAAATAACTATTTAACCTTACCTAGTAAATACAACACCCATTTTAAACAAGTTTCTAATGCGCCAATAAAAGCAATTGTCCTACCTAAAATAGAGACAATAAAAGATACAGTTATTAATACGCAAAGACACTTAACGGTTTGTATTACCCCACAACGACCAGCACATAGACTAGAAATATTCACGAATAACATAACTATTAATAGTGCCTCTATAAATAAGCTTCCTATTAAACCTAATATTTTAAAAAAGCGTAATTTTAAGATAAAGCATAAAAAATTAGTAACATATTATCTAAACGATACTAACTATACAGAGGTAGATATTGTAATCCCAGAAAATGAAGAATTGGAATTAACGCTTTACGAATCGTCTAATGATTTACTAAAAAACCCTTTATTTACTGTACCCGAAAGACCAGAAGACAATATTCCTAAACCATTTGTTTTAAATGATGCTATCTTAGTAGTAAAAACAATAAAATTTTGAAAAAAACAATAGGTGTTATAGGTTGTGGTTGGCTAGGTTTACCTTTAGCAAAATCTTTTGTAGAAGATGGTTATACGGTATTAGGCACTACTACTTCTGAAGATAAAAAATCGAATTTAAGCACTGCTAAAATTACACCTTATGTAGTTACATTAACTCCAAAAAAAATTGAAGGAGACATTACTGCTTTCTTAGAAAAAATAGAAATCATTATTATAAATATACCTCCTAGATTAAGAGGCTCCAATACTTACAAAGAAAGCTATATACAAAAAATGCGATTACTACATACTGCAATAAAAAAAGCAGGTGTAAAAAAAGTAATCTTTGCAAGTAGTACTTCTGTCTACGGAAATATAGATGGTGATGTTACTGAAGATACTATAGCAGTACCAGTAACCGAATCTGGAAAACAAATGTTAGCATCTGAACACCTATTTCTTAATGACAAAGAATTAGAAACTACCGTTATTAGATTTGCTGGCCTCATTGGACCAGATAGACACCCCGTTATAAATTTATCTAAAAAAACAACGGTACCCAATGGTAATTTTCCTGTGAATCTTATTCATTTAAACGATTGTATTAACGTTATAAAAACCATTATAAAACAAAATTATTGGGATACTATTTTTAATGCTGCTTACCCATTACACCCCTCAAAAAAAGAATACTACACCATACAAGCCCAAAAATTAAACATTCCAACCCCTTGTTATACAGATAATAACACCCAAAAAGGGAAGAAAATAATTTCTGACAGATTAATTCGTGTTAATGATTTTAAATTCCTCACATCTATTTTTGAATAGTTCACAACACAAATACATACTTTCACAACAAAGCTCATTTAACACTGTTAAATAAGTTTACCAAAAGCTAATTTCCTTTTACCTTTGAAAGAAAAGTAGAAGAAAAAGAATGAAAGAAATCTGGCTAAGAGCAAAAATTATATCTGAATTTAAAAACTTAATTACCGTAAGCTGTTCCAGTCAAAGAATGATTGAAAAATTTGAAAAACTTCATATCACCATTCTAAAAAAGCATTACAATGCTGTAGATGTTTCTTTTGATTACCATAGAAATAGAGTTTATATGAACATGATTTTAGATGATAGTTCTTATAGCTCTAGAAAAATAGTGCAAGATTTACCTTTGGTAAAAACTAATATTTGGTATGGTAACTTATTTAGCTTTTTAAAAAACTGCATAGAAAAAGATGATAAAAGTATTGCCTTTTATGCTAGTTTATTAAGAACTTATAAAAATGAAAACGCTCTAGTTTTTAATCCGACACACCTATAAAGTAATAACTTTTAAGTGTTATTTTATTGATTTATATTCCTTTAAAGATTTTCTTAACACAATACTAAAAATAATTTAATAGTTTTGGCGCACTTATAAATTATTTAGAAAATGAAAAAGTTTTTATTTATTCTTTTATTGTGCGCTAGTTTTACCAATGCACAAACTAAAAGCGAACTACAAAAGCATTACGAAGGTTTTTATAAACAAATGAAACAGCAAGGTGATGTTCAAGGCATTATTAATGCATTAACACATTTAAATGTTATTGCGCCTTCTGTAGCTCGTAGAGATACTTTAGCCTATGTATATGTTAATAATGGTCAGCATATGCAGGCATTAAATACAATTGGTATAAATAAGAATGATGCCGATTCTGATTTAGCTGTGCAAATTAAAGCCATATCCTTAAAAGCAATAAACCAACCCAAACGAGCTATAGAACAATTTGAAGTACTTTTTAAAAAAACTCCGTCGCCTTATTTAGCTTATGAATTGGCAGATTTAAAAATAATGACGGGAGATTATGCTGGTGCAAATCAAAATATAACCTATGGTCTTGCAAATGTTAAAGATGATATGAAATATGCTTTTTACGAAAGACAGCAACCTTACGAAGCTTCTTTAAAAGCTGCATTTATACATATTAAAGCTTTAGCACAATACCAATCTGACCAAAATATAGATGCTGCTTTAACTAGTATTGATGAAGCACTAAAAATTGACCCTAATTTTAATTTAGCAAGTTTAACAAAACAAGCGCTAGAAACAAGAAAAGCAAACCCTGAAGTAAAGAAATAAATACACTTTAAAATAATAAAAAAGCGAGCTATTCTTTTAAAGTAGCTCGCTTTTTTGTTTATGGAATTTTTTATAAAATTATTTGGCTAATTTAATAGTGAGTAAACTATCCGTTTCTTTTTTTAGTTGCACTACTTCTGATACCTTTTCATTAGGAATAGCAATAGATAATACGTAATGTGCTATTTTCCAATTTCCGTTTACTTTTTTTAAAACGCCAGAGCCTCTACAAAGTTTCATTTCCGTATCTAGCAACTCATCAAACCAAGCAAAATCCTCTGCTTTATTAACGTATATGTTTCGCTCTACTGCTTTAAAACTCCAAGCTTTTCCTTGATCAAAATAGGGTTTAGAAAAAGTTTTAAAGGCTTTATTTTGCCAATTTTCTGTAGCATCTGTTCCTATAAAAACGCTATCATCTGTCATCTTATCAAAATAAGCTTCAAAATTTGCTGTTGCAGCTGCTTTATGCCAATTATCTAAAACATTTTTTATTTGAAGTGTAGCCGTATCTTCCTGCGCTGTAACTTTAATAGCGCTTATTAGTATGTAAATAAAAAATAATACTCTTTTACTCATCTAAATCTAAAAATAAACTAGGGTCAATAATGCTATTTACAGTAACATTAAACTGATTTAGAAAGGCATTATGTGCATTTGTTAACTCTAAAGCTATAGGTTGTAACTCTTGCCCATAATGTAAACCCGCTTTTAATTTTAAAATATATGCTTTGCATACTTTAAGCCTACTTTTAATATGGTTTTTATTAAATACCTCTGGATATTTAGATTTAGTAAGTACTTTATGCTTTTCTATTAAATCTTCTAATGCAACTTCTAAATCTTGTTTGTTTTCAGATTTATAAAGGGTTGCAAAACTAGTTTCAAAATCTTTAAATTCTATCCAGTCTTTTATGGCTTCCTTAGCTTTGGTATTAATATATCCTATTGCTGGAAGTTTCTTAACATTAAAATCTATTATAGTATCAATAACAACTTTCTCTTCTTCTTTTTTTTGTTCACCACATGATAACAATACAAGAGATACTAGAAATAGTAAAAAAAAGATTATTTTTTTCATGAAACGAAATTACAATTTTTAATGCATACTATTTTACTAACAAAAGCTTAAAAATAATCAGATATTAAACTTCAATTTTTTTTCAATTGCCATGATAATTGCATTTGCTATATCTTTTCCCGTAGCATTTTCTATACCTTCTAATCCTGGAGATGAATTTACTTCTAGCAATAATGGTCCCTTATTAGAACGTATAATATCTACCCCAGCAACAGCTAAATTCATAACCTTTGCTGCTTTTATCGCTAATTTTTTTTCCTCTGCAGTTATCTTAATTACAGATGCCTTACCGCCTTGGTGAATATTGGCTCTAAATTCTCCTTTCTCTGCTTGCCTTTGCATTGAAGCTACTACTTTGCCATTAACTACAAAACATCTAATATCTTGTCCATTGGCTTCCTTTATAAACTCCTGAACTAATATATTTGTTTGCACACTTTTAAAAGCATTAATAACACTTTCTGCGGCTTTATTGGTCTCTGCTAAAACTACTCCTTTACCCTGCGTGCTTTCTAACAACTTAATAATTAATGGTGCCCCGTTTACCATTTTTATTAGGTCTTTAGTATCTAAAGGAGATTTTGCAAAACCCGTTATGGGAATATGAATATCGTTTTTAGCAAATAACTGTGAGGCAAATAATTTATCTCTAGATTGTGTTATGGCTTCTGCAGTATTTAAACAATACACCCCTAAATTATAAAACTGACGAATAAGTGCACAACCATAAAAGGTAACTGCTGGTTTTATTCTTGGTATAATAGCATCAAACTCATTTAAAATATTACCTCCTCTATACCTAATTTCAGGGGAAGAAGCATCTAACTTCATATAAGAATGTTCTACATTTAAAAACACCATTTCGTGACCTCTTGCTATACCCGCCTCCATAATTCTTTTGTTACTATATAACGAAGGGTTACTTGCTAAAAGTGCTATTTTTAAACCTGTTTTTTCTTTATAGAAATGAGCATATTTCTTCTGAATCTCTTTTTCTGTAAAATTTTGTATTTGATAACTTTCTGCTGAATTAACGATGTAGCGGTTATTTAACGCCTCTCTACCCAACAACATACGATACTCCATTGTATTTCTATTGGCTAATGTAAGCTCTATCTCAAAAACCTCATCACCTAAAGTTATAGGTGTTTTTATAACATAACGGTCTTCTGATATTCCCGATGAACTTTTTACCGCTCTTTTATCTATTACACGTGCCTCACATTTAATAGAAATACTTCTGTTTTCTTGTATGGGGTTTATCCCAAACTTTACCCATTCTTGAGCTTCTCTTTCAAAAAGCTTAATATTATTTGCTTGTATAGATGATGTTTTTGCACCAGAATCTACTCTAGCCTTTATGGCAGGAACTCCTAATTCTTTAAAAACACACCACTCTTCACTACCAATTACCTTTAAATCTTTCATAATTACATATCTAAGAGGTAGGCAAAAATTAATGGCGCTACAATCGTTGCATCGCTTTCTATAATAAACTTAGGCGTATGTATATCTAATTTACCCCAGGTTATTTTCTCATTAGGCACTGCTCCAGAATAAGAGCCATAACTTGTTGTAGAATCGCTTATTTGGCAAAAATAACTCCAAAAAGGGGTGTTGGTACGCTCCATATCTTGGTACAACATAGGAACAACGCATATAGGAAAATCTCCTGCAATACCTCCTCCAATTTGAAAGAACCCAATACCGTTTTCAGAATTTTGGGTATACCAATCTGCTAAGAAAGTCATGTACGCTATACCAGATTTCATGGTACTTGCCTTTAGCTCTCCTTTTAGTACATAAGAAGCAAAAATATTTCCCATAGTACTATCTTCCCATCCTGGGCAAATAATAGGTAAGTTTTTCTCTGCCGCAGCATACATCCAAGAGTCTTTTAAATCTATCTCATAATAGGTTTCTAATACTCCAGAAAGTAATAATTTATACATAAACTCATGTGGTAAATAACTTTCTCCGGCATCATCTGCATCTTTCCATATCTTAAAAATATGCTTTTGTAATCTACGAAATGCTTCTTCTTCTGGTATACAGGTATCGGTAACTCTATTTAGGCCTTTTTCTAATAAATCCCACTCATCTTGCGGTGTTAAATCTCTATAATTAGGTACTCTTTTGTAGTGAGAGTGCGCCACTAAATTCATGATATCTTCTTCTAGATTAGCTCCGGTACATGAAATAATTTGAACTTTATCTTGGCGTATTACTTCTGCAAATATTTTCCCTATTTCTGCAGTGCTCATGGCTCCTGCTAAAGAAACTAACATTTTAGCACCCTTATTTAACTGGTCTTCGTAGCCTTTTGCTGCATCTACTAAAGCAGCAGCATTAAAATGCAAATAATACTTTTCTATAAAATTAGAAATTTCTCCTTTAGACTTTGTCATTTTCAAATTTTTGCGAATTGGTATGTACTTTTAAATCTAGGTTATAGGTATTATCATAACTATCTTCAGATGCCTGCCCCATAAATTTATAACTCAGCATTTTATAGTATAATTTTGCTGCTAAAAAATCTGATGATTTATCTACTTGGTTAGGGCATAGCTCTACCATATCAAAACCTACCACATTTTTTTCTTTAAAAACCTGTTTTAAAAAATCTAGCGTTTCATACCAAAATAAGCCTCCAGGTTCTGGGGTTCCTGTAGAAGGCATTATAGAAGGGTCTAAAGCATCTAGATCAAAGGTTATAAACACATTATCGGTTAATAAATCTATAACTTTATCCATCCAAAATTCATCGGTAACCATATCATGAGCAAAGAATATTTTCTCCTGATCTACAAATGTTTTTTCTGAAGCACTCATGCTTCTAATACCTACCTGAATTAAATTTGTAGTTTGGCTAGCTTCGTGTACTGCACAGGCGTGGTTATACTTAGATCCTTCATAAGATGCTCTTAAATCTGCATGCGCATCAATATGTAAGACCGTTAAATTATCAAAACACTCATTAAAAGCACGAATACTACCAATAGAAATAGAATGTTCCCCACCAAATAGTGTAACAAATTTATTTCTCTTTATATATTCTTTAGTAGTTTTATGAACCTCGTTTACCATAGCTTCTGCAGAACTATTTTCGGTTACAGCATTGGCTAAAAAAACACCTTGTTCATATACCTGAGTCCCGGTTTCTATATCATACAACTCCATATTTTCAGAAGCTTCTAAGAAAGCATCCGGACCTTTGTCTGATCCTTTAACCCAAGTACTAGTACCATCATATGGCACTGGTATTAATACTACTTTTGCCGTTTCTAACTGTGCAAATTCATCTGGTATTCCTGCATAGTTTTTGTTTGTGCTCATCTTATTTTTTTACGAATTGTTGTTCTGAAATTAAATGTTCTATTTTTTTAGCAATTTCTTCTGTTTTCTCATCATACTCATCAAAGCCTAAAATCTTAAGAAAATCAGCAGCCTTTTGTTCTTTGTTAAATAGTTTAGTTACTATATTCCCTTTTTCATCTTTATCTATAAGAATATGCTTTGGCTGGGGTATTAAACAATGCTGAAGTCCGCCATACCCCCCTATACTTTCTTGGTAAGCTCCTATATTAAAAAAGCCTATGTATAAAGGTTCCTCTTTTTTATAATTGGGTAAATAAATAGCATTCATATGTTGCTCGCTATTGTAATAATCGTCACTATCACAAGTAAGTCCTCCAAGGAGCACACGTTCATAATTATCTCCCCAACGGTTTATGGGTAACATTACAAAACGTTTATTTATAGCCCATGTATCTGGTAGTGTAGTGATAAAAGAAGAATCTATCATGTTCCATTTTTCTCTATCGTTTTGTTGTTTTTGGTGTAGTACTTGGTATATAGCTCCGCCACTTTCACCTACCGTAAAACTACCAAACTCGGTAAATATGTTGGGAACAGGAACATTTTCTTCTTTACAAGATATATTTATTTGATTAATGATTTCATCTATCATGTACTGGTAATCATAATCAAAGGCTAATGAGTTTTTAATAGGAAAGCCTCCTCCTATATTTAAACTATTTAAAGACGGACAAATTTTCTTTAATTGCACATAAACTTTTAAACATTTTGCCAGTTCGTTCCAATAATAAGCATTGTCTTTAATTCCTGTATTAATAAAAAAGTGTAGCATTTTTAAAGTCACTTTTTTATTATCCTGTATTTGGTCTTTGTAAAAACGTACAATGTTTTTATACCCTATGCCTAAACGCGAAGTATAGAATGCAAATTTTGGCTCTTCTTCTGATGCAATACGAATTCCTACCTCATAAGTACCATCAATAGCTTCTGATAACAAGTCTATTTCTTCATAATTATCTATAACAGGTATACAGTTTCTATGGCCATTATTAATTAACCTAGCTATATTAGAAATGTATTTTTCTCTTTTAAACCCATTGCAAATTACATAGGTATTATTCTTAATTTTTCCTTCTTCTTTTAATTTTTCAACAATATTAATATCAAAGGCAGAAGAAGTTTCTATATGAATATTGTTCTTTAAAGTCTCATCTAAAACCGCTTTAAAATGAGAGCTTTTGGTACAATAACAATAATGGTAATCGCCTTTATATTGGTGTTTTTCCATGGCTATTTTAAACCATTGTTTTGCCTTATTAATGTTTTCTGAAATCTTTGGCAGATAGGTAAACTTTAACGGACTACCATATTTTGCTACCAATTGCATTAAATCTATGCCATGAAATTGCAACTGGTTTTTTTGTAATGAAAATTCTTCCTGCGGGAAATTAAAAGTTTGATTAATTAAATCTATATATTTAGTATTCATTTATTTAAGTATATAATTAAAACTGAATTTCTACAGCAAATATGCCCATACAGTATTGAGCATATTAATATACCTAAATAATTATTTGTTTTTGAGTAGTAGGCACAAAAGAATAATTGTGCTGACTTGCTACAATTGAAGATAACACGGAAGTTAGCTTTAAAATTTGGCGACTTATCTTATAAGCTGTTATTGAGTATGACTTCCTAATTCTCGATAACCCAAACATAGAAACACGATTCATTATGCTCAGCTAATTGCTTATAACAAATGAAATAAAAAAAAATGAAACTACAACGCCTTGGATAAAAATTTAATATACAGGAAACATTGAGCTTTATTTATCTATTGAAAATTATTCATTCGTCTATAGAAAAAAGGTATTCAACTATAGTATACAGGTAATAAGTTTAGGCTTTAAGTATATTTACTATATAAATAAAAGTTCTCCCAAATACTTTAATACCTACTTATAAAGGCATCTGATAGAGATGCCTTTATCTTTTTACAGAGCAAAGCAATTCTTTGGAACTAATTTTACATCTATAGTTTACGAATTAATAATAATTATTATATCCATGGATTTTCTTCTTTGGATTAATTACTAAATAATAGATTTGATTTCTTCTAAATATACCTTCTCCTATAATTTCGTTTTCTAACTTTTTTATAAATGAAACAGGAGTATTTTTATCCATTTTAATCGCAATATTCATAGATTTATTATCGCAGTGAATACATAAAAGAAATTCTAATACCTTATCAATAGGCGCTAATTTATCATTAAGTTGAATAGAATAGACACTTTCTGATTCTTCTAAAAAGTGTTTTTTTACCTTTCCAACATAAAGTACCATGTTTATATCCTTTTCTTCTAAATCAAAATTGATTGAATTAGTCTCAAAAGGAGCAATATTTAATTTAAGTCCAGCAGAAAAATCACATACAAACGTTTCTATGTCATTTTTTTGTTTAACCCATATTATAGAGTCATTAAATTGAATGGTATCTTTTGTATAAATAGTTTCATATAAATCTTCGCCTTTATAATACATAGGCTTTGCAACTTCTGATAAATTTGCATTCTTTATTTTATAAATTCCACCTAACGTATATTTATTAGTATTAACTGTTGAATCTGAAATTATATAACAATGATTTAATTCATTATTTCCTATGCTAAATTCATGCCAATGCCCTCTTAATCCTCCATCCATAAACACACAAGATGAAAAAACAAATAGTATAATTAAAAAATATAATATTCTTTTTAGCATATTTATATAAGCTAGTGCTGCCAGCCTTTTAACACTTTAAAACTGTGTAATACATGCGGAAAAATAGCATCCATAGATTCTTTTGCTCCATTGGTAGAACCTGGTAATGCTAAAACCAAAGTATCTTTTATAGTCCCTGCAACACTTCTAGAAAGCATAGCATAAGGCATACGTTGTTGCCCGTAATCTCTAATAGCTTCTTCTATCCCTGGAATTCTACGGTCTAGTAATGGTAATAATGCTTCCGGGGTTACATCGCGTTCCGATAAGCCTGTCCCGCCTGTATAAATAACAACATCTATATCCTTAGCTACAAACTCGTTTACTTTTTCTTGTATGTCTGTAACCTCATCTGGAATTATTACGTAGTGAGACGTTTTTAAACCCAGACTTTTTAATTTAGCCATTATTGCTTTACCAGCTCTATCTTCTTTTTTACCTGCCGATATAGTATCTGAACATACTACCACTGCAAATTTTAAACCGTCTTTATACTGATTTTGATAGCTAGATTTTCCTCCTTTTTTCTCTAAGAGTTTTATATGGTGTATTTCTACTCCTTTATCTATAGGCTTTAACATATCGTACATATTTAATGCAACAATACTTGCACCATGCATGGCTTCTACCTCCACTCCTGTTTTATAAATGGTTTTTACGGTAATAAGAACCTTTATTTCTAAGCCATTAATTTCATAGTCAATTGCCGTATACTCAATGGGCATAGGGTGGCAATCTGGCAATAAATCTGCTGTTTTTTTAACTCCTAATAAGCCTGCTGCTTTACTAGCTGCAAAAACATCGCCTTTAGGTACAGTATTATTTTTAATAGCATCTATGGTCTCTTGCGCACTTACTTTTACAATTGCTTGTGCTACTGCTACTCTTAATGTGGCGCTTTTATGTGTAATATCTACCATTTACTATTTATTTACTTTCCATTGGTACGATTCGTCTTCAAAAAGCTCTTTACCAAAAATAGGAACTTGTTGTTTTATTTCTTCTACAATATATTCTATAGCTCTAAAAACTTCTTTTCTATGTGGTGATGATGCAAATACAAACAAACATAGTTCTCCTGCCTTTACAGGTCCCAAACTATGGTATATGTGCATACAATTTAGTTCAAACTTTTCAAAAGTAGCCTCTCTTATTTCATGAAATTTCTGATTGGCCATTTCCTCATAAGCTGTATATTCTATAGCCGCTACTGTTTTTCCTTCTATAACATCTGCCCGTACCTGACCTAAAAAAATATCGTGCGCGCCTATTGTTGTTTTAGATTGATGCTTTGCTATTGATTCTCCAATAAATACAGGAGAAATAGCTCCTTGTACAAATACATTTTTAATTTTCTTTTTCTCCATAATTTTAAAACTTAACTAGTAGGCAACAACAAGGTTTTTACCAAACTTCCTTTTTCTACATTTTCTACCTCTGCTGGTATGTATATTAAAGCATTAGCGACTGCGTATGAGGATAACATTGCAGAACTTTGCCCTTCTAAAGAACTTACTTCTCCTTTGTTATTTATCATTGCTTTTAAAAATAAAGCTCTTCCAAATTTGTTATGTATAGATTGTGTAATTGGTAGATGTTGTGCTACTAAGCCTTTAAATGCATTTCCCATTACTTTTTTTAGCGCAGGATATACATAGCCATAAAAACAAGTAAGTGCAGATGCCGGATTCCCTGGTAGGGCAAAAATTAATTTTTCGTCTTTTTTTGCAAAAAACAAAGGCTTCCCTGGTTTTTGTTTCACCTTATAAAAAACAGATGCAATATTTTGCTCCTGCAATGCATCATATACATAATCATGATCGCCAACAGATATTCCGCCACTAAGCAACAAAATATCGTTTTCTTGTAATGCTTTTGCTATAACACTACATGTTGCCTTATAATTATCTTTAACCCTATATATTGTATTTTCTATTATCCCAGATTGTTCTAATGCTGTTTTAAGCATTATAGAATTCCCTTCATAAATTTGTCCGTCTTCTAAAGGGTTTCCTGCGGTAACCAATTCGTTTCCTGTTACTACAATCCCAACTTTAGGCTTTTGGTAAACATCTACATGTGTTAAGCCCATACCTGCTATAAAAGCAATAGCGGCAGGCGATAATTTAGTTCCTTTTTTTAAAGCTAATGCTCCTTTAGCTAATTGCTCTCCTAAAGGTCTAATGTTGGCTCCTTTATTAGGATTCTCTTGTAATTGAATACTTTTTTCTGCTGCTGTTACTTTCTCTTGCATAATAACGGCGTCTGCACTTTCTGGTACCATTGCCCCAGTGAAAATACGAACCGCTTCTCCTGCTTTTAAAACAGGGTTTTTATTGTCTCCTGCCTTTACCTCTCCTAATAAATTATAGCTTAAACTCTTATGTAACTTTACAGCATAACCATCCATAGCCGAGTTTGCAAAAGGAGGTAAATTAATAGGCGTATGTATGTCTTTAGCCAATACATAACCTAAAACTTCTTGGGTAGGTTTTGTAATTACATTGCCTGTACCTGTATGCTCATTTACCAACGCAATACCCTCTTCTACAGAGACCATGTAGTTTTCTGTTTTCAAATTATTCGTTACTTTTTTTATTAACTAATCCTTTTGTAAACTCATTTAAGGTTTCTACTTTTTCTTCAAAATCGCCCTTAATTGTTTTTCTAAACTCGTTTAAGTTTTTTACTAAATCGTCTATATTTTCCGGAATTACATCTTCGAAAAATTGACGCAAACGTTTTGCTGTGGTAGGAGATTTTCCGTTGGTAGAAATTGCCACCTTTACATTTCCCTTGGTAACAATACCTCCCATATAAAAATCGCAATAAGGCGGATTATCTGCTACATTAACCAATTTATCTCGTTTTCTACAATCGTGATACACTTGCTCGTTAACAGCAACATTATCGGTGGTAGCTACAACCATGTGTTTACCATCTAAGTATTTTTCGTGATACCCATCAAAAGTAATTTTTACATGATGTTTTTTTGCTAAAGCTAAAGTTGCAGGTAAAAAATCTAAAGACACCATTTGTACTTTTGCAGTTGGGCTAGATTTTAATAAAAATGTTAACTTTTCTAAACCTACATTACCACCACCTACAATAAGTATATTTAACTGTTTTACTTTTAAAAAAACAGGATATAATTCATTCTTCTCCATATTCAACTAATTCTTCTTGTGTTTTGTAATTAATGGTTATTCTTGTGCCTTTACCTACTGCCGAATTTATAAACAAACGACCATCTATATAGCTTATACGCTCTTTCATAAAAAAGAGTCCCATACCACCTTCACTATTACTCTCTGGTTTTTTTCTAAGAATGCTATTATCAAATCCTTTTCCATCATCATCTATAACTATGCTTAAAATATCGTCGATATAATTAATCGTAATTAAAATATAATTGGCTTCTGCATATTTTATAGCATTATTAACTGCTTCTTGGGTAACTCTATAAATATTTGTTTCTGCTAAGGAATTAAAACGTACATTTTTGTCTCCTTTATTCTGAAATAAAATCTTTTTCCCAGTTAACCTAGATAGTTCAACCGTCATTTTTTGAAGAGCAGGAAAAATACCATGATGTATTAATTCTGGTGGTGTTAGATTAAATGTTGCTGTACGTACCCCTTTTATTAAATCTGATGTTAGCTCTTTTAAATAGCTTATTTTCTCTTTTGTTCTTTCGGTATCATCTACATCAATAGACTCAATATTAAATTTAAGCGCTGTTAACATTTGCCCAATACCATCATGTATATCTTTTGCTATACGCTTACGCTCTTCTTCTTGCCCTTCTACAATTTGACTGGCTTGTATTTGCTTTTGTTTAATACTTTCCTCGTACCGTTCTTTTGTTAATTGCTCTACTTTAAATTGATTTTCTTTTCGTGCGGTAATATCTGAACATAAAATTAAAATACTTTGTTGCACACTAGATTCGTGCATTGGAATTATAGACATATCTAACCATAAATCTTGCTCTTTTATAGTTCTTATTTTAATTTCTTCGGTTCTAATACTTGCGCGCTTACTCTTTAAAATTTCATTAAGGTACTGCTGTTGTCCTTCGTCTATAGTTAATATTTCTGATAATGGTTTGGTAACACTAGTTGCACTATGCCCTAATAAGTCTAAAAACTTTCTACTTATAAAAGCAACATTACCATCTTTTTTTACACTTGCAAATAAGGCCGCGTTATCTATTACAAAATTAAGCTCCTGTAACTCTTTTAAAGATTGTTCTTTTTCTGCGTATAGCTTTTCTATCTTAAGTGCATTATTTTCAGACTTTTGCTTGCTTTGAACTAGGTTTTTAATTGTTTTTCTAACCTGAATAGAGAGTGGTTTAAAAATAAAAAGAACCTCTAAAAGCAGAATAAGCAATGAAAAGGTCAATAACAGATATTCTTTGTATTGTAAATTTTGTAGTTGCTTTTTACTGCGCTGATCGTACTCATTCACAATAGTATCCATTAAACGTAAAAACGTTCGCTCATTAGCTAACAAAGTATCTATATTCTTTTGTAAGTGCTCTTTAGTAATACCATCTTTATTTTTTAATTGAGATAATAAATCTTCTACAGCATTTACCATTGCCGTATGGTGTGGCGTTATCTCTTTAAAAAGATTCCATATTTCGGGATTATCTTCTTCTGGAAGACTTAAAGCAGCATCTCCAAATTGTAGCGCTCTATGCGATGCCTTCCATACTTTTAAAGTTTCTTCTAGTTCTAATTGTAGTTTTTTTTCTTCTGCTTTTGTTGTTGCTTCTCTTAGCAATAAAGATTCTTTTACTAATTTTTGACTGTAAGCTCTTTGCCTACCTGCAACATTAATAACCCTAGAATCATCTAACTGAGAATTTAAATGTGCTTGTATTAATATTTGGGCAATTATTATGGTAAGCGCAATGGCAGAAAGCGCATATAAATACCATTTCTGAATACGCTGAAAAGTAGCGGCATCCAATGATTGCTTAGACTTATCTTCCATTTAAGTCATTTTTTATAAAAATACAAAGTTAGCCTTTTATGAATTAAGTGCTTTACTTACTAGACTTAGTGCGTTTTGAGACAATGGCAATTTTAATGCTGCTTCTTGTCCTTTTTTAGACATTTTTCTCCATGTTTTCTGAAGAATATCTATGGTTTTTTCCTCGGAATGCTTTGCTGCAAAGGGTTCAAAATAAAACTCTAAAAACACCAAACAAATAACATCTTCTAATGTTTGGGTATCTTCATTTTTCTTTAATTGTTTTTTCTCTAGTAAAAACGCAACTTTATCTATCGTTTCTTGGGTATACCCTACTTCTTTTAAGATTTCTCCAGATTTTTGAGCATGAAACTTTTTTAAATCTTGTCTCCATTTTAAATACCCAACCCTATTCATTTCATAAGAATCTCTAGGTATTTCCCATCTACAAATATGCTGACAACGTGCTGTAAGTTGCAAAGGTTCTGATGCGTCTGGAGCAAAGACATCTAATTTCTCTGTCATTCTAACAGCATACAAAACTTCTTTTGCATACGTTTTTCCTTGGTATTCTTCAGTATTTGGATCTTGTTGATTAGCTGCATCAAAACGTTTAAACGCTGCTATTAATTTCTCTGACTTTATCATTTTTTGCTCTAGGTTTATGCTCAAAGCTATTTAGAAAAACCAATATAGACAAAATCATCTTTTATTTTATAGCATAAGCTAATAATTGTAAGCTTAAAACTTATTTGTCTTGAAGTTCTTTTACTAAGAACTACTAATTTCATTTTTTGTTTTTTAAGTTGTAAACTCCCCCCTTATAAAAAGGGAGGAATAAACATTTTTAACAAACAATAAACTTTCAATTCAATATTTTATTTTAAGTACTTTAATTTAACTACGTTCCGCCCAGAAACTTAAACCACCACAATAAAAAATTTACCTTTTACAGAACGTAGTTATAAATTTATTTTACTCTAGTACTATTCTGTAAAACCTATATACACAAGATCATCTTCTATTTTAACAGGATAAGTTGCAATAGCATCTATATCTCCATTTAAATTTTCTCCATTCTCTAGGGAAAAGGTTTTTTTATGTAATGGGCAAGCAACTTTTGGAGCTCCTTTATCGTCTCCTATCATACCACGAGATAAAACCATCTCCATTTTATGTGGACAAACATTTTGGCAAGCATACCATTTGCCTAATCTTTCAAAATTGAAAACAGCTATTTGTTTGCCTTTATATTTAACACAAGCACCTCCGTCTATTGGAAAATCATTTACTGATGCCGCTTTAAACCAAACTTTTACATCTTCTAATTTGGTTGTTTTATATGTATCTAGAATTGCTTCCATATCTTTTAAATTTTAAAGCTGTTTTATTAATTCCAAGGTTCTGGCATTTTTTGATCTCTCATAGGAACAAATACCAAGTTATCATCATCATCTTCACTATTTACAAAATGACTAAAACGCTTCATCATTTCTGGATCATTAATAGCTTGTGTCCACTCACACTCAAATTTATTAACCAGGGTTTGCATTTCTTTTTCAAGATCTTCTACAATACCTAATTTGTCGTCTATAATTACTTCTTTTAAATAATCTAAACCACCTTCAAGTCTTTCTTGCCATGCAGCTGTACGTTGTAGCGGCTTTGCTGTACGCATGTAGAACATTAAGTAACGGTCTAAATATTTAATAACCGTTTCGTTATCTATTTGTTCTGCTAGCAATTCTGCGTGGCGTGGCGTTGCTCCACCATTTCCACCAACATAAAGGTTCCAACCTCCTTCAACAGCAATTAAACCAAAATCTTTACCACGTGCTTCTGCACACTCACGAATGCAACCAGAGACACCACCTTTAATTTTATGAGGGGCACGTATACCTCTATATCTATTTTCTAGTTCTATACCAAAGCTTACACTCTCATCCATACCGTAACGACACCATGTTGAACCAACACATGTTTTTACTGTACGAAGTGATTTACCATAGGCATGTCCGCTTTCAAAACCATGGCTAATTAATTCTTTCCATATTAATGGCAACTGATTTAATGTAGCTCCAAATAAATCGATACGAACACCACCAGTAACTTTAGTATACAAATCGTATTTCTTAGCAATTTCTCCAAGTGCTATTAATTTATCTGGTGTAATTTCCCCTCCAGGAACACGAGGTACTACAGAATACGTACCATTACGTTGGATATTTGCTAAGAACCTGTCATTAGAATCTTGTATAGCATATTCTTTATTGGCTGTATCTGCATTAATAGTAGCCATTAATGATGCAATAAGTGGCTTACACAACTCACATCCATGACCTCCGTTTCCGTGATTATCTAATACTTCATTAAAAGTTGTATACTCTTTTACTTGTATAATCTTATATAAATCTTGTCTGTTTAAATCAAAGTGTTCACAAACACCCTCTTTAACTTCTATACCTAAAGATTTAAGTGTTGCATTGGTTAAATCGGTAACCATTGGCTTACAACCACCACAACCTGTACCTGCTTTTGTACAACTTACAACACCTGCAACATCTGTAGCCTCTCCATTTTCAATAGCCGCACATATTTGCCCTTTTGTAACACTTTCACAAGAACACACCTGAGCTTCGTCTGGTAAATCGGTAACATCTCCAAATGCTGATGCACCATCACTAGCTGGTAAAATAAGTTGCGCTGGATCTTCTGGTATTGCCATACCGTTTAAATATACTTGGTGTAGCATATTATAATCTGATGCATCGCCTACTAGAATACCTCCAAGTAAAGATTTACCATCTAAACTAACATTTATTCTTTTGTATAGATACTGTGTTTTATTTTCAAAAATGATAGAATGTCCTTTAGATGCCGGCATAAATGGTTCTCCAAAACTTGCCACATCTACTCCTATTAATTTTAATTTAGTAGACATATCTATATCATCTGGCATAACAGCATCTGTATTACCCAAAATTTGCTTTGCTGCAACATCTGCCATATCGTAGCCTGGAGCTACTAAACCATATATCATTTGGTTGTACAATGCAATTTCTCCGATAGCGTAAATACTATCATCTGAAGTTTTCATGGTGTTATCTACAACAATACCTCCACGAACACCAACATCTAAACCACAAGCCTTTGCCAACTCATCTCTTGGACGAATCCCTGCAGAGATAATAAGCATATCTACATCTAACCTATCATCTTCTCCAAACTCCATTCCTGTAATAGCCTCATCTCCTAATATTTGGTTTGTAGCTTTACTTAAATGAATATTTAATCCTATAGATTCTAATTTTTGCTTTAATACTTGGCTACTTCTAGAATCTAATTGTCTTGGCATTAACTTAGGAGCAAATTCTACAATATGGGGTTCTAAGCCCATATCTAAAACTGCCTTACCTGCTTCTAAACCCAATAAACCTCCTCCTAAAACTGCTGCTCTAGCATTTGGCTTTTCTTTATTAAGTTTTGCAGCATAAGCTAACATCCCTTCTAAATCTTCGATAGTTCTATATACAAAAACACCTTCTTTTTCCACTCCCTTTATTGGAGGCACAAAAGGAGACGATCCTGTTGCCATAACTAAATAATCATAAGAAAACTCACGATCTTTAGCTGTAGTTATTTTTTTATCTGTACGGTTTATATCTGAAACACGTTCATCTGTAATTAATTCTACACCATTTTCCTCATACCAACTTCTTGGAGCCATTTCTAAAGCCTTAGCGTCTTGGCTTTCAAAAAATTCACTTAGATGTACTCTATCATAAGCAGGTCTTGGCTCTTCGCCAAACACTGTTATCTTAAAATCTTTAGAACCGTCTTGAGACACAAATTTTTCACAAAACTTGTATCCTACCATACCGTTACCAACAACAATAATTGTCTTCATACATGACACTTTATAAGTTACACCACAAAATTACGTATTATTACGTATTGTACGTGTGATTTTATAAAAATAAATACGTATGTTTCTTGCGAATTTGGCAATTGTATTGTTGAAAAAATGCCTAAAGCAGGTGTTTAGCACACATTAATATTAGTAACTATCTAAAAATCAATTAATTGATTAATTCTCAGTAAAAATCAGTTTTTACTAAAAATGCGGCACGTATAATTCTATACTTTTTTAATTTTAAATATTAAAAAAACACAATACCAAAATATTAAAAAACACTAGTATAAACAGTATCTAACAAAGAATTTTAACCGCTCTTAACCGACACGTAAGCGATAAAAAGATTACATTTTCCGCTTAAATACAATGCGTTTTAGATATCACAATTGCAACAGGGTAAAATTATCAATTTACAAATTTAACCTGCTGTTTTTTAATTATATTTAAAAACGAAGTACCTATATCAAATTTAACTTTCAATATACGTAATACTACGTATTAATACGTATGTTTGCTTTATAAATAACAATCGAAGCAAAACGTTATGAACACATCATCAAAAGCTACTAAGCTTGACTTACTTAATGTAAAGAGTACCCCTATACGTACTTTTTGGATTACTTCAATCGCATTTTTTATCTGTTTTTTCGCCTGGTTCGGGATAGTTCCCTTTATGCCAGATGTTGTAAAAGACTTAGGATTAACTCCTTCTCAAAAATGGAACTCTATTATTTTAGCGGTAACGGGTACAGTATTTGCACGTTTACTTATTGGTAAACTATGCGACAAGTATGGCCCTAGAATATGTTATACTTATTTATTAATAATAGGAGCTATACCTGTAATTTTAATAGGATTTGTACAAACACCATTACAATTTTTAATCTGTAGATTATTTATTGGGTTTATAGGTGCATCTTTTGTAATTACTCAATTTCACACTTCTATTATGTTTGCCCCAAATATTGTTGGAACTGCAAATGCAACTTCTGCAGGTTGGGGAAATTTAGGTGGTGGCGCTAACCGTTTAGGAATGCCATTAATTGCTGCCGCTGTTATTAGTTTTGGTATTGCAGACGATATTGCTTGGCGTTATTCTATGGTTATAGCAGGTATTATTTGCTTTAGCATGGGATTAGTATACTACTTTTTTACACAAGATACTCCAGAAGGAAACTTTTCTGAATTAAAGAAAGCAGGAAAAATGCCCACCTTAAAAAAGGACGAGGCTTCTTTTACAAGCGTATTAAAAGATTATAGAGTTTGGATATTATTTATGGTTTATGCTGCTTGTTTTGGAATGGAACTAACGGTTTACGGTACTATGGATGATTATTTACAAAATAGATTTGGATTAGAAAGATCAACCGCCGGGAACCTAGTTTTGTCATTTGCCTTGATGAATATTTTCGCTAGAACACTTGGCGGTTATTTTGGCGACAAATTTGGAAAACTAAAAGGACTTAGAGGTCGTGTTATTTTCTTAGCCGTAATATTAGCCATTGAAGGTATAGTACTATCCATTTTCTCTACCACCACTAGTTTAGCCGTTGGAATCCTATTTTTAGTAGCTTTTAGTTTAAGTGTACAAATGGCAGAAGGCGCAACTTTTTCTGTAGTACCTTTTATAAACAAAAAAGCAATAGGGTCTATCTCTGGTATTGTAGGTGCTGGTGGTAATGTAGGTGCTTTTTTAGCTGCTATATTACTTAAATCTAAATCTGCAGTAGCAGAAAGTGAAGCTATTAGTGCCAATGCTGGCTTAGGAGAAGAAGCAACAAAAGCTGCACAAACACTGGCATCTGCCGGTGCAGTTTCTAGCGCATACTTTGTAATTGGAACTTTAGTTGCTGTAACGGCATTGGTTTCATTAACGATAAAATTTTCAACATCTGAAGAAACAGAAAACAAACCTAAAGTAGCATTATCGGGTGCAGATAAATAAAAAATAATAATTTTGAACAATTATAAATCACATACAATGATATCAAAAAAAACACCTTTATCTAGAGTAAGTTGCGTTGTATGCGAAAATCAGAAATGTTTAATTAATCGAAACATCTCTTCTGATATTGTTCAGGAATTTGCAGAAAAAAAAAACGAAATAAAATGTAAAAAAGGGCAACAGTTTATTATGGAAGGCGCCCCAGTAAATGGTTTATTCTTTATTCTTTCTGGAAAAGTAAAAGTATTTAGAACTGGTATTAACGGTAGAGAGCAAATAGTACGTTTTGCTAAAAATGGCGAAATTATAGGTCACAGAGGTTTTGGCACAGAAGAGTATTATTCTATTGCTGCCATAGCTATAGAAGATACTACTTTGTGTTATTTTTCTAAAGACTTATTACAACAGGTATTAAAAACCGAACCTGTATTTACGTACGACTTAATGCTTTTTTATGCCAATGCATTAAATAAAAGCGAAGCAAAAGTAAAATCACTATCTCAAATGACCGTAAGGGAACGCGTTGTAGATACTTTATTATTTGTAAACCGAAAATTTGGGCAACTTAATGGTTTTATAAACTTGCCTTTAAGTAGAAAAGAATATGCAGATTACGCTGGTACTACCGAAGAACAGGTAATACGTATTTTTTCAACCTTAAAAAAAGAATTTCTTATTACTACAAGAGGAAAAAAAATAGGAATCATTGATGTTGAAAAACTTAAGAAAGAAATTTCTGAACACAATTACTATTTAGACAGCTAAACCATTTACAATCAAATACTTAAATTTACTTAATTACAAAACCAACAAAAAGACTGCCTTTAGCAGTCTTTTTTGTTTTATGTAGTAAACACATGTTTTTTAATCGTTAAAAGCAGCTTTAAACATGTTACAAAAAGGTTCTTACGCCTGTGCATTGTCATGATTTATAACTACCAGTTCTTCTAATTTTGCTTTGTAACCAAGTATTAATACGTAGACCATACAATAAGTCCTAGACAGCAAAATAATTATTATGGAAGAAAAAACAATTACACTAGTACAAGAATCATTTGAAAAAGTAAAACCAATAGCAGCCACAGCAGCTGAAATATTCTACGCCAAATTGTTTGAGTTAGACCCAGCTCTTAAACACTTATTCCCATCTAGTGACGAAGCCATGGCTGCACAAGGAAATAAATTAATGACTATGCTAGCAAGCGCTGTAGCAGGTTTAAAAAATTTAGACATGCTAATTCCTGTTTTAGAGAACTTAGGAAAAAGGCATGTAGAATATAAAGTAGAGCCTTCTCATTACGATACTGTTGGCGCAGCTTTAATACACACACTAGGCGCTGGCTTAGGAGAAGATTTTACTACAGAAGTAAAAGATGCATGGGTTTCTGTTTACGGTACTATGTCCTCTGTAATGATCAAAGCATCATATTAAAAAATAAATCTATAATAAATCCATACAACTATGAAAATTGAAAAAGTAACTTTAGAAAAAAGATTGTTCCTCTACACATTAACTTTAATAGCTTCCCTATTGGTTCTTAATTCTTGTGGCGGTGTTCCAGAAAAAGCAGCAACAACTGCAAGTGCAGAAAAAAATGTATTCTCTGTAGAAGAAGTATTAGAAATGGTTGCTGTAGAGAATGATATTACAAGAACTTTATACACCAAAGCCATTGTTGGTAAGGGTAAAAAACAAGGAATGAAATTCGATGAAGATTGGAGAAAAGACGATGTAGAAGCGGGTCCGTTGCCTGCACTTTTCTTAAGAGGTGTAGCTACTAGTATTAGAAAAGGGCCAGTACCTTTAGGATTATACTTAGGTTCAGATTTCCCTATTAACAATGCTAACAAATTCGAAGGAAAACAAGCCGAATTATTTAAGCAAATTAAGGTAGACCAAAAGCCTCAGTTTTTTTATGATGAAGATCAAAAATTACACACTGCCATGTTTGCAGATATGGCTAGTGCAGGAGCATGCGTATCTTGCCACAATGACCATAAGCAAACAGCAAAAGATGATTGGGTATTAGGAGATGTAATGGGAGCAACTACTTGGCAATATCCTAAAGATTCTTTAACCTACAAAGCTACCATAGATGTTTTAAACGCTTACTCTAAGGGAACTGTAGATATCTACATGGCATACTTAGATGAAGTTGCTGCTTTTAAAGAAAGTGAAAAACCAGTTATAGGAGATAAATGGCCTGCTGAAGGTAAGTATTTACCAACACCAGAAGTGTTTTTAGATAGCGTTAGAAAATTATCTTCTTACGGTACTATGAAAAAGTTAATCGCAGCAAACTAAAAAACACAAAGCAATCCTTTAATTCAGATCTCTTTTTATAAACCATAATTAACATATTTGTGAAAAAGAATATTAATTCTACTATACTAGGTCTTATCTTATTACTTATATTCTTTCTTCAGTTTTTTTTAAAATTAAGATGGACTTGGCTAGTAGAACTACAACAAGGTGAGTTATATAAAAGATGGTCTGGATTAGGAATTGCTTTATTTATAGCCTTTCAATGGATATTAACATTTACTAGAGTTATACCTAAATTACGAAAGCATGCTATGAAAATGACTGAATTACATAAATGGATAGGTGCAATTAGTCCTTTACTATTTTATATACACAGTGTAGGTTTTGGCTACGGATATTTAGCATTACTATCTTATATATTCTTTGCCAATACACTTATAGGCTATATTAATTTAGATGTACTAAAAAACAATAGTGATGCATTGTTTAAAGGGTGGATGATTGTGCATGTTGCATTCTCATTTATAATTACCATTCTATTATTGTTTCATATAGGCATTGTGTTTTATTATAAATAAAGGATATTATGAAATTGATTGTAAAAGATATTATAAAAGAAACACAAGATGCAGTTACTGTATCTTTTAAAAATAATAGCTTATTTAAAAAAGTACGCTACAAACCAGGACAGTTTTTAACACTTCATTTCCCCATAAATAATGAAGTACACAAAAGAGCCTATTCTTTTAGTAGCAATCCCTACTTAGACAAAGATTTAAGAGTTACTATAAAACGTGTAGAAAAAGGATTAGTATCTAATTACGTACACGATTATTTAAAAATTGGTGATGCCCTAGAAATAGACAAACCAACAGGTAGCTTTTATATAGAACCTAAAAAAAGTAATACAAAGCAATATGTGCTATTTGCAGGTGGTAGTGGTATAACCCCTATTTACTCTATTATTAACTCTATATTATCAAACGAGCCTAGCTCGGACATTTTATTAATTTATGCCAATCAAAATTTTGACAGTATTATATTTCGTTCAGAGATAGAAGAATTAGAAAAAAAATATCCAATAAAATTTTCTGTTGCCCATATTCTTTCAGAAAACAATCAAAATTTATCAAAATATTATTCAGGACTAGCTACTGGAGATTTAATAGCAAACATCTTTAAAAAACACAACCTCCTTTTTAGTGACCACACTTATATGATCTGCGGTCCATTTGGCTACATGGAAAGTATTAAAAATATTTTAGCTGAAAAAGGAATTGAAAGAAGTAAAATTAAAGTAGAACTTTTTAAAAGTCCGCAAGTAAAAATAACAGGCAAAGATTTAATTAGTAAAGTAGAGATTAAACACGATGGAACTACACACGAAATTGAAATAGCAGGAAATAAATCTATTTTACAAGGTGCTATGGCCAATAATGTTGCATTACCCTACTCTTGCCGTTCTGGAATGTGTGCCAGCTGTAAAGCAACCTGTGTTTCTGGTGATATAAAAATGACTGAGGGCCATTTTTTAGAACAAAAAGAAGTAGACGAAGGCAAAATCTTAACCTGTATTAGCTACCCTGAAAGCGAACACGTAGTTATAGCATACTAACCATTTTTTTGATATTTTTTATGTTTAAAGTAAGTCCATTAAGAAAAAGACAAGTAATAGGAGGAAGCATAGGGTTAGTCATTGGAATTCTAATTTTTGTTTTTTTATCCTTAGATTCTTCTGAAGAATATGTTTCTTTAGGACCTATGAATACAGGACACGAAGACATTTCTTGTGTAGCATGCCATGCCGATGCTGATGGGAATTTATCCCAGCAATTACAAACTAATTTATCTTATATGGTAGGCGCTAGAACAGAAAGCGCAGATTTTGGAACCAAAGATGTTGTAGCCAATAATTGTTTAGAATGCCACGACAGACCTAACGACAGACACCCTACGTATAGCTTTACAGAACCAAGATTTAAAGAAGCTGTAAAAAATATAGATGCTACAAATTGTATAACTTGCCACGCAGAACACCACGGTGAGCGCGTAACTATTCCAAAAATTAACTACTGCTATAACTGTCATCAAGATTTAGAAGTAGAAGATGATCCGTTAGATGTTTCTCATGAAAAATTAGCAGAATTAGAAGAGTGGAATACCTGTATACAATGTCATGATTTTCATGGTAACCATACCTATGAAGTTCCTCATAAATTAAAAGACACCATTCCTATGAAAGCCATAAAAGCATACTTTAAAGGAGGCGAGGATCCTTTTGGCACCAACAAAAAATACTATGGCTTATCTGAACCAGAATGGATAAAGACTTTAAAAAAATAATTTAGCAAACTATCTTTTTAAGATTTTTAATTGCAACATAAAAATTTAATAGTTTAACAGCTAACGACTAAACTTAAAACCCAATCTAACCCATTACAGAGTATTACATAAACACCTAAAAAAGCATACTATTTCTATATTAGTATGCTTTTTTTATAACACTTCCTGAAGCATAGATTTCATATAAATACCTACTTTCTTTACTTCTCCAATAATATAGACCCCAAAAAATGATCATACAATTTTATCGTAGCTTAAAACAGGCTTGTTCTGTATCACTACTACAATAGGTAATTTATTTCTACACAATATTCATTATATTAAAATAATCTTCATCCTAAATGTTGGCAATAAAAAATCTATGCTGCACAACATTTTCTTAAAATCTCTCCTCTTTTAAGCCAAAACAACTATAAAAATTTCTATTTATTGCCTACGTATTTTTTCTCTTAGTAATACTACGTATATCACACATTACTGTTTAGCAACTAGTTACAAGATAAACATGTTTTTTAGCAGTTTTTTAAGTGGTGTAAAAAGAGGTTGCACTATGGTAATACTCATAATAAATAAGTATAAGTACTTATACATTTGCCATGTAAGTATTAATACGTAGAACTAATTAAAACTATCGAATATGAGACTACTTAAAAAAATGCCTTATTTATTCTTACTAGCTATAACTTTTATAGCTTGTGGTGAGAAAACTAAAAAAGGTACCGAAGCAACTGCAGCAACAGCAAAAGAAGAAGTTGCTACATTAGACATTGAAAAACCACAATTAACTTTTGGTTTTATTAAATTAACAGATATGGCTCCCTTAGCCATTGCAAAAGAAAAAGGTTTTTTTGAAGATGAAGGATTATTTGTTTCTGTAGAAGCACAATCTAACTGGAAAAACGTTTTAGACCGTGTAATAGATGGTCAGTTAGATGGTTCTCATATGTTAGCTGGGCAGCCAATTGCTGCAGGTGCTGGTTTTGGTAGACAAGCAAAATTAGTTACTCCTTTCTCTATGGATTTAAACGGGAACGGAATTACAGTATCTAATGATGTTTGGTCTAAAATGAAGCCAAATGTACCAAAAGATTCAGACGGAAAACCAGTACACCCTATTAAAGCAGACGCTTTAAAACCTGTAATTACTGAGTACAAAAACGCTGGAAAACCATTTAAAATGGGAATGGTATTCCCTGTATCTACACACAACTATGAAATTAGATATTGGTTAGCTGCAGCAGGTATTAACCCTGGAATGTATACAGCTGATAACGTTCAAGGTCAAATTGATGCAGAAGTATTATTATCTGTAACACCACCACCACAAATGCCAGCAACATTAGAATCTGGAACTATCTACGGATACTGTGTGGGTGAGCCATGGAACCAACAAGCGGTTTTTAAAGGAATTGGTGTTCCTGTAACTACAAACTACGATATCTGGAAAAACAACCCAGAAAAAGTATTTGTTATGACAGAGAAGTTTGTAAAAGATTATCCTAACACTGCAACAGCTGTAACTAAAGCATTAATTAGAGCTGGTAAATGGTTAGATGTTCCAGAAAACAGAGCAGAAGCTGTAAAAATATTATCTATGCCACAATACGTAGGTGCGCCAGTAGAAGTATTAGCAAACTCAATGACAGGAACTTTTGAGTTCGAAAAAGGAGACAAGCGTGCTATGCCAGACTTTAACGTATTCTACAAGTACAATGCAACATACCCATTCTACTCAGACGGAACTTGGTTCTTAACACAAATGAGAAGATGGGGACAAATTCCAGAAGCTAAGCCAGCAGAATGGTATGCTAACACTATTAAAGATATATACAGACCAGATATCTGGGAAAAAGCAGCAAAATTATTAGTAGCAGAAGGTCATATCCCTGCTAGTGATATTCCTGCAACAGATGGTTATAAAGCGCCAACTAAAGACTTTATAGATGGTAACATGTACGATGCTAAAGATCCAATAGGATACATTAATAGCTTCGCTATAGGGAATAAAGATTAAGGAAAGGTAATTAAAAAAAGTAACGATGAAGCAAAGCGTAACACTTAATAAAGTAACACAATTAATAGGTATGGGGTTTTTTAAAAATATCGCAAATCTTTTTACAGGAAAATTAGAAAAAGATGAAGTTAAAAGCATCTTAAGAAAAACACTAGTTCCTATCGCTTCAATCTTATTGTTTATTGGTCTTTGGCACGCAGGTGCCAAAGCCCTTTACAATAAAGAAGCAGAATTTAAGATTGCTAAGGCATTAGAAGACCAAGGACAAGCAGAAGCAGATGCATTAAAAGTATGTATTGCATCAGGAGATAGTAGTTGTCAGCCTAATACACTACCATCACCTATACAAGTTTGGGGCTCGTTTAAATCCCTATTAAAAGATCACAATATAATAAGTGCAGACAAAGCGGCATTTAAAGAAAAAACTGCTGCTATGAACGCTAAAAGAATTGAACAAGGAAAGGATCCTATTACATACACCGGAAGACCTTCTTTTGTAGATCAAATAGTGAGAAGCTTAAAAACAGTGTTCGCTGGTTTTTTATTAGCACTTTTAATAGCTGTTCCTTTAGGAATATTCATAGGTCTTAGTCCAACTTTAAAAAGTGCGTTTAACTGGTTTATTCAAATTTTTAAACCTGTTTCACCAGTAGTTTGGTACTTACTTGTTTTCATGATTGTAAAAACAATATTGATAGATTCTAGTGAAGATAGCTCATTTACCATATCATTTATAAGTGTAGGCTTATGCTCTATGTGGGCAACATTAGTTAACACTGCTATGGGAGTTGCTTCTGTAGATAAAGACTATATAAATGTTGCTAAAGTTTTAAAATTAGGAACATTTCAAAAAGTTTTTAAAGTGATTTTACCATCATCGTTACCTTTAATATTTACTGGATTAAAAATTACATTGTCTGTAGCTTGGATGGTATTAATTGCTATTGAATTATTAGCACAAAGTCCAGGTTTAGGTTTATTTGTATGGGAAGAGTTCCAGAATGGAGCTAACGATTCTAATGCAAAAATAATCGTAGCCATGTTTGTAATCGGTATTATAGGATTCTTATTAGATAGAATAATGTTGGCTATTCAAAACTCTGTGTCTTTTGTTAAAACAGATGCAATCTAAAATATGTTAAACTAACAATTAAACGAAAGCAAAATGGCATATTTAGAATTAAAAAACATTTACAAAACATACGGACAAGGAGAAGATAGTACCGAGGTGTTGTCTAATATTAACTTGGAGATAGAAGAAGGAGAATTTGTTGCCATTGTTGGTTTTACAGGAAGTGGAAAAACCACTCTAGTAAATTTAATTAATGGATTAGTACAACCTACAAGTGGCGAAGTTTTATTTAAGGGAGAACCAGTAGTAGATACAAGTCATGAAAGAGGTGTAATTTTTCAGAACTACTCTTTACTTCCTTGGTTAACAGTTGGTCAAAATGTATACATGGCAGTAAAAGAAGCTTTTCCAAAAGAAAGCAAAGCACAACTAATGGAGCGTGTAAAACAATACGTAGATATGGTTAGCTTATCGCCTGCAATAAACAAAAGACCAAAAGAACTTTCTGGAGGAATGCGCCAGCGTGTAGCTGTAGCTCGTGCTTTAGCCATGAAACCAGAGATGATTATTATGGACGAGCCTTTAGGAGCTTTAGATGCCTTAACTCGTGGTAATCTACAAGATGAAATATTAAATATATGGAGTAAAGATAAACGTACTGCATTATTAATTACCAATGATGTTGATGAAGGAATTTATATGGCAGACCGTATAATCCCTTTAAGACCAGGACCAA
The DNA here is from genome assembly GCA_947492955.1 of uncultured Cellulophaga sp. Taxonomy (GTDB): domain Bacteria; phylum Bacteroidota; class Bacteroidia; order Flavobacteriales; family Flavobacteriaceae; genus Cellulophaga. The sequence goes on along the minus strand of CANLOV010000001.1, from coordinate 29,581 downwards.
AAGCAACTTTAGGACCAGAATTTAAAATTGATATAGACAGACCTAGAAGTAAAACCGAGTTAAACGATAATGAAAATTATAAAAAAACTAGGAATGCTATTATAGAATATTTAATGGATATAGGAGACGAAAGAAAATCTGTATCTAATGAAGAATATATATTACCAGAAATAAGCCCAAAAAGCTTTGTAGGGCAGTTTTAACCAAAAAAAGTAAACGTTATGAGTACTGATACTATACAAAACACAGATACAGCATTTACAGAAAATGGTATAAGCTACCCTTCTAAAGTAATGCTAGATTTAAAAGATCTTAAAAAAGTATACCCTACCCCAAAAGGAGATTATGTGGTGTTAGAAAACTTAAACCTTCAGATTATGAGGGAAGAGTTTGTAACCATTATTGGGCATTCTGGATGCGGAAAAACAACCATGCTATCTATGATTGCAGGTTTAAATCCGATATCTGGAGGTAACATATCTGTATTAGGAAATCCTGTAAAAGGACCAGGACCAGATAGAGGGGTTATTTTCCAAGCACCAAGCTTAATGCCTTGGATGACAGCTTTAGAAAATGTTTCTTTAGGCGTAAACCAAGTATTTCCGCATGCAACAAAAAAAGAACGTTTAGACATTGCTAAATATTATTTACACAAAGTTGGTATGGATGGTTCTTTTAATAAGAAAGCAAATGAACTATCACAAGGAATGCAACAACGTGTAGGTATTGCAAGAGCCTTTGCCATAAAGCCTAAAGTTTTATTATTAGATGAGCCTTTTGGAATGTTAGATTCGCTAACACGAGGTGAATTACAGGATATTTTAATAGAAATATGGAATAAAGAGAAAATAACTGCCGTAATGATTACGCATGATGTAGATGAAGCTATATTTTTGGCAGATAAAGTAGTTATGATGACAAGTGGGCCTAGAGCAAAAATTGGCGATGTACTTTCTATAGATTTTGAAAGACCCAGAACCAGAAAATCTGTACTAGAACACGATGATTATTACAAATACCGTAAACATTTAATAGACTTCTTAGAACATTAAACCTCAACATAGAATAGAATTACACTAAAACTCAAATTATGAAAAAGAATTATTTATTTCTAGGCATTATATGCCTAATGGCACAGTTTGCTACAGCACAATTTACATTAAGTGGAGAATTTAGACCACGTACAGAATTATTTGGTAGTGGTCAATCTAGAACAGCTCTAGATGGTTCAGACCCGTTTTTACAAACAAGCGTTAGAGCCGCTTTAGTTGCACAATATAAAGCAGAAAACTATAATTATTACATGTCATTTCAAGAAGTATTCTTACATGGTGACAGACAACAAATTGCAGCAGCAGGTAATGGGAATTTTAGAGTGCAAGAAGCTTGGGTTGATTTAAAATTAGCCGATACATGGAGCTTTAAATTAGGTAGACAACCTTTATCTTATGACGACCAAAGGATTTTAGGTGGTTTAGGATGGGCGCAACAAGCAAGAACTCATGATGTAGGTATTATTAAACACAAAACAGAAAATTTCTCTTTAGATGCTGGTTATGCAGTAAATACTATTGGTAGTAATATTTATGGTAATGCTGCTTTGTTCACATACAGAAATTTAGGATTTTTAAGAGCTCATACTGGATCTGAAAAGTTTAATATTAGCGCATTGTTATTAAACACAACTTATCAAGATGGTTCTAACGGCGACCTAAAATCAAACTTGTTTACTGGTGGTGTACATGCTAAATCAAAACTTGGCGATTTAGGATTGGCTGCTAATTTCTATATACAATCTGGTAACCGTGTTAATGACACAAAAGTTAAAGGTGCTTTATTATACAGCTTAGATGCTACATATAAAGTAGCTGATAAAATTACATTATTAGCTGGTTTTGAATCTATTGGTGGTAAAAAAGATGATTCAGCTGCATTTTTCCCATTATACGGAACCAACCACAAATTCAATGGTTTAATGGATAGATTTTACGTAGGAAACCACGGTAATGCGGGTGGTCTTGTAGATATTAACTTTGGTGCTAAGTTTGGTTTAGGTAAAGGATGGGGGTTAACTGCAAAGTTCCATACTTTCAGCGAAGAATCAGCTAATATATCTACATCAACAGAGAGCTTAGGTAGCGAGATAGACTTAGTTATCGCTAAAAAATTCAAAGGATTTAAACTTGTAGGTGGATATTCTCAATTTTTCGAGCCAGATTATGTTACTGGAGCTAAAGGATCTCAAAACTGGGCATGGACAATGTTAATTGTAAAGCCTAAATTCTTAAATACAGCTACTAAATAAAATTAAAAATACCGTTTTGCTTCGGTTGAGCTATCATGATCACATTTTTGATTGTGGTAGCTCTTTTAATTTATAGCTTATTATTAAGCACATCATATTTACGTATTTCTAAGTATCTTTTTTATCCTATATTTGTCTTACAAAATAGTACATTGAATAAAATTACAAGCATAGTATTAGCAGATGACCATTCTCTTGTTAGGGATGGCATAAGAGCACTCTTAGAAGGTGAAAACGATTTAATTGTTATTGGCGAAGTTGCTAACGGGCAAGAGGCCATAGCTATGGTTAACGATAAAAAACCAGACCTTCTTATTATTGATATTCGTATGCCTATCATGAATGGGATTGATGCCGTTGACCAATTAAAAAAGGCCAATACCGCTACAAAATGTATTATCTTATCTATGCACGATTCCGAAGAATATATCCTAAAATCTGTACAAGCAGGCGCTAACGGTTATCTTTTAAAAGATACTGGTAAAACGGAATTTATAAAAGCCATACGTACTGTGGAACAAGGAGGAAAGTATTTTAGTGGAGATATCTCTAATGTTTTAGTAAATAACATATTAAATCCTGGTAAAACAAGCGTAGAAAAAACTGAAGTAATTAAAAAAAGTGATACCCCTTTTGATTTAACAAGTAAAGAACTTCAAGTTTTAGAATTAGTATTATCTGGACTTACCAACAAGCAAATTTCAGAAAAATTAGCAAAAAGTAAACGAACCATAGAAACGCATCGTTTTAACCTAATGCGCAAAATGGAAGTTAAAAACCTAATTGATTTATCCAAAAAAGCACAACAGTATAATTTAATTTAAAACTATCAATTTTTCTTTACCCTATGGGTAATTCTTCTATTGGTTATTACCGTCTTTACAGTAGTTGTTAATATCCCTACACTAGAAATTACAGTAGCACAAGTACTACCAGAGTTAGAGACTATTACTCTATATTGATAATTGTTCTTATCTATGTCTACATTATTAACCGTTAAAGTAGCTGTTTGCGTTCCTGTATATGCTGTACCATCAGAAATATTAGAAAAACTAGTGCCATTATTAATACTTAATTGCCATTGATACGTATCTGTATTATTAGCTATAACTGAAAAAGTAGGACTTTCTCCTGCTCCAGAACTTACATTCGCTGGTTGTGTCGTTATTAATATTGGACTCACTGTAATAGTTCGTGTAATATCTGTACTATTATTACACGCATCGGCAATACGATATGTTCTTGTAATAATTTCTGGATTAGTTCCTCCATCACTAACATCACTTACAAAAGTAACTACAGGATTTGCAGTACAGTTATCTACCTCATCGCTAACTACTAAAATATCTGGCGCTGGAATTTCAGCAGTACATAAAACAGTAAGCGGACTTATATTACTTGCCGTTGGTGCTGTAGTATCATCTACTGTTATTGTTGTAGTAAATAAAGGACTTGTATTACCTGATCCATTTACTGCTTGGTAAGTAAGTACACGTGTGTATGAATTTGGACAACTACCTGCTGTAGTTATATCGCTTATTTCGTTTACCGTAACAGGTCCACAGCCATCAGACGCTACTGGAGGTGCAATAGTTGCTGGAGAATCTCCACATAAAATTGTTTGCGCATTTGAGCTAGGATCAAATCCAAAATTGAATCCACTATCCCAACCTATATTACCTCCAGGAATACTTCCATATGCAGGAATAGGAGCTGTTCCTGTAAATAAAAGATCATAAGTTCCATCTCCGTTATCAAATTCTGAATATATAAATCCTGATTGATTTTGTGACTGAGTAATATCTATTTGATAATCTGCTCCCGTAATAAGAACTTGCCAATTGTTTACTGGTGTACTTTCTTCATTTTGCAATCCAAACCCCCAAGATGTTGGTATTTCATTAAAAAAAGTAAATCTTAAATTTCTTGTACACACAGGCAATGTTACTAAAGGTACATTTGTTGCACACTCATAAGTAGCATCTAAAGCTCCTGCTGCAGTTACCCAAAAGGGAGTAGCTGCCTCCTGAAAATCGTAAATACCGTTATTTGGCTCTATATCTGCAGGCGTTGTATAACCGCCTTGCCCCGTAACAATCGCATTTCCATTAACAGAAACGGGGGAATTTCCTAAATAGCCATCATTATCTGGATCAGTAAAGCTAGCTTCAATAACATCATAACATCCATCGTTATCACTATCTAATTCATAAGCATCGTAAATATCATCACTATCGGTATCTGTTACAATAAAGTTTATAGTACCGCTGTCCTCTGCTCCCGATGCCTGTACACTATCTGGCACTCCATCATTCCCTATAGCTCCTGTTAACTGCCCATTTACGTGTGCTTGATTATGTCCAAATTCTACCGCATCATAAATACCATCATTATCACTATCTAAATCTAAATAATTAGGAGTTCCATCTCCATCATCATCAGTAAACAAAGGGATATCACATAAATCGTTAAATCTTATATTATGCTGATTATTTAACCCTCCTGTAGATGCTGTAAAACCAAAAAAGACTAAATTATTACCTCCAAAATAATTATTTATTAAATCTCCTGTAAATGTTCCTGCATTAACACCATCTACAAAATAACTTATTGTATTTGTAGTAATATCCCAATTAATAGTTATATTATGGTAACTATTATCTTCTAACTGCCCTAAATTTACTGCGGTTGTTAATAAACCTACACCAGACTGATTATCTGAATCCCATATCATTCCATGGTCTTGACCAATATCACCAACACCAGATCCATTACCATTATCAAATGTATCTAATTCTAATACTATTCCATTTTGGATACCTACAGCTCCTAATCCAACGCCATCTCCTCCAACGGCCACAGCCCCTAGTGGGTCATCATGAAAAATAATGGCAACTCCATCTGCTCCATTATTACTACTTCCTAAATAAGCTTCAAAAGAAAAGCTAAAGCTGTTATTAAAATCTATTTTATCTGTGATTGTTGCAGAACCTGCCTTGCTATTTTCAGCAGGTGTAAGCTGTACTTCAAAATCACTAATCTCTATAGCATCACCATTTAAAGAAAAAACACTAGATATTGTTGTATCGTCAGCTCCATCTTCCAAACAATCTGTAACGCCATCATTATCATCATCTTCATCACAAACATTTCCAATACCATCATTATCGGTATCTAATTGATCTGCATTTGCTATAGTAGGACAATTATCCATAGCATCATCTATACCATCTCCATCAGAATCGTTAGAAGAGCCTCCTACTAAAGAAATTGTAAAATCATCAATAATAACCGTATCTCCATTAGAATTCCAATCAGTATCAGTTAATCTCCCTCCTAATAATCTTATTGTTGTATTACTATCTATATGAGCAGATATATCTTGGCTTACAATTCCAACTGATGTGGTATTGTCTATGCTTATAATTGTAGGTGATGCCCCATTACCTGTAATTTCAACTTCAAGAGTTTCTCCTATACCTAAAGAGACTGTTCTTAAATTAAAAGACAAAGTTGCTGTAGTATACCCCGATAAGTCTGCGGTTCTTTGGATAGTTTCTGTGTATATAAAATTAAATCTTAGTCCAGTGCTTACAACACTTATATATTGTGCCGTTGGACCATCATTAGTGTCATCTCCATTCTCTACCCAAGATGTTGTCCAATTTAAAGTTCCATTACTATTACTATAATTTACAGTATCAAAATTATCAACATACGTATCCTGAGAAAATGCAAAAACCCCATTAAGAATAAATAATAAGAATGCAATTCTTTTATAATATTTCCGACTAAAAATTATTGTATTACATTTCATTTTACGAAAATACCTACAATAAAAGTAAGTTTTAAATAAATGTTGTGATCTTATGAAAATACGTTAAGAAACACACTAAAAAAATTGTAAAACACCTGTAATTAAACATATAGACTTTTTAAAAACATTATTTTAAATAACTTTAAATTGAATTATGACAGAATTTAAAGATAAAAACTCTTTAGTCTTTCTTTACCCTATAGGTAATTCTTCTATTGGTTATTACCGTCTTTACAGTAGTTGTTAATATCCCTACACTAGAAGTTACAGCAGCACAAGTACTACCAGAGTTAGACACTATTACTCTATATTGATAATTGTTATTATCTATGTCTACATTATTAACCGTTAAAGTAGCTGTTTGCGTTCCTGAATACGCTGTACCATCAGAAATATTAGAAAAACTAGTACCATTATTAATACTTAATTGCCATTGATACGTATCTGTATTATTAGCTACAACTGAAAAGTTAGCACTATCTCCTGCTCCAGAACTTACGTCAGCTGGTTGTGTCGTTATTAATAATGGACTTACTGTAATAATACGAGTAATATCTGTACTATTATTACACTCATCAGTAATACGATATGTTCTTGTAATAATTTCTGGATTAGTTCCTCCATCACTTACATCACTTACAAAAGTAACTACAGGATTAGCTGTACAATTATCTGCCTCATCGCTAACTACTAAAATATCTGGTGCCGGAATTTCTGTTGCACATAAAACAGTAAGCGGGCTTAAATTACTTGCCGTTGGTGCAGTAGTATCATCTACTGTTATTGTTGTAGTAAATAAAGGACTTGTATTACCTGCTCCATTTACTGCTTGGTAAGTAAGTACACGTGTGTATGAATTTGGACAACTCCCAGGGGTAGTTATATCACTTATTTCGTTTACCGTAACAGGTCCACAGCCGTCTGATGCAATAGGTTGTTGTATCAATGGATTATCTCCACATAAAACTGATAATCCGTTAGAAGTTGGTGTAAAACCAAAATTAACACCAGTCCACTCTATATTACCACCCGGAATACCTCCAAAATTAGCAATAGCAGATGTCCCTGTAAAAATATGATCATAAGTACCATTACCATTATCTACTTCTGAATAAATAAAAGCGGACTGATTTGTTAATTGCGTTGCATCTATTTGATAATTTGCATTCGCAATAACAACTTGCCAACTATTAACTACGCTACCAGTATTATTTTGTAAACCAAATCCCCAAGCAAATTGTTGCTCGTTAAAAAAAGTGTCAGATACAGGAATACAAATAGGCAATGTTTTTACGGGTGCATTTATAGCGCATTCTACAGAAGTATCTAAGTCACCTGTTGCTGTTACCCAAAAAGGTGTAGCCGCTTCTTGAAAGTCATAAACACCATTATTTGGTTCTATATCTGCAGGCGTTGTATAACCACCTTGCCCTATTACAATAGCATCATTATTAACGGAAACTGTTGAATTTCCTAAATACCCATCATTATCTGGATCCGTAAAACCAGCTTCTGTAGCATCAAAACATCCATCACTATCACTATCTAAATCAAAAGCATCATAATTACTATCTGAGTTTGTATCTGTAATTATATACGTTAAGTTAGCAGCCTGTATATCATTATCTTCTACAACATCATACAAGCCATTAGCTCCAAAAGCAGCAGGTAGACCATCAATAATACCATCATTATTTGCATCATTTACCCCAGAAACATCTAATACACCTGCCTCTACAATATCATAAATACCATCATTATCAGAATCTAAATCTAAACTGTTAATAGTTCCGTCTCCATCAAAATCGCATAAAGCACTAGCAAATAGAGAAGCATTCATAGACTCTGGACCTGAACCATCTGGATTTATAATAGTTAAATTATTAGTATTACCAGCAACCCAATTGATAACATTAAAAGGGATATTACCTTGTGTATACATTGGTTCTAAAACAGTTGAGTTCCTATTTCTAGTACCGAAAAGAGTTACTTCTCCCTCTTCATTAATAATAAGTCTAATTCTAGGCAAACCATTATTATTTGATAGCCATGGAGCAAACATATAAGCATCGTCGGACTGAAACTGAACATATATTTCACCAACTAATGAAGCATATTGTTGAAATTGCAAAACAGAATTATGTATACCCCCTCCGTTTATTAAAAGCTGAAAAGAATTATCTAAGGCTGTAAAATCTAATTTTAAATAACCAGTGTCTGTGTGCATAAATGTTTCAGACCTAGTACCAAAATCACCAGATGCGAATAATGATACATCTAAATTAGTACAATATTCTTCTTCATCTGTCATTCCATCATTATCATCATCTAAATCTACACTATCAGGAATAGTATCACCGTCTGTATCTACAATAGAAGCTGTAGTTATAGTAATTTGGAAGTCATCAATAAAAATATCATCTGTCAATTCCCAATTTTCTGTTCCTCCAGACAATCTTATTGTAGTATTACTAGCAATATATGCAGATATGTCTTGACTAAAAACACCTGTAACACCATTGCTAATAACAAATGTATTAGTTGCTCCATTGCCAGTAACTTGCACCAAAAATTCTTCACCAGCATCAATCGTATTCAAATTTATATTAAAAGAAAGTGTAGCACTTGCAGCAGCCGATAAATTTACTGTTCTTTCCACTGCTTCTGACCATATATAATTAAATTCAAACCGATTATCTCTAATACGTATATACCTATCTACTGGTCCATTATCAAGGTCATCTCCATTTTCTATCCAACTATTTACAGACCAATCTAAAGTACCATTTGTATTGTTATAAGAAACACTATTAAATTGATCCAAATATGTCTCCTGCGAGAAAACAGAAATTCCCGAAATAAAGCATATTAAAAGCAATACACTCTTATAGTGTTTATAAAATTTAGTTGTAATCATAATTATTGGTTAAGCAATATTAAATAACATTATACTCTAATAGAAATAAATGTTGTAAAACACCCGTAAACAAACAAGAACCTTATAAAATATGATGTTTGTATTTATAGCTTATTTATTAAAGAAATCACATCTTATTTTACCCTACAAAGAAGTTGTATCAATTTAAAAAATAACATTTAAGCTATCATTTATTATGAATCTCATAATAATTAGCCAAACTATTAGTAAATAATTACTACGTATTTATACGTAATTTTGTAATTTTCACTTTTGAAAATCACTAATTTTTCAAGACCCGACTACATGCAGAAAAAAAATACACATAAAACCACTTGTTCCTATTGCGGCGTAGGCTGTGGAATTATAGTAGAACAAGATTCTAAAGGAACTATAACCGTAGAAGGAGACCCAGATTACCCAGTAAACAAAGGAATGCTTTGTTCTAAAGGGAAAAATCTAAATTACGTAGCACAAGATACGAGTGATCGTATTTTATACCCAGAAATGAGATGGAGTAGAAACCATCCTATGCAAAGGGTATCTTGGGATACTGCATTAGACAGAGCTGCCGCTGTATTTAAAAGTATTATAGATAAACACGGACCAGATAGTGTTGGTTACTACGTATCTGGGCAATGTTTAACCGAAGAATATTACCTAGTAAACAAACTAACTAAAGGATTTATTGGTACTAATAACATAGATACCAATTCTAGGCTTTGTATGAGTTCTGCCGTAGTTGGTTATAAAAAAACAATAGGAGAAGATTCTGTTCCAATTGCTTATGAAGATATAGAATTATCAGATTGTTTCCTTATTGCTGGTGCAAACCCTGCATGGTGTCACCCTATTTTATTTAGAAGAATAGAAAAGCATAAAGAGGAAAACCCTAATGTAAAAATTATTGTTGTAGATCCTAGAAAAACACAGACTTGTGCTTCTGCTGATTTACACTTACAAATAATACCAGGTACAGATGTTGTTCTTTTTAACGCCATTGCCAAATGGTTAATACAAAAGAAGAAGATAGATAAAAACTTTATAAAAAAACATACCGTAGATTTTGAAGCATGTAAGGAAAGTGCTTTTAAACTATCACTACAAGAGGCTGCAAAAATATGTGGTGTAAAAGTAGAAGATATCCGCAAAGCTGCCGATTATATAGGAGATGCAAAAGCTTTTATTAGCATGTGGACAATGGGGCTAAACCAAAGTGTAATAGGTGTACCTAAAAACGTAGCCTTGCTAAACTTATCGCTATTAACAGGACAGATAGGAAAACCAGGAAGTGGTCCTTTTTCTCTTACAGGTCAGCCAAATGCAATGGGTGGTAGAGAAGTTGGGGGTATGGCTAATTTACTAGCTGCGCATAGAAATTTGGAAGACCCAATACACCGTAAAGAAGTTGCCGATTTTTGGGGAAGCAATCTAGAAATTAAAGCCCAGCCAGGTTACACTGCAACCGAAATGTTCGATGCTCTTGAGAGTGGTAAAATGAAAGCTGTTTGGATTATATGTACCAACCCTATTGTAAGTATGCCTAATGCGCATAAAATAGAACGAGCATTAGCAAAAGCTAATTTTGTGGTAGTACAAGATATTTCTCATAATTCTGACACCTCTAAATACGCAGATTTATTACTACCAGCAGCTGGCTGGTTAGAAAAAGAAGGTACTATGACAAATTCTGAACGTAGAATTAGTTATTTACCTAAAGTTATAGATGCTCCGGGAGAAGCATTACCAGATGCAGAAATCCTATGGAAGTTTGCACAAAAGATGAATTACAAAGGCTTTAACTATGCTAATGCTAGTGAAGTATACGATGAACACTGCCTATTAACCAAAGGCACCAATATAGATATCTCTGGTTTATCTTACGAACGTTTAAAAAACGAAGGAAGTTTTCAATGGCCAGTACCTCATAATACGCACCCTGGAACACCAAGACTTTTTCAGGACCATACGTACTATACCAAAGACCAGAAAGCACATTTTAATGCGCCTGCAAAATTGTATAACGAATCGGAAACTACAACATCAGAATTTCCGCTGATATTAAATACAGGTAGAGTTAGAGACCAGTGGCATACACGTACTAAAACAGGAAAAGTAAAACGTTTACTTACCCATATCCCGGAACCTTATTTAGAAATGAACAAGGTAGATGCTTATTTAAGAGGATTAAAAGAAGGAGATGTTGCTGTTATAACGAGCAGACGAGGAACAGTACAGGTAAAAGTTAAAATTAATTTTGATATTAGAGAACAAGTAGTGTTCTTACCTATGCACTGGGGTAAAATATTAAATAGTAATTTTGGTAGAGCTAATAATATTACCAATGATATTGTAGACCCTATATCTAAAGAACCAGACTTTAAATACTGTGCGGTACAGGTAGAAAAATATGTAAAACCAAAACAAAAAGTAATTGTAATTGGTGCAGGTGCTGCTGCTTATCGTTTTGTACAAACCTACAGAGAAAAGAACGAAGCAGATGAGCTACATGTGTTTTCTAAAGAAGAAAACCCATTTTACAACCGTGTATTATTACCCGAGTATGTAAGTGAAGAATTGTCTTGGGAAGCTTTAGAAAAACTTAAAAAAGGAGAATTACAAAAATTAGATATTACACTATACCCAGGAGTTGGTATTTCTAAAATTGATAAAGATAAAAAAGAAGTTACAGATACTAATAATGTAACACACTCTTATGATATTATGATAATGGCAACAGGTAGCCGTGCTTTTGTACCTAGCGATGTGCAAATAAACTTACCAGGCCGTTTTACCATGAGAGAGCGTGGCGATGCCGATAAACTACGAAAGTATTTACAAGATACAGGTTTACCTGCTAACCAGCAGCATGTAGTAATTGTTGGTGGCGGACTTTTAGGTTTAGAGCTTGCTGCAGCCCTAAAAAAACGAAATATAAACATTAGCATTATCCAAAGAGCACCACGTTTAATGGAACGTCAGTTAGATGATATTGCAAGTAGATTACTGGCGCAAGATGTTACAGAAAGAGGTATTAAAGTTTATTTTGATAATGAGGTTAGTACGGTGTTCGAAGAGAAACAGAACAATCAATCGCTTTTGGTAACCTTAAAAACAGGAAGAACCATAAAATGTAATGCTATTGTTTATGCCATAGGTACGCGCCCTAATATGGAGCTTGCCAAACTAGCCAACCTTAAAACTGGCCGAGGTGTAGTTGTAAATGAGTATTTACAAACAAGCGATAGCTCTGTTTTTGCTTTAGGAGAAATAGCAGAATTTAAAGGCGGACTTTTTGGTATTACTTCTGCCGCTGAACAACAAGCAGATATCGCAGCTAAATATATTTTAGGAGATAAAAGCAGTATATACAATGGCTCTGTTTTAATGAATATTTTAAAATTCGAAAACCTGGACTTATGTAGCCTAGGAATGGTAAACACCCCAAGTAACGACACTAGTTACGAGGAAATTATCTTTATGGATGTTAGCAAAAAATACTATAAAAAATGTATTGTAAAAGACGATACACTTTTAGGGGCTATATTAATGGGAGATAAAAACGAATTTGCCGAATTTAAACGCCTTATCGAGGAGCAAATAGAACTTTCTGAAAAGCGAGACGAACTCTTAAGAGGCGCTACAAATTCTGTTCCTATGAAAGGAGAATTAGTATGTTCTTGCAGCCAAGTAGGAGAAGGTAATATTATTGATGCTATACAAGGCGGATGCTCCGATTTTCCAAAACTCTGCTCAGAAACAGGAGCAGGTTTAGGATGTGGTAGTTGTAAACCAGAAATTAGAGAAATATTAAACCAGCAACTAGCAACCGTTGCCAATTAAGTTAGTACTATTATGAACGACGATTTACACCGTATACTTATAAAAGGAGGAGTAACCTCGCCAGGAGAACTTAAAGATAGTATTGCTATGTTAGAAGCTGCTGGTCTTAAAGAAGTTTATTTTGGTTCTAGGCAAGATTTACTTTTTCCACTAGAAAATGTAGAGGAAGAGCAGATAGAAAAAATATCTAAATTCAACACCGATATTATTCCCGATAGAAATTGCCAAAATATTGTATGCTCCTATGTATCTTCCGATATTTTTGACATGACCTATTGGCTTAAAGGGTCTACCTATTTATACATCCTAGAGGGCTTTAATTACCTTCCTAAACTTAAAATAAACATTACAGACCCTAAGCAGCGTTTAGTACCTATTTTTAGTGGTAATCTTAATTTTATAGCATCGGATAACGAAGATTACTGGTATTTAAATATAAAATTACCCCACTGGAAAAAAGCGGCTTACTATCCTGTTTTAGTCTATAGCTGGGATATTGCAATAATTGCACAAGCTATAGAAGATATTTATGAGGATATTACCGATGTAGACGAGTTATTTTTTATCCTTAGCAAGCAATTAGACACCAACAATAAAGCCATTGAAAAGGAATTAGAGATTCCTTACATTACCTTTCCTTATTATGAAGGGATGAACCGTATGGGTATAGACCAGTATTGGTTAGGATTGTATTGGAGAAATAATAAATACGATTTAGATTTCCTTAAAGACCTTTGCGAATTTTGTCTAGATAATAGTATTGGTAAAATATGTATTACCCCATGGAAATCTTTTATTATTAAAGGAATAAAAAGTAGTTGCAGACCAGAATTAGAACGTTTCTTAGGACAAAAAGGGATAAATGTGCGTCACTCACAGTTAGAAATGAATTGGCATTTACCTGTAGATGATAAAGAAGCACTAGAGCTTAAAAAATTCTTAGTACGTAGTTTTGACCAGAACGATATTAGTACCTACGGACTTACTTTTGGTATTAGTAATGATCCTGGTAAACGCTCGCATTTTGCATCGGTTATTATAGAAAAAAATACACAGCCTACTATTGTTAAAGATTTTGATTATAGACCTACCTATAATGTGCTATACTTTAAAAACTTTAACCCCAATACACAAATTTACAAAGCCTATGCGCAAGATGTAGATAAAATAGAATTACCCGGCTTATTAATGGAGCTTAGTAAAAACTATTTTAAGCAAATGGGAGAAGATAAAGCACCTAAAAAAGCTATAGCAAAAGAGAAAGCTACCAATTTAAAAGAAGTACACCAGTGCGAATCTTGTTTCTCTGTATATGATGCCTCTTATGGCGACCAAAAAGCAGATATCCCAGCAGGTACATTATTTAAAGACCTTCCAGATTCTTATATCTGTAGTGTTTGCGATGCTCCTAAAACTGCCTTTAAAAAAACCAATTTGGTAGTTTTATAACACAGAAATTAATAATGTAAACAGTATAAAAAAGGCTATAAACAATTAATGTTTATAGCCTTTTTTGTTAATTCTCCACGTGGCACTAGTAAATGATATCACTAGCCGTTACTTTGACATACTAGGACTAGCTAGGCTTTTTTATTTATTTCTACCTACCAAATCTCCACGGCACGAGTTACAAAATTACTACTTTACTAGTTGTAAAAATTTATTAAAAACTTGTTTTAATCATAGAATACGAGATAAACCTATTTCAGAATAAGACACTATTATTTAATACTATAATTACTAAAATAATAGAAATTATAAACACTATAAGATATTTTCTTACTCTTTTTACTATGGATTTATTTTTTTTATCTAAATCATTATATTTTTCAAAAGAAAATAATGATTGTAGAAATTGCTCATCTGTATATTTAAAATCTTTATCTACAATAGAAAAAGAATATATCGCAAAAAAACATCCTACTACTAAAAAAAAAATTGATATGCTAATATTCATATTCAAAACTAAATTGAGTTCTTATATCTAATTTACCTGCTATAGCTAAAAATGGATTATTAGGATTTCCATCTGTCACACTAAAAAACCCTCCAACATCTTCCTGTAAACCTCTAGAAAATTTCATGCCATGTTTAGAAATATTATAAACCTTAGTCTCTATTAAAGGGGCATTAGCGGGGTTTACACAAAAGTGTAACAAAATGGAAAAAAATTAACTAAAAATACAAAAACTACAGCAACAATTTATACCCGTATTTAAATAAAAAAGGTCACTAGTTTTAAATGCTAGTGACCTTTCTATTCTATTTTATTAAATAGTTCTAGGCTACGCCTTCTACTGCTATTTTTTTATTTGTTTTTCTGTTTGCAAGTCTAATTTTAAGCCTGTATACTATATTAAATAGCACAGGAACAATAATTAGAGTTAAGAATGTGGCAACAATTAGTCCAAAGATAACTGTCCATGCTAATGGACCCCAGAAAATTACATTATCGCCTCCTACATAAATTTGAGGGTCAAAACTACTAAAAAGCGTTATAAAATTAATATTAAGTCCTGTTGCCAAAGGAATAAGTCCTAATACTGTTGTAATAGCTGTTAAGATTACAGGTCTTAAACGCGCTTTACCTCCTTTTATAATAATATCTGTAACATCTTCTTTAGATAATAAATCATCATCAGACATATTTAATGTAACTTTTTTACGGTCAATCAAAATTTGTGTATAATCTAAAAGTACTACTCCATTATTTACTACAATCCCTGCAAGTGATATAATACCCATCATTGTCATCATAATTACAAAGGGCCAACCTGTAGCAACCAATCCTCCAAATACACCAATAAAGCTTAAAAAGATAGCTATCATTATTATTAAAGGTTTAGAAACACCACCGAACTGAAAAATAAGTATTAACATAATTAAACCTAAACCTGTAAAGAAAGCACCCGCTAAAAATGCACCTTGCTTTGCTTGTTCTTCTAGCTCACCAGTATAGTCTATTTTTACACCACTTGGTAACCCCTTAAAGTTTTCCATTTCTTTTTTAATCTGCTCCACAATAACATTGGCATTACCCCCTGGTTTTAAACCTGAATAAACAGTAACAACACGTTCTCCATTGGCATGTTTTATAGCATTAAATGATGATGTATTGCGCTGTTTTGTAACAGCAGAAATAGGAATTTCTTTAATTTGACCATTATTGGGGTCTCTAAAAATAATATTTTGATTAAAGAGCGCGCTGGTATTATAACGTAGTTCTTCATTAAAACGAACATTAATATCATAATCTTCACCATCTAATTTATAGACTCCTGCTTTATCACCAAAAATAGACCTTCGTAATTGTTGCCCTACTTGCCCCGCAGAAACCCCTAGTTCACCTGCTTTTTGGCGGTCAATAATAACCTCCATACCTGGGCTGCTTTTATTTACATCTACTTTTAAGCCTTCCATACCATCAATACTCTTTGAGTTGATATAGGTTCGCATACGCTCTGCCACACTAATAAGTGTGTCATAGTTTTTACCAGCAAGTTCAATATTTACAGGATACCCTGCTGGTGGACCAGCTGCATCTTTTTCAACAGAAATAGTTACACCAGGATAAACATTGGCTAAAGCGTTTTGAATTTCTAAGCGTAATTCTTCAGAATCTAAGCCTTTACGCTCTTTAAATTGCTGCATAGATAGCGTTATTTTTCCTCTGTGCGGCATTTCAGCAGCAGACCCTCCTTCTGTAAACGGATTTTCTGCACCCTTACCTACTTGCGAAACACCCGTGTCTACTAACAGGTTTTTTCCACTTTTAAGATACTTATCTTCATCAATAAGATTATAAACTTTTTCTTCTATTGCTTTTGTTATCGCATTAGTTTTCTCAATATCTGTCCCCTGCGGGTATTCTATATAAATGTATATTTCTTTGGGGGTATTATCTGGAAAAAACTCCACTTTAGTTCGTTGTTCTCCAACTGAAGCACCAAAAGCCATAAACGCTGCTATAAGTAGAACAATAGTAACTGCGAAATACCAGTACACATTTTTACCACGTAGTGCATGTTTTAAACGTCTTTCATACCAGTTTTCTAGTTTAACTAAACCGCTTTTTTGAAAACGTGTTGACCAAGGTTTTAAAAAGTATTTATAAACCCAAAACAATAAGGCAATGATTATCATTAAGCTACCTAAGCCACGCATAGCACCACCCACAATAAGAATAAAAATACCAAAACCACCTAAAACAATACTCAAACGAATTAATTGTTTTAAGGTTAAAGTTTTATCGCCAATTTCCATAAATTTTGAAACCAACATCGAATTCATAAAAATTGCTACGAATAATGAAGAACCCAATACTACGGATAGTGTAATAGGGAAATAAATCATAAACTCACCCATAATACCAGGCCACATTCCTAAGGGTACAAAAGCTGCAACCGTTGTAGCTGTAGAAATAATAATTGGAATTGCAATTTCACCTATTCCTTTTTTGGCTGCCTCTCTTCTAGACATGCCTTCTTGACTCATTAAACGATATACGTTTTCTACAACAACAACACCATTATCTACCAACATACCAAGCCCCATAATTAAGCCAAAAAGTATCATAGTATTTAATGTATAGCCTAAAGCAGAAAGAATCATGAACGACATAAACATAGACATCGGAATAGCAAACCCAACAAAAAGGGCATTTCTAAATCCTAAAAAGAACATTAATACCGTTACCACCAGAATGATTCCGAAAATGATATTGTTCACCAAATCATCAACCTGATTTAAGGTGCTACTACTACTATCATTTGCAAAGGTAATTTCTAGACCTTCAGGCAAATCATTTTCCAAGGCATTGGCAACAATATCTCGTATTTTCTCTACAGCTCTAACATCATTCTGCCCAGACCTTTTCTTAATATCGAGCATAACAACGCTCTCACCCATTTCACGTGCATAAGTGTTTTTATCTTCTTCTTTAAAACTTATTTCGGCAATATCTTTAAGATACACAACACCATTATCATTCTTTACCACAAAATTATTGAGCTCAGAAGGTTTCTCAATTTCACCGATGATACGAATTGTTCTTCGTTGTCCGCTAGCCACTAAATTACCCGCAGACATGGTCATATTTCCATTTCCAATGGCCTGAATAATGTTATCAAAATTTACTTTGGCTGCCATCATTTTATTTATATCAACAGAAACAGCCACTTCCTTATCTTGTGCCCCACGTATATCTACTTGCTTTACTTCTTCAAGATTTTCAATTTCTTTTTCAAGAAGTTCTGCATATTCTTTTAATTTTTCTACAGGATAATCCCCTTTAATATTTACATTAAGAATAGGGAAAGATTCTGCCAAATTTAAATCGAATACAGTTGGTTCTACTTTAGCGCCATTAAATGTGGGCCAATCTTCTCCTGCCTTTTCACTATCTACCTCATCTTTAACCTCTTGCTTGGCATTTTCAACCGTAATATTTTCATCAAACTCAACTATTACCATAGAGTAATTTTCTTGAGATGTAGATGTCATATCAACAAAATTGCTCACATTTTTTATATTTTCCTCAAGAGGGTCTGTAATAAGACGCTCCATATCCTCCGCTGTATTTCCAGGGAAAATGGTACTTACATAAATTTTAGTCTCTACTGCTTCTGGAAATTCTTCTCTTGGCATGGCAAAATAGGAAGAGATTCCCATAAACAAGAAAATGGCTATCATTACCCATATTACAGACGGGTTATTTATGGCCCATGATGAAAGCCCAAATTCTTTATCGGCGTTTTTTTTAGCTTTTTCCATAATAGTCTTTAGTTTATAGACCTTAGTCTTTAGTGTTTTTGAGATATTTCTTAAGAGAGGTAATCATTTTTGATAATTCGGACAAGTTTTTTCTAAATTTTGAGTTGGTATTTTCATCTATATAACCTCTTCTTTTGGCTATAGTTACGCATACCACACATTCTTTAATAGTATTTAGTGACATTTGAAGATACCTATTGAACTGTGGATTTGAGTCACCAGCCCCTTCAGCAATATTTAAAGCAATTGAATTAGCTGCCCTTGTGAATTGCGAGGTAAGTTTATACATTTCTTCTCTAGGAAAAGATTCACAAGTATTGTAAGCTTCATCAATAAAATCTAGTGACTTTTGATATACTTTTAAATCTTCAAATGCAAATTTCACTTGCTCCATACTATTACTATAAACTACCGACTACTATCTATTAACTGTATTCTTTGTTTCAATTACCTTAACCGGTTGGTTATCTTTTACACTACGTGCACCTTCTACAATGATATTGTCACCAGCTTTAAGTCCAGAAAGTACTTCAACAGCATCTCCTTGAGTTTTACCTAGTTCTATAATTACTTTTTTAGACAATATTTCAGTATCACCGTTAGTAACAGTAACATACACATATTGTTCACCAGTTGCATTTTCAGATAATACGCTTTGCGGAATTAGAATTGCATTTTCGTTAGTGTAATCGTTAATTTTAGCAACAGCGGTTAGGTTGGGCTTAATGTTTCCTTTTTTGTTTGAAACTGGAATTTCGGCACGAAACGAACGGTTACCTGGATTAATAAAATTACTGGTTTGACTAATCTTACTTTGAACGCTATTTCCTAAAATTGGAAAATTAACCTCTACTGTTTTTCCTTTAGTTACAGTAGCTAAATGCGCTTCTGGAACCTCAACCTCAACATACATACTGTTTAAATTTACCACCCTAAAAACTTCTGCTCCTGGCCCAGGACTAACTACGGTACCTTGGTCTTTTATAATTTCATCAACAATTCCTGAAAAAGGAGCTCTTAATGATGATTTTCCTACCATACTTTCCAATTGTTTTACTCCGCTCTCTTGCGCTTCATATTGTGTTTTTGCTTGTAGGTATTGAATTTCAGAACCAATATTTTGTTTCCATAATTTTTCTTGACGCTCAAAAGTTGTCTTTGCTAAAGCTAATTGTGTTTTCATTTGTGCTAACTGACTTGAAAGTCCGCCATCATCAATAGTCCCTAAAATTTGTCCTTTTGAAACACGCTGACCTTCCTTAACATAAACACGCTCTAGTGTACCAGCCATTTGCGGATATACTAACACATTTTGGTTGGTCATAACATCACCTTGAAGTTCCAAGTAATGATGAAATTCTTGCGAACTAATACGCAAGGTAGAAACCAATGGTAACTGTGCATTATCATCTAAATCTAGGATAGCTTCATCTAGTTGACTGATTTGACTTTCCAATGCTTTTAATTCTTCTGTTATCGTACTTCTTTTAGCACGAATAGCCTCTAAATCTTCGCTATCAATTATCTGTTTCACAGAATTTTCTTTTTCTCCGCAAGAAGCAAGAAGAGTAACGAAAATGGATAGTAATACTACTTTTTTCATTTGTTTGATATTTAAGTGTTTTGCTGATTGATTTAATTATTCAATATTATTTCTAATGCTGTTTTGTTATTAATAACAGCTACCATAGATTGTAAATACTCTTGTTGCGCTGCATATAATTGCACTTGTGCTTGGCGCAACTCAAAACTAGAAGCCAATCCTTCGTAATATTTAATTTGATTCTTTTTTTCTATACGTTCCGCTAAAGCCAAATTATTCTTAGAAGTTTCATATTCCTCTATAGCAAAGGTGTAATTACTTTTAGCACTTTTTAATTGTAATTTTATTTTCTCCTCGGTTTCCGAAAGTTGTGTTTTTGCTTTTTCTAAAGCAATTTTTGCACGTTGTGTGCTTGCTCTTCTTTTAAAAGAACTAAAAATTGGAACACTTAAATCGAAACCTAAAATAGAAGAATCGAACCATTTTTGATCGCCATTAAAAAAGTCGAAAGAATTTGAAAAAGAACTTGTTCCGTAATTTACAAACGCATTTAAAGTAGGTAAAGCTCTACTCTTTGCTAATTTTAACTCATAAAAACGCTGCTCGTTTAAATTATAGGTTAACTTATAATCTATATTATTCTCTATTGTTAAATCTGTGCTTAACAAATCTAATTGCAACTGCTTTTGTGTTAATTCATCTAAATTCTCTTTTAAAGTAGTAGGAGAATCTATAGGAAGTCCCATTACTATATTTAGCATTTTTAAAGTAATATCCTTTAAACGTATCGCATTTTTAAGCTGACTTTCTATAGATGCTAATGTTATCTGTAACTGTTCTACACTTTCTTCGTCTCCTAAACCATTTTCATAAATCTTTTGGGTTTCATTTAAATTCTTTTCTAAAGCGGTTTTATTTCTTTCTAAAATTAACACACTTTCTTTTGCTAATAATACATTACCATAAGCATCTACAACAGATCTGCGTACTTCTAAATCTGTTTTTTCTTTATTGTTATTACTATAGCGAATAAAGGCTTTTGATGCTTGTACACCTACTATGTAAGAACCATTAAAAATTTGTTGGCTCAATGTAGCAGTAGCATTGGCTGTTTGCGACTGACCAAAAATTACTTCTTGAAATGTACCTGGCTCTCCTCCAAAAAACTCGGCCGGAATTTGATTTACAGGCTGCTTTAACTGATTCTGGTAACTTATATTCCCTGTTATTTGTGGTAAGCCCCCTGCAATAGTTTCCCATTTTTGCTTTTGGGCATCTATTAAATCTCTATTTGCATTTATAGCACTATAGTTATTCTCTAATGCAAATGCAATTGCCTCTTCTAAACTGTAACTACTGTTTTGTTCTTGCGAAAACCCAACAGATACAATTAATAAAGTAAAAAAGACTAAAAAAGTAGTTCTCATTTATTCTAAGTTTGAATTTATAATTTCGTTTAATATTTTTCGTCCTTCGGGGGTAATTATACCACGTAAATGGTACTCTAAATAATCGTCCATTAAACCATTTACGGTAAATAAATTATCTGGAAAAAGTTGTTTATCTTTTATACTTACAATACCAGAGAAATAAATTCTAAAAACAAAATCTGTATTTAAATTTGTTCTATATATGCCCATTTGCATTCCTTTTTCTACATTATGCAATATGCAACCTCGCATAACATCAAATTGTTTTTGTCTTAAATCTTCATATACTTTGGGATAATACTTTTGAAGCTGATATTGCGGAGACGATTTTTCGTCTTTAAGATGGTACATTACAAACTTCTTTATCTCGTATAACTCCTCAATAGGGTTTAATTCTAAAGTACAAATATTGTCTATACCATTAGAAATAAACCAAAAGATATGAGACGATGCCTCTTCTACTAATTGTGTTTTATTTTCAAAATGGGTATAGATAGTTTTTTTAGATATCGCCATTTCATTGGCCAAATCGTCCATAGTAACACTCTTAAAACCATGTGTTAAAAATAATTCTGTTGCTTTTTCTAAAATTTTTTCTTTCATAAACCAACACAAATGTACACAAGGAAACTTTAAAAACCATAAAAGTTTCCAAAGTTTTACCTTTTTTTAACACATCTTTAAAATTCATTAATTATTTAGTGCATGTATGTTTTTAATGTATTTTTGAAAAAAAAGCTTTAATGCATACCATAGACCAATACCGCTCTGCGTTTATTACTTTTCTAGAGGAAAATATAATTACAAAAGAACCTGTTAATTTATACGAACCTATTACCTATATTTTGGGTTTAGGAGGCAAACGTTTACGACCTGTTTTAACCTTAATGACTGCCGAAATTTTTGGAACTAACTACAAAAAAGCTTTAGATGCAGCCTTAGCCGTAGAGGTGTTTCATAATTTTTCTTTGGTTCATGATGATATTATGGATGATGCTCCCTTACGCCGTGGAAAAACTACTGTACACGAAAAGTGGGATGTAAATACAGGTATTTTATCTGGAGATGCTATGCTCATCTTTGCTTACCAACTTTTTGAAAATTACGAAGGGGCTATTTTTAAAGAATTGGCTAAGCTATTTAGTAAAACTGCTTTAGAAGTTTGTGAAGGACAACAATACGATGTAGATTTTGAAACACGTAATGATGTTACAATACCTGAGTATTTAAAAATGATTGAATATAAAACAGCTGTATTAGTTGCTGCTGCCATGAAAATGGGTGCTATTATTGCTGATGCTTCTACTAAATCTCAGGAGGGAATTTACGAATTTGGAAAAAACTTAGGTATTGCTTTTCAGTTACAAGACGATTATTTAGATGCCTTTGGAGACCCTAAAACTTTTGGAAAACAGGTTGGTGGTGATATTATTGAAAACAAAAAAACATTTCTTTACCTTAAAGCTTTAGAATTTGGCACTAGCAAAGAGCAAACAATTTTAAAAGGTTTCTTTGCTAATAAAAACGATGATGTTAGCAAAAAAGTAGAAAGTGTAAAAGAAATTTTTATAAACAGCGGTGCTGCAGAACACACCAAAAACGAGATTAAAATTTACACTAAAAAAGCATTTACGGTATTAGAAACATTAGAGATATCGGATGACAAAAAGCTTTTATTAGAAAAATTTGGAGAGAATTTAATGAATAGAACGGTGTAGATTATATTAGGATAAGGTATAAGAATGCCGTATGCAATTAATGTTTATAGCCTTTTATTTTTACTAATACTTACTTTAAAAAGTTACAAAATTCTCACAGCTGTTTTATATTTTTAATCTTTTTCTAATCATTTCAGGGTTTCTACTAGTATGTAAAATCCCAAAAACAATAATTTGATTTTGTTTTTCTTCTACTAAATAAAAAATTGCATAAGGAAAACGAGTTACCAAAGATTGTCGTTACGCTTTGTATTTTAATTGATAATGTTCTGGGTGCGCTGCAATATAATCAATCTCTTTATTTACTTCTTCTTTAAATTCTTTAGCTAATGCTTCATTCTTATTTTGATACCATTTTTTAGCTTTTTGTAAATCTGAATGAACAATTGGCAATAACTTAATTTTATAATTCACTTACCAATCTTGTTTTATATCTTCCCAATCTAGAACATCATCAGGATTATTTTTATAACTTTCCAAACGACCATCTAATTCTTTTTTTTGTGCTATAGAAATTTCTTGATGCTCTTCTTTTTCTTTTTTTAAAACATGTTCTAAAGTCGTCATAATATTTTCTTTATCTATACTAAATAATTCCTGTATAAAATTATATTTTCGTGCTTCTAAATCCATGATTATTAATTTACTACTAACAAATATAACAAAAATTGCTCCAAAGCCTTGTATACACTATTACCTAACTTACTACAAAAAGTCAAATGTATTTTAAGCATCTATTTCTAAAATAGTAGTATCTCCCTAAAATTTTGGGCATTACTATAGGGTTAGTTACAAAACTACTTTCTATAGGGTTGTTATGTGTAAGTCTATCTTTTGCTTAATAACACTTTCACTCCATAATTCTAATTGTAGCACTTAAGCAGAGCGGATGCATGAACTCCTATAAAAATAACATGCAGTGAATAAAGGACACAAAATAAACGCCAGTTTTATTATAAAATTTATACTTTCTACTCATACAACTAAAATACAAAAAGCTACTCTAATTGCTTAGAATAGCTTTTTCTTAATTTTTTCGTTTACTTGGCAGGTACGGCACTCGTCACAGACGAAGCGCTAGCGTATACGAGAACCAGCTGGAGGAAACATAAACTTGCTAAATATTTATATTAAAAAACCACAACATTGCTGCTGTGGTTTCTTCTCTTTAATATTTCTTACTCAATACGGTACTCGTTGCAAACGAGCACTAGCATATACGAGGACCATCAGGGGCGAGCTGGGAACTTCAAGACCAAACAGGCTTTCTCATAAAAAAACCACAACATTACTGCTGTGGTTTCTTCTCTTTAATATTTCTTACTCAATACGGTACTCGTTGCAAACGAGCACTAGCGCATACGAGGACCATCAAGGGAGGCTAGTTTTTACGACTCTAACACTGCTTAAAAATCCTAGTGTTAATAATCCATATGTCAATAAATAAATTTTACTATTAGGGACTTCTGTGTTCAAAATAAACAAATATAATAATGCTAATATTCCTAAAATTAACTTATCCAAGTTGTAAAATTCTAACCCATAAATTTTTATACCTTTTTCCAGATTTGTTTTTCTCAAAACAAACAAGTTTAATAAAACTAAAACAACCCCAAAAAAGACTGATACATAAATAAATATCGAACTAGAAAACAAATAAGAAAGATAATAGCATATTAATATTGATAATGCTAAAGAGGCGAATATTATATTATATCTTTTATTATTCATATCACTTACTATCTCCAAAATCTCTTTTTCGAGCTACCTAAATTCTTACTACGACCTTCATGACTTAAGACATTCCTAGCTACATTGCCTAATAAAACACCTGCTGAAAAAGCTACTTTCAATCTCTTATCCGCATTTGAAACTCCAACAGCTACTCCTACCGCCCCACTTGTTCCTGTCATAATCATATTTGTAGTTGCATCTCCTTTAAAAGGATTGAATTTTCTATTTTTTTGAAGATCACTTTTCAAATTCATTGCATAACCTCGAATACTAGAATGCTGTTTATTTATATCAACTTGCTCTGTGAACCCAGCAGCACTAGGCACTGTTGAATTATTGAACCCATAAGTTTTTTCAGATATAGCAGCTCCTCTTGTGTCTTTAATATTTGAACCGTCAGGCTGTGCAAATATCGAACTTTCTCTTTTATTTTCAAAAGTCTGTGATTCAGTACTTACATTCTTATTTGAATTACTATATTTAAATGATGTATTGCCTTCGTCATCAACAGAAGTTACCAATTGAACGTTATATTTTGTTGTTGTCGTTGTTACGGTAACCTCAGTGTAATCTTCGTTAAAAGTTTCAACTGTTTGCGTAATTGTGTGGCTTAAATTGTGTACTCCCCCATTAGGTGTATCTCCCATAAAAGTATATTCCGTATTTGTCTCTTGAGTATATCTTGTTTTACAATCATCACACCTTCTTTTACAATCATCACAATTACTTCCTGAAGGCTCCATGCCATCATAATCAATAAAATATACTGGGTTATTAAACGCATAATTATAAGGACTGTGTCGTGTCATTTTTTCAGCCAACGGGTCAATATTCATCCATCTACCAAGTGCAGGGTCGTAGTTACGTGCTGTAATATCGTACCACCCTAAACCAAGTTCATCCTGATACTCTTTCCCACCAAATTTTCTCTTTAGTGCAATATTAGTAGAGTTCACTACATCATTATACCCTTTATGTTTCAAGCCAAATGGATAATAGTTATTCTCTTCTACTATTTCTAATGCACCACTATTATCTTTATAACTAAGCCTAACATTACCCAAATGGTCTTTGTATTGGTATATGTACTCATAAGAACTCCCTGCTGCATTTACATAACCTTCTGCATGGTTAAAAAATTGTAAATCATTGTTTTTATACACATAGTTCCCTGCATAGTCTGTTGTTGCTCCTGTACTTACCAATTTGCGTTGTTTTATTCCTGTTGCATCATAAATATACGAAATTGTACCGTTACCTTCACTATTGTTTAGTGCTACACTGATAGGTAAGTTTAAATGGTTGTAGCTAATACTCGTAATGCCTTTGTTATCATCCCTTGTCATGTTGCCATTAGCATCATACCAATAGTCTTGATCGTTAACTGCGCTATCTTTAAAACCATAGGTATCGTTTCCGTTATCTACTACTTGGATTAGCTTGTTACCACTATCATAGGAATACACTAGATCATCCATAGTACCATAATCTGTATCTGTACTAATAGCAGCTTGTGCTACAATGGCCCCTTGTCTTTGTAGTTTAAAAATGTTTCCGTTTTTATCATAGGTAATACCTCTTAGATCAAACTTGTCAGTATCACTACTTGTTGCATTGGTAATACGGTTTAAGGCATCATAACTATAATTATACCACCTAAGTGTATTATCGTTCTTTGTTTTCCACTCGGTTTCTGCTATATTACCATTATAGAGTTTGGTGCCACTGTGGTCTGCTGTGTTGTAATTTATACCAAAGGCAAACAAATCGGCACCTAAACTTGCAGGGTTGTTTATTTGTTTTAACCATCCGCGTACATTATACTTGTAATCTACGGTTTGTAAACCCAGAGTGTTATCAAAAATACTAGCAGGCGCGCCTCCTACTTTTTTCTTTGTTAATTGCCCTAACTCATCGTAAGTATTATGCATAATAAGTTCTGTAGAAAAATCATCAGGGCTAATACTTAAAATAACTTCTGGTAATAATACTGCATTAGTTATTGTTATACTATTAGATGCTACAAAATTGTTGTTTTCTATAGTTCCTCCTTCTCCATCTAATTCAAAATCTACCCCATCGGTATCTGTTTGTACACAATAATAGCCTAGGCTCTCATCGCCTATACATTGTGTTTGGGAGATGAGTCTATTTATATGATCATAGCTAAAATTATCTATGCTTACTATTGTAACATTATTTCTTGTATGGCTAGTTCTCACTTTCTCGGTTAAACCCGTAAAATCCTTTAATTTAGTTTCTATAATATCAATAGTTTCTAAATAATCGTTTTTACTATACACATAAACAGGTCTTGCTTTTTCATCGTAATAAGTTATGGTAGTAATCCATTTTTCTGAAGATATCCCTAATACTTTTACTTTAGTTGCTGTTGCCAAGCCTTTAACGTTACTTGTGGTATTTACTGCTGTGTTTCCGTATATATTTACTGTTGTTGCTAAACCTTGTTTATTAAACACATAATCATCATAATAATTTACAGTGTAAATTTCTGTATTAGTAGTTGGGAAACTATGGTTGCTATAATAATGTGCACTACCTGCGGTGCTTAACTTATTTTCGTATAGTTTTGCTGTATTATTAGTAGTATAATAGTTATTAACTACATTTTGCATTGCTGCCTGGTCTATAGAGCTTGCATGGGTATACATACCTGTATAGGCTACACGGCCATGCACATCGTACTTGGTAAATAGCCATTTTTTACTAGCTCTTAAATTAGCATCTTGTGTTAATATAGGCTGGTCTTGTTTATTGTATACTATATACTCCCAGTCTTTTCCTGGTATTTTCTTTTCTACTAATCTGTTTCTATAATCGTATTTATATTGGTAGCAAAGCGCTGCTAATTCTGTTGCACTTACATTATCATTAGTATTAACTTTTGGCGGTATTACATAGCTTAAATTACCAAAATCGTTATATACATAGTATGTATCATGAGTTATCCCCTTATTATAGGTGCGTTTTAATACCACACGCCCTTGTTTGTCTTTAAATTCTTCGGTAGTGTGGTCTTTTATAAATGCTTGTGTTTCTTTCCAATTTTCGTCTTTTGTAATGGTTTTATATAGTGTACCCTTAGTATAATAATTATTTTGTAGCAGATTTCCTGTATTAGCTACTTCATATAGTATTACTTCATTTAAAGCATTACTAATATACTCGAACTTAATACTATGATTATTTATAGTTTCGTTTGGATGTATTTTTTTTACGATTTCCCAATCTTTACCTGGTGCACCTTGTTCTTGCACACGTGCTAAAGAAGAGTTTTCTAAAACCCTTTCTGAGTATGAATTTTCTGTATACTCATATTTTTCAGTATTATAAAAATCATATACTTCTTTTATGGGGTTTATTCTTATGCCTCCATTATTATCATTCGTAGATGCATAGGGTAAATAGGTTTTAGTTTGCCTTCCAAAACCATCGTACTCTACAGGTGTTACTATATCCTCTCTATTTCCCCCTGCATTTATAGCTATTTGCTGTAGGGGCCTGCCTATGCCATCTATGTATGTAATATTTTCTATTATGTTATTTGAAGTATTATTATCTATTTCGTTAATGGTTCTTCCTGTTCTAAAAGTTGTAGTTTTTACATAGTTCTGATCAACTTCTAAAGCCGCAGGAAAGACCTTAAGCTTAACTTTCTGCGTATAAAGTCTTTTTTCTACCTGAAAGTAATCATTCCCTGGTGCTTCATCTGGAAAATGAAAAACTACAAATGCATATATTTCTCCTACTTTATCTTCTAAATTACTATTCCAAACTACCGTTATACTTAGCGGAAAACCGTTATCATCGGTTATTGTTTCTATAATCTCTCCAGAAGAATTTGCAATAGAAGGAATTTCTAAATTAATATGCTCATAACTATCATGAGAAAGCTCAAGAGTATAGGTATATGGAACACCTATTTCAACATTTCTTTCTCCAATAATTTTAATTCCTGGAACTAAATTTGTATTGCCATTAGTACTATCGTCGTTATCATCTTTATTATTTACATAACCTGCAGGCTGCGTGCAATCACTTATAAAAGAAGAAGGGTCTCCTAATCCATCCCCATCTGTATCTGCATACCAAATACTAGCAGGTAATATAGAATAACTTACACTTATAACATTTCCCCAACAGCCACCACTACTCCTAGCTCTTAGGTAATAAGTGCTTCCGCTAGTTCTTGTTATAGATGCCGAAGAATTTAATATGCTCTCTCCGCTAGCACTACTTTGCCAATACCAGGTAACACCACTAGGAGGGGTACTTCTTGTTAATACACTGCTACCACAACTATTTACTACTGAAGGAACTGCCGGTGTACCGGGAACCGATGTTACATTATAATTTACAGTTCTGGCATTTCCCCAACAGCCACCACTACTCCTAGCTCTTAGGTAATAAGTGCTTCCGCTAGTTCTTGTTATAGATGCCGAAGAATTTAATATGCTCTCTCCGCTAGCACTACTTTGCCA